>CAVRBD010000042.1:0-18440 GCA_963718975.1 uncultured Bacteroidota bacterium | reverse complement strand
AGGGTTGAAATTTCTGGTGCAAGTGCTGGCAAAATCGCCGAATGTTTTTTATAAAGTGAGCCAGATATTTATAGATACTTCTTTGTTCACAAGAAAATTCATTGACTCATTGGGCAATGCTATTATGACAAAAATACAAAACGGTACCGCAACTTTTGAACAGATGGCGCAATCCTATTCGATGGGCGGCGAAAGCGCCACGCAGGGAGATATTGGTTGGGTAGCACGTGGCGTGCTATTCCCTCAAATTGAAAAAGAAATTGTGAAAAGAAAAACCAATGAAGTTTTCAAAATCTGGACGCCAAATGGGTTGCATATTTTGAAGCGAACCGCAGAACCCAAGCAGGACACGGGTTTTGCATTGATGATGAGAGTGTTTTTGTAATCAGATAATACCACAGAGTGCCACGGAGGTTTGCGCAGAGTTACACAGAGAGGAATTAAACCGGTTACAAAAAATATTGAAGCGCCAATTCATATCCGTTCAATCCCAATCCTGAAATAGTGCCTTTGCATTTTGCAGAAACATGAGAGATTTTTCTGAACTCTTCACGTGCATGCACATTTGAAATATGCACTTCTATGACCGGAGTTTTTATTGAAGCAATCGCATCGCCGATTGCAACTGAAGTGTGTGTATATCCGCCAGGGTTAAAAATAATTCCATCGTACAAAAAACCAACACGCTGCAATTCATTGATCAGCTCACCTTCAACATTGCTTTGATAATAACTGAATTCAACTGAAGAAAATTTTGATTTCAGTTCATTCAAAAAGCTGTCAAACGTTTTGTCTCCATAAATTTCAGGTTCGCGCCTGCCAAGCAAATTCAGGTTCGGCCCATTAATGATTGCAATCTTCATGTTTCGAATTTAAGCGAAATCAGCAAGGAAATTAGAAATGAGAAACAAAAAAATAAGGAATGAGAAAATTTGTGCCTTAAATCACTTTCTCATTCCTTATTTCTAATTTCTTAATATTAATTCTTTCTTATCATCTCAATAAAATCATCAAACAAATATCGGCTGTCATGCGGGCCTGGAGTACTTTCCGGGTGATATTGCACAGAGAATGCAGGCCTATCTTTTATGCGGATTCCTTCGATGGATTCATCATTCAAATTAACGTGAGTGATTTCAATATTGCTTGCCTTTCTTACAGCAGCAGGATCAACACCAAAACCATGATTTTGTGTAGTAATTTCACATCTTCCTGTCACCATATTTTTTACAGGATGATTCAATCCTCTATGACCGTGATGCATTTTGAAAGTAGGGATATCATTAGCAAGTGCTAACAATTGGTGCCCAAGACAAATCCCAAACACAGGTCTCTTCTCTTTCAATATTTCTTTCACAGTCGAGATGGCATAATCCATTGGCGCCGGGTCGCCGGGACCGTTGGAAAGAAAATAACCGTTAGGGTTAAACGCTTTTAATTTTTCAAAACTTGTTTTTGCAGGAAAAACTTTTACATGCGCGCCACGATCAACCATGCATTGCAAAATATGTTGTTTCACCCCATAATCAAGCACGGCAATTTTAATGTCGGATTTTGTATCCCCTAATTCATATTCTTTTTCAGTGCTCACAACAGAAGCAAGCTCCAATCCATCCATCGACGGAACTTTTGCAAGCTCTGCTTTCAATTTTTCTACATCTATTATTTCAGAGGAGATGATGCAATTCATTGCGCCTTTTGTGCGCACATGTGCAACCAATGCTCTCGTATCAACATTCTCGATACAAACAATATTATTTGCTTTCAGATATTCATCCAATGAACCTTTTGCGAGCTTACGTGAAAACTGCTCTTCCAGATTTCTGCCTATCAATCCGCGAATTTTCACACTATCAGATTCCACATCTGCATCCATCACTCCATAATTTCCAATGTGAACGCTATTCATAATAAGCACCTGACCGAAATAGCTTGGATCCGTAAATACTTCCTGATAGCCGGTCATTCCTGTGTTGAAACAAATCTCTCCGGAAGTAGTACCAATCTTTCCAAATGCTCTACCGTGATGAACAGTGCCGTCTGCAAGCAGAAGAACAGCGGGCTTTAATGAAGTTGTTGCAGGCATTTATTTAAAAAGTTTTGCAAAGAAAAGAAATTTAAACACTAATTGGCACGAATTAAAACGAATTTGCGCTAATTGGTAATAACTCGCGAAAATTCGTGTAAAAACAAAAGCCGCACAATCTGCGCGGCTCTTATATATTTTGTTTTCTTCATTTTTACTTCGCTTCTTTTTCTTCTTTAGCTTTAGCAACAGGAGCTTCTTCAACTTTTGCATCAGCCGTTTCTGCTGTTGCTTCAGTTGCTTTTTTGCGGCTTCCGCCACGGCGTGTTTTCTTAACTGCTTCTTTCGCTTCACCTTTTCCTTTGCCGTAGATTTCATTGAAATCAACCAGTTCGATCATCGCAGTTTCTGCATTATCACCCACACGTGCTCCCAATTTAATGATGCGGGTATAACCACCAGGACGGCCGCTACTTTTTCAGCAACAGTCGAAACAATTCAGTAACGGCTTCTTTATCCTGCAAATAACTGAATACAACTCTGCGCTGGTGTGTAGTGTTTTCTTTTGCTTTGGTGATCAGTGGCTCAACATATACTCTCAAAGCTTTTGCTTTGGCAAGAGTTGTAACGAATCTTTTGTGAGTGATCAGCTGGCAAGCGAGATTGCTCAACAACGCTCTGCGATGTGAGGCAGTTCTGCTTAAATTTTTAATTTTGTCTCCGTGACGCATGACTTTTGTTTTTTATCGGCTTCACCGTGTCAGGAATTGCAGCCTACTTTTTAATGTGATAATGTTGATAATTCAATAATGTGATAATGCCTTAATTCAACCATCCTTCATTATCACATTAGCTAATTATCCAATTGGCTAATTAATTATTCGTCATCAATTTTCAGCTTGCTCAGATCCATTCCGAAATGCAGGCCTCTTTCATTCAATACTTGTTCAATTTCAGCCAGTGATTTCTGACCGAAGTTTCGGAATTTCATCAGGTCTTCCTGTTCGTAAGTAACCAGTTCGCTCAGGCTGTTGATTTTCGCAGCTTTCAAGCAGTTGAAAGCACGAACAGAAAGATCCAGGTCTTCCAGCGGAGTCTTCAGTACTTTGCGCAATTGCAAGGTTTGTTCGTCCACCAGATCTTCTTTCTTTTCTTCTTTATTATCGAAAGTGATGTTTTCATCAGTGATGATCATCAAATGCTGGATCAGGATGCGGGATGCCTGTTTAACAGCTTCTTCCGGATGAATGGTTCCATCTGTGGAAACTTCCATGATGCAGTTTTTCGAAATCCGTGCGTTGTTCAACACGGGTATTCTCAATAGAATATTTTACGTTTTTGATCGGCGTGAAAATAGAATCAGTCGGAATATAACCAAATGGTGCTTCTTTCGGTTTGTTATCTTCAGCAGGAACATAACCACGGCCTTTGCCGATAGTGATTTCGATATCGAGTTTTGCAGAAGAATCCATGGTGCAGATAAGCAGGTCTGGGTTCATCACTTCGAAACTTGGCAGTGCTTCAGCCGATTGTTCCTGCAGTAAATTCAGTTTTGTTCTTAAGGCTAAGGGTAATTTTTTCCTGACCAACTTCATGCTCAACTTTTTTCTTGAAACGAACCTGTTTCAGGTTCAGGATAATTTCAACCACATCTTCCGTAACACCTTTCAGTGTTGCAAATTCATGGTCTGCGCCTTCGATTTTCACACCGATAATCGCATATCCTTCAAGGAGTTCAGAATAACCCTGCGCAAAGCATTGCCAATGGTTACGCCGTAACCTGGTTCCAACGGGCGGAATTCAAATTGTGCTTCAAAATCCGTTGCTTTCTGAAGTATGATTTTGTCTGGTTTTTGAAAATTTAAAATGGCCATATTTAAATTTGCTATTTACGATGTTTGATGTACGATGTCTGAGAATCGTACTTAATTATTAATTACTAATTCCTAATTGTCAATTCTATTTGCTGTAAAGCTCAACAATCAACTGCTCCTTAATGTTCTCAGGAACGCTTTCACGTTCTGGGTAAGCGATGAATGTGCCTTTGAATTCAGCTTCATTCCAATCAAGCCAGCTGAACTTTGGGTTCTTTCCTTTCATAGCACCTGTGATTCCGGTATTGCTTTGTGTTGCTTCTTTCAAGCCAATAACATCACCTGGCTTTAATTGATAAGAAGGAACATTTACTAACGTCACCGTTAACAGTAACATGTTTGTGAGCTACCAACTGACGAGCAGCAGGGCGGGACGGAGCAACACCCAAGACGATAAATGGCATTGTCTAAACGAGCTTCTAATAATTTGATAAGGTTTTCACCAGTAACACCTTTACGGCGGTTAGCTTCATCAAAAGTTTTGCGGAACTGGCGCTCAAGCACACCATAAGTGTATTTTGCTTTTTGTTTTTCTTTTAACTGTAAAGCATATTCTCCCGGAGTCTTACGTTTTTTTGTTGCGCCATGCTGGCCTGGAGGATTGCTGTTTTTTGTGAGATACTTTCCATTACCAAGGATCGGTTCGCCAAAAATGCGGCAGATCCTGGTTTTCGGGCCTGTGTAACGTGCCATAATTTAATTTGCTTTTTTGATTTTTTAATGTCGGCGCTTCATCAGTAAAAATCTAAAATCAATGAAACGCCCTTTTTATGTTAAATGTTCGATATGTCATGTAAGATGTGATTAAAGACATTTTACATCTAAAATCGTACATTCTCTCTAAACTCTTCTTTTCTTAGGAGGACTGCAACCATTGTGTGGCAGAGGCGTAAATCCTTAATCATTACCACTTCAATTCCACTGTTTGACAATGACCTGATTGCACCTTCACGGCCAGAGCCTGGTCCTTTCACAAAAACATCCACTCTTTTTAAGCCTGCATCTACGGCTACTTTTGCAGCATCAGCAGCAGCCATCTGCGCAGCATATGGCGTATTTTTCTTCGAGCCTTTGAAGCCCATTTTACCTGCACTGCTTGCAGAAATTACCTGGCCATGTTTGTTGGTAATGCTGATGATAATGTTGTTGAAAGTTGCATTGATATGCGCATCTCCGTATGCATCAACTTTTACTACTCTTTTTTTTGCTGCAGCTTTAGCGCTGTTTGGTGCTTGTGCTTTTGCCATGATATCTTTTTATTTCTGATGTCTGATTTTGTGATGTAGAATGTGATTAAAGAAATCAGACATCAACAAATCAGAAATTATAAATTACTTTTTAGCTGCTACTTTCTTTTTGCCTGCAACTGTTTTCGTTTTCCTTTTCGCGTGCGGCTGTTGGTACGTGTGCGCTGTCCACGAACCGGCAATCCTTTACGATGACGGAGACCGCGATAACAAGCGATATCAAGCAAGCGCTTAATGCTCATCTGAACTTCAGAACGCAGAGCACCTTCCACTTTAAATTCGTTGGTGATGGTATTACGGATGGCATTCAGCTCATCATCATTCCACTGGTTCACTTTTTTATCATAGCTGATACCAGCTTTATCCAAAATATATCTGGCAGTTGAACGCCAATACCATATATGTAGGTAAGACCGATTTCGCCTCTTTTATTCTTTGGTAAATCTACTCCGGCAATACGTGCCATATTTAGTTTCTAGTTTTTAGTTTATAGTTTGTAGTTCTTTGCCAACTGCTGACTGAGAACTGTTAACTGACGACTGGTGATTATCCTTGCCTTTGCTTAAAGCGAGGATTCTTTTTGTTGATAACGTACAGCCTGCCTTTTCTTCTTACAATCTTGCAATCTGCACTGCGCTTTTTTATGGATGCTCTTACTTTCATATTATTTAGCTTTGAGCCTTGAGCTTCGAGCTTTGAGTTTAAGGCTCACCGCTCATAGCTCGCAGCTATTTATTTGTATCTAAAAATTATTCTTCCCCTTGTCAAATCGTATGGGCTCATCTCCACGCCAACTTTATCGCCTGGTAAAATGCGGATGTAATTCATTCTCATTTTACCCGAAATGGTAGCCAGTATCTCATGCCCATTTTCAAGCTTTACTTTGAACATTGCATTAGATAAGGCCTCTATAATTGTTCCGTCTTGTTTAATGAGTGCTTGTTTCGCCATATAATTTTTGGGAGCGCAAAGATAGGAATATCATCCCGAAATAAGAAAATTTAGTGGAGAAATTCCCTTTTTTTGTGGATAAAACTAAGTTTTATGTGTCTAATCTACAACAAATTGACTCAAAACAGCTCTTAATATGCCAATTCCACCTTGGTCATGGAAGAATAATGGTTCTGCAATTCGTGCACGCTGATAGGATGGGTTATATGCCTTTTGTCTTCGCGGTACCATATTTCAAAAGAAGAAAAATCGTCTTTTTTAGAAAGCAAAAGCCTGAAAGCATCTTTTTTATATTTCACAGTTCCGTCACTGTTCTCTACTTTTTCAAAACCAAATTTTTTCAGTTGCTCATCATTAACGGCAATCGGAAATAAATGTTCCGGTTCATACCAAAAATCCTGAACATCGGTTTGAACGCAAACCAATTTATCCTGTCCGTCCAAATCAGTTACTTCACCTTCTTTAATTGTTCCTTCATATTCAGCGTTGACGATATCACCAACTTTGAGTTCATTAAATTTAATCATATTGCGAGAGGTTTTGTATTCCGAATTTACGGAATGAAAGAGATTCAACATAAAATATTTTGCCACAGAAACTCTGAAACGCAGAAAAAATATTCAGTGTTTCTGTGCTTCAGTGGCATACAATGCGATTTTTATTTCATCAATCCTTCCAGCACATAATAAACAATCGGGCAAAAAGTAGAATTTTTTAAAGTAAGGTTTTGCCTTTTTATAATCACATCTTCATCAGTATAAGGAAATCGATGGCAATCAGAAGGACGGTTTTCATAAATGGAACAATAATTATCGCTTCCTAAAAAAGGGCATGGTGTTGATTTCGCCACATAATCTCCATCTTCATCAAGCTTTAAATAAGTTTCAATAAAATCGCCTTCTTTCATTTTCAAAAGTTTTGAAATGCGCTTGATGTCCGGCGTTTTAAATCTGGGCGAATATTTTTTGCAGCAGTTGGCACATTTCAGGCAATCAATTTTTTCAAAAGCTTGCTCATGCAATTCGGGTAATTGTTTCAGCACTTTATTCTTATCAGCACGCCGCAAAAAGTTTTTATAAATCTTCTGTCGTTCGGCAGATTTTTTTTCCCAATTGTTTAGCAGTTCAGTGTTCATAGTTGATAGCTCATAGTTAATACAATTATTAATCGTTAACGAAACCTCACATACAAATCTAATCAAGTTGGCGTTTTCCTAATGCTATCAATTTTCAACTAATAAATTATCAATTAAATTTGCAGATTGTGAATAGCCTTCGTGAACAAATATTGATCCTCACCAGCACGCCGATTTATATTATTATAATCGGGCTTGAAATTTTGCTGAGCAATTATCAGCATAGAAAATTATATACCTGGAAAGATACTGCGGCAAACATTTATTTAATGCTATTGAACGGCGGCATTGATTTGCTTTTCCGCGCTATATATGTTGTAGTGCTCAATTATTTTTTTATCCATCATTTTTTCACTTTCACAAATGTGATTGCATATTGGTTCATCTTATTAATCGCTGAAGATTTTTTGTATTACTGGCTTCACCGATTTGACCATGAGATCCGGTTTTTTTGGGCGGTGCATGTCACGCATCATTCTTCTGAAAAAATGAATTTCACAGTCGGATTTCGCTCTTCAGTTTTTCAGCCATTGTATCGCTTTATTTATTTTATCCCATTGGCATTATGTGGCTTCAAACCAATTGATATTATTTTTATTTATGCTGCCACTCAGATTTGGGGAATTTTTGTTCATACAGAATTGATCCATAAAATGGGCTGGCTGGAATATATTCTGGTAACGCCTTCGCATCATCGGGTTCATCATGCATCCAATCCAAAATATCTCGATAAGAATATGGGCATGTTCTTGATCATCTGGGACCAGTTGTTCGGCACATTTCAACCTGAATTAACAGACGATGAATATCAGCGCAAAAAATATGGCTTGACAAAAAATATTGAAAAGAAAACTCCGGTTAATATTGTTTTTCATGAATGGAAAAACATTTCAAAAGACATAACCCGAAAAGATATTTCGTGGAAAGAAAAATGGAATTATGTTTTCGGTCCTCCCGGCTGGAGCCACGATGGAAGCACACTTACGAGTGAACAACTTAGAGACGGAAAAGAAAATTTGACTGATAATAAGATGAGGATTATAGATATTGCATATGAAACTTAATTCGCAGCAGCATCTTTCAAGCTCACATCAATTGCTCTTCCTGCTCCTACAAAATGTGCAGCATAATATCCATCGCTCATATCACTGATCATCACACCTGAAACAGATGCATGAACGAATTTGTTATTGCGTAGATAAACGCCAACATGCGTCACTGTTTTCTTTCTTCCGTAAGTGTGAAAAAAAACAAGGTCGCCTTCGTGAAGATTATTTTTTTTGACCCGCGGCGTTGCAACGTATTGGTCTTTTGACATGCGCGGCAAATTACTAATGCCATACACATTCGCCATTAATGTTGATACGAAAGCAGAACAATCAATCCCTTCTTTATTGCTTCCGCCAAAATGATATTTCGTGCCATACCATTCTTCCATAAACTCCAGCAGCTTTTCATTTTGCATTTCTTCAACTGATGCATCTTCAAGAATGGCATATTTGAACTGAAGTGAAGAATAATTTTCTATCGCCGAGTTATGAGAAATATGAGCCGAAGGCCTGTATGTCGCTGTTCGTTTGTTAGTGCTGTTAGTGCTTACAATTTCCGGGTTTTGTTTATTATCAGGATTAATAGAAACATTATCGACAAATTGTAAAGAAGATTGTTTTTGTGAACCTGAAGAATTGCCTGAACTGGCGTTGCTCGCCGGTTTCAATGAACTGCAGCTTATAGCAAAACAGATTATTCCAATAAGTAAGAAAATATTTTTCATCCTTGCTCATTTGAGGTAAAGTGCACAGTGCGCGAAGGTAAACAAATATCCTTAAATTTTATTGTGGAAAGAATGTTATAATCACTGAACGATTATTGTTAATGTTTGTTTTTAATTGCAGCACGGTTTATAGTTTCAAGTTCTTACAAGTATGTTAGTTATTAATGATGTTAGAAAAGATTATGTGATGAACATTAGAATCCTATCAAACATTCTTGCGTCGCACTCTTGTACTTTTAGTTCTTTATTCGGCTTCAGTTTTATTATCGGCTAATGGTCGCAGACTGAAGTTCATCTTTGCATTGCAGTTGAAGAGTGCGACGCAACGATGTTGAAAAAAGAACTAATGCTGGTAACAAAAAAATAAAAGTAAAAATTAAAGAGACTTGCAAATAATACGAACTAGAAACCACAAACTGAAAAAAGGAAACTAAAAAGAATGAAATTCTCTCACCTACACGTTCACACGCAATTTTCGCTGCTCGACGGAGCTGCGTCAATTCAGAGCTTATATAAAAAAGCGATCGCGAATAATATGCCCGCGCTTGCTATCACTGATCATGGAAATATGTTCGGCGCATTTGAATTTGTGGCTGAAGCGCACAAACATAAAAATGAAGATGGCTCATTGAAAGTGAAACCTGTTGTCGGCTGTGAATTTTATGTAGTTGAGGACAGGCATCGCAAAGCTTTTACGAAAGAACAAAAAGATCAGCGCTACCATCAGGTGCTTTTGGCGAAAAATAAAATTGGGTATCAGAATTTGATCAAGCTCACTTCGCTTGGATATTTGGAAGGAATGTACAGCAAGTATCCGCGCATTGATAAAGAATTGATTCTCCAATATCATGAAGGATTGATTGCGACAACCTGCTGCATTGGCGCTTATGTGCCGCAAACTATTTTGCACGAGACTGAAGAAAAAGCAGAAAAAGAATTCAAATGGTGGCTCGATGTTTTTGGAGATGATTATATTATAGAAGTGCAAAGGCACAATATTAAAGAGCAGGAAAAAATTAATAACACGCTTTTAAAATTTGCCAAAAAATATAATGTGCCTGTTATTGCTACAAACGACAGCCATTATACAGAGCGCGATGATTATAATGCGCATGATATTCTGCTTTGCATTAATACCGGTGAAAAACAAAGCACACCGGGTTTGGATGATTTTGTGAATGATGATACATTAATAAAAAACCGACGCTTTAAATTTCCGAACGACCAGTTTTATTTTAAGACAACAGAAGAAATGCAGGAACTTTTCAAAGATGTTCCCGAAGCAATTGATAATACAAATCTGGTCGCTGATAAAGTGGATGTATTGAACCTGAAGAAAGACATTATGCTTCCTGCATTTCCTGTGCCAACAGAATTTCAGGTTCATAAAGACAGCAACTTAAATCAATGGGAATATTTAAGGCACCTTACTTATGAAGGAGCAAAAAATCGATACAATGAAATAACTCCCGAATTACAAGAGCGAATCGACTTTGAATTGTTCACTGTGAAAACGATGGGCTTTGCAGGCTACTTTTTAATTGTGAGCGATTTTATTAAAGCAGGTCGTGATATGGGCGTGTTTGTTGGCCCCGGCCGTGGCTCTGCTGCAGGCAGCGTTGTGGCATATTGTATTGGCATTACTAATATCGACCCGATAAAATACAATCTGCTGTTTGAAAGATTTTTGAATCCTGACAGAAAATCAATGCCTGATATTGATACGGATTTTGATGATGAGGGAAGACAGAAAGTGATTGATTATGTAGTAAAAAAATATGGAAGAAACCAGGTGGCGCAAATTGTTACCTACGGAACAATGGCCGCGAAAATGAGCATCAAAGATGTTGCGCGTGTGATGGATTTGCCATTGCTGGAATCAAATGCACTGGCAAAGCTTGTTCCCGAAAGACCGGGAACGGTATTGAAAAAAGTATTGCATGCCCCAATCGAATAAAGGAGATGAAAATGTTTTTCCGGATGAATTGGAAAACATGAAAAAAATCCGTGAGATATATAATGGCGATTCGCTTCAAAGCAGAGTGCTTCATGAAGCGGAACGATTGGAAGGCTCAGTTCGCAACACGGGATTGCATGCCGCAGGAATTATTATTGCGCCGGAAGATTTGTATAATATCATTCCGGTTTGCATCGCAAAAGATTCTGAATTTATTGGTAACACAAATTGAAGGAAGCATCATTGAAGATGCGGGTGTTATCAAGATGGATTTTCTTGGGTTGAGAACATTGAATATTTTAAAAACTTCGCTTGAGCTCATCAAGGAAAATCATGGAATTGAAATTGATATTGACACTATTCCGCTCGATGATAAAAAAACTTTTGAATTATATCAACGCGCCGAAACGATTGGCACATTCCAGTTTGAAAGTCCGGGCATGCAAAAATATTTGCGCGATCTGAAGCCCGATAACTTCGATGACCTGATTGCGATGAATGCATTGTATCGTCCCGGGCCGATGGCTTACATCCCAAATTATATTGACCGCAAAGCATGGCCGCGAACAAATTGCTTATGACTTGCCAGAGATGGAAGAATATCTGAAAGACACTTATGGCATTACTGTTTACCAGGAACAGGTGATGTTGCTTGCGCAAAAACTTGCAGGCTTCACCAAAGGCGAAGCAGATGTGTTGCGCAAAGCAATGGGGAAAAAAGACCGAAGACGCTCGATAAAATGAAAAGCAGTTTTATTGAAGGCGCCACTGCAAAAAATCATCAAGCGGAAACACTTGAAAAAATATGGACGGATTGGGAAGCATTCGCGCAATATGCTTTCAATAAATCGCATTCCACTTGTTATGCTTATGTCGCTTATCAAACAGCATATTTAAAAGCACATTATCCGGCTGAATATATGGCTGCGGTTTTAAATCATTCAGGCAGCATTGAAAAAATCACCTTCTTCATGGAAGAATGCAAGCGCATGGGATTGAAAGTGCTCGGCCCTGATATCAATGAATCAAAAAAAGGATTTGCGGCTAACCATAACCGTGAGATCCGTGTTGGTCTTGGTGGATTGAAAGGTGTTGGCGAAGCTGCGGTTGAAAGTATTATTGCTGAAAGAAAAAAGAACGGAAACTTTACAACGATTTTTGATTTGATAAAACGTGTTAATCAACGTGCTGTTAATAAAAAGACTTTAGAAAATCTGGCTTATGCCGGAGCTTTCGATTGTTTCAAAGAAATGCACCGCGCACAATACTTTTTTATGCCACAGGGCGACACATCAACCGGGCTTGAAAAAATTATCCGTTTCGGAAATGTTTATCAGACCAATTCAAACCAAAATAGCAACAGCTTGTTTGGCGAATTAACGATGCCAGACATTGCCACTCCGAAAATTCCGAATTGTGAACCGTGGCCATTAACAGAATTGCTCGACCACGAAAAAGAAATAACCGGCATGTTCATGAGCGGGCATCCGTTGGACAATTTTAAATTTGAGATTAATCACTATGGATTAACTAAAATCAATGAATTTAACGAGATCAAAGAATCAGTTGCATTGCAAGCGCAACCGAATAAAATGTATCGTATTGCAGGACTTGTTACCGAAGTGCAGCATCGCGTTACAAAAACAGGAAAACAATTCGGTTCTTTTTTTATTGAAGATTATTCCGGCAAAACCGAGTTTCTTTTGTGGAGCGAGGATTATGCCAAGTATTCAAATTATCTCGAAAAGGGAATGAATCTTTTTATTACCGGTTCGTTTCGCCAACGATATAATAAATCTGAATTTGAATTTAAAGTGGATAGAATGATGTTGCTGGAAAGCATCAAACAGCAATTGACAAAACAAGTTATTGTAGATATTGAAGCAAGATTTTTGAGTGACGAGAAAGTACGTTTTATAGAAAGAAATGTTAAAAGCTTTCCGGGCAAGTCAACGCTCAAATTCAATATCAGTGAGCCGAAGAAAAATTATAAAATCAGCATGTACACAATGGAGAATGGTTTTCAGATGAATGACGAAATGGCTGCCTTTTTAGAGAGCTCGCCTGAAATGGAAGTGCAGGTTGTGACAGCCTGAAATTAATTTAATGTCATAACATCAGATGAAAGGTTTTGGAAGTATTTTTGCAACTTGTTTCACGCAACGAGACAACAAAAGCAACGAGCGCAAACGTTAATAATAAGATTGCGAAAAAATGTGTCGCGTGAACGACGAAATAATTAAAAAAGAATATTCATCTTTACATAAAATTTAAAACATTTATTATGGCTTTAGAACTCACAGATACCAACTTTCAGGAAAAAGTGATTTCCTCAGATAAATTAACAGTAGTGGATTTTTGGGCAGAATGGTGTAGCCGTTGCCGCGCAATCGGGCCGGTTATTGAAGAGTTGTCAAAGGAATACAACGAAAAAATAAACGTAGGCAAAGTGAACGTTGACCACAATCCGCAGTTGTCTATCAACTACGGCATCACGTCAATCCCTGCCATCCTTTTCATCAAAGGCGGCAAAGTGGTTGATAAATTGGTCGGCGCACAACCGAAAGGAAACTTCGTGAAAAAAATTGAAGCGCATATTTAATTATTAAGTGCAGTTGAAATATAAACCTCGAAGATTTCAAAGTCTTCGAGGTTTTTTTATTTTCTTTTGTGTCTTCAACCACATTACTCCTATTGAGCATCGTGCAGCCTGCCCCGCATTTATTGCGGGGTCGCACTCTTGTACAGTAGAAATTCTATTCAACAATGTTCAGCTCCCAAAGAAATTGTCGCAGTCACTAATAGGTGTGCCACGGTTCGAAACCGCGGCACGCCTCGCACATTGGATTTTAAACCGAATAGTGAGTTGTGAATTGTCAATAGTGAATAGGTTCTTGCTTATTAATTAAGAACCTTAAAGGTTTTTGCTTTCACTCACCATTGACCATTCACCATTCACCACCTCAGCCCATTGAAAAATTGAAAGCTCAGGCTGCATTTTCAAAACAAAAGTAGAAGCGAACTCATCATGTGTAGTAGAACAATCGCCATTCGCGAGTACCAGATTTTCTCCAATGATATCAAACAAAGTCATTGTATCTGTCAGATAAATAATGGCAACTTTATGCACTTGTTTGTTAGTAGTGTCAGACTCTAAAATTCGAAACTGATATTTCTCAAATAAAATATCTGTAATGCCCAAAGAATCTTTTAATCCGGGAATTTTATTTTTCAGTTTATGAATAAGACCGTCGACTGCAAAACCAGTTTTATAATGAAGTGAATTTGCTCTTCCGTCATTATCTGTCATTTGATTGAATGTTGTGAATTTTCTTTCTATATTATAAGTCTGGCTTTTTAATAAGAATTCCGAATAGGAAACATCCAGCACATTTTTTTCAAAAGTATTTTTTTTTGTTGCATCGATCACTTGTTTGTACATCATTTTTATCAATGCTTTTGCCATAGAAATAGTTGTAGGTTTTTAAAGTACCAGACCAATTTGGTGAGAGGCAGTATATCCATTTGTTGTATCCCCCGTAATCGTGAATGTTTCGTTCGCCAAGTCTGTTGTTGAATTTCCAAACACGCTGTCATTTGCATTCGTTACAGGATTTACGCCATGAGCGGCGTATAAAGAAGTAACGTGAACTGCATCTGAAATTGTTTCAGGAAATGCCATTTGCGTTATTTTTTTCAATACGCCATCAATGAAAACTTCAAAGTGAACGTGAGTTGCACGCCCCTGATACCACCCGGGATAAATAGTTGTAAATTGAATCTGCCCATTTGAATCACTCATCTGATAACCTCTAAGCCAGGTTTCGCCAAGGTAACTATTGGCCGTGCCGCTTAAGCCGCCACTTTGGTTGCCATAACCCGAATACCATCCATTGCGATTACAATGCCATGTATCAACCCTCGCGCCACTAACCACCGCACAGCCATTGTTTGTGTTTACAATGGTAAGCGCTATAATAAGAGGAACGCCGGTTTGCAAAACACCGTTATCCGAATCGCTGGAAACATCCGAACGTATATCGCTTCGGTTGAGCGGATTAGAAATTTCATCTTTGGTAGTACCATCTGGAGTATACGGAAAAGGCCCCTCTTCTTCTGTGGGCGCAACGACACAACTACTGGTTGTAGTTGTTGTTGAAGTTGAGTCGCTCGTTGAGGTGGTGCTTCCGCTACTTACATTATTTTTTTTGCAGGCTTCTATCATTAGTGGAACAGAAGTTGCTCCGACCAATAAGCTTTTGATAAATTTTGAACGTGACTGTTCCATAGTGATTTTCATTTTCGGTTAACATTCAATTTTTAAAAAGTAGAGACTCGCATGTGTCAGGTTTGATATGAGTACTTTGATAATGAAAAAGAAGTTGCCTGATTAACAGGGTGTGCAGATGAACGAAGCATATGTGCCGATGAATGAAAAAGTCCTGCAAAAAGCGGGTATGGGCCATCTGTCTTAGAGTTTGTTAGCGTACAACTACCGGTTGTCGTATTTCCATTTGAAGAAGATGAACTGGTGTTTTTTTACATGCATTAAGCATCGGTGTAATGGAGGCCAGCCCTAAAGTTGCTAACCCGTTTACGAAATCTCTGCGTTCCATAATCGTTCAGTGGGAGTTTGATGAATGAATATTTTATTGAATTACATAAAAAAATTGATTTTAAAATTATTACAAAGCTTGTGTTCCATTAACATATAACTTGTGCCCATTTGCAGTGATGTTAGAATATGATGGCGTTGCGTCTGATAACGAAGTTAGATAAGTGTCGCCCGTTAATGTCCATGTGCTGGAAGCATCCAAAACTACACTTGCTGCTTTTGCAATATCAGCAGGGTTGATATTGCCTGAATAGCTTGAGCTGTTAGTGAGTTTAAGCGTTACATCGCTATTCGCATCTGCATAAATGAGGCCGCTTATTGTTTGGCCGTCGCAAACAAGCAATGTGCTCCCACCCGCCGTTGCAGTAGCTCCGCCCCAACTGCCAAGTATGGTTCTTAATAAAGTGTCGCAGCTATTTGAAATTGTTACTCCATTCAAATAAATAGAAGCTGAATCATTGGTGTTGTAAAACAAGCCGCCACTTGTGCCTGTGTAAGTGAACGAGCCTCCTGTTATGGTAAGCACGCCGCTTGTGCCCGAAGCATCGCCGGAAAAACTTTGATAGATCAATGCGCCCCATTTGTTGTATGTGCTTTTTATTGTGCAATTGGTGAGCGTTGCGGTGTTAGCGCCTTCCACCACCACCGCCTCCGCACCTGTTGCATTAAGTGCAGTTCCGGAACATGTGATAGCCCCTGTTGAATACACATCTGCAGAGTTGGCACCATTTGAAGTATATGAGCCGCCAGTGACAGTGATTGTGCCGCCGCCACGATCAGTGGCGATCACGCTTGAACTAGACCCGGATGTGATGGCAATTACATCTGTCGCGCTAAGTGTTCCGCCTCCAGCAGCATAAATGCCGTGAGCACCGCTACCCGTGGTGTTGATAGTATCTGTATTCAGTGTTACTGTGGCAGTGCCATAAGAATATACGCCATTGCCACTGAGCCCGATTGTACTAACGGAATCGTTTGTTAGTGTGAGGGTAGCGTTATAAGCCAGTGCGCATGCATTCAAGCCATAAAAACTGCTTGAATCAGTGGATGATGTTGCCCCTGACGACCATAAACGGGAACCAGATAAGCTATAAGCGCCTGAACTGGTCACTTCAACTGCGCCAGTGTCAGAAATAGTAGAATAATAAGTTTTTGCTGTTTGCGTAACAGTACCGCCACTTTGATAATAGTAAGTGGTAGTTGATGTTGTAGTAGTAGTTGTAGTTGAGGAAGAAACCACATCATTTTTTTTGCAGCTTAAAAAAATTGTGCCGATAGCCAATAAATACATGAATGACTTTTTCATAATTGTTTGATTAGTGATTGTTGGAAAAAAAATTATTCTTATCGAGGCTGTTATTTTTCAGCAAATCAGAATTCGGCGTAATGATTTAATCGATAAACATGTATTTGCATACAGTACTTGACAACTAAAAAAACAGTTGCTTGCTCACTGCAATGTATAGATGAAATGCGGGTATGTGCCGATGAATGAAAAAGTCCCGCGAAAAAGCGGGGCCTGGATTATTAAAAACGGGCTGTCGCCGAAACCTTCAACTAAGAAGCTGCAATTTTTAAATTGCTATTCTGCATATTCCATTCTGCTTTTTTTGCAAGAATCATTTTCAATTTTTCTCTTGCTTTTGAAAGATTTGATTTTGATGAACCGATTGAAATTCCCAATTGCGTCGCAATTTCTTCGTGAGACATTCCTTCAATCACAAAAAGATTGAACACAGTTCTATATGCTGGTGACAACTCACGAATTGCGCTAAGTATTTCTTTGTAAGAAAGCATATCAAAGCCATTGCTGCTGCGGTCTGCAACTTCTTCAGTTTGTTTTGAAAGCATTCTAACATTGGAAGAAGTGGCTTTCCTAAAATGGTCGATGCAAGTGTTGATGAGAATTCTTTTGAACCATCCTTTTAATGTCGCGAGCGTATCATCATATCTCGCTTCATCAAATTGATGAATATTTTTGAACAGCTTAATGAATGCTTCGTGAACAATGTCCTGAATCTGATCCGTGCTATAAGCATAGCATGTTTTCAAAGCAAAACCATTCAGTAGTTCATACAACTGTTTCTGGCTGGCTCTGTCGTTATTGCGACAGCCTTCCAGCAAAATGCCAAGATATGCATTTGTTGAAATCAAGGAGAAAACTTTAAGAGTAGATTTTTGCTATGAGCGGAGTTGTTATTGTTATAACGACAAAGTAAATAATTATTGTGTGCAATGACCTGACTTTATCGGTTAATTGGAAGAATGTACCGATGAGAGTCCGAAAGTGGGGAAGACCGAAAGTCCGAAGGAAAGTTTGAGCTAAGCAATTTTCTTCCCGACTTTCTGACTTCCGGTCTTACGGACTTCTTTTCCATCGTTCAATAAAATCCGAATAACTATTACTGATTGGCAATTCAACAGAAGTCAGTTGCACTTTTTTATTTAGTACAGATTTTATTTTATTAATCGAAATAATATAGCTTCTGTGAATTCTTTTGAATTTATCAGCCGGCAATTTTTCAAGCACATTTTTTAATGTCATTAATGTGATCAATGGCTTTGCAGCAGTGAAGTGTATTTTAATATAATCATCCAGGCTTTCGATGTATTCAATATCATCTAATAAAATTTTAATGAGCCTGTATTCTGAGTAAACGAAAAGGCTTTTGCTTTGCTCATCATTCGATGATTGTTTGTAACGGTAATACTCAAGCGCTTTTTCAACTGCTTTTGAAAAGCGGCTGAAGTCAATTGGCTTTAATAGATAATCGAGTGCATTCAATTCAAAGCCTTCGAAAGCGAATTTTTTATAGGCTGTGGTGAAAATAATCATCGGTTTATCTTTCAATGATTTCACC
>CAVRBD010000041.1:0-53801 GCA_963718975.1 uncultured Bacteroidota bacterium | reverse complement strand
CGGGTGAAAATGCCATTTGCGCACGTGACCACGGCCGCCTGATCATATTTCGTATCCCGAGCTTCTAGCACGTCGGATGGGCGACGCCACTTTCGGCTCGACCGGGTAGGGCGGGGGTCGATTCCGGAAACGCAGCACCCGCCCGCCCAATCGGCGTTCGATTTTGCTTTCACTTTCCAGATCGAACACCGGACCTTCCTGCGCACGGCCGGCACCGGTCGGGCCTCGGCCTCTTTCTCGACCTGCTTTTCCGGCAGGCTTCTGTTTCGCCTCGGCAGGGTGCGATCTGATGAGCCGGCGCCCCCGCCTGCCGAAAAGACGGAACAGAAGCCTGCCCGGGAAGCCGCTCCGCCGGTCGAGAAAGAGGCCGAGGCCCAACCGGTGCCGCCGCCGTCGCAGGAAGGTCCGGTGTTCGATCTGGAAGGCACTGAAAGCGAATTCGAACGCCGTTGTTCTGGGCGGGCGGGTGCTGCCGGCGTCGAGAGACGACAGGTTTCGGAATCGACCCCCGCCCTACCCGGTCGAGGCCGAGGTTCGCGGCGAGCATGGTGCGGTTACACTCTTAATCCATGTCTCAGAAAGTGGCGTCGCCTCCGCTATCGACGTGCTAGAAAGCTCGGGATACGAGATCCTGGATCAGGCGGCCGTGGCCGCGGTCCGCAAATGGCATTTTCACCCGGCGCATGAAAGAAGGACGGCCGATCCCCTTCGACATGCCATTCCGTTTTATTTTCGAGATCCGATTGAGGAGGTGATTTCATGGTGCGAATCGATCGGGTCGCGACCCGAGGCGGCGATCAAGGGCGAAACGTCCCTGGGCGACGGCACCCGGGTCTCAAAGGCCGACCGGCGGATCGAGGCGATCGGCGCCGTCGACGAAGCCAATGCCACCATCGGCGTCTGCGGCATCCATACCCGAAACCGGACGGTCGAAGACGCGATGCTGGCTCGGATTCAAAACGACCTGTTCGATGTCGGCGCCGACCTCTGCGTGCCGGGAACGGACGGCGACAGGCTTGCGCGTCACCGACAGCCGCCGTGGCGCGCCTGGAAGCCGAGGTCGGGGCGAATGAACGCCGATCCTGCCGCCGCTGACGAGCTTCATCCTGCCCGGCGGCACCGACGCCGCCGCGTTCGCCCATCTGGCCCGCGTCGCCGCCCGACGCGCGGAACGGACGGTTGTCGCCATCGATCACGTCAATCCGATTGTCCAGCGATATCTCAATCGGCTGTCGGACCATCTCTTTGTTCTTGCCCGCGTGCTCAACGAAAATGCCGCTACCGACGTGCTCTGGGTCCCGGGTGCGAACCGGTCGTACAGCCGCCGCCCTTGACAGCCGCCCGCGCCCGGTTTCGCATCCTGTCCGGCTACTGGAAAATCGTCCGTGCCGCAGCTTTCGCTTCATACGCCGGTGGGCGACATCACTGTCTTCGAGCGAGGACGGCGCGATCGTCTCGCTGGATTGGGGCTGGGTGGCGGAACAGGCGCCGTCGCCGATCCTGCTTCGCGCGCGCGAGCAGCTCGAGGCTTATTTCGATGGCCAGTTGACCGCATTCGACCTGCCGCTGGCACCAGCCGGGACCGCCTACCGGCGTGTGGTCTGGCAGGCGCTGTGCGACATCCCGTATGGCGAGACGCGCAGCTATCGGGACATCGCCGCCAAAGCAGGCGGCAGCGCCCGATCCGTCGGGCAGGCCAACGGGCATAACCCGATCCCGCTGATCATCCCCTGCCATCGGGTTGTTGCGACGACGCATTCGGTGGCTATTCCGGCGTACACGCACAGAAGCGGTCGTACCGGAAGAGCAGGGAACACGGGAATTTGCTTATCGGTTATACATAGCCGTGAGATTGGAAAAATCAGACAGATAGAAAGAGTAGTGCAAGCGAATTTTCACAAGCTGGAAATCCCGAGCGGGAAAGATGTCTGCAGAAAACAGTTCTTTCATTTCATGGATAAATTGTTGCAGGCAGATATCAGTCATGGTGATTATGAAACTTTTGTTCCGATGCTCGCAGAAAAATTTGCTGATATCAGTAAAGAAGAAGTACTGAAACGTGTTGCTGCGATGGAGTTTGACAGATTCCTGAAATACTACGAGAACGCTGAAGACTTGAACGTGAGAGAACGTGTTCGTGAATTCAGCCCATCAGCAAGAACTGGTGGAAGAGACAGAAGAGAACCTATGCAGGAACGCAATTTCAACAGAGACACACGTGGAAGAGAATTCAACGGCAACGGCGATTACATGCGGTTGTTTGTGAATCTCGGAACAAAAGATGGTTTTTATAAAGCGAGTTTTTTGCAATTCATTTTAGATATGAGCGATTTGAGAAAAGAAGTGCTTGGAAGAATTGATATGAAAGAAATGAACAGTTGGATTGAAGTGGACAGAAAAGCTGCCAACCAGATGATTCGCTCGATTGACGGGAAAAATTATAAAGGCAGAAGGATTAGGATGAATGATGCGAATAGCAGGTAATTAATAATTGATAATCAGTAATTAATAATGCTGATAACATGCGGATTTGAGGATGAAGGAATGTGCGAATGCAGATGAATCCAATCGACTAGCGCCGCCATTTATGGCGGTGAAATGTGAATGTTGAGAATGATTATGTTGATAATGAAAATTGCGGAGCAGCCTGAAGCTGAATAGGATTTATTCAGTACAAGAGTGCGACGCAACGATGATGAATAGAATTGATTGGCTGAATACAAAAAAGCAAATTTTAAAAATATCACGCAGATTTTGTTTGTGAGAACTGAAAACTGCGGACTGAAAACTGAAAACTGAAAACTAAATTTTTATGGAAGCAACAGCAACAAAAATGAAAGAAGTGGTTCAGGAAAAATGGAACAAGCGACCGCTGATTATTGCGGGACCATGCAGTGCGGAAACAGAAGAACAAGTAGTTGAAACTGCAGTTCGGTTACACAAGACCGGTAAAGTGGATATGATGCGTGCGGGCATCTGGAAACCGCGCACTCGACCTGGAAGTTTTGAAGGCATAGGCGCGAAAGGTTTGCCCTGGTTGCAACAGGCGAAAAAACTAACAGGCATTCCTGTTGCTGTGGAAGTAGCGACTGGAAAACAAGTGGAGGATGCATTGACGTTTGAAGTAGATGTGCTCTGGATTGGCGCACGCACAACGGTGAATCCTTTCAGTGTGCAGGAAGTTGCAGATGCGCTTCGTGGCGTTGATGTTCCGGTGCTGATAAAAAATCCAATCAATCCTGATTTGGAATTGTGGACTGGTGCCGTTGAGCGTGTTGCAAAAGCAGGCATCAAACAAATTGGATTGATACATCGCGGATTTTCTTCTTACGGAAACACGGAATATCGCAATGCGCCGATGTGGCATTTGGCAATTGAAATGAAACGCCGTAATCCCGGAGTGCTTTTTATTAATGACCCATCACATATTTGTGGCCGCAGAGATATTTTGCAGGATGTTGCGCAGGAAGCAATCGACCTTGATTTTGATGGATTAATTATCGAAAGTCATATTGATCCCGACAAAGCATGGAGCGATGCGAAACAACAAATTACTCCGGAAAGGCTTGCTGAAATGCTCGACAGCATTCGATGGAGAAAGGAAGATATTGCATCGGAAGAATATCATGCAGCGATGGAAAAAATGCGCCAGCAGATAAATCATCTCGATGATGAGCTGATGCAAATTTTGAGCACGAGAATGAAAGTGTCGGAAAAAATCGGTCAGTATAAAAAAGACAATAACATCACCATTTTGCAAACGAACAGATGGAATCAAATACTTGAAAGAGCTTATGCAAAAGGTGAAAAGCTCGGATTAAGCAAAGAATTCATCACAAAATATTTTGATGCAGTGCACATGGAGAGTATTAATCATCAGAATAAGATTTTAAATTCATAAAGAAGTCGGAAAGTCAGTAAAGTCTGAAAGAATCTTCTTCTGACTTTACTGACTTTCAGACTTACTAAACACGCTGCCAATGCAAAAAAAATCATTTCAGTTTTCATCAAAAACAGTAACCTATTATTTTGATGCTGATTTTTCTTATCTCGAAAAATTGGTGAATAAAGAGCATGCTGTTATTATTACAGATGAAAATGTTTTCAATCTCCATAAAAAATGTTTTGCAGGCTGGAAAACGGTTCTGATAAAAGCTGGTGAGGAATTTAAAACACAGTCGACAGTTGATTCAATTATCGATCAGCTTATACAATTAAATGCGGACCGAAAAACTTTTTTAGTTGGTGTTGGTGGTGGTGTGGTTACTGATATCACAGGCTATGTTGCTTCAGTTTATATGCGCGGCATTTCCTTTGGTTTTGTTCCTTCAACACTGCTTGCGATGGTGGATGCGTCAATTGGTGGCAAGAATGGTATTGATGTGGGTATTTACAAAAACATGGTTGGCGCAATCAATCAGCCGTTATTTTTATTGTATGATTTTTCTTTATTAAAAACATTGCCTAAAAATGAATGGGTGAATGGCTTTGCAGAAATTATTAAACACGCAGCGATAAAAGACGCTGCGCTTTTTGTAACACTCGAAAAAAATTCGATAAGCACTTATCAAAAAAGCAAAACAGTTCTTTCGAAATTAATTATTCGCAATGCGATAATAAAATCTGCTATTGTGAAAAAAGATGAATTTGAAAAAGGAGAAAGAAAGCTTTTGAACTTTGGTCACACCATTGGCCATGCGATTGAAAAAATGCAGAGCCTTCCACACGGGCATGCAATTTCCATAGGTATGGCTGCGGCTTGCATGTTGTCGGAGCAGTTGGCAGATTTCAAAGGTTCATCACGGGTGGTAAAGGTTTTAGAGAAATATGGATTGCCGACAAAGACAAGTTTTAAGGCAAGCAAAGTATTTGAAGTTTTGAAAATGGATAAGAAAAAAGAACAGAGCACGATGAATTATGTGCTGCTGAAAAAAATAGGACAAGGAATTGTAAAGCCAATACCTGTTGATGAGCTCGGAGAATTAATTCAGTCAATAACAATGGCGAGATAAAAATAGAAGTCAGGAAGACGGAAAGTCGGTAAAGTCCGAAAGAATTTATAGGGTGTTTTGCTTTCTGACTTTCAGTCTTTTCTGACTTTCCGACTATAATTTATTTATGCAGGCAACAATACAACCATCATTATTAAAAGGAACAATACAAGCACCGGCTTCCAAAAGTTCAATGCAGCGGGCATGTGCGGCAGCACTAATAATTGAAGGAACTACTGTTATTGAAAATCCTGGTAAATCGAATGATGATGAGGCTGCTAAAGATACTTTACGATTTGTGGGCTGTAAATTAAGTGAAGAAAAAGAAGGATTGAAAATCGACAGCTCAAAGTCTTATATCAATTTATCTCGCTCTACTCATAATAAACCACTTGCTATAGCTATAGATTGCGGTGAAAGCGGTTTAGGAATAAGAATGTTTGTTCCAATACTTGCCTTGAGCGAACAACAACTTTTTATTGATATTAATGGCAGAGGAAGTCTTTTAAATCGCCCAATGCATTTTTTTGATGAGATATTGCCAAAACTGAATGTTGAAATTACTTCGTCTAATGGATATCTTCCTTTAAGAATTAGAGGACCGCTTCAACCGAAAGATATTGAGATTGATGGTTCATTAAGTTCGCAATTTTTGACAGGATTATTATTTGCTTATGCGGCAGCAAATGCCAAAAACGTTTCTATCAAAGTAAACAACCTAAAAAGCAAACCGTACATCGATCTAACGTTGAAGGTTATGCGTGATTTTGGTTTGAATGTTCCTGAAAATAAAAATAATAGTTACGAAGAATTTATTTTCTCTTCTACAACAAACCACAAACCACAAACCGTAAACTATACAGTCGAAGGCGATTGGAGCGGCGGTGCTTTCTTATTAGTAGCTGGAGCAATTGCAGGAAATATTACGGTGAAAGGATTGGATATAAACTCAACGCAAGCTGATAAAAAAATTGTTGAAGCATTAAAAGATTGCGGTTGTAATATTTTTATTCAGGATGATAAAATAGAAGTGTCTAATCCGCTTATAGGAATGAGGGGTTTTTATTTTGATGCAACGGATTGCCCCGATTTATTTCCTCCGCTTGTTTCACTGGCAGCATATTGCAAAGGCGAAACGATTATCAAAGGTGCAAGCAGGTTAGCACATAAAGAAAGCAACCGCGCATTAACCTTGCAGGAAGAATTTGGAAAAATGGGAGTGAAGATAGAATTGCAGAAAGATGAAATGATTATAAAAGGCGCGGGAAAAGTGAAAAGCGCAACAGTCAGCTCAAGGCATGATCATCGAATTGCAATGGCATGTGCGGTGGCTGCTTTAAAAGCAGATGGAGAAACGAATATTGAAGATGCAGAAGCAATCAATAAATCATATCCTGATTTTTATGAGCACCTGAAATTATTAGGAGCAACAATTTCAATTCATCAACCAATCAACTTATAAACAATTCAACATTGAATAGTTTCGGCAGAATATTTCGTGTAAGCATTTTTGGCGAGTCTCATGGAGAAGGCGTGGGGATTATAGTTGATGGTTGTCCCGCTGGGTTACCACTGACTGTAGAAGATTTTTTGGAAGATATGGAGAGAAGAAAAGGCGGCATGCAAAAAGGAACAACGCCACGCAAAGAAGATGATTTGCCGATTTTCAAGAGCGGCATTTTCAATAATAAAACTACCGGCGCACCGATTGCAATTTTGTTTGAGAATAAAAATACTCGTAGCGGCGATTATGAAAAACAAAGAGCGGTTCCTCGTCCGGGGCATGCAGATTTTGTGGCGCATGAAAAATTTGGAGGCAATGAAGATTACAGAGGTGGTGGGCATTTCAGCGGAAGATTGACAGTTGGAATAGTTGCGGCGGGAGTGATTGCGAAGAAGTTTTTAGACCTCACCCCTAACCCCTCTCCAAAGGAGAGGGGAACGATACCGGCAAGTCCGGGGTATATTACCAATACACCTGAACAGTGGAAATTTCTTCATGAATATGCAAAAGCGAACAGGCAAAATCCAACAGCGGCTGAAGATAAATTATGGCAGGAATTGAGAAATAGAAAACTCGAAGGATTTAAATTCAGAAGGCAGCATCCGATTGCAGGTTATATACCGGATTTTGTTTGCCTCGAAAAAAAATTAGTAATTGAGATTGATGGAGA
Source organism: uncultured Bacteroidota bacterium (assembly GCA_963718975.1). GTDB lineage: Bacteria > Bacteroidota > Bacteroidia > Chitinophagales > Chitinophagaceae > Puia. The sequence goes on along the minus strand of CAVRBD010000041.1, from coordinate 46,636 downwards.
ATATCACAATGAAGACGAACAAAAAAAATATGATTCTCTGCGAACTGAATGGTTAGATGAACATGATTATAGTATCCTGAGATTTACTAACAATGAAGTAGTAAATGATTTGTCATCAGTTTTAAAAAAGATAAGTGAGGAAATTGTAAAAAAAGAAAATCTTCCAAATAATCAGCACTCAAGCGGAGCAGGGCCCCCCTCTCCACTTGGAGAGGGGATAGGGGTGAGGTCTTCCATCCTCGAAGTAGGTGGTGAAACGGATATTGAAAAAGGTTTGCAGAAAGCAATTGATGCAAAAGATTCAATTGGTGGTATTGTTGAATGCCGTGTGAGCAATTTGCCAACCGGTTTAGGTGAACCTTTTTTTGATAGTGTTGAATCTGTTTTGTCTCATGCAGTGTTTGCGATTCCTGCTGTGCGCGGAATAGAATTCGGGACTGGTTTTGCTGCTGCAAAAATGTTCGGCAGCGAGCATAATGATGCGATTGAAAACATGGAAGGCAAAACAAAAACCAATCATGCAGGAGGAGTTGTGGGCGGCATAACAAACGGAAATGAATTGGTTTTCCGCATTGCTATAAAACCAACTTCATCCACACCAAAAGAGCAGCAAACGCTGAACTGGGAAACAAAAGAAATAGAAAGTTTCTCTGTAAAAGGAAGGCATGATTTATGCATCGCTTTGCGTGTGCCTGTTATATTGGAAGCAGTTACAGCAATGGTTCTGGCAGATTTGATGATGCTGGAACAGCGAATTGAAAGAGTGCTTTAATCACTGAAATAATAATCAGTTATAAAAAACGTTATTATATTTGAGATCCGATAAAATAAACCTTGATTATTATGCCTACAATTTTTCATATTACCACAAAATCAGAATGGGAAGCCGCTCAAAGAAAAGGTTTCTACGATACATTGTCATTAAAAAATGAAGGATTTATCCATTGCAGTGAAGACAGACAAATTTCAGGTGTGCTTAACCGTTATTTTAATAATAAGAGCGATTTGGTAAAGCTTATCGTTGAAACGGAGAAGCTTAAAAGCCCGTTTTTTTTCGATTGGTCAACTTCTGTTGAAGACACTTTCCCGCATGTTTACGGGCGAATTAATCTGGAAGCGGTAAAAGAAATTGTTCCGGTAAATTAATGCTTGGAATTTATGAAGTCTTTCGCAGTGCAGGCAAAGCTCAATAGAATATCTTCCGTACAAGAGTGCGACGCAACGATGTTGAAAACAGAACAAATGCTCATTACAAAAAAATAAAAATTAAAGTAACAGAGATTTGCTATTAGTGAGAACTACAAACTGCAAACTCGAAACTACTCTTTCTTCAGTTCTTCAAAACTCAAATCCATCACTTCATATTTTTCCGGTTCGGGCAAACTGTAATGCCACCATTCTGTAGCAAATGCAACAAAGCCATATTTTCCCATTGTTTCTTTCAGCAGCTTTCTGTTGTTCAAAACTTCATCAGATAAATTGACGAAATCATGATGCGCAGAATCGGTAAAATTGTCGAACCCCGTTGGCATTTTCAATTCCTGTTTTGTTTTGAGGTCAACAATCGTCAAGTCGGTTGCGATGCCGCGATTATGCCCGCTTCCTTTCGCGGGATTGGCAACATAGCGCTCGTCATGAACAAGGTCCCAGAATTTTTTTGTAACGGCATAAGGACGATAGGCATCAAAAATTTTCAACCCATAACCAAGCTTGTTCAATTCTTTTTGCACTTGCGCAAGTGCCTTCGCCGCAGGGAGCCGCATAAAAGTGAAAGAAGGCTTTTCATCATACATAACCCTTCCCATAAAATTATTTGTAGTTCCGTAACGCAGGTCCAGCACAATATTTGGAATAAGTTTTTGCAGGTTAACCATTTGCTGATTGGGGTCTGCTTTAACCGATGCTTTATATGCGGCAACAGAGCTGATGACATTCATTGGCTTAGCGTCTGAGCCTGCGTTTTGAGCATTAGCAATGCCGAATTGCATGCAAAAAATAATGAGTGCTGATAATGAAATGTTGCTGCGTTGTATTATATTGTAGCCCATTACAATTTTATTTTGGTTAAGTAAACATCAAGTTACTCCAATTGTGCAAATAAACTGACATCTTTCACATGAAGTATCGACAGCGAATCATTATTGTTTTATTTTTCGGATTGTTTTTTTCATTCTTTTTTTCCTGCAGCGATAATAAAAAGCCACCTGAAAAAGATATTGTGAGCAAGCCTGAAAAAGCGCCCGAAAGGTTAAGCGAAGATATTCAGGAGATGATCGCATATGCCGAAAAAAATCAATCTGCAATCAATGATTCAGTGAAGATGAAATATATGCACCTCGACAGTGGGCTTTATGAAGAAAGAAAATTTGAATCCGTCTGGAGCAATAAGGAAAAGTGGAATCCAATTGCAGATTCACTTTATGGCTTTATAGACAGTTGCAAATATTATGGATTGTTTTCTTCAGATTATCATTTTGGGCTGTTGTCGTTTATTCATCGCGTATTGAATGAAGATACGATTGCAAAAAAAAATGTGGTGCTTTGGGCAAGAGCAGATTTATTATTGACAGATGCATTTTTTTGTTTGGTGAAAGATTTAAAGCAAGGCCGTTTAAATTATGACAGCGTTACATTGAGAAAAGATACGGTGCTGAACGATTCGATTTTTACATCGGCATTTCAAAGCATGCAACAATCAGGAAACATTACATCTGTATTAAATGATCTTGAACCAAAATATGCGGGCTATGATTCACTGAAAGCATATACAAGAACATTTCTTTCTACTGCAAAATTCAAACCTTTTACTTATCTGAATTATCCATATAAAGATTCGATTGCTTTCTTTAAGTCTTTGCAAATAAGATTGTTCGAGCTTCACTATTTAACGTCCGATTCAACAGAACCTGACACTGCAACTTTAAAGCCAGCCATCAGAAAATATCAAAAAGCAAAAAATTTGCAGCCAACAGGAAGAGTGAATGAAAAAATGGTGGACGCTCTGAATGAAACCGACATTGAAAAATTTAAAAGAATAGCGGTTACCCTTGACCGTTATAAACTGCTTCCCGACAGCTTGCCCAAGACTTATATTTGGGTGAACCTGCCGGCATTCAGTCTGAAAGTGATGGACAGCGACACGCTTGTGTTCGAATCAAAAGTAATTGTTGGCAAGCCAGACACACGCACACCGCTGCTCACGAGCGATGTTTCAAACTTTGTCACTTTCCCGCAATGGACGGTGCCCACCAGCATTATTTTTAAAGAAATGCTTCCTGCAATTCAAAAAAATATCGGCTATCTAAAAAAAGAAAACCTGATTGTAGTTGATAATAATGATGATGTGGTTGACCCGACCACTGTTAAATGGAAGAAGCTGAGCAAAAAATATTTTCCTTACCAGATAAAACAGCAGGAAGGCGATAATAATTCTTTAGGCGTGATCAAATTCAATTTCAGGAACAAATACAGTGTTTATATGCACGATACAAATGTTCGCTGGATGTTCGGCAAATCATTCAGGGCTTTAAGCCACGGCTGCGTTCGCGTGCAACAGTGGGAAAAGCTTTCAGATTTTTTAGTAAGAAATGATACCGTGAAATATCACCCCGACACTTTGCGGGCATGGATAAAGCGCCAGGAAAAGCACGTTGTCAGCGGGTTCCAGCGAGTTCCTGTATTTCTCAGGTATTTTACTTGTGAGGGCAAAAACGGGTTTGTCAAATTTTATGACGATATTTATGGAGAAGATAAGTTTCTTCGCGAGAAATATTTTGCGAAGAAATCCGTTAACTAACATCAATATCTAATGAATAAACGAATTACGGTTGCATTATTTGCAGGCGTACTGTTTGCAAACAACCTCTACGCGCAAAAACAAAAACAGCCAACTGCAGGTGCAGTTCATTCCCGCAAAAAAAGCAAAGGAATGCAATATGGCATTGCCAGCTTTTATGCAAATAAATTCAACGGAAGGCGAACTGCAAACGGAGAAATCTTCAATCAGCAAAAGCTTACAGCCGCAAGCAACACGCTCCCTCTTAACACATGGGTGAAAGTAACCAACCTTCACAATAAAAGAACGGTTGTGGTGAAGATTACCGATCGCATGTACCATCTTAACAAACGTCTTATAGATCTCAGCAAAGCCGCAGCTCATCAATTGGGATATACAGGATATGGGCTTGCAAAAGTCAGGGTAGAAGTAATCGGCAGGCACAAGCTTGCAGAAACCTCGAGTGTGGCTCATAAATAATAATTTTCACTATTTATGTGTTAGCAATTATTTTTGTGCTTCACTAAAATTGCTGTTATGAAAAAAACGCTTAACCTTGTTCTTGCCATGCTTGTTTTAAGTGCTGCCTGTTTTGCGCAAAATGACGAATACATAAAAAAACCTTCGCTTGCTTTTTATTTTGCGCTTGATGATTTTAATGCAGCAAGTTATTTGCGTTCCAACTCACTAAGCAACACAATTAAAAACAATAAGCTTACAGATTTTTCAGGAATGAACCCTGGTCTTGCTATCGGCTATCTGCAAGGCATTTCAAAACATTTTGATTTTGCCGGCACATTAACAGGCTCCACATTAAATTATCCAACACAGGCCAACGACGGAACTACATTGGGTAATGGCAATTTGTTGCTGGAAGCTGATGCTACAATAGTTGGGAAAATGTTGAGCGATAAACATTTTTTTACTCCTTTTTTTAAAGTGGGTATTGGCGCTTCTGAATATGCAGGTTATTATGCGGCTTTTGTTCCTCTTGGTGTTGGCTTTCAATTTAAGTTTACACCTGAAGCATTTTTGCTTTTAAACTGGCAATATCGGTTACCAGTAACCGAAAATGCGAATTATCATTTTTATTATAGCATTGGTATTGCAGGCAGCATTTCGGAAGGTAAGAAGCCAAAAGCAATTCCACCGCCACCGCCGCCCGTGGTTGAAGCTCCGAAAGACAGAGATGGCGATGGTGTTGTTGATAGCCTCGATGCATGCCCCGATGTTGCAGGTTTGGCACAATTCAAAGGTTGCCCTGATACTGATGGTGATGGTATTCCGGATAAAGATGACAAATGCCCAACCGTTGCCGGTGTTGCGCGTTATAATGGCTGCCCGATACCCGACACAGATGGTGATGGTATTAACGATGAAATGGACAAATGCCCCAATGTTGTCGGTGTGGCCCGTTACAATGGTTGCCCGATTCCGGATACGGATGGTGATGGCATTAATGATGAAGAAGATAAATGTCCGACGGTTCCCGGAGTAAAAGAAAATCAGGGCTGTCCGCTGGTGAAAGAAGAGGTGGTTAAAAAAGTGGCACACGATGCAAAAAATATTTTCTTCGCAACAGGCAGTTCCAGATTACTGGCTACATCATTTAAATCACTAAATGAAGTGGCGAAACTTTTGAAAGAAGATACAAGCTTGAAATTAGATATTGAGGGCAATACTGATAACACGGGCAAACCGGGAAAAAATCAAGTGCTTAGCGAAAACCGCGCAAAGGCAGTACTGAGCTATCTTACAGCAAAAGGCGGCATTGATGCAAGCAGGCTTTCTGCAATTGGTTTCGGCGACACAAAACCAATCGCAGGCAACAAAACGCCAAAAGGAAAAGCGATGAACAGAAGAGTTGAACTGAAGCCAAAGTATTATTAATAAATTCTTTTCAATCAAATAAAAAGCTCCGATTAATTCGGGGCTTTTTTATTTTGTTACCGGCGATAGTAATTCTATTGAGCATCGTTGCGTCGCACACTTGTGCAGAAGAAATCCTATTCAACAATTGGCAGCGCAAAAATCAATAAAATATTTTGTATTCAATTATTATCATTGCAATAGTAATTACAACAACAAGGATTACTTTAAAAACCGAAGTTGGATTTGTGTAATTATTTTCATTATCAGCTAAAGATGAACTTTGTTCCATGTACCAAAATGTTTTTAAAAAGTTGCCAAACTTTTTAAAAAGGACTTTTATTAACGCTCCTATCAAGAGGGTATCAATAAGAATCAAAATCCATGTTTTAAAACTCATAAAGATTTCGATTAAATTTTCTTTGCAAACCCTCGCGTTTCCAACTACTTGCTAACAAATATTCCCGGATGTTCATGCGTTGCTTTGCCATGTTCGTAAACTAATTTTCCATTCACCCAAACCATTTCGATGCCTGTTGATAATGCAGTGGAGTTTGTAATGGTCGAATTATCAATTACAGTAGTAGGGTCAAACAAAACGAGATCGGCAAAATTTCCCGGTGCAATAATTCCTCGGTCGCTAATGCCAAGGTGTTCTGCAGTTAACCCGGTCATTTTATAAATAGCTGTTTCAAGTGGCATAATTTTTTTCTCGCGCACATAACGGCCAAGCACACGTGGAAATGTGCCATATCCTCGCGGATGCCCGCCATTGCTACCGTCTGAGCAAATGTTGGTGTAATTCCATTGCAAAAAATGAATTACGTCATCATCTGACATAGATGCGCCAACAATTGTGGCACCTTGTATAGTTCCATCGCCTGTTGTTGGATATGCTTCTCTAATAATATCCATTAATGCCTGCCCGGTGGTCTCATTATTCATCTTTGCTATTTCTGAAATTGATTTTCCTTCATAATTTTTATTGGAAGGAAAATAAGTTATAAAAGATGCTGAAGGATCAATGAACTCGCTTGTCGCAAAATTTGCGCTTTCAATATTTGTAAAATCTTTTTTGGGGAATAGCACTCTTGGTGTAGACGACCACATCGTGTATGGATAACAATCTGCGGTAATATCAATTCCTTCTGCACGTGCTTTTTCTAATTGCGCAAGAATATCGGTTGCATTGCCCCATTTGCCTCGCATTGCAATTTTGAAATGTGAAATTTGTACAGGTAATTTTGCTTCTCTCCCGATTTCAATGATCTCTTCAAGCGATCTTTCAATATTAATATCCTCGCTGCGAATATGGCTGATATATCGCCCGCCCTTGCTGGCAGCGGTCTTTGCAAGATCAATCACTTCATTGGTGGTCGAATAAAATCCTTCTTCATATTCAAGTCCGGTCGATAATCCAAGCGAGCCTTTTTGCAAATCATCAGCCAATAACTTTTTCATCGCTTCAATTTCAGGTTGAGTAGCAGCCCGCAACAAATTTTTTCCCATCACTTGTTCCCGTAAAAATGCATGGCCCGTGTATGTTGCCACATTTATGCTCGAAGGATGATTTTTTAGAATTGCTTTCAATGTGTCAACCGGATCAGAAAAACCATCTTGTCCGGCAACAATAGTTGTTACTCCCTGACTGGTAACTGCAATTGCATCAGGTGCTTCAGATAAACTGCGTGCATGATGGCTGTGGCTGTCAATAAAACCAGGAGCTAACGTCAATGCATGTCCGTCAATCACAGTTTCATTAGGAAATGGGCTTAGGTCGCCAATATCATAGATTTTATCATTTAAAATTCGAACGCTGGATTTTCTTGCAGGCACACCCGTCCCATCAATCAATTGAACGTTAGTAATGAGTTGGGTTTGAGGAACGGTGTATGGTTTGTCTTCAAGAATATTTTGAACAATATTTCTTGAAAAAGTATTTCTTGAATTGTCAAGTATTATTATTGTTTGGTTTTTTTCTACATAGCGAACGATAATATTTCTAAAACCAACCCAGCTGCCGGTGTGATGCAACTTTACATGCGGGCTATCGATAAACCACGCAAACCCATAGCCGTCATTTTTGCCGTTGTTTAATTTTCCTGAAGTAATTGCTTCATCAAAAGTATTTTTTTTGACGAGCTTTTCCGTATATAATGCCTGATCCCATTTATACAAATCTTCAACGCTGGAATAAATATTTCCATCACCGACAATTCCATCAAGCCATAATAAATCATCCTTCACAGCTTTGCCTTTTTCATAATGAAATCCAAAAACCCGTGAGGCCGGATAAGATTTCATTTTCAGGTTATAGATAAATGTGTTCTTCATTTTTAATGGCTCAGTAATATGTCCGCGAAAAAAAACATCGCAAGGTTCGCTGGAAATTTTTTCAATGATGGATGCGAGAGTTGTATAGTTTGTATTGCAATATTGCCATTTCTCTCCAGGCTGAAATACAAGCGGGGGCTTGGTTGCAGCAAGTAATGCCAGCATCGATTCATTAGTGAGCGTATCCAGTAAATTCATATTGTGCGCCGCTATCTCAAAATATTCCGGCAAACCTGAAGTGTGGTTCATCAAATGGCGAATCGTTATATTATTATATGGAAATGAAGGAAGATATTTTTGAACAGGGTCATCATATTGTAATTTTCCCTGCTCTTTCAGCATCATGATCATCATAGCAAAAAATTGTTTTGATACTGAAGCAAGATTGAATGATGATTGAGTAGTTAGCATTTGGTCGCCGGCAGCACTTGAAACCCCAAATGCTTTTTTGTAAACGACTTTTCCTTTTTCGCCAATTAATACAGCGCCATTAAAAAAATGATGTTGATATAAATAAGAAAGCGCAGAATCAACACGATTTATTTTTTCAGTAAGTTGAGCGTTTGCGAAAAAAGGAAGAATTGTAAGAACAAAAAATATGTTTCTCATAATTAAGAAATGCAGTAGTTGGTAAAATAAAAATTCTTGATTGTCTAAAACTAACGAATAAAATTTATTTTTACTTTTTACATTTATCAAACCAATGGAGAAAGCGATTATTGTAACAAACGGTCTTCTTGCGACAGAAAGCGCAAAGACTGCTCACGGGCTTATAAGAGAGAGCAACAGATTTGAAATCGTTGCGGTGGTTGATTTTGCCAGCGCAGGAAAAGATGCAGGCGAAATATTAGATGGTAACCATAGAAACATTCCTGTTGTAAAAACAATTGAAGAAACACTTTCATTAAAACCTGCCTATTGTGTGGTTGGTGTTGCCACAGCGGGTGGAATTTTTCCCGGAGATCTGATTGAAGAAGTAAAATCAGCGATTAACAATAAGCTTTCTATAGTTAATGGATTGCATGACCATTTATCAGAGCATGCGGACATAAAAAAACTGGCAGATGAACATGGAGTAACGTTAACAGATATCCGTATACCTAAGAAAAGAAAAGATTTGAATTTCTGGACAGGAGAAATCTTCAAAATAAAAAAACCAATAATCGCAGTTATCGGAACTGACTGTGCGCTTGGAAAGCGAACAACAACAAGGTTTGTAATGAATGAATGCAAAAAAAACGGGATCAATGCGGAAATGATTTATACTGGGCAAACAGGTTGGCTGCAAGGTGGCAAGTATGGATTTATTTTTGATTCCACATTGAATGATTTCGTATCCGGTGAATTGGAGCATGCGATATTAACCTGCAATGAAGAAACAAATCCTGATGTGATTTTAATTGAGGGACAATCTGCATTACGAAATCCTACAGGGCCTTGCGGTTCGGAAATATTGATTTCAGGAAATGCAAAATCAGTCATCCTCGTTCATGCGCCAAAGAGAAAATATTACGAGCATGATCCTGCCTGGGGCGAAATTCATTCTATAGAATCCGAAATTGCGCTGATTACATTATTAGGCTCAACCGTGATTGCCATTGCATTGAATACAGAACATTGCACCAACGAAGAAGCTTTTGCTTTTCAAAAAGAATATGAACAAAGAACAAAATTACCGGTGATGTTGCCATTGCAGGAAGGCTGCGGAAAAATTGTGCCGAAGATAAAAGAACTTATAGGAGATTTATAAAAAATGTAAGCACGAATTAAAGCGAATTACACAAATTAATCTTATAAGTGATTCGTGTAATTCGCTCTAATTCGTGTAATAAGATATAGTATGAAAATAAAATCAATCAATGCGTTTCGAAAAAACCTTGCCTTGCAAAAACCCTATTCCATCGCAAGAGAAACCATCACTGATGTTGAGAATATTTTTTTCGAAATAGAACTTGAAAATGGGATAAAGGGAATTGGTGCTGCCAACCCTGCTCCGGAAGTAGTTGGCGAAACGCCTGGTCAGACTTTTCAAAATCTGCAATCAGATTTTATAAAATATCTGATTGGAAAGGATATCCTCCAATTTCTTCATCACATTTATATCTGCAAAGAACATTTTAAAAATTTACCGGGAGCTCAGGCAGCCATTGATATTGCTTTGCATGATGCATTTGGGAAATTTCTCGGAATTCCTGTCGTTGAATTTTACGGTAGGCATCACCGTAAGATGCTTACATCAGTAACTATTGGTATAAAAGATGTAAAAGAAACAATCGAAGAAGCAAATGATTATTATAATAAAGGATTTAAAGTGCTGAAAGTTAAAACCGGACTTAATAACGAAATTGATGCTGAAAGAATAATAAAATTGCGTGAAAGATTCGGTAATCATTTTATCATTCGGGTGGATGCAAATACCGGCTACGATATTAATCAGTTGAAATTATTTCTCGAAAAAACGAGAAATAAAAATGTTGAGCTGATAGAACAACCCCTGAAACCTTCTATTGATGTGGATTTGAAAGAATTGCCAGATGATATCAGAAAAATACTCGCTGCCGATGAATCATTAAAAAATGCCAAATCCGCATTGAAACTTTCACAACAAAACCTTTACGGCATTTTTAATATCAAGCTGATGAAATGTGGTGGCATGGCAGGAGCGCATGAAATTGCAACGATTGCAAAGTCTGCTGATATTGACCTGTTCTGGGGCTGCAACGATGAAAGCATTGTCAGCATTACTGCTGCGCTACATGCTGCATTTTCATGCCCGCACACAAAATATCTTGATCTTGATGGGAGTTTAGATCTGGCAGAAGATGTAGTAAGCGGAGGATTTACTATTGAAGACGGATACATGTTTCCGAATGATAAGCCTGGTTTTGGTTTAGAATTTATCTGATGGGATCAATCATAATGAAAGCGGCATTGAATGATATAACATTTCTGGTCAACGCCTTTTTTGCCTTCCACTTTATAAACGAGCCTATGTTCACCTGTAATTCTTCTTGACCAAAAACCTTTCAGGTCGTATCTCAGTGGTTCCGGTTTTCCGGTGCCCTGAAAAGGAGTTTTTTTAATTTCGTTTAGCAAGTCTTTAATTTTTTCAACAATACTGCTATCGGTTTCTATCCAATATTGAAAGTCTTCCCATCCATTCTGCGTAAACTCAAAATTCATGCGCACGATTTTTATAACTTGAATTTACGGGTCTTGCCGTTCTTTAATTGATTTATTGAATCATGCAGCCTTTGTCTGTTTGTTGAAGTTGATAGTAAATGTGCGGTTTCGTTAAGTGAATTATATTCTTTCATTGACAAGATTACCACAGCTTCTTCTTCAGAAGCTCTTGAAACAATAATCACATCTGAAGATTTTGAAACATCATCCAAATATTTTTTAATGTTATTTCTTAACTGGGTTATAGATACTGCCTGCATAGTAATTAAATTGTGTACTCACAAATGTACATAATATTGTACTCTCATGCAAATCGGCAAAAATCAAAAAAGTGTAGATAGAAAATTTTGAATGGCTTGTGCTCAACGGGTTCTTGATGATCGCTGATAAATTGAGCATTATTGGCTTCATTCGAAATGACGAAGTCGCGAATGATGCAGCGTTGTTAAGCTTCCAGCAAACAAAAAGTATATGGCTCAAGTATCAGGTATTCGCTGTCTTTACCTACAGTGAAATATTTTTCCTGCCAATGATCGTATAATTTTTCCGGCGCTTTGCCATGCTCTTTAAACGCGTACCAGGTGAGATAAGAGGTCTGATCGGAAAAATTGAAAACACAATACAGCCTTTGTTTGTCATATGCCCGCAAATAAGTTGCCACATGAAGATTATGCGGAGCAAGCCACGTGAGATTTTTCATATCTGCAACAACAGAAAGATTTTTTCGGATGCTGATTAATTTTTGGGTAGCTGAAAATACTTTTTGTTCAACTGTACCATCAATTTCTATTTTTTTATTCTTCTCCCAATCGATTAACGGTCGATGCATCCAGCGGTTGTCATAACTTTTACCATCGTCATTCAAATAAGAATAATCATTTGTATAGCCAGCTTCATCCCCATAAAAAATCATTGGTATGCCACCGATAAAAAAACTTTGAGCCTGCATCATAATGATTTTACTGATTGAAAGCTCAATGTCTTGTTCTTTCTTTTCAGATAATGCTTTTTCCAACCCGCACAATGATGCAAGCGAGCCACTGATGCGGGCATCCTGTGTTTTTGGGTTCACAGAAAACAGTGCACCTGTTGCAGGTGAGCTGTAATAATTTCCTGTATAATATTCTTTCAAAAACTTTCTGTGCTCATATGCATTGAAGCCGGCCTGTTCTATCATGTAATCATCATAACCCAAACCAATATCATCATGACAACGTGTGTAGCTGATCCATGTTGTGCCAAAAGGTTTTTTCAAAATTTCATGCTGTGCTGTAAGCATGATCCTTGTGTCGCCTGTTGCCAAAGCATCCCATTGTAAAGCCATATGCGTTGCGTTATATGCAACATCACATTCTTTGGCGGTATACTCATCCGTTCCAAAATATTTCATGATGGCAGCGGGGGCAACTATTGCTTCTCCCAGCAAAGCCATGCCAGGAGCGGCAACCAGCACGCATTGTTTTATTAAGCGAAGAATGGTGTGCGCCTGCGGAAGGTTTTGACAGGTTGTTCCGATTTGTTTCCAGATGAATGCCGGCGCATCAATGCGCAGAATGTCAACGCCCAGGTTTGCATAGAAAAAAATGTTGTTCAGCATTTCCAGCAATACCTGTGGATTCGCGTAATTCAAATCCCACTGATAATTATGAAAAACAGTCATTACCCATTTATCACAGTCAGGCACATACGTAAAATTTCCGGGCGCTTTTTCCGGAAATACTTCCGGCATGTTTTGTTCAAACGCATCGGGAACAAAACGGTCATCATACATGTAATAATAATGCTGGTATTTTTTGTCGCCTTGTTTTGCTTTTTCTGCCCATTCATGTTTTTGAGAAGTGTGGTTGAGAACAATATCAATCATTAAATACATGTTCTCGCTGCTCATTTTTTCCTGTAGTTTTTTCAAGTCTTCCAATGATCCGAATCGCTCATCTACTTTTCTGAAATCTGACACAGCATAGCCGCCATCGCTTTCTCCCTGCGGGCTTTCAAAGACCGGCATCAGGTGCAAAAAATTAACACCAAGTTTTTTGAAATAGCCCAATTTGTTTTCAAGATTTTGAAGATTGCCACAAAAACGGTCAACGTACAAACTCATTCCTGTAATTTGATTGCTCAAAAACCAATGCTCATCTTTTAATTTATCTTTTTGTTTTAACGATGATGGGCGATTGGTATATGCATTCAATATAGTTTGCAAAAGCTGTTTGAAAGATTCATTGTTTTTTTCATTGTCTCCGTACAAAATTTTGTACAAAGAATCAATCGACTCAACATTAGAAATGAATCGTGCATAAAATGAATTGTCCTTCCCGTTTATATCAAACCCTGATTTGGGAAGCAAACTGTTTATTTGTTGATGAAGTTTCGAGTTGTACATGATTGTTGGTTCATAGTTGAAAAGTAAAGACCGAAAGTCTGGAAGTCAGAAAGTCCTAAAGAAATGACATCATATAATTTGGTTTTTCCTTCCCGACTTTCAGTTTTCCTGACTTTCCTACTTGTTACTTAAATATATCGCTGCTCAGATGTTTGAAAGCTTCCATGGCGCCAAGGTATTCGCATGTTCTTGCGCCGGCTTTGTTTGCATTTGAAATAATATGGTTCCATTTTTCCTGAGATAAGTTTTGAATATCTGCAACATCCAAATTGCTTAATTGAAATAACACAGCGCCGACAAATGCATCTCCTGCGCCGGTTGTATCAACAGGTTTTACAGGAATACTTTTAATAATAGTTGTTGAATGGTTGGCGCCAAGCAATGTTCCGTCCTTGCCGAGCGTGATGGCAAATACTGCTTTTGTTTTTTCAAGTAGTGCGGCGGTCGCATCTTCCAATGTTGCTTTGCCGGTTATAAGCATGGCTTCTTCATCGCTTACTTTAAAAAAATGGCAGCTTTGCAAAAAATTCCATGACTGATCTATAAAAGATTGCTTGTTGTTTTTAAAAAGCAGATGCCTGTAATTTGGATCGAAACTGATGAAAATATTTTGCTGTAATGCCTTCTGCAAAAGGCTTTCATAAGCCACTTGCAATGAGCCGGGCAAAAATGCTGTTGCAGAACCAAAATGAATAATTGAAAATTCATCCAGATTTATTTCATCTACTTCGTGGCGTGTAAGTTTTCCATCGGCACCGCGATTAAAAACAAAATCTCTTTCGCCATCTTCCATCAATGAAACAAATGCGAAAGTGGTGAACTCGTTTTTATCTTGTAATATGCTCCGCGTTATAACACCAAATTCCTGCATCACATCAATTAGCTGTTTGCCAAAAGGATCGTTGCCAACTTTTGCTGCCAGCTCAACGCTTCCGCCAAGCGCAGCAATGGCTGCAGCTACATTAGTAGGAGCGCCGCCAGGTTTCTTTAAGAAATTTTGTCCTTGAGATAATGATTTGCCTTTGTCTGTGCAGATCATATCAATCAGGGCTTCGCCGATGCAGAGGATTTTTTTCATATTAGTTTGCAGTTTTCAGTTTGCAATTGTTTGCACCTAAATCTGTTTTACTCTTGCCGTCATTACCGCGCAGCCGGGAATGAGAATTTGAAATTAGTTGTGCCTTACCGTTAGTAAAGCGTTCAATAGAATTGTTTCTGTACAAGAGTGCGACGCAAGGATGTTCAATAGAATTCATTAGCTAGTTACAAAATATTTCTTTCCAATAAAATTTAATGGCCGCCGCCCATTGGCATGGAAACATCTTCAGCAGGCTTCTCTGCCTTTATCAACATGGTTGCGCCGCATGCGATCAATAAAAATATTCCTGCGAAGCTGATCGCTTTGCCTGAATCATTGCCAAGAAAATGCTGCAGCACATATCCGAATGTTGTTGTTTGCAAAATCATCGGCACCACAATCATCATGTTGATGATGCCCATATACACGCCGTAACGTTCTTTCGGGATTTTATTCACGACCATCAGGTAAGGCACGCCCATCATGCTTGCCCATGCAATGCCAAAACCTGTCATGGGAACGAAGAGCAAATATTTATTTTCAATATGCGGAAAAACAAGCAATCCGATTGCAGCAAGCATTAGGCAGACTACATGCACAAACTTCGGGCTGTATTTTTTTGCGAGCCACACAAGGCCGAATGCGGATAAAAAAGTGGCAACATTGTACCAGCCATTTACGAGGCCGGCCCAGCCAACTGCTTTTTCGTACAGCGCAGGGTCTTTTGCAGGCGTGGTTTTCCAAACAGATTGCGCAATGCTTTTTGATGCATTTTGCCAATAACAAAACAAAGCATACCACTGAAACAAATATACAAGCGCCAATTGCCACATCACTTTTGGCATGTCTTTTATTGCATGAGCAATTTCTATAAACGGATCAAAGATGCTTCGCTTGTTTGCTTTTAGTGCAGCCAATTCTTCTGCTGTAGGTGGAATTTCAGGCGTTTTTGTGATTGACCAAAGCACAGATGATATTGAACAAACTGAGCCAAGTAAAAAGGAACCGAAAACCCAATAAGGAATTTGTCCGTGCTTACCTGTTATTATTTTTTGAAAAAGAAATAGCGAAACATTTGCAAGCGTGATACCAAGGCCGGTGAAAAAACTTTGTGTGAGAAAACCTGTGGCAAGCTGCGGCTCAGGCAATTTATCTGCAATGAATGCGCGATAAGGTTCCATGGCCGTGTTATTTGCTGCATCAAGAACCCAAAGCAAACCACCAGCCATCCATAGCGAACTGCTGAAAGGATAAACGAATAAACATAAGCTGCAAAATAATGCACCGATAAAAAAATATGGCTTGCGCCGCCCCCAGCGCGGATGCCAGGTTTTGTCGCTTAATGTTCCGATGATAGGTTGAATTAATAATCCTGTCATTGGGCCTGCTAAATTCAGCAATGGAATTTGATCGGGATGCGCACCTAAAAAATCATAAATAGGATTCACTGCACTTTGCTGCAAACCAAAACTGTATTGAATGCCAAAAAAACCAACATTCATGTTGATGATTTGCATAAACGAAAGGCGGGGCTTGATAAATGGCATAATCAATCGTTAGAGCTACAATAATTAATTGTATTCAATAAAAGTAAGGAAATAAAAGTTGCAGAATCAATTCATCGTGCCTCATTACCTGCAAACGTTTGCAGGAGTCCGGTTTTCGAAGAATAACTCTTCTCGCAATTTGGAATTATTTTCTATATCCAACCTCATTGCAATGTCAGCCTTTTGCAATATCCGCAATGGTTTTCTTTTCCAGTATTTTAAGATTGGCATCACGAACCTGTATCATGGTATCGTGCAAGCCGCAGGTTTTTTCGTCGCAGTTTTTGCATTTCTCGTAAAAATATAAGCTCACGCACGAAACCAGGGCTATCGGGCCATCCAACAATCGCATAACGGTTGCAAGCTGAACATCTTTCGGATTTTTGACAAAATAATAGCCACCGCCTTTTCCTTTTTTGCTGCCGAGTATGCCGGCTTTTTTTAATTCAAGCAAAATATTTTCAAGAAACTTAAGAGGTATTTTTTTCTTTTTTGAAATTTCGGCAATCAGCACAGGCTCATTTTCCTTTTTTTGAGCGAGGTACATGAGCGCCTGAAAACCGTATTGTGTTTTTTTGGAAAGCATTCGCAGTAATTTATGCTACAAATTAATTTTTTCTGTCTATATAACAATTCCTGAAGCAAAAAGTTAAAGGCCCAGCACGTCCCTCATATTGAAAACCCCTTTTTTGCCTTTAATAAATTCCGCTGCCAAAACCGCACCGGTTGCAAATCCCATACGGCTGTGCGCTTTGTGAATTATTTCAATATCATCAATGGCAGAGCTATATTTCACTTTGTGGGTTCCGGGCGCCGGATCAATTCTTTCGCTGATGATTTCAAGTTCTTCATTATTATCGCTGATGTGATTTACCCAAAGCGTTTTTCTTTTTACTTTTTCTAAAACTTGTTCAGCCAATGTAATTGCTGTTCCGCTTGGTGCGTCTTTTTTTTGTGTGTGATGGATTTCGGTCATGCTCACATCATAACTATTTTGTGAAGACATGAGGCTTGCAAGATGTTTGTTCAATTCAAAAAATATATTTACTCCGATACTGTAATTGCTGGAATATAAAAAAGCACCATTATTATCAATACAATATTTTTTTGCTTCTTCATATTTGTTGAGCCAGCCTGTTGAGCCGCAAACAACGGGAATGCCTAACCGAAAACATTTCATCACATTATCAAACGCGCTGTGTGGGCCGCTGAATTCAATGGCAGCATCTGCTTTAGAAATATTTTCCTGATTGAATTCGGCAACATTGGTGATATCAATTTTCAAAACAATTTCATGACCGCGCTGCAATGCGGTTTCCTCAATTGCTTTCCCCATTTTTCCATAACCGATCAATGCAATTTTCATTCTGCAATTTTTTGTAATTACTGCAAAGAAAATGAGAAATGAGTAATAAAGAATGATAAATACAGAAGTATATTTTGGCGCGGAAATTATCGTATATCAAACAGAGGCTTTGGTTTTGCTTTGTGAATATCAAAAACAAAACTGATACCGAAATTGCTTGTAGAATAAGCATTGGGCTTAAGTTCAAGACTAAGGTCGCTGCTCACATTGAAGTCTTTCAAATGCGCGTCAACAGTAGCATCTACAATTTGAAGCGCATAAAAAAATAAAAAGAATAGCACCGAATAATCTTCCCATTGCCTGAATTGATTTCTGTATTTAACCAAATCAGTTGCATCCAGTGCCTGCACAAAAGGAAGCAGTTTGGGATCGACTTGATTTAAACTATCCGGATTAGTATAGCTGCCATTTGCCACCACAGCCAATGCATAGCGCGTTTTGTTGAACCATTTTCTATTGTCGAAAAATTCGTAAATAGGAATGCCAACAGCTGCATACACGAGAGGCAGCTTCCAATATTTTCTGTTATATACTTCGCCCAAGCCTGGTAATATTGCTGAATAAAGACTTGCTTTGCCGGGATCGCGGCTTTTTTTCTTGAGTATTAAAGAATCTTTTTTTGAGATTGAGTCAGTAGTAATTTTTTTTGCATTGATGCTGTCTTTGCCCACAATTAGCGTATCATTTTTTTGAGCATGAACATCTGCATTTAAAATTGCTGATAGTAGAATGGAAATAAAAAAAAGCTTAAACATCTTCATGAGAAATCTTAATTAACGGTCACCCCCAACTGATCAAGAATTTTATTCAATTCGCTGATTGAATAATACTCGATCGAAATGCTGCCGTTATTATTTTTAGTATGATTCAGCTTAACGCGTGTGCTGAAATGAGATGCTAAGTTATCTTCAATTTTTTTAAAAGCTGCTGACAGCGCAGGTTTTGCGGAATTTTTAACAGGCATCTCTCCTTTGTATAATTTGCGCACCAGCTCTTCTGTTTGCCTTACAGACAAGCCTTTGCTTTTTATTTCATCAAAAATATAAAGCTGCTTATCAATGGTATCAACATTTATTAATGCACGGGCATGGCCCATAGAAAGTTGATTGTTGCGTACTGCTACCTGAATATCGGGCGGCAATTTCAACAGGCGAATATAATTGGCAACCGTGCTACGTTCTTTGCCCATGCGCTCTGCTACCTGTTCTTGCGTAAGATCAATTTCTTCCATCATTCTTTTATAGCTCAATGCAATTTCCATTGCATTCAAATCTTCGCGCTGCAAATTTTCAAGCAATGCAAACTCAAGTAATTCCTGGTCATTAGCTGAGCGGATGTATGCCGGCATATCTTTTAGCCCAGCGATTTTTGCGGCGCGAAAACGGCGCTCTCCAGAGATCAAACGATATTTCCCGGTCAACAATTTCGCGACTGTTATTGGCTGAATGATGTCATGCAATTTTATGGATGCGGCAAGGTCATTGAGCGACTGTTCATCAAAATCGTGCCTCGGCTGTTTTGGATTTGTTTCAATTTGTGTCAGGGGTATCCGCAAAATATTTGTGACCGATTCCGGAGAAGAATTTTTTAAAATGCCTGATGTATTTTCCAGATCGTTATTAATGTTCTGTAGCAACGAACGGATGCCTTTGCCAAGTGCTTCTTTATTTTGTTTGGGATTTGTCATTTTACAAGGTTTGAGGTTTTAGGTCTAAGGTTTAAGGTGTTTCCAATTCTTTTGCCCTAAACCTTCTACTTTTTTACCTTATTCAAAAACTCTTTCTTCCTGCTTAATTTTTGTCATGTTATTTTTTTGCAACACTTCTTTGGCGAGGTTGAGATAGTTTGTTGCGCCTTTGCTAAATGCGTCGTATAGTATAACGGGTTTTCCAACACTGGGGGCTTCGCTGATTTTTGTATTGCGATGGATGATGGTATTGAAAACCATTTCATCAAAATGCTTTCTAACTTCGCTCACAACCTGGTTGCACAAGCGCAGGCGGCCATCATACATCGTCATCAAAATTCCTTCAATAGCCAAATGCGGGTTCAATCTGTTTTGAACAATTTTAATAGTATTCAGCAATTTCCCCAATCCTTCAAGCGCAAAAAATTCAGTTTGCACGGGAACAATAACCGAATCCGCAGCCACCAATGCATTTACTGTGATCAAGCCCAATGAAGGCGAGCAATCGATCACAATGAAATCATAATTGTCTTTGATCGGTGCCAAAATATTTTTAAGCACATTTTCTCTGTTTGGGTAATTGATCATCTCAATTTCGGCGCCCACCAGATCAATATGAGATGGCACAAGGTCGAGGTTGGGTATATCCGATTTCAGCACCACTTCTTTTACCGGTGTTGAGCTCACCATGCAATCGTACAAGCTTTGGGTAATATTATGAAGATCGAAACCGATGCCGGTTGTGCTGTTGGCCTGCGGGTCAGCATCTACCAACAATGTCTTAAACTCAAGCACAGCAAGGCTTGCAGCCAGATTAATGGCTGAAGTGGTTTTGCCCACACCTCCTTTTTGATTTGCTACTCCGATTGTTCTTGCCATAATAATTTTCAGTTTTCAGCGGCAGCGATCTTTAATTCTTGCTGCACATCCGTTGCCACTTGGCTCTTGCTCTTCAAGCTTTAAAATTCTCCCCAATCATTAAGATTGCAAAATTTAGTTTTGCCCAATCTTATCAACAAAAAATCATAATTGGCAAAAATACGCCATCGTTATAAATTGTGAGAACTTTTGGCTTTTAGCCGCGTTATGGAACAAAGGATTATGTACACAGTGATTTCCGGAACAAACAGGAACGACAGCAACACAATAAAAATAGCCCAGCATTACATGCAGTTATTGAAAAATAAAGGGATCGAAGCGGGCTTCCTTTCGTTGCAGGGAATAAATGTGATGGAACGTAACCCGGAATTTTCTAAAATTGAAACGACTGTTTTAGAGCCTGCACAGAAATTTATTTTTGTTTCGCCAGAATATAATGGCAGTATTCCCGGAGTGCTAAAAGCGATGTTTGATATTTCTGATGTAAAAAAAACCTGGTGGGGCAAAAAAGCACTGCTAACGGGCGTTTCAACAGGCAGGGCCGGCAATTTGCGGGGCATGGACAGCATCTTACTGCAATTTTGCATTTTATGAAAGTGATCGTTCACCCTAACAAACTGCCAATTTCAGTTGTTGATAAATTAGTAGATGAAAAAGGAGAATTGACCGATGCTTCAACGCTTGCAGTTATTGAAGAACAGCTAAATGAATTTATTCAATTTTAAAATCAGCTCATGAGAAATTCGGCGTTTATATGGATTGTGCTTTGCGTTATGGTGCTGCTAGATTTTTATGTGTTCCAGGCAGTAAAAGTGGTGGCACAAAATGCATCGCCCAAAACAAAAATGATTGTTTACTATACTTATTGGGGCATTTCAATAGCTGCTGTTATTATTTTGATACTGATACCGCTCACAAATTTTGAGAATTGGCCGAAGTCAATAAGAAATTATGTGCTGGCAACTATTCTGGGTTTGTTTTTTGCGAAATTATTAGCTGTTGTTTTTTTTCTGGTCGATGATATACGCCGCGTTATTCAATGGGCGAGTGGAAAATTATTTTTCAGGAATACCGAAGGTGAAAACATTAGTGGCGAAGGAATTTCACGCTCTGTTTTTTTGAGCTGGGTTGGTCTTGGCGTTGGAGGCGGTTTATTTTCAACGTTGATTTATGGTT
Organism: uncultured Bacteroidota bacterium; assembly: GCA_963718975.1. GTDB lineage: Bacteria > Bacteroidota > Bacteroidia > Chitinophagales > Chitinophagaceae > Puia. The sequence continues at coordinate 25,359 of CAVRBD010000041.1, read as the reverse complement.
TCAGCAATAAATATAATTATCAGGTGCGCCGCGTTCAATTATCTTTTGATAATCTTCCAAAATCATTTAAAGGATTAAAAATTGTTCAGATATCAGATATTCATTCAGGCAGTTTTCATGATAAAGCCGCTGTTCAAAAAGGAGTTGATAAAATAATGAAAGAAAATGCGGATATTATTTTATTCACTGGTGATCTGGTTAATGACCGCGCTGTTGAGATGATTGATTATATGGACGTGTTCAATAAGCTGAAAGCCCCGATGGGCGTGTATTCTACATTAGGCAATCATGATTATGGCGATTATTATTACGGCCACAATCCAACAGGTGAAATGGCAATTGAAAAAGAAAAAAACCTGCAGCGATTGAAAGAAGTGCATGGAGAATTGGGCTGGAGATTATTGCTTGATGAAAATGTTAAGCTTGAAAAAAATGGGGAATATATCTCACTGATCGGTGTGCAAAATATTAGCGGCCGAAGAGGTTTTCAAACTTATGGCAGTCTTGCAAAAGCTTATGCAGGCGCAGAGAATGCGCCTTTTAAAATATTAATGAGCCACGACCCAAGCCATTGGGATGTTGAAGTGCTGCCGAAATATCCTTTAATTGATCTGGCACTTGCAGGCCATACACACGGCATGCAATTTGGTGTTGAATTGCCGGGCATTAAATGGAGCCCCGTGCAATATATTTATAAAGAATGGGCTGGGCTTTATGAACAAGGCAAACAAAAATTATATGTAAATCGTGGTTATGGTTTTATCGGTTATCCGGGCCGCGTTGGCATTTTGCCGGAGATAACGGTCATCGAGCTGGTGTAAATTTTAAACATATTTAATTTCCTTCGGTCAAAAATTTTTCACGATTGCCATTTTAGGTTTCAGTTAACAAACCATCTTTTCTAATCTTATCCATTGTATTTGATGATGATGCGATGTTTAAACATTCAAAAAATTTATTGTGCACATCATTTAACGAATCATTAAGGCAATTTAACGATAACACAAGCCGTTGAAAAAAAACTTGAAATATTTTTGGGTTGCAAAACAATTAAAAGAAACTACATGAAAAAGTCAATCATTTTTTCGCTCGCATTAGTGATCATTTCAGTTGCAAGTGCAAATGCACAGGGATTTCAGTTGGGCGTGAAAGGTGGCGCAAATTTTTATCAGATGCAGGGAAGATCATTTGACCAGGAATTCAAATTCGGATACAGTTTAGGCGGTTTTGCTGAACTTAATTTTACAAAACATTTCGGCATTCAGCCTGAAATAATGTGGAATGAATATCAAGCCAGGACTGCAACCAATGCGAACGAGGTATATGAAGACCTAAGCAACGGAACTAATATTTCTCTAAATTATCTTACCATTCCTGTGCTTCTTGCTTTCAAGCCTGCAAAAATTCTTACTATACATCTCGGGCCGCAGTTTGGTTATCTTATAAATGAATCGCAAACACTTGTTGACAATTCGAAAGATGCATTTAAGAAAGGCGATATTTCATTGGTGGCAGGTGCACAATTAAATTTGGCTTGGTTCAAATTAGGTGCGCGGTATATTGTTGGTTTAAACAATTTGGATGATGTAGGAAATGTTGATACCTGGAAAAATCAGGGCTTTCAGGTGTATGTTGGCATTAGACTTTTATAAATAGGGGACGGTTAATATACAAAGCCTTTCTGTTTGTTTGCAGAGAGGTTTTTTTTATGTCATAATATTCATTCTTCAATAAAGCAGTTACAACTTTTTGTTTTCGGAAATTGTGCATGGCTGTTCTTAAATGTAACAACACTTTAGCATTTTGTTAAAAAATACATGTTCATGGTCTGCGTTATACTTCTCAATATCTTTATTTTTACTTTTTAAACCCCATATTGGATGAACTTATTTTTCCTGCAGGTAATAATAGATTCAACAAAAATCAAAGACAGCCTTGCGCGCCTGGCGTTGCAGGCAAGCCAGCAAAAAGAAAGTTTGTGGGATATTTTATTGCGCGGAGGCCCTTTAATGATCCCGCTGGCATTGCTTTTGGTGATTGCCATTTTTGTTTTCATTGAAAGATATATGGCGCTCAACAAAGCTTCCAAATCGGATGATAATTTCATGAACATCATCCGCGATCATATTGTAACAGGCAATATTACGGCGGCACGCAGTCTTGCAAAAAACACAAACAATGCAATAGCAAAAATGATTGATAAGGGCATCCAGCGCATCGGCAAGCCCATTGAGGCAATTGAAAGAAGTATGGAAAATGTGGGCAAGCTTGAATTGTATAAAATGGAAAGAAATGTTTCCATTCTTTCCGTAATCGGTTATATAGCACCGTTATTCGGTTTTCTGGGAACCATTGCAGGTATGTTCCAATTGTTTTACAGCATTGCATCAACCGGAGAATACAGCATTTCCAACATTGCAGGTGGTATTTATGTGAAGATGATTTCATCAGCATCAGGGTTGATTATCGGTATTATTGCGTATGTGGGTTACCGTTATCTCAATTCTCAAATTGATAAAGCAACCAATAAAATGGAAGTGGCAAGTGCCGAGTTTATAGATATTTTGCAGGAACCGACCAGATAGATTGAATAGTTGATGAAGTTGAAATATTAAATATGAATTTAAGGAAGCGACATAAAGACGAAGGCGAAGTGCACACAGGCCCGTTGAACGATATCTTGTTCATATTGCTTTTGTTTTTTCTGATAGTTTCAACACTTGCGAACCCCAATGTTATCAAGCTTTCGCAGCCGAAATCAAAAAGCGATACCAAGTCAAAACAAACAGTTGTTGTATCAATTGATGCAAACAAACAATTTTATGTAGGAACTACAAAAGTATCCCTAGCGGAATTAAAAATGAGGCTGCAGCCTTTTCTTGCCAAAGAGCCCGACCAGCCTGCTATTGTGATCAATGCCGATAAATCTGTGCCGGTAGAAGATGTTGTGGCAGTGATGCGCATTGCCCGCGACCTTGGCGCTAAAAGCGTGCTGGCTGTAGATAAAAACGGAGTGCAATAATTTGCGATTCACATCCATTCTAATTTTTAATATTTAGGTTTAATTTTTTTAGTGACCATCATCAGCCCTTTATTCAGCATCCTTGCGTCGCACTCTTCAACTATAAGGTTATATTCAGCTTCAGTTTCCTCTGCCGGGGAATCATGAAATTCAACATTGTTTCAATATAAAAATAAAATTCACGCATCTCCGAATTTTATCATTCACACATTCTTGCTATTTTTATCAAATCAATTAATTAAATGCAAAGGCGCAAAGCGATAAGTCGGATTTTATTGATCAGTTGCGGAAGCATTGCTGCGTATTCAGGCTATAAATTTTATGACTGGAACAAAAGCCCGGATGTTGAATATCTGGATAGCCATAAAAAATTGATCGCAGCTTTGGCGGAAGAAATTATTCCGGCAACAGATTCGCCCGGCGCAAAAGAAGCAGGTGTTGATGATTTCATTATTACCATGGTTAAAGATTGTGTTGAAATAAAAACAAAAAATAAATTCATTGACGGGCTGAAAGAACTGCAGCGTTATTGTCATTCATCTTTCAGCAAATCGTTTGAAGATTGCACGAAGCAGCAAAAATTGCAAACGCTCACACATTTTGAAGAAAGAGGCAGAACGAACAGCGGCATTATCGGGAAAGTAGAAAAAAGATTTTTTGGCAGCTCTTTTTTTACAACTTTAAAAAGCCTTACTGTTGAAGGTTATTGTACCTCAGAAGCAGGCGCTACCAAAGGCCTCGCTTATGTCCCTATACCAGGAAAATTTGTTGGGTGCATGCCTTTGCAAAAAGGCCAGAAATCGTGGGCAACTCACTAAATAAAAAATAATGGGCGATCCGAAACAGGGAATTCCAAACATTCAGGTTCAACATAATTTTGATGCTATTGTAGTTGGCTCAGGCATTAGCGGCGGTTGGGCAGCTAAGGAACTATGCCAAAAAGGTTTAAAAACCTTAGTGCTTGAAAGAGGAAAAGATGTTGTGCACATCAAAGATTATACAACTGCTTTTTTGCATCCCTGGCAATTTCCTCACAGATTAAATAACAGCCTTAAAGATCAGGAAGAGAACCCAATTCAATGTAACGTTTACAATGAAGGGAGCAAGCATTTTTTTGTAAATGATAAAGAGAACCCTTACATCCAGGAAAAACCATTTTATTGGATCAGGGGCTATCAGGTAGGTGGCCGCTCACTTACGTGGGGCCGGCAATGTTACAGATTAAGTGATCTTGATTTTGAGGCAAATGCTAAAGACGGAATTGCCGTAGACTGGCCATTACGTTATAACGATATTGCTCCCTGGTACGATTATGTTGAAAGTTTTGCAGGCATCAGCGGAAAAGCAGAAGGGCTGCCGCATTTGCCCGATGGGCAATTTTTGCCGCCAATGGATATGAACTGCGTAGAAGATTATTTTTCAAAAAAAGTAAAAGAAAGTTTTGATGACAGGATTGTAACCATTGGCCGTGTTGCCAACTTAACCAAGGGCTGGAATGGAAGAGGCCCGTGCCAACTGCGCAATCTTTGCGACCGCGGATGCCCATTCAGTGGCTATTTCAGCAGCAACGCAGCAACGCTACCCGCTGCCGAGGCAACAGGAAATATGACTTTGCTCCCCAACTCAATAGTGATAGAAGTAATTTTTGATGAACAAAAAAATAAAGCTTCAGGTGTTCGCGTAATGGACGCGCAAACAAAAAAAGTGACCGAATATTTTGCAAGCATTATTTTTTTAAATGCATCAACCATTGCAACAGCCGCTATTCTATTGAACTCTGTATCGAAAAGATTTCCTGATGGCCTTGGCAACACAAGCGGGCAGGTTGGCCATAATTTAATGGATCATTTTTTAGGAGCAGGAGGGCAGGGAGAACTTGACGGCATGGAAGATGAATATTATTTCGGAAGGCGGCCCACTGGTATTTATATTCCAAGGTTCAGGAATATAAATGAGAAAACTAAACGCAAAGATTATTTGCGTGGCTTCGGCTACCAGGGAAGCGGGGGCAGAATGGAATGGAAGGCACAAGGAGCAACGGATGGGTTTGGTGAAAATTTCAAAAAAAATGTTTTAACGCCAGGGCCGTGGGTTATGTGGATGGGCGCCTGGGGAGAAACCCTGCCATATTTTGACAATAAGATCACTCTTGATAAAGATAAAAAAGACGGTTGGGGATTACCGTTAGTGAAAATTGATTTTGAATATCACGAGAATGAAAAAGCAATGCGAAAAGATATAAAAGAAAGCGCGGTAGAAATGTTGCAGAAAAGCGGGTTTAAAAATATTGAGGCGCTTGATTATCATTTGCCCGCCGGTTCAGCAGTTCATGAAATGGGAACGGTGAGGATGGGCAAAGATCCGTAAAACTTCTGTGCTGAATGGTTATAACCAAATGCACGACGTGAAAAATATTTTTATAACTGATGGGAGCTGTATGACATCTTCAGCTTGTCAAAATCCTTCGCTTACTTATATGGCTCTTACGGCACGTGCATGCGATTATGCAGTAAATGAATTAAAAAAACGTAATTTATAAATATGCGGTTCCTTCATCTCAATGATTAAAAAAGCGTATTATAATCGCATATATTTTATGAGCAACGGAGATGCATATCCTAAAATTAAATGCAACAGAGCAAGCAAAAATTTTGGCTAATAAAATAGAAAACGGCAAATTAAAACTGGATATGTGTTCTTATTCCGAACACGTGAACCGGGCCGCTTCTGTCTTTATTATACCCCGGGTTATTTACAAATTGATAATCAAAAGTGAGCCATAGGGAAGGAAACAGTCTTGCGCTATAATACAATTCCATGATTGATTCATGCCCGTAATTCAAATTTCCATCGCCGATAATGAAACCGTAGCCACCAGCTTTCAGAAAAGCTCTGTGATCTGCAGAAATACCATTCACAACAGCGGCAATTCCTAAAACATCATGCTTTCTATCCCATCCGCTTCCTTTAAACGAAATACCCAAATGCGCAGTTTCATCTATTTCAGTAAAGGCCCATGATACATGTTTCCCATCATTCCATCCAACCCTTGCAAAAATCCCGAGATTGTCAGTTACTTCTTGTTCCGCATTTAAAAATATACCTGTTTTATTGCCGCCATAATTCGTGCCTTCAGCATTGCCCGAGATTACTTTTAGCAAAGTAGTGTCGTCATTTTTAATTGCATTCAATCCTTGCTGATAAGAAGGAGCTCTGGATGCGGTATAGCTGAATAACAAACGCACAACGCCCGGCCTTTTATTGATGGTTATTTTTTTTTCAATTTCAGCAGTCTCGGAATGAGCTTTGCCAAAAACATATTCCATGTCAGAATGGTTGGCTATAACTGGCACAGCAACGCTTGATATCCTGAATGCCCAATTATTTTTTCTAAGCTCAGCAACTAATCCTTCAGTATATCCTTTTGTATTTGCAGGATAATCCCATGCGCCGTCGCTCATAAGGCTCCAGTTCATAAATTGGCTTCTTGGGTCATGATTGTAACTATTATTGTCAAAGAAGTCCGACATCGAAAATTTTCCAAGTATGATTGTGATCCTGTCAGTCGGAGCATTTTTGTTGAGCACTTTGTTCACATCATCATCTTCAGTTTCATTGCCGGTGCTTCCAAGAGGAATATACTGCTGAAGATATAGCCTTGCCACTGATGCAACTGGTGAAGGGTCGCCAATACGGTACGTTTCACCGTTCAGTGCGCCTGCAACTCCAAGTGAATAGCTCAAGCCCGCACCGCCGGAAATTTCAGGATCAAAATACAAAGCGGCTCCTTTCCATAGCCTTCTTCCTAAAAATAAAGTTGATGTAACGCTTGTTGCGCCCGATTCCGCACTGTTTGATAAACTGTTCATTCCGTTATATGCTGCATTGAAACCGGAATGCGCTTGCCCTATTACGGTAAGTTGAAAATGGCAACTGTAAGCCGAATCCTGAATAAACATATTTTTATCCTGCGTAAAAGAATAAATCCCTTTCAACACAAATAACACTAAAAAAAGTAAATTTTTTTTGTACATGATTGATCATTTTCCCGGAGCTGGGCAAAATTAAAATCGGTACTGCCGCTTGCCAAATTAATTATAGCAACGTAGTTGCTTTTATCATACGTTCTTTCCCAAGAATATCTTTTTTTATTTCAACGTGCTGAAAGTTATTAAGAAGAAACAATTTCTTAACATTGGAGGATTGTGCTTCATGAATTTCGACGAATATTTTTCCCTCAGGTAATAATTTTTTTGACGCAAAATCTGCTATTGCTTCGTAAAAAATTAAGGGATTATTATCTTCTACAAATAAGGCCAGATGAGGTTCATAGCCAATAACATTTTGCTGCATCGTTTCTTCGTCCTTCATCGGCACGTAAGGTGGGTTGCTAACAATGATATCACATGTCGGGAGTTTCTCCCTTTCTTGTGTATTTAAAAAATCCAAGTTAATAAAATTTATTTCAACATTATTATCTTTTGCATTTTGGTTTGCTATTTGCAATGCTGCTTCACTCACATCGCACGAAAATATTTTTGCGTCGGGTAATTTTTTTTTTAGCGCAATTGGGATACATCCACTACCTGTGCCAATGTCGAGAATGGTGAATGGTGAATGGTGAAAGGTGAATGTTTCTTCGGCCACCCGACCCCCGGCTTCTTCCAATATCCAATCAACCAACTCCTCCGTCTCCGGTCTTGGTATCAAAACATTTTCATCAACATAAAATTTCATTCCCGCAAACCATGCTTCATGAAGAACATATTGAACAGGTTTATGCATCAACAATTCTTCCGTATACTTTTTTAGCAATTCTTCTTGTAGTAATGAAAGCGCTGATTGTTTATTAACAACTCGGTCAATTTTTTTCCAGCCTGTCACATTTTCCAACACAAGATTTGTGATTGCAGAAGCTTCTCTGTCCTCATATATATCATGCAATTTAAAAGTCAGTTGTTGTTGCGCTTCATGAATCGTCATGCAGCAAACTTAAATAAATTACTTTTGCAGTCATTTATTAATAAGTGTTTATAGCTTGACAACTCACGAAACATATATGCATCGCTGCATTGAGCTTGCGGAACAAGGAATGGGAAATGTAGCTCCGAACCCAATGGTAGGCGCTGTTTTGGTGCACGAAGAAAAAATTATCGGTGAGGGATTTCATCAGTTATATGGAAAATCGCATGCTGAAGTGAATTGCATTCATTCTGTAAAAAATGAAAATGAGAACCTGATTTCCGGAATCCACGTTATATGTTTCGCTTGGAACCCTGTGCGCACCATGGTAAAACTCCGCCGTGCGCTGATTTGATTATTGAAAAGAAAATACCAAAAGTTATTGTTGGCTGTCGCGATCCTTTCAAAGAAGTGAATGGCAAAGGCATAGAAAAATTATTGAATGCGGGCGTAGAAGTTGTGCAAGATGTTTTGAAAGAACCTTGTGTTGAATTGAACAAACGCTTTTTTACATTCCATACAAGGCATCGCCCTTATATTATTTTGAAATGGGCTCAAAGTGGCAATGCAAAAATTGGGAACACAAACGGACAAAGAATCCTTATTTCAAATGAATTTACAAACCGGCTTGTACATAAATGGAGAAGTGAAGAGGCTTCTATTTTAGTGGGTACAAATACTGTTTTATTTGATAACCCGGAATTAAATGTGAGGCTTTGGAATGGGAATAATCCTGTTCGACTAATTGTTGACATGGATCTGCGATTACCACAATCGTTAAAAATATTTAATGAAAAAACCAGGACCATCATTTTCAATTCCATAAAACATGAAGAAGAGAATAACCTGCTGTATTATCAAATTACAAATGACGTAAGCATTATTCATCAAATTACCAATGCGCTTTATCATCTAAAAATCCAAAGCGTTTTGGTTGAAGGCGGCGCAAAGCTGCTACAATCTTTTATTGACGAAGGAATGTGGGATGAAGCCCGGATAATTAATAATGAAGAATTAATCATTGATAATGGTTTGCACGCACCCTTGCTTGCTAATGAATCATTTTCTTTTTCAGAAAATATATTTTCTGATTCAATAAATTATTACCAAAACCTAAACCGCTGAAATGCTTTACCTGCTTGGCAGCATCGTGCTAACCTCATATCTAACTCTTTGTTTTAAGGTCATTGAAAAATATCATATCGAGCCTTTTCAGGCAATCATGTTCAATCATTTTGCTTGTGTGGTTACAGGTTCTTTTTTTAATGGAGGTACGCCATTTCATACAACCACCCTTCACGAGCCATGGTTTAAATATGCATTGCTGATGGGAGCCATGTTTATTTCTATTTTTAATGTGGTAGGTTTTACAACACAAAAAATAGGTGTTGCTGTTGCTTCTGTTGCAAACAAATTATCGCTTGTCATCCCGTTTATTTTTTCTGTTTATTTATATAACGAAAAAATTTCAGGATTAAAAATTATCGGGATTATTATTGCCTTAATTGCAGTTGTTCTCACTTGTTTGCCTGCCAGAACAAATAATTCTGAAGCAAGAAAATCGAAACTTAGCCCGGTGTTATTAATAATTGTGCCTGCTATTTTATTCTTCAGCAGTGGGTTGTTGGATACCCTTATAAAATATGTAGAGCAATTTTTTTTGAACAGCGCTAATTATAATGAGTACCTGATAACTGCATTCGCTTCAGCAGGAACAATTGGCACAATCATATTGATATTTCTTGTATCAACCGGCAAACAAAAATTTTCTTATAGAAGTATCATTGCTGGCATTTGTATTGGCGTGCCTAATTATTTTTCCATCTGGTGCCTCGTAAAAGTGCTGAAAGTGAATGCTGGCAATAGTTCTGCCATTATACCCATCAATAATATGGGCATCGTGCTGTTCAGTTCAGTTATGGCATGGGTTCTTTTTAAGGAAAAATTATCGGTCTTGAATTGGTTAGGAATTATTTTATCTCTCGGCGCAATTTCTCTGATTGCTTATGGTTAATCACTTGCTACAATGATCATGCTTTTCCGGATGTCTTAAAAAAATTTGCAAAGCCATGCCAATTGGCTATATTGGATACTGTCTGTTTTATTTTAAACCCAAACTGCTTGTTATGAATACCAACAAATTTATTCTGGCCAGCATTGCCGGAACTCTTGTATTTTTTTTCGCAGGTTATCTCGCATACGGCGTCTTGCTTTCAAATTTTTTTGCTGCTCATGCCGGCCTGCACAGGGGGTAGCGCGGGATATGGATCATTTGCTTTTTATGTACATCATTCTTGGCAATCTTTTTTCAGGAATTTTATTGACTTATATTTTTAAAAAAGCTGGCATAGCAACTATTGCCAAAGGATTGGTTGCCGGTGCCATCATCGGATTTTTGATGAGCGCGTCGCGTGATTGCATTTCTTACGCAACCAGTTGGATGATGAGCCGAACATTGATTCTTACAGACGCCATTACTTATGCGGTGCTATCAGCCATTGCGGGTGCAGTTATTGCATGGATCGCAGGAATGGGGAAGAAGCCGTAATGCGAAAATAATATTAACCGGTAAAGGCTCGCATGTCGGGCCTTTTTTATTTATGAAGTCGACCAATTAATTTTATTGAGCTTTTGTTGCGTCGCACTCTTTTACGGAGGAATTTCTATTCAGCGCATCATAAAATTTCGGTTACATAAGCATGTTACTTTTGCGATTTGAACCTTTCGCTAACGATCAATTCTTTGCTTCCCGCAACATATTTATAAAATCCTTCTCCACTTTTCACGCCTAGATATCCGGCGGTTATCATATTAGTAAGCAATGGACATGGCGCATATTTCGGGTTGCCGAAACCATCGTGCAATACATTAAGGATAGAATGACAAACATCGAGTCCAATAAAATCTGCCAACTGTAACGGGCCCATTGGGATGCGCCATCCCAAGTTTCATTACCGTGTCAATTTCTTCTACGCCGGCAACAGCTTCGTACAAACTATAAATAGCTTCATTGATCATAGGCATTAAAATTCTGTTTGCAATAAAGCCGGGGTAATCGTTCACAACACCTGGAATTTTTCCAATCAGTTCCGACAGCTCAACAATTTTGGCTGTTGTTTCTCTTGATGTTGCATAGCCATTTATTACTTCAATCAGTTTCATTACCGGCACAGGGTTCATAAAGTGCATGCCAATCACCGATTGCGGGCGTTTTGTTGCGGCAGCAATTTTTGTGATTGAAATGGAAGATGTGTTGGTTGCCAATATGCATCCTTCCGGGGCAAATTCATCTATCTGCTTAAATATTTTTAGCTTCAGCTCTGTATTTTCCGTTGCTGCTTCAACAACCAGCATTGCATTTGCTAGTCCGTTGGCAAGATTGGTTTCTATTTTGATATTCGCGAGCGTTGATTTTTTTTGATCTTCAGTCAGCGTTGCTTTTGCTATTTGCCTGTCGAGGCTTTTTGAAATGCTTTGTATTGCCTTTTGCAGTTGCGCTTCATCGATATCTATAAGTGTTACTGAAAAATTATTTTGTGCGAACACATGTGCAATGCCATTTCCCATTGTGCCTGCGCCAATAACGGAAACTGTCTGAACCATGATTTTTGGGATTTTTGAAATTGATGGGAAACAAAGATAATAAGGTTTCGTGCAAAGGAGCAATCAGGATTGCATGTTGATTTTTAGAATAAAGAAATTGAAATCTGAGAAATGTCTTTCAATGATTATTCAATGTTCATCAAACACAATTCCATGCTTTCGAAATTTGAATTGGGCAGAAAATTCTATTATCCGCTCATCCAAAACGCTCTGATAAATCACAGTTCAGAATAAATTAATCATTGTTCTTAAAATCTCCACGCTTCCACGCTTTGATAAAATCAGCCATGCCAATGGATTGAAGATGTTCTGAGGAGGAGCTTGCCCCAGATATGAATAGCGCGTAGCGCTTTGGCGCAAGAAATAGTTAGATGCTTCCCTTGCATCATTAGGAAGGCCGCGAAGCAAAATCCTTCTCTTTGCTGCTTCCGTATTTTGACGTGCAATTTCTATATCGTCATCAGGAACTTTGGTATTTACGAAGTCTCTTTCAAATTGTTCGCGGGTTGGCCTTGGCTTAATGACAGTTGCCGGCAAATAAACTGCGTCTGTTACCATGGTTTGTACCATGCTGTATTGATTTCCCTGAAGGTCTCTTGGGATCTCTACAAGAATTGGTTTGTAACCGATGCTCGTAAATTCGATTTTGTCGCCCTTCAGTAATGGAATGGAAAATACGCCCTGGTCGTTTGTGAATGCACCTTGGTTTCGGCCTTTTACCGAAATGGTAACGCCCGGAATGCCAACAAGGCTGTCGGCTGTCATCACAAAACCATAAACCTGCACAACAGAATCTTTCAGTTTGTCGAATTGTGCATTAGCCGCAATCGGCCCGAAATCAATAACAGGTATAGTACAAATTTTTTCATGCGGCCAATTTTGAGTCAGTGTTTTGTGTTTTGCTTTTGCTGCAAATGAAAAATAAATTTATTCGTGACATTGCTTCGGAGCGCTCATTCATGCACTGCTGATGAACGGATTGCGACGCAACGATGATGCTATGAAAAACAAAAGCCGGTATCATGCTCACTATTCAAATTTCATTTATAATCGATTAACAATTGCGGTACGCAGCCCAAAATTAATTTTTTAAAATTAAATGGCGAACAAAGTAAGGCAGCGATTAGCTAATTTTGCACCAAAATAATGTTTTTAACAAAAAATTGCGCATGACCAAAGAAAAAGTGCTGGAAGCTTTGAGCAATGTTCAGGAACCCGATTTGGGGAAGGATATTGTTACGCTGAATATGGTGAAAGATATTTCGATTGAAGGGAATTATGTTTCTTTCACTGTTGTGCTGACTACACCTGCATGCCCGTTGAAAGACATGATAAAAAATGCATGCATTAACGCGATCAAATTGTTGGTGAATAAAGATGCGATGGTGAACGTGAAATTTACCGCAAACACAACGAGCAATAGAAAAACAAATGACGTGCTATTGCCGAAAGTGAAAAATATTATTGCAGTAGTGAGCGGAAAAGGTGGTGTTGGCAAAAGCACTGTTGCGGCAAATCTTGCGATCGCATTATCACAAGGAGGAGCTACTGTTGGTTTAATGGATGCGGATATTTATGGGCCAAGTGTTCCGATTATGTTTGGGGTTCGCGGTGAGCGCCCGAAAATGATGGACATGGATGGAAAGGGAATGATTATACCTCTGGAAAAATATGGAATTAAATTAATGAGCATTGGTTTGTTGGTAGATGAAAAAAATGCTGTGGTGTGGCGCGGGCCGATGGCGAGCAGCGCCATCAAACAATTTGTGAGCGATGTAATTTGGGGTGAATTGGATTATTTGGTAATTGATATGCCGCCCGGTACAGGCGATATTCATTTAACGCTGATGCAAACGGTTCCGGTGACGGGCGTTGTTGTTGTAACAACTCCGCAGGATGTGGCACTTGCAGATGCAAAAAAAGGGATTGCGATGTTTGGGCAAGCACAATTAAAAGTGCCTGTGATTGGGCTTGTTGAGAACATGAGCTATTTCACTCCGGCAGAATTACCGAACAATAAATATTACATTTTTGGAAAAGATGGCGGAAAAAGATTAGCCGAAGAATATGATATCCCTTTTCTCGGCCAGATCCCACTTGTTCAAAATATCCGCGAAGGCGGAGATATTGGTGTCCCAGCCATGATGAGCGATGATGCGATCACAAAAAAATCATTTGAAGAATTTGCAGGCAGCGCAGTACGCAGCATTGCCATGCTGAATGCACATATTGGATTGGAAAGAGTGGCGGAAGTTGTTTGAAACGATGATTGATGTTTGATGATCGCTGATCAACATTTGATAAGAAAATAGACGGTCAGGAATTATTATCCGCCATTCACTATTGGCCATTCACCATACAATTATTTAAATTTGCGGCATGTACAACATTAATTATTTCAAAGCTTCTGATGAAAAGGAAGTAATGGATTTCATGCACGCTCATCCTTTTATTATTTTATGTGGAATAGATAAAAATAATAAGCCTGTTGCCAGTCATATTCCCGTTCTTTTTGAACAAAGAGATGATAAATTATTTTTGCTTGCGCATGTAATGAGAAAACAAGATCACACAAATGCATTTTCTCATAATCAAAATGTGCTGGCAATTTTTCACGGTCCACATACTTATGTAAGCGCAAGCTGGTATGAGAATAAGCAAAGCGCAAGCACATGGAATTATCAAGCTGTGCATGCAAGCGGCGTGTTGAAATTTTTAGGAGAGGAAAAGTTGCTTGAAGTATTAACAAAGCTCACGGAAACATTTGAAAATAACCCGCACTCACCATCGCTTGTTGAAAAAATGGATAAGAGTTATGTTGAAAAAATGATGCAGGCGATTATTGCATTTGAGATTGAAGTTGTTTCTGTTCAGCATGTTTTTAAATTAAGCCAGAACCGCGATGAAAAAAGCTATGAAAATATTGTTCATCATTTAAGCGAACAGGATGCTGATGCGAAAGCGGTTGCAGAGCAGATGAAAGCAAGAACTTCTACTGTTTTTAAAAATGATGATAATTAAGTTAATAGTTTATAGTTGATGGTTCATGGTTTTTGCTCGTGACTCTGAACTATGAACTGATATTTTTGCTAATTTCACATCTAAATTCATTGATGACCCGCAGTCAGCTAGTCGAACAAATCAGGCAAAAAAAATCTTACCTCTGCGTTGGCCTTGATACTGACATTACAAAAATCCCAAAACATCTTCTTGCTTTTCCAGACCCGGTTTTTGAATTCAACAAACAGATCATCGATGCAACAAAAAATTTTTGTGTATCGTATAAAATCAACACAGCGTTTTATGAAGCACTTGGTTTAAAAGGTTGGGAAGCGATGCAAAAAACGGTCGAATATATTCCTTCTTCTCATTTCAAAATTGCGGATGCAAAGCGCGGCGATATCGGCAATACATCAACACAATATGCAAAGGCTTTTTTTGAAACGTTGGATTTTGATGCGATAACAGTGGCTCCATATATGGGAGAAGATAGTGTGCGGCCTTTTTTGCAATATGAAGGAAAATGGGCGATTGTGCTTGGGCTTACTTCAAATGCCGGAGCAAAAGATTTTGAATTGCAGAAATCAGGAGATGAATTTTTGTATGAAAAGGTTTTAAACACTGTTTCACGGTGGGGCACAACCGAAAACCTGATGTTTGTGATTGGTGCAACGCAGGCAAATGAATTTAAAAAAATCCGTGAGCTCAAACCAGATCATTTTTATTTGGTTCCGGGCGTTGGCTCACAGGGTGGCAGCTTGAAAGATATTTCTGAAGTAGCAATCACTAAAGATTGTGGTTTGCTGGTGAATGCAAGCCGTGCAATTATTTATGCTTCTGATAAAGAAGATTTCGCGGAGAAGGCTGCCGAAGTTGCGATGGGATATCAGGAGGAGATGCGCGCTTACTTAAAAATGAAAATTGATTATTGTTAATGTGCCGCAGGTTGCTGAATAACATATCTAAAGTACAAGAGTGCGACGCAAGAATGCTCAATAGCAGCAATGCAGCCAAGGACATAATAAAAGCTATTCTTTAATATTGATTTGATTTATTTCAGAAAAATCTCCCTCGCTTTTTGCAATCACCAAAGTGGCAACTCCGTTGCCAATGATATTTGTAATAGCTCTTGCTTCGCTCATGAATTTATCAATCGCCAATAAAAATGCCAATCCTTCAACAGGAATTTTTTGGATAGCAGTAAGCGTTGATGCAAGTATAATGAATCCGCTGCCAGTCACTCCTGCTGCGCCTTTTGATGTGATCATTAATATGCCGAGTATCGTGAGCATTTCACCAGAAGTTAAATCAACATTATATAATTGCGCTAAAAAAATAGTTGCCATTGAAAGATAAATAGAAGTGCCATCAAGATTGAATGAATAACCGGTTGGAACAACTAAGCCAACAACCGGTTTGCTGCAGCCCATTTTTTCAAGCTTGTTCATTAATGATGGGAGCGCAGCCTCTGATGAAGATGTGCCGAGCACAATTAATATTTCTTCTTTGATTGACGATAAATATTTAAAGATGCTGAGTTTGTAATAACGAAGTATTGATCCGAGAACGACAAAAATGAAAACGGCCATCGTACAATAGACTGTCAACATTAATTTTCCCAATGGCAATAAAGTCTTGACCCCGAACTTTCCAATGGTAAAAGCCATTCCGCCGAATGCGCCGATGGGAGCGAGGTACATCACATATTTCAACAGCATGAAAACAAATTTTGTGATTGGCTCCAACCATGCAATTATTTTTTCACGTTGTTTGAGAAGGCTCACTATAATGCCAACAATAATTGCAAGGATTAATATTTGCAATGTAAGATTTGAAAGAAAAAATTGTTTCCAGTCAAAACCTGTTGTTGCATGCTTTGTATATTTTGAAGCGTCTGAAACAGGCAGCCCTGATTTTCCAATTTTTCCCGGCTTGATAAAATGCGCTAACAAAATTCCGATGCTTAATGATAAAGTTGTAACTACTTCAAAATATAAAAGTGCTTTTACGCCAATCCTTCCCACTTTTTTCAGGTTGCTCATTCCGCTGATGCCTGTAACAATGGTGAGAAAAATAATTGGCGGGATAAAAACTTTAATAACATTTACAAACCATGTTCCAAGCGGTTCTGCTTTTACTGCGACTGATGGAAAAAAATAGCCAAGAAGAACTGCAAGCACTAAAGCAAGCAGCACATAAAAAGTTAAGTGCTTAAAAAATGTAGGGATTCTTGTTTTCTCCATGGAATAATAATAATTTTTTTCCGTGCTTCTGTGTTTCTGTGGCTAAGTTCCTATTTGAAGTTCTTTAAAATTTCATAAAGGCGGAAAACATCTTCAAAAGAATTATACATGGGTGCTGGCGCAACTCTGATCACGCCGGGTTCGCGGTAATCAACAATAATTCCGGATTCAATCATTTTCTGATGAATCTCTTTGCTTCGTTCTTTAAAATATAAAGATAGTTGTGCGCCCCTTCTTTCAGGTTCTGCAGGAGTAATAATTTCGAAATTGATATTTGGAAGTTGGTGCAATAAAAATTCCAGATAAGTTGTGAGTTCCAGGCTTTTGTTTCTTAATTCTGCTATACTTGTTTTCTCAAATAATTCCATCGAAGCTTTTAGTGCGGCCATATTGAAAACCTGCGCTGTGCTTATGTTCCAGCCACTTGCATCCGGCTTTGCGATAAAGCCTTTTTCCATTTTGAATCGAGTGGCTTCATCATTTCCCCACCAGCCCGCTAATCTTGTGTGATTGATATCCTGACAATAACGTTCATGCACATACGCTCCGCCGGCCGAACCAGGGCCTGCATTTAAATATTTATACGTGCACCAAACTGCAAAATCAACATCCCAATCGTGTAATTGCACAGGCACATTTCCGGCAACATGCGCTAAATCGAAACCTGCAATTGCGCCTGCTTTATGAGCAGCATTTGTTATTCTTTTCATATCAAACAACTGACCGCTGTAATAATTAATGCCGCCGAACAAAATCAACGCTAATGAATCCTTGTTTTTTTCTATGGCTTCAATGATATCATCTTCATTAATAATTTTTTCTCCTTTTTTTGGCGAGATTTCTATAATCGCATTATCAGGATCAAAGCCATGAAATTTTACTTGTGTTTCAACTGCATATTGATCTGATGGAAATGCGCCTGCTTCCATCATTATTTTATATTTCTGTTTTGTTGGATGATAAAATGAAAGCATCATCAAATGAAGGTTGACAGTTAGTGTGTTCATCACCGTTACTTCATTTTCTTGGCAACCTACAATTTTTGATAATGGCCTGGAAAAATTATGCTGATAATAAAGCCAGGGATTTTTTGCATGCAAATAACCGCCGACAACCAATTCCTGCCAATCTTTCAATTCCTGCTGAACGGCATCGTTCACATTTTTTGATTGAAGTCCCAATGAATTTCCACAAAAGTATATAGCATCTTTCCCATTGTGTTGTGGGAAATAAAATTCAGGGCGGAATTTTTTCAGAACATCTTTTTCATCAAGCTGCCTGGCATAATCGAGCTTCGCTTCGAGTTGAGTAGTTGTCATTACAAAAAAATAAGCAACAAGTTAAACCTGTTGCTTATTTCGTGCAAATTAAAAATGTATTATGTATAAAAGTAAAGGTTAGCTATAGCAGTTGTTTTAAATTTTATGATTCTTCATCTTCTTTTTTCTCTTTCTTTTCTTTCTTTTCCTTGCGTTCTTTTTTCTCTGCACGTTCTTTTTCTTCATCGTCCTTGCTCATCCCGGTATGCGATAATCTCACATCGCCAAAGCTGCTTTTGATTTTAATTTTTGCTTTGCCATCGCCAACAGTGCCTGTAAAGTCTTTGTCGAATTTTGGGCCTGAGTTATCATCTTCTTTTTCTTCTTGGATTGGAAAATCAGTGCTGTTGTGAAAATCCCCAAAGTTAGTATGGATGCTAAAATTTGCCGATAAGTCTTTTTGAGCAATCAACCTAAGTGTTGAATATGATTCATTGATTGACAGATCTTCTATTTTATTATCGATGCCAACCTGCGTATGGCCTGAGAATGCTACAACAATCTTTGCGTTGCCGCTTACACCGGCTATATAAACTCTATCATCATATTGCAGGTTCACTTTTCCATTTTTTATATTGCCTATATCTGCTTTGCCAAATTGCACGTCGATTGATTCAACATTGTCTAAATTCCCTGCAGTCAGGCCTCCGAATTTGCTGGTGATATTTACAAGGCCTTTAAAATCGGGAACGGTTGTTTTACCAAAACTGTTTTCGAGTTGCAAAGGATTTGTAGTTGGCATGTAAACGATATAGTTTACATGAAACTCCTGGTTATTGCCATTGTGATGTCTGCTGCGATTTTTATTATCCTTGTTATCTTTATCATCATCGCCATCGTCATCATTATCATCGCCATCATTATGGTTTCCGCCATTAATATGAATATCTGTTTTGAACTTTACTTCATTATCAGCACGTGAATCTGTTACTTTAATATGGTCCAGCATGTATTGCGCTCTTTCGTCACTTGGTGCTTTCGCATACATTTCTATGTCAATCTTGAATTCATTTTTATCCCAGGTGTTGATGACAACATCACCAAATGAATTTTCGATTTTTAATTTTTCTGTTGCTCCAACAGTATAAGATTTACTGATGGTTTTCTTTTTTTCAGAACCGTCTTCGTTGCCTGCTGCACGGCTCAAGGCCGGCAACACAATGATTGCCGCAAGAGCCAGAATTTTAAATGGATTGATATGCTTTTTCATACACTTCTTTTTTTGAATGGTTGAGTTGTTTAATAATGCCCAGCTGTTTGTTCAATAACTGCATCTGCAGTTGCAGGTTTTGAATCATTGCTTCAAGCAATTCTTCGCTATTTTGTTTTTTTGATAGTTTAGTTTCTAATGAATGATATACGCTGTCGAGCTTATTTACATCGCCGGAAAATTGTTTGTACAAAAGCGGCTCATCCTTCGCCATTGTTTTTAATTCTCTGTGTTTTATTTCAACCAGCTTTGCATAATGAACCATTTCTTCTTTTGTTTCTGATTGCAAATCATCAACAACACTATTTTTCTTTCCGTCATCTTTTTTCACATCGTCAGTCTTTGCTATTTGTTGAGATGCTTTACCATCATTCTGCGGAGCAACTTTTGTTATTGTGTCGATTTGGTTCTGCTTAGCTGCCTTTTCTTGTACCTTGGCAACTTCTTTTCCTGGCTTGACTTCTTCACTCGGTTTAGTTCTCATCATGAACCACGTTCCCAGCGCTACCAAAACCACGGCTGCCGCGGCGGCGCTCCATTTCATGAAATTCATCTTCACTACCGGCGTCTCTATTTTTTTTTCAGGAAATGTTTTATCCTGAATATTATCCCACAGTTTTGGTGATGGAATTTCATCATCAAAATCATCGCGGTGGTCATTAATAAATTGTTCTAATCTTGTGCTCATGATAATCCTCCTTCTTTTATAAGTCCGATCAATTTTTGTTTTGCTCTCATATATTGTGTTCTTACTGTTGCATGCGTCACTTTCAAAATCTCGGCAATCTCTTCATGGTCATAACCTTCAAACAAGTAGAGCGTCAGCACTGTCCTGTATCCGTTTGGCAACATCTTCACAGCTTTTTTTATTTCTTCCACTTTTAGCTGAACATCTTTTTCGTCTAATGTTTCTTCGTTCGGCAATGCATCAGCTATCGGTGTTTTGTCTATATCTATCAGATCCATTTTTTTCTTGCGCAAATGATTGATCGATTTATTGATCACGATCCTTTTCATCCATGCGCCAAAAGTGGATTTATATTGAAAGCTCTCCAGCGAAGCGAATGCGTCCACAAAACTGTCCTGCAAAATATCTTCGGCATCGCCCGAATTGTTCACAATCCGCAGGCTTGTGTTGAACATTGCCTTTGAATATTTCTGGTAAAGTTCAGCATAGCTTCTGCGGTCGCCCTGCTTGCATTTCTCAACCAGTTCATCGTGTAGTATCGGAGCAGTTATTTCCAAAAGAGCCTGCATTTTAATGTGATATAGTTAATAGTCGCAGCCATTTGAAGGATGTTGCATGAGATTAAAAAAAGTTTTCAGTTTGCAGACCTTAATCCAAATGTTTACCATGAAAATAAGGCTTTTGTATCTAAGAACTGCCGACTGCCAACTGTTGACTGACGGCTGTTTTGATACCAGCATCAGTTTTCATAGCATCATCGTTGCGTCGTCCCGCCTCAGGCGGGATTCATCTGTATTGCTACTATTGGGCTTTAGTCTGAGAGTGCATCTTGAAAATTATTTCTAAAAACCTCTTTTTGAAATTCAGATTTGCTTTGCCAGCCGCACGTCATGGGGAGGAGCGAAGCCATCTACTATCTAAAATTTTTCTGATACTTATCAACCTAAATCCTCATGAAGCACCTTAAACCCTAAACCTTCCACCTTAGACCTTTTACCGTATTTTTGCCGCAAACTTAAACGATTGTCATGGCAGCAAAAACTGATCTGTTCCAAAGCCCGGATTATTTTTTAGTAGATGAATTATTAACTGATGAACAAAAGCTCGTCCGCGAATCCGTGAGGACTTATGTAAAAAAAGAGATCTCCCCTATTATTGAAGATTATGCGCAACGTGCAGAATTCCCTCAGCAAATCGTAAAACAGCTTGGCGACCTTGGTTGCTTCGGGCCAACTATTCCACATGAATATGGTGGCGGCGGATTGGATTATATCAGCTACGGATTAATGATGCAGGAATTGGAAAGAGGCGACAGCGGCGTTCGGTCAACAGCATCTGTACAAGGTTCATTGGTCATGTTCCCGATTTATCAATACGGAAATGAAGAACAACGAAAAAAATATCTTCCAAAACTTGCAAGTGGCGAATGGCTTGGATGTTTTGGTTTGACAGAACCCAATCATGGTTCAGATCCATCGAGCATGCTCACCAATTTTAAAGAAGATGGCGACCATATTATTTTAAATGGTGCTAAAATGTGGATCAGCAATGCGCCATTTTCTCAAGTGGCTGTTGTGTGGGCGAAAGGTGAGCAAGGTGAAATCCGCGGCGTAATTGTTGAACGCGGAATGGAAGGTTTTTCTACGCCGACAACACATGGCAAATGGAGCCTGCGTGCATCTGCAACAGGCGAATTGGTTTTCGATAATGTGAAAGTGCCTAAAGAAAATATTCTTCCGAATGTAAAAGGATTAAAAGGACCGCTTAGTTGCCTGACAAAAGCCCGTTATGGAATTGCATGGGGAACAATCGGCGCAGCGATGGATTGTTATGACACAGCTTTGCAATACAGTAAAGAGCGTGTTCAATTCGGCAGACCAATTGGTGGCTTTCAATTGCAGCAGAAAAAATTAGCTGAAATGATTACTGAAATCACCAAAGCGCAATTATTGAATTGGCGAATGGGCGTTCTGATGAACGAAGGAAGAGTGACATCGGCGCAGGTTTCCATGGCAAAGCGTAATGGCTGCGAAGTGGCTGCAAATATCGCACGCGATGCAAGGCAAATGCTCGGCGGCATGGGCATCACTGGCGAATATTCCATCATGCGCCACATGATGAATATTGAAAGCGTCATCACTTATGAAGGAACCCACGATGTTCATTTATTAATAACAGGAATGGATGTGACTGGATTGAATGCGTTTAAATAATGTGCAAATCTGAAAATGTGAGAATGGCTCAATGAAAACATTTTAACATTTGATAATTTTCAAATTTTGAAATTGCAAAAAATATTTCTCATAGGTTTCATGGGCTCCGGCAAAACACATTGGGGGCGACAGCTTTCAAAAAACCTGAACTTCCCTTTCTTTGATTTGGATAGTGTTGTTGTTCACACAGAAAAAAAATCAATCACGGAAATTTTTGCGCAGCATGGTGAAGAATATTTTCGTTATAAAGAAAAAGAAGTGCTGGAAGAATTGGTGAGCGACCACGAAAAATTTATCGTTTCCTGCGGCGGAGGAACTCCATGCTTTTTTAATAATATTTCATTCATGAAAAAGAATGGAAAAGTAATCTGGCTCAACACTTCTGTTGATATTCTGAAAGAAAGATTACTGAAAGAGAAAATGAGCCGCCCATTGATCAAAGCCATTGGGGATGCGGAATTGAAAGCATATATCATCCGAAAACTCAGTGAAAGAAGATTATATTATGAACAAGCTGATATTGTTGTTGATGAAGAAAATGCATCATTGGATTCTCTGATTGAAATATTGAATAATGAATAAATTTTTTGTAACCGCAGCTGCTTTATTTGGGGTATTATCAGTGGCGCTCGGCGCATTCGCGGCACATAAGTTAAGAGCGATGTTGCCAGCAGATGCAGTTGCTACTTTCGAAACAGGTGTGCGCTATCAATTTTATCACGCGCTTGCTTTATTAATGATAGGAGTCGCAGCAGAAAAATTTTCTATAAAATGGATCAGATGGGCAGGAAATTGTTTCATAACAGGAATCATTTTATTTTCCGGTTCTTTATATGCGCTCACTGTTCTAAGAATCACAGAAAATACTTCATTTAATATTTTTGTAGGGATCATAACTCCGTTCGGCGGGTTGTTTTTTATTGCAGGATGGCTCTTGCTGTTTTTTGCAGCATCTAAAAAGTGAAGAGGTGAATGATCTTGGCTTTTCCAAAGCTTCAAATCACTGAGAAATTTTTAAATCCTGTTGAGCTTTGGAAAAGATCAAGCTCTAACTCATCTTATAGCTTCAGCACAAAAGTCATAATCGTTCCATTATTGCTTTGAATGTCGAATTCTCCGCCGATGCTTTCAATTCTCTTTTTGATGTTATTAATACCATTACCAAACCTTCTTATTTTATCTGTATTGATCCCGATTCCATTATCAGCGATTTCAATGATTAGTTTTTTGTCAACATTAATATTGATGTTGACTTTAGTGGCACGCGAATGTTTCAATGCATTATTCAATGTTTCTTTCACCGATAAAAAAATATTTCTTCTTTTTTCTCCATTGATTTCTATCGAAGGAATTGTTGAAGGCATGTTTACATGGCAATCAATTGGCGTACTTTCAAAAAACTCAACAGCGTAAGCGCGTATATATGCTATCAGGCTTTCCGCAGAATCATTAGAGCTGAGCATCGTCCATATAATCGCGTTCATTTTTTCGAGCAGCTCATTTGCAGAATAAGAAATTTTTTCTACCTCAGGCCATGGATCATTTTTCATCTTGTTTTTTAGGATCTCGCTCATCAACCTGATTGCTGTAACGCCTGATCCAAGCTCATCGTGCATATCGGCGGAAATGCGATTGCGCTCATCGCTTTTTGCTTCAATCACGGCAATCTGTCTTTCAAATTCGTTTCTTTCATTATCAAGTTTCAATCGCTCGCTTTCTTTAGCGCGTTCGGCAATATCATTCTTGTTTTTATAAGCAAGCGCCAATAAAAAAAATGAAAGCTCAAGAACAATTCCTGCTTCATAATATAACAATGGCTCATTCAAAATTGCAATTCCGTAATTATTATATTTTTGGATAGGTATTGGCGTTAGTATAATTATAAAAGAAATAAAAGAAAATAAAACAAGCATGGTTTGTCCTGCAATCAAATAGTTGATAAGCTTGTCATCTTTTTGTATTCCATAAATAATAAAAAAGATGCTCAATGAAGTAAGCAAAAGCTTCGTGCAGTCTTCAATAACCCCCGGGAGAATAAAGCTATTGGTAAGAAAATAAAAAAACGAAAATATCAGCAGCAATATAATAGTTGCCCACTGGCAGCCCCGAAAGATCTTTTCGAGAAGCGGATGTTTTTGATTTGTCTGCAAAAACATGCGAACAAAACCGATATAAAAAAGAAAAGCCGGTGCTTTGTAAAATAAAATCAAAATATCCTTCAAAATGATAGCTTACGTAAGTGCCATAATTATGCAGGTATGATTTTAGGAACAGCAATGCTCCGGTAAAAAAAGCATAGCATAAATAATAAAGAAATTCAGGTCTTGAATTTTGCGCATACAAAGCGATTGAATAGAAAATCATCATTAAAAGAATACCCGAAACCATATAGGTAATCCTGTTTATCGGCCTGTTTGAAAAACCGGTTTTAAAATAACTGATGAAACCTTTATTTATGATTTCCGGCGAGAGTGAGCTTATGCCGGATTTCAGCGGATAAAGTTTTACATAGAAAGTGCCGCTTTCTTTTTGGATCCACAGATAACAATGCGAACCCTGTGGAATTTTTATCAATTTCATTTTTTTTGATTTCTATTAATCTGTTTTTTTCAAAGCCTGATTTCAGTATTTTCATATCTGTAAAATAAAAGCCGGGAAAAAAATAAAACTGCTTTACAGAATCGGAGCTGTTGTAAAACCCAAACCTCAGATAAATGATTTTTCCTGTCATTTTCAGCGAAAGGCTTTCGGCATATTTGCCCAATATAGGCTCCGTGAATTTCAAATCGGGGATTAGTTCGTTCGAAACTATGGTATCTGAAGTGGCGAACGTTGCGCGGCCGCTTAATTGTATTGAAAATAAAACTTTGGAAACGTCGGTAGGTTCAATTGTACTTTGCGCATTCAAAAAACAGGGAATGGAAGCCATCAATATTACAAATGCAAAAAATCTTATTTTTTGGTTTTTTATGCAGAAATTGATGTTTTCAAAATTGGTTAGCAATGTATTGGTTACAGCTATAGTCATTCATCGTTTCATTTAAAACCAGTCAACCGTAAATTACTAATTATAATCAAATCCTTTGCCCTTTTGCTTTC
>CAVRBD010000040.1:0-15734 GCA_963718975.1 uncultured Bacteroidota bacterium | reverse complement strand
TTATCATTTATAAATGTACATCGTATTTAAAATAACGCATTAAATGGTAAGATCTGTACTTTGTAAAACAATAATTTATTTTTTGAAAAAATTCGCTAAACAAAAAGCGGAGAAATCCGTATAGCCTGAGCTACCACAATGCATGCTGAAATATTGCCGAAATACTTAAAACCCTTTACCAGCCTGCGTTATCGGCATATTTGAATAGTGGACATGAACCAAAAGCCATTGGCTATTTATCTTTCTCCAGATCTGAGTTTCTCTTCCTTTAGTTTGCAAAGGAAAATCTCCTTTTTTTAAAGTAGCATCAAACACCCAATAAAATTCTACCCACGCCACATTATCATAAACCGATATTTTTGGGTTTGAAATATTCAAAGAGCGCTTCGAGAATGTTTCACCGAAAAATTTATATATGCCATCATTTATTTCTTGCCATCCATGCTGATGCCCTCTTGGCTGGATGAAGGAAACTTCCGGAGTATGTGCCCAAATTGATGATGCTAACAATGTATCAGCATTATCAATAGCCTGCTTATATTTTTGAATTTGAGATTTAATTATAGAAGTGTCTGCCTGACAATATATTTTTGTCGCGACCAATTGAAACAAAATAGCTACAAAAAATATTTTTTTCATCTTGGTATTTTAGTTTTCAAAGCTATTAAAATAGGCGCATCGATTAACAACAGCGAAAGCAAATTATTCAGAAATCAAACCATCGGCATCATCCAGCAAATGCATATCGATAGAATCCTGCCCGGCAATGCCTTCGACTGAACCTGAAATATGAAGTGAATTTTGAATAATTAGTTCAATTTGTTTTTCTTTCTTTTTCCAGTTTTTTTCAAAATCTTCTTTTTCTTTTTGCATCATTGCACGAAGGTTTCTAAAGCCTTCACGCATTGCATTCATATTCCCAATAAATTCGTGACTGGTAAGATAGTTATACATAGCGACCATTTTATCGCCCTTATTTTCTTGACTTCTTCTGGTATCGCTTATTTTAATAATCGCATTTCGAAGAATTGATGCAAGGCTTATTGTTTCCTTAAATGAACATATGTAAACGCCGTTCTTTTCACCAAATTGTTGGAGGTCTTTCGGCATTGTCTTGGTAACAATTACTGAGATGTCAGAACTTGTTGCTAACATGTCCTTTTTTAATTTTTCTATCCATTCAATTGAAAAAGCTTCAGTGCGTTTACTCTCGTAAATAATCTTTCCACATTCAATTCCTAAATTATTTCTTACGATTTGAATGCAATCTGCTCCGCGGACACCTTTGGGGACTTCTTTTATTTCATCAAAAGGGAAAGCCATTCTCAAAGTCTCTTCTAGTAAAAGTTCTTGTGATTCTCCTTGCAGTTGCATCGAGCCTTGTTCTTGTTTACGTTTCATTTCCTCAGTTAACCTTTTCTGGTCCATCAATCTGTTTGTCCTTGTCTCGTAATTTCAATTGAAATTCTTGTTCTTTCAATTCCATTCTTGCAGCTTCTTCTTTCACCAATTCCAGTTTCATTTTTTCCCTTTCATTCATAAGTTTCCTTTGCACAGAAATTTCGAGTTCAGCTTCTTTATTTTTTAATTCATTTTCTTTTTGTAGAAATTGCAGTTCCTTTTGGCGTGATAACTTTAATTTTTCTTCATTGTCTTTGTTTGATTCCTCCAGTATGCGCAATTTGTTTTCAAAATCAGATGCGATTGATTTCCGTAATTGCTGTTGCAGTTCAGCTTCTATTTTTTGCTTTTCCTGATTAATTTTTTGTATGAATAATTCATTTTCTTTTTTTCGTTTTTCTTCAAATAATTTCTGCGCATCAAGCAATTCCTTTTTTTGAAATTCAACGTCTTGCAATGATTGCTCTAATTTATTCTGGTAATCTTTTTGATATTTTTTTTCCAAATCAGCAGCCAGAACATCTTCCACATCAAAAATATTTCCGCATTTCGGGCATTTTATATCGGTCGCCATGAATGATTTTTTAGCAATTTAAGAAAATAAAAAGCGAAGCATGATGCTTCGCTTTTGCGTGCGGAAGAAGAGATTCGAACTCTCACAACCTTTCGGTCGCTACCACCTCAAAGTAGTGCGTCTACCAATTTCGCCACCTCCGCAGATATGGTGTAAAGTATTAGGTTTAAGGTGTACGGTTATGCGAGATGAAATGCAAATGTAAATATTTCAAGCTAAAAATTATACTGTTCTTCCCACACCTTACACTTTCAACCTTTCTTCAACACGATCCTAAACGTCGTTCCTTTGCCGGGTTCTGAATGTTTTACAAACAATTGCCCGTTGTGATAATCTTCAATAATGCGTTTTGATAAGCTTAACCCCAATCCCCAACCACGTTTTTTTGTAGTAAAGCCGGGCTTAAAAACTTTTTGAATATTATATTTTGCGATTCCTTTTCCAGTATCGCTCACATCAATCAAAATTTCTTTTTCCTGTTGCATAATGTCAATATGGATTTCGCCTTTGCCTTCCATAGCATCAAGCGCATTTTTCAAAAGATTTTCAATTACCCAGTCAAACAAAGGTGGCGATATCATAGCTTGTACTTCAATATTATGGTGCGTGTCCATTGTAAAATGTACTTTTCCGGTGGACCTCTTTTTAATATAATCGACCATGCTCTGAACCTGTGCAATCAGATCTTTTTCTTCTAGTTTTGGCTTGCTGCCAATCTTTCCAAAACGGTCGGTCACTAATTTCAACCTGCCAACATCTTTCTGTATTTCAGTTACTATTTTTTGGTCCGTATTGCTTTCCTTCAGCATTTCAACCCAACCTTCAAGCGAAGAAACCGGAGTGCCAAGCTGATGCGCCGTTTCCTTTGCCATGCCCGCCCAGAGCTGGTTTTGCGTTGCTCTGTTGCGGACTGTGATGGAATAAATAGTAAAGAAAATAAAAAGAGCGACGATGAATAATTGAATCAAAGGATAATACCTCACTTCTTCCAGCGTCACCGTATGGCCATAATAATATCTGTTAGCCGTGTATGGTGTATCAGATAATTTTATTTCGATCGGCAAATGTTCGGATTTGAATTCTTTTAATTTTTTATAGAGATATTCTTTGTCGCTCGACGCTTTTGCGGAATCAAGATTTACTGAGCCACTGATACTGTCTTTTTCATTTGTTTCAATAATCGGGATTGATTGTTGCTCGTTGCGGATAAGATTCGGGAGCGTAAGATCGGGCGTGTTTAATATCGCTTTGCTTGCAGCAACCCATTGCACCACTTTTTGTTTTTCTTCTTCAGCAATTTTTTTTGCGAGGTATTGTGAATAGAAAATAGTGCCGGTTACTATGCCAATAGCAATGATGGTAATAAGCGTTCTCCAATTGAGGAATGGCTGAATCATGCAGTGAATTTATAAAATTATTTCGCGAATAAAATAATACTATTGCCGCAGAAGCGCTGAAGCACAGAAGTTTTTGTGCTTCTGTGTTTCAGTTGAATATTTAAATAGCTTGTGAAACACATCGCTTATTTTTGAAAATAATTTTATTCTTGTAAAGTGACTCCAAAAGTATCCATTGTTATATTGAATTGGAATGGTAAAAATTATCTGCAGCAATTCCTTCCATCGGTTTTGCAAACTACTTATGCAAACAAAGAAATAATTGTAGCTGATAATGCATCCACAGATGATTCAATTGAATTTGTTCAGAAGAATTTTTCTTCGGTAAGAATAATTTCTTTAAAAGAAAATTATGGTTTTGCGAAAGGATACAACGAAGCATTGAAATCGGTTCAAAGTGATTATTATGTGCTTTTGAATTCTGACGTAGAAGTGACTGTAGGCTGGATTGAACCAATTATCGAATTGATGGAAACTGATAAAACTATCGGTGCTGCACAACCGAAAATACTTTCTTACAACAATAAAGAAATGTTTGAATATGCAGGCGCAGCAGGAGGGTGGATGGATGATTTTGGCTATCCTTTTGCCCGCGGAAGAATATTCGATACCTGTGAAAAAGACGAAGGCCAGTATGATGACAGTGCTGCTGTTTTTTGGGCAAGTGGCGCTGCTTTATTTGTGCGCAGTGAAATATTTCACAGGCTAAATGGCTTTGATAATTATTTTTTTGCGCACATGGAAGAAATTGATTTTTGCTGGCGGCTTCAATTGACAGGCTCTAACGTGTATGCATGTCCGAAATCGAAAGTATACCATGTTGGCGCAGGCACATTGAAAAAGGACAGCCCGACAAAAGTTTTCCTGAATTTTCGCAACAACCTGATCATGCTTGCCAAGAACCTCCCTTTCTATCAATCATTCTGGAAAATACCTTTTCGTATTTTTTTGGATGCAGTCTCTGGCTTTAGGTTTTTGTTTTCAGGCGAAGCAGCTTATTTCATTGCGATACTGAAAGCGCATCTTGCTTTTATTAATTGGTTATTGTTTAAACGGAGTGAAAGCGTTTTCCCTTTATACAAAAATATTCAGCCGAAAGGCTGGCTTTTTAAAAGCATAGTTTGGGAATATTTTATATCAGGCAAAAAAACTTTTGCCGAAATTGTTAAAAACAAAAGCTGATTTTTTAAATCTATCCATTATTTTTGTCGGGTAATTAAAAACTATGGAAGAAGCACAAGAATTAAAAGACCCCAAATTAAAAGACTTCGCCTATAATTGGGTGAATTCATCAGTATTCCTTTTTTACCTGCAGGTACTTTGTGTAGTTGCCTTATTGCTTGGTGCTTGTTTTGGCTTGTATACACATCGCTATAAAGGCAAGCCCGACGTTAATGTGCCGGGAAACACATTATACACACCGCAGTATAAATAACTTAGCAAAATATTTTTATAAGCAAGATGCAAGCATTATTTTTGCAGTCCTGTAAAAGTTCTTATTAGATATAAACGCGGAAGTAGCTCATTTGGTAGAGCGCGACCTTGCCAAGGTCGAGGTGGCCGGTTCGAGCCCGGTCTTCCGCTCCAGAAATAATTCCATTCTGAATCATTAGGGTGGAATTTTTTTTTCATCAAGCCAAGAAAGGATTGCCCCGGTGGTGGAACTGGTAGACACGCAGGACTTAAAATCCTGTGACCCGCAACGGTCGTAACGGTTCAACTCCGTTCCGGGGCACGACAAAACCCTTATCAACATTGAGTTTGATAAGGGTTTTTAATTTTTATTTTCTTGATAGATGGCGTTTCTGAAGAATTCAAAAATCCTCTAAAGAATTTAGAGTGCTCTGTAACGTGAATGCTAAACAACAACTGCAAGTGCAGGAAATGACGGTATCATTCTCCCAAACAAATGCACCAAATATCTTTGAAGCAATGAATATAGGAAATCAGGCCTTTTTCCATCGCTATTCGAAATGCTGATGGTTAGCGTTTTAGCATCCTCATCCCATCTAAAAATGGCAGTTGCATCGCTGTCAAATTCACCTTTTCTTTTTGCAGCTAATTTTGGCTCAGGTTTTTTTAGAACTTTCAATTCATAGTTCGCAAGCTCCATTTCATTAAAAATCCTTTCGATTACTCTTTGAGGGACGCCTCTAAATTCTACGGTAGATTGTGAAGTCATAAACTGCAATATACTAACTGTTTTGCATTTGCATTTTTATGAGCATTCTCAAAAGAAATTTCTACATTTATTACTGATATCATTTCTTTCACTATCATATATTGCTTATGCCATTCAGAAACTTACTTTCGTTTCTAGTCACCTGTTTTTTCTTCATGAATTTTAGCCAGGCGCAGACTGCTCCTTTTGAATTGTCAATGCAGAAAATAAAGGTTCAATTTTTTCTTAATAGCCAGGGTGAGCCAGTCTACTCAGTATTATTCGACAACAAGCCTGTAATCCTTCCTTCATCGCTTGGTTTTGCCTTGCAGGATGATAGCCTGTTTTACAAAGATTTTCAATTGATGGGCAAAGAAGAATCTTCATTTAACGAAACCTGGAAACCTGTTTGGGGGGAAGTCAGTTCAATTACCGATCATTACAATCAGCTCACTATCCATCTACGGCAAACACATGCGCCAAATCGTTTGCTGGATATCGTTTTCAGGGCTTTTGAAGATGGCGTCGGCTTTCGATATGTTTTTCCAAAGCAGCCCGGCTTAAAATATTTTATTGTTGAAAATGAATACACGCAATTTCATCTTGCCGGTGATCATAAAACCTTTTGGATCCCCGGCGATTTTGATAGCAATGAATATCCTTACACAACTTCTAAAATAAGTGAGATAGATAATAAACAGCTTGTCGAAATTTCTACAGCAATTGCGGTGCGTGTGGCACCAGATAGGTATTGCGTTCAAACGCCATTAATGATGAAGAGCAACGATGGTTTATACATTAACATTCACGAAGCAGCGCTTGTAAATTATTCTTCCATGCAGTTGCATGTTGATAGAAGCACGCTCACTTTCACATCAAGCCTTGTTCCTGATGCTGTGGGCAACAAAGCTTATCTGCATGCGCCTTTCAGCACACCGTGGAGAACAATTATTGTAAGCGATAAAGCCGCAGATATTCTTACATCAAAATTAATTCTCAACTTGAATGAGCCATCAAAAATTGAAAACACATCATGGATCCACCCAATGAAATTTGTTGGTGTGTGGTGGGAAATGCAGACAGGCAAAGGAACATGGAATTATTCTGATTATCCCGACAGTGCTGATGCAAATGGCAAACCAATCCCCAACGGCAAGCACAGCGCAAATACAGCGAATGTGAAACGGTATATTGATTTTGCCGCAAAAAATAATATCAAAGGAGTTTTGGTGGAAGGATGGAACACAGGTTGGGAAGATTGGTTTGGCAATTGGAAAGAAAATGTGTTTGATTTCGTAACGCCTTACCCTGACTTCAATGTAAAAGAACTGGAAGATTATGCGGCATCAAAAAATGTGAACATCATTATGCATAATGAAACATCCGGTTCTGCCACAAACTATGAAAGGCAGATGGACACTGCGTTTCGCTTCATGAATATGTTCGGCTATACTTCTGTGAAAACCGGCTATGTCGGAAAAATCATTCCACGTGGCGAGCATCATGACGGTCAGTGGATGATCAATCATTACGAACGTGTGGCGAAAAAAGCAGCACAATATCATGTAATGCTCGATGCCCATGAACCTGTTCGTCCAACGGGTTTGCAGCGCACTTATCCGAACTGGCTTGCATGCGAAGCGGCAAGAGGAAACGAATACAATGCATTTAGTGACGGCAATTTACCCGAGCATGAAACTATTTTGCCTTTCACCAGGTTTATGGGCGGACCGATGGATTATACGCCTGGCATTTTTAAAATAAAAGGTTATTCAACTGTTCCTAACAGACAAGTACATACGACGTTGGCGAAACAACTGGCATTGTATATCACATTATATAGTCCTTTGCAAATGGCAGCCGATTTGCCTGAAAACTATGAATCGCACATGGATGCATTTCAATTTATAAAAGATGTGCCTGTTGATTGGGACGATACAAAAATTTTAGGAGCTGAACCCGGCGATTATATTATCATCGCCAGAAAAGAAAAAGGGAAAAACAATTGGTTCATCGGAGCTATTACAGATGAAAACAGCCGCGATGCAAAAATTGATTTTAATTTTCTCGATGCCGGAAAAAAATATGCAGTGACTATTTATAAAGATGCTGCAAATGCTGACTGGAAAAATAATCCGGAAGCATATGAGATTTCTAAAATAATTGTTGACCAGAAAACAAAAATAAATATCAAACTCGCAGCAGGCGGTGGCGCAGCGATCAGTATTTATCCGGTTGATTAAAAATTTTAACGCAAATGAATGGTTTCAATTTGCAAAGATGCATGTTCGCCATTATTTGCGGCAGAAGAAAAGGGTAGATGGGTTTTCGAAACTGAATATAGTAAATCTCTAATTTCATGAAATTACAATCGCTCATTATTGGGATTGTTATCGGAGCAATAATAACATTTAGTTTGTTGAAGATTTTTAATTCAAACTCCAATACAAAAATCAGTCAACTTAAAGAAGCTGCAGTTATAAAATCTGATAGTGCAGGTGCAACAGAATGGCCATGGGACGATAGCCTTGATGCCGTTCACGCTGCACCGCAAAACCATCACGTAATATTTGAGAACGATAAAATAAGAATTCTTGAAGTGATATTAATGCCGCATGAGTACGAAGAATTACATGCGCACCGTTTTCCGAGCGTAATGTTTGGTGCCGACAATAGTGATACTTCTGCTTTTGATATTGTGTATTATGTCTACGATTATGATTCATTACATCATAAATATTTCGCGAAGGACAGCATTGTGCAACATAACAAAGGCGGAAAATCTAACGAACCGAATACTGGAAATTTCATGAAGCCCGAAGGGCCGCATCGAATTAAAAACCTCAGCAATGTGAAGATCGATGTTTTCAGGGTTGAGTTTAAACCTGATAATAAAAAATGATTAGTTGTGCAATGCTTCCAGCTCTTCCAATTCTTCTTCAGAAAAAATTCTTGAATGGATAAAAAAGCGAACACCTAAAGGGATTTCTAAAGAAAAACTGCTTCCTCTTCCGGGCGTAACATCCAAAGTTAGCTGTGTATGTTTCCAATATTCAAATTGATCTTGGTTCATATAAAATTTACAGCCATCAACATCTCCAAGATAAACATCGCTGTTGCCAATAATAAATTCCCCATCCTGAAAACACATCGGCTGCGAGCCATCGCAGCATCCTCCACTTTGGTGGAACATTAAAGGCCCGTGCATCTTTTTTAATTTTTCAATCAGCTCAATAGCCTTGTCGGTTGCAAGTACGCGATGTATTGACATAAATTTTTTTTAATTGATAGAAGAACAAACAGCGACTTCGCAGCCGCTGTTCTCGCTTGCCATATTTCACGTAACTAATGCGCTAAAAAAATCCAAGTTTGTTTTTACTATAAGAGATCAGCATATTTTTTGTCTGGCGATAATGATTCAACATCATCTTATGTGTTTCTCTTCCAAAGCCGGATTTTTTATACCCACCGAACGGAGCATGCGCCGGATAAGCATGATAACAATTTACCCAAACTCTTCCCGCCTGAATGGCACGCGGCACCTGATACATTTCATGCGCATCTCTTGTCCACACACCGGCACCTAATCCATACAATGTGTCGTTCGCAATTTGAATCGCGTCTTCAGTCGTTTTGAAAGTGGTGACGCAAGTAACAGGCCCAAAAATTTCTTCCTGGAACACACGCATTTTATTATGCCCTTTCATAATCGTCGGTTTGATATAAAAACCATGTTCGAGCCCACTGTTCTGATGATAGGCCTCGCCACCAGTAAGAACCTGCGCACCTTCCTGTTTTCCGATTTCAAAATAGCTGAGAATTTTGTTGTACTGATCTTCAGACGCCTGTGCGCCCATCATCACCGTTTTATCAAGCGGGTTTCCCATCTTGATGGCTTTTGTTCTTTGAATCACTTTGCTCATGAATTTATCATAAATATTTTCATGTACTAAAATGCGGCTCGGGCATGTGCATACTTCGCCTTGGTTCAGTGCGAACATCACAGCACCTTCAACTGCTTTGTCGAAAAATTCATCATCAGCATCAGCAACTGACTCAAAGAAAACATTTGGGCTCTTGCCACCGAGTTCCATCGTGACAGGAATTAAATTTTCAGAAGCATATTGCATGATCAATCTTCCTGTAGTTGTTTCTCCGGTGAATGCCACTTTCTGCACACGCGGAGATTGTGCCAATGGTTTTCCTGCTTCCGGGCCAAAACCTGTCACAACATTTAATACTCCAGCGGGAAGAATTCCCTGGATCAATTCCATCAAACACATAATACTTGTTGGTGTTTGCTCAGCAGGCTTCACCACCACACAACAACCTGCAGCAAGCGCAGGAGAAATTTTCCATGCAGCCATCAACAATGGAAAATTCCATGGAATGATTTGTCCAACCACTCCGATTGGTTCATGAAGATTAATGCTCACTGTTGTTTCATCATGTTCACTGATTGTTCCTTCTTCGCTTCTGATCACTCCGGCAAAATATCTGAAATGATCGACTGTCAATGGCAAATCCGCAGCTATTGTTTCTCTGATTGCTTTTCCATTATCAATTGCTTCAACTGTTGCGAGGTATTCAAGATTGTCTTCAATCACCTGCGCAATTTTTAAAAGAAGATTGCTGCGTGTTGCTGCACCTGTTTTGCTCCATGAAGGAAATGCCTTATGCGCAGCTTCAATTGCTTTTTCGATATCTCTTGCATTTCCTCGAGCTGCTTGTGTGAAAACTTTTCCATCAATCGGTGAAATGTTGTCGAAGTATTCTCCACCGGAAGGAGTAACCCATTCGCCGCCGATAAAATGATCGTATTTGGTTTTGAATTTCGGGCGGGCAGCCACATTTGAATTTGGCGCCGCAACTGTAGTTGTACTCATTGTGCAAGCTTTTAATGTTAGATAATGGAGCTAAGTTTTCAAAAACTATTTGTTAATGCTTTCAATTTTGTATTTTTTTATAGCACGATTGTACCTGAATTTTTGTAAATTGATTTGATCGAAGTAAAATTGTTTGTCTAAAGCGATAGCTGTGCCTGCAAAAAATTATTTACAAAAGGTTGACCTCACTCACCCGAAATATCTTCAAACACTTGTTGAGAACAGGCGCATCTTCAATTTAAAAAACTGTGAGCTGAATATTTTCGAAAGTTACCAGCAGGCTTATCGCGTTCCATTAACATTCAATGATTTTGTAATCACAAGCATGATACGCGGAAAGAAAGTGATGCATTTATTCAATGATCCTGCATTTGATTATCTGCCAGGTGAAACTGTAATTGTTCCTGCGAATGAAACAATGGTGATTGATTTTCCTGAAGCGGCTACGGAAAATCCCACACAATGTATTGCGCTATCAGTTGATGCCGGATATATGAATGATACCATTCATTATTTGAACGAATACTACAACAGCAGCAATGATGATATCAACAATTGGAAACTGGAATTTAATCAATATCATTTTTCGAATGACAATGAAATTTCAGATCTGATAAATAAGATAATCCGCGTTTGCAGCAGCATAAGTAAAACAAAAAATATTTTTGCTGATTTAAGCCTGAAAGAATTATTGATCCGGTTAATTCAAAGCCAGCATATTCATCAGGTTGAAATTGAGAGCAATGATAACAACAATCAGTCGAGGCTTCATTTTGTGCTGAATTATATTCACCTGCACATTTCAGAAAAAATCCCTGTAGATGTTCTTTCGCGAAAAGCTTATCTGAGCAGGAACAATTTCTTCAAGTGGTTTAAAGAACAATGCGGAGTGAGCCCGTTGGAATATATCAATGCAGAACGAGTTAAGCTCGCCAAACAAATTTTAGCTGACCTGAGAAATGATATACAAACGGCAAGTATTTTATCAGGTTTCAGCGACGTGAATTATTTTGCGCGTGTTTTCAAAAAAATTGAAGGCATTACTCCCGGAGCTTATCAATCCTGCATTTCCGCTAATTAATCACATTACCAAAACTTCCTGATCTATCTGATCAATATCACTGTTCCTTTATACGTTTGTACATTGCCGTTAGAAAATTGAGCTACTACATAATAAACATAAGTAGCGGCTTCAGCCTTACGGCCATTTACCAAACCATTCCATCCATATTGCGGGTCATTAGCAGGAACATTTGTTTGAATAAACATTTTTTGTCCCCATCTGTCAAAAACAGCAAACTCTTTTAACATCACCACATCCTTATTTCCAAGAACATAAAATATATCATTGTGGCCATCGCTATTCGGCGTGAAAGCGTTTGGTATATCAATAATGCCGCCCGCAAATGTTTTTATATCTGCATAAGTTGTATCGACGCATTGATTTTCGTTGGTTGCGATGAACAAATATTTTACGGAATATGGAGGCGTTACAAAAGGCGCCAGGCAATTGTCGCATGAAAGGAATTCTGCAGGCAACCATGTGTATGTTGTAAGCTGGCCGCCAGTTGCAGACCCGAGCAATTGAATAGTTGAATAGCGGAAAATGCTCGTGTCTGAAGGAGTGATTTGAGCAAGGAATGGGATCACTGCAATATTGCTGGTATCATTCAAAGAATTTGTTTCATCAAAAGCTTTGTCGGGAATGACAGATAGGTTGTCGCCTTTGTCATTCACTACTGCATATAAATTTTTTGATATCGGTGTATTCACTATAAATGTGAATGTATCGCAACTTACAGGCTCAGCTTTTTCCGTGTAAAATATAGGATACAACAATTTGGCATTTCCTTTTGTAGGATCGCCATCATAAAATGATACAGGAAGGTTTGCATAAAGACTGTCATAATCATTGTTCATGCAAATATTAAATTTTACAAGAGTAGTGGTGTTGCTATAACAAGTAGTGGAAAGTATGTTCACAGTAAAGTCTGGAGGGAAAATATTAATAACTGATTTGCCTTTTATAATGCATCCGTATTGATTTGCCATTTGCATCTGAACAACGGAATTCTCATTTACCGTCACTAATGGTGATGCACAACCGGTGCAACTAAGACTGTACCCGTTGCCAGGGAACCATGTTATAGTAGATGGGTCATAAACAGTACTATTTATGGTGATTGGTACAATCTGATGTTTGAATACTGTTGTATCGGAAGGCTGAAGAGAAACTGTGTCGGGAGCGTAAGCATACGATGTTGAATTATTTGTATAATCTTTTTCAAGATAGAGGGTATCCTGCGGAAAGCTGACCGGAGTCCTGCCCATGCTATCGTTCACTACGGCATAAACAGTTCCTGCACTAACGCCTTTAATTGTCTGAACAAATGAAAAACATTTTTGAATAGACGAAGGATTTGTGACAAACACCGGGCCAAGCAGATTTGCTCCTGATGAAGAAGGGTCAGCATCATAGAAACTTACTTTCAAACCTTGTGGCACAATGCCTCTCTTAAATTGGTTACAAATAGTGAACCATGCAATCAAACTATCATTTGCGGAACATTTAATGCTATCGATATTTATTACATAATCATCAGCAGGAGGGATATGAATTAATATCGATGCCGTATCTGAACAGCCGTACTCGTTTGTTGCTGTCACAATTTTTGTAATATCTTTTTTGCCGGCGATGAATGTTGTGCTGTCACATGCGGTGCAGCTTAAGTAATCGCTATTTGACCACACAAATGAACTAATGATTCCGGGCGATGCACTTGCTTTCAATCCCAATGTATCGCCCGGCTGAAGAGTTGCTGTAACGGGATCAATACTGACTGAAAGAGGCGTGTAATTAATATTTGCGAAATTGTTGTTATAATTCGTTTCTAAAAAAATACTGTCGTTCGGCAGCGCCACCGGCGATATGGATGAGCTATCATTCACAACAGCAAATACTTTTCCTGTTGCTGTTCTTTTCAATATAAAATCATAAGAAGCGCACAGGCCTGTGCTTGTAACAGGCACTGTGAATACAGGGCTTAATAAATTTGCTGTTGATGAATGAGGTCCGCATCATAAAATGCAACTTTCAATCCGGCAGGTATATTGCCTCTCTGAAAGCTATCACAGATTGTAAAACTTACATGCATGTTATCAGTTCCTGAACAACCAATACTATCAATCGTTATCGAGAAATCATCATAGGGTGGAATTTTGATTACCGCAAATGCTGTATCTGTGCAGCCATCGGCGCTGGAAACTATTAATTGCTTTGTGCTTGTGTATACTTTTTTCTCGGCAACAAAATAAGGATTGAAGCAGGAAGTGCAATTCAAATCTTGTGCAGTGCTCCAGACAAAAGAAGATATACCGCTCCCCGAAATACCATTTGAGGCAGAGGCAGTAAGCTGCAATGTATCGTAGGGCAACAGTGAAGCATTTGGAGGGAAAACAAAAGCCTTTAATTGAAAATTGCTGAAAGAAATAATATTATTATCATAATTCAATTCAAACACTCCGGTATTCGGCAACACCAAAGGTTTGGTATTGCCACTGTCGTTAAGAACACAATAAAGCAGGTTAAGCCCGGGCTTGCCAACATTTATGATGTATTGATAAAGAGGGCTGCAGCAACTGCCCAAAATAGGCTGGGGAATAAAAAAGGTACCAAGCTTGTTTGCGCTTGCCAAATGAGGATCGCTATCGTAAAACGAAATGGGCGTATTAGCTGGCATTTCAGTGTATCCATAATTGCATGCAAAGAAATTTATAAGGATTTTATTTTGCTGATAGCACTCCAGTTCGGTTACATAAGGAACGCCATCTGCACTGGGGTCGTAAACAGGAAAGTTGAATTTCTCGGTAGTATCAACACAGCTACCATTAGATGCAATAAGCCATACAGAATAATTGCCTGGCTTTGTGAAAACATAATTAAGATTATAGCTGGTGCCTACTAATGTGGCAGCCATGCCGGGTGTGC
This sequence comes from uncultured Bacteroidota bacterium, assembly GCA_963718975.1. Classification (GTDB taxonomy): domain Bacteria; phylum Bacteroidota; class Bacteroidia; order Chitinophagales; family Chitinophagaceae; genus Puia. The sequence continues at coordinate 1,327 of CAVRBD010000040.1, read as the reverse complement.
TGCTCATCCACCATTGATAAGAAGTGGCATTTACGGAACGGTTAGTGAATAAAATGCTATCGACCTGAATGGGCGCCTTGGCAGCAATTTCTCTTACATTGGGATCAAACCTGGCCACAACGCCGCAATTCACAATAATGAAATCAGAATAAGTAGAATAGCAACTTGTATTTGCATTATACACCTTCAATGTCACTTCGAATTTACCAACGGTGCTAAATATTTGCGAATAGGTTGGGCTGTTTGTTCCTACTATAGTGCCACCAACAGTCCACTGATAGTTAGTGCCGCCTGTTGAGGTGCTGGTAAAATTAATGTTGTCGCCAATTTTAGGCGCCCAGTTATCTCTCGTAAAAGAAGCGATAATATTTTCACTGCACGGCGGGTCGCATTCATTTTTAGCAATTAAGCCGCTCCTTACTGTGGTTAAATTCTGTTTCATTTTTTTTGCCTGGCCGTGGGTAAATTCATTCGCACAGCCGGCGCCGCCCATGAAATTAGAAGTAAGGTCAGGAACATCTGTAGTGAAATTTCCATTTGAGTGCGAAGACAAAGTGTCTGTGGGGCAAGAGTTTTGTGGCACAGTACATGATGTTGCCGGCTGAGATGCGGGGGGCGTATCACACACGCCATCGCCATCTGTTTCGCAATTGTTATTTGTGCAATTGAAATATACATAAGTATTACGAAGGCCGAGATAACCGGCCACCAGATAAATAAAGGGAGCGCCGAAGCCGGTCGTTACAACGCCATCTGTAGGTATCCCACCGCCTTCAAAAGTGCTATAACTTTGATTAAACGCCCTAATCCATACGTTGCATTCAAAACCTCCATAATTTTCATCCTGCACACCATCAACCAACCAGATATTGCAATAGTGAGTTGGGTCCCAGTCATTCAGGTTTTTTAATTTGTCATCTTCTATATCCCTATCAAAATTTCCAAGCACCGATTGTGTTCTTGTAATGCCAGTGGTAATGCCACCGTTGGGGTCAGTGTGAGCAATACAGAATGAAATGCCTGTGTTGGCGCCCGGTGCGCCTGCAGCATAAACGCCGGCATGTGCAAAACCATCGTTCAGATCTTTCAGCCCATTGATGATATATGAGTCGGGAATTGCATAGGGATTTGCGCTGATGATATGAAAAACGACAGGGACCACATATGTCGGTGTATCGGCCTGCTGAGCCGAAACAGAAATAAAATTCCAACATAGCAATGCTGCCATCAAGTATTTCGTCAAGTAACGGTAACGCATATCCGGTTTAAGTAAAGGGATAGAGGGAATTAGTTTTGGCCTTTTGCTTTTTTTGAAAACTATTGTTAA
>CAVRBD010000039.1:0-38238 GCA_963718975.1 uncultured Bacteroidota bacterium | reverse complement strand
AATTTCCCGAAATGGATGACATGCCTTTAGCGCCCATCTGCAATGAATACATAGCGTTTGGCGAATGAGCATCATAAAATTCAAGTGTATTATTTTCCAGCTCTTTTAATATTTCCAATTTTGCTTTTACAAGATCATGAATTATCGAAGTGTCTTTATGATACACCATTCTGCCTGAATTCAAAATCTGCCTGAACACCTTTGCCGAAATAATTCTTTTGTAAGGTGCAGGACATTCATACATTCCAAGCGGAATGTTTTCTGTAAGGCTGAACATTTTTTCAAAATTGCGCAACAGCACGTCGTCATCGTCTTCAATATTTGCAAAATGGCCTGTGATCATTATTGCGGCGTCAATGCCTGTGTCAGTTATTTTTTTTGTGAACTCAGCTTTGTCTTCAATCGTTAATCCAAATGATCCGGTTGCAACAACAGGCACTTTTCCTTTTACATAATCAACAATATGTTTTGTGATTACAAGCCTTTCATCTTCACTAATGCTGAACATTTCACTGCTCAGGCAATTGGCAAAAAAACCTTTCACACCTGCAGCGAGATAAAAATCAATCAGGCTCGACAATGCATCCAAATCAACCTTTGCTTTTAAGTTGAAAGGCGTTATCATTACCGGCACAAATTTTTTTTCATTATTGTTCATGATGTGGAATTTAATTAATGAAAGAAAAAAATGTTTTTATGCGCATACCTGATTTTCTTTTAATCATTTTCATTTGTAACTCATGGGCAAGTGATACTGTGCTAAACCTTCTATTGGTGTTTTTATTATCGCACCAATTTTCATTTTATATAATGAAGCAGTTTCTTCTAAAATATTTTTAAATGCAAAGCCTATTGATCCGGTACAATTAAAAGTATACTGATCATAGTTTTCATATTTCGTAACAAGGCATTCAAAAAAATCAATGAATGCATTTTTCACAAGCTGATGCGTGTATGCAATATCAGCAACGCTATCGGAAATAAATTGAGTGAACCCCGCGCAAAACCTGTTTGGCAGTTTCTCTGAATAAATGCGATCCATAATATCTTCGCGGCTTAATCCATACACCTTAAAAAACTCATCTCTCACTGCAACCGGCATATATGCTCTGATATAATCTCCCAATAATTTTCTTCCGATATAAAACCCGCTGCCTTCATCGCCCAACAAATAACCGAGAGAATCTATATTGGCAATGATTTTATTTCCATCGTAAATACAGCTATTCGTGCCTGTGCCGAGAATAGCAGCGAAGCCACTCTTATCTCCCAATACAGATTTCGCAGAGCCAAGCAAATCCAATCCCACCTGAATATTTGCTGCAATAAAAATTTGCTGCAATGCATTTTTAATGATATCAATTTTATCGTCGAAACAACCTGCACCATAAAAATAAATCTCGCTTATTTTCAGCGCATCAATATTTTTTGGAAGATTATTTTTAAGAGATTCTACAATATGACCGATGCTTACAAAATATGGGTTATAACCTTCCGTATCAAAATAAAAAATTTCTTTTTTGGGTTTGAGCAAACACCAGTTTGTATTAGTAGAGCCGCTATCAGCAACAAGTATCATGCATTGCTATTTTTAAATGATAACCCAATTTTGTGGCCGGATATCGCATAATACAAAATGCACAGATAACAAGGCACTACTAACACATAAGCATAATGAGGTGAAAATTTGTCTGCAATCGAGCCATACAAAAGCGGAAGAAGCGCACCGCCGCCAATAGCTATTATCAAAAACGATGAACCTATTTTTGTAAACCTCCCGAGACCATTGATTGCAAGCGGCCAAATGGCGGGCCAAACAGCCGAATTGGCGAGACCTAATAAAGCAATAAATGCCACTGACACCAGGCCTTTTGTAAAAAGTGCAATTGAGACAAATAACAAGCCTAATAGCGGAGATATTTTTAACAGCTTTTGTTGTGAAATATATTTTGGCATCACCGCAATTCCAATTATATAGCCAACGAACATGCATGCCTGAGTGCAGCTTGCAAAAAATTTAGCTGATGAAAGCGGCATCCCTTGCGATGCACCGTAACTCACAATAGTATCGCCGGCTATCACTTCAACACCAACATAAAGAAATAGAGTAAACACTCCAAGAAGCAAATGAGGAAAGTGAAATATGCTGGTTTTATTATTGTTTACTAACGAGGCAGATTCATCTTCTGTATAATCATCCATATCCGGAAGACTGGAAAAAAAAATAATGATTGCCAGTAAAATCAATGCAACAACCATGATAGAATACGGAAGTATAACGCGGTGCGAAAGGTCATTGAGTATATCAATTTTTTGCAAAGCGCTTGCTTGATCGGCCTGAACTTTTATATCATCAACATTTTCCAAAATAGTAGCGCCAAGAATTAGCGGCCCAATAATACTTGCCGTTGCGTTACAAATGCCCATCATGCTCATGCGCTTTGCCGCACTTTCTATGGGGCCTAAAATTGTTATATAAGGATTTGCGGCTGTTTGCAAAATAGTCATGCCCGTTCCTAACACAAAAAGCCCTGCCAGAAATAATGAATACAATCTTTCAATCGCAGCAGGAATAAAAATTGCTGCGCCTGCTGCCATAATAATAAGTCCGAGCGACATGCCTTTTTTGTATCCCGTAAATTTTAATATTGAAGCCGATGGCATCGCCATTACTACATAAGAAATATAAAATGCAGATGCTACAAGATAAGAAGAACGATTGCTTAGCTGGCAAGCTATTTTCAAATAAGGGATGAGTATAGAGCTTAGCCAGGTTACAAATCCAAATACAAAAAACAAAGTGCCTATAATAAAAATTGGTTTGCTTATTATTCTCATGACCTTGAGAGCTATTCTATGCTTGGTAATAAATGTTACTTCAAATGATTGATCGCATTTTTAACGCTGCCATGTTTCAGCAGCAAGGTCTTTGCCTCTTCATAATTTTCTATGCCCGATTTTTCTATGAGCATTTTCACAGCTCTGTCTGTTATCTTATTATTTATAAGCTTCACGTTCACCATTTGATTATCCTCTACCCTGCCCATCTGGATCATAACAGTTGTACTGATGATATCAAAAATCATTTTTTGAGCAGTGCCGCATTTCATCCTCGTGCTTCCGGTAATAAATTCAGGGCCTGTTATCACTTCAACCGGATAATCTGCTTGTTCAGCTATTGGCGAATCAGGATTGCTTACGATGCATCCCGTAGCAATATTATTTTTGCGGCAGGCTTCCAATGCGCCAAGAACGAAGGGCGTTGTGCCACTTGCAGAAATTCCTATCACAATATCTTTTTCCGTTGCATTTTCATCTGTAAGCCTTTGCCATCCTTCGTCGAAATTGTCTTCCATTTCTTCTCTTGCTTCAACAAGGTGCTCAATTCCTCCCGCAAGAATGGTATTCACGATTCCTTTTTCTATCCCAAAAGTAGTTGGAAGCTCAATTACATCAAGCACCGATAATCTGCCGCCACTTCCTGCTCCGAGATAAAACATTCTTCCGCCCGTTTTTAATTTGCCTACTATCGCATATATAAGACTGTTAATTTGTGGCAGAACTTTGTAGATAGCGTCAGCGACCATCGCATTTTCATTGTTAATCAGTGAGGTGATCTCTTCTATTTTTTTTGTTTCCAGGTATCTGTGAGCCGAATGTTGCTCAGTAATATTTGTCATGAGAATTAAGTTAGTATTATCATTGCGTTTTTTTTCTGCTATTTTTTATAAAAGTATGTAAATTCATGCAAAATACCTTAATTTCAATTTTAATAAATAATTAGCAATTGAATGCTGAAAGAAGAAAGGCATAAAATTATTTTGAAAGAAATAAACCTTCACAACAAGGTCCTGTCGAACGATTTGAAAGACCAACTGATTGTTTCTGAAGATACTATAAGAAGAGATTTGAATGAATTAGCGGATCAAGGTTTGATTTTAAAAGTGCATGGCGGGGCAATGAGCAAAACTTTCCATTATCCTTTTAACGGACAAAATGAAGTTTATGCTTTGGAAGCTAAGCGGGTTATTGCGGATAAAGCAATTAGCCTTTTCAAAGACGATATGATGATTTTGCTGGAAGGTGGCACTACCATTATGGAGATTGCCAAAAGAATACCTGATGATTTGAGGGCGACTTTTTTTACGGTTAGCCCTGTCATCGCGCTTACCCTGGCTGAACATGAAAATATAGAAGTGATTTCAATTGGTGGAAAGCTTGCGAAAAATATGAACATACATACCGGCGCAAGTGTGATAAATGAGCTCTCAAATATAAGTACCGATTTGTGCATCATAGGCACTAACGGCATTTCATTTAATGATGGCCTTACGGATACTGATTGGGAAGTTGTGCATGTGATGAGAGCTATGATCAGGGGCGCCAAAAAAGTTGCAGTGGTCAGCATTGCAGAAAAATTTGGCACTGTTCAAAAAATCAAGATCTGCGATATAACCGCCATTGATTACATCGTTACCGAATTGCCTCCTGAAAGCCCTGTTCTGTCTTCTTATAATGGAATAGATAAGCCATTATTATTTTAGAAAGCATAACAGCTTTATTTGCGCTTAACCTATCCGAAAGAAAAAAATTGGAATATCCTTACCCGTTTTTTTACTAACTGAAGGCTCTTAAAAAATTAATTTAGCCGAGGCCGATATCAGATTTACTAACTGCTAATAATACAAAAATGACTAACCAAATGCTGCTTAGACCATTATTGCAATGGCTAATGCTATTGACATGCTTAACGTTTTTTGCCAGCAAAAACCTGATGTCACAAAACAACACATCAGGGAAAAAGACGGATCCGCGAAACGGCCAGATCATTGTCAGAGGCAAGGTGTCTGATGCTTCAGGCCCTGTTTTTGGAGCGAACGTGATGGAGAAAGGCGGCAGAACAGGTGTCATATCAGATTCAGCCGGGAATTTTCAGCTCGCTGTTTCAAATGAAAATGCAACGATCCTGATTTCTTATTTAGGATACAATACTCTGGAAATTTCTGTTGACAAGAAAACATTTATCAATGCAACACTGCAAGCCGGCAATGGCAATACTCTTACGGGAGTGGTTGTTACTGCGCTTGGTATAACGAGGAACAAAAGATCTCTCGGGTATGATGTTGGTCAAATAAATGGAGAAGATATGAATAAGGTGGCGCAAACCAATGCCATGAGCTCTATGGCCGGAAAGGTATCTGGTGTAGTTGTTAGCCAAACTGGCGCTAATCCCACATCTTCTGTGAGCGTTGTTATCCGCGGGATACGATCCCTGAACAGCGACAACCAACCTTTATTTGTTATTGATGGGGTGCCCTTGCAAAACTCTATGAACAATATTGGAGTTAATAATGGTAACGGAAACGATGTGGATTATGGCAATGTAATATCGGATATCAACCCCAACGATATTGAGAACATATCCATATTGAAAGGACCCAGTGCGGCTGCACTTTATGGCTCGCGAGCTGGTAATGGGGTGGTGCTCATAACTACTAAATCTGGTAGAAAATCGAAAGGGCTTGGTGTAACTTTTAGTTCAACAGACGAAGCCGCCATTCCTTACCATTATTTCCAAAACAATCAGGCTTATTCGATGGGGATTAACCCATATACTGTTCCTACTGGTTCCAATAGCTGGAATGGAGTGATTGTGGATGTGCCGCCAGGTTGGGCCAATTATTATTTTGGCACACCGCTTAACCAGGGCATTCAAGCCATCCAATGGAACAGCCCATTGCAGACCGATGGCACTTATAAGCCTTATGCGCTCACTTCGCATAATAACCTGAAATTGTTTGTTCAGCCTGGCTTTACTACCACCAATAGTCTGTCAGTGGAAAATTCAACGGAAAAAGACAATTACCGTTTTTCCTATACCAATATGGTAAATACGGGTATCGTGAAGACAAGCGGTCTTGGCAGGCACAACCTTTCCTTGAATGTAGAACACAAAATAACTCGGGATGTAAGACTATCCGCTTCCATCAATTATACCCGTTCGGCGACCGACAATATCGTCGCTGGCAATGGCAATGGGGTGTTACAGGATGTGATCAACTATCCGGCAAGTGTTGACATCAAACAGGTTGGGCAACACAGTATTTGGACAACACCGGGGGTTCAGCAATTTAAGCCACTGGCCGCCGTGGGCGTAGATGCAAGCCCGGATCCTGAAAGCGAGATTGGGAATGACGTTCCTGACAACCCTTGGTTTGTGCTTGACCAAACCAAAAATGGTTTTGTGCGCAACCATATTTATGGAAACTTAAAGGCCAGTTTCAATTTCGACTCCCATTTCAGCGCATTTGTCCGCTATTCCCAGGATTTGTTTTACGAAAATCGTGAAACTAAAATATCCAAAAGCTATACTGGTGAACTAAACGGTTACTACGGGCTGACCAATTTGTATAATAACGAAAGCAACACAGATTTTCTGGTCACTTACAAAAATAATTTTTGGAAAAAGTTCGATATCTCTGCTTCGGCTGGGGGTAACCTGCTTTATCAATACAATTCTTCCAATCAACTTTATTCTGTGCAAGGGGGAGGAATCATAGCCCCAGAGCTTTTCAATGTTTCCAATATTTCACAGGCAAATATCCGGTATAATTCAGGTTATAACCAGAAAGCTGTTTATAGTGCTTATGCAACCGCCTCTCTCGGATATGCGGATTTAGCCTATCTGGATTTGACAGGCAGGAATGACTGGTCCAGCACCTTGCCGCCCGGGAATAACTCTTATTTTTACCCATCTGCCTCACTGAGCTTATTGCTTAGTAAGCTGATTGATTTTGGTCATTTGGTGAATTTGGTGAAACTGCGTGGTGGATGGGCAAGTGTGGGCAAGGATACCAACCCATATAACTTGTATGGCACCGTGGGAATCGGCAGTTATGGTGGTATCACGACCGAATCACTTTCAGGAACATTGCTTAACCCTAACCTCAAACCCGAGCAAGCAATTTCAACAGAGGGCGGGATTGATGTGGCCATGTTAGAAAACCGTCTCAGGTTTAGCGGAACTATTTACCAATCGGATAATAAGAACCAGATTTTGGGTATCAGCACCCCTTCATCTTCCGGCTACACAGCCAGACAAATCAATGCAGGCTTGGTACGTAGCAATGGTATCGAATTGCAATTGGGTGGCACCGTCATCAAAAGCAAAGATTGGACTTGGGATATTTCCATAAATTATACAAAGAATAATACTTATGTTATGTCTTTAACTGATGGAGTGCCTTATTTCTCTTTCTGGCAAGACGGGCCAACAGGTTCATGGACATATGCCAAAGGCCAGGCAATACCCAATCAGGTCGACTCCAAAGGCAATCCTATAACAGTGATCAGTGATGGAAAGATTGGTCAGTTGTGGGACAATGAACTTGCTACAGTTACATGATAAAAGCTCACCTTACTATGGATATCCATTACTGGATGGCGGTGGCTATTATCAAAAAGTGAATGGAGGTGATTTTCAGCATAAGCAGGTAGTTGGGAACTTTAACCCAAAATTGTTGATGGGAATGCAAACCTCTCTTACTTACAAAAGGGTAACTTTGAGTGCCAATCTGGATATGCGGCTGGGTGGTCTTTTCTATTCCAAAACCTACCGTTATCAGGGATCCAATGCAAATTTAAAATACCAGGAAAATATGGGCATCAAGATACCTGCGGCATACGCAAACAATATCCCTGCCTATCTTAAATCAAACCCTGCAGCCAATATCGAGGTTAACGGCCTTCAGGCTGCAAAAATTGTAGGCTGTGCCTGCACTACGGCAACCCAAGGGGGGATATTGGATGACCCTGCGATTGTCCAAAATACGGGAGCTGTACCAGGCTTCCCCATCTGGGATGCCGCGTTTTATCCTGGTGTTTACAGTGATGGGAATGGTGGTTATATTGAAAACCTTGGGGATCCAAACACCACCCAGTATGATGTTTACGAGGATGCGACGACCAATGGGTTTTGGAGTTTTGCGAAAGAGGACATGTTCAGTGCATCCTATATAAAGCTGAGGGAACTGAACATATCGGTGGAGTTATCGAAAAACCTGGCCAATTCTCTTAAGGTTCAGGGGATATCAATAGGTGTTTACACAAGAAATGTGATTTTGTGGACAAAGGCCAAGATAGGTGTTGATCCGGAGCAGGCATTCAACTACCAACCTGGTGCCCAGGCCAATGGTGCCCAATTCAAGCAAGGTATTGAATACTATAATATCACACCCTGGACCATTCCGGTTGGCTTTAAGCTTAATGTTCGTTTTTAGGATTAATATTAGTCATTTATAAAAATATATAAAGATGAAAAGCGCAAAAAAAGTTTTATTGATTAGCTGCGTTTTCCTGGTAATAATTTCAATGGGCGACTCCTGTAAAAAATTCTCTGTGCTGAATTCCAACCCGAATAGTATAGCCACTTCGGGCGCCGCCCCGGATTACCTAATGGCAGGCGTGCTAACCAGCACAGCCACCTGGTATGGAAACCTGGGTTCAGGGAATATATCAGGGGCTATGCAGCAAACTGCACAAGATGCATTCCAGGGCACCTTTAGCGAATACCAATGGGACCCAGGCGACTTTGATTGGAGCGGCAATTATGCTATATTGAATAATAACAAGGCCCTGCTTGCAGGGGCCATAGCAAATAATTGGGATTTTCACCAAGGGGTAGCATTGGTGATGCGTGCATTCCAGTTTGGCAATATTGCCGATTTTTGGGGCGATGCACCTGATTCCATGGCAATCAGTGGGGATCAGGGTGGTGCTTATGAGTTCCCTACATTTGACAGCCAGCAAAGTATTTATGCGAGGGTCATTTCGGACCTTCAAGCTGCCATCACCCATTTTCAGGGCACAATGGCAACCCATCCTGAAATAACAAGCACTACCCAAACATCTGATGTGTTTTATGGTGGTGACCCTGTACAATGGAAAAAATTTGCCTATACATTGATGTTGCGTTATTATATGCGGCTTTCCTCAAAATTGAACGAACAGGCAAATGTGGAAGCTGTTGCCGACAGCGTTTTCCAGAGCACGACCGATGATTGCATGATGATGTTGCCAGGCAAGGATCAGCCTTCGTCCTATCAGTTCTGTACCTTGTACAATGGTTCCTCAGGCTATAACCGGAATAAAATGAGTGGCACCATGACCATGACTTTGAAAGCATTAAAAGACCCAAGAATTGTGATCATGGCTGAACCCATTATCACCCCTAGTCAAGTGGACTCAACAAACGCTATATTTCCGGTTGGTTACCCTTCTATTGACTCAACAATCAATAATATCCGTTATATCAATCTTCCGGTAGCCTTAGCGAATAATTATAAACAATTCAATTTGGCCACATACACACAGGATAGGCCTTGGGAAGGGTTGAGCCTCCCGGTACAAAATTTATATGATACATCTTCTGTCTATGTGGGTATCCCCATTAGTTATTCAAACTATCCTGACTTTCAATACAACCTCAATTCAACAGGGACACAAGCTACTTCCGTAAACAATTATGTGTCTTACCTGCGCAGGGATATTTACGATAACCCTGGTGGCCCTTTGCTGGCGGATCGGATAGCATCCTATGCAGAAGTCTGTTTTGACCTTGCTGAAGCAGCGCAAAAAGGATGGAATGTTGGTAGTTCCGCCGCTACTTGGTATTATAATGGCATTCAGGCTTCTTTCACCACCTGGCAAGTGTTCAGCAGTTACCAGAATGATGTGAACAATTACTACGGCTGTGTAAAAGATTATAACACTTATATGTCACAGCCTGCTGTTGCCTACAACGGAACGCTTCAGCAGATCATCACACAGAAATGGATTGCTGCATGGCAGGCTTGCAATGAGGCCTATATGGATTGGAGAAGAACAGGATTCCCAAGTTTGACCGTTGGATTTGGATCTTATCGGGATGCAATACCCGTTCGCTTTACCTACGGCAATTCTGAACTTCAGAACAATTCTGCCAATGCAAATGTAGCCATCAACAAATTGGCGACTTCGTCTTATAATGGAACAGATGGAAACAATAGCTCATGGTCTAAATTCTGGCTACTTCAAGGCACAACTGAACCTTGGTAAAAAATGACAGACATATAGCAATGATCCAACGGACCGTGTTGGCGCTGGTGCTTTTTTTTTCAGAGCTTGTTTGTTCTGCTCAGGAGAACAATACATTTAATCTCATGCCAGTACCTGCATCGCTAAAAATAAATTCAGGCAAAGTATTGATTGACCAACGGTTTCGTATATCCGTAATTGGAAATGCAAATGAACGCATTTATGCCGGAGCGAGCAGATTTATAAGGTGCTTAAGCAACAAGACAGGAATTTTTCTGGATAAACAAGGTTATGTTACCCGGAAAGACAGCAATAATATTCGAGCCACTTTGTTAATCAAAATTCATCGACCGGGAAAATTAAAATTAGGCGAAGACGAAAGCTACTCACTTAAAACAAATGCAGCTCAGGTTTTAGTTGAAGCGGAAACTGATCTCGGCGCTATTCATGCTTTAGAAACATTATTGCAGTTAGTAAGCAATGAGGCCAATCAATATTATTTCCCCGGAGTAGAAATTCATGACGAGCCAAGATTCGCATGGCGCGGGCTTTTGCTGGATGTTGTTCTTCACTTCATGCCTGTAGATGTGGTGAAAAGAACAATAGATGGGATGGCCGCAGTAAAAATGAACGTGCTTCACCTCCACCTTTCCAATGATCAGGGTTTTAGAGTAGAATCAAAAATATTTCCACGCCTTCAGCAAGTTGCTTCGGATGGCATTTTTTATACGCAGGAAGAAATCCGTGACATCGTTCACTATGCGGATCAAAGAGGAATCAGAGTAGTTCCTGAATTTGTAGTACCGGCGCACACAACCGCTATCTTAACTGCATATCCTGAATATGCAAGCGTGAAAAGAGATTACAAACTGCAACGATATTTCGGAGTATTTGATCCGGTGATGGATCCGACAAACGAAAAGCTTTATCCTTTTCTTGAAAAACTTTTTAAAGAAATGTCTTCACTTTTTCCTGATGATTATTTTCATATTGGTGGCGATGAGAATACTGGAAAAGACTGGGAAAGCACGCCGCATATAAAATCTTTCATGCAAGCAAAAGGCATGAAAAAATATATGGACCTGCAAACTTATTTTAATGCACGCCTTCTTCCGATTATAAAAAGCACAGGAAAAATAATGATGGGCTGGGATGAAATTTTGCAGCCCGGCGTGCCAAATGAAATCGTTATACAATCATGGAGGGGCAATGAAAGTTTTTATAGTTCAGTAAAAAAAGGTCACAAAGCAATTCTTTCATACGGATATTATATTGATCTCATTCAACCTGCTTCTTATCATTACATGAACGATCCAATTCCTGACAGCGTACAACTTAGCGATCAGGAAAAGAAAAATATTCTTGGCGGTGAAGCTACCATGTGGAGTGAAATGGTAACACCTGTAACAGTTGATTCAAGAATATGGCCTCGTTCGGCAGCTATCGCAGAAAGATTATGGTCCAAGCAAACGGTAAATAATATTGATGATATGTATCGCAGGCTTGATATAGTGAGCCTGCAATTGGAAGCTCTTGGCCTCCGGCATATTTCTTACAAATATGCTTTGATGCGCCAACTTGCAAATGGATACGATATTGAACCGCTTGAAGTGTTGGTTGATGTGCTGGAGCCATTAAAAATATATGAACGAAATGAAGGCGATACTATGTACTCTGTTTTTTCTTCATTCACAAAATTGGCTGATGTTGCTTCACCGGATCAAAAACTGCCAAGAATATTTAATAAAAACGTGGAAGAATTTTTAGCTCATTCAACTCCTGAACTTGAAAAACAGATCACGGAAAAATTATTCCTATGGGAAAAAAATGATACAGCGTTCAAAAGGCTTCTTCTTAACTCTCCGGTACTTGAAGAAGCCGCTGTATTATCTGAAAACCTCTCTGCACTCGCCAATGCAGGACTGGAAGCAATGCGGTACGTACATGATCAAAAGAATGCCGATGCAAACTGGCTAATGCAAAAAATGACAATTGTAAAAAAGTCGAGGCAACAAGGAGGAAGATGTGAAATACAAGTTGTAGATGCGGTACAAAAATTAATAGAAAAGGCAGTGGGGAAATAATCTGAGACATTTTTCATACCAATTACTGAACTAAATATTTTCATGAAAAAAGTTATTTCATTTTTCTTTTTATTGTTTTTTTTTAAGTGGGTTGATGCGCAAAAATCTGCCGAAGAAATTTCCGGCATAGTTTCTTACAAATCAGATCAGGAATTTTTTCAGGAATACCATGAAGCATATCCGATTGGGAAAACCGAAAAAGAAAATAATGTGCGCAGCATCGCAGTTGACAAAGAATTTAATGTGTACATAGCAACAGCATCCGGCATATACAAAAAGAAAAATGGTGAACCGGTTTGGTCTGCTTTGCAATTTGCCGAAACGGATAACGGCCCGGCTTATTCAGTAACAGTTGATAAAAATAATGTTGTTTGGATTGGAAATTGGAAAGGCGTTTTTCAATTTCAAAATAATTTACTGAAACAAATTGCAGGCACGAATGGCCCAATATCAATTCTTTGCACATCCAAAGAAGGTATATATGCATTAGGGCCTAAAGGTGTTTGGATAAATAACGGGGATGCGTTTGAGAAAAAAAATTACCCTGTTGCAAAATCAGTCAGAGGTGCCGTGTCTGATAATAACGAAGGGTTGTGGATTGCAAGCGATGTAGGGCTTTATCATTGCAATAAAAAAGGCACAACCCATTTCTACAAAACTGATTTATTATTAAGCGCAGGACTGAAAGGAGTTGCGATGAGCAAAGAAAACAACTTGTGGGCTGTGGGGCTTGGCGGCATATCTGTAATTAAAAACGATAAGCAACAAAAAGTAATTACACCGAAACAAGGTTGCCCGTCAATTTATATGAGCTGCATAAAAAAATCTCCTGATGGCATAATGTGGGTGGGAACAAAAGTTGGAGCAGTAAGATTTTATCCTGATGGAAAACATTCACTCCGATTTAGCAAGCGCTGGCTAATAGATGACCATGTAAATGATATTGCTTTTGATCAAAACGGCGATGCGTGGATCGCAACAGAACAAGGCGTGAGCGCCATCAAAAAAAGAAAGATGACCCTTGATTCCAAGCAGGATTATTTTTATGAAGTTTTAATGAGAAGACATATCCGCGAGCCGTGTATTGCAGGCCAATGCCATCTTCTAACACCGGGCGATACAACACAATGGCGTGCTGAGGATGATGACAACGATGGAGAATTTACAGGCAACTATTTATCAATGGAATCTTTTCACTACGCTGCAACAGGAAGTGAAGATGCGAGAGAAAAAGCAAAAAAAGCATTTCACTTTTTAAAACAATTAAAAGATGTGACTAACGGTGATGGATACTTCGCAAGAACGATTGTGCCAATTGAATGGGCAGACAGAGTGCATGACGGCAATCGTTCCTACACTGAAAAAGAATTAGCTGATGAACTGGTGAATGAACCACGGTACAAACCTGTGGAAACTCGTTGGCATAAATCTGCAGATGGCAAATGGTTATGGAAAGGAGATGCAAGCAGCGATGAATGGTGCGGGCATATGATGGGATATTATTTTTATTATCAATTGGCTGCAAGTGAAGACGAAAAAATTATTGTGCGCCAACATGTGGCTTCGTTGGTTGATCATCTGATAGCGCATAATTTTTACATGATGGATATTGATGGAAAGCATACGCGATGGTCTGTGTGGTCGCCGGAATCGCTTAACCGGGATCCTGAATGGGCGCAGGATAGAGCTGAAAACTCTATGGAGCTGCTCGCCTTTTTAAAGCTTGCGTATTACATGACGAATGATGAAAAATATCAGCAGCATTATCTGCACATGATCAATAAAGAACATTATTTGGAAAATATGGCTGAATCAATCGACCAGAACCCTGCATGGTTTATTTATTACGATCTCACCATGCAGGCTTATATGTTTCCAATACTTATTCATTGCGAAAAAAATCCCAGGCTGCTTGCATTCTATCAACAATATATGGACAAGTGGATGCAGTATAGAAAGAAAGATAAAAGTCCTCTTATCAATTTTCTGTATTGCTATGCACGAAATAAAAAGGTGGAGCTTGAATCATCAGTTAATTTTTTGATTGATGCACCGCTTGATCTTGTTGATTGGAATATTGATCACACAAAACGAGAAGATGTAAAACTTGTGCATACTCCCGTTTTGGACGATTTGCAGGTGGAACAATTGCCGCCTGCAAGTATACGAAGCACAGTGCGCTGGGATAAAAATCCATGGGCCGCAACAAGTGGCTCGCCTGAAACTGAGCGGGAGCCTGTGTTTTGGCTTTATCCATACTGGATGGGAAAGTATCTTAAAATGATCCGATAATTTCTAAAAAACCTGATTAATAATGATTCATTATTGTTTGCGCTTTTTATTCCTGATAATATTTTTTTTGAATTATTTAGTTGCATTCAATGTTGATGCTCAGAAATCATCTTCTCAACCTTCTTATAAAGACACATCATTCCTGCAGGATTACAGTATAAAATATTTTGCAAAAGATGCAGACAATCTCTCGTTAAGAAAAATTTGCTGCGACAGAAATGGTAATATTCAAATATATTCTTCCAAAGGCATTTTAAAAAAATCCGGCGGTCAGTTTCTTTACCCAGGTGAATTGGTTTCGGATATTTCTTATTTGCCGATGCTAAATAAAAAAATAAAAAGTATCGGTCTATACCAAAATCAGTTTGTGTACGTAGATGATAAAGCAGTGTTCAGCAATGCGTGGGCAGGCACATTATACTGCAATCATACAACGGCCGCCGTTACTACGTTTTGCGGAGGTGAAGATTTTTCGTTTCTGCTTTCAGATGGCTCGTCACTGCAATATCTGAAAGATTCCAAATTATTGTGGGAAGGAAATACTGATAATAAGTTGATCGATATTTTATATGACTCAAAAAGAAATTTCTTTTGGCTGCTTTGTGAAAATGGCGTTTCTGTTTTCGACCCCAAACAAAAACTCATACAAAAAAAATTCAGCGCTGAAGGCTTATCCTGCTTTTCATTATCGAATAAAAATGATGAATTAGTAATCGGCACGCACAATGGCTATTTCAAATTCATTATAAACACTGCTCAACAAACAGAAGTAATAAACAAATTGCCTTGCGTTGATATAACAGTAACAAAAGAAATTAATAACAGACTTTGGTTTGGCTCAACAAGCGGAGCATTCACATTACAGCGCAACGGGAAATACAAATACTATGCTTCAAAGCGTTGGCTTCCTTCAGATAAAGTAACAGATATTGCTGACGGCGCGAACGGCACTGTATTAATACTTACAGAAAAAGGTTTGGGCGAAATTCGTTTTTAATCTTCCACATTGTTTGAAAAGGCAATGTATTATGAAAAACAGGTTCGATTAAGGCATATACGTTTAGGATTGAATGCAACGCTTGCAGGAATGAAAAACGGAGATATAAGTTCCGGCTCATTAGAAGATTCGGACAATGATGGTCTTTGGACATCTATGTATTTGGCCGCGGAAGTATTTCGATACGCAGCAACCAAATCACCCGAGGCGCTCGAAAATTGCAGAGAGTCATTGGATGCGATGGAGCGTTTATATACAGTCAATTCGCTCAAAGGTTTTCCATCACGCTCGTTTGAAAGAAGAGGATATGAAATTTCAGATGTGCATGACCGTGAACCGAAAGGCAATACGGAATTGAAAGAAGAATATCCTGGCAATGCAGGCGCACAGCCAGCTTCAGGGCCATGGCGACAATCCATCATCCTGAATGGGATTGGAAATCTACCACAAGCAGTGATGAAGCCATTGGCCACATGTTTGTTTTTGGTGTCATCGCCGAATTGATTGATGTGCCTGATATAAAAAACAAAGCCATCAAATTAATGGATGCATTGATGACGCATATTGTAGAGCATGAAATGTATTTAGTGGATTGGGATGGCAAGCCAACCAGATGGGGCAGATGGAATCCTGAATATGTAAATGTAAGGCCAAAAATAGTGGGCGATAGAAAAATCACTTCTTCCAATATTACTTCGATGCTACAGACAGCTTATCATTTCACAGGTGGAAAAATATATAAAGAAAAAGCTTTTGAACTGCTGAATAAATACGGCTATCTGGAAAACCTGATGCGGCCTATGAAAGAGATTGATCATGCTCCTGCAGATGCGGATGCATTAAGCAAAGAACTATCTGACGGGTGGAACCACTCTGATGATGAAATGTATTTTCTTGGTTATTGGGGATTGTACAGATATGCGCTGAATGACACATTGAAGAATAAATTCAAAGAAGCCATTATTGATCATTGGCAAATTGAAAGACCGGAGAAAGAAGGCGCATGGGATATTTTTACTGCAATAACCGGCGTAAAAAATTTCGACCTAAATGAAGCAGCCTGGTATCTGCAAAAATTTCCGCTTGATATGATCGATTGGAAAGTAAAGAACAGTGAAAGAAAAGATATTGATTTTATACCGCAGAATTTTCGCAATCAAACTATCCAACAAGTGTTGCCTCCGGATGAATTGCCTGTGAGCAGACATAATTCAAATCGCTTTGATTTGGATGGCGGCGATGACAATGGAAGAGCGGAGTATAGCGCCGGTGATATTTGGCTACTGCCCTATTGGATGGGGCGTTATTTAAAAGTGATTAGTAAGCCTCTCAAAAAAATAATTTCTGAAAAACCAATCTTCACAAACAGATCATACAATTCAAGCGGCGCATTATTTTCTTACAAAGATATTCCGTACAACCAGCGATATAGCATAAAGTATCGCTTTATTGATAGCAATTACAAACCGCTCAAAGTTTTATCTGATCATAATGGAAATATAAAAGTGCTTGCTAAAAATGGATTGCAAATGCCGTTAATGGGCAAACTTTTGCATTCAGGCACTTTGGTAAAAGATGTTAGTTACAGGCCGATGACAGATGAAAAAATTTCGAGCATGTGCTTGTATAAAAATGAGTATGTTTTTATTAATGACAAATCGGTACTAAGCAATGCATGGGCCGGAAAATTATACATTCCACACGGCATGCAAAACGCAAGTTTAATTGCGGCCGGAAAAGATTTTAGTTTTCTCATTTCAGATGGAAATCAAATCAAGCTAATTCAGCACGATAAAATAGTTTGGTCAGGCGAGTCACCATCATCTGCATTGCTGCATCTGCAATTCGATGAAAATAAAAATTTGTTTTGGTTGCTTTCTGCCAATATGCTTTACGTTTTTTCTCCTTTAGAAAAAAAACTCTCTGCTGTTTTTTCTGGTGACGGTTTTACGGTTTTTAAAGTTCTTAAAAATAAAATATTGATAGGCACGCACAATGGCTATCTGGAAATAAAGCCTCCGTATACACATGCCTTGGCACAATCCTTCAGCAACTTGCCTGATGATGACATCACTGCTATTGAAGAGATAAATGGCAATACATGGTTTGGATCATCGAATGGAGCTTTTATGATGAAGCCTGATGGTAAATTTGATTATTACGCTTCTGAAAGATGGCTAACCGGAAACAAAGTTTTAGATATTGCTAAAGGTGATGATAACAGTGTACTTATATTAACTAATAATGGCCTTGCAAAAATATGTTCTGATGAAATAACGCTGGCAGAGAAAGCCGCTTACTATGAAACTATCGTGAGGCAAAGGCATATACGATATGGCTTTTACAGCGATTATACTGAGATAGAAAATGGGAATGTATCTATGTCGCAAATGAAACCGCATGACAGCGATAATCTTTGGACTGCTATGTACTTGTCTGCAGAATTATTCCGCTATTTGGTTACTCGTGACAGTGAAGCAAAAAAAAACTGTATTGAATCTCTTGATGCGATGGAAAGATTATTTGCGCTTAGTGGAATTAAAGGTTTATTTGGCCGTTGCATTGAAAGAACGGGAGCTACTGATTTTAAACCTGAAATACGCGAGGAAGAAAAATATTATTGGCATCCCGGTTATGACAGTGTGCCCAGCAGTTGGAAACATTCTGCCGATAAAGAATGGGATTGGCGAGGTTCTGCCAGCAGTGATCAGGCCGTGGGACAATATTTTGCACTAACAATGGTCGCTCAATATATAGATGATGCCGATATAAAAAATAAAGCTATTGATTTGCTCGATGAGCTTAGCGCTTACATTCTTGATAATAATCTTCAGTTGATTGACGCGGATGGCAAACCAACTTTATGGGGAAGATGGAACCCTGAGTATGTGAACAGGTTCCCGAATATGGTAGGCGATAAAAAACTTTATTCATCCAACATCATTAGCTTTTTACAAACGGCCTGGCATTTTACAGGCAAGGAAAAGTATAAAGCCAAAGCCAAAGAATTACTTTTTAAAGAAAAATATCTTACTAATCTCTCTCGCCCAATTAAAGAAATTGGCCCGGCACCCGCCACAGCAGATAAATGGAGCCAGTTAATGTCTGGCGGATGGAATTGTTCTGATGATGAAATGTATTTTTTGGCTTATGGCGGCTTATATAATTACGCACTCAATGGCACACTAAAAAATATTTATAGAAAAGCAATTAGTGATCATTGGAATATAATCAGCCCGGAAAAAGATGCGCTCTGGAATATTATGTATGCCGTTGTTACAGGTGCAAAAAAAAATAATCTTACAGAAACTATATGGGAACTGAAACGAATGCCGCTGGACCTCATTAACTGGTCAATCCACAACAGCGGCAGAAAGGACCTGAACTATATTAAAGACAATATATTCGAATGGCCTGTTAGTAAAGTGTTGCCGCCTGACGAAAGGCCGGAGAACAAGCATAACAGAAATCTATTTAAGTTGGATGATGATGGAAGTGGGTCAGCCGAACTGGGCGGTGGTGATGTTTTTCTGTTGCCCTATTGGATGGGAAGATATTTTGGCCTAATCAGCCCACCTATCGATGCTGGCTCAACTTGCAAAGAGTCTAATGCTGATAAGCCGATACAAACTTATTAACGCAATGCGACAAACATAAAACGAAATAAAAATTTTTTAGTAATTAATAAAATACATTATGCCTAATCAAGCTAAAAGATTAATATCCCTGGATGCACTAAGAGGCTTCACCATTGCAGCCATGATTGTTGTGAATTATCCCGGAAGCGAAAATTCCGTCTACTTTACTTTGCGGCATACGGTTTGGAACGGCTTGTCTTTTACAGATCAGGTGGCTCCTTATTTTCTTTTTTTTGTAGGAGCATCCATTGTGCTAGCTTATTCAAAAAGGCTTGATGCAGGTGAAGCACGCAATTCATTGTACAAAAAAATATTCTTTCGCTCATTAAAGATTTATGCTGTTGGCATGTTCCTGAACCTGATGCCTGAATTTGACTTTCATAATATCCGATGGACCGGAACATTGCAGCGGATTGCGATTGTATTTTTTATATCAGCAATCATTTATCTGAATACAAACTGGAAACAACAGGCATGGATAGCCGCAGTTTTGCTTCTGTTGTATTGGCTCGCACTTACTTGCATTCCAACACCGGGCACCGGCAAAGTAATGCTGGATCCGGGAGTAAATATCGTAGCATGGATCGATACAAAATTTCTTCCCGGCAAAATGTGGCGAGGCACATGGGATCCCGAAAGCATTTTAACCAATATCACTTCTGTTGTTTCCTGCATTACCGGCATGCTGGCAGGCAGGTTGATGCTGAGCGATAAAAGCCCTAATGAAAAAGTAAACTACTTAATGACCGCAGGCGTTTTTTCTGCCATTGCAGGATATTTTTGGGGATTGGCTTTCCCCGTTAATGAAAATTTATGGACCAGCTCATTCGTGCTTGTAACATCAGGATTTGCAGCACTTCTTTTCGGCGCGTTTTATTTTATAGTTGATATAAAAGGCAGGACCCGCGGAACGCTGCCGGGAATTATTTTTGGCGCCAATGCCATCACCATTTATTTTTTGGCTGATGTATGGGCTTTACTTTTTTATGAAGCCAAATTTGGAGGAGTTACGTTGAACGATAAGTTTGTAAATGGATTAAGCAATGCTGGCACCGACCCCAGGCTGGCAAGTTTGCTGTATGCGCTGCTTTTTGTTGGCATTAATTTTATACCGGCCTGGCTGCTCTACAGAAAAAAAATATTCATCAAGCTTTGATACAAGCAAAAAAAAAATTCGAATGAAAAGAAATATAATTTTTTTGATTTTTGTTTTCTGCTCTGCACAAATAAATGCACAAAAAGCCATGTTGCCCGAATTGAAACACAGGTTTATTGTTATCGCTCATCGCGGTGATCACACTGAAGTACCTGAAAATACCATTGCCGCTTTTGAGCAAGGAATCAAACATGGTGTGGATTACGTAGAGATTGATTTGCGCACTACCAAAGACAGCGTGCTTGTGATTATGCACGATGCAACTGTTGACAGAATGACCAATGGCAAAGGAAGAATAAGCGAACTTACATACGCAGCTCTGCAAAAATTAAAAATAACAGATAAGACAAAAGACAGTACCAAAACATACAGCATCCCAACATTTGAAGAAGTGCTGAAAACCTGTAAGGATAAAATATATATCTATCTTGATTTTAAAGATGCCAGCGTGAAGCAGTCGTACGATATGATAAAAAAATACGGCATGGAAAAACAGGTTGTTGTTTATATAAATAGTGCTTTTCAATACGCTGAATGGAGAAGGCTTGTGCCCGCTATTCCCGTGATGTTAAGCCTGCCTGGCGAAATTAAAAATGAAGACCAATTAAATTCTTTTCTTGCAAAAACACCACTCGAATTATTGGATGGCGATTACAGCGACTATACACCAGGTTTGATTTTGACAGCAACAAAAGCCGGCATAACAGTTTGGCCAGATATACAAAGTGCAGATGAATTTAAAAATTGGGACAAAGCTTTGAATATTGGTTTTAAAGGATTGCAAACCGATCATCCTGCAGCGCTTATTGCTTATCTCAAAAAAAAGGGATTGCGATAACAGATGTTATTGATTCGAAGAGCTGAGCATAACTTCAATTTTTAAATGAAAAAAAATTACAAGCTGGATGATGGAGTATCTTTTAATGCCATCATTGCGTCTTTGAAAATGAGCATGATTTTTTTGGGGAAAAGAATCAGATGTACAATCAATACCAACCATGCATATGGTTGAGTAAATGCTACACTGAACAATAAAGCAAGCGGAAAAAAAAGCTGATAATAATCAGCCATTAATATTTGGAACGGATGATTTTTTGGGATGATGATGGCAACGATTTTATAATCAAATATTTTGTAGCGCGCAATCAGCAATAAGAAATACAAAATCAAAAATACAATTGTTATGAACAGATTGATGCGCCACAACATGATAGCAAAAGCGCTTAGTTCTATTAGCAATATGAAAATGGTTTTGCTTTTAAACGAATTGGGATCTTCCTTGCTTGCATAAGTTGTCAGGTTCACTTTAATATCATTTTCTCTGTCTGCAAATTGGTGCGTTAATATCCCACGAAGCCCGTAAGCTGCTGACCATATTCCAACTGCAGCAAACCAGATCCAATCAATTGCTATCCCGCAAAAAAAACTAATGCTTGATACCATTAGCAAGCTTATAAAAATATGTGATCCACATGCATCGGCCATT
The DNA here is from genome assembly GCA_963718975.1 of uncultured Bacteroidota bacterium. Classification (GTDB taxonomy): domain Bacteria; phylum Bacteroidota; class Bacteroidia; order Chitinophagales; family Chitinophagaceae; genus Puia. Next base: position 16,511 of record CAVRBD010000039.1, on the reverse strand, counting down.
ACACCAAGCACGCCTCTTTTTTTTAATCTTACAGGCGGAAAAGAATACAAGCTGAAAGATATCCATGGCATCGCATAAAGCAGAGAGGATAATTTATCGTTCGATAAAAAATATAGAAACATCAATCCAAGCAAAATGCAAACCGCTGGAAAGATCCATCTCACTTTTGCAGATACAGAAGCCATTCGGTTTTTTTTCCCACTGGCAATATCTTCCTGCAAATCTGTGATGTCGTTAATGATGCTAACATATATTGCTCCCACCATAATGGCGGCCAATAAAAACAGCAACCATATCGCGACTTTATAAAACGGCATTGCAGAAGACAGTGCAGTAGCATATCCAATGGCAAGCAATGGCGGAAGTTTGTATTCCCACCATTCATGTGATCGTATGGTATTTAAAATTTTCCTCATTGATCAATCAGCATGAAAAAAAATTTAGTGATATTGTTTTTGTATCAGTTTCTTTTCGAAAATATTTTCTTTGCTAATCCTTTAATTATCCTTCCTGAAAAAACACGGCTCGACAATTCGGCAAAAAGCATTTTGGATTGCACAAATGATAATGGAGACGCATTGTTATTTTTCGCGGCAGGCATTGGATGTTCTATTATGATTGCAGGGCTTTCATCGCCTTCGGATTTTTTTTCGCCGCAAACAATAACACGCCTTGGTATTATTAAAAAAGATGGCTCGTGCGGCCAATATAAAATTTCAACCTTATGAAAATATTTGGAGAACCATCTTACCCATTGATCCAAATTCGGCGAAAGACAATTATGATCAATCGTATCCAATTCTTTATAGCTCCAATGAATGGCTGTGATAACAGGAACTTCATTTTTGATAGCATCTTCATCAAAAAAATTAGCAGTATGTATGCCGATGAAATCTGAAATGTCGATAGGTGTGAGCATCAATTTTCCCTTCATGGATGTAAATGCCGATAAATTTTTTACTGCTTTTTCAATGTCTTCAAGCGTTGGCAAATAAGACCATGGCTGCCCGGTGCAAGTCACAAGATCCCATTTGTTATTCCATCCAGGTTTTGCATCAAGCAAGTTCTGATTAAAGAATTCAACGTCATGGTTCACTTTTTTTGCTTCGCTCAACATGGCAGTTGATAAGTCGAAACCTGCGCGGCTCACTCCGGGAAATTTGCTTAGGAGAAACCCCGTGCCGCAACCTGCATCAAGCCAGTTGTTCGCATTTTTAAGGAGCGAAGAAATGGTTTCAATATGAAATTTTGCTTCGCTTTCCCAGGTAGCACTCTCTCCCCATATTTTATTGTATCGAGAAGCATAATACTCATCATAGGGCCCGCCGATTTTTGTATTGGTTGTTTTCATGATTTTGCTGTCTGTTTATTTTTTTGCTTTGATTGTTAATTCTTTTATATGCCAGCCAACTCCTTGCCTAAGCACATCCGGTATTGCTAACAAAGTAAAAAAAGGATTAACGATTGCCGATTCTCTCATCAATCTTAATGACCCAACAAGATCGTGCTCACGAAAAATATTATGCTTGGCGAGCTCGACCAACCCACGTATATATCTTCTGGTGATTATCTTAAGTTCATCTTTTGTAAGTAATTTTTCGTAACGCTCCATAAATTCTTTTTGATCTTTTATATAAAGCAGTTCAAGCACTTCATTCCAATTGCGGCCGTTGTAAATATTATTTGCATTAATCTGTTTGTCCCATAATTGTTCCATGGTGAATGCGGCCTTGCATTTTTTTGACAGCACCATATCAAGATAAAGGCACCAGTCATCACCAATTCTCATTTGTTCATTCCATCCGGATACAATGGATGACCTGCGAATCACTCCGGCCGATGATGGAGAAGGGCAAGCTCTGAGATAGAGTTCGCGCAGCTCTTCGTCATTTAAATTGAACCAGTTATCTTTTCCGTTTTTGCTGTATGGCCTCAAAAAAATATCGCCTGATAAAAAATCTGAATACTGCCCATCGGGCATTTGCTGCTTCCAGTTTGCAAAAACAAAATCAAGATTTTCATCCTGAAGTTTTTTAATACAGTGGCTAAGAAATTCGGGCTGCCAATAATCATCAGAATCAAGCGAAGCAATGATTGAGCCATTGGCATTCTTCAATCCGGTGTTTCGTGCTGATGCCTGGCCCGCATTTTTTTGCCATATATATTTTGCCTGCGGATATTTTTTTAAAATTTCTTTTGTGTTATCAGTAGAGCCATCATCAACTACAATCAATTCAACCGGTTCATAGTGTTGTTTGAAAACGCTCTCAATAGCTGTTGTAACTTTGTCCGCTCTGTTATAAGTCGGCATGATCACAGAAACCAATTCTTTATTGCTCATTTATAATTTCATTAAGGTAGTTAGCAAAATCATTTTCGGGATTTTTTGGAATTTTTTCCGCTATGAATTCAGCAGCTTTATTTCCCATCGATTTCCAATGTTCGCGATTGTTCCATGCTCTTTCCATCGCTTCATCAAAAGATGTTTCATTGATCTGCCCGATAAATCCGGTAATGCCTTCTTCTACTATTTCAGCATTGCCGCCTGCATTAGTAACAATCACCGGCCTTGCTGCAGCCATTGCTTCAACTAATGAAAGAGGCAATCCCTCACTTCGTGATGGCAGTATAAGGGCATGGTGCTGTTGCCATATTTTTTCCATTTCATTTGATTGACCGATAAATTCAATGTTAGAAATATTCAGGAGCCTGGCCATTTCGAAAAGGCCTTCATAATCATCGCCGCTTCCAATGAATGAAATCTTCACTGCTCTTTCTTTCCATTTTTGTTGAGATAAAATTCTCAGCAAAATATCCTGTCCTTTGTCTAATAAAAATAACCGGGCTACACAAGCTAGTTTGTAACCGTCATTCACAGATGGATAAGCAATCTTACCGGAAATTTTTACAGGGTTATAAATTATTTCACTGTTTGTTAATCTGATGCCGAATTGTTCTTCAGTGAGCCTTTGATTATGATGCGAAACAAAAAAACATTTTCGCGCATGCCGAAGTGCCTTAATCATAAATTGCCTTTCGCTTATATTCGGCCAATAAAAATCAACTGCTTTTTGACAAATAATTACATAAGGAATGTTTTCAGAAAGAGATTGATATGCGTGATGCAAGCCATCAAAATTAATTCCTTGCGATACAATTACCAACCCTGGTTTATATTTCCTGATTGTTTTTACGAAGGCTTCACCGGTGTGGTCTTTTTTTAATTCAGGAGGTAAAGATTTTTTAGAAATCTTACCAGATGCCCTGTTCATTTTTTTATAAGCTCTTTTGCTTAAAGAAAAAGTAGAATACCAATCTGCCAATATTGCACCTTTATCTGCTAATTTTTTAAACTCAGGATGATCACGATTGATTTTTGATTTATAAACAATCACCTGAAATCCTTTATCCAATAATAAGTGCGCAGTTTTTCCCCATAGCTCTTCACTGCCGCCCCAATCAATATGGCATGTGCTTACGAACAATATGTTTTTAGAAAAATTTTTTTTCATGCCTTCAATGTTTCAGGTGCTTCTTCATTTTTTTTAAAAAGACGGGCATAGTCTCCGTCCATTTGCAGCAACTCTTCGTGTGTGCCTGACTGTTTGACCTGACCTTCAGAAAGCACATATATATAATCTGCATGCTCAACCGCAGATACTCTGTGGCTAATAATCAGAGCAGCTCTATTGCCTATCCGTTGCCGGAATGATTGGAATAATTCTCTCTCTGCCATGGCGTCTAATGCACTCGTTGCTTCATCTAAAATCAGAAAACGTGCCGGGCTATAAAGCGCTCTTGCAATCGCGAGTTTTTGCCATTGACCAATACTTACTTCATGGCCATCTTCAAAAATCCGACCCATCATAGTGTCATAACCTTGCGGCAATTTTTCGATGTAAGAATGCGCGCCGGAATTTTTTGCTGCTTCTATAATTTCATGCTCATTTCTTTTTCCATCTATATCGCCGAAACGGATATTATCGTTCACCGTAACATTATAACGACCAAAATCCTGAAACACAGTGCTGATCTGTTTTCTGTATTGTGCAATTTTAAATTGCCTGATGTCAATGCCGCCCATACAAATTTGCCCTGATGAAGGATCGTATAATCGTGATAATAATTTAATTAACGTGGTCTTGCCTGCGCCGTTCAAACCAACCACAGCTATTATTTTTCCCGAAGGAATTTGAAGATTTATATTATGAAGCGCCGGTTCTTTTGAATGGGGATATTTAAAATTTAAATTTTTTATTTCAAGCATCATATTTTTATCCGAAGGAATATTGGCCGTGTTCTCATTATCAGTAAGAATAGGTTTCAGGTCTATCAACTCAAAAATCCCCGAAACAAAAATGCTGTTCTGGTATAATTTAGAAATGCCCGATGATAATGCCTGAAGCAAACTAAAAGATTGTGGAAATGCGATCAGGAACAAAGTGATATCGCCAACACTTGTTTTACCTTGTGCAACACCGTTAACGATATAGGCGATCGCTGAAAAAAATCCGATGGTTGCAATGGCTGTAGTAATGATTTCACTGACTGTGCTTTTGCGCAGAATCTGAAAACGTTCTGCAAGCAGGCTCAGCCTGATTTTGATATATATCGATCTTAAATAATCTCCTAAGCCCAGACTTCTGATTTCTTTTGCTGATGTATCGGAAGTTATTAATGTGCTTAAGTATGCAGACTTTCTTTCCAAAGCAGTTTGCTGAACCCTTCGCTCGTGCAGTTTTTCAGCAAAATGAATGCGCACAAACATGGTTGGCAAAACAAACAACACGAGCAATGGCAATAAAAACCAATCAATCGAAACGAGAATGGAGCCAATTGCCAAAAGCATCATCCCGTTTTTTGTAATTTCAACCAGATTGGTGACGATCGCATTGGGGCGCTCAGGGCTGGCATCTTTTGCACGTTTTAATATGTCAAAATAATCCGGGCTTTCATAAAATGAAAGATCTAATCCTGTTGCGCACAAATGGATTTTGTCGTCAATATATTCAGCTACTTTAGCCGCTTGCACTTCAGTAACGTAACTGGAAATTGCTTTCACTGTTACATAAATCAACCCCGCAAAACCTGCTGCAAGAACGGATGTTATTATTACATGTGAATTGCCGCCTTTGCTTTTTGAAACGGCATCTATCAGCAATTTCAACAAGTAAAGAGATAGGAAGAATAAAATGCTTTCCAGCGCTATTAGCAGCATGCTCAGTACAGACCACCTACGCTCGGCGGAGTAGATGAGCTTTAGCGTGCGCAAAAGATTCAGATTAGCCTTTAGCTTTTTAATTCTTGCTTTAAAATTATTTACCATGCATGGATATTGGTCAGTAAAACATAAACAGGCAAACAAACAATTAATTGCCTTTATTTACCGTTTTTTTTGCTATTTACACCGATTAAGATAAAATTAATTTTGCATAAAATATATATCAAAACGTTTGTGCTTCAAATTAATAACAATTTTTGTTGCCATATTGACTAAAAAACGCAAAAGACTAAAATTTGTAAATTAGCCGCAATGAAAGTTGCCTGTCTCATTATAGCATATAAAGAACCGGAATTAGCCGATCGACTTGTGAAGGTGATGGCTGCCCACAATGATTTTGATTGCTGGATCCATATCGATAAAAAAACCGACATAAAAGCTTATGAGCATTTGCAAAAACTGCCAAGGGTCCGGTTTATTAAAGAAAGGGTATCGGTTAACTGGGCGGGTTTTAGTTGCGTAAAAGCAATGCTGAATTCTTTGGAAGAAATAATAAAAAGCGGTATAAAATATGATTTTGTGAACCTGATGAGCGGGCAGGACTATCCTATTAAATCACCACATTACATTCATGATTTCTTAGCCGCAAATATTGGCAAATCATTTATTAGTTTCGAAGCAGAGCCATCACCCTGGTGGAGCCATGCAAAACTGAGGTTTACTAAATATCATTTTACAGATTTCAGCTTCAAAGGCAAAACCCGCGTTGAAATATTTTTGAATAGCATGATGCCCGACAGAAAATTTCTGCCATCATTTACATATTACGGAGGGCCTTATTCATCTTATTGGACGCTTAGCATGAAAGCTGCCAGCTATTTGAATGATTTTCTTAAGAAGAACAAAAGGCTTTTAAGATTCTGTCGCTTCACGTGGGCTCCGGATGAATTCCTGATCTCAACAATATTAATGAACTCTCATTTAAGGGGCACCGTGGTTAATGATGCGCGCCGGTATATTGATTGGTCGCTTGGCGGAGCGAGGCCTAAGATATTAACTGACGAAGATTTCTGCGCACTTAAAAATTCGACGGCGCTGTTCGCCAGAAAGTTTGACCTGAATGCTGATGCAAGCATAATTGATAAAATCGATTCTGAATTATTGCAGATTGAACCCAGCCCGGTAACACAATAGTAAAAATATTCCTTTCCTTTGCTTATTGAAATGACTATATTCATTTGAGAAAATAATCTGGCCAAAAAAAATCATTTCAAAAATATAAGCCATGGAAATTAGCCCTTTAGCCGGAAAGCTGGCCCAGCCAGAAATGCTCGTTGATATTCCTAAACTTATCAGTGCATATTATTCGATGGCTCCCGATCCATCTCTGCCGGCACAGCAAGTGGCTTTCGGCACATCGGGTCACCGCGGTTCATCATTTAATAGTGCTTTTAATGAAGCACATATTCTGGCAATCACTCAGGCTATTTGCATGTACCGAAAACAACAACAGATAGATGGCCCATTGTTTCTTGGCTTTGATACACATGCTCTTTCTGTTCCTGCAAATATCACTGCCATAGAAGTGATGGCAGCGAACGGCGTTGAATTAATGATTGCACAAAATGATGAATATACTCCTACTCCGGCCGTATCACATGCCATACTAACGTATAACAATAACCGAAAAACAGAATTGGCTGATGGCATTGTGATCACTCCATCTCACAACCCACCTTATGATGGTGGCTTTAAATACAATCCAACACATGGCGGCCCTGCAGAAACAGCCATCACACAGTGGATAGAAAATACAGCCAATACAATATTGCGAAACAATTTGTCGGAAGTTAAAAGAATTCCATATTCAAGAGCTGTGCGCGCATCCACCACACATGGTTACGATTTTCTTCATCCCTATATTAATGACCTGGTGAATATTGTTGACATGGGCAAGATCCGCGATTCAAAACTGAACCTTGGTGTTGACCCACTTGGCGGAGCTGGCGTTCATTACTGGCAACCGATCGCCGACCTTTATAAACTTAATCTTACTGTTACAGAAAAAATAGTTGATCCCACTTTTCGTTTTATGACTTTGGATTGGGATGGCCAGATCCGCATGGACCCTTCTTCGCCCTATGCTATGAAAAGATTAGTTGAAATGAAAGACCGTTTTGATATTGCATTTGCATGTGATACCGATCACGACAGGCATGGCATTGTTACAAAAAGCTCAGGACTGATGCCGGCGAACCATTATTTGTCGGCTGCTATTTATTATCTTTTTCAACATCGCCCGCAATGGAATGATAAAACCATGGTGGCAAAAACATTGGTGAGCAGCCAAATGATCGATCGGGTAACGGCTAAGCTTAACCGAAAATTATTTGAAGTGCCGGTTGGCTTTAAATGGTTTGTTGACGGTTTGCTAAATGGCACCGTAGGTTTTTCTGGAGAAGAAAGTGCCGGCGCCTCTTTTTTGCGCATGAATGGCAAAACCTGGACAACAGATAAGGACGGGATTATTTTGGCTTTGCTTTCAGCAGAGATAACTGCAGCAACCGGAAAAGATCCTGCTGAAATATATACTGAGCTTACACATGAACTCGGCGAACCTGTTTATAATCGCATTGAAGCAAAAGCAACTCCGGAGCAAAAACAAAAACTTAGCAAGCTTTCAGCATCGATGGTTACACAACATGAAATGGCTGGTGAAAAAATAACCAACATACTTACAAATGCGCCCGGCAACGGAGCTGCCATCGGTGGTTTAAAAGTAACGACTGAGAATGGCTGGTTCGCTGCCCGCCCATCAGGCACAGAAGATATTTATAAGATTTATGCAGAAAGTTTTTTGGGAAGCGACCATTTGAAAAAAATTCTTGAAGAAGCACAATCTATTGTTGATGATGCTTTGAAAAAATAGCGATTCGAATCTTCTTAAATTATCTTCATCCGCTCTTCTTCCAAATCAATTTGGTATAATTGGGTGCGAATGATTTCTTCATCAATGGATGCATCTTTATTAATCTCTGAAAGATATTGTCGCTGGCTTTCCAGCATTTCAATAAAAATAGCCCTCGTTTTTTCATTCAGCCAGCCTTCATCGTTTCCTTTTGCCTTTTCTTCAAAATGTTTTAGGATCATCTCCGCTCCTGCGTGACTGTGCAGTTCCCGATTTTGTTTTTGTTTGAGAAAATGATAAGCGTGCTGCTGCAACCCGTGCTTTATTTTTTGCTTTGTTTGTTCATCTGCTTCTTCATCAATAAAACCTTTAAACACGCGGCTACGTTTTATTAAATATGGCAATGTAAGTCCCTGTAGAAGCAGCGTAAGCAATATCACCACAAATGTGATAAACAATATTAAATTTCTATAAGGGAAATCATTGCCATTATCCAAAGTAACGGGAATGGCCAAAGCCGCTGCCAGCGATACCACGCCGCGCATGCCTGTCCAACCCAGTATCATGGGCAATAGCCAGCGCGTTTTGCTTGAAGATACACGAGATACCACGCTCGGGCGGAAGATAAGCGTGGCGACCATTGCAACGTATGAACTGATTATTCTTGCAGCAATCAGAACGCCCGTTACAAGCACGCCATAGCCAATAGCAGTCTTCAACGGAATTCCTTTTGCACGTAGCCCATCAACAATACCTGGCAGCCCGAGGCCAATTATTAAGAACACGATGCCATTTAATATAAACACAAAACTTTCCCACACACTGTAACCTTTTATGCGACTGGCGCTGTTCAAAAAAAGCAATTGCCTGGTGGACATATACAAACCTCCGCAAACTACGGCCAGCACTCCGGAACTGTGAAACTCTTCTGCTACCCAGTACATAAAATACGGCTCAATAAGTGTAAGTGCTATATCTGAAGCTGCATCTGTAGGCAAGCGCTTATGTGCATGAACAAAAAGCCACGCAAGTAACAAGCCGATTGCAGCTCCTCCGATGATCATCCATAAAAAACTCAATGCAGCTTGCTGCCATATAAATTGCCCGGTGCCAACTGCTACCAATGCAAAACGGAAAATAATCAGCGAAGAAGCATCATTCAACAAACTTTCTCCTTCCAAAATAGCAGAAGTGGACTTGGGAACTTTTACAAATTCCATAATAGCTCCGGTGCTCACGGCATCCGGTGGAGATACAATTCCACCTAATAAAAATCCCAATGCAATTGTAAAGCCGGGAATGAAATAATTGGTTACTACAGCAACGGATAATGCCGTAAAAAAAACTACTAAAAAAGCAAAGCTGCTAATGATGCGCCACCATTTTTTCATCTCTTTAAAAGAAACAGACCATGCCGCTTCAAATAGCAATGGCGGAAGAAATATAAAAAAGATAAGATCGGGATTTATTTTTACTCTTGGCAACCCGGGAATAAAACTTAGCAGCAGCCCAGCTACCACCAACAATATGGGATAAGCGATTTTAAGTTTGGTAGCCCACATTTCTAAAAGCACTATAGCCGCTATCATCGCCAGTAAAAAGGGTAAAATGCTGTGCATGATATTATAAGTTTACGATGCTTAATTTTTTCTGTGGAATATTCCTCACTAAACAACTACAATAATTTTCAAAGCTAAGTTAGCCCGTTGAAATTTTATCAATCAGCCTTTCCCAATTAGCATGAGCAAACTTTTTTTTCTCATCCTCACTTAATGGCACTTGTTCTAAAAACCGCCTTGCATCTCTGCCGTGGCGATATTGATATGGATAGTCTGAAGAAAAAAGAATCCGCTCAGTGCCTATTATTTCAATAGAACGTTGCATGTATGAATTGCTGAACATTCCGCTTGAAGTGACATACAGGTTCTGGCGCACATAATCAATAAATAGCTTGGCAAACTTTGCCGTTCTATTCAATGAAGCCAATCTTTCTAAATAAAAAAGAATAACTTCTCCCCAATGCCCGAGAATGATTTGAAGGTTCGGGAAATGATCAAAAACTTTGGCTAACACCAACCGGACAAATTGTATCCCCGCTTCATAATGCCAACCGAGACCATAAGTAGAAAAGGCAAGATCAACCTGGTCATCAAAACCCGAGTAGTAAATTTCTCTTACCGCTTTCTGCGGAATTTGCGGATGAATAAATAATGGCACATTTAGTTCTGCTGCACATTCAAATAATGGCCAAAAATCTTTGTGGTCTAAATTTTTTTCACCAGTGCGCCCGCACAACATAGCGCCTTTTAATCCAAGATTTTTTATTGAACGCTCCAATTCTCTTGCTGCTTCTTTGGGAACCGGGGTAGGAACTGCTGCAAAGCCTTGAAAGCGGTCAGGCTTGCTTTTTATTATAGATGCTATGAGATCATTGGTCTGTTTAGCAAGATCAACACTGGCTTCGCCCAAATTGTGAAGCCCCGGTGTTGTCAAAGAAAGAACCTGTACGTCAATCCCTGTTTCATCCATCAGGCTAAGCCGTTTGCTGCCAATATCATCCAGTCGGTCTTCCATTTCCCCAAGATGAAGATTTTGTGTGGGGTCATCTTCGCCAAAATGTTTCCAGGCATTCCTGATTTCGCTTGTAAGAAAATGTTCTTCTATTGCTATTAGTTTCATTTATATCCTTTCTTAAAATTCTTTAAAATTTTTAGGTTGCTTTAAATTTTCAACACTATGCATTGGCACTGTATGCACGCGTTACTCGTGCCGACAAAGATTTTCTGCCAATTGCAAACTGCTAACTAAAAGTACGAATGTTATTAAAATTTCTGTAGCTCAATTAATAAGGTCCAGTCTTGACAAACGATGATAGAAAGCTGAAGCCTAAGGTTTATTAATCTGTCTGTCGGTATAATGCTAACGCAATGTTGCGTGCATTGTGTTGCGTTATTATTTCTTTTGTAATCTCTTGTCAAACCATTTGTTCACTAAAAAATATATTGGCGGTATTAAAAAGGAATAAAATACTACAAGCGGCAAAAAGCCACGATAACTGGAATCAAAATTCTCTTTCAAATTTTGAAATGTCATTCCTGAAAACCCGGAATAGTATGATACCACCTTTGAGACTGTCATAAGACAAAGTCCTAATACAGAAATTAAAATTATTATTCCAACTTGCATAAGATAGTTAGCTAACTTATTTGACAACATAATCTTGCTTTTGAAAAAAGCGTAAGAACAAATAGTAAGAAAAATGGGTAGAATAATATTGCCTAAAATCATTATGAAGGCATAAAGAAATACTCCAGAGTCCTTTTCTATTTGTGAAATATAAATTGCTATCGTCAAGCAACTTAATATACCAACTATGACAGTTGTCAGAATACTTATTATTAGTCTCACTTAAAATATTTTGATGTTGACATCGCATGACGCACAACGTTTTCGCATTGGCGATGTGGTGGAATTTGAAAAACGTCTGTCGACAACCAATGCTGAATAAAAATACAAAAGTTGAAGATAAGAACCGCAGCTAAATTAATAACGTCCAGCCCGAACTGAAGATGATAGATAGCTGTGACCCGTCCTGAAAAAAGTTGACTGGTTAATAATAATAATCCTGCTATTGGTTGACTAAGATAATTCGTCCTGGATAAGGTTGATTAAATAGTTGTTTGGCGTGCGCGGGCAAAAATATTTTCGTAGCCACCACAGCTAAAGGAAATATTTTTTGTGCGCTGGCTCGTTATGTTGGTTGCATTATTCCCTCTTTCTTTTTTGGGTTATAATAATAGTTTTTCCATCTTCTAATTTGTGGCCCTTGTTGTAAATGTACTTCATGAGGTATCTGCCAGTTGATACTGCTATGTCTTCGTTTATAATTGTAAATAGTAATGCAGCGGGCAATATGTATCGATGCAATATCAATGTTGTCATAATACCTGCTGATGAGCTCAGTTTTTAAAATACCGTTCACTCTTTCGGCAATGGCATTCTCATACACCGTTTTGAGTCATGCTGATGTGGGCATTGTGCTGTTGTAACAATTGCACATAAGCAGTGCTGCAATATTGAATGCCCCTGTCGCTGTGATGTATCACAATTGTTTCCAGAGGTTTTTGTGCCAATGCTTTTTTCAATGCAAGTGTGGCGCTGCTCACTTTCATATCATCGCTCACATGGAAGCCCACAATTTTTCTGGAGTAGGCATCAGTGATTAAAAACAGGTAAGCAAACCTGTTCTTGAGCGGTATATAAGTAATATCAGCCACCCAAAGCTCATGCGCTTTCAGCGGCGTAAAACCCTTTATCATATTGGGATAGCGGTGAAAGTGGTGTTTGCTGTTGGTGGTGTGCACACTTCTTTTTATTCTTCTTACCAATAGTTTATTGCACCTTAATAAATCAAAAAAATTATCCCTTCCCATTACTACTTGATGTTGTTTAAAAAATGGTTGCAGTTCAATAAATAATTTCCTGCCACCGCATCGTGGCTGGTATTTACGGATGATATCAATCTGTTGTAATATCAACTGCTCATGGCTCAGTTGTATTACATTCCGCTTTTGTTTTTTGTGGTATGCCTGTGGCGAATACCCCAACAGCCGGCAAATTTGTTGAACACTAACAAACGGCTTTGCCTTTTTTATTTCCTGGACTGTTGGGTGCCAGGCTTTTTTCTGATGGAGATGCTGAGTTGTTTTTCAGCCACATTAATTAAGGTGTCGAGTACTTCAGCTCTCAGTTCCTGATGTGCCAATTGCTTTTCGAGGGAAGCAATTTTTTGCAGCAACGCGGCTTCGTTTTCCGATGTACCCTGTTGTTCTTTTTTTGCTCTTTTCGCCATTGGGCTAATGTAATGTTTTTGTTGCAAATCTATAGGCGGCAGGTTATGTATCCCCTGATAAACCATTACCCATTTGCAAATAGTAGTCCGGCTGATGCCATACCTGGCCTGTAGTTTCCGGTAGCCGCACCCGGTGTTCAGATACTCCTGAATGATCTGGTCTTTTAGTTCCATTTTGGTTGATTTTGTAGTCAACCTATTTCAGGACGAGACACTGAAGCCGAAGTTTATTAATATGTCCGCCGACATAACGCCAATGCAATGTTGTGTGCTGTTTTTAGTTTTTCGGTCTATGGCTCTGTTCTGTCCGTACCATTCATTTCATTTCTCACACGGCTGATTTGGTCGTACACAACTTTTCTGATGCGGTTCAACGACCCAAGCGGGCGCGCTCCCTACACGTCATCCGCATCCGGCCATGTCGGTGCGGGTGAAACGTACGAAGAGTGGCGCGAGCGGCTTCAGGAAGAGATCGGACTCGAAGCCCCGCTCGAGTTCCTGGTCAAGTTTCCGGCGACGGGTGCGACGGCCAACGAGCACACCGTCCTGTACCGCGCGTCACCGATGCGACGCCGATTCCTGACGAGCACGAAGTCGCCAGCCTGACCTATTTCAGCCTAGACGAACTCCAGGCTCTGCTGCAGACGGATCCGGTGGCATTCAGCCCGCCGTTTGGCACACTGTTGATGTGGTACATCGACGACAGCCCGGCGTCCGTCCGCCCTCATTTGCCTGTTTGAGATTGCCGGGCGGCATTTCAGCTGAAACTACTCCGTCGCCCAGGCGCGCAGGTATTCGGCACTTTTGATGGCCGCCTCTTCCGGGCCGATTAGTTCGGCGTAGGCCTGGTGGACGGTGAGAAATCCTTCGTAGCCGATTGCCCGAAGCGAGGTGACGACTTCGGGAAAGTTGACGCCGCCTGGTTCCCGAGGGGGATGTGGTGGAATCGTCGTGTGCCCAGGCACCAGGTTTCGAGGGCCGCTGGGCCGTTGGGGTCGAGGCGGTGGTTTTGGACGTAGACGTTCATCAGGTATGGAGCGAATTTGCGGAGAGTTGTCAGCCCGTACGATTGGCCGCACATGAGCAGGTTGATCGGTTCGTAGATCAGGCCGAAGTTGCGGCGATTGATCTGCTCCAACCAGGCGATGGAGGGTTGGACTTCCTCAAACAGCGTGGTCGTGTGGCACTGGTGAGCCAGCCGAATTCCGCGGTCGCCGGCCAGGTCGGCCGGCCCGCTTGGAGTGCTCGATGTCGCCCGCGTTCTTCAGACAGACGCGGATCAAGTCGCAGCCGAGTGCGGCGGCCACGTTCAAGCTGGGGACGATGTCTCGCAGGCTATCGGGGCCGTGTTCATTGTTGAGCGGGACACCGAATCGGCTGCCCATCGTCACGATGAGGCCCGCCCGTTCCACCTTGGCCCGCATGGCGGTCAGTTCGTCGAGGGGGGTCTGGATGCCGGCGGCGCCGGCCCGCATGCAGATGCCGCGGTAGCCCTGTTCGGCGGCCAACTGCACCAAGTCGCGGAACGGGACGTTAAGCCGCGTCTTACAGGGAGCTTCGGCAATCCGAACCGAAAGGGAGAGTTTGATCATTCCCGAGAACCAGTCTGGGTTTGGCTCCCTCAAAGTGTCCGAGGGAAGGAAAACCGAAAAACTCCGAGAGTTCGCCAAAAAACGGCCAAGAGACGGGGCGAAACAACGAAGAATATCGCGAACCCACCCGGCCGTGAAGTGTTCATTCCCTGATGACATTGACAGCCGGGAAATTCTGTGCGACGCTGGAGCCTCGGCTTACGGCCGCACGGGGTTACGGCAATGCGTCGAACCCGGTCGGAGGTGGCGCCCTCCCATCGAATTCTCCGCCGCTTTGCCAAAGATGTGCAACCGGCGTGATCCCGATTCGGTATTGTGAGTTGGCAAAGCGGCTGGGTTGGGGAACTGAGTCGAATCCGAGGGACCAGAAAAGGATTCCGGTGATTGTATGTTGCGTTCGCGTTTATTTGCGGCTGCTGTCATAGGTTGTTTGGGAATGAGCGCCATCGCCCAAGGCGGTGACGTGACAAGTTCGTCTGTTTTAGGCCGCAAGGCCGAAAACTTTACGCTGAACGACTTCTACGGGAAGTCGCATTCGCTGGCCGACTTCAAGGACAAGAAAGTCGTCGTCCTGGCCTTCCTGGGGACCGAATGTCCCTTGCGCGGCAGTATGGCCCGCGACTGGCCGAATTGAGCCAGAAATACGCCGACAAGGGCGTGCAATTTCTGGGCGTCAACGCCAACCGGCAAGACACGATCACCGAGATTTCTTCATACGCTCGCGTCTTTCACGTCGAATTCCCGATCCTCAAGGATTCTGAACAACAAGGTTGCCGACCAGCTCGGTGCCGCCCGGACACCCGAGGTGTTCCTGCTGGATCAGGACCGCGTCGTGCGTTACCACGGTCGCATCGATAACCAGTTTGGAATTGGCTACGTCAAAAAGACGGCTTCGGAGCCGTATCTTCAGGCCGCGATCGACGAGTTGGTCGCCGGCAAGGCGGTGACGCAGGCTGAAACCGGAGTGATCGGCTGTTTCATCGGCCGGGTGCGGGCCGCCGACACGACCTCCAAGGTGACCTTCTCCAATCAGGTTTCGCGGATTCTGAACAAGCGTTGCGTCTCTTGCCATTGTGCGGGTGAGATTGCTCCCTTCGCTATGACGAAATACGAAGAGGTTTCGGGCTGGGCTGACGCGATTGCCGAAGTCGTTCGCGACCGCCGCATGCCGCCCTGGATGGCCGACCCCAAGTACGGCCACTTTTCCAACGACCGCAGCATGCCCGAAGACGAAAAGCAGGTTCTCTATCAGTGGGCGGCTGCGGGTGCTCCCCAGGGCGATCCCAAAGAACTGCCCGAAGTGCCGAAGTTCGTCGACGGCTGGCAGCTTCCGAAAGTATCCCGACGTCGTCCTGTACATGAGCAAGGACGAGTACAAGGTGCCGGCGACCGGCGTTGTCGACTACCAATACTTCACGGTCGATCCGGGATTCAAAGAGAATAGTGGATTAAGGCCATCGAAGCGCGGCCGAGCAACCGAGCCGTCCTGCACCATATCATCGTCTTCGCCAGCCCCAAGGGGGCCGCCCGCGACGAAGGTCGCCGGCAGTTCCTCGTCGGCTATGCTCCTGGGGCCATTCCCATGGTGCTGCCGCCGGGTTACGCCAAGCTGTTGCCGCAGGCTACGAACTGTTGTTCCAAGTGCACTACACGCCGAACGGCAAAGCCGGCTCGGACCGCAGCAAGGTGGGCATCGTCTTTGCCGATCCGAAAGAGGTCAACCACCTCGTACGGACGGTCGAGGCGATCAATACGGGCTTCGAGATTCCCGCCGGTGCCGACAACTATAAGGTCGAGGCCAACTCATTCCCCTATGCCTTCGACGCCGAACTGCTGCAACTCTTCCCGCACATGCATTTCCGCGGGAAGGCCTTCAACTACGAGGTCAAGTATCCGGACGGCAAGCGGGAGACTCTGCTCGACGTTCCGAATTACCAG
>CAVRBD010000038.1:0-35316 GCA_963718975.1 uncultured Bacteroidota bacterium | reverse complement strand
CATTTGGGACGTAGCCTTCCCGCTCCGTTTCGTCTGCATACAGCAACGGTTTGTCCAGTCTTGCAATAATTTTCGCCGGGTCATTTAAATCAAGCAATATGGCGCTGATAACATATGTCCGGACGACGCGAACGCCATGCGTCAGCAGCAGCCATCCTCTTTCAGTTTTAACAGGCGACCCACAGTTCCCAAGCTGCACCAGTTCCCAATCGTATTCCGGTTCCAGCAGCGTCTTATATTCATCCCATTGATATAAATTATCTGAAAACATGATGTTGATCTTTTCTCCACCTTGTCTTGATATCATCACATATTTGCCATTTACTTTTTCCGGGAGCAATGCCATGCCCTTGTCAGAGATGGCAGCGCCGTACATAGTCCGTATTTTGAAAACATTGAAATCATCTGTTTCAATCAATTGGCTTTTGATTTGCTTTCCATCGTACGCCGTATAAGAACCATAATAAATTGCGTTGCCATCATTTTTGAATTGCACAAAGCGCACATCTTCCATCCCCATGCTCTCTGATTTTGCGGCCGGAAAAATCAAGCGCTCGTTCAAAGGCATATGTGATGATGGTTTAAGCTCATAGTTAGAATCAAAAAATTCTTTTATTTTTTCTAATGAATGCCTAGCTAATTTATTATTTAAAGCTTCTTTTGAAAGAATATCGATTGCTTTATCAGCAGTAAATGTCTCTGGCAAAAAATTTAAGAGCAGTGTTTCAGATTCCACATCAGCAATTTTAAACCGGCGCAAAAACTCTTTATTGTATAATGCACTTTCATTCTTTTTTAATGAAGTGAAATAGGAAGATGGGTTATCCAGCTTGATTTCTCCATTTGGATTTATAACACCGGTTTGAAAAGCGATGGAAGATATATGCCCTTCACCTGTCGCACGCAAGCTCATCACAAATCTTTGTTCCCCGGCCTGAAGATTTTGCTGATCGGGGTGTGAGACTATTGATGGATTGAACAAAGCTGCGGACTGAATGGAATATTCTTTTGCAAAAAAAGCACCTAGCAGGATTTTCTTTTCAGAAGAAAAAGAACCGGGCAAATTTTTGTGCTGCGCATTTATCCTCTCAAAATGCTCGTTAAATATTTTTTTTATGTCGCGGTGCCGATTGCCAAACTCGCTCATTAATTTTTCAACAAGGACAGCGGTTCCCTTTTCATCTAATTTTGCTACCCTTTCTATAATATTGGTGACACGGTCATTACCGGGCAATTGCAAAAATTGCAGTATCACTGCTTTTGGATTTGCAAATAATTTTATCGCGCTTTTAGTGATCTTCATTAATTACATTGTTTGTTTTAGGTTGGCCGTAACAGTTAGTCCTTCAAACCTGTCGATGCCATGCTTTGTATAAAATGTTTTTGAAAAAATAAGAATGCTATCATCACAGGCAGTGCCAATAAGACTGCCGCTGCTATTTTCACGCCCAATTGGCTATCTGCTCTGCCACCAACCGCAAACAATGTTACCAACTGAGGCATCGTCATAAGCTGTTCATTGCGCACAACGATCAAAGGCCACAATACTTCATTCCAGGAACCGATAAATGAAAGGATTGCCACGGTGATGATTGTTGGTTTTATGTTTGGCCACAGCACGCGAAAAATAATGCCGAGCTCATTACTGCCATCCATTCTTGCTGCATCGATCAATGCCTGCGGAAGGCCCTGAAATGCCTGACGGAACATGAGCACTGCAAATGCGCTTACCGCGAATGGAATCACCAATACGATAAAAGTATCTACCAGCCGCAAGTTTACCATGGTGATATAATTAGGGATCAGCGTTATCTGAAACGGAAGGGACATAGTGAACACGATTATAATAAATATAAGTTGCCTTCCTTTGAATTGCATTTTCGCCAATGCATAACCGACAACTGAACCAGTCATTAATACAAGCGAAGTAGTAAGAACTGCCACCAACAAACTATTAATAAAAGAACGCCCAATAGGTATTTTTTGGAAGATGAGCTCAAAATTGCTCAAAGTAGGATGCGTAGGGAACAATGTCATTTTGTTCAGCCCATACATTGGAGAAAGAGAGGCGCCAATCATCCACAGAAAAGGATAAATGAACGTAATTGCTGCTGCTGTTAAAAGCGCATACATTACTATACGTTGCATTGAAAATCTTTTCTTCATTTTTTACACTTCTTTCTCGATGATTCTTTTTTGAACGATCACCACCGTCATAATAATAAGCGCATAAAAAAAACCTAACGTTGATGAGTATCCCATATTATAATATTCAAAAGCTTGATTGTATATGTACAGCACTGCCGAAAGTGTTGTATTCAATGGGCCTCCGCCTGTCATGACATACGGTTCAATAAAAAGAGAAAAGCCGCCGATGGTTGACAATATGACGACCATAAAAATGGTCGGGTTTATCATGGGCAAAGTGATGTGATAAAACTGTTGCCATTTTGTAGCGCCTTCCATTTTTGCAGCTTCATAATATTGAGGTGGCACGGTTTGAAGGCCGATTAAAAACAGTATTACATAGAGGCCAACATTTTTCCAGGTAGCCATTATTGCAATGGAATAAATGGCCACATCGGGATTGACAAGCCAGCCGATTTTTTTTATGCCGAATGGTTGAAGCAAATGATTGATCAAGCCAAAATCGTAGCCCAGCAACTGCTGCCACAATATCGTCACCACGACACCCGAAACAATAACAGGCATAAAAAAAGAGGCCCTGAAAAAAGCTGCGGCTTTTAATTTTTGATTGAGCAGGTGCGCGAGCGATAATGACACAACCAGTTGCAACGGGATATGCAGCAGCAGAAATTTCAGCGTGTTGCCAATGGCTTTCCAAAATAACCTGTCATGAAATAGCCTTGAATAATTTTTCAGCCCGATAAATTTCATCGGCGAAATGATATTCCATTGATGGAAGGTCAGGAAAAGACAGAATAGCACCGGGAACAGCACAAACACAGAAACAAATAGAAGATAGGGCGAAACCAACAAGTAAGGCAATATCTTTTTTTGATAGTGCCTTTTTCTTTTGCCATATGTCAATACCTGGTCTATAGCCATTGTGCAGCATATTTTTGAGCCATTTCTGTTGCAGCCACAGCCATTATTAATGAATCGACTGCATTTGCATCAGTTACTACGCGAACATGGTCCCGGTCTTCTATCCAGTTCCATTGATCTTGCAACATCAGTTTCAAAATTTCAATATAACGGTTCGGCTTTTCATCTAAATGCCCGTATTCAATTTCCACTTCTTCGTCGTAAATAATATCGTTGAACATTCCATGCACTTTTTTGGTTGAACTGCTGACGCCGGTTTCTATGCTTGATGAAAAATTGTTCAACATTTTTTTTAGCGCGATCATATCTTCTTTCAATAAAAGCCCGTGCAATTTCATTTTAACAGGCACCCAGCCAAACAGCGTGATATCGCCTTTTTCGAATTGCAGCCTCATTTCTTGCCTGTCCAAAATTTTAGGCTGGTTGAAACCGTGATAAAAATTTACAGTTGCATGATCATACAAAGCTGAAGCCTGCACCCGATCTATTATTGTAGGAGAAATACCCGGGCGCTTCAACTGCAATGAGTTCATGATTTTCCCTTGCCCAAACCACCCGGAAAAAATATCAAAGAAATGGACACCATGCTCAATGAATATGCCACCGCTTTTTTCAACATCCCAAAACCAATGGCCTATATTCAAATTTTCATCACTTGCATAATTTTCGAAAAAGCCATGCAAGAAATTGCCCATCATTTTTCGGTCGATGATATTTTTTACGATTGTATACAGCAGGTTGTATCGCTGCATCAAATTCACCACATATAGTTTGTTCATTGAGCGGGCCAATGCCCGCAATTCTTCCGCCTGTTCAATTTTCAGCGCAGCCGGCTTTTCGCAGATGACGTGCTTTTCTGAGAGCAAAGCCATTTTAGACTGTTCGTAGTGGAGAAAAGGAGGTGTTGCGATGTATACTAAATGAATGTCTGCGTTTGAAAAAAAGTTATTGGCGTCAATGCATGGCGTTGCATTTAGTGCGGCAGCCATATCATCGGCTGCTTCCTTATCAGCGTCAAAAACGCAAATGATTTTTATTCCATGGATCTGCAAAAAGGCCTTTGCAGCAAACAATGCAAATCCGCCTGCACCAATAATCCCTATGTTCAACTGATTTTTCATTTTTGTTTAGTGGCGTTGTCCAATAACACATTTACTGCAGCTTCTGCGTCAGCAATCGCTTTTTCAGGAGTTTTTTTACCATACACAACACAAGCTTCGTATTCCTGCGATATAATATCCAGCGCTTCAACGATTGCGTCACAATTATCAACACCTTTTGCAAATGGTATTTCTTTTGCAAAGGGCAGCATCATGGGATTATCCTTAAAATATTTTTCATAAAAAATATCCGAGGCCAGATTCTTCCTTCGCGGCAATTGGCGGGTCATCACCAACAATTCCAGATCGCCTTTTTTATCAAGCAATGTTTTTAAAAAATCCCATGCTCGCTGCGGATGTTGGCAGGTGTTGAAAAGAACGATATTTTTCGGGTCTGAATACGTGTACACGGGACCGATGTGTTCATCTGGTACCACAGGCGGATAGTAATCAAAGTCAAAACCTTTATCGGGGATGCTATTCAAATGAGGTATTTCCCAGGGCCTGTCCATTTTGTGGCGATTGTCTGCATAACGAAAGGATCGGTGGAAGCGGAATTTGATTCTTTTGAAAAGTATCCATTCGCATATAATTTTTGTAAAAAAGAGAAAACTCCTATTGCATATTTATTGTTGAACGCTGCTTTGTTTTGAACAATAAGCGGCGCGCCGTTTGATGCGGCAATGTATAACGTATAAAAATTAAAAAGCCGTTGGTACCATATTGATTTTACTTCTGTATATCCGAAACGGTTCTGATCGCCAAGCCCTTTTTTTAAGCAATTATCTTTGAACGCTTGCGCTGCCCCGATGTAGCTGCTATAAGTCTCGGGAAGCGCATTAATATCATGTTCTTTGAATAGGTTTTTGTTGTAAATGGTCATGATTGGATTTACCTTCCATGGTATCTGATAGATGTGCCCATCGGACGAAGTGATTTCTTTTATTGCGGCGCTATCGCATCGCGCTTTTATAAAATCAAGAAAACCATTCAGCGTATCGAGTGGCACCAGCACTCCCGAATGTGCATACATTTCAACATTGCCCTGCCACATATTGGCGTAGATATCAGGTGTCGTTTTCCCTACTACTGCGGCTAGGATCACTTCTTCACTGGATTGCCCTTCGGGTATGGGCTGAAGGTGGATTGCATTAGACGGATTATTTTTATTCCATAAATCTGAGATTTCGGTGCATAATTTTATTTCTTGGTTATTATTTGAGCACCAGAACAAAATTTGGTTTTCTTCCTGAGAAGAGCGACTGCTGCAAGAACAGGCCGCACTGAAGATCCATAAAAAGAAAATTATCCTGATGACCATGATATCTGAATTTTGATATAAGGTTCCCAAAAAAATTTAAAAAAAACCACTACACGAAATAAAAAGGTAGTGGTTTTTTTGAGCTATCTATTGTGCTTCTATTGAGTAACCTGTTGGTTATACAGCGCAGTCACCTGTGAACCAGTGAGCGCAATATTATAAATTTGGATATCATCCAGGTCTCCAGTCCAATACCCGCCATAAGCAATATAATTTGGATCAGTAGAGCTGTATGAATAAGCACTGTTGGGCAAATCAGTGCCAATCGATAAGTCGTACGTCGGGTTGATCGGATTGATCGGGAAAGTTCCCTGGTTAGTCCATGTTTTAGTTAAAACCCCATCTATATAAAAACTTAGATTTCCATTTCCGTCGTAAGTCGTTACCAAATGGTGCCATGGCCCTGCTCCGACAGTCGTTCCGATAACAGCATCAACGCCGGCATCTTGATTGACATAGGTGGTATCGGCCCCATTTATATACCTATAAGTAAAGAAAGGCCTGGTAGGCTGCATTTGGAATTTATAACCGTTCCAACGGCTTAAGCCTACCATATAACAGTTAGCCACGCCGTCAACCCTGCCTGCTGTATCTTGTCTTTCCCACACACTTACAGTTATAGCAGAAGGGTTCAATGACGGACTATAAGGCACGTCAATATTCCCGCCATTGCTAAAATGATAGGCGGCATTGGCATTGCCAAAACGGTCAGCAGTAAGATTTGGAACAGGCCCGAGCGCCACGCCCACAGTTTGAATAAGCCCAACACCACCAACAGTCGCAGGGCAGGCCTCCAATGTCCCGTTATGCCCGTTGCCAGAAGAGTCGTTTGCATTGCCGTTAAACTTCCAATAAGCAACCAGGCTGGATGCGGCAATTTGAGCGACCACGCCGCTCTCGTAAGTTGCGATAGCAGCATTCAAGTTGGCAGTTGCTGCGGTGATTTCCGCCTGTGTTGAACTTGAGCTTGCTAATACAGATTGCGCAGAAGAAAGCGCCGACTGGAGAGTGGCCTGTGAGCCCTTCGCGTATTCCCCAGGCTGGGTGCCTTCGGTCGTGTGGGCAAGGTACCATTGTGCAGAATCGATGGATGTTGTTAATCCCGATGTGTTCAGTGGGGTGGTAGTGCTGCTTTTTTTGCAAGAATACACCAGGACTGTCAAAGACATTCCCAATGCTATTGCAATCGCCAGATAATTAACCTTAACTTTTGGTCTCATGATTTTAAATTTATGATGATTGAAGAATAAAAAATTTAATGAAGCGCCTTGTCCACATCCCTTTCAATCTGTGGTATCGGAAATGTGCTGTTGGCTGAATAAGAAAATGAAGTGACCCCATCTCTGTTAATAAGCGGGTTGACATAGGCTGCCCCAAGGCTTGGGTTTGCGCCATATCGCATCATATCAAAAAACCTGTGGAATTCAAATCCCAATTCCACTCTTCTTTCGTGAATGATCGCAAGCCTTACCTGGACTTGTGACACAGCCGGTACGTCAGGCAAAAGCCCAGCAGGCACTTCCCCATATCCGGTCAATGCGCTATCATATAAATAGCTTTCTCTTGCTCTTTTTCTAACGAGATTCAGTGGAGCCACCGCTGCGTTCGTTTGCCCCGATTCATTCAAGGCTTCTGCATTGAACAATAACACATCGGCATAGCGGATGGCAACATAATCGCAGTTTCCCTGGCCGATTATCGGTGCCAAAGAAAGGGGCTGCTGATGCTTTCTGGTCAGATAGCCAGTCTGGGGTGACCATGAGCTCAAATAAATCTGCCCGTTATTCCAAAGCGTGCTGTCTCGCGCAACGGTATAATCAAGCCTTGGGTCATACACGCTGTCGGGGGTTGCTTCAAACTCGCTCACAAAATTCTGGTTGGGTGCATCACAATAATAACCGCCAACAATTTGAGGGGCGAACCATTGGTTCAATGCGTTGCCAACATTAGGGACTTGCTGGCCGAGCATCTGGACCTCAAAAACAGACTCCTGATTATTTTTGTGCAGGCCGTCAAAATTTTGAGAATAGACATTCATCAGGCTATATTGGCCGCTATTGATCACCATGTTAGAATAGGTCAGGGATGAATCCCATTTTTCCTGATACAAATACGCTTTTGATAAAAGCGCCGCTGCCGCACCCCTAGTGGCTCTTCCCACGTCGGCTGTTGAATAGCTCGGGGGGAGTATGGCAAGCGCTGATTTAAGATCCGGCTCAATGACCGATTCATAAATTTGTTGCGTGGGTGATTGCGCGATCTGCATTTGAGCGGGGGTCAATGGTGTAAGCACGATTGGCACTGGCCCATAAATATTGACCAACATGAAATAATACCATGCCCTCAAAAACCTGGCCTCTCCCAAAATTCTTGACCGCAGCGCCGTGTCCATGTTAATGGATGGGACATTTGCCAGCACTAAATTGCAGTTGGTGATGCCCTCATAAAAATTCCCCCATTCATTGGACAAATGAGAATTGGTAGTCGAAAATGAAAAGTTGTCGATTGTCGCTGCGTCAGGGCTTGCCCCAGTATTTCCAACCGATGCATCATCAGAGGCAATATCCCCAAAGACCCAAAGCGGGTTTGTGGTGGCGCTCGTAAAAGTCATCTCAGCATAAGCCGCATTCAATGCCTGTTGCGCAGCCGTTGCCGAAGTATAGAACTGTGAAGAAGAATATACACCCTGGATATCTTTGTCTAAAAATTTTGAGCAGCCGAGGCCCACGGAACCGCATGCTGCAATCAATAGGCTGTATATGATAAATCTGTTTCTCATAATTCTCTTATTAGTATTAAAAACTAAGGTTCGCTCCGACGATATAACTTTTAGCTGCAGGATAAGTCCCCCAATCGATGCCAGCTGCGACATCGCTTGGGTATTTTTCAACAGCCACGTTGTTGCTGATGTGCATTTCTGGATCGAGCCCGGTATATTTTGTAATTGTTATCAGGTTATTGCCCGTCACATAAAACCTCAGGCCTTTTATATGCATCTTGCTGATGAGTTTCCTGGGGAGCGTGTAGCCAAACTGAACATTTTTCAAGCGGCAATAAGACGCGCTTTCCAAAAAGCGGCTGGAGGGCTCTTTGATATTGTTCGGTTGGTCGCGCCATGAAACCAATGGCATGGTGTTGCTTGTCCCCGGGCCATGCCAGCGCTCATCATACACTCTTTGCGTTAAGTTAAATGGTCTGTAGAACCCTTCGATGTCCTGGTTTACCTGCAAGTATATCTTGTTCCCATAGCTTCCCTGTGCGAGTAAGAAAAGGTCAAAATTGGAATAACTCAAAGTGACCGTGGCGCCATAAGTAAATTTTGGGATGGCGCTTCCGAGGAATGCCCTGTCATTGGCGTCTATCGTGCCACTGCCATCAAGGTCTTTGTACTTCACATCGCCCGGCCTTACGCCAGGGCCTTGATAAGCCGATTTAAAAATATCATCCTGGCTTTGAAAAATGCCTGCCATTTGATAGCCATAAAAGGAACCGATCGGATGGCCTGCAGTCGTGAGTGTTGCATACACGCCATCATCAATCCTGCCGCCCTGTATCGGCACTGGTATTGACAATACTTTATTTTCTATTGTTGCCAGGTTTGCAGTCAGGCTATATTTTAATTTATGATCATTGTTCCTGTATTGCAAATCGAACTCAAACCCCTTGTTCTGGACACTGCCATCATTGATAAATGGAGGGCTGGCATTCCCGCCTATCATTGGCAAAGGGACAGCTACAAGCATGTTGCTGTTGACCTTGTTGAAATAATCGACAGTCAAAGAAAGCTTGTCATGCAATATGCCGATATCAAGCCCCACGTCTGTTTGTGTGGAGGTTTCCCATTTTACGTTCGCGTTGCCCAATGTAGACACGCTGTATCCCTGGACTGCAGCCTGTGGAGACCCCAATACATAATTGTTGGTATTGCTCACCACGGATGCAAATGGATAGTCTCCGATATTTTGATTTCCAAGCTGGCCGTAGCTTGCTCTTATTTTCATTCTTGAAACGTCAGGAAATAAATCGGTGAACCACTTTTCTTGCATCAGGCTCCACGCAACAGCACCTGAAAAAAAATTCCCCCATCTGTTTGCTGGGCCAAAGCGTGAAGAACCATCGCGCCTCGCAGTTCCCGTCACAAAAAATTCTTCGTTATAATTATAACTGGCATTTCCAAAAAAAGAGAGCAGTGACCATTGCCCCTCGCTTTCTGAAAACACTCTTTGTTGGAAATCGAGCCCGTTGCCCAGAAATTGCAGAGCAGGGTTTTGATTAGGGAAATTCAAGTCCTCTTCGGAAATGACATTGGTTGTGTTTGAAACAGCTTCAGTCCCTGCCAAAACACTTACATTATGCATCCCATGAATGGTGGTGTTATAGCGCAAAGTATTGTTCCAAACCATATTTTCACTGGTTATTTGTTTTTCTATCAATGAGCTTGGGTTATTGATCCTGTCATTGGTGCCCCAATTCAGATTGAAAGTTTTATCCTGTGTAAGGAATACATCTCCCCCAAAATCTGATTTGAAATACAAATTGCGGGCGATTTTTAGTTCTGCGAAAACATCTCCGAACCCCCTGAATTGCTTTTCGATATTGCTGGTGTTATTAGCAAGGCCAACAGGATTGTAGCCATCACCGAAGAAACCAGGGTATTGCGGCAAATCGCTGTACACGCCAGGCGAAGAATAAATGGGGATGGCAGGGTCTCTGAAAAACGCATACCGAACAACACTTCCGCCGTTACCTCCATAACCGTCGCCAGAACTGCCCACTGCATTTTTATCATAGTAAGAAAAGCTCAGGTTTGTGCCAATTTTCAAGTGGTCGGTCACTTCAGAATTCAGTTTTGTGCGCAGGGTGTACCTGTTATACCAGGAATTTAAGATAATCCCCTCTTGCTTAAAAAAATTACCGGAAACCGAATACTGTGTTTTTTCGTTCCCCCCGCTAATGGATAGCTCATGATCCTGTTCGGGGGCTGTGCGGAATATGGAAGCCAGCCAATTCGTATTGGCCATTTGTATTGAATCGGGTATGGGGGATTTTAGCAAAGGATTATTTGGGGCTAGGCCTGCATTATCATTTGCCACCATTTCATTATAAAGCGTTTTGTATTCGGCCGCATTGGTCATTGGGGTCAGGTGCCCGTGGGTTTGAACACCAGCATATACTGAATAATTGATTAAAGTCCTTCCGGACTTGCCATTTTTTGTTGTGATGATCACGACCCCATTTGACGACCTTGCCCCATAAATAGCAGCAGAAGCAGCATCTTTTAAAACGGTAATGCTTGCAACATCGTCGGCCGATATAAAATTGATACCATCCTGAGTGGGCACCCCGTCTATTATATAGAGCGGGTCGTTGTTGTTAACAGAGCCAACGCCCCTTATGCGCATGGCAATCCCGTCGCCTGGCTGGCCGGTAACCTGGGTGATGCGCACTCCCGATGCTTGTCCCTGCAGCGCCTGGTCTGCAAAGCCAATTGGGATTTTCGCAACGTCATCCACATTCACTGTTGTGACGGCACCGGCGATTGATGACCTCCGCTGGCTCTGATAACCGAGCACAACTACTTCCTGTTGCTGCACATTTGCAGGCCTTAGCAACACAGCGATACTCGTCTTCCCGCTAACATCTATTTCCTGCGATTGCATCCCAACGAATGAAAACACCAATATCATGCTGCTATTGCGCGCGACATTAATTTGGAATTCGCCCATTTCATTGGTGTTCGTCCCGATGGTGCTTCCCTTCAAAATCACTGAAACACCCTGAAGCCTTTTGCCGTTTTCATCTGAAACAGTGCCGGTGACAGTTGTTGGGGGTGATGATAAAACACTTTCGCTCGAAAGCTGGCTTGGTGTATCTTTCGGTTTCACAACTATTGTTTTTCCAACAATGCTGTAAGAAAGTTTTTTGCTTTTCAGGCATTCATCCATTGCTGTTTCAAGAGAAACGTTTTGCACATCGATGCTCACGTTGCCTGCTTTTTGCAACAGCTCATAACTATATAGAAAATCATAGCCGCTTTGCCTTTCTATCTGCTTGAATACTTTTTGCAGTGGGACATTTTTCTCTTTGATCGTAATTTGAGAGTATGTTCTGGCGCTTGCAGATAAACTGGCCAGAAGAACAAGTATGGCAGTAAATTTCATGACTAACAGCGTTTTGGTGAGCATCCGCTGTTGGCGGACAAAGCAAATCGTTAAATACATAACTTTGTTATGTTGAGTTAAACAATGTTTATCACACTACAAAGTGTGTTAGCAATTCATATACTACGGTATGGACAAGTTTGGCTCAATTTTTTGCCAGGAGTGGTGCTAACACTTCTGGCTTTTTTAAGCCTGTTAAAAATTTTAGAAACTGTTCGGTATTACAATTATTTTTTTAGTGTCAATCTGAAATTTTACAGCGCCTGTCATCTCGAGCATCTTCAAGACCTGAGAAACATTTTCTTCACGTGAAATGGTTCCGCCGATATGTCCTGTAGCTTCTCCCCTGTATTCCAATTCCACATTATACCATCTTGATATCTGCCGCATGATGGAATTGATTTCCGCACCCTCGCCAAACTGAAATTTTCCGTTTTTCCACGCCATCACCTCATCAACATCAACTTCACCTCTAATGTTAATATCAGATGAGACCCGCGCCTGCTCCCCAGGCTTTAAGAACTTCGAGATCTTTCCTTTTTTTATTTGTACAGCCCCTTCCAGCAAGGTCACCCTAATCAGCGCTTCATCTTCGTAAGCGTTTACATTAAAATGAGTGCCTAAAACGGAAACAGACATGCCTCCCGTTCTTACTTCGAAAGGCATTTTGGGATTATGAGCGACTTCGAAATATGCTTCTCCTGTGACCTCAACTTTTCTTTCTTTGCCGGTAAAAGAAACAGGATATTTTAAAGATGATGCCGAATTGAGCCAAACTTTTGTCCCGTCTGAAAGTATGACAGAAGCTATCTTACTGCCCCTTGGCACAGTAAGCGTATTGTATTCAATATCTGCAGATGCCCCCTGATAAGCAATCTCTCCATCAGATAATTTTTCGATATGGGTATTTCCCTGAGTGGCAAGCGATCCTTTTGAAGCACTGTCAAGCAAAATAGTTTGCCCATTTGCAAGAGTAAGTATGGCATTGCTGCTTACTGGTGGCGGGATATCTTTTTTGGATTCTACGGCGATGAATGGTTGCTTTGTGCCGTGCTGTTGTTTATTTGGAAAGAATAAATAACCTGAAACAATGATGATTGCGGCAACAGAAGCCGCAGCAAGCCACGGCAAATATTTTCTTTTGTTTTGAGTTTTTGAATGACTGATTCGTTCTTGTACCGCCGCTTCCGTAAATAACCCATTCAGCTTTCTGTCCCAGTCAATTTTTATGTCCAGTGGTTTTTCTTTGGCTTTGTTCCAATAGTCCTGCAAAACAATCTTAAGTTCTTCGTGCCCCTCTTGTTCATCTATCATATGGAGCAAAACGCTCAGTTCCTCTCTGGTGATGGAATTGTCAAGATATTTTTTGATGAGGTATTGCCAGTTTTGGGTGTGCATTTGCAGTCAAGACGAGAAAAACAAGCACAATAACTACTGCGCAGGAAAAAAAATATCATAGCTTGATAAAAATGAGCAGGAGCATCGCTGTGTCAAGTTTATCCGCAAGGCATTGACGGATAAAACGTCTCGCCTCAACCAAGTGATTGTTTACTGTAGATTTTGAAATATTGAGCTGCATGGCAATCTGATCGTGAGTGAGCTCCTGTTCGGTGCTCATCTTATACACTTTCTTTCGTTGATCTGACAACAGTTCAATGGCCTCGCGTATTTTTTGTTCAAATTCCTGATTGATCAACGGCCTGTCGGCAGATAAGTCCGATGCGATTTGTATCTCCTCCCATAAAAACTCTCTCAATTTGCTGTCCCTGGCAGCGCGACGCAAACAATCAATGGTCTTATTGTGGGCCACGCGAAAAAGAAATCCGTCGAAATTATTGATTTGTGTGAGCAGATCACGGCCGAGCCACAGCTTCATAAAAACGTCCATCACGAGCTCTTCGGCAATTTGGGGAGATTTTACAAAACCAAGAATGTAGCTATATAGCCTGCTATTGTAAGTGTCAAAAAGGATTTTAAAAGAGTTCTGGTTCCCGGATGCAATTTGTTGCAAAACCAGTTTTTCCATATGGCCTTCGTTTTCGCGCACAGTTTTCACTTTTTTTATATGGAGTGGCAAGTTAGATCAATGTTTGTATTGATGAATAAGTTATTTGCAAGTGAGAGGTTAATTATCATAAAATAAATTTCTACATTATCCAATTCATAGAAACAATTTTCAGGAAATCAGTACCCGGCGATAAACAATAGATATCCACATTCCTGCTTTGCAAAAAATACTTTGTTTTGTTGCCCGTTATCTTTTTCCAATACTTATCAAAAATGAGCAGTGCGTTTCAGAGACAGGTACAATTTACCTGCAACATCAAAGCAGGAGGCCGTGTAAGGGAATTCAATTTTTTAAAGCTTAACAAAGTTCCCGTTTCATTTCAAATCGATGTTGCAAACGATGGCGGCCAGTGGCATTTATTGATCTTGGAACAACAGGAAAATACATGGGAAATAAAGGGCGAAAACCTTCCCAAATGGATAGCTGAATCGAGAAGTTTCTTGTTCCAGCATGCATCCGGCGCTGTCAACCCCGATTACTAAGAAAGAGATTGATGTCTTCGGGCCGCTAATTCTTTTTTAACGCGGATGTACAACCGGAAACAGCCTACTTCCTTGACCAGCTC
Organism: uncultured Bacteroidota bacterium; assembly: GCA_963718975.1. Taxonomy (GTDB): domain Bacteria; phylum Bacteroidota; class Bacteroidia; order Chitinophagales; family Chitinophagaceae; genus Puia. The sequence continues at coordinate 21,032 of CAVRBD010000038.1, read as the reverse complement.
CCTATGAGCGCTCCTGATCGCTGACCACAAGGGTCGCTCACGAGCCTAATTTCCATATTGGGGCCTACCATTTTGAAATCATACAGCGCTATGTCCTCGGTACTGCATTCAGTCGAACCAATTCCTTTTTGAAAAGTAAGTTTGCCATGGTCTGATTTGAAGCTCATTTTTTCGAAGACGGTACTGTCTTTTGAACGTAGGATGGCGCTATCCCCACTGAATTCAAGCGTGTAAGGCTGAATTCTGAGGCTGTTGGCGGACACCGTCCAGCGGCTGCCATCCAATTGCGCATGAACTGCGTTTCCCAAGAACGATAACAACCAGAACGAAAAGCAAATACTCCTGATCATGCTTTATATCAGATAAAAACATGCCGGAAATAAAATGGCTCTATCAGTAGCATCCAGCTTTTGAGATTTTTCAATTTCCCCCAAGTGCAGAAATAATTCCACGATCTTGGCCATGTGAATCCCTCATGAAAGCAGACCCAATGCGCACGGACAGATTCTCTCATTATCTCAAAAAACGCAGTCATCGAAAGAAGAAAAATTGCGGCTTTGTCGGATAAATCGATCGCCTAGGCAAACTGGTATGTTTTTGGCGTTTCACTCTTGTTCTTCAGATAGGTTTTTATTGGCACGAATATTCGCTTGCTTACACAACAAATGGCAAGTACTCTATTTTTGATGAAGAAACTGAAAAGACCCTTTATTATTTTGGCGATTGCCCTCGCGGCCCTGATGGTGGTTACGATTGTCTTCGTTTCCCCTATCTCAAAATACCTGATCCAAAAATATGGCAGCAAATATACGGGCAGGAAGATCACCTTGTCATGGGCATATGTAAATCCTTTTACGGGCTATGTCCATCTTTCCGGCGTAAAAATCTACGAGAACAAAAGCGACAGCTTGTTCCTGACTGCCGGCGGCTTGAGCATTCATTTTGGGTTGCTGAAATTTTTCAGGCATGATTTTGAGATCGGAGAGCTGGTGCTGGACCACCCTGTCATCAAAGTGATACGCGATCATAAACTGCTGAATTTCGACGATGTGATTGAAAGGCTGAGCTCAAAGGACAGCACGCAAAAAAAACCTTCAAAAACGCATGTCAATTTGTTGAACTTGAAAGTGACCGATGCAGAAATTCATTACACGGACAAGCAGATCCCTTTCGATTATTTTATCAAAGAAGCCAATTTTGAGACCAAAGGGAAGCATTGGGATGAGGACACGATGGCAATCAGCTCTTCTTTCTTGTCAGGCCCTACCCCGGGGTCGATGAAAGGAGATTTTCATGTAAATTTCAAGACCAGCGACTACCTCATAACAGACCGCATCGCTCAGTTCGACCTGAAGCCCCTTGAGCAATATGTAAAAGACCTGGTGAACTACGGCACTGCCAGTGCAAACCTGGATGCCGACCTGTTGGCTAAAGGAAATTTTCACAATGCCGAAAATCTGGTTGCATCAGGCACCCTTTCGCTCAATGATTTTCACTTCGGTAAAAAGCCGGGCGATGATTACATGTCATTTGAAAAACTGAAATTGGTCATTGCTCAGCTTAGCCCGGTCAACCACAAATATTTGTTGAATGATGTTACGCTTATCCATCCCATGCTGAAATATGAGCGCTATGACCACACTGATAATTTCGAATCTATGTTTGCCAAAAAAGGAGCTGCGGGCTCAGGCGCCAACGGCAACACGGGGAAGCTCAATATCCTCGTTGCGATTGGAAGGTATATCAAAGCACTTTCTACTAATTTTTTCAGGAGCGATTACAAAGTCGATAACCTTGCTATTGAGAAAGGGGATGTGGAGTACCATGATTATTCGCTCAACGAAGAGTTTTCAACCGGATTGCATGGGCTGAACATTACCGCGGATTCAATTAATAAACATCACCAGCGCGTCAACGTGTTTTTAAAATCGGCGCTTCAGCCATATGGAAATGTTTCTATCAAGCTCAGCATCGACCCAAACGACAGTTCTTATTATGACCTGGATTATCATATCCGGAATGTGCCCGTTTCCATGTTCAATCCATATACCATCACCTATACTTCTTTTCCCCTCGATCGCGGGACACTTGAATTAAAAGGCGCGTGGGATGTGCTTGTTGATGCCTGCATCCAGTGCCAATTTGCCAAGCACTTTGTTCGCGCCGTCTTGCGTCGGCAGTTGAAATACCTTTCCTTCTTTTCGCTCGCCGATAATTGTCTTGGCAATATCATGCAACGGGATTTCCAATGGGAATGCTGTCTTGCTCTGAACGATGACGATCTTATTTTCTTTTACGGAAGCCCAATTAAGCCCCTCGACATCGCACCACCTGAAGCCAGTGTACAGACAAAAAATAGCTGCTTTCTTCACTTCATAATTTGAGCAATGTGCTTTCATCAGCTTGGCATATTCATCAGCTTCCAGGATTTCTTTTTTTGAAGAGGGCTTCGATTTGGCTTTCACTTCCTGTGCAGGGCTCTCTCTAAAATAATGCTGTTTAACCGCTGCCCTCATCATGCGCTTGAAGCGCATGAAATAATCTGCAGGCGTTTCGCCTTTGTATTTATCAAGCAGATAGTTCCTGAATCGCTCGCATAAATTATCGTCGATGTCGATTGCAGAAATATAATTATTCCCAACAAATTTTTTGAAAGCGGACAAACTGCATGCGAGAGAGCGATTGCCATGACGCGCATTCTTTTTTACGAACTCTGCATAGAAATCGAGGAAATTGCTTTTGAGCCTGTGCGTTGGTATATGCCCGCTGTTGATCGCCTGCTGGTCGAGGGTCATCTGCGATTTTTTGTCTCAACGATGTCGAGCGTTTCTTTGTTGTGGTTTTTCTGAATGATACCTAACGGTCTTGTATAGGTGAAAATACAGGTTGCGGCTCGTTGGCCTTCATCTTTTCCATATTCAAAATAGTACCAGATCATGTCTTTTTTCCGCGAAGTTTTCTTTGTAATTGTGACGGGCATTTTGAGGTAATTTTGTTCGCCAATGTGTTCGCCATTTGCGTGCCAGATTTGGCGAACAAAAGCGGCGAACAGCTAAACAAAAAATCCTGATAATCATATGTTTATCAGGATTTCAAGTGCCCAGAACAGGAATCGAACCTGCACATCCTTGCGAATACCAGATTTTGAGTCTGGCGCGTCTACCAATTCCGCCATCTGGGCATTATGTTCACTCAATTAAAAGAGCTAAAAGTGGGCTGCAATACTACGCAATTGCAAAGTCTTGTCCAAAATGATTTCTAAATATTTTTCACTTGTATTTGCATTTTGATTTTTTAATAAACTTTAGTTCTTTTCCATTTTTTTGGTCTTGCGGCCTTTCTCACTTTCGGTCTATAAACATTAACTTGCCCCGCTAATAAAAAAGAATGATAACGATTGGGCTTATTAAGGAAGGTAAAATTCCGGCTGATAACCGCGTTGCACTTACACCTGCACAATGCAAGTGGATCCACAAAAATTCAAAAGATGTGAAAGTGGTTGTGCAATCGTGCTCACACCGATGCTTCACTGACAAAGAATATCGCATGGCCGGGGTTGAAGTGAAAGATGATTTGAGCGAATGCGATATTTTATTCGGCATTAAAGAAGTGCCTGTTGAACAGCTTATAAATAATAAAATTTATCTTTTCTTTTCTCATACAAAAAAAATGCAGCCTCACAATAAGATGATGCTGCAAAATATTTTGCACAAAAAGATCACGCTGATTGATTATGAATGCATGGAGCACGAAGATGGCCAGCGCATTTTGGGCTTTGGTTTTTTTGCGGGCATTGTTGGTGCGCACAATGGAATGATGGCTTATGGACAGCGAACCGGGAAATACAATCTGCAAAGGGTTTATATTCAAAATAGCTTTCGCCAATTGATCCATACCTATTTTGGAACCAAGCTGCCGAATGTTAAAGTGGCTGTAACAGGTTCCGGTCGCGTGGCGCACGGTGTTTTGGAAATCATGAACCTGATGGGGCTAATTGAAGTAGAGCCCGATGAATATCTTGAAAGAACATTTTCCTATCCCGTATTTGTTCAATTAAAAGGTGCTCACCTTTATGAGCACAAATTAACAGGCATGTATAACCGAGAAAGTTTTCACACTAACCCTGAGGAATATAAAAGCAAATTTTTGCCTTACACAAAAGTGACAGATATTTTAATGAATGGAATTTATTGGGATAATGATGTGCCGCGATTGTTTGAGTGGGAAGATATTGCCGAAAATGATTTTAATATCAAGACTATAGCAGATATAACAGATGACAAAGGCGGTTCTATTCCATGCAATCTCGGTGATGCAACGATTGAAACACCTATTTATGGTGTTGATAAAATAACAAGACAAAAAACATTGCCCTATCTGCAAAATTCCATTGATGTAATGAGCATTGGCAATCTTCCAAATGAATTGCCGCGAGATGCTTCCAGATATTTTGGCGAGCAGTTAATAAAATTTATTCTCGAAGATTTGATTAAGGGGGGCTCTTCTGTTATTGATAAGGCAACCATTGTAAAAAATGGAACTTTAACTGAGCATTTTGCTTATATGAAAGAATATGCCAACGAATAATCTCGGAAAGTTTTAGGTATGCAACAAAAATGAAACAGCTTTCCATAAAGTAATGATGCTTGTTGCTATAACAACGGTTCCCACCAACAAGAACATGGTTTTCATCGGCAATTTTCCTACAAGTCTTGCTGCGATTGGCGCAGCGATTATGCCGCCGATAATTAATCCAATTATATCCGCAATGGGAATATGCCTCAATAAAATAAAAAATGTTATTGCACTTGCGAACACCACAAAAAATTCAGCAAGACAAACTGAACCGATTACATAACGCGGGTTTCTTCTTTTTGATACCAATGTGCTGGTGACTAAAGCGCCCCATCCACCGCCTGCAAACGCATCTAAAAAGCCACCTGTCGATGCAAGCCATCCAGCTCTTTTTACTTTGTCAGATTTTTTATTTTTTTTGTATGCTTTGCGGATAATATAATAGCCAAGATAAATGGTGTAGACAGAAAGCGGGATGCGAACATAGCTTGAATATTTTTGCCCAAAGTATGCAAGTGATGCACCGAAAATTGCGCCGATATACCTGGAATTACCAACGCTTTGAATAATTTTTTATTGATGTTTCCAAAACGATGATGACTGTAACCTGAAATGCCGCTTGAAAAAACACGGGCAGAATGTACGCGGCTACTAACGATGGCAGGATTAACACCAGTTGCTAAAAGAAATGTGGTTGATATTGTTCCATAACCCAATCCAAGAGAACCATCCACCATTTGTGCAACAAAGCCAGTAGCCAACATCATTAGAAAAGATTTGGTATCGATATGTTGGGGAATGGATTTTATTCCTTCAAATATTTTTTCATATGGGATGAATGATAAAATGGCATGCCCCAAAATCATAAACACAAATCCGAAAAAGCACCACTTTACAATTTGCTGCCATTTTTTTTCTGTTGGTTTATTAGGTTCATCCAGCACAATTTGTTTTGCAGCAAGCACTTTAGTAATGTCATTCAACTTGCTTACTTTTTCTGAAAAATCGCCATCGATATTTTTTCTTATCGTTTGCATGTTATCCAGCACTTCATCAATTTCTTCAGGTATTGCTTCATTCAATGTTTCTTTGATGCGTTTCGCGATGGTAGGAGATTTTCCGTTCGTGGAAATCGCAATTTTCAGATTTCCTTTTTTTACAATTGAAGAAAGATAAAAGTCGCAGAGCTCCGGCTTATCAGCGACGTTTATCAGTTTGTTATTTTCTTTTGCATCACGCCAGATTTTTTCACTTATTATTTTATCATCAACCGCAGAAATAACTAATATCGCATATGTAAAGATCTGTAACATTATAAGGCCTTTCAATCAATTCAACAGTTTCAAAATTTTCAGCAAGCTCTTTTATTTCTTCGCTGATTTGTGTCGCGATTAATCTTATGGAAGTTGCAGGCGCATTTTGCAAAACTGCATTCAGTTTTTCTAACCCCACATTCCCCCCGCCAATAATAAGCAGGCGAAGATTTTCCAATTTGAGAAAAACCGGGAACAAATTGTTGCCGGCATCTTCTTGTTGTTTTTTTGAAGAAGAAATATTTTCTATGGAAGATTCTTTGCTCATTTTATTGTTGGCATCTGGCGGCTTTCATTTTATATTAAATTTTATCAGTGATGATTAGCCTTCTGATGCCTTGATTATTTTACGATGATTTCTTTAAAGCATTTGTATCAAACACCAATGTGAAATAAAAAAATGCTCCGATGGTTGGCCATCCGACGTATTGGTAATATCGGTTATTGAAAATATCTGTTGCACCAAATTTTAATGTGGTGCCCAATCCGGTAAACCGATAATTAACTTGCGCATTCACCGTTCCATAAGAAGGAACAGTTCCGGTAGCTAAGGAGCTGTTCCAATAAAATGCGCTTTGCCAGTGCCAGCCGATATTAAAACCGGTGTTCTTTGCAATTTCACGGTTACCAATAGACGCATTTACAATCCATGTGGGCGTGTTGAATGCAGGTGTGAATGCATCTGTTGATGAAACACTTGCCAGTGCTGCATAGCTGGTGTTGGCATTAATATTAAATTTTTGGTAGAAATTATAAGTGATGCCGGCTTCGATTCCCTGATTGGTCACGGTGCTTGTGGAGTTGGTCCACATTTTAAATTTGTTCACTTGCTTACCTCCATTGTATGCATAATAAGCAGTGCTATCGGTTTGCCCGATAGTTCCTTTGTAAGGCTGGGTCACATCTAATTGCCCGATGAAATGATCATAAAAACTGAAATAATAATCTACATCAACAAACAATTTATTGTCGAATAAAATCCCTTTGTAGCCAACTTCAAATGAATTGATGTGCTCAGGTTGGATGTAGGTGTAATCACTTTTCACTAAAATGTATTTGTCTTTTTCTATTGCGGCATTTTGTGCAAGCCCGTTGTTTACATCGGCATTCACTGCATTTTTAAAAGCAGTTACAGAAGTGTTGAGATAAGAATTTTCGAATACGCCAAGATGTTGTGAAATGACCGGCAGGCCACCCAGCCTTCTAACACCTCCATTGTTCACATAGGCAAATCCTTCAAACAAAGTAGGGAAACGATAGCCATTTTGAAACGACAAACGAAAATTATGTTGTTGGGTCGGTGAGTAAACAGCCGCAATCCTGGGATTGAATTTTGGTGAAAAATATTCTGATTTATCAACCCGGAGAGATGCTGTCAATTTTAATTTTTCATCCAGCAAATTTTTGCCAGCCTGAATAAAACCTCCATAGCTATAATAATTAAAATTGGAAGATGATAATTTAGGGTCATTGAACGATCCAGGATTCACATAGTTGTTGCCATCAGGGGTTACAATATAATTGCGATAATTGAAACCGGTGAGTATTTGTATGAAAGGGATAATTTTTGACCAATCGTATTGGCCTTCCAGATGAACGAAAGCAGATTTCAGGATCAATGCTGCGCCTACTGTATCCCAATTGTTGATATGACTTATTTTGTTCAGCACGCTGTCGAAAGCATGTGTGCCGGGTTGAAATCTTCCTGCATCTGCGAATGCCCTTGCTGCATCATGCGATGCTGATATATTGCCGCCATTGCTGACATACGCGTTGTTGAATGCGGTTGTGTAATCGCTATACCATTGTGTTGGTTTTTTAAATGCAAGATCAATATTTTCTGCAAGCGGCCGCAGATTAACGGAGTTGCCTGTGTTCTCATGTGTGTAATAAGCCTTGATGTCGAAATCGCTTCCTTTTAATTCAAATGCATGTTGCTGAATTTGCTCTCCATTGAGCCTGATGCGGTTTCCGCGCTGATAGAGATTGCTGACAGTACCGATTCTGTAAGTGTAAGATGCTTCAGTAGAAGGAGAAAATTTATAATGGACCGATGCATCAACTTTTGTGTTCTTAATGGAGTAATCAGTCAGATCTTTTTCATAGTAGCCGGTTCTGCTTACATCATATTTTTTCCCTTGTAGTGTTATTGTTTTAAGGTCGCTGTTGTACTCATCACCGTAACGGTTAATGAGATCTGCTGCAGGGTTATCTGCAGCTAACGATTTGTTTGTTGTATTGCCAACATCGAAATACTGATCGTGTGTGTTGTTTGCAATCCAGTCTGTGCCTTGCGAATAAGCAGCATTGATCTTGAGTGCAAATTTCTTTCCGATAGTTTGTGCCCAGCGTATTGCGGATTCGGAGTATAATGCAGGATCATGATCTTTGTCATTGACATGGTTCACTCCAACTTTCTGATAAATGCTTAGTCCTTCATATTGAAACGGTGATTTGGTTTTCATGTTGGAAATTCCATTCACGGCATTCAGTCCATAAAGCGCAGAAGCCGCACCGGGTATCAGTTCCACGCTTTCGATATCGAGCTCGGTTGGGCCAACTGCATTTGCGACAGGCGCACCGATTCCCGGAGAAATATTATCAACACCATCCACCATTTGTAAAAAACGCGAATTTGTGGTTCCGCTAAAACCCCTCGTGTTGGGCACTTTGAACCCAAGGCTCAGTGTTGTCATCTGAACACCTTTGATATTTTCCAGCGCATCAAAAAAAGTAGGGGCAGGGCTTTCTTTGATTGCACGCAGATCTAATTTTTGGATGGTGACAGGAGAGCGTAAAATGCTTTCTGGTATTCTTGATGCAGTTACAACTACCTGATCGTTCAGGATGTTTTGTGTGTTGAGTGAAATGGAGATTGGATTTATTCCATTTTCAACCACTGTAAATTCCTGTGTTTTATAACCAATAGAAGATACAATCAGTGTTATCGGAAGTTTTTGAGAGGTTTTTATTTGAAAAGTTCCGTCGTCTTTCGCAACTGCTCCTGTGTGTGCGCCTTTAATTTTTACAGATGCGCCGCCAAGCCCCAGCGTGTTTAACGAATCCTGTATTTTTCCGGTTATAATATATGAGTCTTGGGCAATGGAAAGTAATGGAGCAAATATGATAATTAAAGCAAAGAGTTTATATTTCAGGTTCATCAGTCTATTATTTTAGTAGGATAAAAAATGAAAAAAATTATGTCAGTTAAGTAATGAAATTATATAGTCCTTTTAGGACAACATGAACTGCTAAAACAAATAGGCTTGCAAACGCTGAAGTTTTCTGATGTTGTTATAAGATAGCTTGGTTGAATGCTCAATACACTGTTCATCCGGCAAAAATAATAATTCCCTACTAATTTGGTAGACTTTTTACGAAATATTTTTTAGAATTATACCCATTGTTTTCGAATGGAAAAGTCTCCAAACTTTTCATTTTCTTTTTTTTCTTTTTTAAAAGAAGAAAATAAACCGTCAAGCTCTTGTAGAATTGCTGTTTCATCAAGGCTTTCTTTAAAAATTTTATTAAGCCTTGTTCCCTGATTATCGCCTCCGAGATGCAAATTGTATCTGCCCAAAGCCGTTCCTACAAAACCAATCTCGGCAATATACGGACGTGCGCAACCATTGGGGCAGCCTGTCATACGAATAATAATATTCTCATCAGTCAAATGATGGTTTGATAAAAGATTTTCAATTTTATCAATCAATGACGGCAGATATCGTTGTGCTTCTGCCAATGCCAACGGACAAGTAGGTAATGCAACACATGCCATTGAATTTTTTCTAATAAGGGATGAAGATTCGGTATGCTCAATTATTTTATATTCACGAAGTATTTTATCAATCGTTTTTTTATCTTTTTCTTTCACATCAGCAACAATCACATTCTGGTTCCCGGTGAAACGGAAATTCGCTTTTCCTGTTTTTGCAATTTCAAAAAGCGTTGTTTTCATCGCTGCATTTTCATCATCTAAAATCCTTCCATTCTCGATGAACGGTGTGTAATACCATAAACCTTCTTCGTTCTTCTGCCAGCCATAATAATCTTTTCGCTCTGTGAATGAATAGGGGCGTGGCTTTTCAAAAATATATCCACTTCTTCGTTCTACTTCCTCCTTGAACCATTTTAGGCCATGATTATCGATGGTGTATTTTAATCTTGCCAATTTTCTGTCGGCCCTATTTCCAAAATCACGTTGCGTAGTTGCGATAGCATAAATTGCTTTCAGCACTTTTTCTTCCGTATCCATGAAACCAATAACAGTCGCAAGTCTTGGATAAGTCGCAGCATTACCATGTGTAGTTGACAATCCGCCACCGATTGCAATGTTGAATCCTTTCAATTCATTATTCTCAATCACTGCAATCAATCCGATATCATTGGCAAAAACGTCCACATCGTTGTTTGGTGGAATGGCAATCGCAATTTTGAATTTGCGAGGCAAATATCTGTCCTGATATAATGGGTCTTCTTCCTCTTTCTTATCGATAATCTTTTCTTCGTCCAACCAAATCTCATAATACGCTTTTGTTTTTGGCATCAGCAGCTCACTTATTTTTTGCGCATATACATGCACGTTAGCGTGAATCGGAGATTGCAATGGATGAGCTGCACAGATCACATTTCGGTTAATGTCTCCACAAGTCGCAATCGAATCCAATTTAGCTTCACTGAATGCCTGGATGGTTGGTTTTATTTTCGATTTAATGAGCCCATGCAATTGAATCGTTTGCCTTGTTGTGATTTTGATAACACCCGTAGAATTTTCTCCGGCAATATGATGCGTGGCAATCCATTGCTCAGGCGTTAAAAAGCCTCCGGGCAACCGCAGGCGGATCATGAATGAATATAACCGGTCTAATTTTTTTTCGGCGCGTTCATCGCGGCGGTCACGGTCATCCTGCTGATACATTCCGTGAAATTTTATCACAGCCTGGTCATCTTCACTGATGGCACCTGTAATTTCATTTTGCAGGCTTTCGACAATAGTGCCACGAAGACTGTCACTTTCCTTTTTTATTTTTTCTATCGGAGAATCTGCCATTCGGATTTACGATTTACGATGTACGATTTCTGCAATTCGCACTTCATTATTAATTTCTAATTCTTAATTATTAATTAAGTTTTGGTAACCAGCCAAACAATCCTATTCAACATCCTTGCAGCTTGTCCGCCGCGGCCGATCGCACTCTTGTGCTGAAGAAATGCTATTCAGCTTCAGTTCTCTCCGCAATGTCATTATAACCAAAATCATTCTTTCATCATTCACATTTCACCGCCATGAATGGCGGTGCTGGTCGAAATCTTCATGATTTTATCAAACTTCCTGATATTGGTATATCCGCACATTTTTAAATTATTCTATCAATCCCAGCATCCCAAAAATCCCAGTTAAGACTAATAAACATCCTTCACATATCTTCCTGCTTCTTTCAATTCATCCAGATAAGCAATTGCTTCATTTGTTTTTTTGTTGCCATATTTTGTGATGATGGCAAGCAAAGTATTTTCAACATCAACACTCATTGGTTCTTTTGCGCCGCACACATATATATACGCGCCGGAATCAATCCATTGAAATAATTCTTCTCCGTGCTTCCACATTTTATGCTGCACATATACTTTTTCTTTCTGGTCTCTGGAAAAAGCAACATTGATTTTATGAAGCACACCCGTGCTGATCCAATTATGTATTTCCGTTTGATATAAAAAATCGCTTGCAAAATGTTGCTCTCCAAAGAACAGCCAGTTCTTTCCTTCCGCAGCAGTTGCATCCCTTTCTGCAATGAATGAGCGAAAAGGCGCAATGCCAGTTCCAGGCCCAATCATAATAACATCCTTGTTTGCATCCGGCAATTTGAACTGCGAATTTTTGTGAACATAAAATTCCAGATTTGCGTTTACTGATAACCGTGATAATAAATCAGAGCATAACCCATACTTGATTTCGTCATTCACTTCAAAGCTATCTTTCGCGACAGTCAGATGTATTTCTCCTGAATGTGCTTCGGGAGATGATGAAATAGAATATAATCTTGGCGCAGTCGGTTCAAGAATATGAATCACCTCTTCAAATTGTGCTGCATCCTTCACCGGATAAATTTTCAGTAAATCATACAATCCGATTTTCGTCTCAGGAATTTCCTGCTGAATAATCGCTGCATATTTCTTTACCACTCTTTCCGGTAGATAAATAATATTCAATCTTTTTCTTAATAAATTTAATATGCTGATTTTTTCATTGCGATGTGCAACCAATTTGTTTTTATCAATTCCTGTGAGTGAAATAATTGATTCAACGACATGCAAAGGGTTTTCAGGAACAATTCCGATGGAATCACCAGGCTGATAATCCAAATCGTCCGCAGCTATTTCAATATGGTGCGTTTGTTTGTTTGAACCTTTATCATTCAGGTTTATATTCGTCAGCACAGTTCCGTTATAAATCTTTTTCCCGGAAGTTTTTTTGGCAACAACAGTCGTTGTCCTCACCACTTCAATTCCATTACTGCTTAATTTTTGAAGAATTTCTGAAAACCATGTGCTAGCTTCAGCTTCATAATCGATATCGCATTTTTGCAACGACACAATTCTTTCTCCACCCAATTTTTGCAACTGCTGGTCAACATCTTCACCTGCTTTGCAAAAAAGTGGATAAGCAGTGTCGCCCAATGCGAGCACTCCGTATTTTAATTTCTCAAGTTTAAATCCGTTGTTGTGAATATGGTCGTAGAATTTTTTTGCAGCAGCGGGTGGTTCGCCTTCACCTTGTGTGCTGATGACAGTGAAAAAATATTCTTCTTTTTGCAAATCAGGTAAACGATATTGGTCGAGGCTCACGAGTTTTGCATTAATCCCATTCTTCTTTGCCTTCGCTGCGAAATCAGCAGCAATCTTTTTTGAATTGCCCGTTTCTGTTCCATAAGCAATGGTTATTTTATTAGTAATTGCTTTTGCAGTTGATTGCACTTCCAGCTTTTCCGGCTGAGATAAAATACCAGCCAGATAACCATTCAGCCAAACCAATTCTTCTTTGCTGGAACCCAGGATAAGGTCATTAAGAATTTTCAGTTTATTTGCTTCTAACATGATTCTTTTATTTATCACGCGAATTTTTTGAGGGTCGCAAACTTTTCCAAAGCTGAAACAGACTTCTACAATTTATCAGCCACTGCAAGCTTTGGAAAAGTTAATACAGGCATTTTAAATTTTCAATTCAAGTCATTCGTGTTATCATTTTAAGCCCTCACGGATTCCTGTTTTCTTTTCGCCACTGGTTCAAAATAGTTTTCTTTGCTATTGCTGTTTTCTATCCATTTAAATTGTTGATGCAATGCTGCCACTTTCCCAATTATTATCAGCGTTGGTGAAACATAATTATTATCGCTGAATTTCTCCGCATAGCTATGCACGTTACAACTATACACATTTTGCAATGGCGTAGTCGCCTGTTCGATGATAGCAAGATGTTTGTCTTTGCCAATTTCATTTTCAATTAATTTTCCAATCAATGCGCCGAGCGTATCTGATGACATATAAAAAACCAATGTGTCATCTGTTCTTGCCAAATCTTTCCATGTTTCATCATTCACCACATCCATTTTATAATAAGTGAGAAACCGAACCGCAGTTGAATAATCTCTCGCAGTTAGTGGAATGCCTGCGTAAGCCGCAGCACCAAGCGCTGCAGTCACTCCCGGCACAATTTCATATTCAATTTGGTTTGCCACTAATACTTGCAACTCATCCAGCACATTTGAAAAAATAGAAACATCCCCGCCTTTCAAACGAACGACCAGCTTGCCTTGCAGCGCATAATCAACAATCAATTCATTGATGGTCGACTGCGGTGTGGATGCGCCTTTTCTACATTGTTTGCCAACATGAAGCACCAATGCTTCTTTATTCACATACTCTTCCAGAATCACATTGCTTATTAATCGGTCAGTAATTACCACTCCTGCTTTTTGCAAGTAGCGCAAAGCTTTTAGCGTAAGCAATTCCGGGTCACCCGGACCTGCTCCTGCAAGAATCACTTTTCCTTTATGTTGTTTGTTTTTCAAAATACTTTTTTTAAAGGCTTAAGGTATAGGGTGTAGGGTAGGCATTCGTTGTATCCTTAAACCTTAATCCTTCTGCCTTTCACCTCTTACTGAATCATGCAGGCGCCGACTGTTACATTGCTTGTTTCATCAATCAAAATTGCTCCACCATTTGCTCGTAACTCTTTATAAGAATCAAATGCTAATGGCGACGCAGTTTTAATCGTTGCTCTCACGATATCATTCAATCCTGCCTGTTCTGTGGCGAAATTTTTTTCCAGCGTATTCACATCTAATTTATATTCGATTTCTTTCACTACGCTTTTCATCGTGCGGCTATTCATTTGCAATAAATATTTATTGCCACGCACCAGTGGTTTGCTATCCATCCAACATAAAAGCACTTGCAATTCCTGTGCGACCAAAGGTTTATTTTCATTTTTCACAATCACATCACCGCGACTGATATCAATATCATCTTCCAATTGAAGAATCACACTTTGTTGTGCGAATGCTTCATTTATTTCTTTGCCACCGATTTCAATTGTTTTGATTTTGCTTATTAATCCTGATGGCAGCACAGTGATATCATCTCCTTTTTTATAAATGCCGCTGATTATTTTTCCCGCATAGCCGCGATAATCGTGCAGTTCCTCTGTTTGCGGGCGAATCACATATTGTACGGGCAGTCTTGCATGCGAAAGGTTCACATCATTTTCCAACTGAACATTTTCGAGCAATTCTAATAATGTAGTTCCTTCAAACCAATTCAGGTCTTCAGATTTGTCAACGATATTATCTCCTTTCAATGCGCTGATCGGAAGATAAGTGACATCTTTCAGCGCTAATGTTTTTGCAATCTCTGCATAATCAATCACGATATTATTATAAACATCCTGCGAGTAATCCACCAAATCCATTTTATTAATCGCAACAACAACATGCGGAATATTCAACAACGACGCAATGATGGAATGCCTGCGCGTTTGTTCAACAACTCCATGCCTCGCATCAATCAAAATAATAATCAGGTTTGCATTCGATGCGCCAGTTACCATGTTGCGCGTATATTGAATATGCCCCGGCGCATCTGCAATAATAAATTTGCGCTTTGGTGTCGAAAAATATTTATACGCCACATCAATTGTAATTCCTTGCTCGCGTTCTGCGCGCAAGCCATCAGTGAGCAGCGCCAAATCAATTTTGCCATCTTCTTTATTGCGGCTCTGGCGCTCCAGCGCTTCAAGCTGGTCAATCAAAATGCTCTTGCTGTCGAACAGCAAACGCCCTATCAGCGTGCTTTTGCCGTCATCCACACTTCCTGCTGTTATGAAACGTAATAAATCCATTTTGAATTCTTAATTACTAATTATTAATTGTTTTTTTTGTTCATTAACATTTGTTCTCTCTTCAACATCCTTGCGTCGCACTCTTGTAATGTTAATATTCTACTCGGCTTCAGTTTCATAATCGGCAACAATGTTTATTTTTCTTTTCTCCGGCCTAAAGACCGGAGCTAGTCGAATGTTTCTTGATTATTTATTATTCTTTTAATATTCTATCTAGCTTCAGTTCACAATTGGCAATATCATTTTCACAATCATTCTCTCCGGCCTTAAGACCGGGGCTAGTCGAATGTTTTCACGACAATTTATAAATCAAAATTTTATTATGCATCCTATTCACCATTGACCATTCACTATTCACGAATCAGAAATATCCATTCTTCTTCCTGTCCTCCATCGCTGCTTCGGAAACTTTATCATCAATTCTCGTCTCACCGCGTTCACTGGTTTTTGTTGCGGTGATTTCATTAATAATATCATCAATGCGAGTCGCGATTGATTCAACAGCGGCGGTACATGTCATATCACCAACTGTTCTGTATCGAACATTCTTTTTTACAATCACATCTGTATCATCTAAGCGAATGAATGAAGAAACAGCCACCAATTGCCCTTCGTGTTCTATCACTTCACGTTCATGCGAAAAATAAATCGATGGCAAATCAATTTTCTCTCTTCTTATATAATTCCACACGTCGAGTTCTGTCCAGTTGCTGATTGGGAAGGCACGCACATTTTCTCCTTTGTTGATTTTTCCATTATAAATATTCCACAATTCTGGTCTTTGCAGTTTCGGGTCCCATTGACCGAATTCGTCACGCACAGAAAAAATTCTTTCTTTCGCACGGGCTTTTTCTTCATCACGCCTTCCGCCCCCAATGCAGGCATCAAATTGAAATTCTTCAATCGTATCTAACAATGTAAAAGTTTGTAATTGATTCCTGCTCGCAAATTTTCCTTTCGGCTCAGTCAGTTTTTTTTCTTTGATAGTATCTTCCACTTTTCTGATGATCAATTTCTCTCCGATTTCTCCTGCCAGCTTATCTCTGAAATCAAGCGCTTCAGGAAAATTGTGACCGGTATCGATATGCACCAACGGAAAAGGAAATTTGCCGGGGCGAAATGCTTTCAGTGCCAGATGAACCAATGTGATAGAATCCTTGCCACCACTAAAAAGCAGCGCAGGTCTTTCAAACTGACCAGCCACTTCACGAAGAATATGAATCGCTTCGGATTCGAGTTGGTCGAGATAATCTTGTTTGTAATTGCTCATAATTCAATTTGACATTTTCATATTTTCTAATTTGCAACATGCAACCCACATTCTTTCTTGCCTGCATCTTCCCACCACCATCTTCCTGCGCGAAAATCTTCACCGGCTTTTGATGGCTCTTGTGCATGGCGCACAACCAATGCTCACAAAACCTTTATCGTGTAAAATATTATAAGGAACATCATGTTCATTAATATAATTCCGTACTTCTTCAGTAGTCCAAAAAAGCAATGGGTTGTATTTAATAATCTTATTTCCTTCATCCCATTCTATTATTTGGTGAGTTTTTCTTTCAGGTGAGTGTTCTGCACGCAATCCTGTTACCCATACTTCATTACCAGCTAATGCCCTTTTCAGCGGTTCTACTTTTCTTACATAACAGCATTGTTTTCTGTTGTCAACTGATTCATAAAAAGAATTCGGGCCTTTTTCATTCACAAAATCTTCGAGCGCCGATTGATTTGGATAATATGCTTTTATTCTTGCATTGTATTTTTCATTGGTAGTATTCCAAACAGCATATGTTTCTGCAAAAAGCCGTCCTGTGTCTAAAGTGAAAATGGAAACAGGAATGTTATTGGATAATATGGAATGTGCAATCACCTGGTCTTCTATACTGAAACTGGATGAAAACGTCACCGTCCCAAAAAATTGTTTTGAAAGGAATTCCAATGCTTCGGGAAGCATTAGTCTACTTATTTGGTAGGTTATTTGGTTCATCTTTTCAGTCAGTGCGTCATCCATTTTGAATTAATTAAGGAAATAGTGAAGT
Source organism: uncultured Bacteroidota bacterium (assembly GCA_963718975.1). GTDB lineage: Bacteria > Bacteroidota > Bacteroidia > Chitinophagales > Chitinophagaceae > Puia. The sequence continues at coordinate 3,705 of CAVRBD010000038.1, read as the reverse complement.
GATGGGAGTCGATGCATCAGCAATAAGTATTGATGCAACAACAGGAGCGGAGACATTTATTAAGAGAAAAACCTTTCATATTTAAAAGTCTACTAAAATAATGGACAAATCTACTTCGGAAACAGGAAATAAAAAAATTAATTCTGCAAATCGGCAGATATTACGGGAACGGTTGCCCGTTTATTAAAATATCTAACTAATCGCTAATTTCACCCGCTTATTTTAATGCTGTTCAATTAACAAAAGATGCCCATTGAAGAAAATATAAAACTAACTGTTTGGAAAAATATATTCAGGCTCATTCTTCCTTATAAAAATAAATTTTTCCTTGTTGTGCTACTGAGTTTGTTGAGCACCGGAGCAACGCTGGTTGAACCATTAATTTACCGCGAAGCGATCAATGATGTGGCCGGATTATTTGTAAAGCAGGCAAAAGAAGATGTGCGAAAAGAAATAGGCATTGAAGAAGACGAAGAAGGTTTGTTGCCATCAACTGTTGAAAGCGACACAACTACCGTTGCAAAAGACAGTATCAAAAAAATTGCTAAGAAAAAGCCTGGCGTTAAAGAAAGAAAAACGAAAAAGCTCCATGTTAAAAAGCCTAAGGAACCTCACACTCAAACACATGTTGCCTCAAGAACTCCGGAACAGGCGCTGGACACGCTTTTGTGGGCGGTTGTGCTTTTGTTTTTGATAAATCTTATTGGCACAATCATCTGGCGCATCGGCGAAAATAATAATGTAAGGCTTTCATGCCTCATTGAGCAACGGTTCATTCAAAACACTTTTGCGCATGTGCTTGCGTTGCCGCTTGGATTTTTCAGCAAGCGCTCCAGCGCAGCCGTTGCCAAGCAAATTGATCAATCGGAAGAAGTCTCCGCAATTGTGAATGGGTTCGCCCAACAGATCCTTCCTGAAATAATCAGCCTGCTTGGGATTCTTATTATTATGTTCTGGGAAAATGTAGCGCTTACAGCAGTGGCGCTTATCATCATTCCTTTTTATTTATTGATTGCATGGCGATCAGCAAATAAATTAGAATCGGGGCTTTCAACTTATTATGAAAGGTGGGAAGATGTTTCAACAAGAATTCAGGATGCACTTATTGGGATCAAGACTGTAAAACTTTCCGGAGCTGAACAAAGAGAAGCTGATAATCTGCAAAATATTTCTGACGAAGCATATAAAGATTATGTAAAACGTGCACGGCTTTCTAATAAATATGTTTTTTGGGAAACGATGCTCACTCATCTGTCAACTGCGCTGGTGCTGGGTTATGGCGGTTATCTTACTCTGGAAAACAAACTAACTCCGGGCGATGTGGTTATGTTTGTTGCTTATCTTGACAGATTATATAGCCCAATTGATTCGCTCGCAAGCCTTTGGGTTTCACTACAGCAAAATATAGCTTCTATTGCTCGTGCTTTTAAATTGCTTGACTATAAACCGGAAGAAAAATTTAATAATGAACTTCAAATACAAAAAGGAAAAATCGAATTTAAAAATGTCCGCTTCAGCTATTCTGCTGAACGTGAAATACTGAAAGGAATTTCATTTGTTTGCAAACCGGGAACTGTTACGGCATTAGTCGGCACCTCTGGCGCAGGGAAAACGACCACCGTTGATCTGCTATTAAAATTGTATGAACCTTCCAGTGGGAACATCTTTATTGACGGGCAAAATATTTCTGAGTTAGATTCATCATCTGTCCGCAAACAAATAGGAACAGTGGCAACTGATGGAATGGTTTTCAGCGGAACGCTTGCGGATAACATCAGATACAAGCGGCCTGAGGCTACTGATGATGAAGTCAAGCATGCAGCTGTAGCGGCAGGAATGGAAAAAACTTTGGAGAGGTTACCCGAAGGATTGCAAACAGAAGTAGGAGAGAGCGGTATTGGATTAAGTGTTGGCGAGCGGCAGCGAATACAAATTGCACGTGTGCTTGTTGCACAACCAAGAATTTTAATATTGGATGAAGCAACCGCCAATCTTGATTATGCAACAGAAATTGAAATAAAGAAAACAATTGATGAGATAAGAAAGGAAAATACAGTTGTCGTTATTGCACATCGCTATTCAATGGTGCGTGATGCTGACTATGTTGTTGTGCTTTCAGAAGGAGAGGTAATAGAAAAAGGAGCTCCTGAAGAATTGATTGAAAAGAAAGGGTGGTTTGCAGATTTTGCAAATGCCGCAGAGGAATATGAAATGGAAGATGAAGAGGAAAAAGAAGAAGATGATGTTGAAGAATGAATTTTTGAATGGTGAATAGTCAATGGTGAAAAGAGATGCCTAATAATATTTTGATTGATAAATTGTCGTGAAGATTTCGACTAGCTCCGGCCTTCAGGCCGGAGAGAATGATTGTGAAAATGATATTGCCAATTGTGAGCCTAAGCTGGATAGAATATTAAATGAATAATAAACAATGATGACGCCTTCGACTAGCTCCGGCCTTCAGGCCGGAGAGAATGATTGTGAAAATGATATTGCCAATTGTGAGCCTAAGCTGGATAGAATATTAAATGAATAATAAACAATGATGACGCCTTCGACTAGCTCCAGCCTTCAGGCCGGAGAATGAAAGAGGGCGGCAACAACGCACAATAGAAAATATCAAATTAAAACCATCTAATATTTACTAAATATTAATTTTTACTATTGAATTGCTTTGTGAATGAATTGGTCTAATTTTACGCTACCAACACCTATCCGTTGCTTCCTTCCTGAAAAGACGATCGCTGACCGATTATATATTTAAAAAAAGTTTAGCCAAACTTAAAATTGTTGCAAAAATTAATTAAAGCAAAAAAGCTTCTGATCATTATTGCATGCATTTCTTTCGTGCATGTTCATGCGCAGGATAGCTATGTGGATAGCCTTTTAGACTGGCTGCGCATGCATCCGAAAATTGATTCACTACACATTCAAACATTGCACCGGGTTAGTTACAGGCTTAGCGAAAAAGATGTAAAAAAATCTTTTTCATATTATGAAAAAGTTTTTTCTCTAAGCGATAGTATGCATTTCTTATACGGTAAATCCCTTGCGCAGATAAACCTTGGCATACTTCTATATAATTCCGGAGATTTTGATGCAAGCAATGTTGCTTATTTTAAGGCAATCGACCTTGCGGATTCATGCCATGCGCTGCGCCTGAAAGCTGTTTCATATAATAATATCGGAGAAAATTTTAAGATACTCAAAGACTACAATAAGTGCAGGCAATATGCAACACAGGCAATCGAAATAAATGAAAACCTACATGCATTGCGTGGCGTTGCTATCAATTATGAATTGCTGCATGAATGTGCGCTGAATGAAAAATTATATAGCGAGTCGGAAAATTATTTGCTTGAAGGCATGCCCTATGCATTGAAGACAGATGGGAATCCTATATCTGTCGCAATACTATGTTGGCTTTGGAAAACTTCAGGCAATTGATAATAAAATGGACTCCGCATCTTTTTATTTTAACGAGGCAATGAACGCTGCAAAGAAGCAGGGAGATTTGCGAAATGAGTACCAGGCGTACGTTGCAGAAGCCACCTATTTAAAAAATATAAGTGCTGATAAAAAAATAAAATTGCTTGAGCACTGCCATGGAAATTGCAAAGAAAACTTCTTATCTGGAAGGGCTGTCGAACGCTGCACAAGAGCTCTCATCTGTTTATGATGAAAAAAAGAAGCAAAGAAGTTAGT
>CAVRBD010000037.1:0-19325 GCA_963718975.1 uncultured Bacteroidota bacterium | reverse complement strand
TTTTATTTTTATGTACTTGGACGAGTACGTATTGCTAAAGTATCTTCCATATTCATGTCGGTCTTAAAATTCATTCAATCATTGTTTGTAAAAAAAGATTGTTGCAAATGAAAAAATTTTTATTCCTATCCATTTTCTTTCTCTCATCGCAAGCAATTTTCAGCCAGTTAAAAATAAATGACACGGCACCTGAAATATCATTGCAAGGCATGGCTGGCGAAATCATAAACCTTTCATCCCTGAAAGGCAAAGTAGTACTTGTTGATTTTTGGGCAAGTTGGTGTGGGCCTTGCAGGAAGAACAATCCTCATATTGCAAAATTTTACAAAAAATACCATTCGAAGGGGCTTGAAATATTAGGCATTTCATTAGATAATAATGCTGAAGCCCGGAAGCTTGCGGTAAAACAAGACAAGCTTGAATGGATACAATTAAATGACAATAAAGGATGGAATGCTCCTTCAGCAAATGCTTACGGAGTGGATGCTATACCGGCGTCTTTTTTAATAGATAAAGATGGCATTATTCATTCTATTGACATTGTTGGCTCAGAATTAGAAACCCAGGTGAAAGCTCTTTTGAAAAAATAAAAAGGAAAAAATTTTTATAAGAAATGCTAGCAGTCGGGTTCTTCGCAAGGCGTGTTTTCCATTTCCACTTCTAATGTCGCATGCTTAATGTTCAAATGTTCAAGCTCGTGCTTTACATTATGTTTTATTTTTTCAACCATGCTCATGTCTGTATCTTTTGCAACAACAATATGGCCGGTAAGTGCATTTTCAGTTGTGCTCAAAGCCCAAATATGAATGTGATGAAAATCTTTTATGCCTTCAATTTTGTTGATGTGCCCCTTCACATCATTTATATCAACATTTTCGGGAACACCATCCAAAGACAGGCGCAGACTGGCTTTCAACAAATGCCAGGTGCTTAGTAAAATAACTGCGGCTATGATGAGGCTGAGCACCGCATCAATGCGGAATAGACCTGTATAAAAAATAATAATGCCACCAATAACAAGGCCTGCAGAAACAATAGCATCAGATAGCAAATGAAGAAAGGCGCTTTTAATATTCAGGTCACTTTCTTTGCTGCGAAAAAAGAGAAGCGCAGTAACTGCATTGATGGCGATGCCAATGGCTGCAACGATTGCAATCGTTTTTCCGGGCAACGGTTCTGGCGCAAACAACTTATGCACGGCCTCATATCCAATAGCACCAATTGAAATAAGAAGAATTCCGGCGTTCATTAATGCAACGAGTATGGTTGTTTTTTTATAGCCGTAAGTATATTTTTCATTCGCTTTCACTTTCATCAAACGAAGAGCGATGAGCGACATGGAAAGACTTGCGACATCTGCAAGGTTGTGGCCTGCATCAGACAATAGCGACAATGAATGAATAGTGAAACCAACAACTGTTTCGATAACTACAAAAAGAAAATTCAAAATAATTCCAATAACAAATGCACGGTTCACTTGCTTTATGTCAACGGTATGATGATGATGACCATGAGAATGGCTGTGGCTGTGACTATGACTATGCGTGTGCTCCATAATAAACTATAGTAATGCAAAGTTAGCCATAGCAAGCGTTCAATAATTAGAAAGATTGCATCTCTGATGCAAAAAATAATTTATGGAAACTATCTGTAATCATCCCTGGCCGGAGCAAAAGAGTCAATCACTTTGCAATCCGTTAATGCAATGGCACTGTGCGGAACGTTCGATGGAATGACATGCACCGAACCTGCTGTCATGAAATATTTCTTGCCATCAATATACATTTCCAGCTCACCGTTAAGTATATGCGTAATCTGTTCATGAATATGTTTATGCTCTTCAAGCACACTGCCTTTTTTAATGTCCCAAAATGCCAATGTGCTTTTGTCGCCATGAACCATTCTGCCGAAAAATCCGGGCCGGATTTCCCTGGCCGCGATATCGTTGAGCTGTTGCATAAAGAATAATTTAAAAAATTTTAATAGGGTGCTTTTACTGCACCACCATCTACTTGAATAGTTGTTCCTGTTATATAGCTTGCCAATGGAGAAGCGAGAAAAGCGACCAGCGCAGCCAGTTCTTCCGGCCTTCCAATTCTTTTAAGCGGGATTTCTTTTGCCCGTTCGTTTAACAAATCTTCTTCCGTTTTTCCTTCAGGAATATTATTAAACAAAGTGTGTTTGATCCTATCAGTTAAAATAATGCCTGGCGCTACATTGTTAACAGTTATATTATCAGGGCCAAGTTCATTAGAAAGCATTTTTGCCATTCCCACCACGCCCATTCTAACACTTGTTGAAAGCACTGAGTTTTCAAGATAAGTTTTTACGGCGAGGCTTGTAATATTGATGATCCTGCCGCTTCCAGTTTTACGCATATACGGGACTGTTAGCCTAATCAATCGAACAGCGCTTAACAAATTTAATTCAAATGCATTTTGCCATGCAGCATCGTCAAATGTTTCAAACTTACCGAATGGTGGCCCGCCTGCGTTATTAATAAGAATATCAATCTTTCCAAATTCTTTCACGGATTTGAGCACAAAGTTTTCTGCATCGGATGCATTGGTTACATCCATCGCTATGCTCAATACTTTCACATGCCATGCCGACCGAATTTCATCTGCAGTTTTATCAAGTTCTTGTTGATTGCGTGCGCCAATAACAATATCAGTTCCTTCGGCAGCCAATGCATGCGCCACTGCTTTGCCAAGCCCTTTGCTGGCAGCAAGCACTAAAGCTGTTTTGCCTTTCAATTGCAAATCCATATCGATAATGATTTATTAGGACGCAAAGATAGCGTATACTAAAAGTTGAAAAGAAACGAGATTTCGTGAAAGAAAAATAAATCCTAAAAACGTTCTAACATTTTATTTAGAATATTTTTTTTGATAAAAGATTTTATGTGTGGCTTGTTATCAATCCACTTTGCGAGCGTTGGCGAAACCAAATAATAGAATTTTATAAACACTCTTCCCAAAAAATGTTGTGAGAGAACATCATCTCTGAACTGATAAAATTTTTGCACTTCGCTTGCATTATTGCTCCCATAAACAGCCGTTGCTATGAAACAGCCTTTTTTATCGCTTTGCTTAACGAGCCCATGATTTTTTTCAATTATAGAAACCGACGAAAGCTGAATACGAAGAACAGATTGCCTGTGAAGGCTGATAATATTCCCTGTTACATAAATCAAATCATCTTTTTTAATATCAAATTGTTTTATGAACTGTGGAAGTTCGTTTGACGATGAAAAAATAAAAAAGTGATTGCTGATCAAATGGCGCAGTTTATTTGCATTACTGCTCTTTTCTTTATATGTAATGATCAGTTCATTTTTTTGAAGGTCAATTTCGTTAACAACACCCGATACTGTTATTTCTTTATTTACAAACTGTTGTTCTGTTTTTTGTAGTTCATCATTCAGCACTGTGTCTTTTCCGGCATCTTTGAGACTTTTGTACAATTCAAAGTACGTTACCAAATCGTTCAGGTTCATGCGCTGCAAAATTTTTGCAAAACTAAAGCAAATGCTGTTTTAAACAATGTATTTCAGCAAACAGATGGCAGAAATTCTATTTCATTTCATCTTTCAAAATAACAAACGCTTCCGCCAACCCACGCCTTATCTTTATTATACCGCACCCCGATCATTTTTCCTTTGCTAAGCCTTGAAAGGTTGATTGCCAGCTTTGGCCTTGCATCGCCGGCTTTCCAAATGTACATCATGCGCACTTCGAGCTTGGCTGGTATATCTGGGGTTATAATCACATCTGCGTATTTTACTTTTTGCTGCAGTATCCAATTTTCCGGGTCTTTTATTTTCTCGATGTCCGATTGAGTCAAGTCAATGACAACACCTTGCCCTGCAAATGAAAAAAGAGGTTTCAGCACATAATTTTCTAAGTCTGTTGGTATCTGTTTTACTTCATTCAAAAAAAAAGTCGGCGGCACAAACGGGTGATGGATAAATGGCAGTGTGTATTTGCTGATCCTGTAAAACCAATTTGGATGTGACACCCACTCAACATCCAGGCTTTGTGTGATATCAACAAATTTTCCAAGCGAATCTTTTTGTGCATACAAATCGTCAAAAATAATGCGGTTGTAAATTCTTTTTACCTGCGTTTTCTTTTTTGTTTTTTCATTGATGTAAAATAGTTTCTTGCCTTCCTGAATTAAATCAGTAATACAAACAGGCTGAATATCCAGATAATCTTGCGTACAATAAAAATCTATTCTTGTTTTTTGTTGGTGTGGTTTTATCTCAAGCAAAATAACATTTCCAGGATTTTCATTCCCTACGATCACTTCTTTCAAATCTTTCAGATAAGATTCGCGATCATAGCCGTTCATGTACTGGGAATAATTTTCAGGGATCGAAAAATATTTTCTCAGCAGATCAGGGTAATAAACCTGGAAACCAAAAAGCGTGGGGAAGCCTTGCATTTCTATCAGTTGCGGCTCAAGCTCTCCTGCATCATTTATGCAAACACCAAAATCAAGCGCGATAAAATGTGAAAAATCATTTTCGCCCGGAACAAAATCATTTTTGGGAATTGAAGGCTCAGTTAATTTCTTAAATCCCGGATCAACAATCACATCTATAATAGCCTCGCATGCATTGATGATTTTATCGCCAAAATCTTTTGAAATAAATTCAGGAGTTTCTGCAATACGAAATTCAATCGCACCGGGATGCAGGCTGAACAAGTCTTTCAGAAAATCTTCATACTGTTGCTGCGTGAACGCATCATTAAAAGCTTTGCGCAATGCTGGTACCATGTCAACAAGTTTGAAATGAAGGTACAGAAGAATTATGAGTTGGGAATGGTGGAATTGTTGTGGTTAATTGTTATCGTACTGTTATAAATTCCTGCAAAAAATTAATAAATTTGCAGCTATGTTCAACGACAAAAAAATAAGGATAGCCATACTTGATTTGAATGAGAACCTCCCCAATCAAGGCATGCGCTGTATAAGGCAAATACTTAAAGAATACGGCGAAAAAAATAATATCGAAATCGAGCATCGCGAATTTGAAGTAAGGGTTGAAAAACAAGTGCCTGATTTAAGTTTTGATATTTACATTTCAAGTGGCGGCCCCGGAAGCCCACTGGAAAGCGAGGGCAGCGAATGGGAAAAAAATTATTTTAACTGGCTTTCTCAGGTTGAAGAGTGGAACAAAAATCCTTCTGAACAAAATAAAAAACATGTCTTCTTTATTTGCCACTCTTATCAATTGGCATGCAGGCATTATAAAGTTGCCAATGTGATCGAAAGAAGGTCAACTGCATTTGGAATATTCCCGATCCATTTGCTGAAAGATGGAAAAAACGAGCCTGTTTTCAATGGCCTTCCCGATCCTTTTTATTCTGTAGACAGCCGCGATTTCCAGGTTGTTCAGCCAAACCAAAACAGGCTGCGGCAACTTGGCGCAAAAATATTATGCATTGAAAAAGAAAGGCCGCATGTTCCGCTTGAAAGAGCAGTGATGGCCATCCGTTTCAACAAATATATGATTGGCACTCAGTTTCACCCCGAAGCTGATGCAGAAGGAATGACGATGTACCTTCACAGAGAAGATAAAAAACAAACCGTTATCAGCAGCCATGGCGAAGCAAAATGGAAAAGCATGATCGGGCATTTGAATGACCCCGATAAAATTTTATGGACCTATTCGCACGTGCTCCCAAATTTCTTGAACATCGCTATCGGGCAATTGCAGGAAGTTGAAGCATAAAGTATGCTTGTAAGCAATTATGAATTGAATTCTATCATCAGATAGAAATCGTTTTTAAAACTATCGCCTATAGGGATTATTTTTTTGCCGATGTAAATTTCATTTCTAACAATGGAATCGATGTGGCTGATAGAAACAATATAAGAACGATGAACCCTCATAAATTCATCAGAAGGCAGTTTCGAAAAAAAAGATTTCAGGTTGCTCAATGTGAGCAGTGGGTCGCTTTTCCCTTTTATATAAACCTGCGTATAATCCTTCATCCCTTCACAGAATAAAATATCTTCAAATTTTACCTTGATGATTTTATATTCAGATTTAATAAAAACAAATTTTTTGCTTTTCGCATGCAGCCCGTGGCTACGTGGATGATTGTTTTTGTTTGAAACAGAATGCATAACAAAAGCAGTAAAAAAATTAGAAAAATTTTCGGCCTTTCGTAAGCCAGAAATCTCTGTAGCTAAGAGACAGTGTGAAATTTGCGTACCTCTCCTGAATGAGCTGCGTGCTTTCTATTCCTTTCACTCCATACTGAATAGAAAACGCATAAGCAAAAGCAGTTCTTTTTGAATTTACGCCTATTCCAATAGTTCCGCCGATATCTTTTATTTGATGATCAAAAACATTCAAGTAAGTGTTGGAATAATACCCTCCTATCTGAAAATACATGGTTTCAATAACAGTGCTATATTGGCCCAATGAAACATTTTTTTTCTTCGAAATTTCAAACCCTGCAGAAAGCCTGTTGCTGTTTTGCAAATAATAATTATACCCGCCGGCATTCAACAAGTGAATTTGAATAGGCATAGCTTGAATTATATATTGATGACCAGCCCTGGTATTTATAATCTGCCAGAAATGTATATTTCTTATTGAATGTAAGCGACATGCCTACGCCGTAAGAAACAGGAAGCGTGAAAGCACCGTTCGGATAAGTACTTTGAAAAGCTAAAGAAGAATCAGGATTCAGCACTGTTTGAGAAAGAGCTGCAGTAAGGTTTGTTTTATTTGCAAAAGTTGCACCAAGTGAAAAGTCTATTTTTTTGGTGATCTTGGTATAAAACTGCAACCCATAATCAATATGAAAATTAGAAAGATAAGCGGTGTTATTTGTGGAAACCAGCTCCTGGGCTGTATTTGCATCTTCCAAAATAATTTTCTGCTGCAGAGAACCGAACAAATAGGATGCAGTTACACCAATTGAAAGGTGATGAAAAAATTCATACGAATTTTGCCAGTAGATTTTATTGACGCCGCCATAGCCCTGAAAATATTGGTTCACCACTTCACCATTTGTGCCGCCTATGTTTAGCGGGCTTGTAAACTCATAATTTTCTGAACTGAACGGAGCGAGGCCCACACTGGTGCCCCAATGTTTTGAAGGCTTTATGCCAAGCGCAAGTTTTTTAAAAGTAATATCAAAGGACTGGTTGTAAGGAGCACTTACAGTGCCGCCATAATATGTAATAAAACTTGCTCTGCCGCCAATTTCTCCCACAAAAAAGTCATTGTCGAGCGCGGTCAAAGAAGCCGGGTTATTATTGATGAGGTAACGCGAAGACCTGTAAGCGAGCCCTGTGTTGGCAAGCCCTGATGTGCGGTTAAAATAACTGTCTTCAATGTCGCCAATACCCAAAATTGAATACGGCGAATTATTTGTTTGTGCTGCAATTTTAAAAACAGAAACAACTAGCAATATGATGGTTAAAAATATTTTCATTGAGCGTTTTGCTTTCTTATAATTAATGAACCAGCGAAATATAAAATAGTTTCAAGGTAATAGTATAGCTCTTATTAGTCATATCCCCAAAAATAGCACGATTAAAAGTGGTTGTGCTTGCGCCTGAGGGCACTGTTAGCATTATGCCGTTAAGGTAATTATTCCCGAGGGCAAGTTGTGGCTTTATAAAACTTGTTATGTCGTACCCGTAAGCAGTATTCTGACCATATATATAATCAAGGATCAGGCTGCCATATTGTACGCTGCCATTATATGTCACCGGAGCCCCAACCAAATTGTTTTGATTTGTAGCGGAAATCGTTAATTGTGGCGGCGGAGCCAATAAAGGATTGAATGTTCCTACAATTGGCTTTAATATTAGTTGAGCTTTCAAAACGCCAATATAATCAGGGAATAAAAGGTAATTTGAAATATTAGGAAATATAATTTTTGTTTGGATGCCGCTCGTTCCCTGAACATACACCGCATTATTTGTTAATGCAGACGGGACTTCGGTTGGTATAACAGGATTGGGCCTTGAGCTTTGAAGGCTATTGAGAACTGCAAGCGGTGTTCCGGTCCTGTCTGCGGTGATATGATTAAACTGGTTTGATTTATTGTTGAAAGGGAAATCAAGGTGATAGAAAGTAGTTACAGCTCCGGGCTCGTGATAATACATGCGCAGGAAAACAGTGTCTTTAAACCCAAACATGGCGCCTGAATGAGCAGAAGTCGTATCGGTATATATTAAGAGGCCTTTAAAGTAACCAAGAAAAGAGTTGAGCGTGAGGACAGTATCAGAATTATTTTCAACCATCACCATTAATCTTTGGCCAAGCGTGTCGGGCAAGCGAATTTTAACTGAGTCGAGCGCGTTCTGAGTTGTGAGCGCTCTGGTCGGGCTTATTAAGACATCTGAATAACCCAAAGGAGTTGGGTTAGAGGGGAAGCTTGAATTGTTGTAATAAGTAAATTGTGTTTTATATGGCAATATGATTGGTTCAGTTAGCTGGCTAACATAATATCGCTGCACTACCGTTGTGTCAGAATAAAATGTTTTGTTTATTCTCATAATAAGCGAGATGGAATCTAGAGTTGCAAGATTTGAAATGGTTGTGCGCGGAGGAACCCCGATCTGCAAAAAAGTTTTAGAGGTGATAGTGCCAAATTCATCATCTCTGTAACTGCCCAAAAGCATAGAGCCGGTTGATGCTGTAGGGAATGAATCCAATAAAACAGTTGAAAGCTGAACTGTTGATGTGTCTACTTCAACAATACTTGTGTTGTTGCTCGCAACAAAAGAGCTTCCAAAACCTACAACGGGTTTTTGGCATGCCGATAAAAAAAGCACTATAAAAAATATCGACGATAAAAAAGCAAGCGTATAAAACTTCAGATCATTTTTCTCAATAGTTCGCATGTAATAATTTAATGTATCAGGTTCATTGTTCTCGCGAAAGTTGCAGGATTTTTATAATCGCTGCAATAATAAGCGGCGCAACTGTTACTATTTTGTTAGTATGTATTAATCAGGTAAACAAAACGACAAATATATGACATTTATATACAAATTTGATTCGTTCTTTTTGTTAATAGACGATAATTAACGTAATGTTAAAACCTGATTTTTATTTACAAATCGTTGCAGATATTCTTTGCAAAGATGAAGTGTTATTAAAAAACGTATATATTTGCCGCTCATTTTTTAATCTATCGAAAGTGAGGTTTTGTAGATTAATATCTCGTTAAAATACATTTTAACTATTTTAACACAACCTCATCAAATACTTTAGCGCAAAATATAAAAAAATACTATGAAGCGTTTTCACATTTCTTTGTCATGCCTCGCTTTGTTAGGAGTGATTATGTCCTCATGCTCGAAAAGCTCGGTTAACCCAACACAAGATGGGAACTGGGTGTATATTGGAGATTTTGGGGGAACAGCAAGATCAGAAGCAGTATCTTTTGTGATCGGCAATTTAGCCTATGTTGGCACGGGCATCGATAATCAAAACACCCGCTATAGTGATTTGTGGAGTTTTAACCCGAGCGGAACAACTTCATGGTATCAGGTAGCCAGCGCCCCCAGTACTTTTACTCCTAGAAATTCTGCAGTTGGGTTTGCTGTGAATGGAGAAGGTTATATAGGTTCAGGCTATGATGGTTTTTATGCTTTAAGCGATTTTTGGAAATATGATCCGACTTCAAACTCATGGACGCAGGTGGCAAGCCTTGGTGATGCGAACAACGGCCTACAACCAAGATATGATGCTGTTGCATTTGGTATCAATCAATATGGATATGTTCTTACTGGCAACAATGGCGTAAATTATTTGAATGATTTTTGGCAATACGACCCGACAGCTGATGCGTGGACTCAAAAGCCTACTTATCCTGGCTATAAAAGAACTGAGGCTGTTGCATTTGTTTACAACAATAGGGGATATTTGGTCAGTGGCCTTGGCACCGGTGGCGTTGCTGTGAATGATTTCTTTTCTTATGATCCTTCTTTGCCGGATACTTCTGCATGGTATCAGCTTAGGCATATTTCTAATTACAGCCCCGATTCATACGATGATGGGTATACAACCATTGTTCGTTACAACGCAGTTGGCTTTGTAATGCTGAACACATTAAGTGATGGTGGTGGTGATAGAGCTTATCTTACAACGGGCGCTGTTGGCGGATCGATAACATGGGCATATAATTTTGCTGACAGCTTATGGAATCAAAAGACTTCTTACGAAAGAGCAGCCAGACAAGGGGCAGTTGGATTTACTGTACAGAATAAAGGTTTCGTAGGCCTTGGGGCAAGTGGCTCTTCTTTTTTTGCTAACATAGATGAATGGTATCCTGATGAACCTTACAATCAACAAGACTAAAAATTATAATAATATTTTTTTGGCCGGGATCATCATCATCCTGGCCATTTTGTTTTTTGCGGCTTATACCACGCAGCTAAAACGAGAGCAGCACGTTGCTTTTATAACAGTAAACCCAATCCACACATTAGATGGCTGGGGCTATGAAATTTTGGCCAATGGTAAAACTTATATACGCCAAAGCTTTATTCCTGCGGTTGAAGGAAAGAAAAGTTTTAAAACAAAAGAAGACGCTATAGCTGTTGGCAATAAGGTTGTAGAAAAAATGAAAATGGGGCAACAACTGCCGACCATCACCGTCGATGAACTTAAGCAATTGGGTGTTTTAAGAGATTCTCTTCCTCAATAACAGAATCATATCGACATCAATAAATTAATATTCGGCTGTGCTTAAGCGGTAGTTTCGGATTACCGGATCAAAGAAATAATTATTCCAACAGCAGTTTGCATTCGCTTATCAATATTTCTTTGTTGATTGCCATCGTCCCAACTTCTTCACAAACTAAACCGCCTGCAATGTTTGCAATCTCTGCCATTAGGTGAACATTTTTTGTTGCAGCATACACCAATGAAGCAACTGCAATCACTGTGTCGCCTGCACCTGATACATCGGCAATATTCCGCAAATGTGAAGGAACAATTTTTGCCTGTTTCTCATTTTGATAAAAAACGCCTTTTTCAGAAAGTGTGATAAGAGAAATTTGATGACTCAATTTTGATGTGAGCTGTGCATGAATCTTTTTCAGAACAGGCAAATGAATCTCATCTTCCAATAAGCTCAATCCTTCTTTTACTTCTTTAAGATTGGGCTTAAAGATATCAGCTTGTTTATAAGCAAAGAAATTTTTTCTCTTAGGATCTACAGTCACAATCACATTATGCTTTTTGCAAAGCGCAATGATTTTGCCGATCACATTTTCAGTTAAAATGCCTTTATTATAATCTTCAAAAATTAAAACATCAGGCTTTTGTTTTTCGATATAATTTTTTAGTGCTTCAATAAGATCGTTCTCATCATCTTCCAAAAGGTCTTTGGTCGTCTCGGCATCAAGGCGCATCATTTGCTGGTTGCGGCTGATGATGCGCGTTTTGTTCGTTGTAATCCGCAGATCGCTTTTCAATAAACCTGAAGCATCAATTTTAAATTTTGAGATCAGGGCTTGCAATAAAACACCGTCGTCATCATCACCAATTACAGAGAACATGCTTACATCAGCACCAAGTGATGCACAGTTCAAAGCCACATTGGCCGCACCTCCTATGCGATGTTCGCGCTTGTCGAAGCTAACCACAGGTACCGGTGCTTCCGGGGAAATGCGGTCCACATGCCCCCACCAATAAGTATCAAGCATTACATCGCCAACTACAGCGACTTTCATTTTCCTGAACTGCTGAAATAGTTTTTCAAAATTCATGACGACATTTTTCGGAGTGCAAGATAATAAGATTAAAGAGACAAGGTTCAAGAGACAAGATTCAAGAAGTGCCAAATAATTTTGAATGCTGAACCAAAAGCTTGCGCCTTGTTCCTTGGATCTTGTGCCTTTATTTTCTCACAACTCTGCATCCATAAACATCACCGCTGGTTTTCCCTTCGTGCGCCTGAAATTTTACATTAACCGAAGATTTATTTTTTATTAATGAGGCTGGAATCAGGTATTCAATATCAAAAAATTTATTGGGGTGTTCGTGCTTCAGCTCCTGCGTCGCGATTACAATTCCATCAATCATAATATCATGAATGCGGTTATTATCACCGCCCCAATAAGTTACCAACAAAATATTTTCTTTCATCGAATCAACTTTCATATTGAAAGAAAAATATCCGAGCGTGTGCGCATTGCGCGATTTTTTTCCCTGCTCCTCTCCAATATATGAATTTTCCGATTTTAAATTATGATCACGCTCAGGCTGCATTTCGCCGATGCGTAAGATATCAATCGTTTTATCTTCAATCTCCTTTTGCCTTTTCTTTTCTGCTTCATAATCCGCTTCACGTTTTGCCCAATCTTCATTGGTAAAATAATCCCAATACACACTGTAATAATTATTATAATTTTTATAAAACGGCGTGAAGGTTACATCAAAAGGTTTTCCGGTATTAACTGTTTTGAAAGTAAGCGATTGATTACTGACTGGTTTTATCCACTCATTAACATCACGATTTGTTGTAAGAAAAACAGGCACATCATGAAAATCAGACAACTGCTTTTCACCCAAATTCCCTGCGAGAACCAACGGCCCATATAAAAATGCGATTCTGTTTGGATTATCAGGAGTGGCTTCTGTGTACAAGCTCATCGGCATAATCACTTCCATCTTATCGTTATTGGCCCATTTCCGATTAATAATAATATAACCATTTTCTTCTTTCGAAATATCTATTGATTTATTATTAACGGTAATGCCTATCCCATTTTTCGCCCACCATGGCTTTCTGATGCGGATAGAAAATTGCGACGGAACTTTTGCCTCAATAGAAAAAATGACTGTGTCAGAATTTGGGAAATTGGATTCTTGCTTAACAATAATATTTTTTTCTTTCCATTTTAAAATTGAAGGAATAAATAAATTTACATACAAACTGCCATCAGTACCTCCATAATAAATTGCTTCCGTGTATTTGGAATGATTTTCCATGCCGCTTCCAACACAGCAGGTGAATGTATTGAACTGGTCGCTGAATTCTTTTCTTGTTCCCATGCGCAACGGAACAAAATAACACATCATACCATCTTCAGGGTTTTGAGAAGATAAAATATGGTTATACAGCGCACGCTCATAATAATCTGCCAGTTCACTATTCGGATGCCAGCAAAATAAATGGCGCGTTAACTTGAGCATGTTGTAAGTGTTGCAAGTTTCGCAGGTGCTCTCGCTCAAAAAATCACTCAGTTTATCCGGCTCAGCCAGATATTCGTGATCACTGTTTCCGCCGATTACATAAGTGTGATGATGAACAACGATGTCCCAAAAATTTTCTGCAATTTTTTTATCGTTATCATCGCCTTGCAATTCATATCTTCTCGCACAACCGATTATTTTTGGTATTTGTGTATTAGAATGTTTTCCGGGCAAAGGATCTTTACCTGCAGCAAGTGAGTCTAAAATGGCTTTGTGATAAAATTTATAAGAAAGATCAAGATATTTTTTATTTTCTGTGATGGAATAAATATTCACCAGCACATCATTCATTCCACCGAATTCACAGGCGAGCATTTTTTGCAATTGTTCATCACTCAGATTTTGTAAAGTAGTTGCCGTCCAATCAGCCATTCTAACGGCAACGCCCAGCGCTTTTTGATTATTGCAATACAAATATGCATCTATCAAACCAGCCATCACTTTGTGAACCGTGTACCATGGCGACCAACCACCATTCAAATCAAAACCTGTTGTTTTTATTTCTCCTCTTTCAACTTTTCCGAATATCGAATCCTGCTTTGGAATAGCACCAATATAACCTGTCTTTTTTGCATCCTGACAATCAGCTAATCTATCCACCAGGTAATTCACTTTCTCTAAAAATCTTTTATCATCAGTTGAAGCATACATCATAGAGCATGCAGAAAGATAATGTCCCATTGTGTGACCGGATAATCCTTCGCTTTCCCATCCACCATACACGGCGCCTTTTGTTGGCAAACCTGCATATTCATAAAACCTGAACAACAATCTGTCTGCATCGATGGATAATAAATAGGCGGCATCTTTCTCCATTGCATTTTTAAAAGGGCTGTTGAGCAAGCGAACATCTCTTATGTCAAATGCATAAGCTTGCAAAGCAACAACGGGCTTAACTTTCACGCTTGCATTGTTTTTTTGAGGGACATATGACTGAGAGAAAGCAGAAATAAAAAATAATTGAGAAACAAGAAGGCAAATATTTTTTTTATTAATCATGATTGAAATTAGTTGGAGATTTTAAATTGCAATCTGAAGTTTAGTAGCAGTATTTCAGATGAACGGATTGCGACACAACGATGACTAATCGGAGTTACAACTGCTGGTATTACATTAATTATTCACTTTCACATCTTTGATACTAACGGGAAGCCATACCTGCATTTGGTTTTGTCCGCGGTTGCACCAGACATAATAAGGAATTGCTACCATTTTCTTTTTTTCCGTTTGAACAGAATTACCGTCAGCACTCACAGTCAGTGAAGGCACTTCACCTTCAATAATAATGACAGGCTCAGTTGCTATTGTTTTTTTAACTGCTGTTAGTTGAGTGGTTGCGGGCAAAATGATATTCCAGGCTTTATTATTGTTATCTGCACCTTCTACACAATACACCAATGGTTCACGCTGAAGTGCAACTCTATTCTCATCGGCTTTTAATTCTTGCCTGCTTACGACACGTTTTATATCCATTGGGAATGAAATATCAACCACATCATTTTTTTTCCATTCGCGATTGATAATCGCATAGCCTTTATCCATTGTATAGGTAATATCTTTCCCATTTACTTTAATTGCAATTTTTGATGAAGCTGTGTCTTCAAATTTATATAAGCCACCCGGAACAGCATTTCCTTGCGCCCATCCGGGAATGCGAATATGCAAATCAAATTTCGTTTTCTTTTCAGGAGCAACAGTCAATTTCACATCACCATTCCAGGGATATCCGGTTTCCATTTTTATAGGAACATTTTGTTTTCCCAATTGAATAGTTGTATTGCTCCCGATAAAAAGGTTCACCCAAATTCCGTTGTCATTATATCCATACACATAATTGCCAAGAGATGCAATTAAGCGTGCAATATTCGCCGGGCAACAGGCAGTACCGAACCATTCCCGCCTGTGATTTTTTCCAACCGATGCAAGCGTGTTACCATAAAAGAAAAGATTTCCTTCCAACGAAATACCATCAAGAGCCCCATTGTATAATGTTCTTTCGAGCACATCAATATATTTGCTTTCTCCCGTCAATAAATTCATTCGCTGGTTCCAGAAAACCATTCCGACTGACGCACAGGTTTCGCAGTATGCTTCACCGTTAGGCAAATCATAATCATTGGAAAATCCTTCATTATTACCGGAAGAACCAATGCCGCCGGTGAGATACATATTCCGATAAACAACATCCTGCCAAACTGTTTTCATCGCGTGCATATAACCTGTGTCACCCGTGAGCGCTGCTACATCTGCAGCGCCAGTGTACATATACATCGCACGTACGGCATGACCTGTAATTTTTTGTTGCTGTTTCACAGGAACAACATCTTGCGCATAAGCCGTGTCTTTCCAATCAGTCCACGTATAACCATAAGCGTTACCATGACCTCTTTCGCTCAATAACCAATCAGCAAGATTCAGGTATTTTTTGTCATTTGTCGCTTTGTATAACTTCACGAGCGCAAGTTCCAATTCCTGATGACCAGTTACCCAATGTCTTTTGCCGGGCCAAAAAGAGAATCAAAATGATTGGCGAATCTGATTGCAACATCCAATAGTTTTCTTTTGCCAGTCGCATCATAATAAGCAACTGCTGCTTCAATCAAATGACCCCCATTATAATCTTCATGCATGCTCATATCTGTCCAGCGCTTATCTAGCCCATTCAGCGTGAAATAAGTGTTGAGATATCCGTCGGGCTGTTGCGCTTTCGAAATAATATCAATCCATTCATCTGCTTTTTTCTCAAGTGCACTGTCAGGATTATGGCTTAATGAATAACTGATTGCCTCAAGTGCTTTGTACACATCAGAATCATCATAAAAAATGCCGACGAATTTTCCTTTTTTCAAATGAGCTGCAATCTCAAAATTTCTGATACGGGGCGTTTTCACTTCAGTCTGGTCAACACAAACCGGAATAGTGACCGTTGCGACTTTATCAATTTTAGGTTTCCAGAAATCATCATTGATAGTTACATGAGAAAACTTAACAGGCTGGAATTGTTGAATTGACTGGGAGCGAAGGTTGTGAACAACATAAAATCAAGAGCAGAAAAAAACTATAAAAGGAATTTCTCATTTGGCGAATGTTTTTTTGTCAACAAATGTTATTCAAATTTAGCTGTAATTAAAAAGAATATCGAAACATCTAAGTAATTAACTTTACTTCCATTAAATATAATATTATGGCAAATGTAAACTGGCTGGCGTGTATCCTGCGCTGCTTACGCCTTTCAAAAAAAATGAAGAAATCGATTTTGACCTTTTCGCAAAAAATCTGGACGCACAAATAGCAAGCAGGCGTTGATGGCATTGTGCTTGGTGGCTCGCTTGGCGAAGCAAGCACTTTGCTGAACAGTGAAAAAAATGAACTGGTTTTTATAGCAAAGAATTGTTGCAGGAAATATTCCTGTTATTGTAAATATTGCAGAGCAATCAACAAAAGCCGCAATACAAGCAGCAAAAGATGCGGAAAAAAATGGAGCTGATGGTTTGATGCTTTTGCCGCCGATGCGATACAATGCAGACAGCACGCGAGACACTTGAATATTTCAAAGCAGTTGCAACGAGCACTTCTTTGCCCATTATGATTTATAATAATCCGGTTGACTATAAAATTCTCGTGACAATAGATATGTTCGAAGAGCTTGCAAAATTTCCGACTTTTCAGGCAGTGAAAGAATCAACAAGAGATATTTCAAATGTAACGCGCATGCTTAACCGATTTGGTGACAGGTTTAAAATATTGACTGGTGTTGATCCGTTGGCTTATGAAAGTCTTGCTGCCGGCGCACATGGATGGGTTGCAGGTTTGGTTGATGCATTTCCGAAAGAAACAGTTGCAATTTTCAGATTGGTGAAAGCCGGACAATTTAAAGAAGCAGTTGGAAATTTATCGTTGGTTTTTGCCATTATTAGAATTGGATATTCATCCGAAATTGGTTCAATATATTAAGCTGGCTGCAAAAGCAACAGGCATCGGTTCGGAATATGTGAGAGCTCCGAGATTGTTATTAGAAGGTGAGGAAAGAAAAAATGTTTTGAATGTGATTGAAACCGCACTTGCAAAAAGACCAACATTACCTGATTATCATCATTTAAAAAGCGCTGCGTTAGAAGCGATGGAAAAATAATGTGGTGAATGGTCAATGGTGAATAGTGAAAAGAGTGAGCGATTTTAAAGTATTGACCATTCACCATTGACCATTCACGATGTATTTCTCGAACTAATATTTAATTTCAACGAATGGCTTCAAAAATTTTTTTTTGTATTGATGCACATACTTGTGGTAATCCTGTTCGGCTTGTTGCCGGTGGTGGACCTATTTTGCATGGCAACAACATGATGGAAAAACGTCTTCATTTTTTGCGCGAATATGATTGGATAAGAAAAGGATTGATGTTTGAGCCGCGTGGTCACGATATGATGAGCGGAAGTATTTTATATCCACCGCATGATGAACAAAATGATATTGGCGTTTTATTTATTGAAACAAGCGGATGCCTGCCGATGTGCGGGCATGGAACAATTGGAACTGTTACGATTGCTATCGAGCAAGGATTGATCACACCGAAAACACCCGGCAAACTTCGACTGGAAACCCCGGCTGGATTGGTTTTGGTAGAATATAAACAGGAAGGCAAAAAAGTGAAGTCGGTGAAACTGACGAATGTGAAATCATTTTTATATGCAGAAGATTTAGAAGTTGGATTGCCCTGATTTGGGCTTATTAAAAGTGGATGTTGCTTATGGTGGAAATTTTTATGCGATTGTTGACCCGCAAAAAAATTTCGCGGGACTTGAAAATTTCAAAGCAGACCAATTGATTTCATGGAGCAGGATTTGCAGAGAAAGATTAAATGAGAAATATAAATTCATTCATCCTGAAAATGAACATATAAAAGGGCTCAGCCATATACTTTGGACAGGCAAAACCATTTCGCCTGACGCAACTGCACGCAACGCGGTTTTTTATGGCGATAAAGCAATTGACCGTTCACCATGCGGAACGGGAACATCTGCACGCATGGCGCAATGGCATGCAAAAGGCAAATTGAAAAAAGGCGATGAGTTCATTCACGAAAGTATTATCGGCTCAAAATTTATTGGGAGGATTGAAGAAGAAACAACGATTGCAGGAAAGCCTGCCATTTATCCAAGCATTGAAGGTTGGGCAATTGTTACAGGTTATAATAATATTATCATTGATGATGATGACCCTTATGCTCATGGGTTTCAGGTGATTGTGAGTTTCGAGTTTGTAGTTCTTTGGATGTCACAGTGATTATAAAACTGATATACTTTTTGAAATGAAGAACTCGAAACTTAATACTTGAAACTGGAAACTACACAGACACTTGCTGCTATGAAACCAAAGCATAATAGCAGCACGACCGATGAACGGATTGCGACGCAACGATGCTTAATAGAATTCCGCTGCCGGTATCAAAATAATAATAGAACTTCAATACCAAATCAAAACGGCTATGCACAACAATCGCATGAGAAATTTTTTTTGCTTTCTCATTTTATTTTCTGCATCAACAATTGGTTTTGCGCAATCAAAAACTGATTATGTGCCTTGCAGCGAAATGCCTTATATCATGCAACAATATAATGCTGATTTTAATGCATTGGAAAGATTTTATACGCCGGCGGGAAATGATTCCCCTTTTGGATATGGCGGTGGTGACGATAATGGCGCGGCGTCTCCTGAAAAAAGAGAGCGGCTTGAAACACTATACAAAGAATATTTAGACAAACTTTCAAAAATTGATTTTGACAAGCTCCCTCAGGAATGCAAAGTGGATTATATTCTTTTTAAAAGAGACCTGAATGGAAATTTGCAGCAGTCTGCAACGAAATCTGCTGCCTATGAAAAAATCAAATCGTGGGTTCCTTTTGCAGATAAAATCTTTGCTATTGAAAAACTGCGCAGGCGTGGCACTCAGCTCGATGGAGAAAAAATCGCCAAAGAATGGTTTGATATTTCAAATGAAATAAAATCATTGGAAGCGAAATTGAAAGACGATAAAACAGTTGCTTTTGAAAACACGTATGATGCCGCTGACAATAT
>CAVRBD010000036.1:0-43185 GCA_963718975.1 uncultured Bacteroidota bacterium | reverse complement strand
GGTTTCTACAAAGCCTTCCCGCCGCCGGGCGTCGAGGTGGTCAGTTGGGTGGTGGCGATGGGCATCGGCCAGATCGTCACATTACGCCTGCCCGCCTCGCGCTTGCGCGAAGTCAACCGCGTGCTGGAGGACACCGCCTGGGGCGCCTATCGCACGGAATTCTATCCGACCTATGATTACAGGGCGGTCGGCATGGCCGAGCATGACAAGGCGCAATGAAGCGCTATGGCGCCTGCGGCGGGGACGCCATTTCCGGCACGCGCACGAAAAATTCGAGGATCGGGCTGATCGCCGCGGTGAGGGCGATCGCGGCGGCAAGGACTGCCTCCTGGGCATTCCACGCCAGCAGGGCGCCAGCGGCGAAGATCACGATCTTGGCGATCACCCGCGGCAATAGCGGCAGGCGTCGCCTGGCCCGCGGCGCGAGAAATAGGCCCCCTAAAGCAGCGACCGCCAAGAGGAGAGCAAGGCCGATGGCGATCCGCATCGGAAGGCTGAAGGGCAGGCGCCAGCCCCAAGTCCAACAGGCCCACAGAACAGCCAGTTCGACGCCGAACGCCAGTATGGCGGCGAAAATTTTCTGCATCGAGCCTCCTGGGGCGCGGCGATCGTTGCTTGGACGCTGCCAGTGGAGTTCGGCTGCACTCGCCGACGCGAGCGCCTCAGATTTTCCTTTCATAGAGCAGCCGCGCGCGGATCGTTCCCTCCAGCGCGCGGATTTCGGCGAGCACGCGCTGGCTGTCGGCGGCCGAGGCGTCGGCGTCCAGCACGACATAGCCGATATCGTTGTGCGTTTCATAATATTGCGCGGCGATGTTGACCGCGTGCCGCGCCAGCACTTCGTTCAGCCTGCCGAGCATGCCCGGCAGATTGCGCTGGACCTGGATGAAACGCGTGCCGTCGGACGCGCCGGCAATTGCACCTGGGGAAAGTTGACGGCGCCCATCGTCGGCGCCGCTGTCGCTGTAGTCGATGAGCTTGCGCGCGACTTCGCCGCCGATGCGCTCCTGCGCCTCCTCGGTCGAGCCGCCGATATGCGGCGTCAGAATGACGTTCTTCAGGCCTTGCAGCGGCGAAACGAACCGCTCGGCGTTCGAAGCTTGGCTCGACCGGAAAGACGTCGATCGCCGCGCCGCGCAGCCTGCCTTCGCGCAGCGCGGCGGCGAGCGCCGCAAGGTCGACCACCGTGCCGCGGCTGTTGTTGATGAGATAGGCGCCGGCCTTCATCGCCGCGATTTCCGCCGCGCCGATCATGCCATGCGTCGCCGGCGTCTCGGGCACGTGCAGGGTCACGACGTCGCTCTGCGCCAGCAGGTCATGCAAGCTTGTCGGTCGGCTCGGTATTGCCGTGGCGGAGCTTGTCGGTGTGGTCGTAAAATATCACCCGCATCCCCATCGCTTCGGCGAGATAGGAAAGCTGCGAGCCGATATTGCCATAGCCGATGATGCCGAGCGTCTTGCCGCGCACCTCGAAGCTGCCGCTCGCCGATTTGTCCCATCCGCCCTCATGCGCCGCGACCGAGCGCGGGACGACCCGGCGCAGCAGCATGACGATCTCGCCGATCACCAGTTCGGCGACGCTGCGGGTGTTGGAGAACGGCGCATTGAAAACCGGAACGCCGATTTTGCTGCGCGGCGTCGAGATCGACCTGGTTGGTGCCGACGCTGAAACAGCCGATCGCCATCAGCCGGTCGGCGGCTTCGAGAACCTCCGGCGTGATATGCGTGCGCGAACGGATGCCGAGCACATGCACGCCTTTGTTTTTTTATCACCGATCTATCCCGCAATAAATTCGCTGGTGCTGGCAGCATTGCCAAAAGCAAGGCATGGTGCAATGAGCGGGCTTATAGTGGTTTTTTCAGCGCTTGGCGGAACCTTGGGCTCGATTATTACCGGTTTTTTGTTCAAAAAAGTTGGTGGCATAAATGCATTTTATTTTTCGTTAATTCCAATATCAATTTTAGCAATAGCACTTTTCATGTTCAATAAAATCAAAGGCAAGTCATCTGCAAACATTCAGTTGGCAAATGAGCTGCTCGTTTAAGTGCAATTGTAATAGTATGATATCATCCGGTTTGCTATATGTTGAAGATCTTGAGGAATTATTTGTTGATGTGCAAAAGCAAAAAGTGTTTAGCGATCAAAAATTTTTCACAGATTGTGTTCCCAAATTTTCAGTTAATGAAATATTGAAAAGCTATAGCAGCGAAAAAAGAAGGACTGGGTTTGACCTTAAAAATTTTTGTAGCAAAAATTTTAACTACCCGATTGATGAAAGCACGGGTTTTGTGAGCGACAGGTCAAAGACAGTTGAAGAACATATTCAAGCTCTTTGGGAAATTTTGACCAAGCAGCCATTGGCAACAGGAGGCACGCTCATAAAATTGCCGCATCCTTTTGTTGTTCCTGGTGGAAGATTTAGAGAGATTTATTATTGGGATAGTTATTTTACAATGCTTGGTCTGCAGGTTTCGAATAAAATAGATTTGATTGAAAACATGATGGACAATTTTGCATATCTCATAGATGAATTTGGTTTTATACCGAACGGCAACCGCACTTATTTTTTGAGCCGTTCGCAGCCGCCACTTTTTTCTATGATGACTGAATTGCTGGCCATGGAAAAAGGTCAGGATATTATTGTAAAATACCTGCCACAGCTTGAAAAAGAATATCAGTTTTGGATGACAGGTAAAAATTTGCTTAACAAAAAAGACAATGCTGAAAAACGTGTAGTAATGATGCCTGACGGGGAAATATTGAACAGGTATTGGGATAACCTGGATGCTCCGCGGCAGGAAGCTTATGCTGATGACCTTGTTACTGCAGAAGAAGCTGGTAACAGCAACAAGAAAATTTTCAGGCATATCCGGGCAGCAGCAGAATCAGGTTGGGATTTTAGCAGCCGATGGTTCAGAAACGAAAATGATATGGCAACAATACACACAACTGATATTGTGCCTATCGATTTGAATTGCTTGATGGCTCATTTGGAAAAAGTGCTTTCGCTCGGCTATAAAATAAAAAACGATAGCACAACATCAGAAAAGTATAACCAATTTTATTTAAAGCGGCAGGCCGCCATTCATAAATATTTGTGGGATGTAGACAAAGAGGTTTTTATAGATTATGATTTAACAAATAATACGTCAACAAATATCACAACAGCTGCCATTGCATACCCGTTATTTTTAAATATCGCAACAAAAGAGCAAGCTGAAAAAACAGCAATAAGGCTTGATCAGCAATTTATAAAACAAGGTGGGGTGATAACGAGCTTAAGTTTTAATAAGCAACAGTGGGATGCACCAAATGGCTGGGCACCGTTGCAATGGATTACATATAAAGGAGTATTGAACTATGGCTATGAAGAGCACGCAAAAAAAATAAAAAACAATTGGATAAACACTGTGGATAAAGTGTTTCAGCAAACCGGGAAAATCACAGAAAAGTATAATGTAGTTGATACCGATATTGCTGCCACTGGTGGCGAGTATCCTAACCAAGATGGTTTTGGCTGGACAAATGGGGTTTATCTTAAATTAAAAAAAGGATAGAAAAAATAGCGGCAAGCGTTTGCAGCAAAAAATGATAAGAGAGCGGTTTGATTTTGACAAAAATTATTTTTGTAATCTCCGGAGCGCAGAAAAAATAATTTTCAATAGAATCAATCTTCAGGTCTCTAAACGGTTTCGGTGGGATTTTTTGTGCAGCATTAAGCTGCTGTATATTGTCTGATAATCTCTTTGCGCATTTAACGGCTCAAAGGGATGTGATAAGATTAATTATTCAAAGTTTTTTTGTTAAATAAGAATTAAATTTTATAATTTCGTTTTTTAATTGCTTAAACCATTGATTATGACCATGACACGATTGCTGCGGCATCTCAAGCTGCTTTTGCTTTGTGTAACATTAACACAAATCGCATTTTCTCAGACAAAAACAATTTCAGGTAAAATTTCGGATGACAAGGGCAATCCTATCCAGGGTGCTACTGTTACTGCGCGAGGTTCTAGGTCAGGGACATCCACTGACGCTTCTGGTACGTTTAAATTAACGGTGCCAGCAACAGCAAGAATATTAGTCGTTAGTAGCGTTGGGTTTGCCCAACAGGAAATCGCCATTGGCGACAAAGAAAGTTTTGATATTTCTTTGGTGCCTTCCACTACTGCATTGAATGATGTAGTAGTAATTGGCTATTCTACCGCGCAAAAAAAGGATGTAACAGGCTCTCTTGCTTCCGTTAAAGCGAAAGACTTTAACAAAGGTGCTACCGCGCCTGAAGAACTATTGATTGGAAAAGTGGCCGGTTTGCAGGTTGCTGACAACAGCGGCCAGCCCGGGGGAACTACAATTACAAAAATCAGAGGTAACAACTCCATCGTGAGTGGTAACAATCCTCTATATGTTATTGATGGTATACCGATTGACGCCACTTCCCCACTGCCACCCAATTACATTACAGGCATTGGTACGTCTGTTTCTAATAACCCTTTGCTTTTTATAAACCCAGGCGATATTGCCCAAATCGATGTTTTAAAAGATGCGTCTTCTGCTGCAATCTATGGAGCACGTGGTGAAAATGGTGTAATCATCATCACAACGAATAAAGGAAACGGGAAAATGAATATTGATGCGGGGGTGAACCTCAGTATTCCCGCGGGCCTGATGAAAAAAGCAGATATTTTGAGTGCTGGCCAGTACAGGTCAGAAATAGCAAAATATGGTTTTAAATCTGACTCAGGTTTGAGCTTAGACCCATTCAAACAAATCCTGCAAAATAAACTATCGACTGTTTATAGCGTTGCATTATCCGGTGGCGGAGAAAATGGAAAATTCAGAGCATCCTTTGCTGCTTCAGATAAGCAGGGCATTGTGTTAAAAAGCTCATTAGCGCAATACAATGCTTCATTTAGCGGTGAGCATTACTTCTTGAATAAAAGATTAAAAATAAATTTTGGTTTTATAGGGTCTAACTACACTTTGCAATCCGCTCCGATCAGCACAAATGCCGGAAGCACCGGTAACCTCATAAGTGCTGCAATGAACTGGAACCCTACGCTTGCGTTGGTTGAGAATGGATCATTTAACCAAACAAATCCTGCAGGTCAAATTAACCCACTCGCGTTGTCGGCTTATACTGACGACCTTTCTAATGTGACCCAATTGTTAGGGATTGGAGGCGTGACATTTAAAATACTACCGGAACTTACTTATAACTTCTTGTACGGGATTTCTTCAGCTGTTGCTACAAGAAATGCGCAATTGCAAGGCTATATAGCCGCTACAGGTAGTAGTTATGATGGGAAAGGCGCTGGCCAAACAAGTTATGGAACTCTCTCTACTCAAACAATCACACACACACTTACTTTTGATAAACACCTCAACAACGGATTAGCGATAAGAGTTTTAGCAGGGTATGAGTTTTATCAAACGTCTAATCTGAACTACAAAGCGACTACAGACTGGGGATTTAGCTTTAACGCACCCGGCAAGCCATCATATCCTAATATCAAATATTATGATGACATGTCTGCAGGTACTCAGGCAAATACAGCTACATACAATCAGGCGCCCCCTGTATCTCAATTACAGTCTTATTTCGGAAGAGTTGAGCTAGGATATGATGATAAATACCACGTTACAGCTACTGTACGTGACGATGGTTCAACAAAATTTGGTGTGGATAACCGCTATGCTGTTTTCCCTTCCTTTGGATTTGGATGGGACATCTTGAAAGAAAGCTTCATGAAAAAAGCTACGTTCTTAAACACTCTTGATTTAAGAATCGGTTATGGACAGGTTGGAGGACAAGATGGCTTGGCTGCCGGATATTCACAACAGCTTGCAGTTCCTACATCTGGTGGCTTAAGCGTTCAGCACTATGCTCAACCAGGCTTGAAGTGGGAAACCTTGACATCTACTGATGGAGGCATTGATTTCGGATTCCTGAATAATAGGGTGGTGGGTTATATAGATGTGTTCTCAAAGAAAACAACCAATCCATTATTCCCAGGCACACTATCAGTTCCTTCACAAGGCGCAACAATCTGGCAGAATTTGCCTGGTTACATAACGAATAAAGGTTTCGAATTTTCGCTTACAGTTGCTATAATAAGAGGAAAAGACTTCTCATGGAATATCAATGGAAATGTTGAGTATGTGAAAAACAAATTTATATATCCAGCATTGGGCAGCTCTCCTTTGTTCTTAACTGGCGGTGTTAACGGCCAGGGTGTTTCTTCAGCATTTGCTCAGGCAATTGCAAACAATCAACCAATTGATGTGTTTTATTTGAGGCAATTCCAAGGTTTCGATCAAAACGGAATTGCAAAAGTAGCAAGCCAGGCATCAACCTATTCAGGAGATCCTAACCCGCATTTTATTATGGGGTTGAATACAGATTTGACATATAAAAAACTGAGCTTGTCAATTAACTCGCATGGCCAGTTTGGAAATAAGATCTTCAATAATACTTTGGTGAGCGTAACCAATCTTGGTAACATTGCCAACGGCAAAAACATATCTGCCACTTTAATAGGAACACAGGAAAGTTTAGCAAATCCAGTTTCTGCATCTACAAGGTTTTTGCAGAGCGGCAACTTTGTTAAATTAGGCAATGCAACCTTATCATATAACTTAGGGCCTGTCAGCAACGTGATAAAAAGTGCAAGAGTATTTGTTTCTGGATACAACCTGTTTGAGATTACTAAATACACAGGTTTTGATGCGGAAGTTAACCAAGACCATAACAACGGGGGCGTTCCTTCTTTGGGCATGGATTACATTGGATATCCAACTTCAAGATCGGTTACTTTTGGGTTAACCTTCTCATTATATTAATTAATTATAATTACTACATTAATTTTTGTATTATGAAATTTTATAAAAATAAATTAAACCTCTTACTGCTTTCAATTGCAGCTTTTACCAGCTGTACTAAGCTGAATGAAGGCCTGGGAAACACAAATTTGATCGCCTATAACCCAAGTTCTGGGCAAGGCATCAGCCACGGGCTTGTTAGTTCAGACATACAACGATATGAATACTACCAATGTAATGTTTGGGCAAGATCAGCTGTTTTCTCTGGAAGAAAATACGTCTGATGAAAGTTTAGTGCCTACAAGGGCTGGTGACTGGGATGACAACGGCGTTTGGCGTGTGTTGCATGCTCATGCATGGGATGCTACCCACGGTCAATCACAAACAGTTTTTCAGAACCTAGGAACATTGGAAAGTGATGCTACGACTGTTTTAGCATCTAGCCCTACGCCAGAACAAGCCGCAGAAGCGACCTTCTTAAGGTCTCTTGCTCAGTTTTATTTTCTGGATTTGTATGGTCAGGTCCCATATAGAACTATTCCAAACTATAATACGGTAAATGCAGCTCCTGTAATGACGCCGGCAGAAGCTATAGATACTTTAGTAACAAATTTGACAGCTATAATTCCGCAACTTTCTTCATCAAATAAAAACTATCAGGCAAACCCGGATGCTGCGAGGTTTTTGTTGATGAAAGTTTTATTGAACAAACAAGCATTTTTGAATAGACAAACCCCTGCAGCAGCTGATCCTGCAGATATGGCGACGGTTTATAGTTTAGGAATGGCTATACAAGCTGATGGCTATACTTTGACGCCTAATTATTTTGATAATTTTGGCCCCAATAACGGGAATTATGGCGCCCCTGGCACTGGTGGGGTATCCACAGAAGGTATATTTGTTTACCCTAATAATGGCACATCAACAAACGCTAACCTAACCGGTAACGGCGGTATTGACGCACGGTGGATGATGGCTTTGCATTATAATTCTTGGGATGCAGCCGGCGTGTATGGTGGAGCTGGCTGGAATGGTTTTAGTACAATTGCAGACGTTTACAATGAGTTTGATGCTACTGACACCAGAAGGGGTAATGTTCCCTACCCGGCACCTAATAGCGCTGGTGTTTCTCCAGTATCAGGTTTGAATGTTGGTTTGGCTGAAGGACAACAATACAATGAAGCCGGTGCAATGATTCAGGATAGAAAAGGAAATAATTTGGTTTTTGCAACAACGGTTAGCCTTGTTGAAACAAATGTCGCGACTTTGGAAGGTGATGGCGTTAGAGGGATAAAATATTATCCGGATTATGCGCATTATACAAGCACAGCTTCAAATCAACTGATGATGTTCCGTTTTGCCGATGTTTTGTTGATGATGGCTGAAGCAGATTTGAGAGGTGCTAGCGGTGGTAGTGCAGACGCTCTAGCAATAGTTAACAACCTCCACTCAGCAAGAGGCGCTGCACCAATAGCAGCACTTACTTTGGTAAACACATCTAATTTATACGATGGAACTACGTTGCTTTGCGAAAGACAAAAAGAATTGTGGTGGGAAAGCTGGAGGAGGCAAGATTTAATACGCTTCGGTGCGTTTTTGCTGCCATGGGCTTTAAAAACTGCAGATGACCCTAAATTCTTATTGTTCCCAATACCGGCAACACAATTAATTGCCAATCCGAATTTGAAACAGAACCCTGGATACTAATATTTTATTGGTTAATTATTTTTACAAAAGGCCATTTGCAAATGGCCTTTTGTAATTTTAAAACTTTATTCTCTTTGAATGATTTTCTGTTTAAAAGACTGCGTTCGATTTATAATGATCAATTTGAAAACGCTATATAAAATTTCTTTTTTTGCAGTTGCCATATGTTATTCATGCAAACAGGAACAAAAGAAAACTGTTTTGTTTCAATTGATGGAAAACACAGGAGTCAGCTTCAATAATAAAGTGGTTGATGGCAAAAAGGACAATAGCTTTCTGTTCCGTAATTTTTATAATGGCGGTGGCGTTGCCATTGGGGACATCAACAATGATGGATTACCGGATATATTTTTGACTTCTAACATGGGCGATAACAAGCTTTATCTGAATAAAGGCAACTTTAAGTTTGATGATATAACAGATAAAGCAGGATTTAAGCAGGACAGCATGTGGAGCACAGGCGTAGTATTTGTTGATATCAACAATGACGGCTGGCTTGACATTTATGTATGCAACTCCGGGCACATGAGCAATGGCAACAGAAAAAATAAATTATACATTAATAACCACGATTTAACTTTCACTGAATCTGCAGCAAAATATGGTTTGGATATTTCTGCATATACTACTCAGGTTTCTTTTTTTGATTATGATAACGATGGCGATCTGGATTGCTTTATGATCAATAATAGCCCAATCCCGGTTAACACTTTAAATAATTCGAACAGGCGCGATTTACCAGATGCTGAATGGCCCATAGCAGATTTTTTGAAAGGCGGTGGCGACCATTTATTTAGAAATGACAATGGTCATTTTACTGAAGTTACCAAAGAAGCAGGCATACATGGAAGCCTGATCAGCTTCGGGCTTGGTGTCTCAGTTGGTGACATTAACGGTGATGGATATGCGGATATATTTGTTTCCAATGACTCATATGAGCGGGATTATTTGTATATCAACCAAAAGAATGGGACTTTTAAAGATGAACTCGAAGATTGGTTCGGACACACGAGCTTTTCATCAATGGGCGCGGATATCGCAGATATTAACAATGATGGGTATCCGGAAATATTTACAACAGACATGCTTCCGCAAGATGATTACAGGCTCAAGACTTTAGGAGCCTTCGATAATATAGATCTATACAACGCAAAAGTGAAATCGGGGTTTTATCATCAGTACATGAAAAACTGCCTCCAGCTGAATAATGGCAACAGTAAATTTTTGGACATAGCCAATTATAGCGGCGTGTCTGCAACAGATTGGAGCTGGGGAGCGCTGATGTTTGATATGGATAATGACGGATACAATGACATTTACGTGTGCAACGGAGTAAACAAGGATGTGACCAATTTGGATTTCATGAATTACTTTGCCAACGACATTCTGCAGAAAATGGTCCTTCAATCAAAAAAAGAAGAAATCGATAAAATACTCACCAAGATCCCTGTAACGCCAATGCTACATAAAGCTTTTCGAAACAATGGCAATCTTCAATTTTCTGATGAGGGCCAAAACTGGGGCTTCACGCAGGCTTCTTTTGCAAACGGTGCAGCATACGGCGATCTTGATAATGACGGCGATCTGGATTTGGTGATCAATAATGAAAATGGGCCGGCTTTTATTTATAAAAACAATTCACGCGAATTAAATAAAAACAATTTTATTGGCATCTTTTTAAAAGGAAAGGATAAAAACACTTTTGCAATTGGAAGCAAAATAAAAGTATTCAAAGATGATAAAATATTCAGTCGGGAAGTAATACCAAGCAGAGGTTTTCAGTCATGTATGGACTACAAACAAATAATTGGGCTTGGAAAAATATCAGATTTGGACTCAATGATTATTATATGGCCTAACAGATCTATTTCAAAATTTATTCATCCTGAAATAAATAAAGTTCATTTAATTCAGCAAAAAGATGACAGCGCATTTCTTCCCAAACCTCAAAAAATTGATTCATCTGAAATGCTTTTGCGAATTGTAAAAAGCAATTTTGACAAGCACCGGGAAAATGAAAATATTGATTTTTATTATGAGCGCAATTTGCCAAAAATGCTTTCAAAGGAAGGCCCGAAGGCTGCAGTTGGAGATGTGAATGGTGATGGCCTGGAAGATGTTTATATTGGAGGAACGCCAGGGCATCCCGGGCAATTATATTTACAAACTAAGAATGGTGGGTTCATTAAAAAAGAGGAGGCTTCTTTTTTGCAATTCAACGATTTTGAAGACGAAGCAGTTTTATTTTTTGATGCTGATAACGACGGGGATTTAGATTTATTTGTAGGGCCTGGTGGAAATAATAACCCGCCATATAGCAGACAAATGCAGTTCCGCTTATTCAAAAATGACGGCAAGGGAAATTTTACAATTGATGCATCTGCATTTCAGGTAAATACGGAAGGAGTGAACACAGCTGTTGCGATTGCGAATGATTTTAACGGTGATGGATATCCTGACTTATTTGTAGGAGGAAGGAGCATACCAAGGGAATATGGCCCTTCACCAAGAAGCTTTTTGTTTATTAACGATGGGAAGGGACATTTTACTGATATGGCTAAATCTAAAAACCCCGAGATAGCTAATATTGGTATGGTTACAAGTGCTGCATGGGCAGATATAACAGGCGATGGCCAAAAAGAATTAATCATTGTCGGCGATTGGATGGCCCAAAAATATTCTCATTTAGGAAAGATCATTTTGAAGAAATAAAAACAAATCTTGAGAATTTGTACGGATGGTGGCAATCTGTTGCTGTCGGAGATGTGAACGGCGATGGGAAAATTGATTTGATATTGGGCAATATCGGTGAAAATTTTTATCTCCATCCGGACTCAGCAAGCGTTGTGAAGTTATGGATTAATGATTTTGATAAAAATAATATTCCAGACATTGTGCTTACGCGTTCAGTAGATGGAAAAGATGTGCCTGTTTTCCTGAAGCACGAGATGGAAGACCAACTGCCCTCTATAAAGAAACAAAATTTAAGGAACGGCGATTTTGCGAAAAAAACAATTCAGCAATTATTTCCCTCAGACCTTTTGAACAGGTCACTTATAAAGCGATTCAATTTTTGCAGTTCAATAGTAGCAATTAATAAAGGAGGTGGGCAATTTGTTATTGAGAAATTGCCTCAAATGATGCAGCTTTCTTCAATAAATGCAATAGCATGTTTTGATATTAACGGTGATGGATATGCGGATATTGTTGCCGGTGGCAACGAGTTTGGTTTTCTCCCGCAATTCGGCAGGCTGGATGAAAGTTTTGGCCATATTGCTATAAACAATGGCAAAGGACAATTTTCATGGATGCCGCCAAAACGAACCGGCATTGAATTGCGCGGGCAAATCAGAGATATTAAAAAGCTTAACGCTGGAAACCAAACATGTTTGTTATTTCTTCAAAATAATGAATACCCGGTGTTGTATGAAGTGAATAATCATGCAAAATCGAAACTGAAAATCAACAAATAAATTTTGAAAAAAAACAGTATCCTTACATATCATTATATCTCAATGTCATTTTTTCAAATTCGGATGTTAAACAAAACGATTGCCATCTTAATTTTTTGCGAATTCGCTTTTGCAACCTCCTGCAATAATATTTCAACAAAAAAAGAGCAAGTAGCTTTTGAAGTTTTAGAGCATACAAAAACAGGCCTTGATTTTAATAATAAGCTTACGCCAACGCCAGAGTTTAATGTTTTCAAATACATGTATTATTATAATGGAGGCGGTGTTGGCGCAGGTGACTTTAACAATGATGGGAAAATTGATGTTTTTTTTGCGGGCAATCAAACAGAGAACAGATTATTCCTAAATGAAGGCAACCTTCAATTCAAAGATGTTACTGTAGAAGCAAAAATCCCTGAAGATGGCGGATGGTCAACCGGCGTTTCAGTAATTGATATCAATAATGATGGCCTTTTAGATATTTATATTTGCAGAGTAGGAAACTATGAAACGCTGCACAGTCATAATCAATTATTGATATGCAAAGGGATTGACAAAAACGGCGTCCCATTTTATCAGGATGAAGCGAAAGAATATGGCTTGGATTTTTCTGGCTTTTGCACACAAGCCGTTTTTTTTGATTATGATATGGATGGCGATCTGGACATGTACTTACTAAATCACTCAATTCATCAAAACAGAACATTTGGCCCACGCAAAGAAAAGCTACAAACATTTAGCCCCGTTTCCGGCGACCGTCTTTTTAGAAATGACGGCGGCAATAAATTTACTGATGTAACTAAAGAATGTGGCATCAACAGCTCTGTAATTGGCTACGGGCTTGGTATTGCTGCTGCTGATATTAATCTGGACGGTTATCCTGATTTATACATCGGCAACGATTTTCATGAAAATGATTACATGTACATTAATCAGCATAATGGAACTTTTAAGGACGAACTAAGTGATCATGTAATGCATACGAGCCAGTTTTCGATGGGCGTTGATATTGCTGATGCTAACAATGATGGCTATCCGGAAATTATGACTGTCGATATGTTGCCAAGCGATCCTTATATTTTAAAAAGGTCACTGGGTGAAGACACTTATGATATATTCAATCTAAAAATCGGATACGGGTATAACTATCAATATACAAGAAATAATTTGCAGCTCAACTGCCGCAATGGTATGTTTAGCGAAATAGGGCTTTATTCAGGTGTTGCTGCAACCGATTGGTCCTGGTCACCTTTGTGGTTTGATTTCGACAACGATGGGTTTAAAGATTTATTCATTTCCAATGGTATACCCAAAAGGCTTAATGACATTGATTTTGCAGACTTTGTAGAAAATTCTGCCATCCAGGAAAAAGCCCACAATGAAAGCCTGGATAAAAAAGATATGGATTTGATCAGCAAGTTCCCTCAAATAAAAATCCCTAATAAATTTTTTAAAAATTCTGGCGAAATGCAATTTCATGACTTGAGAGATGAAATTGACAACGACAAAAAAACATACTCTAACGGTGCTGTATATGCGGATTTTGATAACGATGGAGATTTGGATGTGATAGTAAATAATATTGATGATTATGCCTTGTTATATCAAAACAAAAACAACGATAAAAAGGACAAACAATTTGTGGAGATAAAATTGCACGGCTCTGAAAAAAACATTAATGCCATTGGCGCAAAAATAATTTTGTACTGCAATAATCAAATTCGCACTTACGAAAAATATCCGGTGAAAGGGTTTCTTTCAAGTATGGAAATCCCCATACATATTGGTCTTGATAAGACAAACATAGATTCTGCTTTTTTGATCTGGCCCGATAACTCTTATCAGCGCATAACACTTGCACCTTCTAATTCTGTTCTTTCATTTAATTATAAAACAGGTCTTGAGAAGTTTGATTACAAAAAAATCACAGAGCATTGGAAAAACCCGACAAGATCAATGAAGGATATTACTCCTGATACAAAACTTGCCTACAAACATGAAGAAAATGATTTTCATGAATTTGACAGAGAGCCTTTAATGCCACACATGTTATCAACCGAAGGGCCGGCGCTTGCTGTGGCTGATATAAATCACGATGGCTTTGATGATGTTTTTATAGGCGCATCAAAATGGAAAAAGCCGGCTATTTTTCTGCAGGATAAAACGGGTAAATTCAATAAAACCATTCAGCCTGATATTGATAAGGACAGCGCTTTTGAAGATGTTGATGCATGCTGGGCTGATGTAAACAATGATGGGCACCCCGACCTTGTTGTTGCAAGCGGCGGCAATGAATTTTATGGTGCAGACGAACACCTTTCCCCGAGAATTTATTTGAATGACGGAAGGGGAAATTTTAGAAAAAAAGAAAATGCATTTGACAGCCTCTTTATAAATGCCTCCTGCGTTATTTCTGCTGATTTTAACGGAGATGGATATGCGGATTTATTTATCGGAGGAAGATCGATACCATATAATTATGGGCAAATACCCCAATCCTATTTATTGCAAAATGATGGCACAGGCAAGTTCACTGATGTTACAAAAAGATATAGCAATGAGCTTTCTAATATAGGGTTTGTAACAAAAGCCATTTGGTTCGATCTTGATAAAGACGGGAATAAAGATTTGATCCTTTCATTAGAATGGGGCGGCATTATAGCT
The DNA here is from genome assembly GCA_963718975.1 of uncultured Bacteroidota bacterium. Classification (GTDB taxonomy): domain Bacteria; phylum Bacteroidota; class Bacteroidia; order Chitinophagales; family Chitinophagaceae; genus Puia. The sequence continues at coordinate 28,539 of CAVRBD010000036.1, read as the reverse complement.
TTTATGAACAAAGGCGGAAAATTTGAAAAGAAAATATTGACGGATAAAAAAGGATGGTGGAATTTCATTCTGCCGGTTGATTTGAACAACGATGGCCATATTGATCTGATTGCCGGAAATCTTGGTTTGAACAGCAGGCTGCATGCATCTGATGAACAACCTGTGAGGCTTTACTATTATGATTTTGATAATAACGGCAAGAAAGAACAAGTACTCACTTATTATCTTGATGGCAAGCAATTACCTTTTGCGAACAAAGATGAATTGCAAAAGCAAATGCCCATACTGAAAAAGCGTTTTTTATATGCAGAAGATTTTGCAAAAGCATCTTTTGAAGATATCTTTTCAAAAGAGCTGCTTAAAAAGGCAGACACATTATCGGCAGATTATTTTTCCAATGCGGTATTGATCAACCATGGTAATTTAAATTTCACAACCGAAGCATTGCCATGGCTGGCGCAACTATCTTCATATCGCGACGCAGTTGTTGTAAATGCTAATAACGATAGCTTACCGGATATTTTATTGTTTGGAAATTATTATGAAAACAATATCCAGATGGGAAGATATGATGCTGACTTCGGCACTCTTCTGATCAACCATGGCAATCGCAAATTTTCTGTTGAAAGCATCAATGGGCTACAAATAAAAGGTCAGGTTCGCCATGTTGCGAAAATCAATATTAAAAATCAGGAAGCATATATTCTTGCAAGAAATAATGACAGCACGATGATCATTCAGTTTGTAAATAAAAAATAAGAAAGCCTTCTTTTTATCTAACCAACACAACTGTGCCTTTCTGAGTTAATTGGTTTCCTTGCAGGTCATTCATTATTAAAAAATATACATAAGTGCCTGCCGGCTGTGCCTGTCCATTGAATGTGCCGTTCCACCCATCAGAAGAATTAGGCGTAAAGAAAACCATTTCTCCCCAACGATTATAAACCCTTAAAGAAACCATACGATCTTTATTTGATTGCGGCACCCTGAACAGATCGTTTATTCCATCGCCATTTGGTGTAAAAGCATTAGGCATAAAAATCGGGAACTTGCAATTTTCATAAACATGAACGCTATCAGTTTTCATTCCGCAAATATTGTTTACACTCACCCAATAAGTGCCTGGCTGGTAAATAGTATAATACGAAAATGGCGTAGCTGCACTCATCCAATTGTACACAGCGAAACTATCCGTGGCATGAACAATAATTGAATCTTTTGCTCCCAAACAAGTATCGCTTACAAGCATTAAATCTGATGGGTTTTTTGAAACAGTTACCTGATAAAAAACAGTGCTGTCACAACCTTTGGGGGTTGTGAAAGAAACGTAATACCTGCCCGAATCAGTTACTATTGTACTGTCTGGCAACATAAAACTTTTGCCTTGGCACAATGCAACTTGTGTGATATTGTTTGAATCGATGATATCACTGCAACAAGTATATTGATATTTGCAATCAATGTTTTGTTGCAATGGATAATTTGTCGGGGCAATATCGAGCGGCCTGAACCCAAAATCGATCGGAGGATTTTCATTGAGCAGGGAAACAACATCAAGCCTTGTCGGCCATGTTGTATTTTCTGCAATCATAGTTGAAGGTGTTTCTGCGCATGGCATGTTCTCGAAAATGTCCGAAATAAGTAATTGAAGATTTGGAGATGCTGGCTGGCTCATTAAAATAAAAAATCTTTTGCTTGTGTTGCTGTTATATAACACTGAACTTGCAGGAAGGCCTGCGCTTGCATTTGCATAAGCATTGCTCCAACGGACCTGCCCGTCTTTGTCTACCATGGTTAAAATAGGATTGCCATTAGCTAAATCTTTTGCAAGAAAAGCCTGATCTCCGTTAGTGCCGCTGTCAACAACATTGATTAACTGGCATGGATTGTCGGGTTCATAATAATCTATTACATTTTGTAAAACGCCGCTGCCATCAGTGATCACATTCACTACCCTGTTCACATCAAAAGAGGAATTTTGCGTAGGCAAATATATGTCTGCAAAAAAAGACAGATTCCCATTCGGCAATTGATTGATGTGTTTAATATCCGGTTTATATGATGGGGGTATTTCTAGAAAACCTGGTGGGCCTAATGAAGCTTCATAGGTACTGTCAACCGGGCACCTATAATTTTGGTTCCAGGTAACTTGCCCGGATTTTTTATCAAGCCCCATAAAATTAAAATAATAAATGGGAGCAGGTGTAATTAATAGCACGCCAAACGGAAGGTATGCAGTATCATTGATATTTTGATAAATCTCGTCAGCCACAACGATGCTTCCATCGCTCAATTCTTTCATTGCATGAGTTGCACCGCTTACGCTTGACCATTTGGAAATAATAGGAGTTGCCCACGAAATATTTCCGGCGGAAGTGACATACACAATACGGTTGACAGGATTATCAGAGTACGAGGCAAGATAAAAAACAACATCACCGTTTTGAAGCACCATCAAATTTTCAATTGAATATTGTGTGTTCCAGTTGCCAACAATTTTGCTCCAGGTCACATTGCCGAATTTATTGACCTTAAAAATAACGCCAGCTTCATGTGCTGGAGGCTGTTCGGTATTGCTTACTGTTTCTCCATGTTCAGTAATAGAACCTATGACATAATATGTTGAGTCGTTTCCAACGGCGATTTTATAAAGCTGCAAATTAGTGTACCACGGAAATTGATATGAAGATAAAAGCTTGGAATTAGATACATATTGATTAGACCACAAAATGCTTCCCTGGTTGGTTAATTTTGTTATGAAATTTCCAATTCCCTGAACATTTCCCAAAGCAACCACTTCGTTTTGAGAAGTGAGGGCACTGCTGATAAAATTGTTAGGAAAATTTCCCTTGTACTGAACCGAAAAATAGCTGCTGTCATTAGTACAATTTTGTGCATTCAAAAATCCATTTGAAAAAAAGAACAGAAATAATGTAACTATAAAAAAGAACCTTCTTTTGAATTTTTTTTGGAAATCATATGAGTAGAAAAAAAAGCGCATGAACTTACAACAATATAATAATTAAAAGCTAAAGAATTGCCTCAGTCTATGCCAACACGGATAAGAAAATAAAAAGGTTGCTGCATTAATTCATTACAGGAGCATATATTTTAGTTACCCATTTAGTGGTGTCCTTTTCTTTCATTCTGTCTGTTATTAAATATTGAAAGGGTATTGCCATTGAGGTTTTTCGATAGTCATCAAAAAATAGCTGCATTTTATCCAAAGCGTTGTTTATGGTATATGGGCCTCCCTTTGTTTCAGTTACCATAAAATAGCCGGGCACCATTCTCCTGAAAAAAAGATCTTTGTTTTCAGGTATCTTTTTATCTATTGGAATAGCAACCATTGTTCCATATTCACCAGCGCTCAGGCTTGTGACATTCAGCATAGGGGAACCTGTTTCATTGGCCTTTTGTTCTTTTATATATTCCCGCAAATGATCGAAATAATGATAGATTTCTTCAGTGCCCGGATAATATTTAGTAGTGTATTTGGCAACAATTAAATTTGTATCAACTGTTGAAGTTCTTACAATGCTCATCCCGTAAATGTTTTCATTTTTTTCACTGAACAAGCGAAATGATTCAAGAATAGCTGACATGTTTTTTTTTATATTGATAGCTTCCTGATATTGTGAAATTCTTACCAAGGGATTTTTGCTTGCATTAAAAAAGCATTCCCAGTTCATAACAGTTGAATCTGATGTTTTGCGAATAAGCGTTATGCCGCTGGTAAATTGCTGCTGGTTCTGTTCAATAATAATGCTTGCGCCACTAAGCAATTTCTGGGAAATGCGATATGAAAAAGAATTCAATAAAAAAGAACTGTCTTTTTTTATTGGCTGATTGTTTTCTTTAGGCCACCATAGCTCCCACTTATTTTCATCACCGAGAAAACGATTAATGCCATTTTCTGAGCAATGAATAATTACTGTTTTCGATATCTGAAGATTGGAAGGAATAAAAATATAAATACTGGCTAACAATAAAAGAAGGACTATTCCAAAACCAAGAAGCCATTTTTTCATACAAACAAAAGCTGGATTAGGATTGCAAAATAGCGAATTTTAATTCAAGCAAATATTTTAGACAGCTTAATTGCGAACATGAATTAATATTATTTTTTTTAAGTTAATCTTTACAAGAATAGTAATTTAGCAAGCTAGCTTTGCTTAGTTCCCGAACTTTAAAATTTATGTGTTACAGATCTGCAAGATTGCTGCTGATTATTTTTTTTCTGTCTGTTTTTTTTTCCTGTCATAATGATAGCAGCAAAGAAGTTTCAAATAATTTTTTGTTCCAGTTGCAGCCGTCGTCGGAAACCGGCATTGATTTTAATAATCGCGTTGATAATACTGAAGACTTTAATATTTTTCGTTACCGCAATTTTTATAATGGTGCCGGAGTTGCGATTGGTGATGTAAATAATGATGGCAAGCCTGATATTTTTTTTACATCAAACCAGCATGAGAACAAGCTTTATATCAACAAAGGCAATTGGAAATTTGAAGATGTTACAAGCACCGCAGGTATAACAAGCACTCATAAATGGCACACCGGAGTAACCATGGTTGATATCAACGGCGATGGCTGGCTGGATATTTACGTGTGCAACAGCGGCGAAGTGCCCGGCGATGACAGGGCAAACGAATTATACATCAACCAAAAAGACGGCACCTTTAAAGAAGAAGCTCATGAATATGGTTTGGATGACAAAGGCCAATCAACACAAGCTGTTTTTTTTGATTACGATCATGATGGAGATCTGGATTGTTTTATTTTGAATAACAGCAATCGATCGGTCGAAAGTTTTGGGTATGATAAAAATTTAAGGAACATACGCGACCCCAAAAATGGCGACCGGCTATATAGAAATGACGGAGGGAAATTTGTAGATGTGAGCGCGCAAGCTGGTATTTATGGAAGTGAGATTGGATTTGGGCTTGGCGTTACAGTAGGCGATGTTAACAATGACGGCTGGGAAGACATTTATGTATCTAATGATTTTTTTGAAAGAGATTATCTGTACATAAATCAGCACGATGGCACTTTTAAAGAAGTGATCAACGATGCAATGGGCCATATTAGCCAGGGTTCCATGGGCTCCGATATGGCTGATATTAATAACGACGGCTATCTGGATATTTTTACAACCGAGATGCTCCCTGAATCGGATTATCGCTTAAAAACCACGCTGAAATTTGATGAATATAATGTGTTGAATCAAAGGAGCCAGCTTGGCTTTCATCAGCAATTCACCAGCAATTGCCTTCAATTAAATAATCATGACGGCACATTCAGTGAAATAGCGCAATTAGCAGGTGTTGATGCAACCGGATGGAGCTGGGGAGCGCTCAGCTTTGATTTTGATAATGACGGTTGGAAAGATATTCTGGTTTGCAATGGCATTGCCAAAGATCTCACTGATCAGGATTTTCTGGAATTTTTTGGAAGCGAAGAAATGCAGAATCAAGTAAAACAACATGGCCTGAATTATAAAGACCTGTTGGAAAAAATGCCCTCTGTCCCGCTCAATAAATATGCATTCGTAAATCAAAGAAATCTTTCTTTCAAAAATGAATCGGCGCAATTAGGTTTTAACAAACCTTCATTTAGTAACGGTGCCGCCTATGCGGACTTAGATGGCGACGGCGACCTTGATCTTGTGATCAACAATGAAAACATGGAAGCATTTGTTTACCGAAATATGGCTTCTGAGCAATTGCATCATCATTACCTGAAAATAAAATTAAATGGCAATGCTCCCAACACATTTGGTTTTGGTTCGAGGGTAACTGTTTATTCAAAAGGAAATAATCAAACACTTGAGGAAATGCCTAGCCGCGGGTTTGAAAGCAGCGTTGACCCTGTTCTTAATTTCGGCTTGGGGACTGATTCAATAATAGACACTTTGATTGTGCGCTGGCCAAACGAAAAATATCAATTGCTGAAGAATATAAAAACAGATACGGTGCTTGTGCTAAACCAAAAAGACGCTGCGCAAAATAATCCTGTTCCCGAAAATAAAACAGCAAATGAATTGTACAGCAACGTTGCATCAACAATAATTGCAGGCAATAGCAGGCATAGGGAAAATGATTATTTAGATTTTGATGCAGAAAGGTTGATCCCAAAAATGCTTTCAACCGAAGGCCCAAAATTAGCAATAGGAGATGTGAATGGAGATGGGCTTGAAGATTTTTATATGGGCAGCGCAATTGGCGATACTGCAAAAATATTTATTCAACAGAAAGATGGGCGGTTTGTGCAAAAAGCCCAACAGGCTTTTATTGATGATAAATACTATGAAAATATAGGTGCTGCATTTTTTGATGCAGACAATGACGGGGATCTTGACCTGATCGTTGCATCTGGAGGCAATCAGGCAAAACAAGGCTCTCCTTATCTGTTCACGAGATTATATCTGAACGATGGCAAAGGAAATTTCACCCGTGCTTCTTCAGGCTGGCCGCAGGTTTCAGTAAATGCTTCATGCGTTAGGGTTGGTGATTTTAATAATGATGGGAAAGCTGATGTTTTCATCGGAGCAAGAAATATTCCCGGCAGTTATGGCGTAATTCCTTCAAGTGCTCTGTTGCAAAATAATGGCAAAGGAGTATTTGAAGATGTTACAAAAACCATCGCACCAGATCTTCAAAACCTGGGAATGGTAACCGACGCTCAATGGGCAGATGTTGATGGAGATGGAAAAAAAGAACTGATCGTTGTGGGAGATTGGATGCCGGTTACAATCTTAAAATTTATAAACGGAAAATTTAAAAAAATTAGCGAGCTGCCGAATTCATCCGGATGGTGGAATTGTTTGACTGTTGCAGATATTAACGGTGATGGGTATCCTGATTTGATTGCAGGAAATTTTGGACTGAATTCCAGGATTAAGCCGGATGAACAGCACCCTGCAAAATTATATGTGGGCGATTTTGCAAAAAATGGAAGGACTGAATGCATCCCCGTTTATTACAAAACTGATGGCAAGGCATATCCTTATTTCATGAAAGGAGACCTGCAGGCAGAAGTGCCGCAGCTTAAAAAGAAATTTTTGAAATTCAGTGAATATGCCGGCAAAGGAATTGAAGAAGTTTTTTCTGAAGAACAATTGAAACAAGCTTCAGTGCTAACAGTTACGCAAACACAAACATGTGCTTTTATCAATGATGGCAAAGGAAATTTCAAAATGCAGCCATTGCCTTTAAGAGCACAATTTTCTCCTGTATTTGGCATTCTTTCTAAAGATCTGAACGGCGATGGAATTACAGATCTGTTCTTAGCAGGAAATTTTTATGGCGTGAAACCACAAACGGGAAGGTTTGATGCGAGTTATGGAGTCACATTGCTGGGAACCAGCAATCATGATTTTCAATATATGGAACCTTCGCAAAGTGGCCTATTTATAAAAGGCGAAGCAAGAGATGTTGCAAGCATCAAAACTGCGACAGGCGAGAGTTATATTATTGTCTCCATCAACAATAATAATCTTTATTTATTCAAGCGAAAGAAAAAATAGCATTCATTATAACTGAACATTTTTCTGATGTTCAATGATGAACACAATAATTTCTTCCAAAGAATAATCAGTTCTTGATAATGCGTCAGTAATATCATCGCGATCCACCTGCGCTGCAAATGAAAGTGTTTTTAATTTCTTCATCACGCTTTTCACATCCATGCCTTCGTATCGCGTTGGGCGTATTAAAGCAGCGGCATGAATGAAGCCCGACAATTCATCGAACACATAAATCATTTTATCCATTTTCGAAACGGGTTCAACGCCAAAATATTTTGGCCCATGTGATGCGATGCAATGAATCACTTCCGGGTCGATATTCATTTCTTCAAGCTTCTCAATAATAACCCTGCAATGGCTTTCAGGATGTTTTTCCCAATCCGCATCATGAAGCAATCCGGCAAGTTCCCATTTCAAAGCAGTTTGTTCATCAGCATTTTCTTTTTCAATTGCCCATGCTTTCATCACAGCAGCAGCTTGTTTCATGTGCAATCGCAAGCGTTCATTTGGCACCCATTCATTCAGCATTGCATTTGCTTCTTCAATGCTCATCAAATTTCCTGCGTTTCCGGTTTTCCCGAAACTGCTTCTTCCTAATTGTAAAATTGCTTCCGACATACATATTGTTTTGTGATGGGCAATTTAAAATATTATTAGAAAAGATGAACCACAGAGTTGCGCTGAGTTAAAATCACCGAGGAACTCAGAGCAACTCTGCGCAAAAACTCTGTATTACCCTGTGGTAAAAATTTAGAATTTTAGTTGAGACAAAGTATTGATTTCTTATGTTGCTGCACATTGCAGAATAGAATTCTTTACAGTACAAGTGAGTGACACAACGATGCTTAATAGTAGCAATATGGCTAAGGACATAATAAAAATGCTTTTCTGGTGATGCTAATTTTCAAGACAAGTAAAATTTTTATTAATTATCAATGAGTTATAAAGGTGCGATAAAAAATTCTTTCCTTTTTCTTTGGATTGTAATATTCATTCAGCCTACCTTTGCACTCCTTTTCAATTTATGCTGTTGGGATAGCAACAGTTTCATTAAAAAATTAACAATGAGCAAACTACATTTTACAACCAAACATGCGAACGAGGCTACCGTTAAACGCGACTGGTACGTTGTGGACGGTACTAATCAAACCGTTGGCCGCATGTGCGCAAAAATAGCAGCCATCCTGCGCGGAAAGAATAAAGCGTATTATACACCTCACGTTGACTGCGGCGATTTCATTATTGTAATCAATGCCGATAAAGTGGTTTTCACCGGCAATAAATTAGATGATAAGATTTACATCAACTTCTCCGGTTATCCCGGCGGAAAAAAAGAAGAAGCTGCAAAAAGCTTGCTGAAACGCCGTCCTGAAGCTGTTATCGAAAGAGCAGTGAAAGGCATGTTGCCAAAAAATCGCCTGGGCAGAAAAATGTACAAAAAACTTTTTGTGTATGCAGGCACGCAACATCCGCATGTTGCGCAACAACCGAAGGAATTAAAATTATCAAAATAACATTCAAGCATTAATAAATGGAAAAACAGAAAAATGCCGTTGGGCGCCGTAAAGAAGCCGTAACAAGGGTTTTCCTTAGCAGAGGAGATGGAAAAATTACCATCAACGATAAGGATTACAAACAGTATTTCAGCCTGGCTTATCTTCAAAACCAGGTTGAGCTTCCATTAAAAACTGTTGAGCTTGCTGATAAATATGATGTGAAAGTGAATGCAGCAGGTGGTGGCATAAAAGGCCAGGCCGAAGCGGTGAAATTAGGCATTGCCCGAGCATTGCTTGAAGTCAATGCTGAATTTCGCCCTGCATTGAAAGCTGCAGGCCTTCTTAGGCGCGATCCCAGAGGTGTTGAGCGCAAAAAACCAGGACGCAAAAAAGCCAGAAGAAGCTACCAGTTCAGCAAACGTTAATTGAAGTTGATAGCTAATAGTTCGTGGTTAATAGAAAAATCCATGAGCTATGAACAATCAACCATGAACAAATTCAAAATTTATCAAATTAAAAATAATGGAACAAAACACTTCCCTTCAGCAGCAACTTTTAGAAGCAGGCGTTCACTTTGGGCATCTCCGAAAAAAATGGAACCCTAAAATGTTGCCTTATATTTTTGCTGAAAAGAAAGGCATCCATATCATCGACCTTAACAAAACAACTGAAGCTCTTCAGGAATCTGCCGCTGCTTTAAAGCAAATCGCAAAAAGTGGCAAGAAGATAATGTTTGTGGGCACAAAAAAACAAGCGAAAGAAATCGTTACTGAATGCGCAAGAAAAATCAACATGCCTTTTGTGACGGAGCGTTGGCTTGGAGGAATGCTCACTAATTTCAACACAGTTCGCAAGAGTGTGAAGAAAATGCAGAGCATCGAAAAAATGTTGAACGACGGCACTTTCGATAGCATCACAAAGAAAGAGCGCTTAACGCTTGCGCGTGATAAAGACAAAATGGAAAAAGTGCTTGGCGGTATTGCCCAGCTCGGCCGTGTCCCTGCAGCATTATTTATCATTGATATCGGTCATGAGCATATTGCACTTGCAGAAGCAAAACGCCTTGGCATCACAACCTTCGGAATGGTTGATACCAACTGCGATCCTAACAAAGTTGATTTTGCAATCCCATCGAATGATGACGCTACAAAGTCAATTGCCATCATAACCAATTATATTGTGGCTGCAGTTGCGGAAGGCCTTGCTGAAAGACAAGCTGCAAAAGAAGAAGAAGTTGAGGATGTAGCAACCGATGATAATGAGAAGAAAGCAGCGCGTTTGCAAGCCGAAGCAGAAGCCGAAGCAGCACGCGGTCGCCGCGGAGCAGGCGGTGGTAGCGGTGGTGGAGATAGAGGAAGAGGTGGCAACCAACCTAAGCGACGTATGCCGAATTCCCCAAGGCGCACATCATCGAGATAGGCTAATTTTGCAGAACAATATTTCACTTGAAGTGTTTTGTGCACAGCGACGAGCGGTTTGTAGAAAAAACATTTTCACATTTTTTAATTTTCAAATTTTGATATATGTCAACAGCAACGATAACTGCTGCAGAAATTAATAAGCTTCGCCAGACAACAGGCGCCGGCATGATGGATTGCCGCAAAGCATTGGTTGAAAGCGATGGCGATTTTGAAAAAGCAATTGACTACCTCCGCAAAAAAGGGCAAAAGGTTGCAGCGCTGCGCAGCGACCGTGAAGCAAAAGAAGGTGTTATTATTGCAAAGACAACTGTCGATAATAAAACTGGTTTTATCATAACGCTTGCATGCGAAACAGACTTCGTTGGAAAGAATGCTGAGTTTGTAACATTCGCTCAATCTATCATGGATGCTGCTATTAAGAACAATGCAAATTCTTTAGAAGAAGTATTAGCTATTGAATTAAATGGAGCAACAGTTGCTGATAAAATCAATGACCAGGTTGCAAAAATTGGAGAGAAAATTCAATTGGCCCGTTTCGAAAAAGTTTCTGCTGATGCAGTTGCTGCATATATTCATGGTGCATACAGAATGGGCGTTCTGGTTGGATTAACAAAAAATAGCAGCGCTGTTTTAGATGCTGGCAGAGATGTTGCGATGCAGATTGCCGCAATGAACCCGGTTGCGGTTTCGCCTGATGCAGTTCCTGCAAGTGTTGTTGAAAGAGAAAAAGCAATCGTAACCGAACAAATAAAAAATGATCCGAAAATGGCAGGCAAGCCTGATGAGATGATTGATAAAATCGCAATCGGCAAGCTCAATGCTTTTTTTAAAGAGAATACATTATTAGCACAGCCATTCGTGAAAGATGCTTCTAAAACTGTTGGAGATTATCTGAAAAGTGTGGATGCAGATGTGAAGGTAACAGAATTCAAACGAGTGCAATTAGGATGATAAAATTTTTAAAAGGAGAGCTTAGCTCTCCTTTTTTTATGCTTTTGTTTCACGCGACAGACGCCAAGAAATGTGACGAAGCAACACATAATTTGAATTTAGCTTTTTAATTAATTCGAAACTTCTTAAGTTTTTCTTTGCACCCTTTGTATTCTTTGCGCCCGTTGCGTGAAAACCTTTGCATGAAATACCTTCAAAAACCTTTTCTTTGCAATCGAAATAGTGAGGTTGGAAACTTTGAATGAAATGATTTTGCCAACTTGTGAAGCGCTGAACAGAAAAATAAAAGTACAAGTGAGTGACACAACGATGCTGAACAGAATTTCATAAGCTCGTTACATAAAATAAAAATCTTCTTTTACTACATGCTACCAAAGTACAAGCGCATCCTTTTGAAACTTTCCGGCGAAGCCTTGATGGGCGACAAGAGTTTTGGCTTCGACAATTCAGTGATTGCGCAATATGCGCAGGACATTAAAAGCATCGTGGATCTTGGTGTTCAGGTGGCGATTGTGATTGGCGGCGGAAATATTTATCGGGGCATGAACGAAGCAGAAACAGGCATTGAGCGTGCGCATGGAGATTATATGGGGATGCTTGCAACAGTTATCAACGGAATGGCGCTTCAGGCAGGGCTTGAAAAAATTGGCGTATACACCAGGTTGCAAAGTGCCATTAAAATGGAGCAGGTTGCAGAGCCATATATCCGCCGCCGTGCGATCAGGCACGTCGAAAAGGGAAGGGTTGTCATTTTTGGTGCGGGAACAGGCAATCCATATTTCACAACTGACACGGCTGGTTCTTTGCGCGCAATAGAAATAAACGCAAACGTAATTTTGAAGGGCACAAGAGTAGACGGCATTTACACCGCAGATCCTGAAAAAGACAACACAGCAAAAAAATTTGATGTGATCACATTTCAGGAATGCATCACAAAAAACCTGCGCGTAATGGACATGACTGCTTTTACATTATGCATGGAGAACAGCTTGCCCATTATAGTTTTTAATATGAATACGCCCGGCAATTTGATGAAAGTAGTGACAGGGGCAAAGGTTGGCACCCTTGTAAAAGATTAGCGCATGCATAAAAATATTTTATTGATAGCTTGCATATGAATATAAAGCTGTGTATCTTACAACCTTGAAAAGCCACCAACTTGGTGGTTTTTTCATACCCTCACCCGGTTCATAATCCCTTGAAAGCTTCTGTTGATTTTATCCCGCAAGAAATTTTAAATTGGCGATAAAATTGTTTCCCAACAATATGAACACGCTTCTTCTCATATTAGGATTTCAGCTCGCGGTTGGCATACCGGAAATCATCATTGCGCTTCTTGTAGCGCTGGTGTTGGGCTTCAGCATTTCTTTTTTTTGGAACTCCAGGAAGAACATCAATATTAACCAATCAGCAGAGCCCGATGGGATTAGCGAGAATGACAACTGGAAGCTGAAATATTATAATGATATGGATATGCAGGAACGTGCGCAGCAACAATTGCGCGAACGCCTGGCAGAAACCAGAGAGAATGAACAAATTTTGACAATAGAAGTGGAAGAGCTTCGCAAAGAAATTGGTGATCTTGAAGAAAAGGTGAATTCAAGACCTCTTCCTCAGATTATTGAAGTGGCAGCTCAAGCGAAGCAGGCGCCGGATGCAGCAGATTATCTTTCTCAATTAAAATCGGCACAGGTAAATTTGCTTGAGCACAATAATACGGTGAACCGCCTGGTTGAGCAAATTGAATCGCTCAAAGAATCGGAAAGTAAGTATGAAGCATTATCAAAAGAAAAAGAGGCTTTAGCTGCACAGCTGGCAAATGCGCAAAAACATTTGAACGAAAAGGAAAATGAAGTAAATCAAATACGCCAGCAGCAAAAGCTAAGCGAAGAGATGAACGATAGATTGGGCAAGGCTTATACTGAATTCAATATTTTGCAGGATAAATTGCAAAAATTGCAAATAAATCTTTCAACGCCGCAGAAAGGGGCTGATTATGAACAGTTGCACGAATCGTATTTCAAGCTTACGAAAGATTTTGACGAAGCAAGACAAAAGCAAACTGGCCTGTGGGAAGAGAACCAAAGATTGAGCAGGATATTATCAGATACAGAAGATAAATTGCGCGAAGCAAATTTCCAGCGCCTCCAGTTCCAAAAGAAAGTTGCATTTCTTGAAGAATTGAATAACGACCTCCAACAAGTTGCGGAACATAATAAAAAGCTAGACAGCCAGCTTCGCCGCATAAGTGAAATGGAAGCATTGCTTACAAAAGCAACACAGCAGCCCAAAACTGATTTTCGTAATGATGAACAGAAATAACGAGCATTGATATAAAAATTTTTAGCGGCCTCACAATTTGTGAGGCCGCTTCTTTTTTCGATAATTTTATATCCTGAATTTTGTATAATGGAAGATATATCAGGTATAAGAAAAGAATACAAATTGCAATCGCTTAATGAGAACGAAGTATTGCCAGACGCAATCGATCAATTCAGCAAATGGTGGCATGAAGCAATGCAATCAGAAATTGATGAAGTAAATGCGATGACACTTGCAACATCATCGACAGATGGATTGCCATCAGCAAGAATTGTTTTATTAAAAGCAGTTGATGAAAAAGGGTTTGTGTTCTTCACAAATTATGAAAGCTACAAAGGAATGCAACTGCATGAAAACCCAAGAGCGTGCCTTGTTTTTTTCTGGAAAGAATTGCAAAGGCAAATCAGGGTAACAGGGATTGTAGAAAAAACAAACTCAGAAACAAGCGATGATTATTTCAACAGCAGGCCGGAAGGTAGCCGTATTGGCGCAATTGCTTCACCGCAAAGCCGCGTGATTGAAAATAGAAAATGGCTTGAAGAAAAAGAAAAAAATACCCGGATGAAATATTCAGGCAATGAAATTAAACGGCCTGAACATTGGGGCGGTTATTGCGTAAAGCCCGTTGTTATTGAGTTTTGGCAAGGTAGGCCAAACCGCTTGCACGACCGGATTCAATATAGTTTGCTGGAAGACGCAAGCTGGAAAATTGAGAGGCTTGCACCGTGATGATGGTTGAACAGATGAAAAGATAACAGGTTGAAATGTGATAGCAATCGGGCAATCAACTGATCAACATTTCAACCACTCAACTTATTTAGTTTCTTTTTTCTCTACAGCTTTTTTCTTCACCTTTGCAGGCCTTGATTTTCCAAAAGAGCCTTTAAAGATTTTTCCTTTTTTAGTTTTCTTATCTCCTCTTCCCATAAAATTTTTTTATTTGTTATTTGAATGAAGTCAATGATTGCAAAAATAAAAAAACCCTGACACAGAGCCAGAGCTTTTTGAATGCGTTTGTGCAACATTATAATTTTGCAGACAATTCTTTACCTGCTTTAAACTTTGCTACTTTTTTAGCTTTGATTTTTATAACAGCACCTGTTTGCGGATTGCGGCCATTGCGGGCAGCCCTCTTAGAAACAGAAAAAGTACCGAAGCCAACTAAAGTAACTTTGCCACCACCTTTTAAAGTTTTGGTAACAGCCTCAACAAAAGAATCGAGTGCAGTATTAGATTGTGTTTTTGTAATGCCTGCATCGTCAGCGATTTTTGCAATTAATTCAGCTTTGTTCATAGTGAAATTTTTTAAAATTTTAACGACAACAAATATACCCGCTTTTTTATTCCAACAAAATCTTTTTTATTTTTTTTACCTCTTTACATAAGGTGCTATAACCCGCAATGGGCAAGGATTACAGAAAATGCATATTACAAATAACTGAAAACTAAAACCAATATTCTTTTAAAACGCAGTGCTGTCGGGGCTTTTGAGAGATAAAGCCTGAAATGCTTGCCAGCTTTGGGTTTTAAGGGAATGTACAATAACAACCTTAAACCAGCAATTATTTTTTATTTAATTATTTTCCACAATTACTGCACAGCTTCCATTAGGCTTCGAAAAGCCGGCAATTTTGTTGCCCCATTTTGCTATTGCTTTATTACGAAGCTCCAATGCATATATAGAAATATACTGATGATATCTTTCGAGTGACGACGTGAAGTATTGAACTGTGAAAGTTATGCCTTCGTCATCCTCATGTTCCAGCAAGCGATACATTTTATAATCATCAAACATTTTCGTAGCCATTATCTCAGGAATATGTTCTTGCTTTTGCCAGGCAAGCCATTCATCTGCCATAGCATGGTTCACTTTCATGGTAATGTTGTAAACTATCATGATTCAAGTTTTAAAGACGCAAGATACAAGGTGCAAGTTTTTAATTGTTGATTTCTTGTGCCTTGATTCTTTTATCTTAATTCTATCTTTTTATTTCCAAATAAACCGGACAATGATCGCTTTGTTTTACATCAGGATAAATTTCAGCATCAACAATATTATTTTTTAAATTTTCTGTGACGCTTATATAATCAATCCTCCATCCTTTATTTTGCAAACGCACCGTTGGGAAACGCTGGCTCCACCAGCTATATCGGTGAGGTTCCTGATGTATTATCCTGAATGTATCGATCCAATTGTTCAAAAAAAATTTATCCATCCAAATTCTTTCATCTGGCAAAAATCCTGATGAATTTTTATTGCCTTTCGGATCGTGAATATCAATTTCTTTATGCGCAATATTATAATCTCCGCACAAAATTAATTTTGGATGTTTTTTCCTGAGCGTATTCAGATAATTCAAAAACTGATCCAGCCATGCATATTTGAAAGTTTGCCTTTCATCTCCTGAAGTGCCCGAAGGAAAATATGCGTTGATCAATCTGATATCACCAAAATCCAATTGTATTACTCTGCCTTCATCATCGCTCACTTTGTGGCCGGTTCCATATTCAACATTGTCTGGTTTTATTTTTGTGAACACCGCAACACCGCTATATCCTTTTTTTTGTGCGCTGAACCAATAATCATGAAAACCAAGATCGGTGAATTGCTTATAATCGACATCATCTTTGCTTGCCTTTGTTTCCTGAACGCAAATAATATCTGCAGGATTTGTTTTCAGCCACTCAATAAAACCCTTTTTCATAGCGGCGCGTATGCCGTTAACATTATAACTGATAATTCGAAGTGATAACATAACAATGTTTGGTTTAAATTAGCCACGCAATTTACTATTTGTCATTATACGTTTCGCTAATATGAAAGAATCGCAAAAGATAATCGAAGCCAAGGAACCAATTTATCTCGAATGGCCAGAAGCAGGAGTTATGAATTTGGGTTTACGTGGAAAGTTTTTGTGCAATTTATCAGAGGCTTTCGAAAATTGCATTTTGTTGGCCCGTGCATTACTGTGTTTGGATCTGCGAGATTTAAAGAAGATAACCCCTACTATCAGATTGCAAGAAATTTCGGGAAGGAAATTGCCGCCATGGGCTTCACTACAATGACAGGAGGTGGCCCCGGAATTATGGAAGCGGCGAACCGGGGAGCTTTTGAAAATAATGGAAGGTCAGTCGGATGCAATATTCAATTGCCTTACGAGCAAAAGCCAAATCCATATATTCAAACCGGAATTACATTCGAATATTTTTTTGTCAGAAAGACAATGATGATAAAATATTCTTATGCATTTATTATCATGCCCGGTGGTTTTGGAACAATGGATGAATTTTTTGAAACGCTCACGCTTGCTCAAACAAAAATGCTCACCCATTTTCCGATTGTTCTTTTTGGAAAAGAATTTTATAAAGATTTGTGGGAGTATATGGAATTTTTATATCAGCAAGGAACTGTTTCGGAAGAAGACCTGTCTTTGGTTTTATTAACAGACAGTATTGAAGAAGCAATGGATCATATCAAAACATATATTGCAACGAACTATTCGGTACAGCGCAGAAAGCCTATGTGGTGGCTATTTGAGCGCGATGCAACAAAACAAAATTGATAAATTTATTTTCCGAACGGAAATGTAAGCCCGAGATGAAGTATCATTTCATAAGTGCCAAAAGCTTGTTTTGCTGTGCCTTCATAAATTTGCAAACCTGAGTAACGCGCATAATCAAGTTTGTTTGAGTATTCAAGATAAATATATTTAAAGAATGTTGCCCGCAAAGCGCCTTCTATTCCCACATTCCAACCACCAAATTGAAAGCCCTGATCATTAGGCGGCTGATTAAAAAATTTATTTTGAACATGCGGGATCACAGGCCCAATGCCAGCTTTAGCCAGTCCGTCAATTTGTATGCTGCCTTTTTTATTGATCGCTAAATGCCATCGCTTCACAATATTGAACAATAAAAAGTTGGCGCCGTTGTTCAGGAAATAATACGAATTGCTGTCGGCGTTCGCCGCTGTATTTTCTTTAAACAGAACATTTCCATTAAACCCTTTTCCGTTCATTGTTCCAACAATGTGCACCATTTGGTTATCTGCAAAAATATATTTTGTGTGGTCAAAATTTATTTCAAAAGCAAGCCCTTTGTCTTCATTAAAAAAATAACCAAGCCTGTAATTATATTGTGGTATTGAAAGTGCTTCTGTAAAAAATTGCCCATCCCATCCGCGGTGATCGTGAGCCCTTACATTTTCAAATGTGTAGTTATTGCCCAAAGATGGCTGTGAAATATGCAGGTCGCTGTGCGTGTACCATTCTGTATTGTATCCCCACGAAAAATAAATTTCGTGTTTCTTTTTTTTCTCTTTGGTTTGCGCCCGTAAAAATGAAGGCACAAAACCAAAGGCTAAAATTATTGCGAGTACAACTTTCTCTTTATTTCTCTTCATGACTTATCAATTGTTCTTAAGCGCAACTACTTATTTTGCAAGCTTTGCTGGTATTCATTTTTTCTTTTGTTCCCGGCAGTATTGCTACTATTGAAAATCGTTGCGTCGCACACTTGTACAGTTGAAATTCTATTGAGCGCTGCGCAATTGCAAATTTGCAAGGCGCAAATTTACGACACAAATCATAATGAAAGTGCTTGTTAACAATCACGCATCATATTCTAATACTGGCCGCAACCATCTTTCAATTTCTTCAAGCGGCATATTTTTTCTTTTTGCATAATCTTCCACCTGATCTTTTTCAATTTTTCCAACACCAAAATATTTGCTTTCAGGATTTGCAAAATACCAGCCTGATACAGACGATGCGGGATACATCGCCAATGATTCTGTGAGCGTGATGCCGGTTGCTTCTTTGCCTCCCAGCAATTCAAATAATTTATATTTTTCCGTGTGGTCAGGGCAAGCCGGATAACCAGGCGCAGGGCGGATTCCGGAATACTCTTCTTTGATCAATTCTTCATTAGAAAGGGTTTCGTCTTTCATATAGCCCCAAAATTCTTTACGTGTTCTTTGATGTAGCAATTCTGCAAATGCTTCAGCTAAACGATCTGCCAATGCCTGCAGGATTATTTTATTGTAATCATCTAAATTTTTTTCAAACATTTTTATATGTGGCTCAATGCCTTCAATTGTAACAGCGAAAGCGCCTATATAATCCTGATCATTTTTTTCAGCAGGCGCGATAAAATCAGCTAATGATAAATTGGGCTGCCCGGGAGCTTTTTTAATTTGCTGTCGAAGGAATTCTAATTTTATTGATTTGTTATCAGCTAAAACATCAACCGTATCAGAAGCAACTTTTTTTACTGGCCAAAAACCAATTGCTCCTCTTGGGTTCAACCATTTTTCATCAATAATTTGCTTTAATAATTTATTCGCATCGTTGTAAAGTTTAGTTGCTTCTTTGCCAATTATTTCATCGGTTAATATTGTCGGGAATTTCCCGTGCATTTCCCACGCAATGAAGAACGGCTGCCAGTCAATGTACTCAGCAACTTCAGCTAAACTATAGGTATTAAAAATTTTAGTGCCAATAAAAGTAGGCGCAATTGGTTTAAACTTATCCCAATCAATAACAGCTGCGTTTTTTTGCGCTTCTGCAAATGGCAAATAATTTTTTACTGTTTTTTTGTTGGCAAAGTCTTCTTTTATTTTATCGTATTCTTTTTTTATTCCATCCAAAAAAGCAGGTTTCTGTTCTTTGCTTAAAAGACTACCGGCAACGGTTACGCTGCGGCTGGCATCCAGTACATGGATAACGCCATCGTCGTATTGCGGTGCAATTTTTACAGCAGTATGTGTGCGGGAAGTAGTAGCGCCACCGATCAACAAAGGCAACGTCATGCCTCGGCGTTTCATTTCATGCGCCACATGCACCATCTCATCTAACGAAGGAGTTATTAATCCGCTTAATCCGATAATATCAACTTTTTCTTTTTTTGCGGTTTCTAAAATTTTATCGGTTGGCACCATCACGCCTAAATCAATAATATCATAACCATTGCAACCCAATACAACACCAACAATATTTTTTCCGATATCATGAACATCTCCTTTTACAGTAGCCAATAAAATTTTTGCAGCACCAGCAGCTTCTTCATTGATTGTGCCTGCAGCAAGATGCGCTTGTTTGCGAGCTTCTTTTTCTGCTTCGATAAATGGGGTTAATACGGCAACAGCTTTTTTCATTACCCTTGCGCTTTTTACTACTTGCGGTAAAAACATTTTCCCTGCACCAAATAAATCACCTACTATATTCATTCCATCCATTAACGGCCCTTCAATCACATCCAATGGTTTTGGATATTTTAATCTTGCTTCTTCGGTATCAGCATCTATATAATCTGTGATGCCATTTACCAATGAATGCGATAAACGTTTTTCCACTTCTTCATTTCTCCACTTTTCATCTTTTACCTCTACTTTGCCTTTTGCTTTTACTGTTTCAGCAAAATTTATCAGTGCTTCTGTTGCCTCATTGTTATCGTTATTGCGGTTGAGAATAACATCTTCGCATAATTCTCTTAGCTTTGGTTCAATTTCATCGTAAATCACCAATGCGCCAGCGTTTACAATGCCCATATCCATGCCTGCTTTGATGGCATGATATAAGAACACACTATGTATTGCTTCACGCTAACATGATCATTGCCGCGAAATGAAAATGATACATTGCTTACGCCACCACTCACTTTAGTAAGTGGCATTAATTTTTTTATTTCTCTTGTGCTTCAATAAAATCAACCGCATAATTATTATGTTCTTCAATACCTGTTGCAACTGCAAAAATGTTTGGGTCAAAAATTATATCCTGTGGGTCGTAGCCAACTTGTTCGGTTAAAATTTTATAAGCACGATGGCAAATTTCTACTTTGCGTTGTTTTGTATCCGCTTGTCCAACCTCATCAAAAGCCATTACAATTACTGATGCGCCATAGCTTTTACAAATAAAAGCCTGGTCAATAAATTTCTCTTCACCTTCTTTCATTGAAATAGAATTCACAATACATTTTCCCTGCACACATTTCAATCCTGCTTCAATAATTTCAAACTTAGATGAATCAATCATTATCGGAATCTTCGCGATGTCTGGTTCTGCCTGAACTAAATTTAAAAAATTTGTCATCGCTGAAACGCCTTCCAGCAAAGCATCATCCATATTTATATCAATGATCTGTGCGCCACCTTCTACCTGCTGGCGGGCAACAGTTAATGCTTCTTCATATTTTCCTTCCCGAATTAAGCGTGCAAATTTTTTACTGCCGGTAACGTTTGTGCGCTCACCAATATTTATAAAATTTGCTTCCGGGCGAACCACTAAAGGTTCTAATCCACTTAAACGTAAGAAGGGTTTAATAACTGTTTGTTCCATTTTTTTGTACTTAACTTTTGTACTGCTATTAAGCTTTGGTTGTGTCACTCACTTGTACTGTAGTAATTCTATTCAACCAATTATTTAAGCATAGCTTTCTTCAACAACAGGCAATTGCCTTGCTTCGAATTTGCTTACTGCATCCGCAATATGTTTTATGTGGTCAGGTGTTGTTCCGCAACATCCACCAACAATATTCAGCCAGCCGTTGGCTGCCCACTCTTCAATAATATGTGCTGTTTCATGTGGCTGTTCATCGTATTCACCAAATGCATTTGGTAAGCCGGCATTCGGATAAGCAGATGTATAAGCATCCGCAAATTTGTGAAAGCTCTTCAATGTGCGGCCGCATTTCGGATGCGCCTAATGCACAATTCAACCCAACACTCAGCGGCTTTGCATGCGCAACTGAAATATAAAATGCTTCCAATGTTTGTCCACTTAATGTTCTGCCCGAAGCATCTGTGATAGTGCCACTGATTGATATCGGGAGTTCAGCCATCTTATTATTTCGGAAAAAGTTTTTTGCTGCGTATATAGCGGCTTTTGCATTTAATGTATCAAAGATGGTTTCTATTAATAATAAATCAACGCCACCGTCAACCAATCCTTTTATTTGTTCGGTATATGCTGCTGCCACTTCATCAAATGTTACTGCGCGGAAACCAGGGTTATTTACATCAGGCGATAAGCTTAATGTTTTATTTAACGGCCCAATTGCACCTGCAACGAAACGAGGTTTGGCGGGATTTTTTTTCGTGTATTCATCTGCTGCTCTTCTTGCGCATTGCGCAGAAGCAACATTTAATTCATGAGCAAGCTCCTGCATATCATAATCCGCCTGCGCAATTACTGTGCTGCTGAAAGTGTTGGTTTCAATAATATCAGCACCGGCTTCCAGATATTGTTTGTGGATGCCTTCAATAATTTGAGGTTGTGTTATGCTCAGCAAATCGTTATTGCCTTTCACATCTTTGTGCCAGTCTTTAAAGCGCTCTCCGCGATAATCTTTCTCCTCTAATTTGTGGCGTTGAATCATGGTGCCCATGGCGCCATCAATAATCAATATGCGTTCTTTAAGACAATCCTGAATTGTTTTCATGTTCCATCAATTTAAAGATGAATAGAATTGTTTCCGTATTCCGCCCAAGGTGAAACCGGGTTACCCAAAACTTTTTCCTGACTATTAACGAGAAACTTACAGTGAGAGTGTGCTGAAGTGTTATCGTTTATTAGTTCAGTTTTTATTTGAACAGGCTGAACAATAAACAAATCCGCCTGTTGCGAACGCGAAGTTAATAAATTCTGTTGAACAATGAAGTCCTGAAAAACATTCCCCTTAGCTTTGTGCTTCTTTTAATATGAATAATTAAGTTATGGAATATCGTTATCTCGGAAAATCTGGATTGCAATTGAGCGTGCTCTCGTTTGGGAGTTGGGTTACATTTCATAAACAAATTGAAGACAATAAAGCCGATGAACTGATGGGAATTGCCTATGACAATGGCATCAATTTTTTTGACAATGCCGAAGTGTACGCACTTGGCGAAAGCGAAAAAATGATGGGCAGGGTTTTGAAGAAAAAGAATTGGGACCGCACTTCCTACACGCTTTCTTCGAAGGCATATTTTGGATGGAGGGGAAAAAATAATAAGCCGAATCAAACCGGGCTTAGCCGCAAACATTTGACGGAAGCTTGTCATGAAGCATTGCTACGCTTGCAGGTTGATTATCTTGATTTATTTTTTTGTCACAGACCTGATACAAATGTTCCGATTGAAGAAGTTGTTTGGACAATGAATACCTTGATCCAACAGGGAAAAATTTTGTATTGGGGAACCAGCCAATGGAGCGGGGCTGAAATTATGGAAGCTCATCGCGTAGCCAATCAACACCATTTGATCCCGCCAACGATGGAACAACCTCAATATAATATGTTCGAGCGGTTTAAAATGGAACAGGATTACCTGCCGGTTTTTAAAAATGTCGGATTGGGCACAACCATCTGGAGCCCGCTCGCAGCGGGGTTTTTGACGGGAAAATATAATGATGGATTTCCTGAAGATTCCCGTCTTGCCATAAAAGGTTTTGAATGGCTTAAAGACAGATGGATGCAGGAAGAAAAAATTAATAAAGTAAAACAGCTTGCAAGTTTGGCAAAAGAATTGGATGTTTCTCTTGCGTCAATTGCTATTGCCTGGTGCATCAAGAATCCAAATGTGACGACTGCAATTTTAGGAGCCACAAAAAAAGAGCAATTGCTTGAAAACATAAAAGCGCTTGAAGTTGTGGAAAAACTTAATCCGCCAATTATGGAAAAAATTGAAAATATATTACAGAACAAACCCCACCTTGACCTGAACTAAAATAATCTGTAACCGCTTGAAATTCTTGCCATCGGAAAAAATTTCAAAAAAATTTGATTAAACGTTTGTTTAATTCAAACGTTTGTTTAACTTTGTGCCCTCAATTTAAAAATGATGGCAGCAGATAAACGTGAACACATCCTTATAGTAGCTGAAAAACTTTTCGGTGACAAAGGATTTGACGGTACGTCTGTGAGAGATATCGCACAGCACGCAAATGTGAACCTGGCAATGATTTCATATTACTTCGGTTCAAAAGAAAAACTGCTGGAAGCATTGTTGGAGCACCGGGCGAATTATACCATTCTGGAGGCTTTGAACAAAGACGAATCGCTAACGCCATGGGAAAAAATAGACAGAGTGATAGATTTTTACGTGGATAAAATCATGAACAATTTATGCATACATAATATTATGCTGCATGCGAATAACAGCCGTTCTGAGGATATCAAAGACCTTATCACAAAAATTAAGCTGAGGAATTTTGAACAGATTAAAAAAATTGTCAGTGACGGACAGAAGAAGAAACTTTTTAGAAAAGTAGATGTTGAATTGACTGTTGGAACAGTGATGGGAACTATTTCTCAAACAACACTTGCGCGCCATTTCTACAATTTGCTTTTCAATGTTGAGGAAGGTAACGACGATGCATACCGCAAAAAAATGGCACCTAAACTAAAAACCCATTTGAAACAACTATTGCATGCCCATCTGGATATAAAAAACGAAGAACAAAAAAACTAACAACATGAAAAGGCAAGTATGGATTTTTTCTTTTTTAATGATTAGCGTGCTTGCATTGAGAGCGCAAACCAAAACGCTGAGCCTTCAAGAAGCTGTGCAGCTAGGAGTGCAGAACAGCAAGCAATTAAAACTATCGCAGAGCAAAATTGACCAGTCAATTTCGCAATTGGCGCAAGCAAAAGATGCTGCCCTACCGACTGCAAAAGTAAGTGCAGGGTACAGTCATGCATTGATGCTGGCAAGAACATTAAGCATTCCCGGAGACAGCAACAAAATCAAACTTCCATTTGATAATGTTTTATATCAAGGAACGCTTAGCGTGAACGAGCCAATTTTTGCAGGACATCAGTATAAGTATGCGCAACAGTCTGCAGATTTATTAATCAAAGCAAGCAAGCTTGATGCTGATAAAGACAAAGATGAAGTGGTTTATAACGTCATCAATGCTTATCTTAATTATTATAAGATAAAGCAGAACCAGGTTATTGTTCAGCAAAATTTGGATGATATTCAAAGCAAGCTTGATGAGATTACCAAATACGAGAACCAGGGGTTGGCAACCCAGAATGATGTGCTTCGATATCAATTGCAGAAATCGAATACCGAGCTCACCATTATCGAACTTGAGAACAATCGTGCGATTGCAAACTATAATATGAATATTTTGCTTGGCCTTCCTGATTCGACAACATTGACAGTGCAGGATGTGAGTTACAAACTAAGCGTTGACAGCAGTTACGCTCAATATCTGCAATTAGCGATGAGCGACAGAAAAGAATTTGGCTCTTTAAATTATCAATCACAAATTGCAGATATCAACATAAAAAAAATTCACGATCAGCAATTGCCAACGGTTGGTGTTGGCGGTAACCTATATTATTTCAACCTCACAAAAGCATTTATACCAAGCAGCGGCGGGTTTTTAGCTCCTTTTCTGATTGGTATTAACGCCAGTTGGGATATCGGTTCATTGTACAAAACAAAAAATAAAATAAGCGAAGCGAAGATACAGAGGCAGCAGGTTGACATTAATAAAGATGCTCTGGCAGACAATGTGAAAACAGAAGTCCATCAATACTATATGCAATTTCATTTAGCTCTTGACAGGATCAAAGTTTTGCAAGATGCAATTGCTCAGGCAACAGAAAATGAAAGAGTAATGGAATCTAAATTCCATAACAATCTCGCTACAACAACTGACAGGATTGATGCGCAGACTTTATTATATCAGTCACGCGTAAACCTTGAGTTAGCAAAAAGCGACGCAACCATTGCTTATTATAGTCTTTTAAAATCTATCGGTCATATACAACCGTAATCATAAACCAAACTATTTTTTATAAAGAATTAAAGAATCAAGTTATGAACGAGACACAACCTAAAAAAAAGAAGAACATAATTTTCCCAATCATCCTTGCATTAGTGCTGGTTGGTGCTTTGGCATTTACAGTGAAAGAATATTTGTATTATCAGAAACACGAAGTGACTGATGATGCTCAAGTGGATGCAGACATCAGTCCTGTAGTTGCCCGCGTTGGCGGCTATGTGCAGGAGATCCGTTTTCAGGATAACCAATTTGTAAAAGCAGGCGACACGCTTGTTGTTATCGATGACAGGGATTACAAAATAAGATTGCAGCAAGCGGAAGCGGCATTGACTTCTACCAAACATACAGTAGATGTTTCTCAATCGAATGTAACAGAAGCGAAAACCGGCATTACAACTGCTGAGGCAAATGTAGAAGCGGCAAAAGTCCAGGTTTGGAAAACCACCCAGGATTTTGAGCGCTATCAAAATCTTTATAACGACAAAGCAATTACAAAAGCGCAATTTGACGATGCAAAAGCTGCAAAAGACGCGGCTGAGGCGCAATTGGTAGTTGCGCAAACCCAAATTCCTGTGCAGGTCAGGAGAGTGAGCAGCAACCAAACTCAGGTTGGGGCGGCAGCTTCAAATATTGCATCAAGGCAGGCAGATATTGACTATGCAAAACTTCAGATAACCTATACCGTTATAGTTGCACCTGCAAGCGGCGTTGTTTCAAGAAGAAGCATACAGGTTGGCCAGTTGGTGCAGGCAGGGCAAACTATTTTTTCTATAGTGCATGAAAATGATATTTATGTAACTGCTAATTTCAAAGAAACACAAATGGAACATTTGAAATTGAATGATAAAGTGGATGTAGAAGTAGATGCATTTCCTGACCAAAAAATAGAAGGGATTGTTCAATCATTTTCAGGAGCAACAGGTGCAAAATTTTCTTTGCTTCCTCCGGATAATGCGACTGGAAATTTTGTGAAGGTGGTACAGCGCATCCCGGTAAAGATTACGATGCAGGGCGATTCAACAATCATTAATCGCCTGCGCCCCGGAATGAGCGTGAAGGTAGTTGTGCACACAAAATAATTTCTGATTTTGCAATTAGCATAAAGCTGAAATTATTTAAAAATAATTTGCATCGTTTTTTAAAGAATCAAGAATGGAACAGAATCAAAAAACGGCATTGTTAATAATGGATGTGCAGAACGCCACCATGAAAATGATGCCTAATAGCACGGCTTTTATTTCTTCTGTTAGCAAAGCAATTCAAACAGCCCGAAGCAACAAGGTTCCTGTAATTTATGTAGTTGTTGGTTTTAGAAAAGGATATCCTGAAGTTAGTTCAAACAACAAATCTTTTTCTACACTTAAAAGCGCGGGCAGGAATTTGGATAATGAGGAAGGTTACAAAGTTTACCCTGCAGTAGCGCCTGTTGAAGGCGATGTGGTAATAATAAAAAAACGAGTAAGCGCTTTTGCAGGCAGCGATTTGGAAGTAGTGCTGAGGGCTATGGAAATAAAACGAATAGTGCTTACAGGAATTGCAACCGGCGGAGTAGTGCTTTCTACATTGCGCGAAGCCGCCGATAAAGATTTTGCGATCACTGTTCTTGAAGATGCTTGTTATGATATGGACGAAGAAGTTCACAGGGTGCTTACTACAAAAATTTTTACCCGACAGGCTGATGTGATGAAAGCAGAAGAATGGAAGATCGGTGAATAAAATTGTATAAGCGAAATCAGTGAACACAAAAAGAAAAAATTAAAAGAATAGAAAACAAAATCTAATTGTGATGTGTGAACTGAAAAGATTGCGCATCTAAAAAATAAAATCGTAATAGTATGGCAGAACATGGACTGCGAAAATGGATTATCACGATTACCGTTATAGTCGCTGCTTTGCTTGAGCTGATTGATACAACAATCGTGAATGTTGCATTGCCTAATATCATGGGAAATTTAGGAGCAACACTTGAAGACTCGGGCTGGATTGTAACCGGCTACGCAGTAGCAAACGTTATTATTCTTCCAATGTCTGGATGGCTCGGCGATAAATTCGGCAGAAAAAATTATTTCATTACTTCTATATTGCTTTTTACTTTCACATCATTCCTTTGTGGTAATGCGCACAGCTTAACTGAACTTATCATCTTCCGCATTTTGCAAGGGCTCGCAGGCGGCGGCCTGCTTTCAACAGGGCAAGCTATATTAATGGAAACCTGGCCACGCGAAGAGCTCGGAATGGCAACAGCATTGTTTGGCCTTGGTGCAGTTGTTGGCCCAACAGTTGGCCCAACTATCGGAGGTTTTATCACAGACCATTTCAACTGGCCTTATATATTTTATGTAAACATTCCTATTGGCGCGATCGCTGCATTCTTAGTGTCGACGTTTGTGAAAGAGTCGCCGAAGTATGCAAAAGGAAAACCAGTCGACTGGTGGGGCATTGTTCTACTTACGGTTTGTGTAGGAAGCTTGCAGGTTGTTCTTGAAAAAGGTGAATCAGAAGACTGGTTCGCAAAAACATATATCGCAGTTCTTGTGTTCACAGCTATTTTTGGTGCGATCGCATTTGTGTGGAGAGAGTTGAGCACCGACCATCCTGTGGTGAATTTCAGGATCATTAAGCAACGAAGTTTTGGCATTGGGATTATAACCACATTTACGCTTGGTTTTGCATTGTATGGTTCAGTGTTCATCTTTCCTGTATTCTGTCAAAATCTTTTAGGATTTACAGCACAGCAAACAGGGCTGATATTATTCCCCGGCGGTCTTGCAACAATAGCAATGATGCCGTTTATCGGGATGATGCTGAAACGCGGGGTGCCTGCGCAATTTATGGCTACAGCAGGGTTTGCAATGTTTTTCATTTTCACATGGATGTTGTCAAACTCGACATTATTATCAGGCACAGGAGATTTCTTCTGGCCATTGATAATTCGAGGAGTTGGGATGAGCTTATTGTTTGTGCCACTAACAACTCTTGCATTGCAAGATTTGAAAGCTGCCGATATCGGGCAGGGAACGGGCTTGAACAACATGATGCGCCAATTA
>CAVRBD010000035.1:0-19435 GCA_963718975.1 uncultured Bacteroidota bacterium | reverse complement strand
ACACTGTCGACTAATCGAATGTTGACATACTCGGATAGTTAGTATCGTTGTGCCAATACATTATGATGCTCCACAAGTTTTTTTCTCACTTCAGGGTCAAACTTTTTCCATTTTTCTTCCACGAGTTGACTTTCTTCCTCTATTTTTTTCTTTTCTTTTTTCGCTGTTGTTCCTTCCACAACTTTTGTAACGACGCTATGGTCTTCTTCATCATGCAATTTTCTCTTTTTCACCTGGGTTTCTTCTTGCAACCTCTTGTGGCTGATGTTTTGCAACATGTACTTTTTTTACTTTCTTGTTCTCCTTTTGTCCTTTTTTCTTTTTAAATTGTTTTGAAGCAACTATTTGTTGGGAGGGCATACATTCCCCTGTCTTTACACAGACAGAATATGTGTTTCTATTTTGTTCACACCTCTGGCCGACCCAACACTCCAAGTTTTTTTGACTTGAAAAACAAAAATCAAGTGCCAGGTGTACAAGTGAGAGAAATTTTTGTGTCATGTCAACCAAAGTTGGTCCGTCAGGTATCCACTTTTTTTTCTGGGATCAAAAATTTTTTCCACCGTGACAACTTAAAAGTTGTCACCTCAAAAAAATGATGCTGCAGACATTTATTTCATCTTTAATACTGCATAATTAGGATGTTCAGGATTTACAATCAATTCCTGGCGAAGCGGGTGAACCAGCACATCCATTTCCTCCATAGGTATTGCACCCAATAATGGTTCGCTGTCTCCAGGTAACATAAAAGCATTGCAAGTGGCTTTTCTATTAGCAAAACGAACATGCACAGGGCCAACCACATCGTATTCCAACACTCGCCCATCTGCCACTTGAACTTTGCGTTTCTCAATAAAAGGCAAATCTAATTGTGATTGTATGGTTTCATTAATCGCCATCATATATGCACCGCTGTCAACAAGCATGGTCAGATGCATTCGCTTTACTTCTTCTTCGCCAATATTATGCCTGCGTGCATTTTCAAAATCCACCGCATTCACCAATTCTATATCAGCATATACTAATCCCATAAATCATTTTATTTAGCCAAATTTAATTATTAAAGTGTAAAGATTTTGGATATTAGCGAAATCGATTGTGAACAAGTGTGAATGCAAGAGTTTTATAAAGCTGAACAATTTTATTGTGGTGTCGATTAGTTAATTTTGCTGAAATTTTTTGGATGAAGTATGACTATGTGGTAACTCTCAAAAAAAACAGCGACAGGCAGGTTGATATTATCAGCATTTTATTATGCGTTCTTTCAGTTACGGCTTTTGTGTTTGAGCAAATCAGCTCACGGCGTATTAATTATCTTCTCACCATCGTTTCAATTGTAATTGCTGCAGGAATTATTTACAACAATTTTATTGCAAGGAAAGATAAATCACCGCGCTACAGATATTTATTGTTCCTCGCCGGCATTACATGGATCGGAATGCCTTACCTGCAATGGATTTCAATTGCTTTTTTTGCGCTTGCTTTTTTGGAATATCAGGCAAAACATCCGCTGGAAGTAGGTTTCACCAATGATGAAATTGTGATTAATACTTTAGTGAGAAAAAGATTTCACTGGAACGATTTGAATAATGTGATTTTAAAAGATGGATTACTGACAATTGATTTCAAGAACAATAAATTATTTCAGAAAGAAACTTTAGATGATGACGAACCGGATGCTGATGAAGATGAATTCAACGATTATTCCAAAGCGCAATTAATGAAAGCAAAACAATCAAATTTAAACATCGTGGTCAACAACTGACGACTGAAAACTGATAACGGACAACATGCTCACACATTCTCCATACATTCTCTATTCCGATGGCAAAGGAAATATTTTTGAAGACACTACTTTGTACGCAACTGGCCGAAGCGGCTGGGATGCGCTCCCTGTTCCAAATGAAGACTGGATTGAGTTGCCAGACGGCGGTTCATTGTACGAACTGCCCGGTCGGCGTGGGATAGGCATTGACGTTATAACCGGAGAAATGCGCCTTTGCAAAAAAGGTTTTGCTGTTGCGGCATTTATTCCGCCGGCACATACAGGATTATATCTTGCTGCATACGAAACAGAAAAAGATGCTCCTACCCTTCCGCTTTTTTGTTATACGGCTGCTGGTTGGAATGATAATAAATTTTATGTGCCTGCAGTGCGCATTGAGCAGGATATGCGGCAAGAATGTGCCGGATACGACAATGATAAAATTAAAAACGGCGCAGAAACATTTATTGCAAGCATATCCGCATAATCGCCTGGTAAAACATTTGATGGAGAATTGCTGCATGACTTATAATTGTCCGGCTGCAAGAAATTTTGCATTAAGCAGATGGGAATGCCCAATTCCTTCATCGCCCGCATGCAACGCAAATTGCATTGGCTGCATTTCATTTCAACCACAGGAAGAATCGATACCATCCACACAAGACAGGCTAACTTTCAAACCAAGTGCCGAAGAAATAGTTGAATTCACAGTGCCTCATTTGCAAACAGCGCCTTATCCGATTGTGAGCTTCGGTCAGGGTTGTGAAGGCGAACCATTATTAATGTGGGAAACAATCCGCGAATCGATTATTGAAATGCGCAAGCATACTGATAAAGGAAGTATTAATATTAATACCAACGGTTCAAAACCTGATGCTGTGAAAGCTTTGTGCGAAGCGGGTTTGGACAGCATGCGCGTTAGCACCAATTCTGCCAGAAAAAATATTTACGAAGCTTATTATCGACCGAATAATTATCAGTTTGAAGATATTGTTGAAAGCTTGAAAGTTGTAAGAAGCTTTGGCGGCTGGGCCTCCATCAATTATTTTGTTTTTCCGGGCATGACCGACAGCGTTGAAGAATATGAAGCTTTGAGAAAACTAATTCAGGAAACAAATCTTACTATGATACAATGGCGCAATTTTAATATTGACCCCGATTGGTATCTCGGAAAAATCGGCGTTACAGAAACCGGCGATTTTTTAGGCGTAAAACAATTGATGGAATTGATTCATGAAGAATTCCCGAATGTGAAATTTGGTTATTTCAATCCTTCGATGGAAAGAATAAAAGGGAACTTTGAAATTGATTTCGCACATTAATTTGGTTGCCACAGAAGCACTGAAACACAGAATAGTTTCGGTGCTTCTGTGTTTCAGTGGCAATATTATTCTTCACATTTCTTTCCTATCTTCCTTGCATGAATCCCAAACCTCGAAAAGAGATCTATATTGGAATTGGATTAGCTGTATTAGCAACAATTATTTGGTCTGGCAATTTTGTTATTGCAAGATCTGCTCATAAACAAATACCGCCGGTTAGCCTCGCTTTCTACAGATGGCTCTGCGCAACAATTATCATTCTTCCTTTTGGCTTTCAAAAAATATTTATCGAAAAAAAAATCCTTCTCAATAACAAGCTTTATTTATTTTTCGCAGCATTAACAGGCATTGCATTATTCAACACATGCGTATATGTTGCGGGGCATTATTCATCTGCCATTAATCTTGCATTGATTGGAACTACGTCATCTCCCATTATGGCTGTGATTTTGGCAAGAATTTTTCTAAAAGAAAAGATCAGTTGGCTGCGCCTTGTTGGTTTGGCAATTTGTATTTCAGGAATTTTATTATTGATGGGCAAAGGCAGCTTTCGTCAAATTCTCATGCTTCGGTTTTCTAATGGAGATGTTTGGGTTTTGCTTGGCGCATTTTTCTTCGCCATATACAATGTGCTCGTTAGAAAAAAACCTGCCGGCATTTCTCCGTTAGTCTTTCTTTCAACTATTTTTACGATTGGCACTTTAATATTGCTGCCATTTTTTTTGATTGAGCAGCATTATTCTGTTCCCATAAATTGGAACATGAATATGTTTTGGATCATACTTTATCTTGGCCTTGGCAATTCAATAATCAGTTATTTGTTTTGGAACGCAGCAATAGCAAGGCTTGGAACCGCCCGCACTGCTTTGTTCGGAAATCTGATCCCTATTTTCAGCAGTATTGAAGCTGTTGCAGCGCTCGGAGAAACGATAACGGTGATACATATCCTAAGTGCTGTTTTGGTAATAATTGGACTGATAATTGCTAACTTGAAAGCTAAGAATAACTAAACTGTTTTGCTTACCCGAAACCTAACTAAATGAAGAAAGCCATTATAGTTGGCGCAACTTCCGGAATTGGAAGAGAGCTTGCAAGGATATATGCCGGAGCCGGTTGGTTGGTTGGCGCCACAGGGCGCAGACAGGACATGCTTTATACGCTTCAGCTCGAATATCCCAATAATATAATCACAGAATGTTTTGATGTAACCAGCAGCGACAGCATGCCGCACATCGAATCTTTAATTGAAAAGCTTGAAGGATTAGACCTGCTGATTTATAATTCAGGTTATGGCGACGTGAGCGAGACACTTGACCTTGAACTTGACCGCACCACTGTTAATACCAACGTGAATGGCTTTTTAGAAATCGTGAATTTTGCTTTCAATTATTTTGCTTATCAAGGTCATGGGCAGCTTGCAACCACTTCTTCGCTCGCATCTATCCGCGGCAACAGCTATGCGCCGGCATATAGCGCCAGCAAAGCATTTCAGAGTGTTTATTTTGAAGGGCTTCACATGAAATCAAGAAAACTGAACGCGAATGTTTTTGTTACTGATATCCAGCCGGGGTTTGTTGACACTAAAATGGCAAAAGGAAATAACAAGTTTTGGATGGCTTCTCCACAAAAAGCCGCGAAACAAATTTTCGAAGCAATCGATCGGAGAAAATGGCGCGTATATGTAACGCAGCGTTGGTGGCTGGTTGCAAAAATGATGAAATGGATGCCCGATTTTATTTATCACAGGTTGGGATAATTGTTTGAATCATGATTTTGACCTGATTATCCTGATTAAATTTTCTGCTGTTTTGACTAGCCCCGACATTTATATCGGGTTTCGGGAAACCAAATCGGTTGTCCATTGCCGTTAGCGAAGCGCCGAATAGAATTCCTTCAGCACAAGTGAGTGACACAACGATGCTTAATAGAATTACAAATGCGTGTTTCCAAATTAAAATCAAAAAAAACAGGGAAATGAATTTGTGAGAACTAGTAACTGCCAACTGAAAGCTATGGATTATTAACATTTCCTCAACCTTTACTTGTGCAATTAGTGGGAAATTTGCATCGTTATCAGAAACAATAAATATTTTTGTATGACGGCTATGGCTTACACAGCAGATAATTTTGAGTCTCAGAAAAATATGAAGGCGTCGGCATACACGCTTGCAATTTGCATTGCGCTGGTGCTGCTGCTTTTATTTATTTCGTGGACGCTGCCTGTGCCGCCTCCTGTGCCCGATGACCAGGGCATTGAAGTGAATCTTGGCAATAGTGATAAAGGATTGGGAACCGACCAACCTTATTTGCCGGGCAAACCATCTGCAGAGGACAGGCAAAAATATACGCCGCCTAAGGCTGCGGCAGTAGAAAAAGAGGCTGTGAAAGATGTTGAGACAAATGACAACGATAAAGAAGAAGCGCCTGTTGTGAAAAAGCCGCCCATAACAAAACCAGACGCAACAAAGATTGAACAAAAAGACATCACACCAAAAGTTGTGAAAGTGACGAAGCCTGCGGAAAATCCGGCTCCTGTGAAACCCAAGCCCAAAGCGGTTTTCAACGGCGTGAGCGGAACAGGCAACGGCGGCAATGATGCCGATAGTTATAAGCCCGGCGGCAATCAGGGAATTGCTGGTGGCCATGGCGATCAAGGCCAGCCCGGCGGAAACCCAAATTCAAATAATTATATTGGCAATGGCGGAACCGGGCATTCCGGAGTAAGTATTTCCAAAGGTTTGCAGGGAAGAAAAATTGTAGGCACTCCATCTTTCACGGATGATTTTAATGAGAACGCAAAAGTGGCTGTTGACGTTCATGTAGATGGAAGCGGCAATGTTACAAGCGCTGAATTTAATCTGCGGGGCTCAACAACTTCGGAATCATCAATGAAAGAAATAGCATTGCGCAAAGCCAAACAGGTAAAGTTTAATGCAGGCGGCGATGAGTCTGTTGGCACTATTATTTTCAATTTCAAAGTCCATAATTAATTTTTTATATCTCACAAAGGCGCGAAGAATACAGCGAGCAACAAACCTTGCGTCTCTGCGCCTTTGCGAGACATTATATTCCCCAAAGATTTTTTTGTAACCAGCGATAGTAATTCTATTAAGCATTCTTGCGTCGCACTCTTGTACATTTTTATGTCTATTCAGCAATGTGCAAGCCGCCAACTCGTGTGTGCCACGCGTTGTTCTTCAGCCTTAAACCCTCCACCTTATACCTTTTCTTTATAATTTCGCACCCTATGAATTATGACCAGACCATTGATTATTTATTCACCAGGCTACCGATGTTCAGCCGCCTTGGTTCTGCTGCCATGAAAGAAGGTCTGACAAACGCCATTCTTTTATGTGAAGCTAACGGCAACCCACAAACGAAATTTAAATCCGTTCATGTTGCCGGAACAAATGGAAAAGGTTCCACCAGTCATATGCTGGCTGCCATTTTTCAAACTGCCGGATATAAAACCGGATTATATACTTCGCCGCATTTAAAAGATTTCCGTGAGCGCATTAAAGTAAATGGTGAAATGGTGAGCAAGGATTTTGTGATTGGTTTTGTTGAAAAAATGAAACCGATGATCGAAGAAATCAGACCTTCATTTTTCGAGATAACAGTTGCCATGGCATTTGAATATTTCGCGCAGCAGCAAATAGATATCGCAATCGTTGAAGTAGGCTTGGGCGGCCGTTTGGATAGCACCAATATCATTATGCCGGAACTTTCAGTGATAACAAACATCAGCTACGACCACATGAATATTCTCGGTGATACTTTGCAAAAAATTGCTTTTGAAAAAGCGGGCATCATCAAAAAAAATATCCCTGTTGTTATCGGGGAATATCAAAATGAAACGCATGAAGTATTTGACAAAAAAGCCGCAGAAGAAAATGCCGTTTTAAGCTATGCAAATCATCAAAGGTTTGTTGCGGAGTGGAAAATGGACAAACATGATTTAATTGCCGAAGTCACCACCGTTCACAACAATGAAAAACAATACTTGCATCTTGATCTGACAGGCATCTATCAAATAAAA
This sequence comes from uncultured Bacteroidota bacterium, assembly GCA_963718975.1. Lineage (GTDB taxonomy): Bacteria > Bacteroidota > Bacteroidia > Chitinophagales > Chitinophagaceae > Puia. Next base: position 12,309 of record CAVRBD010000035.1, on the reverse strand, counting down.
AACCTAATAACTGTTTTAGAAGCTGTCCATCTTTTAAGGCAAAAAGGCTGGTCTATAACGGATATGCATATCCAAAAATCATTAAAGCAGGTAAAGCGTTTAACAGGTTTCCAGGGCCGATGGGAAACCATTCATGAAAAGCCTTTGATTGTGCTTGATGTTGGTCACAATGAAGACGGCATCAGGCAACTGATTGAACAAATTGAAACAACCGACCATGAAGAATTGCACATTGTAACAGGTTTTGTAAAAGATAAAGACATCGAAAAAATATTATCACTTCTTCCAAAACATGCGCATTACTATTTCACGAAAGCACAAATACCACGTGCATTACCGGAAGAGGACCTTTATAATAAAGCGGTTGCTTTGGGCTTGCAGGGCAAATATTTTGCCGATGTGAACACAGCATTAAAAGATGCAAGAGCAAATGCTTCTCAAAAAGATTTGATTGTTGTTTGCGGCAGCGTATTTGTTGTTGGCGAAGTGGAACAAGAATGAGCAATATTTGAAATCATTGACCGTTTTCTATACCATAACTCAAACTATTTATGAAAAAAACTTTAGTACTGATCGCAATTTTGTCTTTTGCAAAAACTTCATTTTGCCAGCGCGAACTAGCCGAAGAATATAAAGCAAAAAGCAGGCACTTTAGGACAGGTGGCATAATACTCGTGAGTGTTGGCGGCGCAATGGCATTAACCGGCACGGCGCTTATTTTAGGCGACCAGAGCAACGAATATTACAACGACGACAAGCTTAGTGCAAGAACACAAGCAGGGTTGATTTTGATAGCTGCAGGCATTACTGCAGAACTCGGGAGCATCCCATTATTTGTTGTTTCAGGAGTAATGCATAAAAAAGCAAGCCGGATTTTGAGAGCTTCCACTTTTTTAGAATTGGAAAAAGTACCTCCGCAGTCAACAACCGGATTTGCGCTCCTTCCCTTTCCTGCTTTGTGTGTTAAAATAAATTTATAGCGCGGCGAATTTCATAATAATTAGTTATAGCAGCTGTTTTCTTGTTTTAAGGGCAATGCCTTACTTTGCGTAACAATCAAAACTAAAAGTCGAGGCATTCATGCTACAGGTTTTATCATATCAAATCGCGGACAGTATCGACATCAAGTCTTTTAAATCTTTTTTCAAAGCAGAAATTTATCACAACGATGCCGATGAACTTTTTTACAAAACAAATCACGATGAATTCATTTATGTTTTCAAATATGGCATTACCTGTTTTTTAAATTATGATGAAACCAAAATCGGCCAGTTCCTTCAATTGATAGCGCCTTTTTGCAAAAATTTATTTGAAGAACAGCTTAGTGAGGAGTTTCAGATAGAAACCGGTGCCAAAGAATTCAAATTCGGGTATAACAAAATTGAAATCATGGATGCTGATGTAGAAATATTCAGGCTGATCATGCTGAATGTTTCGCAATCTGTTGCGCTTGATTATTATTCGCAGCAAACAAACAAGCTGCTTGAAGAAACAAATAACCACACGTTAATACTCGAAAAAAAAGGCAAGCTTGATATATCAGGAACAAACCTTACTAAATACATCGGCAAAACACTCTATCTCAAAAACAGGATTTCAGAAAACCTTTACATATTCGATTCTCCGGATGAAACATGGGAAAATGAAACTTTGAACAAAATTGATATCGGGCTTAAGCGCACTTTCGATTTGCAGGAAAGATTCAGGAACATTCAGGAAGGCCTTGGCATTGTGAAAGAAAACCTTGAGCTGTTCAAAGACATTATGCAATACCGCAACAGCAACCAGCTTGAATGGATAATCATTATACTGATTTTCGTGGAAGTGCTGAATCTTTTTTTGGAGAAATTTTTCAAGTGATTTTTTTTCAGGTAGACAGGCGGTTATGCTTATCCGTTAAAAGTAAAAGCGGCAAATTATCCGAACTGAATACTATCGGTCACTCACACTGTAGCAAATCCAATTTAAAAAAAAGAAAAAAAATTCGGCAGATTATGGAAAAATGAGATATTCTAACTCTATAATTTAGGATAGGAAAATGTGATGCTCATTTTTTTGCTAAAAGGTGTTTTCGTGGCATATAACAGGGTGTTTTTCCCGTTGTAGAAAATTAATGCTTGTCGGAAATTTAATATTTAGAAAGACTTAATGAGTTTTCAAAAATTCGACTGAAAAGAATATTTGTGTGAAACATCCGTACCCTTAATTACTTTCCAAATAGCTATGAAAGATTTTTGAAACCCATCTCAACATTTGGGTTTAATGTTTCCCTTGTCCATTCTGTTCTGTGTGGTTGAAAATATTGCAACACTGATTTTGCCCAATTCAATTTAACCTTAAAACCAACTTTAGTGAAAAAAATATTTACCACTATTTGTGCTTTTATTTTTGCACAAATTTCACATGCACAAGATCCCGCATTCTCTCAATTCTTCGCATCCCCGCTTACTCTTAATCCGGCGCTCACAGGAAAATTTAACGGTGATTTGAGAGTGGCTGGCAATTATCGCAATCAATGGCCCGATATCAACAATGCATTTATTACAAGCACTATTTCCGTTGACATGCCCATTGCAAAAAACCATTTGCCGGATAACAACAATTGGGGCATTGGCATTATGGCGATGAACGACAACACTGCCTCAGGCGCCCTGAACAGTAATTATATTTCCTTCTCCACTTCTTATCATATTAGTTTGGATCCCGATGGTTATCACAAAGTGGGCTTGGGTTTCCAAGGCACTTATGCAGGAAAAGTGCTGGATGGCAGCAAGCTAAATTTTCAGGATCAATTGGATCAGCAAGGTGGTTGGACGATACCAAGCGCCGAAACGATTGCAGGCCGTCAGGTTCATGTGAATTATTTTGATCTGGGTGTGGGCATGCTTTACAATGGAAGCACAACAGGCGCCAATAATTTTTATTTTGGCGCATCGGCCTATCATATCAATCGCCCAAAAGAATCTTTTTTAGGCGATGCTTCTTATGTGCTGAACCCGCGCTTTACAGTACATGGCGGTCTTTCTCAGCCCATTTTGCAAGGCAGCTACATACACTTTAGCGCTTTGTATGCATTTCAGGGAAATGCCAATGAGTTTGTAGCAGGTGGGGCATGGTCTGTTAACTTGAACCACAATGATGATAACCCAACCAACTTCTATCTTGGGAGCTGGTTCCGGATAAACAACGAAGTGGATGCTGTGATCCCATATGTGGGCCTCGATTTTGGCAGCATCACCCTGGGGCTTACTTACGATGTGAATGTATCTGAGCTGAAAACCGCTTCTGAAACACACGGCGGAATTGAGATTTCTCTGGTGTACATAAAAAAAACACCTGGTGCTAAAAACCCCGTTCCTTGTCCAAAATTTTAAAACAAAATACAACGGATGAATGTGAGAAAGGGAAATAAAATATAAAGAAAAGGTATGCTCTTCAAGAACATTTACAAAGCAAAAAAAAGACCATCAGTCAAGAAAACATTTGCAATTTTATTCTTTATTTTCATTTCACAGCTTTTATTGTGCGATGTTTGTTTTGCACAACCTGCAAACGATAATTGTGCCAATGCAAGTGTAATAACTATTTCTAACGCAGGATTTGGCACCGGTATTTTTAATTCAACAAACTTTGATATTACCAATGCAACAGTTCAGCCGGGCGAGGCATTTGCACCGGCAATTTTAGCTGCGGGCCAAACCCAAAAATCGATATGGTATAAGTTTACATTGCCAACAACCAGAAGCGTATCCGTCACCCTCACCCAACCGGGCACGGCAATAAACGAATATTATGCAGGTTTCACAGTTTACAAAACCAGCACATGCCTGCCCGGATCAGATAGCATTCCTATTCAGCTTAGCCCCATTCCTAAATTCGGCAACACTTTTAATCCCTGCGTAGGCGCGGGCGTTTACCTGGTTCAGGTTTCTTCCACAGCTGCCGCTGACGGTTTATTAGGCATTCAACTAGATGTTGAAGATTCAACGGGTGCTGTGTATGACCATCCAAATCAGGCTTATGATTTTGGGACATTGGCAACATCATTAACACATATAGATTTCAGCGTCGGGTGCCAGTCTCTGGAAAACGCCGCTGAAGTTTGTACTTCGCTAAGCAACTACCAGCAGTATACGCAAAGCACGTGGCATACATTCACTACACCTGCTTATTTTGATTATTTAAGTGTGCTATTGGGCTCATCAAATGCAAATTGCCTGTTCACAAACGGGCAAGCAACTTTTGGCTACAACCTTTACAAAGGAGATGCTAAAATAACGCCTATTGCTTCCCTCACTTTGGCCGACGGATGCGATTCTTTCGTTACCAATGGAACTTATGTTGATAAAAAAATTTACAGATGCGGCCAACTACAGCCAAATACCACTTATTCAATTCAGATATTTTACAACCAAAATTTTAATGATAACGTAAGGCTCACCATCCTTTATGACGGAACAAAACCAACACAAGCTCCGCAACCTATTTCAACAAGCATACCTGCTTCCAATCAATTAGGCACTATTGTGCCAACGCCAACAGGTGTTATAAAGAAAGATACAGACTATCTGGCTTGCAATAGCCGCCATGTTATCACTTCATGCGGGCCATCATTGCCGATTAATGGAATAACTGCCAGAGGTTACAGTTATACTTATGACCTAAGCACTTTTTTTACTTTCACCATTTCTTCGGAAGCCAACGTTTCAATAGCTGCAAGCAGCTCTGGCACTTTCAATTACTACTACGTTGGAGCACCTCCTTTATTGGTACGATTATACAATCAGGCACCGACTGCTAATTGCGCTTCGCTTGATACAGCTAATATCATTGCACAATTTATCAGCAATGGAAGCCACACATGCCTGGCGCCAGGAACATATACTATTCAGGTCTCCGGCACTGATTCATTGGTAATCCCGGATTATCTTTATTGTACTTACCTTAACCCTCCAGTCAATTATCACTTCCCTTTATTGTCTAACCTCGGTGAGCAAATTGAGATTACTATAACATCAACAAGCATAAATGCGGCTGATAAATTTTCACTGGCAACAAGCAATGCTTACGATACAATTAACAGCATGAAAGCGCTTCAAAATGGCGTTATCTATAAAGCGAGTCTTGACACTTTCGGTTGTGGGAATACAGTAGTGCCTGCAGGCGGTTATGAATGCAATAAAAATGCGCATAAAGCTATTTTCCGGGAGTTTACAATTGGTGATGCGAATGGAGATGGAGTGCCAGACAGCGGGGTTGCATTTATAAATATGCCAAATGCTTATAACAATGAATATGTCTATTCCGTTCTTTATAACGGTGATGCAAGTAGCTTAGCTATGGCGCAAAATGCATTTTCTTATCCTGATTCGATAAAAGGATTGACGCCTTATACGCTTTGCCGCTTCAACTCTTCATGTGATGGCGATAATATATGCCTTGTTCCAGGCAAGTATACTTTGGTATCTCTTGGCGACAGCAACCACGTTGGCCTATCTGATGGCTCGCCGGCAGTTCAGTTTAACATAGTAAACACGCAACATGCGTCAGGGCCTACGGCACAAAACATGGCAAGCCTGCTTGATACACTTGGAGTAAACGGTGGCGTGAAATCAAGCGACATCGATTACTTCTCCTGTACTGACAATGCTGTTACCATTAATGGCTTTGCCCCACCGATAATTTATTATACACAAGGGGACACTGCAACAAAAGCCATATACAGGCAGTTTTATTTGAAGAATAACTCCATTGTATCAGTTTGTGATAATGAATATCCCATCAATTATGATTGCTCTTATGCTTATTATGAAGGTGCAGAAACAATTGCTCTTTTTACTGGCAAGGCTACCGATGGCCTAAATACACTCAATCACATAAAAATAAATGGACAGGATAATGGCAATTGCTTAACCACGCTTTCCTGCGATCCTTTGCCTGCAGGCTGGTACACTGTTGTAAGTTATGGCATAGGGCCTAACTATGCGAATCCATTTCATGATATCAACGGGGGAAATTACGGAGGCGCTGTTGGGAAAAAAGATGAGTTATTCATTACCGTTACACCAGCATGTGCCGGCCCCAGATACGACAAACCTTCAAAAGCTGCCGTTGATACGATAACTAATGCGCCGTTTCTTTTGAAATGGGCACCGCGGATAGGAAGCACTCCTGCTTATCCAGTTACTGATACAACATACACCTTGTATACAGAACATTTTAATTGCACCACTGATAAACCATTCCCTTCTTTCATACAACCTTGTGATACTATTGTGAACCGTGTTGCCTACTATACTTTTCAAATTACACAGGAAAGCTTTGTGCAGATTAATACAGAAGGACTTTGGGGCGAAGTTTTTAATGCAGATATCCGAACAGATTCTTCTATGTTTGCAAGCCTTGTACCTGTTCAGCCCTGCCAACAAACTTATAATGCTATTCAATTGTGCAGGCTGCAACCAGGCACATACACGCTGGTGATATTTGCCGGAGATGCTAATGTGTCCAATGGCTGCGGCAGCGTTACACCAACAATTTATATTGATAACACAGGGTATTCGCGGTTCGACTTTGCTGCTAATGCCTATGATTTTGGAGTTATACCGGCTGACAGTATCTATTATAATGGAAAGATTGGAGATGTGAATCCTTTAAATCCTGCACGTGCGCCAAGTAATGATTTCTTTTATTGCACAACTGGCGCAGCATCAACAGACCCCACTAATTTGGATTGTTATATTACATACGCTCCGAATATTTACAACACCCCAGGCACAAATAGTTATTTATATGGCACAGGTCAGGGCAATGTATACCCGGCTAAAAGAGATTTATGGTATAGCTTTGTAGTTGATAAGCCTGGAAATGTTTACGTGAAAGTTGATAATAAAACATTAGATAAAACATCACAATCTCCTTTCGCTATTTATCAAAGCAATATAACAGATTCATTGCCTTTGGCTACCCATAAAATAGCAGGGCAGCTGGATTCAACAATTGATCAGGGGCTTACTTTCATAAAAGACGATTTTTCTGGATATTATTGTTACGCAAATAATATATTGAACTTTTATGTTGATCCCTGCAGCTTTACAACTCCATTAAGATATTTTATACTCGTTGAGAACTCCACTATCAATCCTGTTCCAAATAGCCAGGTTGAGGTTTCTGTTTTGGTCGATTCTACAAGTGCAATCAAAACCAAGTATGATCATTACTATCAGGCAGACACTATTGGATTGAATTTAGGTGCAGGAATTTATACGGGGGGAACTGATAATTTTACATGTGCATCTGCAGACCCAAATGACCCCACATCCCAGGCTAATGGCTGTGCACCAAAGACCTTATGGTATAAAATTACAGTTGGCGAAACAGGGTATATCAGGTACAGGTCCAACATAAATGGAAAGCCGACAAGTTGGGGATCGGATCTTTATCTTTTCCAGCAAACGATTGCCGGAGATTCCACTTCAAAAGGCCTTATATACAAACCATACACAAGTTATTACACTGATTCTTCCGGAATTTATTGGGCGCAACAATGTATTTCTCCCGGCACTTATTATCTTATTGCCACAGGCTGCAGTGAAGTCAACCAAAACTACCAACCTGTAATTTGGCTGATGGAAAATGCAGGCGATTTTTGCAGCAAACCAGTAGTGGCAACATTAAATGGAGCGGGCTCCACAATTGCCACTGCAATCGTCGACTGCCATACCATTGGCACTGATTACGGAGAGTTTGGCGACACGCTGGCCTGCCCGCCCAACGCATTAAAAAGCAACTATAAATCCACTTGGTTCAGGATAGATGTAGGAGGCAAAGACACACTCGACCTTACAGCATATTTAGTTGACAGCACTAATGCGAATGCAACAGATGTTAACTATAGGCTTATGACCGGTGATTGTAGTGCCATGCAAGCAACAAGCTGCGTGCAGGATGCGACAACACAAAACACTTATAACTGTTTGCCCCCGGGCAGTTATTATGTGCAGGTGTTTGAGCCATTGCTCAAAAATGCTGTTCAGGTAACCGGCACAGTTGATTTGCATGTTACTGGAGTAAAACATACTGATACATGTGCACCCCAACCAAAATGCCTTTCTACAGCAAGCTTTGTTCCTCAGTTTGATTGTACGAAAGATTCTGCAGTGACATTTGTGAATTATTCAACCTATGGAACGTCCATCACTTACAAATGGGAGTTTGGCAACAATGGCGATACTTCTTCAGCAGTGCAGCCTTCTTATTTTTATCCTGCGCTTGCAGGCAATAAAACTTACAATGTAAAATTGATTGTTCAAAACACAAGCTGCGGGGAGATAGATTCACAAACCGTTGCAGTGCTCATCCCGGGTAGGCCATATGTGAACTTAGGGCCTGATTTGATTCTCTGTAACCCAGATACTTCTGTTACACTTGACGCTACTTCATTTGCCGGTGCTACCTATGCATGGAACTCCGGCTCAACAAATGCTACTTACAAAGCAACTTATGCAGGGCAATACAGCTATTCTGTAAAAGTTGATTATAACGGTTGTTCCAGCGTTGATACAATTAATATTTTCATTAACCCGCTAACAAAAAGCCCGATATCAAACTATATACTATGTCCTCCAACCGATTCTGTTCAGCTTTACTATTACGGAAATTATTATTCTTCTGCAAGCTATTTATGGAGCACTGGCCTATCAGGCGCAAATCCATATTATAGCTACAATCAGATTTATGCAAAAACGCCAGGTAATTATTGGGTCGATATTTCTTATGGAGGATGCACAACACGCGATTCATTTGTTGTCGCTAATACGGGCGGGTTGCATCCATTAGGAAATGACACTTCCGTATGCTTGTCTTCAATTAACCCATATATACTAGATGCAACTGTTAACGGCGCAAGTTCTTATGTATGGCAGGACGGTTCGCGGAGCGCACAATATAACGTAACAAGCGCCGGCCAATATTGGGTATCCGTTACCGTTGGGTCCTGCACCGTTATGGACACAGTGAACATATCAGCGGCAACACCTCTTGCTGCGCCTGCGATAACCGGCTTGCTTAAAATCTGTTCGGGTGATTCAACATTGCTGGATGCAGGAACCGGCTATTACAAATATGTATGGAACACAGGAGATACAAGTGAAAAAGTGTTTTTCAAAACGTCCGGAACTTATAGCGTAACGGTTTATGACAATCGAGGTTGCAGCGCAGTTTCTACAGATGTGCAGGTCAATCAGAATGCCAATCCTTCTCCTCAAATATCAGGCAACCTGCCTGTATGCAGCGGCGATTCAATTTTATTGGATGCGGGCAAAGGCTTTGTTTCTTATTCATGGAACAATGGCGATAGCACTGAAACAATTTTTGCAAAATCGCCTTCTGAATTTTTCGTGAAAGTAGTTGACAATAATGGCTGCAAAGGCGAAGACTCAGTAATGGTTTCGGTAAGCCAGCCTCCGGTTTCGAACAATATTAGGGCCACAATTTGTTCCGGAAAGAGCTATATGTTGCCTTCAGGAAAAACCGTTTCTGCCGAAGGTGCTTTTCAAGATACCTTACGGAATATTGGCGGCTGCGACAGCATAATTACCAGCTTAAATTTAAAAATTATAAATCCTATACTAAATCAACTGACATCAAGTATTTGCACGGGGCAAATGTTTATGCTTCCTTCAGGCAAAACAGTAAATGCAGCCGGAATCTATCAAGATACAATAAGCAATTCTTCTGGTTGCGACAGCCTGATCACTACGCTCAGCTTGACAGTTTTGTCTCCAACAATAGTGAGCCAAAATGCAAGCATCTGTGCCGGCAAAATTTATTCGCTGCCTTCGGGAAGAACAGTAAACTTACCCGGAACTTATCCAGACACACTCAGAAGCGCTTCTGGCTGCGACAGCCTTATCACCACGGTCAGCTTGGCAGTTTTGTCTCCAACATCAGTGAGCCAAAATGCAAGCATCTGCTCAGGCAAAATTTATTCGCTGCCTTCTGGAAAAACCGTGAACTCACCCGGAACTTATCAAGATACGCTCAGAAGCGCTTCTGGCTGCGACAGCCTGATCACTACGCTCAATTTGACTGTTGCTTCTCTAACAACAGTGAGCCAAAATGCAAGCATCTGTTCAGGCAAAATTTATTCGCTGCCTTCGGGAAGAACCGTGAACTCACCAGGAACTTATCAAGACACCCTCAGAAATGTTTCTGGTTGCGACAGCCTGATCACTACGCTCAGCTTGACAGTTTTCTCTCCAACAATGGTGAGCCAAAATGCAAGCATCTGTTCAGGCAAAATTTATTCGCTGCCTTCGGGAAGAACCGTGAACTCACCAGGAACTTATCAAGACACCCTCAGAAATGTTTCTGGTTGCGACAGCCTGATCACTACGCTAAGCTTGACAGTTTTCTCTCCAACAATGGTGAGCCAAAATGCAAGCATCTGTTCAGGCAAAATTTATTCGCTGCCTTCGGGAAGAACCGTTAACTCACCCGGAACTTATCAAGACACGCTCAAAAACGCTTCTGGTTGCGACAGCCTGATCACTACGCTCAGCTTGACAGTTTTCTCTCCAACAATGGTGAGCCAAAATGCAAGCATCTGTTCAGGCAAAATTTATTCGCTGCCTTCGGGAAGAACCGTTAACTCACCCGGAACTTATCAAGACACGCTCAAAAACGCTTCTGGTTGCGACAGCCTGATCACTACATTAAGCCTTACTGTTGTTGTTCCCCTTGTTATGAATATAAAAGATTCAATTTGCCCGAATAGTTTTTACCAACTGCCTTCGGGAAGAGTAGTAAATGCAGGCGGGATTTATCAGGATACGATAAGGAACGTAATTGGCTGCGACAGCATTATCACCAATCTCGCACTTTATGTCAAGCCAAATCCTGAGGTTGGAGTTGTTCCTGCAAAGCCTGGTATTTGCCCCGGAGACAGTATTTTGCTTACAGCCTATGGCGGTGACGCATATCAATGGTTCAACCAAGGGTTTACTTCATTATCAAACAATGTATCAATAGTGCTTTCTCCGGCTGCGACAACCGGCTATCATGTTGCTATCACAAGCAACATCAACGGCTGCAACATTACAGATACTTTAAATTTAACGGTGATGCTTAACCTAAATCCGGTCATCAGCATTACCAAATCTAATGATCTGGATTGCTTTGCCGGCACAGCAAAGCTTTATGCAAGCGGCGGAAGCAGTTATTTGTGGTGGCCGGTTTCTACTTTGGATAACGCCAATGCCCAAAGTCCGATTGCATCTCCGCAAACAACAACGGTTTATCATGTGCAGGCGACCTCGGCACAAGGCTGTGTTTCGGAGGACAGCATTGAAGTAAAAGTGATAACTGATGGGTCTACGAACGGCTTTGTTCTGCCCAATGCATTTACTCCAAATGGTGATGGCATCAACGATTGCTTTGGCGTGCAGGCCTGGGGCTTTGTCAGCGAACTGAACTTTACGATTTTCGACCGTTGGGGAAATGTTGTATTCCATACATCCAATTCAAATGTTTGTTGGGATGGTACACTGAACGGGAGAAAATTAGATGCCGGAACTTTTGTTTATCAGGCATCAGCCAAAACCATTTGTGGTAAAATTTACCGAAAAGGAACCGTCATACTTATACGCTAGTACAACTTGAAATAAAAATTTTATGATACGGCAAGAACAAATAACAGATTCAGAACTCATCAACCGATTCCGCAATGGCGATATGGATGCCATGGAAATACTGGTCTGTTTGTATAAAGAAAAACTGTTCACTTTTATTTTTTCCATTGTAAGGGATAAGCACCAGGCAGAAGATATTTTCCAGGAAGTTTTTATTAAGATCATCAGCAATATCCGAACAGATGCTTACAAGGAAAAAGGCAGGTTCCTTCCATGGGCAAGCCATATCGCTTATAATTCATGCATGGATCACTTCCGAAAAACAAGACGTTTAAAATATAATCATAACAGTTACCAGTATCTTTTTTTTGGCAACAGTGTAGTTTCAGATATGCATGCGGATAAGAAAATTATGAGCAATGAGCAAAAAATTTGTATGGCGGTTATTATCGGCCTGTTGCCCCAAGATCAACGTGAGGTTTTGCTGATGCGGCATTTCGGGGAGATGAGCTTCAAAGAAATTGCATCTATTTCAAATTGCAGCGTTAACACAGTTTTAGGAAGAATGCGCTATGCGCTCATTAACATCAGGAAGTTAATGAAGAGAAATAATGTCAACAGCTTATCTTAAAATAAAATTCGCTTTTAATACTTGCATAATCCGAATACAGTGTTTATA
>CAVRBD010000034.1:0-45449 GCA_963718975.1 uncultured Bacteroidota bacterium | reverse complement strand
TTATTTCCTTCGGCGCAAGCCCATAATAATTTCCCTTGTCGCTTCTTGCAGATTCGATTTCTTTATAGCCAATCTTTGCAAGTTTTTTCAAGGTGCCAACAGCATCTTCTGCCATTTCTTTCCGCACAGAATACAACTGAATGCCTACATCATTAAATTTTTTTGTTTTGTTTGAGAGAAAAAATTGAGGCAGAAAAATTGTTCCCGCAGCCATCATACCTGTTGATCGTAAAAAATCGCGACGTGAATTTTGATGAGTAGCTACTTTTTTCCGGAGATTTTCGTTTTTTTTATTTCTCATATTGCAATCGTTTTGGAATGAATAATTTTTACAAACTCTGGCAGGCGACCATAAGCCTGCTCAGAGTTGTAAGTGAAGAAAAAGACTAATTGCTCACCATATCTGTATTGCTTATAAATGCAATCCGTTTTCCATCTGGTGACCAGGATGGTGTGTTTATTGAACCTTGGCCTCCATATAAATATGCCAATACTTTTGGCGTGCCTTTGCCATCAACTGGCAGAAGGCGGATGTATACATGCTTATAAGGGGGGTGAATTCCGGCTGGCGTCTCTTCTTTCAAAAAGCTGAGATAAACGAACCACTTTCCATCAGGCGAAATATGCGCAAACCAGTTATTGTAATCATCGTTAGTGATTTGTTCCTGGCCGCTTCCGTCTGGCTTCATTCGCCAGATTTGCATTAAACCTGAACGCACTGAATTGAAATAAATATATTTTCCGTCAGGGGTGTATTCCGGCCCGTCGTCAAGGCCTTTTGCATCTGTTAATTTTATTTCCTTACCACCGGCTGCAGGAATTTTGTATACATCAAATTCGCCGTTGCGCTCTCCGCAAAAAACCAGGTCTTTGCCATCCGGCGACCAGCCATGCAGGTAAGAAGGCCCTTTGGGCGTAATCTGTTTTGGTGTGCCGCCATCCGCGGAAACAGTATAAATAATCGAACCTCCAAGGTCTTTTACAAAATTGCTAAGGCCAAGCATCCTGCCATCGAAGGATAGCACATGGTCATTGTTGTTATTGATAACCGATCCAGTGTTGATTGGGGCAGCATTTTTTGAGGCCAGGTCAAAACGGTAAATTATCCCTTTGGCATTATTAAATATGAGATCCCTTCCATCGGGGGTCCAGTTCGGCGCCTGGATAGAATAGGGAACCTTATAAATTACTTCTCTTCTACCAGAACCTACTTCCAATAATTCAAGATTGCTGCCAAGCGTCATTTGTGTGCGCTGGTCGGACTCTCCTTTGTATGGAACAGTAATGCTCACGTTGCTAAACATTCCCGTTTCCAGCACATCCGAATTATGAGAACCGACGAAGAGCCCAACATAAACGTCGTCACCCAAATCGATGCCTGCAACAGTGTCTGTTTGAAATGGATCACCATAAATTGCCGCACGCATGATGTATAAATTGCCTTTTCTTTCCAGCTGCAAAATGTTCGCTTTAGTTAATTTGAATTTGTGCTCTTCTGTTTGCGCACCTGCTGCTCTCCTAAATTGCAAAGATGTCAGTCCATCCCCGTGTTCAACAGCATTGACATGTGGAGAATTGCCGTCAAGGCTTTTTCTGACCATCCATCCTACTTTGCGGTGATAATTGACCCAATTCCCGAGGAATTCGGCACGGGCAAACAAAATGAAATCACCTGTCATTTTTTTCCACACAAATTGAAATTCATCATGATCTGCCCAAACATTGTACCCGGCGCCGGATATCACATATTGATTGGTTTGTGGAATATAAGTCGCTGAACCGGCTTTTACATTGGTACCAACATCCCCATGCCCATCGAAGATGCCAATCAGGTTTTGTGAAAAGCTTGTGTTAAGTGAAAAGGAAAATAGAAGACATAGCAGCAATTCGTTAAAAGTTAGTTTCATTAATTTAAATTGAAGTATAGGAATAAGAACGCAAAGATTTACTCTTGGCAAATTTAGAATCGGATTTCTCAAATGTCGTTTTTTGAAATACATCTATCCCACATCATTTTTTGAAAACAGGTTTAAAAATCCGGTTTTCATTACGTCATTACTACATCAATGCTCTTGAAAGAACAGGTTGGCCTACTACATCGGAGGATTTTACATTAACTTAGTGCTTACTTTTTTGAGGAATAGCCATATGAATTATTATTCCCTTTTGCGGCGGCAAAATGATAGTTTTTTTGACCTGATAATCTTCTTACGGCAATTTCAACATCTCAAAAAGCTTTCCTGAATATTACTTGATAACCTGAAATCTTTCAAGGCACCGGAATGAGACGTGTAATAATCATACTAACACTTGGCCTGCTTTCGCGGATTTGTAGCGCGCAGAATACTATCGGAATCCCTGATATCATTAATTATCCAAAAGATCTTTATAATGCGGGTACCCAAAACCGCGGGTTGGTGGAGGACAGGAACGGGATCATGTATTTCGCAAATTATGACGGGCTTTTAAGCTTTGACGGCGTCTATTGGAAATTATACCCCTTGCCAAATAAGACCGTTGTACGGTCTATTGCTTTAGGAAAGGATAATAAAATTTATGTCGGAGGAGAAAATGAATTTGGCTATTTCATGCCCGACGATAATGGTAAATTATTTTACACATCACTGAAACCTTTATTGTCGGAAAAAAATTATCCGTTTTCTGACATGTGGTTCATTACGGTTTTTGGTAATGACATTTTTTTTATGTGCCGGGAAAAAATATTTCAACTATCCAATAAAACAGTCTCTGTATATCCGGCCGCATCCGACTGGCTATTTTTAGGAGAGAGTAATAATCGGCTTATTGCACAGGATAGCAAAAATGGGATGCTTGAATTTAAAAATGGAATCTGGTCGCCATTTTTAAAATATACAGATTTTCCATCCAATTATTTAGTCACTTGCATGTTCCCATTCGGTACGGATAGTAGTTTCATAGGTACTGTAAATACAGGTTTCTATATTTTATATCAAAACAACATTACCAGCTTTCATTTTCGCGGCATCAATCCATTCACGAACGAACGTGTGCTAACGGCGATACCTATCACAAAAGACTGGCTGGCGATTGGCACAAATCTGAGTGGGATTTATATAGTTGACAAGCATGGCGAGGTTATTCAGAATTTTTCGCGCAAAGAAGGTTTGCAGAATAACAACATTCTTAAACTTTTCCTGGACAAAAGCGATAATCTTTGGTTGGGGCTTGACAATGGAATTGATTTTATCGCTTACAATAATGCCATCAAACATATTTACCCTGAAAAACTAAATGAAGGATTAGGGTATACATCGATTGTATATAAAAACACATTGTATGTAGGGACATCAAACGGATTATACGGTTTACCAATCAGCACATCAAATGAAGACCTTAGTTTTTTGAGCGGAGAATTTAAACCAATTGCCGGAACCAAAGGTTCAACATTCGGTTTGTCAGAGGTAAATGGTGAGCTTTTATTGGGCCATCACGATGGTGCTTTCCAGGTAAATTCTGACCGCATTGATCCGGTCACAACCGCCACTTCATACTGGACGTTCCTCCCTTATTCAAATGTTCTCCCTTCTAACATAATATTAGCGGGCAGTGATATTGGCATCTCCATGCTTCAGTATGAAAACAATCGTTTTGTTTTGAAAGAACATATAAGAGGATATAACGCTTCTTCTCAATACATAGCTGTTGATAATAATAATATAATATGGTCTGCGCAACCTTACCAGGGCGTATACAAAATTGACTTGAGTTCGCCGGACCATCCACAGGTAAAATTGTACACTGAGAAAAATGGCTTGCCCACTTATTTAAAAAATCATTTGTTTAAGGTCAAAAACCACATCGTCATAGCTACGGAAAAAGGAGTTTATGAATACAACGCAAGATTGGATGCCTTTGAGCTCTCTTCTTATTTCAAAGCGATTTTCGGAGATGCCAATATCCGTTTCCTGAAAGAGGATGATGCAGGTAATATTTGGTTTATACACGATACGAACCTGGGTGTTGTTGATTTTTCCGATGCCAAGCCTGAACTCATCAATTTTCCGGAATTGAACGGAAAAATAATCGCTGATTTCGAAAACGTTTACCCGTACAATCAATATAATATATTTGTTGGCGCAGAGAAAGGATTCTACCATATTAATTACGAAGAATATAAAAAGAACCATTACGATGTTCGTGCGCAGATCAGGAATATCAAAATTTTTGGAAGCGCGGACAGCCTTTTGTATGGAGGTTATTTTAAGGAGCTCGGGCAGCCATTGAATCAATCACCTGATTCAATCAAAAATATCTCCAGCAAATGGAACTCGGTGCACTTCGAGTTTTCCTCTCCATTGTATGCGGCACAAAACAGTGTTACCTATAGCTACCAGTTACAGGGATATGACAAAGACTGGTCTGCATGGTCAAAAAAAACAGAAAAAGATTACACCAATTTGTCCGCGGGCAAATACACGTTTCTAGTGAAAGCGAAAAGCAACCGCGGAAATGAATCTGATGCGTGCGCTTACTCATTCGTCATTTTGCCGCCATGGTATCAGACCACCTGGGCATTTGCAGTTTACGTAATCATATTTATCAGCTTCAATTATTTATTTTTTAAATGGCTGCGGAAGCTTTTTTTGCGCCAGCAACAAAAGCATGAAGAGGAGCAAAAGCAATTGCAATACCTGCATCAACTTGAAATAGAGAAATCTGAAAAGGAAATCATCAAACTCAGAAATGAAAAATTAGAGGCAGAAATCGGGCACAAGAACAAGGAGCTTGCGTCTACAGCAATGCACCTCGTGCAAAAAGGAGAATTGTTGGGTAATGTACGGGAAGAACTGCAACGGTTAAAAAAAGTTTCCAATGGTGAAGGATCTTCCGATGAACTTAAAAAAATGCTCAAGATCCTGAATGAAGAACACAAGATGGATAAAGACTGGGAACAGTTTGCACTGCATTTCGATAATGTGCACAGCGATTTTCTCCAAATACTAAAAATCAATTATCCAAAAATAAACACGCATGAATTAAAGCTCAGCGCCTATCTGCGAATGAACCTCTCCAGCAAGGAGATTGCGCAGTTGGAAAATATATCCGTACGCGGTGTCGAAATAAGCAGGTACCGCTTGCGAAAAAAATTGCAAATCCCGACAGAAACTAATTTGTATGACTTTCTAATGGCATTGCATGCCAATGGGAAAACAGCTCATTCAGCTAATGGAAACGGAACACAGAAACAATCTTGACCATTTAATGGCTACATCATCACTACATCATCCAAACGAAAACAAAATGATCGCTACAACAACAATACTTCTTTATATCAAACGAGTTTGGCTTTCGAAAAAGCAGGTTGTATTATTTGTAACTTTTCTTTAAATATTTGCCATCATGATCAATAAGAACATTGCAAGAAATATCTTTCTCACAGTTGTTTTATCCGGGATGCATTTTTCGTATCGGGATATCCCCACGGCTTTTGATGAACATAAAACACTTGCCATTGGTGCGGCAGCACCTGATTTCAATCTTCCAGGTGTTGACGGCAAAATGTACAGTCTCGCATCGTTTAAAAATGCAAGCGTCCTTGTTATTGTTTTTACCTGCAACCATTGTCCAACCGCACAAGCGTACGAAGATCGGATCATTAAACTGACAAGTGATTATAAATCAAAAGGTGTTGCCGTCGTCGCGATCATGCCCAATGATCCGAAATCGATTCGCCTGGATGAATTGGGATATACCGAGATGGGCGATAGTTTTGACGAAATGAAGATGAGGTCAAAAGAAAAACAATTTAATTTTCCTTATTTATTCGATGGCGAAACAGAAGATATTTCAAAAAAATATGGGCCGATAGCAACACCACATGTTTTTATTTTTGATAAAGAAAGAAAACTCCGTTACAGTGGAAGGATTGATGACGTTGAAAAGCCGACGAAAATGCCAAACACGTCAGACACCAGGAATGCGATTGATGCATTGTTGCAAAACAAAGAAGTTCCAGTGGCAACTACCAAAGTTTTTGGTTGCTCCATTAAGTGGGCTGAAAAAAGTGACTGGATCTCCAAAGCACAGGAAGCGTGGGCTAAAGAACCAGTTAAGCTTGACACAATCACTGAAGATGGAATAAAAGAATTGCTTAAAAATAATTCCGGGAAATTGAGATTGATCAATGTTTGGGCAACGTGGTGCGGGCCTTGTGTTGCGGAATTCCCTGACCTGGTAAGCATTAACAGGATGTACCGTCGGCGCGACTTCGAATTTATCAGCATCAGCGCAGATGAACCCTCAAAAAAAGATAAAGCATTTCAGTTTTTGCAAAATCAGCAGGCATCCAACAGCAACTATATTTTCAATATCGATAATAGATATAAGTTGATAGAAGCGATAGACCCAAACTGGCAGGGAGCATTACCTTATACTTTGCTAGTAGAACCTGGCGGCAAGATCGTGTTTGCAAAAGACGGCGCAATAGATGCGCATGACCTTAAAAAGAAGATTGTGGAAAATCATTTGATCGGGCGTTATTATTAAAATGGTTTTATATAAAAAGCTTATTTATATATCTCTTATTAAAATAATTTAGACATGAAAAACAGGAACACATTATTATTTATTTTTCTTTCCCAATTATTTTTTTATATAACCGCCTTTGCCCAGCAAAAACAATTCAAAGCACTCATTGTTACCACGACAAGAGGCTGGCATCATGAATCATTGCACTCCGGTGTTTTGGCGATACAGGAATTGGCGAAAAAAAATTTTTTCGATGCGGTGCTATTTGAAAACCCAAACGGGTTTACCGATGATTTCGTAAAACAATTCCAGGTGATTATTTTCTTAAATACCACCGGCGACATTTTTGATTCTGCACAACAAAAAGTGATGGAACGTTTTATTCAATCCGGGAAAGGTTTTGTGGGCATTCATAGTGCATCTGATACTGAATATGATTGGGATTGGTACACAAAATTAGTAGGACGAATGTTTCATATTCATCCTACCATTCAAACCGCAAGGTTAAATATCATTGATTCAAGTTTTCCGGGATTGCAAGGTTTTACAGGTAATAAATTATGGACAGACGAATGGTATGAATTTGGCCCGGAAAAAATTTCAGGACTGAATTATATTATGTCTGTTGATGAATCATCTTACGATCCCAAAGCAGATTGGGGCACAAAAAAAGGAGTGGGCATGGGAAAATTACATCCTGTGGCATGGTATCACAACTATGATGGCGGCCGCTCTTTTTATACATCACTTGGCCACATGCCTGCTATTTTTAGCGATGCTGCTTTTTTAAATTTTCTATATGCTGGTATTTTTTGGGCAGCAACCGGAAAAAAATAATCAACGAATTAAAATGAAAAAAATATTTCTCATAGCAATTGCATCGTTAAGCGTTTTTATTGCTGCTTCACAAACTAAAAAAAATGCATGGATCATTTTGTTTGATGGTAGCTCTACCGCAAACCTCAGGGGTTATAATATGAAGGGTTTCCCGGATTCTGCCTGGAAAGTGGAAGACAGCGCTTTGGTGGCACAAACAGGTGTTCCGAATATCGATCTTGTTACCAAACAAAATTACAAAAACTTTGAGCTGGTGTTAGAGTGGAAAGTTTCTGTTGCCGGCAACAGCGGGGTCTTTTATCATGTAAAAGAAAATTTAGCGCATCAGTCCGGAAACGGCAACAGCCCGAACTGGCTCGACAATTTTGAAATGCAAATATTGGATGATATTAATTTTAATGACACAGCAGCCATTCGGTCTGCAGGTTCTTTGTACGACCTTATTATACCGGTGAACAAACATTTAAAACCTGTTGGAGAATATAACCAGGCAAAATTGATTGTAAATGGAAACCATGTTGAGCATTGGCTCAACGGCAACAAAATCGTTGAGTATGAAAATGGTTCTGCGGAGATGAATGCACTACTGAAAAAAAGTAAGTTCAAAAATAATCCCGGTTACGGAAAATCAGAAGATGGATTAATCATGTTCCAGCATCACGGCCAAAAAGTTTGGTTAAGAAATATAAAAATTAAGTTGCTATAACACCTTCTCAAAATTTGCATCACCGGCATTTTTACAATTCATTTTTTTTCATCTGCGAAACCGCGTGATCAACAGCCCTTGCGGTCAAAGCCATATAAGTTAGTGATGGGTTTTGTGTGGATGTAGATGTCATGCATGAACCATCCGTAACAAACACATTTTTGCAAGTATGTAGTTGGTTCCATTTGTTGAGTAAAGATGTTTTTGGATCATGCCCCATTCTAACGCCGCCCATTTCATGAATATCCAATCCCGGTGCTTGTTTTGAATCTGATGTTTGAATATTTGTAAATCCCGCTTCCATAAACATGGCTGTCATTTGTTCGAAATAATCTTTGATCATTCTTTCTTCATTATCATCGTATCCAATTGATATTTTTAACAACGGCATTCCCCATTCGTCTTTTGCATTTTTATCCAACGATAGATAATTGGTTTGTTTTGGTATCGTTTCGCCCATCATCTGTGAATGAATATTCCATGGGCCTAATGGCTGATCGCCGGAAAGCGCATTCTTCAAATCTTCCCCGAAAACGTTTGTGTTTGCGGGTAACCTTCCCCTGCCTGTCGAAATTGTTGCGGCATATCCGCGCAAGAAGTCGGTTTCCTGTTTGAATAGATTTCTGAAACGCGGCATATATGCACTGGTTGGCCTTCGCCCATCTGTAGTAAAATCTTTAAAGCCATCATAATTTGCGGTCATGCGTGCCCGGTAGTTATGAAACGCAGCAAATTTTCCCATCAAACCATTGTCATTCCCTAATCCGTTGGGAAATCTTTGCGAAACAGAATTCAATAAAATGAGATTGGTATTAAATGCAGCGGCATTTACAAAAATGACTTTTGCAAAGAATTCTGTTGTTCCTTTTGTAATGGCATCAATTACCCTCACTCCTGTCACTTTGCCTTTTTTGTCATCATAGATCACAGAATGCACAATAGAGAAAGTCCGCAAGGTCATGTTACCCGTTTTTTCTGCTGCGGGTATTGTCGTCGAATTGGTGTTATAATAACCACCAAACGGACAGCCGCGCTGGCAAAGATTTCTTTTCTGACATTGCCCCCTGCCCTGTTGCAGATGAATTTGCTGAGGCTCGGTGAGATGTGCACAACGCGCATAGATCACGTGCCTATCTTTATATTTTTTTGAGACAAAATCTTTGAAATAATTTTCTACGCACGTCAATTCCATGGGCGGCAAAAATTCTCCGTCGGGAAGACTTGGTAAGCCATCTTTATTCCCAGATATGCCCGCGAATTTTTCTACATAACTATACCATGGCGCAACGTCTTTATAACGTATAGGCCAATCGACTGCAAAGCTATCACGTTGCGGGCCTTCAAAATCAAAATCGCTCCAACGTTGTGTTTGTCTTGCCCACATGATTGACTTACCACCGACCTGGTAACCACGTATCCAATCAAATGGTTTTTCCTGAACGTATGGATGATCCTCATCCTTTACGAAAAAATGCATTGCATCTTCACGAAAAGCATAGCACCTGCTTATTGACGGGTTGGCATGTTGAATTGCATAAGGCACTTCTTCGCGATGTTTGAATTCCCACGGAAACATATTGGTAGTCGGATAATCTTTGAGGTGTTTCACATCGCGGCCGCGTTCAAGCACCA
Organism: uncultured Bacteroidota bacterium; assembly: GCA_963718975.1. GTDB lineage: Bacteria > Bacteroidota > Bacteroidia > Chitinophagales > Chitinophagaceae > Puia. The sequence goes on along the minus strand of CAVRBD010000034.1, from coordinate 35,764 downwards.
ATGTCTTCAACCCTTTTTCACAAAATTCTTTTGCGGCCCAGCCACCGCTCATTCCGGAACCAATTACTATAGCATCAAAAGTCTGGCTATCTAAATTATTACCCATGGCAAACAAAGATTTTATTGTGATAATTTATTTAGGAACAGGGAAACATCCGTGAAAACGCGAGGGCACCAATTCATATACATGAATCTTAGTCAGGAAATATTGAGAACTGGTAAAGCTTTGTATCGTCAGTCTTTTCATCGATTGATAAAAAGAAAGTGCCCCTTCCGGAACAGCTTTTTTATTTTCCATATCTGAAAGCAATCCTTTTTTTTGCTCTATCGTGCATTTGCCAAATGTTTCACCGTATTTGCTGTTGGTTAACGATTCAAATTCTGCGAGGCCCGTTACAAATTTTTTCTGTGCATCAGGATCGAAGCAATCATCAACCATCATCATAGCAAAAAGATGTGATGAGATATCTTTTGCGCCAGGCGTGGTAGTTTTAGGGATGATTGTTTCTGCCAGTTTAGCGAGCATGTTTTCCTGCTCGTCATTGACAACAATATTTTTTAGAGCAATGGGTGGTTTAGCTTTTTCCTGCACGCAGGATGGCAATAAAAAAATCCCTGCAGAAACAGCAAAGCAAGACCGGATAGCAGAACGTCTGTTCATCATAATATTTTATATTCTGGAGCTTATTTCTCCTGGGTTTCGATGCTTATAATGGACTTTGAATTGAATAACAATAGAGCACGAATATCGTACCGCGAACTTACAATTATGTCACCAAGGCAGATAATTTAGTACTACATCTCAATTACATCTTATTATTAAATCACAAAATTTACCACATCATCGCTACGTCAGGTGGAGGTATTGTACGCTTGACTGGATTCGAGTACTTCAATATTATTTTTACAATCAATCTGATTCAAAAATCAAATTTTTACTGTTACAATATCCGTTCACAAAAAATTTATCTTAGATGAGCGCCGATATAAAACAAAGTCTAATCATCGGTTATATATAACCGTTAAATAGATTTTTCAGACTAGAATAATCATGAGGTGTAGAGTAATTATTTTTCAAGGAATGGCCAGCCAACGGCGAACACCGTACTTTTTATCCAAATTTCCAATTAATTGCGATTCCTGTTCTGGGCACACATAACTATTTGTTAGTTAATATTTTACAAGTATAAATTTTCATTATACAATATTTTACTCCCATTTTCATTCACTTCTAAACCCTTATGTTCGAAGGATTTGGCAAACAGAAACTATGTATTTACGCATACATTTCACCGTTATATCTAGTCATGCGCCAGAAAATTATCTTATCCAGCTTTATTTGAATCTGAATTTTATTTGGGTTGCCTTCACCTCAATTTGCGAAGGTTCGCCTGACATCATCTTGTCTAAATCGTTACGAGCATAGCAACCACTGTTGTTTTTGTAAATGCCAAATTCATTTAATCGTTTAGCTAATTGTGTTCTTTGTAGGTTACAATAAATCATTGCTTCTTCAGGCTTAAGATAAGGTTTATAGCAAATTGCTACTGCTCTCATAATAATTTTATCAGTTGGTTTCATATCAGTTTTTAATGGAAACGACTGAAGAGATACAATAATCTTAGTATGTTGAAGCAATTTCTAAATTTCAAATTCAGCAGAGGAAGCAAAAAAATGAAGTTTATATAATTATAACCGCTAATCCCACAATGGCTCTGTAATCTTTTTCATACCAAGCACAAGCCAAAACAAATAGTGATTATCTTCAATCGGTAATGTCTTCATCACTATTTATAAAAACAAATTTCCAGATTATTAAGCAATCAGCTCCTTGCAAAAATTCAGGTGCAACGATGCGTACATTTTTTTTTCGATGCATATTGATTTTTGTTTTGGCGATAACCCGTCATTCTCTTTTTGCACAAAGCAACTCGCTAAATGATAATGCGGGATACACCATCAGCAAAAGATTTCTTTCTATTGAAGATGGGCTTGCATCTCACGAAGTATTTTGTGGGCTGCAGGATAAAGCAGGTTTCCTTTGGTTCGGGACACGCAATGGGCTCAACCGTTATGATGGAAAAAATTGTTTGCTTTTCACTCACCAGCGAAATAATCTACAGGATAATAAAGTGGTGCAATTAGCAAGAGATGATGCCAACAATCTTTTTATTGAATATGGCAGCACCGGTTTTCAGCTCACTACAAACGATAAAGTGGATGTGATGAATGCCGTTACGCAGGAAGTAAAAACGCTGAGTGCTGCTTTTCCAAAAATGCCTTTTAAAGAGCAGGATGTTTATTGGATATCGAATGATGGGACGGATGAAATAAATTTTCTCACTGCTTTTCCTTTCAGGCTTTGGAAATACTCATCCAAAAACGGATTTACACTTCGCTATGAAATTAAAGACTGGAGCAATAAAAATATTGAGCCATTTGTTGAGTATCGCAGCACAGGACCGTTCTGCATGTTCGCAAAAGGAAAAGCGCTGCTGAAGATATTCAATCAGTCCACACAATATTTAGTATCGAAGGATACGATGATTTCTTTTATTCAAAAAGATGCATTAAGATCACTGCCTGTTGGTTTCACTTGCCAAAACGATCTTTTAATTATTTATAACACGAAAGCCGAAAACAATACATTTAATATTGGAATGATTACGCATACTGGTAACAGTGAGTTCCCATCCAATGTAAATAAATTCAATACAGACAGCATAAAAGGGAAATACTGGTACCAGACGGCAAGCTCCGCAGATGGAACAGCCTGCATGTTTTATCTTGGCACGGATGCGCTTTACCTGTGGAATGAAAATGCGTTTTTAAAAATCATTTCTAAATCGGAAATGAAAGATTTTGAAAACGTATTTATCTATCAACTTTTTCCTGACAGTTTTGGAAACTTCTGGCTTTGCACATCGCATGGCGTATTGCAATTGAAGATTGAGAAGAACCGTTTCAAACAATATTTTACAAACAGACAACAAAGCGTTCAGCCAAACAGCCAGGCCCGCGGCATATTTGCTGATGAAAACGGAAGCGTAGTGGCTAATATCTGGAAGCATACTTTCATGCAGCTAGATGGAGAAATGCAATGGGTCACCGATTATGAAATCAAGTATGCAGTCATTAAACACCATGCAGCATTGTATTGTGGCGGCTATAATTTATTTGAGTATGATGAGAAGAGAAATACTATTTCAAAATATCCTGGCGGACAGGGATCTGAAATATGGTCTATGTTTTCTCTGAATGATAGTCTGATATTATTAGGAAGAACAAACGGATTTTCATTATTCAATTCCAATACGCATAAGTTTGATTCGCTTTCTGCTGCAAATAAAAATACTCCTGAAGCAAAATTTGTGTACCGTTTTTTTAAAAGCAGTGATGATAGTTTGTGGGCTGTGGCGGCGAATGGGCTATATAAAATTGTGAATGGTCAATGGTCAATGGTGAATAGTTCATCATCTTTTATAAATGGGTTGAGTTTATTAGATGCCTATGCAGATGCAAATGGAATATTCTGGCTTGCAACAAATGGCGAAGGATTATATCGTTGGGATCGAAAAAATAATTCGTTCCGGCAATTCAATATCACTTCCGGCTTTCCTTCGGATGTTTTGTATAGATTAGAACCAGATGATTATGGTAATCTCTGGATCAGCTCAGATTATGGATTGATCCGTTTCAACACAAAAACATTTTCTGTAAATACATACACAACAAGTGATGGAATTTCTCACAATGAGTTCAACAGAACATCTTCATTTAGGGCAAAAGACGGGAGATTATTTTTTGGTGGATTGGATGGCGTGAATGCCTTTAACCCAAAAGATTTTACAACAGATAGCAATACATTCAATGTGCCATTGCGCATTATTTCTTTTAATCAGTTTGTTGGTTCGCGAAGTGAGCTGGCCAATAAAACAACTGAGTTGTTGAATGATTCGCAAATTACTTTGGCACCAAACGATCAATTCTTCACGCTTGAATTTCAGTTGCTTGATTTTGCAAAAGATGAAGTGCCTCGCTATGCCTATCAAATTGAAGGCGTTGACAAAAACTGGAATTATATCAGCGAAAATTCCATTCGCATCAGCGGATTGCCCTATGGAAAATTCACCTTGCATATTAAAGCACAGAATCGAGAGGGCGCATGGAGCAAGAGCGAATTGAACATTCCACTGATTGTTCTAAAACCATTCTATCTTAAATGGTGGTTCATTGCTTTACTTGTTTTATTATTTGCAATAATTATTTACTGGATAATAAAATCAAGAACAAAACAATTAGCTGGAGATAAAAATAAGCTGGAGGAATTGGTGAATGAAAGAACTGCGCAATTAAAACAATCTTTATCAGCGCAAGCCGAATTGCTAACTGAGAAAGATGTATTGATGAAAGAAATTCATCACCGCGTAAAAAATAATTTGCAGGTTATTTCGGGCCTGCTGGAATTGCAGAGCAAAAGCCTGACTGATGAAACCGCGAGAGATGCATTAATGGAAGGGCGAAACCGAGTAAGAAGCATGTCATTGATACACCAAAATCTTTACCAGTTTGAAAATATTAGTTCGATTGATCTGAAACAATTTGTAAATGATCTCTGCAGGCAGGTGGAAATGGTGTTTCATAAAAAAAACAATGTGCTGATGAATATAGAAGTTCCATATTTGCAATTAGATATTGACACTGCTGTTCCGCTTGGCTTGATCATGAATGAGCTATTGTCCAATTCGTTTAAGTATGCATTTAATGATATTGTCTCCGGAGAAATAAACCTTGAAATTCAAAACTTATCAGAAGGGAAATACGAATTTATCTATTCCGATAATGGACCAGGCTTGCCTGTAGATTTTGATTTGAGCAAGGCAACAACGCTGGGCATACAATTAATCAATGATTTGAGCCGGCAAATTGGAGGAACAGTGAAATACGAAAATAAAAATGGTGCCGCATTTACAATTAATTTTACAAACCGCAGCATGCGCAAAAATGCTGACTAAAATTATGTCTGTTTTAAAAATAGGAATTGTAGAAGATGAGCTTGTAATAGCCCGTACTATATTAAGTACGCTTGATGAGTTGGGCTATTCGCATTGCGGTCCGGCAATAAATTATACAGAGGCAATGGAAATGCTTGATAATAACAAACCCGATTTGTTGTTGCTCGACATTCAGTTGTCAGGGAAAAAAGATGGTATTGATGTAGCGCAAAAAATAAATGAGCTTTATCAAATCCCATTTATTTTTTTAACAGCTAACAGTGATGGAGAGACGATAGACCGTGCAAAAAAAGTGAAGCCGCATGCATATATTGTTAAGCCTTTTACCAAAGAAGAATTGTTTGCTGCGATTGAAATTGCATTCAGCAATTTTACAGGCAATCGTTCTAATGCGAAAATTGAACACGCAGCTTCTTATCACGTAAAAGATTACATGTTTGTGAGAGATGGCTACGTTTTCAGAAAAATATTTTTTAATGAGTTATTATATCTGGAGAGCGATGCCAATTATGTTGTCCTTCATCTTAAATCGCAAAAGAAAGTGATGGTAAGAGCTACGCTCAACGATTTTGCCGAACAGATCGACCAGAAAATTTTCATTCGCGTCCATCGCAGCTATTCTGTGAACATCAACATGATTGATGACATTTTTCCCACCGAAATTTCTGTTGCCGGAATTAAAATCCTTATTGGTAAATCGTTTAAGCAAGAACTTTTTAAAGTACTTGGGATAAAAGAGAATTTACGATGATCAGCCGATACCGGGTTTGTTTTATTTTAAAAAGACTCTCGCAAAGACGCGAAGGCGCAAAGAAATATCTGACCTAGAAATTATTTTTTGCGCCTTCGCGTCTTTGCGAGAAACCCAAACTGCAACATAATCCTGCTCGTTCTTTCTCCCAAACCTCCCATCATTCATCCCTAACCAAACACATTCATCCCTTTTATTTCACAGTCGTTTTGTGCATTTGCATTTTTGCTCCCGTTATGGCATTATTGGATTTAGACAAAATCATCATTAAACGAACTATCCTCGGCATCCGCTGCACATCTTGCGGAGGAAATCTCATGATCTCAAAAAAAAAATCCATTACTTGCCAATTAATAAAACTGATTTCTTTTGGAACTATAAAACCAAAAACATACGAATGCGAAAATTGTAAGAAGAGGCATCTTCTATTATAGCCAACAACCTGTTCATCATTATAAAACTTTTAAAAACCAAAAACAATGAGTATCAGATTAGGTAACACCGCACCAGATTTTCAGGCCGAAACAACACAAGGCACCATCCATTTTCACGATTGGATTGGTGACGGCTGGGCCATACTTTTTTCTCACCCAAAAGATTTTACTCCGGTTTGCACTACCGAGCTTGGTTACATGGCAAAACTTGCGCCTGAGTTTGCACAAAGAAATTGCAAGGTTATTGGACTGAGCGTGGATCCAGTAGAGAGCCATGTGAAATGGGAAAAAGATATTGAAGAAACGCAGGGCCATGCAGTGAATTATCCGATGATCGGAGACGCAACACTTGCCATTGCGAAATTGTATGACATGCTTCCTGCAGATGAGCCCGGCACTTCAGAAGGCAGGACTGCAGCCACTAATCACACGGTACGTTCTGTTTTTGTAATTGGCCCTGATAAAAAAATAAAACTGCACCTCACCTATCCAATGACAACAGGTCGTAATTTTAATGAGATACTTCGTGTGCTTGATTCTATGCAGCTTACGGCAGCGCACAAAGTTGCTACACCAGTAAATTGGATTAACGGAGAAGATGTAATCATTGTTCCTTCAGTATCGAATGAAGAAGCAAAAGAAAAATATCCGCAAGGCTGGAAAACAATCAAACCTTATCTGCGCTTTGTTTCTCAGCCACGCAAAAATTAATACTACTTCATGAATGGCCAATGGTGAATTGCGAATCATTGACCATTCACCAAAAAAATATACAAATGAAATTACGCGTACTCGTATTGGGTGCAGGTTTCGGAGGATTGGAACTTACTTCCATGCTTTCAGAAACAATCGGCGATGATCTTGATCTTACATTAATAGATCAAAGCGATTCATTCTTTTTTGGTTTTTCAAAACTGGATGTAATGTTTGGTCGGAAGAGTTCGGATGCTGTGAAAATTTCTTATAACAGCATTGTAAAGCCCGGCGTACAATTCCGCAAAGAAACAATTACTGCAATTGATCCCGTAAAGAAAATTGTTACCACACAAAACAACGTATATGAAGCCGATGTGTTAGTGGTTGCGTTGGGCGCGAATTACGACATTTCTGCAACGCCAGGACTTGGTGCATTCAACGAATATTATTCTTTTGAAGGCGCTGAAAAATTGAGAGAAGTGATACCCACTTTTACAAAAGGCCATGCTATCGTTGGTGTTTGCGGTGCACCATTCAAATGCCCGCCGGCACCAAGTGAAGCGGCGCTGATGTTGCATGATTATCTCATCAACGCAGGCGTGCGCGATGCATGTACAATAAGCCTTGTAATACCATACGGCTCTCCTATTCCACCTTCTCCTGATTCATCGAAAGCACTGATCAAAGCTTTTGCAGAACGAAATATTCAATTCATTCCTCAACGCAAAGTGAGTTCACTTGATGAAGCAAGAAAGGTTGCTATTCTTGATGATGGAACTGAAATGCCATTCGATTTATTTCTCGGCATTCCAAAACATGTTGCGCCAGATGTAGTGCTGCAAAGTGGCATGACAGAGAATGGATGGATCCCCGTTGACAGAGCTAATCTGCTAACAAAATTTCCAAATGTATATGCCATTGGCGATGTAACAAGTGTGGGAACACCAAAGGCAGGTGTGTTTGCAGAAGGAGCTGCAAAAATTGCTGCGGCTTCCATTATTGCAACGTTTAAAGGGAATGAAAATAATGAAGCATATACTGGTGCAGGTTCCTGTTATATTGAATTTGGTAATGGCGAAATCGGGCGTGTTGATGTAAATTTTTTCTCCGGGCCAAAACCTTTTGGAATTCATCATGACGCTTCAGCAGCGATGATGGCCGATAAGGAACATTTTGGTGCAAGCCGAAAAGCACGCTGGTTTAATTTGGAATAAACTGTTGCAAATTCTAAAAAATATTTTCTCGCAAAGCCGCAAAGGCGCAAAAAATAATTCAATGCATTTCGTTGCGGCTTCGCGCCGTTGCGAGAAAGAAAAATAATAATCGATCAACATCTTAAATCTAAAAAAATGACAACTTATTTAATCGAAATCCCACACTCAGAAAATACTTTCGAATGTCAGCAGGTGATCAAATTATTTGTGGAATCTGGTTCTCATTTATTGGCAAATGCACATTGGGGATGCAAAGCCGGAGTACACAAATCATGGTTCATCAACGATTTTAACAGCAAAGAAGAAGCCCTTCAAATCGTCCCCCCGCTTTTGAGACATTCTGCTAACATTATTGAATTAGTAAAATTCACAAAAGCTGATATGCTGCAGTTTGCCAATGCTACGAAACATTAAGTAAAGATTTGAATAGGATTTACTTACTCAATAAAACAGAAAGGGTTGAAATAAAGGCTCATCTAAATTTTCTTTGCCAGGTAAGCCTTATGGATCTAACAAAACTTAATCAGGGCTATATGTCACCGTTAAATTTATTCCCGAGCATGGCATATTGAGCAAATGAATTATTATTTTGCAAAGTCCCGTCTCATTTTTATTCAACCTGCACAAATGACCGGAACCGAACCTGACACATTATCGAAAAACGGCCTACAGACGGCGAACACCCCGCTTTTTATCCACATTATCAATGAGTTGGTATTCCTGTTCTGGGCACGCGGAAAAGCTGTAGATTGTTGATTTACAGCTTTTTTTATTCCCCACCCTCTATTTATATATCATTTTCCCCCGCTTACTCCAGGCGTTTTCGGCACACAAAAGTTACTGTCATGAACATCGCAATTTCAAAGAGATTTTTCAGGTACAAAAAGAAAATCTGGTACACATTTGAATGGGGTAACAAGAGGCCAACGACTGTCGACCGGTATTTTCACCTATACAAGACCGTTGGGCATCATTCAGAAAAACCACAACAAAGAAGCGCTCGACATCCTGGAGACAAAAAAATCGCAGATGACTCTCGACCAGCAGGCGGTGTGGCCCTGCCGCTGATGTTAGAGATCCGCATGATCTGCGCACTGGTGAATGACACAGGGTTATTAAACCCATTTTTCATCCAACGTGGCCGCCCTCCCTGATCGCCGAATAAAACTATTCTGCCTTTTGAAGATGCTGGTTCATCGACAATATTAAAATATCATCACCCCCTGCTAACGCGCCGCTCACTCTCTTCAGGCACAAGCTCATCTGTGCGCCGATTATTCTTCCCTTTTTATTTCCCAGATTTTCTTCATTCTTATTTTCTTTACTATTGCCCTTCTCCATTTTCTTGTCCTGATTCAAATTTTCTGATTCGTCTTTTTCATTTGCTGCTTCTTTTTTTATCCTGCTTGACTGCGCTGCCTGCCGATAACGCAATGGAAGCATCACTGGTGAAAGGTATCAACGTGTTATCGGTTAGGCATCTACGTGATATGGTTAAGTTCATAAATTCCGATTGCAGCATAAAATCAGAAAAAACAGTTTTAAGGATAAATCAAAACGCTGTCCATACAAACCTTTATATCAAAGCCTCCTGCCCGTCTCTAATAATTTGTAAGCTTGCGGGATCTGGGCTATTCTTATAAGAAAATTCAAAAGATAATAATTACATTTTATTCCTTTAAAATTTATTGTTTTAGTCAGCAATTTTATCTTCTTTATTTTTTCCAGCGCCATTGCTGCCGCTGCCAAAAAAACTATTCAATAGGGGCACAATGGAAGTGATAGAAGTTAATAAGCCCGTTATTTTCTGGTAAATCAAATCCTGTGTAAAGAAAATAAAAATGCCTATAAAAGCCAATACGATCAATAAGGGGATCTTAAAATTCTTCCAGGTGTCTTCTTCTTTCGCAGCGGTTTTTAGCTCTTCAATATCTTTATCCTTTTTATTATGCAGGATAAATTCTCTAAAGCTTAAAGTCATAACCCTTAAAAGATTATTTTCATCAAAAACCAAGATACCTTTTCTTATCAATCCAAATATCACATCTCCATTTTTATAATTAGTAAATCCGTCCATTGCAAAATCGTAGAGGATGAATTTTTCATGTTTATTGCATTTGTCCCATATTTCTTTATAAATATCCTTCATAACTTCTCCAAACTTCAGGATAACATCTTCTTTGTTGTCCAAGACACTTTTATCTTCTAATTTGTATATATCATTGATAAAAAATTCACTTTTCGATTTTGGCGGCTTCTGGAAATATTGATTGGTCAATTCATCATATCTTTTTCTATTTTCAGTCTCATCATTATTCTCATCCTGTTTACCCTTGTTGTTCACAATATCATTTTGAGGTTTTTCAAAACATCGGTTATGTATTTTATCGTACATTTTTTTCAAGAAGTCTTTTTCTTCTTTTTTATAGCAGATCAGTTTTTGTGTGTATTTATCTTGTTCCCTCAAGCCATTTTTTTCAAACCTATCATCATAAACATAAATTAGAAGATTTAGCAACCTTTCTTTTCTATCTACCGTTAATAGAAAGCGTGAATTGCAAAAAACGTTCTCTTCATTCTGATTTTCTTTATAACTCAACATGTCAATCAGGAAAACCCGCCTCGCTAAGGATATCGTAATAAAAAAAACTGCAAGCATCCAAATAACCCCCCCCCCGAAACAAAGCACATAATAAAGGGCACCGGTTGATAACATGCCATTTGTCAGTAATTTAGTAGCGCTCCAACTTGCGCTGGTGCTTTCATACTGGCCCAACAAATCTCTATTCCTTCCGTCTTCTTCATTTTGATATATAGACAGGCTATCTGGTTGCTTTTTATTTGTGCCCGTGTCAATAAAATAATACCATGATTTACCCGAAGAATCGGCTGACCATACACTATCCTCGCTACTGGAATTGCTGCCTTCAGGGAACACCCGTTCGTGAAGATTGATATATGCAGGAGAAACGATTTGAATAGGTGGATAAATCAATTTGCTGGCATTAACTGTGTCTATTTGGTTGCTGTCAATGGTGTATATCCCATATTGAAATTTAAGTTTGTGAAGTGCAGATGCAAATTTATCCTTATCATACAAAAGACTGGTGGTGTCTTTCATTATTCGCTGATTATACTGTAACCTTCGGTCATAGATCCTATGTGCCATTTCAATTTGAGAACTGCTTGATTCAATATTTGTTTCCTGTTTCATAACCAAACAAAAAACACCTAAAGCCGGAACGATGCTGATTAGAAAAATACCTGCAACAATTGCCCATGAATACGTGCGCAAAAAATTTAAATCTTTATCTTTTTCAGGCTCATTTTTTTTGTTTGCGGTATCAGCGTTTTGGATCTCTGCCAGATTGCCTTTAATACATCGCAATCGTGCTTTATATGCATTTTCTTTTTTTATTCTGATCAACCCCCGCACTGAAAAGCAGATAGTCGCTATGAATAAAATTTGCGGGAGCATGATCAGTAAGCTGCCTGAATATGCCAAAGCATAGCAATTGACAGTGATAATTATTATCAGAAGAAACCAGAAAACAAATGAATGCCGGAGATCATGCAATAGGGATTTAAGGTTATCATCAATTTGATTATTTATTTCTCTTATTGAATAATAATGAGCCGCAACGTAAAAAGGAAACAAAACAGTAACAAAGAAAAGCGAGAACTCCGATGGAAAGCCACGAAAATTTTCTACAAATAGCCACCAGGCAATAAATATCCCAAACAATATTAACATCCATTGTATCAAATGGCAATAGTAAAAATTTTTTGCCTTTTCCGGTCGCAGCCATTGAAAATACAATCTTGGTGACTGCAGCAATGCAGACCTTTTTTTTGACCATTCATTTATCCATGCAGATAATAAAAGAAGAGAAAGGATAATGCCAGTCACGGTCGCTGAAAGCCCGATAAGGTGCTCGTGCATATCTTCTGTCGGATACACACTATAATAAGTCAGCAAGGTATATGGCGTGCCATTAATGGGCCTTGACAAAAGGGATACTTCCCTGCCTCTTAGCATTACACTGTTAAAATATCTTTCACTTCTGTATCGGGCACATTGATACAGGCTTGTGGGGTTGCTCGCAACTTTAAAAATATTTGAAAGCAATGCCCTCTCATTTTTTGAATCATAAAGCACATCGCCGTCTTCATTTATGATGCTGAATTCAAACCCGGGCGAAGGGATTGCATTGCTCACAAAATGCATATCTGATCCCATGCCTATCAAAAAGGGGAGATTTATCTTGTACTTTTTGAATACACCTGATACTTTATCACGTATAACACTGTCATCAATACTGCTTTTTATTGCTACTGTTACTGCATATTCGCCGTCTAATTTGGAAAGCGCAGGCTGTATTGTAAAATTGTAACCAGGGTTACCAGGCAATGTCAGATATTGCCCATTCACAAAATCGCTGAAATATTTCCTGTCACTGACATTTACAAACGGGGATCGTTTAAAAGATTTTGTTGCCCCCCAGCGCGCAATTACATTCCCGCTTGAATCAAACCAGGAAAGGCTTTTGTAGTATGGGTAAGCTAAGGGAGCACACATAAATATTGAATCCATCTTTGATGAGCAAGAATCCTTAAAGTTTTTTTTATTCGTCATGGATTTAATAATGCATCCACAGTCTTCTCCGATGATGCTTGAGTAAAAGGAGTTGTCAAAGTTTTTTAACTGTGTGTATATGGAATCAATTTCAGAAACAAAATTATTATTTACCTTATTTGAAAGCATTCTCAATTCTTTTTGGTTGTTGATCGGGATCAACTGGTTAAGGAAAGAGTTCGAGAACAGGAAAAAGATCACAAAAGCCCCGATAAAATAAGTGCCTATTAAAAAACGGATATCCCACTCCGTTATCTGTTCAGCTTTGCCAATGATATATATTTTCAAAACGGGCATGCTGATCAATGTCAAAACAACCAGCACACTGATCAGTACAATTAAATTAAACGGGATTTTCTTGTACTCGTTATTATAACGTTCAACGCCAATCAGGCCGGCAAGTATGAGCCTTTCCCCACCTAATTTTATAGGGTATAAAAATAATTTGTACGAACTCCCCTCAATGGTCACATTATGAACATTAAGAAGGCTGAACCCGTCATTCTTTTTAAGCAGGCTATCTGTGCTTACCAAATAATCAACTGATAAATTCCCTGAATTAAAAACAATTTCCCCGTCATGAAGATGTGTAGTATCCGGGCGCAGATGATTATCGCGGATAATCAGATAGTCATCGAATATGTCTTTGTATGAAGAAACAAGGCTGAGCATCAAAGTATCAAAGTCTTTCCTGAACTCCGCCACCTTTTTAGCAGCAGTATCAGGTGGATTTTTACCCTTCCTATAAACTTGATACTCGATATCCCATTTATTGTAGAGGGAATCACTTACTAAGTGAATATTGGATAGGTAAAAGCTATCGTTACAGTTGAATGAGAGAAACGTTGCCTTTTTTTTGTTTGAGCCACTGTAATTTAAAAAATTAAATTTTTCCTGTAATAACAAAAATTCTAAACTATCATTTTCAGAATTTAAGATTTTATTTTTGGGGGAGTTTGGTCTTTTGATTTGGACGTTGCACTTCAAAGCACTAATGTCTTTATTAATGTCATTAATGAAACTCTCAATAGCCTTTGCGTTTGCATCGTTCTTTTTCTCCAAAGCGGTTTCAAATTGCTTTAGTTCCAGGAATGAGCTGTGATGAAAATCTATTTGCGCAGAAGGTATGTATTTAAAAAAATACAGGTTCAGAAAAATGGCGATGAGTATCAGGACAAAAAATGTCCCTAATAATTTTCGCAAATAAGGATAGCTTTTTTTTGCCATAATTTTATTATTGGCAAACAGTTATTGCCAAAGCAAGAAAGGCTTTACTGCATGCCGTTCGTGAAGCAATAAATTTAGTGAGATAAATGGCCTGTGGCAATACCCCTTTAGGGTAATGTCATTCAGTTAAGGATTGTGTAGGCTATTTTAATAATTGGTAAAAGTTTGGTATTTCCCATGCAGCAAGTCCGTTTTAAAAATGGGTGCATATTTCCTCCCAGGCCTCACCGCTAGTAAATTTCGCTCAAATGCTTTTGCAGTGCTGCTCAGTGTGATTATTGCATATCGCTTGATTCCGATTTCCTTTTCTTTAGTGATTTTAAGCGACTCGAATTCACTTAAAATAGTGTAGAGTGAATTTTGAAAAAATTACCAGTTGTACATCAACGTTATAGATACGGCTTGGTGAGCAAAAATAATACTGCAAAAATTCTATCGGTATGGCTTTACATAAAACAGATTTCAACATTTCCGAAGAAGTTATGTTAGCATAAACAAGCACAATTCATTTACGTCATCAAAAGGAGCTATGATGTAACCATCTTCCAACAATTTATAAAGCCCATTTCCCTCCACTTCTATCTCGTAATTACTCTGTGCTTTTACATGATTGCCCGTCACTGATATTACTTTTATTCCATAAACTTTTAAAGCTTCCAATAATAGCTCGAGAGGTGTTGCCATTTTTATGCAATCAGGTTTTCATAAATTATTTTTCCGCCATAAATAAAACAAAGAACACACGTAATTATAATCAGGAAACTTTGTAATGCATGTGCCTGCATAATTTTTTTTGAAAAAGGTATGCTGAATAAACCAGCAGCTACCAGCATACCAACAATACAGCCTCCGCTGAATATTAAAAGGTAAGCCAAGCCATCAACTGGGCTTTTGATTTGGGCCATCACCAACAGAATTAATGCGCCGCTGCCTGCAAGACCATGAACCAATCCTACTCCATAAGCCAATGAATGTGCATGATGTGCATGCTTATGCCGGTTTCCCGCATGCTCATGAGCATGCGCATGAATGATAATCTTTTTTGTGTTGAAAAATTTTATAAGACGATAAACAGCCAGTGCAATCAGCATTAAACCAACTGCTGCTTCAAAGTAATGAAAGCTATGTTCAGAAATGCCTACTTTAAAAATAATCATGAGCAGCCCAACTAAAAAAATGGTGGATGAATGCCCAAGCCCCCAAAAAATACCATCTTTCATAGACCACTTCATATTGCTCCTTTGCGATACAATATTGCTCACAGCAAGCAAATGGTCTGCTTCAAAAGCATGGGTGAAACCTGCGTAGATAGTAAGCAAAAGTGGAAAGGAAAACATTAAGTCATTTATTAAATATTGTAAAAAACGATTCGGTGATTACCTGTGTCCGCAACTATTAATGTGCCATCTTCAAGTGTGACCGAAAAAGGCCAATATAAACGTTCACTATTTTCTTTTCCAACTTCCAGATGTTCACCAATTGATTCAAAATTGATATTTCCGAATTGCTCATCTGCTGGCTGATTATTTTTCGTTGGAATATTTTTAAAAAATAAAACACGGCTGTTGCCGGTATCAGCGAGCCACAATGAGCCTTCTTTCATAAACATATCATAACACCAATTCAATGTATTTGCATTTGGTTTGAGGCGATATTGATTTTGTCCGCAGCTTTCTAAATCAGGCTGACCGATTATTGCATCGGCAGTTTTTGTAAATGCATCCTTCCAATCATTCCATATTAATACTCGATAATATTGCGTGTCGGTTATTGCAAGCACGCCATCCTCTGAAACCTTTACGGAATAAGGCCATACAGCATTTTCGCTTTCATAATCTTTATCTTCAAAATTTATTTTGCCAATTACTTTATCAGCAGCCTGATAATTTTGCGTAGGAATATTTTCATAAAATAAAACTCTTCTGTTGCCAGTATCTGCAATCCATAAATGCTTTCCATCGCTCCATACACCATAGCACCAATATAAATTTTTTGATGTTGCTGCTGTTCCAACACCCTCAACATTTGGCAGGTCATCATTCATTGTTGGCTGACCAACTACGACATCCGCAGCTTGTCCATTTTGCGTTGGAAATTTATTCCATATCAATACTCGATGGTTCCATGCATCTGCAATAATTAATTTATTGCCGTCGCTCCAAACGCCCGATGGATAGAGCATTGACGACGCATCTGTTTTACCGCCTGCATTTCGTTGCGTGTCTGTTGCAAGCAATTGCCCTAATACAACATCTGGTTTTTGGTAAGAAGAAAAAGGCATTTTATTCCAGAAAAAAACCCTGTTTTGTGCAGTATCCGCAACAATTAATTTGCCATCAACCACATGCACACCACGCGGTGCTAAAAACGGATTGCCTTCATCACCATAAAAAAATAATGAGGCTTTGCTTTTTGGGACAGCGTCATGATTTTTGTCGCGTATATTAATAACTTCATTCGCAGTATCTGAATCCATTTTTCATTTGGGTTTTACATTTATTCCGCCACGACTGCAATCGCTTCAATTGATATTTGAAATTCATTCTTAGGCAATTTAATAATGGGGGTTGAACGTGATGGTGGATTTGCAGGAAAATATTCAGTATATAATTTATTAAGCATCTCAAAGTTTTTAGCATCGGTTAACCACACTGTTGTTTTCGCAACCAGGTTCAGTGCTGAACCGGATGCTTTGAGAACAGTAGAAAGGTTTTCAAAGGCTTGTCTGGCCTGAGTTTCAAATTCATCCGAAACAACGCCGGATTTAAAATCAACACCAGCCTGACCTGAAACAAATAACATGCTGCCGACTTTAACGGCCTGCGAATATGCCATAGAAGGATGCGGAAGTTCTGTTGATGAAATTGCAATTGGGTTCATGAATGTTATTTGATTATTATCTGAAATTTATGTTTATACAATTTGCCTAACAAATTCTTGGAAGCTGCTCACCTGCCAGCATATTCACCACTCTTCTCCCGCCAATATTGCTTTTCATTAATACTTGCTTTGCATGCTCTGTTGTTACTTCGCCAATAATATTTGCCATTGCGCCATGTTCCCATTGTTTTAATTGTGCTAAAAATTTATTGGCAATATTTGAATCAACAACAGCCACAAATAATCCTTCATTCGCAACATACAATGGGTCGAGACCCAACATTTCACATGCTCCATACACTTCTTCTTCAACTGGAATATTTTTTTGAGAAATATCGATGCCGAGTTTTGCATCCTTTGCAATTTCATTCAAAACGGTAGCCAGCCCACCTCTTGTTGGGTCGCGCATTAAATGAATGTGTTCTCCGAATTCATCTAATAATTCCAAAACAATTTTATTCAATGGTCTTGTATCGCTTGCGATTGTTGTTTCAAACTGCAATCCCTGACGATGACTCATGATGGTTATTCCATGTCTTGCTAAAGGACCGCTGAGAATAATTTTATCACCTGCTTTTATATTATCAATATCAATGTTTGCTCTTGCATGCACTTCGCCAATGCCTGTTGTGTTGATAAAAATTTTATCGCCTTTTCCACGTTCAACAACTTTTGTATCGCCCGTCACAATCTCCACCCCTGCTGCTTCGCAGGCTGATTTAATACTTAATAATATTTCCCAGAACTCTGTCATCTTTAATCCTTCCTCCAACACAAAACCGAGTGATAAATATTTTGCCGCAGCACCGCACATTGCCAAATCATTCACTGTTCCATTGATTGCCAAATCACCAATATTACCACCTTCAAAAAATATTGGTGATACAACATAAGTATCAGTGCTCATTGCAACTTTGCCTGTTAAATTAAAAATTGCTCCGTCATGTTTTTTATTTAGCAAATCATTTTGCAATAATTTAAAAACGCCTGTGTCCAACAATTGGCTTGTTAATGTGCCGCCACTACCATGACCTAAATTAATAGTATCAAAATCAAGTTTGGGAAGTGGACAGGAAAGATTCATGAGTAATGAATTGTGATTTTGAATTAATAATTAGTAATTAATAATTAATAATGTTTCATTTTTAAAGCATGTTGCACATTGCTGAATAAAGAACTGAACGTACAAGAGTGCGACCCCGTCTGTGTCGGGGCAAGTTCCACGATGTTTAATAGTAGTATTAAAGCTTGGTTCATAAAAAAGTCATAAGTAGTAGGTTGTAAGTAATAAGTTTTGATGATTGACTTTCAGAATTATTAATTACTAATTTTTAATTACTAATTAACCTCGACAGTCGCTAAATTAAAATGATAATATGCCGCACAGGCGCCTTCGCTGCTTACCATCGGTGCTCCCAAAGGTTTTGTGGGCGTACATTTCGTGCCAAAATTCGGACACTGATTTGGTTTTATTTTTCCTTTCATCACATCGCCGCTTAAACAGGTTGTGTCCTCATGCGCTTCAACTATATCAATATTGAATTTTTTGTTGGCATCATACTCGCTGTATTCATTTTTCACTTTATAACCACTGAAATTTATATTGCCGATTCCACGCCATTCACGATTGGTTACTTCAAAAATTTTATCAATCATTGCGATGGCATTCTTGTTTCCTTCGCTTTCAACAACACGGGTGTATTGATTTTCTAATTTGTGTTCCTTGTTCTCGAGTTGTTTCACCGCCATTAAAATTCCTTCGAGCAAATCAACTGGTTCGAAGCCGGTAACGACTATGGGTATCTGATATTTTTCAACAAGCGGATAATACTCGCTGATGCCCATAATAGCGCATACATGACCCGCTGCGAGAAACGCATCCACACGACAATCATCATCGCTCATAATCGCTTCCATAGCAGGCGGAACGAGCACATGCGAAGTGAGGATTGAATAATTTTTCACGCCTTCGCGATGCGCATGAACCACAGAAAGCGCATTGGCTGGAGCAGTTGTTTCAAAACCAACTGCAAAAAAAACAACTTCTCTATCAGGATTTTGTTGCGCGATTTTCACTGCTTCGAGCGGCGAATATAAAATGCGCACATCGCCACCTTTTGATTTTGCTTCAAGCAAACTCATGCCGCTTCCCGGCACACGAATCATATCGCCAAACGAACAGAGAATTACGTTTTGTTCCATTGCGAGGTTCACGGCTTTATCAATCAAACTGATTGGCGTCACACACACAGGACAACCAGGCCCATGAATCATTTGTATGTTTGGCGGCAACATGTTCAGCAGGCCATTCTTCACCAATGAATGTGTTTGTCCACCGCACACTTCCATGATATTCCAGTTACCCTTAACCGTTAGTTTGATTTCTTTTAAGAGCGCATCCACTATTTCTGGCGAACGAAACTCGGAAACGTATTTCATACATTATCGATTTATATTTTTAATGGATAATTGAGAACTGATAGTTACTTATTTTTCGGAATTTATTATTATTAAGCAATCCCCGACTTGAAGAATTATTAATTCTTAATTACTAATTCTTAATTATATCGTCGTATCATACAATTCATCCAGCTCGCCTGCTTCACGTAAATAGCCGAATACTTTATTTGCTTCTTCTTCATTTACTTTGCTGATGGCTACTCCCACATGCACAAGCACATAATCCCCGACATCCGCTGTGGGAACCATTTCCAGCGAAGCCTCCTTGATGATTCCACCAAAAGAAACCTTCGCCATTTTTACAGCGCCGCCGTACAGAAGCTCTATGGATTGTATTTTACCGGGGATTGCTAAACACATTTTGTCTGAATTAATAATGAATAATTAAGAATTAATATTTGATACTGTTTCTGCAACTTTTAATTTTCCTATGCTTCTTGTTTTGATATTGTTATCATAATAAACCAATTGCCCGAACGAAATATTTTCATCGTTGGGCGACAAATTTTTATGAAAATATAATTGATACTTGTTGCTGTATTCTTTTTGAATCCAATCAACCAGCAAGGCATTTTGAAATACGCCCCCGCTGAAACAGATTCTATTAATGTTCAGATTTTGAGCAACAATTCCATTCAGCACAACAAGTGAGTAATGAAATTTTGCTGCTATATAATTTTTTGCTTTGCCTTTCTTAATATCAATCATTATTCCTTGTATCAATGATGCAGTGGGAATCCTGTAATAATGCGAACCTTCCTTGAAATAGGAATCACTCATTTCAAAACCATTTTCATCAACCCATTCTTCTGCCAACGCCTGCAAATACATTGCAGCTTCGCCTTCATAAGTTTGTTTGTCGCAGATATTAAGCAATGATGCGACTGCATCGAATATTCTTCCGACTGATGAAGAAAAAAGATTTGTTGTTTGAATTAATGACTGATAATTATTCCATTCAGCAGCATCTGTGAATTTTTCTTTTAAGCTATCTGATTGCAATCCATGCATCACTTGATGCGCAGATTGCTGCAATACGTGGTTCTAATGCAAGCTTATCTCCTGCAATAGCAGGAAAATAATCGAAATGATAGCAGCGCAGCATTTCATTATTTTCATACTTAAAAAATTCCCCTCCCCAGATATTTCCATCGTTTCCCAAACCTGTTCCGTCCCAAACGATGCCCAGTATGGGTTCTGGTGAGTGTAATAAAATATTTTCTGCAAGCACTGCTGCAAAATGTGCTTCGTGATGTTGAATAAATTTTATTTCCGTTTGAAATTCATCAGCAAGTTCTATAGCATATTGATGTGAGAAATAATTGGGATGTTTATCTGTAAGAATTATATTCGGCTTTATATTGTATAATTTCAGCCAATGATTTAATGTATCCTTATACATTTGCTGCGATTCATAACTTTCGCCACTTCCCAAAAACTGGCTTATAAAAACATTTCCATTTACTGATAAAGTGAAACTGCTTTTTAGAAATGCGCCAGTTGCCAAAACACATTCATTTGATTTCGGTTTATAATCCAAAAATGAAGGTGCATATCCTCTTGACCTTCTCAATAAAATTTGCTGATTAAAATATTTTGAAACCTGTACCACGCTATCATCTTCTGGAATAATAATATCACGATTGTAACTAATGATGTAGTCAGCTGATTTCGAATAAATATTCCATTGCATCTTCATCTTTATAAATAATTGGCGAGCCGGAAATATTGGCGCTTGTAGCAATCAATGGTTTCCCAAAATCGTTTGCAATCAAGTCCAGCAAAGGGTTTGATGGAAGCATGACACCCAATCGTTTTAAGCATGGCGCAATATTTTTTATGGAAAGATTAGTAAAGGCCTTTTGTTTTGGATATAATAAAACGATTGGAGTCTCTTCACTTTTAAGCAATTGTCGTTCCTGATTATTTATCTCAAAATCATCTTCTATTTTTTTTATATCAGGATATAGAATAGCAAATGGTTTCGATGGGCGATGTTTTCTGTTTCTTAATAATTGAATTGAATCTGCCTTATTAGCACCACACAATAATAAATAACCTCCGATTCCTTTTACAGTGATGATTTTACCTTCTTCAAGAATGCTTTTTATTTGCGATAAAATTTCTTCAGTACTATTTGAAAGTATTTTTGAATCTTTATTATACAAGCTCAACGTTATCCCACATTCGTCGCATGAATTTGTTTGTGAAAAAAATCTTCTATCAAAAACATTATTATATTCTTCATTGCATCTCTCGCACATTTTAAACTTTTGCATTGAAGTGCTATGCCTTTCGTAAGGCAATTCATTAATGATTGAATATCGTGAGCCGCATTGTGTGCACGTAATAAATGGATAACGATAACGACGATTGCTTACGTTATGTAATTCGTTTCTGCAATTTTCGCAAATTGCTTTATCCGGCGACATTAATACGTTCTTTTCGGAATTATCTTCTTCAACAATAATTGAAAAATCACTAAATACTGTATGTGCTATTTCATTTATTTGAGATGAAATAATTTTTGATTGCTTCGGCGCATCTTGCTGTATTCTTCTAAAAAATGAATTTGCATTTTCATTTGAAGCGTTAAAAAAAACATGCACTCCATCGCTCCCATTTTTTACATATCCATTCAATCGCATTTCTTTGGCCAATTGATATACTAACGGTCGAAAGCCAACGCCCTGCACGATTCCATTGATATGTATGCGATATGTTTCCAATAATTAGTTAATTAATTGTTCAAATTTCTTTATGTCTTTTTAACCGCAAAGAGCGCGAAGCTTTCCGCAAAGAGGTGCAAAAGCTTTGCCTCTTTGCGACATTCCTTTGTGCCCTTTGCGGTTATTTCTTTTAAACTGCATTCATCACTAAATTTTCCTTTTTAGTTTTTACTTTTTGTGCCAGCCAATCGCACCATTGTTCTAAGCCATCGCCTTTTATACTTGATATAGTAATTACTTCCAGATTTGAATTTATATCTCTTGCATCTTTGGTAACCGCATCAACAGAAAAGGGCACATAGGGCAACAAGTCTGCTTTTGAAACAAGCATCAACTCGCTTGTTAAAAACATGCGCGGATATTTTTTGGGTTTATCATCGCCTTCTGTTGTTGAGATAATTGTCACACGATAATCTTCACCTAAATCAAATGCTGCGGGACAAACGAGGTTGCCGACATTTTCTATAAACAATACATCTACATTATCAAGGTTAATGTGGTCGAGTGCCTGCAAAATCATTTGTGCTTCAATGTGGCACATGCCACCGGTTACAATTTGTAATGCGTTGATGCCAAATTCTTTCATACGGATGGCATCGCGTTCTGTTTCGGGATCGCCGACGAGAACAGCCATGTTCAATTTCCCTTTCAGCAGCTTACCTGTTTCCTGCATCAGTGTTGTCTTTCCGCTTCCTGGTGAAGAGCAAATATTTATCACGAGCATATCTGTTAATCGCTCACGGATAACTTTTGCTACATAATCATTTGCCTTCAGCAAATTCAATGTTGTGTTCTCGCATTGCACAGAGCCGACCGGTGCTCGATTTGATTTTGGTGTAGCCATATATAATTAAGAATTAGCAATTAAAAATTAATAATTGTTGAACCCACTTACAACTCATCACTTACCACTTCTTCCTCATCAGCGAATTCAACTTTGCTTATTAATAATTCTTCCCCCTGAATAATGTTCCTGCTTGGTTTGCCGCAACTGCACACGAATTTGTAATCCTTCACCTCTGTTGTTTTATCACATTCATCACAATGAATCAGAATCGGCAAAACTTCTACATGCAGCGACGTGTTTTTATAAATCGGCTCATCTTTCAAAACTGCTTCAAAAGCGTTTTGCATTAATATGGGTTGCACGTTGCTTAATATGCCAACTGTAAGATGAATGCCGCGCACTTTTTCTATCTCGCCCGGAAATTCATCTTCGAGGGTTTTAAAAATATTCCTGACTAATGATATTTCGTGCATTTACTGCTTCGCTAATTTTTGTAGAAGTTACGCTGAAATAATGAGGGAAGATGCAGAGCAAGAGGTGCTTAGAAAATGTTTTCTATTTCTGTCTGTTAGTTGAGGTTTAGCTATTTTGAGAGTAGTTGATAATGCATGCAATCATGACAAGAAAAATAAAAATATCAGAAACCATTGCTATCCATTCGTTGGAACTTGCTGGCTTTTTAATGAGATGATTTATTCCTGCGATGCCGAGATAAAGTCCGCCGACAAAAGCCGCTGCCATGCGCCATTGTGGAACGAATAATGAAATGATTCCCGCTACGCCCATGCAAATATTAGCAAAGCCAAGTTCTTTCACAATCACAAAACTTTCTTTGCTTTTTATGTGAAAGATTGATTCGGCAGTGAATGATGGATTCAATGTTTGTCTTAGCCCTGCAATAAAAAGGCGAAGCCCGACTGCCCAGAATATAAACCATTTGCCTACGAGGTTTATTAATGATGATTGTTCTTTGCCAGCGTAATGTTCTATGATAACAGACAGTGATGGCAAAACAAACATTAATAAAATAATGAAGAATAAATAGGGCTTATTGGGTTGCGAGTTTGGTTGGGGTTGCATTTTATCAAGTTTGAATTAGATTCATTCGTTCCAGCACTTATTTGTCAAGAATTATACACTTTACTTAGGATACTCATATTATAAGTTGATTGACTGATTGAATAAGGCAATGAAGCTTATTACCAAAATCATTTTCGCTAGAAGGAGTATTTATATCTCTATGTAAATATTTATAAATAGATTCATTATACTTTTGAATACAGTCAAATACGTCAATTTCATTTTTCGAAAACCTATTTATTCGCAAGCCTTTTTCTTCCAAATTTCTGAATGAAATTTTGTCATCATGATTGTGTTTTGTGACATCCATCAAGTGATTAATGATTGAAATCGCTATTTTTTGTTTGTCTCCTTCATTTTTAAGACTATTCTTAATTAATCCATCAAAAGAGAGATTTCTCCCAAAACATATCTCTTTAAGATATTGGTGGATAAAAGGGCAAAAATTTTCTAAATTATTAGACTGTTTGTAAGTAAAACTCGTTGATAATTCATCAGTATCGACCAATGAATATTCAAAACCTGCTCCTCCAATAAAATAAAAAGCTGATGTATATACATTCGTTCTTCCATCTGGATGATTTGCGAGCAGCTGAGGGTCAATCATTCCAAAAAAACTGTCTTTTCCATTTTGGTACTCATCAAGGTCAGTATCAAGAACAAATAGCTTATCTGCAGAAAAGGAAAGTACTGTTGCCGCTGATAATACTTCCTCATTAACTACAATAAATAATTCATTATATATTTTATATATTTCTTCGTAAAATTTTCTTACATGTTTTGTTTCGCCGCCTCGTGACTTCAGTATGATTGTCAATCTTTCTCGGTTGCTTTTTAATTTAGTTTCTTTGGCAATTATTAATAAACAATCAATAAAATCTTCACTGATTAATCCGTAATATGAAATTACGTCCGAATTTATCGCCTTTTCTATTCTCAATAAATATGACTTTAGAATATTTTCGTTTTTAATGAGTCCTATAATTCTTGATTGTTCAATTTGCATAAAGAATTAATTTATATAAGATGGGTTACAGTTCTTGCATCAAAACTTAATCGAAATCTGCAATTGCCCGCCAAGCCCGTCTTTAATAATTCTTTGAAGTGTTGAGAAACGAACGTCTTTCAAATCTTTTTCAAGTTTTGAAATGTAAGATTTGTTGGTGCCTGAATATTCAGCAACCTGTTCCTGCGTTAATCCTTTTTTTTGCCGCGCCTGTTGAATAAGCACACCTAATTTAAATGCTTCATATTCTTTGTCGAACTTGTCTCTCTTTTTTTGTGCCTTTGATGCCAACTTCCTGATCGATAAATTCGCTAAGACTTGTTAGATTTTTTTTCTTCATAATATTCTTTTTTAATTTTCTCTGCTCTTTCCAATTCTTTGGCTGGTGTCTTTTGCGTTTTCTTTTGAAAACCATGCCCGACAACAACCAGATTATTTTTATCGAAAAAGCAGAATATGCGAAATATGTCACTGCCCGACTGAACCCTGATTTCAAAAAGGGCAGCACTCCCTTCCAAATGTTTGAAGTAGGTTTCAGGAATTATATCAAGACTTTCAACTATTTGCAAAGTCCAAAGAATTTTCTTTTGAACTTTCCCTGTTTGTTGCTGATAAAATTCTCTGAAGTATTGTTTATAGAATAAGATTTCGCGCTTTTTCTCCACAAAGCAAAGATAATACAAGTAGTCCGATTGGACAACTTATTTTTTTTGATTCTACTCCATGAAGAACAAAGATAATTTTTGCTTAAAGTACTAACCAATCTCGACCTTAATCTTCTTCCCTAATCCTAGTTCAACAATTTTATAGAGTGTTGAAAATTCTGGCTCAATTAAATTGTTTTCTATTCTTGAAATATAGGTTTTACTTGTTCCGCTCAATGTCGCTAAGTCTTGTTGCGATATGCCTTTTTTCATTCGCGCATCTTTAATGATAGAGCCGAATAAGAATTGTTTTGTTTCGCTCGCAGGCTGGCTATTTTTATAAACAATGTCAGGGCTTAATTCATAGGGATGGATGACTTTATTTCCTTTAATATCCGTTAATTCAAGTTTTATATTTTTCCATGATAAGGTTTGATTTCTCAAAGCCACTTTTTTAAATTCATTTTCATCAAGCAATAAATATTCAGGGTCTTTTTTTGTTATTTTCCATTTAGCAAATAATGCTTTGAAATCAATAACCCTTGTTTCTCCGTTATTAAAAATGCAATACAAATTGAACCCTTTGACAGATTTAATCTTAAGTATTCTTGGTATTTTAATTGTCTTTTTCATTTTCGCAAATTTGGGTTTAATCGTTTAAATTTTCCAGCAGGAATGTTTTAACTTCTTCATTCTTCTCCCAATCAAGCACCATTTGATGCTGGCGGATTGGTAATGAGCCTGCATACGTTTCAAGCGTTTTTATTACTATCAAAAATTCATGCTCCACATGTAGCGCATGAAAATGCGGAGGCAAATGCTCTCTTGAATAAACATCAATCTTTATCGAATTAAGTATACATAAAGTTGGCATTTTTCAGAATAAGGTTTAGGTAAGTTACCAAATTTGGTAACACCTACAAATAAATTTTAAGTTTAAAAACCAAGCAGTTATTATTTTATCAGCGCTCAATAGAATTCCCTCAGTACAAGAGTGCGACGCAAGAATGTTTAATCGGAGTTACTATCCTCTGTTACATAAATATCCAATCATAAAAAAAACCCGTTAAAATTAATTAGCGGGTATGCATATCCTAAATTTGAAAAATTATAATTTAAACTTCGCGAGTTCTTTGCCTGATTTCACATCGTGCGCATGCACGGTGCAAACCAAACAGGAATCGAAAGAACGTGCAACGATGCCGACTTCCACAGGGTCGTTCACGTCTTCAATTTCCAAACCCGTGAGCGCAGACTCCACAGCGCCTGGATTTCCTTTATCATCCTGCGGACCGATGTTCCATGTGGTGGGCGCAACAATCTGATAATTTTTTATGAGGCCATTTTCAATTTCCACCCAATGCGCCAATGCACCACGAACAGCTTCAGTCGCGCCAAATCCTTTGCCATCGCGCTCTTCAGGTTTTATATAAAATTCTTCATCGAGATTTATTTCGCCGAGCCATTGATTCAGCATCGTGTACAAACGCGTGGCTTCATGCATGCGTGCGAGACAGCGAACGAAAACACTCGGTCCCATTTTGTGCATGATGTCGCCAAACAACGGGTCGCGATATTGATGCGGCAAATTTTTTGGATTCGCATTCATCACTGCTCTTGCGAGCGGGCCCGCTTCCGCATTATGGTCGAGATAACGCGGCGCTTTGCTCCATGTATATTTTGTGTTGAAATCCGTATTGTTCAAATGCTGCGATTCAATCGGCTCGGGCATTCCTTCATTCCACGGATGCATCGCGGGCTGGTCTTCATACCAACTATGTTTTACATGCTCGCGGATTTTTAGTGTGGTCGAATACTTCATAATGTTGACCATCATAAAAACCACTCGGGCAAATCAGCGCGTCGTTACGCCCTTCAATTGTTGGATGATTGTATTTATCCTTATGCAAAAAAGTTCCGAACGCGATATATTTTCCAATGCCCTGCCCGAATTTATCAAGACCAAATTCTTTTCCAACACGCAAGAACAAACCAAGGTCGCTGTTGCGATGGCTTTCATTTTCATCGAGCCAAACCATCAGCTCATCCCAACTTTGAATTTGCATGTAACGTTCGATGGAACACCCGAGCCACACGGGTTCCAGCCATTCATTTTTAAAACGATTTAAAATCGCATGCGCACGCGTGATGTCTTTTAATGTCGGTGCACTCATCACTCCCCCGGGAACCATGTAACTGCTGTGTGGCCACTGCCCGCCGAAGATGGCATAAATTTCCACGGGCTTGCTGCTTGCTTCAAGACCGATTTGAAATGATGTGCCGACGAATGCAGACCAGCGGCGCACCACTTCATCGTATAATGATTTGTTGGAAAATTTTTTGTTCGTTAAATCTGTTGCGAAGATTGCATAGAACCATCGCGGGTCGCTTTGCAAACTTTCACTTGCTTGCCCGATGGCCCTTAACAATAATGCATTCGGCGGAAGTGTTGTTTTCCAAATCGTGTCGAGTGCAGACGATGCGCAATACAAATGCGAGCCGCCGCAAATGCCGCACACACGCGGCGTTACGAGCAATCCCGCGTGCGGGTCTTTGCCCTGCAAAATTTTTTCGAAGCCACGGAACATGGAAGCCTGGGTGTGCGCACGTGTTACCACGCCGTTTTCCATGTAAACGTTCACATCGAGGTCGCCTTCTACACGACCGACCGGTGAAATATTTAATTCGCGTGTAACCATGACTGTTAGGTATTAATGATGAAATGTTTTATCGTGAATGGGCAATGGTGAATGGGCAATAATAAAAACTTTAATCAACAAATTTTTCTCCTCATTCATTATTCACAATTCACCATTGCCCATTGACCTTTTTTGTTCCCAAGCGACATTACTACTATTAAGCATCGTGGAGCTTGCCCCGCCACAGGCGAGGTCGCACTCTTGTACTTTTAGTAATTCTATTCGGCACTGTGCAACATGCACTAATATTTGTAATAAACCTTCAAACGAAATTTCCTTTTTACCGCAAAGAGCGCAAAGATTTTCGCAAAGATTCGCAAAGGCTTTGCGCTCTTTGCGTGTATTCCTTTGTGCACTTTGCGGTTATTATTCTTCCGATTTTTTCTAACCGCAATTCACCATTGCCCATTCACCTATTTGCTTGTCTCAAAATTTTCTTTATTCATTCCCATCACTTTACCAATTCCCGATTTAAAATAATGGCTCAATTTATTTTCTCCTGTCGCTACTTCTTTCGGTAAAAATCCTAAATATTTAAATGTTTTGAAAATACTTCCTTTCGCCAAATCATGATGCGGAAAGCCAGGCTCTGTGCAACCGAGACAAGGATGGTTTGCACGTGTTTTTGATGAATGCCTGTTCCATAAAATACGGTTGCAACTTGCGTGCGTCATCGGTCCGCGACATCCTACTTCATAAAACAGACAACCACCGCGCTTGCCAAAACCGCCGCTCACTTTTTCGTTGAATGCCCTTGCGTTCGTGCAACCTGTTTGCACAAAATCATTAAAGAAAGTTTTAGGTCTATGATAATCATCAATCAAAACATCAGCAATTCTTCCTGTTGAAATAGCAACCAAAATTTGTGTAATCCAATCAGGATGTGCAGGACAACCAGGAATATTTATCACAGGCATTCCGGCTTTCGAAATAAAATTTGCTCCGAGATATCCGCCTTTTTCTTTTTTATGAAACTGTAAACCTGTGCTGTCAGTAGGGTTCGGTGGCACTGCAGGAATTCCGCCCCATGTTGCGCAATCGCCAATCGCAACAACATATTCAGCAATGCAAGCAAGTTGATTCACCCATTCTTTCATCGGCCGTTCACAGAAATAATTCATGGTGCCTTTCCCTTTTGGCCCCTGGATTACTGTTCCTTCAAAAACAAAAATATCAACATGAATTTTTCCCGAAATGCAATCTTCCAAAATATCTACAACCTGCTGACCAATCTCTAAACCCATCGATGGATGCCAGATGATATTAATGCCAAAATCTGTGACGAGTTCCACAACCGTTGGCTCCTGCGCATTTAAGAAGGACATCGTATTGCCGCTGCATGCGCCACCTTGTAACCAGAGAACATTAGCCATAGCAAGCAATTTAAAAAATTCTGTTGCACAGGGTTAGAAAACATCTTTCACAAAATATACGTGTATACATTCACGTTAGTTTCGCCCAAAACTATTTGCCGGCAATTTCAGGCTCAATAGCCGAACTAAATTCAGTATTTCCTTTTGCAGTAAAATGCAGTATTAAATAATCCCATAACCTGCGGCGATATATATTTTCAGAAGTTGTGCTCTTTCCATTCAACTGTCCTTCTGCCGGAATAAAAAACATGAACAGCCATGTGTTTGCAGCAATGTATTTTATGTTCGCATCTTTTTGCAATAACTTTTGCTGCATTAATAATTCAAACCTTCTTTCTAATTGCAGTTTCACTTTATTAAAAAGTGGTTGAAGCGATTCATAAGAAGCAGGAAAATTTCTTTTTATTTCTAAAATATCAAAATTAAAAAATCGGTACTGTGTACATAAACGATAAAATTCTTTAAAGAAAAAATCCATGTCGTTCAAAGACTCATATTTGCCATACTGCTTTAATAATTCCTGCAGCTCATTAATAACATTTGCTATCAGAGATTCTGTAATGGCTTCCTTATTATTATAATGATACGCGAGGTTGCCAACACTGATACCTGTTTCATCAGCTATCTGTTGCAAGCGCACATTATTAATTCCATTTTCATTGAACAACTGCAATGATGCGTCTAATATTTTTTGTTTTGTGTCTTGTATTCCCATAGTCGGTTAGTTTATGCAAAGGTTTAAGTCTTTTATTTTTACAGTCAACGTTCCGCGCTGGTCTTTGGCAGCCATCCGCTTCATATAATGCGCAATTGTTTTTGCTTTCGCTTCATTATAACACCTTATAATCTTCCGAACGATTAACTGACATGGCTTTCTATAATTCGCAAAAGTGAGCGACACTTCCCATCCGCCTTTAGTATAATTGATTGTTTCAATTACTGCAGTATCAGCGAGCCACCAATCATTCTTCAAAAAAATCAGGTTACTTTCATCACCAGGCTTTTCAATAGAATGCTGGTTGTCGAGAAAGCAAAGCATCTCATGATATGCATCATCGTCCAGCACCTGTTGCATTTGAAAAATTTTTCTAAAGTTAAGTAAAGATTTTGGGTTTCTTGATAATAGCTGCTTGATACCAGTGCAAGAGTTGTTGTTCAACCCCTTCGGGGTTGCGGTCTCGAATGCATCTCCTGCCCCGAGCTTTGCTCGGGGTTATTAATATTGAAGCCCTTCGGGCTTGGCAGCTTCGCCTGAAAATTTTATATGAAGTCGTTTCATTATCCAATGAATATATCTCTTACTATTATATAATTGAATCAGCTATTCCCTATTAACATCCAAGCCCGAAGGGCTTAAATCTCAATAACCCCGGATGAAATCCGGGGGCGATAATGAAAATAAACCAACCCAACTCCGCAGGGGTTGAATACAACGTTTGCGTTAAAAGAATTTCGCTCGATACAATAAAATACTAAATTGTCACACAAACCTTTTCCATGAGCACTCATCGCCAGATTTTTTACCAGATTGTTTTTGGCACAAAATACCGCAAGCCAACAATCGCCCAGCCACATGATGAAGAATTATACAAATACATTGCAGGTATAATTAAACACAAAAATTGTTACCTCTATTGCATCAATGGTGTACAAGACCATATCCACATCCTGTCAGACCTTCATCCTTCCGTGCGACTGAGCGATTATGTGAAAGACATAAAAATTGCAACGAGCTTGTGGATGAAAGAGAGCGGCAAATTTCCTTCATTCACTGGTTGGCAAGAAGGTTATGGTGCATTCACTTATTCGATAAGAGAGAAAGAAAAAATCATCAACTATATAAAGAATCAAAAAGAACATCATCAATCCGAAAATTTTTACGATGAGTATAAACGATTGCTGATTGAAAATGGAATTGAGTTTGATGAAAAGTTTTTGTTGTGAGGCTAATGCTTGTTCAACCCCTCCGGGGTTGCGGTCTCGAATGCATCTGCTACCCCGTGCTTTGCTCGGGGCTATTAAGATTGAAGCCCTTCGGGATTGTGAGCAATGCTGTCGAAATAAAAAAAATACATTCAATACGTACAAAGAAAAATCAAGTGTCACTAACTACTGCTAATGACTTTCCTTTTTAGAAATAATATCACGCACAATCGTAGCGCTTTCATAATCTTCTTTTTCCAGAAGCCTGGTGAGTATATCGTAGAGTTCTTCCAAACTATATTGTTCAAGCTGACCTCTTTTATCGGAAAAAATTTTTCCTTCGGCAGGTTCGCCTACGGCCAATTCACTTAACAAATAATCGCTGATGAAGATGGGACATTTTTGTCTAATCGCTAATGCAATAGCATCTGAAGTGCGGCTGTCGATTTCAATAATATTTTGATTGATGTCTTTAATAACAATTACAGAAATATAAGTGCCGTCTTTTATGCCGCAGATTTTTACATGTTCGAGATTTGCTTGCAACAGAATAATAGTATTCAAGAACAAATCATGCGTAAGAGGGCGGACTGGATGCATTTGTTCCAATGCAACCGCAATTGCTTGTGCTTCCTGTAAGCCAATAATGATGGGCAACCTGCGTGTGCTGTTGATTTCCTGCAGCACCATTACAAAATTGCCTGCACTTGATGTACTGGCATTTAATGCACTTATATTTAATTCTACATTTTTCATTTTTATATACCGGGCTTGAAAGCCCGGGCTAGTCAAATCATTTATTATATTCGCCTGCGCTCATTTCTTTTTCTAATTCTTCCAATAACTGAATATGTTTCTCTGCTTCTGTTATTAATTGTTCATCATTCGTCAGCGCTTTTATTTCATTTGCTTTTGCAACCATATCATTATAGCGCTCTGTATTAAATCCTTCATCGGGATTGCTTACTTTCCAGCTTGCTTCCAGATAATTTAATAATGTGATTGCACGTTCAGTTGGATATTCCAACGCATGACGAACTGATAATGCCTCATCATAAAAATTCAACGCTTTTTCAAAATTATCGCTCTTTTTGCTTTGCGGATATTTTGTGTATGCATTCGCAAAATTGTTACATATCATTCCAAACTCATAAGGGAAATCTACTTTGTTATAATATTCCAACGCTTCATTAAAAGATGTTGCTGATAACGCAGCCCAGATACTTCGCTTTTTATTTTCATCAGGAAGCTCAGCATAAATAACACCGAGCTGATGATGGATATCTGCAAACACCTCTGGCGCTTCATCTTTTTTAAAAATTTGCAAAGCCTCGTGATATGCTTCCAATGCGCTGCGATAAAATTGGGGGTTACCGCTTTGCGCCCAATCATAAAATAATCTTCCTCGAATAAGTTGTGCCTGCGCAACCATTTCATGTTGCGTTTCATCCTTAAAATAAGTAACTGCCTTGGTAATGTAGCCCAAAGATTCTGCATAACTGTTACTAAGATTTGCAATCGTTGCTGCGTCCATCCACAAAAATGCTGCGATTGTTTTATGATTTTTTTTATCAAAGAATTGAACAGTTTCCCATAAACGATTTTTTAATTCGGTAATTATTTTTTTATCATAAGGAAAACTGATTTGCTTCATCATCGCCTGGCACCAAACCCGCTCCAGTAAATACTTTGGGTAATCATCAAATGTTTTAAAAGTTTGCTGATCCAATAATTGGGTGGCACGATGGCTATCACCACTATCAAT
The DNA here is from genome assembly GCA_963718975.1 of uncultured Bacteroidota bacterium. Classification (GTDB taxonomy): domain Bacteria; phylum Bacteroidota; class Bacteroidia; order Chitinophagales; family Chitinophagaceae; genus Puia. The sequence continues at coordinate 2,445 of CAVRBD010000034.1, read as the reverse complement.
CAAAAAAGTTGCATAATATTTTAACGTGTACGCTTTATAAGAAGGCTCGAAAGCGAGTTGCAAGGCATCTCTGTAATGCGCTTCAATAGCATCTGCATTTATTTCATTACTATAATGTCCGTAGTTCAATGCGATGGCAACATTATGATTGAACGCATAATTTTCGAATGGATGCGCAAATTTTGTTCTGCCTAAAATATTTTCCAAAGCGGTATCGCCTTCTTCGCCTTTTGTTATGATCTGAATTAAATCGAAAATAAAAAGCATGGCAGGATAACCTGTAAAATATTGTGGGTATTTTTCTTCATTGCCCAACATCCCGAAAACTGTTCCGAGAAAATAATTTTTATTAAAAGGAATTTCAGAAGGAAAAACAATTGCAGGTCTTTTGTCGAGCCAATCCGGCAAAATATGAATGCGGTTTTCATTGATATAAATCGCATTCGAAACTGAAGGCATAACTCCATCTGTCTGCTGCACAGCAACCAATTCATCCAATCGTTCAATGCTTTCAATATATTCATGAATGGCTGGCGCATCCAAGGAGTCTTGATAAAAAACATATAATAATTTCTCCGTCATAATCACAATTTTACTTTTAAAATATGCAATGCTTCTTCTATTACAAATTCAAGGTCGCGGTTGTTTTCATCAATATCATTATCCAATAATAATTCCTGTATGGAAATGGATTTATCGCCGTTTGCATTTTTGCTTTTCAGCATTTGCTGGTTTGCTTTGTGTATCGTCTTGAATAATTCTTCACTTGATGGAGAAACCATAAACGTATTGTCTTTCGCGTAGAACACGCTCAGGACAACGGTTTCAGCGCCAAATATTTTTTCAACAATGTTTTTTTTGATGCAGATATGGCCAGCTTCCAGATATACATCACTATTAGCTGCGAAAGATTTTGCGCCAGGAATAGTTTCTTTTATTAAACGTGATTCCATTTTATAAATCGTTTAATATTCTTTCAATTAATTTATCGCCGGCCAATTTTACTTCATCGCTCATCTCCATATTTATTTTTATTTCAGAAATGGCGACGAGATAAACCGTGATTTTATTTTCTGGAAATTCATTCCCCATTAATTTTTTTGCGTAGCTCAAAGCCTGGTCCCATTTCATGCCGTGCAAAAAAACCATCGGGTCTTCCTGTATCTGCGCGTTGATTGACGAAGCTGGCAAACAAAACAATGTGCCGTCAGGTTCGCCTGAATTTATTACGCCGTCAATAATAATAATACGTTGATGTCCTTTTAGTTTAAACAAAGTTTCAAATGCAGAAGTGCCCATATCAAATACGCTCACATCATCACGTTCATGTACACGTTTTTGTATTTCATTCACCACGTACACACCAATCGCATCATCGCTGCGGACAGGATTTCCGAAACCAAGAATAGCAGTTTTAGTATCTGCAATCGTTTCCATATTACAAGTTAGTTATTTTTTGTACCAAACGAGATTGCTACTATTAATCCGCCGCAGCGGAGTCGCACTCTTGTACTGCAACAATTCTGTTGAGCAATTTAAACGCAAAGTAGCGCAAAGATTTTCGCAAAGAAATGCAAAGGCTTTTCTTATAGTTTCCTTTGCGCTTCAACTTTGCGCCCTTTGCGGTAAAATGTTGAATAATAAACAGAACGTACAAGAGTGCGACGCAACGATGCTTAATTGAAATACAAATTTCTGGTGCATAATTTTTTTATCAGAAAAAGAAACCCGTCCCGCTTAAAGACGGAACGGGTTTATCAATCTATCATTTGCTTGCCTCAAAACGACCAGCGCAGGTTCCAGCGCAGATGAGTTGCGGATGTCTCCTCTCGCGCATGCTTCATCGCCACCGATACCTGCAACTGTAAAATAATTTGGTTCGGTCCAGGGATCGAGTGCATAGCCACGCACAACGGCGCCGCGCGAGGCGAGCCAAAGAGCGAGCCATCCGCCTTTGAAGCCAGTGTGGCCGGTAAGAAAGACGCGGCGGGTACGCCATGAAAATGTAGAGCCATGAGCCATACAGTGAATAGGATACGTGGAAATGCCGGGACTTCGCTCGTCCGAGGATTATCTTAGGCAGAGAGGTCTGATTTTATGTTGCGACGCTGGGCTGTAGTGGCTGCTGGCACGATGGCGATTGGAGTGATGGCGCCAGACTCCTGTGCCGCGCCCGAAGTTCGATACGTTTGAAGTGGCAACTGTGAAGCCTGTGGAGCCGGATGCGAGCCGTGGCCGATTGTTCCATATGGATGGGCCGCACCGTTGGATTGCTACGGATTACACACTCAAAAACCTGATTGCGCTGGCATACGACATGAACCCAAAGACGATTTCGGGTGGCCCGGTATGGATGGAGTCGCAACAATTCAATATTGAGGCCATTACTCCGGAAGAGATTCGGCCGACAAGGTTAGAGCAGATGCGTATGCTGCGCGCGCTCTT
>CAVRBD010000033.1:0-20074 GCA_963718975.1 uncultured Bacteroidota bacterium | reverse complement strand
GGAGTTTCAAAAGAAATCGACCTGGTAGTATGCGTTGTTTTGATTGTAGGAATAAGGATTATTTCAAAACTGAAACGGCTACGCCTACCTGAAATTTAAAATCATACTTCCATCAGTTTTTTCAAAAAATCATCTTTGCGGCGTGTTGATACTTCAATAGAAGAATTGTCATTCATAGTTACAAAACCGCCTTTCCCTTTATTATAGCTTCTGATATAGCTGAGATTAATGAGATGAGAATTGTGCACCCTGAAAAAATGATATTCTGAAAGCATCTCTTCAAATTCTTTTAGTGTTTTGGCAACGGTCAGCTTTTGTTTGTCTTTCATATACAGCGTAGTATAATTTACTTTGCTTTCGCAACGTATTATATCGCTCACCTGAACCACTACCAATCCGTTAATAACGGGAACGCATATCCGTTTTGAAGCGCCCTGAATGCTTTTTAAATTATGGAACAGCACATCAAATTTGCCAGAGGTCTCGGCATAAGAATGCTTTTCTTTGAGTTTCCTGATTGCCTGCTCAAGATCATCTTTATCGATTGGTTTTAATAAATAGTCTATGGCGCTGAACTTAAAAGCCTGAACTGCATATTTTTCAAAAGCGGTTGTGAAGATAACATCAAAATTTATTTTGCCTAATTGTTTTAGCAGGTCAAAACCAGTTTTATTGCTTTCAATCTGAACATCCAAAAAAACAAGTTCCGGGCGCAGTTCCTGGATTGCGCGAATGCTATCATTACTCGTCGAAAATTTTCCAACGATGTTAATGTCGGCTGAAAAATTGTCTTCGACCAGACTGCTCAATCTCTCAATGCAATGTTGTTCATCGTCAATTATCAATGCTGTAATCATATTATATAATCTAAAAACTTAACTGCAAAGGTAACTTAACTTCCGCCCTTGTGCCCTGTTGAAGGCTTGACAATTGTACCGAAGCATTCGTCTTTTTTGTTTTATTAATAATATTAATTCTTGAATTGGTGATTTTCATTCCCAGCGATTTTTTTTCTGTGCTTGCTGCAGTTGCAGTTTGAATGCCGATGCCATCATCTTCCACAATACAATTTATCATTTCACCTTCTTTTTCAATGTGCACTAAAATTTTTCCATTGCCTTCTTTCTTTGCAATGCCATGCCAGATGCTGTTCTCCACAAATGGCTGCAATATCAGTGGTGGGATCTGTGTGTTCTCTTTGTCGATACCAGGATCCACTTTTATTTCGTAGGTAAATTTATTGTTCATTCTCAACGATTCTAATTGCATGTATAATTCAAGTGCTTTTAAATCTTCTGTCAGTGAAACTTCTTTTTGTTCCGAGTTCTCGAGAATGGAGCGCATCAGCTTCGCGAATTTGGTAAGATAATTATCTGCTGCCTGCAAATTATTTTTCGAGATATAATCGCTGATTGAATTTAGGGAATTGAAAATAAAATGTGGGTTCATCTGCGCACGCAAAGCTTTCATTTCTGTGTCGGACACTTGCGCATTGAACTCGGCTTCTTTTTGCATCTGTTTTGCATCTCTTCTCTTTTTATAAAAAGCAAAACTGATCAATGCAGCGAATAGTAAAATGAACGCCCCTGTTATTATTGCATTTCTTACCAATTTTTGTCTGCTGATTTCTGCTGCAGAAGTTGCTTGCTGTTTTTCCTGCTCATATCTCATCTCCAATTTTACCATTTCTGATTTCTTGTCATCATTCATAATGCTATCGCGGAGCGATATGTAAGTTTTATATGAATCAAATGCTTTGTCAGTTTGCTTTTTGGCTACATACAAGTCGCTTAGCAGCTGATACATTTCCTTTTGATATTGAAGTATGTTTAATTGTTTTCCTAATGCAAGGGAAGCAAGCGCATATTTTTCAGCCTCATCATAATCTTTTTTAAAAATGTATGCTTCAGCGAGGCCGCCTAATGCCTGAGCTTTGATTCTGCTGTCATTCATCGAGTCTGCAAATGGTATGCTTTTCTGGAAAGTTTCGATGGCTTCATTATAATGGCCGCTTTTTTCAAGTGCTGCGCCTTTATTCGTTAATGCATAAGCCAGTACTTGTTTATCTCCGATTTCGAGTGCGGTATGTATGCTTGTATCATAAAAAATAATTGCAGAATCAAATTTGTCTTCTTTCATTTTTATAAGGCCAATATTCATCACGGCAATTGCTTCTTCTCTTTTCCAGCCAAATTGATAGGCCATAGAAAGCGATTTATGGTAATTGCTTAACGCATCTTGAAAATTTCCCATCTCCATATATATCAGCGCGATGTTACTGAATATAGTGGCTTCAAAGCGGTCGCGATTTTCACCGTGTTCTTTCAGGGCCAATTGAAAATATTGAAGTGCATTGAGATAATCTGACCGAATGTAATATATAACACCTTTTACCCGGTGAGCATTTGCCAGCCCTTGTTGCCACTTTATTTTCTCTGATAATAAAATAGCCTCATCGTCATATTTCATTGCTTCCTCGGGCTTGCTGTGGTAGATGGCGTTTGAGACCGCTACCAGCAAATTAATGCGGTTTGTATCAGCCAGCGGGTGTTTGTTCAGTTCGGTTCTTATAGAATCAATGTAGGCATTGTTTTGCTGGCTAAAAGAAAATAGCACGGGCATAGCAATAAAAGCAGTTAGAATAATTTTTTTCATCAGTCAGTTGTTTGAAGGTGTGTCAGGAGAAAATTGCAGGACAAAAAGATAATGCATAATCCGCAATTATCTAAATTTTATCGGCGAATAATAAATGGGAAGCTTCAATAAATAAGTATGGGTTTATAATGGGTTCATGCTATGCTAAGTTTACAGCAGAAATAATTTATTATTAAAAATAGAAATCATGAAATCAAAATTTTCTTCCTGCGCATTTTCTTTTGCTGCTATTCTTTTGTGTTCATTCGCGTTTATTGGCTGCACTAAAAGCAACGATAACCCTTCAAGTGGCGCGGGTGCTTATTATATCAATTTCAAAGCAGATGGCGTTCAAAAGCAGTATAGCAGTGATGCAGAAATGGCAATTACTTATGATGCCGATCAAAAAATTTATGTGTGCCTGATGGGAGCCTACAAACAATTTGATCCAAACATGCAGGATTCATCACAAGAATCATTAAGCCTGCTGCTTTTTAACAACAGCACGATTGTTTCCGGAACAACTTTTCAAGATCCCAATAAAATAACTCAGGCTGATGGCACTCAGATCGGGCAACTTCAAATAACATATTATGATGATCAGAAACAAGGCTATGCAACGCTTGGCCTTTTCACTGATTCAACAGGCGCATTCCCGGGATTCCCTAATGTAATAGCAGATGGCAAAGTGACGATTTCAGAGCTGACCTCATCGTACGCGAAGGGCACTTTTTCGGGTACTACTTATTGGGACAAAGATCTTAAAACCACTCACGTAATTACAGACGGACAATTCTATGTAAAAAGAACTAATTAAACAGATTGGGTTTTATTCAAACAAATTATTTTATCATAAAACAAATTATCATGAAAAAGATTATTTACATCACTATTTTATTATCTGGCATTCAGGCCGCGATTCATGCGCAAAGTGATTACAAAAGCGCCGTTGGCCTGCGCATTGGCGACGGTTACTATGATCTTGTTTCCGCTTCCTTAAAAATATTTCTCGGCAAAAGCCCGGGTGCACTTGAGGTTAATATCGGTTTCAGAAATTATGGGATACCGGGTTACGATTGGTTCAATGTTTCGGGATCTGTGAGCTATCAATATCATTTTAATATTGGTTCAATAGAAGGGTTGAAATGGTTTATTGGCGGTGGTGCCATTGCATTCAATACATTTTCCAGCTATGAAGATTATAAAGGTTTTGGTATTGGCGTTTTTCCTACGGGAGGAGTTGATTATAAATTTTCAAAAATACCATTGGATGTTTCAGCAGATATAAGGCCAACGATAGAGGTTGTAAAACCTTATGATTATTACAGCAGTTTTTATTTGGGTAATGTTGGTATCTCGGCGCGGTATACTTTTAAATGATAACGAAATATTTTAAGCCCATGCTACATCATGGGCTTGGTTTTTCTTTCGACGATTTAAAAAGCTACATTAAAAGTATAGAGGATTTGTGTTGCATTTATTGCGTAAAAAGTTTTTTCTTTTGTGCAATCTCATCTTTCAAAAATTTACTTAATGTAGCTGCATCACAATGATACCACAAAATAACCTTGCTGCCGTCTTCCCTGGCGAGAGAATCATTCAATTCATCTTTCACTGAAACGCTGCTGAAATATTTTAAAACGTCTTTTGTTGAATCGGGCATTTCTTCTCCTACAGTAATCACATTTGTTACATTAAATGTGTCGGGGATCCATAATAAAAAAGAAGCATCATAACCATATACCTGAGGCAAACCCAATTTAGGGCCATAAAAATTTAATGCACCGCATAAGCCATAGTTATCACTTTTAACAATGGTCTTATTTTTTTCTTCTTGCGACAAACTATTGTACACTTTTGCAGTTTTTTCTGCCATTGTTTTCCATCCGATCATATCGGCAAAGTCTTGCGGTAATGGATGATTTTTTAAATCTTCCCATTTTAATGCGCCTGTTTTTTCCAAATGCCTTTCTTTATAGAAGGCAGCAAGTTTTGCAGGCTCAAATAAAGGCAATAAAAGAGGGATGGAATGATAAGAAATGAAAGCTATGAAAGTGATGTTTACATATCTCAAAAAATAAAAACGCTTTTTTGTAAGCTGCTCCAACCGATATGCCCCGAATGCAAATAAAATCGGATACGCCCCAAGTGCATAATAACCTTTTCCGTGACCGATCAATAATAATATGATCACAAAAATATAAGCCCATGCAATAAATCGGTATTGTTTTGCACCGCGTGAAAAAGCAGTCCATAGCAATCCGCTTACCCACACAAACACACAAGCCAAATTCATGAGCAATTGATCGGTTAAAAAACCTACCGGACTGATATATTGCAATTGTGTTTCCTGCAATTTCTTCATATGATGGGCAACCGGAAAATGATACGCGAATTGCCATATAAGATTTGGCAGAAAAATCAGTAATGCAATGCCGGCTGCATAATATAAATGCTTGTTGGCAAAAATTTTTCTTTGGTTGGTTATTAGCAATCCCAATAAAATGCTCACTGTAAAAAATGCAACTGAATATTTGCTCAACATTCCCAATCCAATACTAATACCCAAAACATAAAGCCATTCATTTTTCTGTGTTTGAACATAACGGATACAGCTATACGCAATTAATGTCCAGAAAAATATTTCGAGGAAGTTTGGCTGGAACAAATAATGCACACGAAGGTAGGCGCCGGTAATAAATGGAAGAAAGCCAAGCAGCAGTGCGAAATATTTTCCGCCCAACGAAATGAATAATTTTCCCAACAAGAATAAATGTAAGCGCCCCAAAAAGTGAAGGCCAGAATTTTATCCAGAACATGCTGCCGCCAAATAAATTCGTGAGCCATGCAAAAACAGAAAGCAACGGCGGCACTTCCATAAACCCCCATGCCATGTGCTTTCCTTCTGCGAGATATAAAAATTCATCGCGGTGAGGCTCGTACACTGCATTCTGTAAAAAGAAAGGAAGAACTAGTTTGATGATAGCTAATAAATATAAAAGCCTGTTGAGCTTCTGCATGAAAAATTTATTTGGAGAAAGATACAACAGGCTTTTGGAAAAAAACAAACCTATAAGGTTTTAAAAACCCTATAGGTTTATGTAGAGAGTAATGATAATGTATGCTTAATGCGGTTGATCGTTTCTTCTTTTCCGATAATAACTGCAATATCAAAAACGCCTGGGCCAAATTTTCCGCCAACAAGCATTATCCGAAATGGCAATAAAACATCACCGGGTTTGATTTCGTTAGCAGCGGCAATTTCTTTAAATTCTTTTTCAAGGTCATCGTGCTGCCAGGAATTCATTAGTTCATAAGCACGGATCAACTCAATAAAAAAAAGATTTTTCTTTTCATCCCATTTCGGTTTGATCGCAGAAACATCAATGTTCTGCGGCGATTGGAAAAAGAAGGAAGCTTGCTGCACAAAATCAGGAAGCAATGTGCAGCGGTCTTTCACCAATTCTAAAACTGTATGAAATTTCTTTTCATCATTAACAAGAATGCCATTTTCAGTGAGAAATTTTTTGACTGCCGACTGATAACTGCCAACTGCTGACTGCTTAATCCATTCATGATTGAACCACTTCGCTTTTTCATAATTGAATTTTGCGCCGCCTTTATGCACACGATCCATCGAAAATTTTTCGATCAGTTCTTTCAAAGAAAAAATTTCCTGTTCAGTTCCATCATTCCATCCTAATAATGCGAGCATATTAATAAACGCTTCCGGCAGAAAACCTCTTTCTTTAAAGCCTGTTGTTTTTTCATTGGTCTTTGGGTCTGTCCAATCCATGGCAAACACAGGAAAGCCGAGCCTATCACCATCACGCTTGCTGAGCTTGCCATTTCCATCAGGCTTTAATATTAATGGCAGATGCGCCCATTGACGGCATGTTTTCTTCGCCAAATAAATAGCGCCATAATAATATATGCACCGGTGCGCTCGGCAGCCATTCTTCACCGCGAAATGCATGTGAAATTTGCATGAGATAATCATCAACTACCACAGCAAGGTGATACGTGGGCATGCCATCTGCTTTTAATAAAACTTTATCATCAACCTGGGAAGAGTTGAAAAAAACTTCGCCACGGATCATGTCAGTAAATTTTATTTCTTCATTTGCAGGCATTTTTATTCTGATGACATGCGGCACATTTTCATCAAGCATTTTTTTAACAATAGTTTCATCAAGTGTCAAAGCATTTTTCAGGTCATTTCTTGCTGCGATATTGTATTGAAAATTGGCAATTGATTTTCTTTTCGCATCCAATTCTTCTGGCGTGTCAAATGCATAATAAGCATTGCCTTGTTCAATCAACTGCTCCGCATATCTCCTGTAAATTTCTTTTCTTTCGCTTTGGCGATAAGGACCGAAACTGCCGCCTTTTTTTGGGCTTTCATCCGGCTCCAATCCGCACCAGCTAAGCGTTTCATAAATATAATCTTCAGCGCCGGCAACAAATCTTGATTGGTCAGTGTCTTCAATCCTTAAAATAAAATCGCCACTATTTTGGCGGGCAAATAAATAGTTATATAAAACAGTCCGGACCCCACCAATATGCAGGCCGCCTGTAGGGCTTGGCGCAAAACGCACCCTTACTTTTTTGCTCATAGCCGCAAATATACAGGATTTGAAAAGCTGGCAGGCGCTAGTATTCTCGGCTTTATTTTATTACATTTGATACTATAGCTGCAATGAAATTTCTATTTTCAATATTCCTTTTGTTAAGTGCTTCTGCTGCCAGCGCACAGCTTACTTACGAAACATTGTTTGTTGACTACGATAGCGCCTTCACTTACAAAAACCTTAAAATAATTCCCATCAGGCAAAAAAACATGGGCGATGGGAACATGCGTGGTATTCCTAAAGTAATATCATTGAGCGATGCAATAAAGAATGGTATTGCTGTAATTACTGAGCGCGGCACCGCTTCAACTGAAAATGTGCACTGGCTTCGCATCAATAATAATTCAGATAGTTCTATTTATGTTAATTCAGGAGAATTGATTGCCGGTGGAAGACAGGATAGGATGGTAATGAGAGATACGATTTTGCTTCCGTCAAAAAAAGATCAATACATTCCTGTTATGTGTGTAGAGGAAGGCAGGTGGGCTGATAAAGAAAAAGAATTTGTTTACAGCGGTTTTGCAAATACTCATTTACGAAAAGTGTTGGACAGCACAAAAAATCAGGTTCAGATTTGGCGCGAGATAGATAACCAGTTGGAAAGAGGGCATATTAATAACAAAACGCTGGCATACCTGTCACAACGGGAATCTGAGACAGATGATAAGAAGAAAAAAAGTAAAAGGAGAATGGAGCCGAGGGTTTTTTTGGGAGATGATTATTTTAATTTTTTTCTTCAAAAATTTAAAAAAACAGATACTTCCGTTGTTGGCATTGTTTGCGTATCCGATAATAAAATTCTCGGCAGCGATATATATGCAGGTGTAAATTTATTTAATAGCCAGTTGGAGCCGCTCTTACGGGGATATATAGACGAAGCTCTTTTATTTGGGGATAATGTTTCGCTGCCTAATGATGAAGTAAGAAAATACATGGATAAAATATTGACAGACGAAAAAAGCCAGCAAGAATTTGTAAGTAAAAATGGAAAAATTTTTCGGGAAAATAAAAAGGTCATCCACATTACTACGTTCTGATTTTTTGCTAAATATTGTTCTGTAATTTGTAGCATGTTTTATTTCGTAAAGACTCCGTGGTTCTTAAAAAAAATTTTTTCGTCATGCATTTGGGAAATCCCTTCCGATGAAAAAAAAATTTACCTCACATTTGATGATGGCCCAAACGCTGTTGCAACACCATTTGTTTTAGACGAACTAAAAAAATACAATGCGAAAGCAACTTTTTTTTGCATTGGAAAAAATGTTGCCGAACATACAGACATTTATAAAAGAATTTTGCAAGAAGGACATCGCGTTGGCAATCATACGCACAATCATCTGAATGGCTGGAAATCCAGTGATGATGCCTATTTCAGCAATATTGAACAAGCAAAAAAATATATCGACTCAGATCTTTTCAGGCCTCCATATGGCAAGATCACAAGCTTTCAAATTGATTGTCTGAAAAAAGCAGGATTTAGGATTATAATGTGGGATGTATTGAGCGCTGATTTTGATGAAAAAATTTCTGCGCAAAGATGTTCATTGAATGTAATTAAAAATGCAAAACAAAACTCAATAGTTGTTTTCCATGATAGCGATAAAGCATTTGGAAAAATGAAAATTGCAGTGAAAGAGACATTAAGTTTTTTTGCAGATAAAGGGTACAAATTCGACGTGATAAGATGAACTTTTTTTTGAGAAAAACTTCCATCAAAAACAGTAACAAACTGTTATTAAATGAATTGGGCCTGGGTAGACACCCTGGCCCGTTTTTAATCCGTACCCTATGAAAACTGATTTAAAGGTAGAACTTTTTTTAATTAATAAAAAAGTAATTTAAACAGCAACAACTTTTTAGCTGCTCAAAAACAGCTTTTAATGTGAATTTTACGGTTATTGCTGCGAAATAACACTTATGCCTCAGTTTTCACATGTTAAAGCAAAAAATCTTAAATCAGGATAATGAAATTTATAGACACACATTGTCATCTGTATTCAAAAGAATTTGATGATGATATAGATCAAGTAGTAGAAAGAGCGATCGGCGCAGGCGTTGAAAAGCTCTATCTGCCTGCAATTGACAGTAGCACTTTGGATGCAATGATTGCGACCGAAAAAAAATTCCCGGACACCTGTATTTCTATGATTGGGCTTCACCCATGTTCAGTAAAAGAAAATTTTATGGATGAATTAAAAATAGCAGAACATCTTTTACAAAAAAGAAAATTCGCAGCCGTTGGGGAAATTGGGCTTGATTTTTATTGGGATAAAAGTTTTGCGAAAAATCAGAGCACTGCTTTTCATATGCAGATTGAATGGGCAATGCACTATGATATACCGATTGTTATTCATTCACGAGAATCGATGGAGCAATGTATTGATATTGTAAAGGAGCACCAGAATGGTAAGCTTAAAGGTATTTTTCATTGCTTTTCCGGTGATATTGAAGCTGCTAAAAAAATTATTGATCTTGGTTTTTATCTTGGCATTGGCGGGGTTGTTACTTATAAAAAATCGTTGTTGCCTGAAGTGCTAAAAGAAGTTGATCTCAAGCACGTTGTTCTTGAAACAGATGCCCCGTATCTGCCCCCGGTGCCATTTCGGGGGAAAAGAAATGAAAGCAGTTTCCTGATTTATGTTGCAAAAAAAATTGCGGAATTGAAAAATATTGACCTCGGAGAAGTAGCACTGATAACAACCGGAAATGCAGAAAAAATATTCGGCAACTGAATATAAGCTGTATTTTTGCAGCCTTTTAGGAGGGGTGCAGGAGTGGTTGAACTGGCACGCCTGGAAAGTGTGTATAGGAGAAATCCTATCAAGGGTTCGAATCCCTTCCCCTCCGCTGAAATAGCGAAATATGCTGCAATACAGCGCATTTTAAATTATCGAATGTGCAGGTTTGCCACTCTGGAGGAGCAGAACCAAAGACATTTTCAATGCATAGCCTTGCGCGGTTATGCATTGGCGTTAAAGCATAGCAGCCGGTAATTTTACAAATCGCAAATCATGCCGTTGCTATTAAACATCCGCTTCAATTTTTTCTGCCGCACAACGCACCAGGACAAGAATAGGAAATCGCCAATTGTTCTTCACATTGTTTTGAACGACGAAAGAAGAGACACGATCACAGGGCTTTATTGTTTCCCAGATAACTGAGACAACAGCTTACGTAGGATATGCAAGACCGTTAGTAATTTCTCTGCAGATAAAACATGTTGACAGCAACAGGATGCAGATTTTGATTGAAAGTGCAAAAGGCAAAAAAGGGGGTATGTTCCGCTGAGCCCTGTCTTGCCTGATATATTGAAAGATTACACAAGAACATATATGCAACTAATTTCGGTAGCTTGCAGGCCGGCTGCTGTTATTAATATACGGGTAGCCATGTGCGTTAGCTGCTTTATTATTCCAGGAAGGCCGTGCTTGACACCTGATCACGATAATCGCTCCTTAAAGGCACAGTAGAAAAAATATGACGAAATCCTCAAGATATTCCAATAGAGTTAAAAAATTTTTTGCCATTCTAGGGCCTGGCATAATAACTGGCGCAAGCGATGATGACCCTTCGGGCATTGCCACGTATTCTCAGGCGGGTGCTCAATTTGGCATCGCAACGTTATGGACCGCTTTATTCACGTTCCCTCTGATGGCTGCCATCCAGGGGATGTGCGCCAGAATCGGGTTGATTACTTCACAAGGGTTAACTGTTACATTGAAGCAACACTATCCCAGGTTTTTGCTTTATATGATGTTGTTATTGAGTTTTCCGGCGATAACACTAAATATCGGCGCTGACATTCAGGGTATGGGTGCAGTAGCAAATATGATTTTCCCGGCAGTCCCTGTTTTTGCTTTTTGCATCGCATTCACTGCTCTGTTGATGTGGGTCATCATCAAATTTCCCTATAAAAAAATAGCCATGATCTTAAAGTGGCTTTGTCTTTCTTTGTTATTGTATATGATTGTCCCCTTCATGGTAAAACAAGATTGGGGCATGGTTGCAAAGAACACTTTTTTCCCTACCATACAACTTAATAAAGGTTTTATATCTATCATAGTTGCGCTGCTCGGCACAACAATTTCGCCTTATTTGTTTTTTTGGCAAGCAACAATGGAGTCAGAAGACATTGCTCACAAAAAAAGAAAAGTGATGGTGGATAAAATCGCGCTTGAGGATATGAAAACAGATATAAATACGGGTATGCTCCTGTCTAATTTTGTGATGTTCTTTATTATACTTACTGCAGGCAGCGTTTTGTTCCCTGCCGGCATCAGGCAAATAGACACAGTTGACCAGGCCGCAAAAGCTCTTGAGCCGTTGACGGGAAGACTGACCTATTTAATTTTCGCACTTGGGGTGCTGGGCACAGGCCTTTTGGCAATACCGGTTTTAGCAGGATCACAATCGTACATGCTCGCAGAAACCTTCGGCTGGCAAGCAGGCCTCGATAAAAAATTTTCAGAAGCAAGATCATTTTATATTTCCATCATCATTTCTCTTTTAGTCGGCCTGTCTCTCGACTCTTTAGGTGTGAGCCCTATAAAAGCATTGTTTTATACGGCAATCGCTTATGGGCTTACTGCGCCAGTTTCGATCGCAGTTATCTTGCATATCGGCAACAACAAAAAAATAATGCAGGCAAACACAAATTCAAAGCTTTCAAATATTCTTGGCTTTATAACTTTAATAGCAATGACAATTGCAGCCATTGCATTGATCTACTTTTTATTTGTACCATAAACGAAGCATGGCTTCATGAAAGATGAAAGGAGCCTTGCGAAAAGGGGTTCATCATCATACATCTGCACATTATAGGATGTGGTTTTGCGCCTGCCCGAAAATTGTGCCTAACCATCTTTGTAATTTAAATTTGCTGCTCAGTAACCTTCTGGCAGGCATTTTTTAACAGTCATGCATAACCGAGAATAGTATTCCTTTCGCAAAAATTAAAATCGAGGCAGTGGAATGTGTGAATGATGTAACTAATTTATATAGTTATATAATAGTTGAAGCCTTATAGGAAAGGATATTCGTGTCTTCAATAATCAAAGTTGATTTTCCTGATTGCCAACATAAATAAAGACTGCAAAAAATGAATCCCATAAAAATTCTTGTTGTTGCAACATCGCATAGCGAGTTGGGCCATACCGGCCGTAAGACTGGTTTGTGGCTGCATGAGCTTGCGATCCCCTATTATATTTTTAAAGAAGCCGGCGCTGAGATTACCCTTGTTTCACCAATCGGGGGGCGAGTGCCATTGGATCCGAAAAGCGAATCTATCATTGCGGCTAATTCTTCTACAAAGCGATTTTTAAAAGACCCTGAAGCCATTTCCTTATTGCAGAACTCGGCGCCCTTGAGCAGCCAAACTGCGAAACATTTTGATATCATTTTCCTTCTAGGCGGCCATGGAGCAATGTGGGACTTTCCTGGCAATGGAACCTTAACCAAGTTAGTTGAGGATTTCAACACCGATAATAAATTTATTGCTGCGGTATGTCATGGAGTTGCGGGCTTATTGAGCCCATTAGATATAACTGGAGAGCCCTTGGTTAAAAATAAGCTGATAACAGGTTTTAGCAATAGCGAAGAGCAAGCATCAGGGATAGTAGAAATTCTGCCATTTCTGATTGAATCTTCATCGACTGCCCTGGGCGCCAATTATAGCAAAGCACCGGATCATTTAAGCCATGTTGTTCGTGACAGGAATATCATCACAGGCCAGAACCCTGCTTCATCTATAGAAATTGCATCGAAGCTTATTTATTGCATGCAAAAGTCAATTGGAGAATCCACGTTATCATTCCCACTATAATAGCAATAATCAGCTTTCTCATTATTTTCAAATGCAAAAAAAGAAAATAAAAGCTATCGGTATTTTGTCAGATAAAACAGGAATTGAAAAATTCATTTTGTTCAGGGTTTATTTTCTCCCTCCTTTTTTGCAAGCTCAGTATACTCTTGCGAAAGCTTTGCGATCTCATGCTCCGTTTTTTCTTCTACGCTGATCAAAGCATTGCTTGCCGTTTCATGCGAAGCAACAAGCTCATTGACCTTTAGGTGAAGAGAGCCGGAGAAACGGTTGAATGATTTTTGTATGATGAATAAGCTTAAAAAAGTTACACCCAGGATGATGTCCCCTATTTTGTAATGGATGTCTTCTGTAAAAAATTTTTTGTTGCTAAGCCAGAAAATAACAGCGAGCAAAGCAAAAAGGAAGGTGATGGAATTGCCTAGAAATGCAATGGCGGCAGAGGCAAGCTTTTCAAATATTCTTTCTGTGTGGATGTAAATATTTTTCATTATCAGCCGGTTAAATATTTTTTGCAGCTTTTCAAACGGCTTTTGCTACAACAACGATTGGGAAAAAATCGCATCAGGTTTTCTTGCCTTGCGGGAATTTTAAAAAGATTTCTAAGTTTAAAGAAAGCCAAACTTATGCCGGGATTATGCAAAATTTATCTTATCCGTGAATGAACCTGTTAAACAATTAAGGGAATGAACTACATCATTCACATATCGGATGCTTAAGATCGCAATGCTAATACCCACATTTTGCAGTGCAAGCCGTGATTGTTTTTCAAGTATATCAAGAAAAAAGTGTGAATTATATAAATGAATCAACAAGTTGTGTAATTGTGAAAGCGCGCCAGCCATCTAACTTTACGCTTAGGCTTTTAGCAGGATATTACAATCTTATACAGGGCTGGATTTTTATCCGGCCCTTTTTTATAACGATTATTCACGTTATGGAAAGTCGCCAACAACTTCTCATTTAAAATAGTACTATAAAATTTTCTCAGGAAAAAGTTCACAGTGTGAGTGTTCGTTTTAAGATGCCTTAAAAAGCAAGTTCACCCTTGAGCAATCGATGGGCAATATATTGAACCGCATGAGGCTAAACCTCCCCCAAAATGATGCGGCCGGTTAGGCAGTCATAAGCAAGAAAGTCAGGGGCATGGTATTTGAAAACCACTACTTATAATTTTAATAATTTTAATAATTTTAAAAAATCAGTTTATGGCGCAAACAAAAACAGTTAAGCATTCAAAATCATCTTCAAGGCTGGCGGAATTCTTTGTTGATGAGATCAAGGATATTTATTGGGCAGAAAAACATTTGGTGAAAACGCTTCCGAAAATGCAGAAGGCTGCAAATTCAGGACAATTGAAACATGCATTTGGCGAACATCTTGAAACTACAAAAGAACATGTAGTTAGATTGGAAAACATTTTCGAAATACTAGGGGAAAAAGCAGAAGCAAAAAAATGTGAAGCTATAGAAGGTATCACAAAAGAAGGCGAAAGCATCATCGATGATACAGAAAAAGGCACTCCAACAAGGGATGTGGGCCTTATCCTTGCCGGTCAGAAAGTAGAGCATTATGAAATCTCAACTTATGGCGGCCTTTCACAACTTGCGCGCACGCTCGGGCACAGAGATGTTTCAGACATTCTTGAATCTACTTTAAAAGATGAGAAAAAAGCTGATGATCTGCTAACATCTATTGCAGAAAAGCACATCAATTATGAAGCTGCTGCAGAAATAGAAGCGGTCTAATATTAGCTTTTTCACAATTGAAAAGGGCAGGGCACTGAATAAGCGTTGCCCTTTTTGCATTTTATGATTTGGTTTGTTTTTACTGATTTTAACGCAAACGGAAATGAATAATGAAACGGTTATTCTTCTTCGTCAAATCATACAAAAGGCATTTCCGGGATTTCAATTGTGCTAAGGCGTAGCTAACGTGCATGTATATGCGAAAATTTATGTAAGCTGATTTTGTTTTCCTTTCTTTTGTTTTTAATGATTAACAATGGGACATGGACAGCATCATTTTCTGCCCCAAAGTTTTTTTGAAACAACGTTGGCAATAAAAACTTCCCGATAGTTACGGCTGATGGGGATACGCGCAGCGCCAATAAAAATTTCGTTTCCATCAATGCCATCGATTTTTGGGATGGATACGATATAAGATTTATGCACTCGTATAAAAGATTGCCCTGCGAGATTTTCTTCGAGATGTTTCAGAGAAAGCAACGTCATAAATTTTCCTTTTCCGGTATGGATGTTCACATAGTTTTCCATGCCTTCTATATAAAAAATTTCTGCGAAAGGTATTTTCTCATATTTGTTCCCGCATTTTATAAAAAAATAATCATCGTCCGCATCTGTAACTGTTGGCTGCCCCGTTGCATCTTTTACAAGCAGTCGCCGATAATCACGCGCTTTAGAAGCTGCTTTAAAAAACAAATCAAAAGTGACTGGCTTTAACAGGTAATCCAACACATTAAGCCGAAACCCTTCAAGCGCATAAGAAGGATATGCAGATACAATAACAACCATTGGTGGTTGTTGCATGATTCTAAGAAATTCAATACCGTTCATTTTTGGCATTTGTATATCAAGGAATATCAGATCAACAGGTTTACGATCGATAATTGGTTGCAATTCCAGCGGGTTCTCGCAAACACCTCCAAGTTCAAGGAAATCTACCTCACGCACATAGTTTGCCAACCCTTCCCGGGCGAGTGGTTCATCATCAATAATCACGCAGTTAAGTTTCATGCCGATATAATTGAATGATAATTTTTTTTGTTTGCCGGTTCCATTTTTTCTAATTGTAATTCGCAGTTCACTGAAAAAATTTCAGGCATTTCATTAATATCAAGTTTATACTTTCCGGGATAAATTAATTCCAATCTGCGTTGCACATTTTTAAGTCCGATACCTCCATAATGGATTATCTGTTGTTGCTGTTGCGGAGTCTTGGTATTCATTACATGAAGGTGAAGGGCGTTATCACTGATATTAATATTTATGCAAATTTTATTATTGGTTTCTTTCGCTGTTGAAACATGTTTAAAAGCATTTTCTACGAAAGTGATCAATATAAAAGGCGCTATCGCAAAATGGGTATTTTCAGCGCCGTTAATATTATATTCTGTCACGAGGCCTAAATTCTGGCGAAGTTTTTCCAGCTCCATAAAATTTTCCAGATAAGCAATTTCTTTTTCAAGTGGGATCAATGTTTCATTGCACTCATACAATTGGTGACGAAGCAATTCAGAAAATTTTGCAAGAGAAGCCGACGCCATGTCAGGGTTTTTGTGGATGAGAAAAAAAATGGAATTAATGCTGTTAAAAAGAAAGTGCGGATTGAACTGATATTTCAAAAAAGTAAGTTCCGTTTCGAGTTTTTCTTTTTCAAGAGAGCGCTGCCTGGTTTTGGTTTCTATCCAGTTCTTGGTTAGTTTGATGCTCATTGCAAGTGTTGTACATGCAATTGTGGTCCTCAGAGGATCTTGCTTGAATAGCTGATAAAATTTATAAGGGCCTTCAATGCCATATACCGTTGAAACCGTTCCTCCTGCGAGATATGAAGTAATGTAATAGGCTGGCACCACGCATGCTGCGGCTACGATAACCGTTATGGAAACATAGAAAAGATATGCTGCATACTTTCCTTTTTCGAGATATCTTGGCAAAAGAAAATAGAGATTGAAATAAACCGCAAGCGCGGGGAATATGACATAAAAAAGAAACTTGATAAAAGAGTAAGAGAAAAATATGGTACTGGCCGCACCCGATGCGCTATTAATCTGCAAGGCCCAAAAAAAATAGTTATACAACATCCAAAAAGGGATATGGTATAACTTATATTTTTTTATCCAGTGCTGTATTTTTTGTAGTCGCGCCATCACCAAAGTTACAGGTATGCGCCTTGTTTTATTTGCTTATGGTTGAACAGCTCATTATAATTGATGAATTGCATTTCCCGGTGTATGACAGGCTGGAAATGCTCTCAAATGTATTTCATCAATCTTTTATAACACTTTGTCAACCTCGTTTTATTACGAAGAGGTGCTGGCATTTCTTTGGCAAATGAAAATAATAATTGCTGCACTACTATTTATTTGCAGTATTAACGATGCCTTTTCTCAGCTAACTGGTAGAGCAAAGGATACTGTAGGGAATCCAATTCCGTTTGTTTCTATCCGATTAATAAATGCCAGAGACAGTATGTTGATCGGATTTTCTTTAGCTGATTCGAATGGCCATTTTAGTTTGGTCGCAACAAGGCCCGGAACATATCAACTTAAATTAAGCGCAATTGGTTATGAAGATTGGCTCTCACCTGTTTTTATTTTGTCTGTTGAACAGATGAACAGAGATTTTAGTGAGATCGTTATGCATGATTCCGGAGGCCTTTTAGGCAATGTTGTTGTGAAAGGATTTAAATCTCTTGTTGAACAACAAGCCGCGGGCATCACTGTTAATGTACAAAATAGTTTACTCTCTAAAGGAAGTACAGTGCTTGAGGTACTGACACGCTCACCTGGTGTGGCTCTTAATCCTACGGGTACAGATATTACGCTGAATGGAAAAAGTGGCGTGCTTGTAATGCTTGATGGCAGGTTATTGCGGATGCCTATGGCGCAGCTAATGGCTTTATTAAATTCAATGAGCGCAGATAATATCGATCAGATTGAATTGCTCAACACGCCTCCTGCAAAATATGATGCAGATGGTAATGCAGGATTAATAAATATCATCACCAAAAAAGCCAAACAACGAGGTACACGTGGATCTGTTACTGCAAGCGCTGGCTATGGGCGGGGAGAAAAATTATCTGCCGGATTTTTTATCAGTCATAATACCGGCACAGTCAATGTGCAGGGTTCTTATTCCTATGGGCATAGCCGGGGTTATGGCGCCTTGTATGCCGGCGGCACAGAAAATGTTGGTGTCATTGGTGGCCAGGCTTCTTTTAATTATACCAGTATTCAAAAACCAATATCAAATTATAATTCGGTTAATCTCACGACTGATATCCATATTAAAACGGGTATAACAATTGGTGCTGGCATTAATATGGATCTTTCTAATTCTATGAACAACTCAGTTAATCATGGATATTATGCGCTTCAGCCAGATTCAGTTCTTATTTTCAATTCTATGCTTACTGGTAATAATCATTCAAATAATATGATTGGTGACATTTATTTTGAAAAAATCTTTAGCAAAAAAGAAAAATTGCTGATTGAAGGAGATTATATCTACTATAAAAGTGATGGCCCTACAAACGTACAAAGCACTTTCATCAACAATGATGGTAACGCTGTAGGAGCCAATGATAGTTTGTATGCCAACCAGCAAAGAGACTTGTCAAATACGTTGATACAAGTTTGGGTTGAGAAGGCAGATTATAATGGTGAAATAAATAAAAAATTAAAATTTGAAAGTGGGGTTAAGGGGACATACACAAAAAGTGCAGCACTGTCAGGCATTGAAAACTTTGTAAACGGCGATTGGGTGCCAAGTTCAGTAGGAACCACCAGCAGTCTGGGTACAAGAGAAGAAATTGCCGCCGCATACGCTACCCTGCAATGGCAGATTGATAGTTTTTCGACAATTAATGTTGGGGCGCGTTATGAATATTCACACAATGGCACTGACAAACCTGTTGATAGTTTATATAACGTGAACCGCAGTTTGGGTAAACTGTTTCCGGCTATTATTTTTTCCAGGGTTTTGAATGACCGCTCTTCGCTGCAACTTTCTTATACAAACCGTGTAACCAGACCTTCTTATAATGATCTTGCATCTTATATTATTTATAATGATCCCGTTTCTGTTTTTACCGGCAACCCAACACTGCAGCCAACGATCACTCATAATTTTAAAATTGGGTACAATGTCAGTCATTACCTTTTTTCATTATTATACAGCCGCGATGAAAACCCGATCCTTCAAACCAGCATCACCACCGGGCCAACACAAGGATTGGTTTATCTTAAACCAGAGAATGCTAATTGGCAAAATACTTTCAACATTCAGGCAATTATACCCGTAACAATTAGCAAATGGTGGACGATGTCTTATACCATTACCGGTGGCCCAAAACAATATAAAGTAAGTTTTACACCTCAGCCTTTTGAAAAGACATTCTTTTCATGGTCTGCTAATTTTGCTGAGTCATTTACACTAGCAAATGAATGGTCAGCAGAACTTTCGGGCTATTATAATTCTCCATCGTATTATGGAAATTCACGCAACGGTGAAAGTCTTATTTTTAATGCCGGCATTAAAAAGCAATTAAAAAACGATCACGGAAGCTTTCAATTATCAATATCCGATTTACTTAGAGGAGCCAGTTATCACAGTGCAGTCGGAGCGGTTACAAAAGATGCATTCAACTCTGATGTTTGGGTTAACTACCAGGGTGAGTCGAGAAGCTTTCCAATCGTTAAACTTTCTTTTTACCGCTCTTTTGGGAAAGGCCGAAAACTCAAGGGAAAGAAGGCCATTCAGCCAAAGAAGAACAAGGACGTATTAATAATTAGTTGCAATGCAAATAAAAATGTACGGTCATTTTTTATTTTGTTTTCTGTGTATGTTCATATACACAAATGTTTAATTATTTCACAAGCAGCGATAAAATCAATTGATTCGATTCCATTTTTAGAGATATTAAAAAACACGATAAAGAAAATAAACTTCAGTTTGAGATGTCGGGATTATTAAAATATTGTAGGTGATGTTAGAAAACTAAATTTGGAAAGCAACGAAAATAATAGGTTGAGTGAATGAAAAATTATTTTCGGTAAGAATGGTTTGATTTTTCGTTCAGAGCGAAACGCAATATCTTAAATATATATGGAAGAAAAATTTCTGATTAATATTAACTACAATGGTAAAGAGATGGATTTTACTGCACAGTTATGGGCTCAAGGCATTTCTTATAAATTTAAAGTAATGATCGATGGCACTGAAGTTTTTTTTGAGCCGGATGAGGAAGG
>CAVRBD010000032.1:0-201033 GCA_963718975.1 uncultured Bacteroidota bacterium | reverse complement strand
ACCAATCGCCGGGGCCGATCTGGATCGACACCGAGGCGGACGGCCGCAAGGCGGTCCAGGATCTCGTCGCGCACAAGGTCGACATTATCAAGCTTGGGGGTCGACGACCGCGACGGCAACTTCCCGAAGCTGACACCGGCCCTGTACAGCGCGGTCATCGACGAGGCCCACAAGAACGGGTTCCGCGCCACCGCGCACATCTTCACGCTCGAAGACGCCAAAGGGGTGCTGCGTGCCGGCATCGATGCGTTCGCCCACAGCGTTCGCGACCGCGACGTTGACGATGAGTTCATGGCCCTGGTCAAACAGCACCCCGAACCTCGTGGTCAATCCGAACCTGCCGGATCGCGGCGTCAAGACGGATATCTCATGGCTGCGCGCGAGCCTCCCCGCCGCCGAGATGGCGAAGCTCGAGCAGGCGAACACCGACCGGCCGAAGGCGCAGGAGTTCTACGGCATACAGGCGCGCAACCTCGCCAAGCTCAGCGCGGGAGGCGTGCACATCGTGCTCGGCACCGACGGCAATACGCCCTGGGCTCCCCATGTGGAGATGGCCGACATGGTGGCCGCCGGGATGACGCCGGCGCAAGTCATCGTGGCATCGACCAAGAACGCGGCCGAGTTCCTGCGCATGACCGACGCCGGCACGCTTATGGGGCAAGAGTAGAACATAAAAGAACAAAGTTGAAGAACAATGCGATGTTCGTATGTTTTGCGCCGAGAGAAAACCCTAAAATTGCAATCGCAGTGGTTGTTCAGAATGCTGGTTATGGCGCAGCATGGGCAGCGCCAATTGGCTCTTTATTAGTTGAAAAATATTTGAATGATTCATTAAGGCCAGAGAGCGTTACAAAAGCTGAACAGATTTCTAAAACTGATTTGATGCCGAAATATTTGGTGCGTGCTCAGTTTTTGCAAGATTCAACTAATGCGGCAAAACGTGCTTTGCAAACACATGATAGCAGCAGGCTAATGAAATATATCACACCTTCTTCACGAGCGGCATTGTTAGATACACTGAAAAGAAATATCAATACCATATCGCCGAACATAAAAAGCCCGATGATGAAACCGAAGAGTAATAATAAAATCACTAAGCCAGATTCTATAACCAGATAATATGAATCAGCGCAACCCTGCCATATCAAAAGGAATCGACTGGCCACTCGTGTGGATCTGGGCAATACTTTGCTGCATTGGCGTCACATGCATTTTTGCAGCTACGTATAGAGATACTGATAATATTCTTCAAGGTTTTATTTCATTGAAAACAGACTATAGCCGCGAATTGCTTTATTTTATATTAGGTGCAATTGTCGGCGTTTTTATATTGCTGACTGACAGCAAATTTTTTACTGCTACTGCAAACCTTGGCTACGCATCCGGCATATTACTATTGCTTCTTGTTTTTCCATTCCACTCACGTGTAAAAGGAACCGAATCAATCATTCGCTTTGGCAATGCATTTCAATTACAACCTGCTGAGCTTTGCACCATCTTTGTAAATCTTGCGCTTGCAAAATATTTATCAAGAATCGAAACTGATTTTTACAAGCCGCGTTCTCAATTAATTGCCGCAGCAATAGCGCTTGCGCCTGCTATGCTTTCAATTTTGCAAAAAGAAACAGGCCTTGCGCTCGTTTATTTTTCTTTTTTCCTCGTCATGTTCCGCGAAGGATTGCCGCCGATGGTTCTTGTAATTGGTTTCTCTTTCGCCGTGCTGGTTGTTGCCACGCTTTTGCTTGATAAGAATGTGCTTGCATTAATATTAACAGCTATTGCAGGTATTGCAATTTATTTTTTGCGAAGACAAGTGAAAAGAAATCGCGGCATTCTTTTTTTAATTGTAGGCATTTGGTTTGTATGTGTCGGAGTGCAAAGATTTGTTGTTCCATTTATTTTTGATCATGTTTTCAAAGCCTATCAGGTCAAAAGAATTTACGATGCAATTGGAAAAGATTATGTGCCAAAAAATGAAGAAGCTGAATTAGAAATTGAACAAAAAAGTGTGGGCAAGAAAAAGGACAATAACTATAATGTAAAACAAAGCAAAATCGCAATTGGTAGCGGAAGCGTTATTGGAAAAGGATTATTAAAAGGAACACAAACCCGTTATGAATTTGTTCCGGAGCAAAGCACCGATTTTATTTTCTGTACAATTGGGGAAGGTTTTGGTTTTGTAGGAAGCATTCTATTCCTTGGCATTTATTTGGTGCTGCTTTTGCGGATTGTTGCTATCGCTGAGCGACAGCGAAGCACATTCAGCAGATGTTATGCTTATGGAGTTGCATCCGTTTATTTTTTTCATATAGCCGTGAACGTTTGCATGACGATTGGTCTTGCACCTGTTGTTGGAATTCCGTTGCCATTTATGAGCTATGGTGGAACATCATTGCTTACATTCACCATCATGCTTTTTGTTTTGATAAGATTAGACGCAGACAGGCAAATGGTTTTGAGATAGAATAGTAGTCAGTAAGTCCGAAAGAGATTTTCAAAATAAAATATTTTTCTTTCCGACTTCCGGTCTTTGCTGATTTTCGGACTTGAACCGGCTTCCCGACTTTTCACTACATTTAATTATGACAATTATCCCACTCAGCGAAGGTGCTTTCACAGTAGGCAAATCAAAAAAATTTATTCCTTTCAATAAAGAAAAAGATGATTTGCAACAAAGGGAAACGGGAAGTTTATTAGTGGAAGTGCAGCCCTTTGCAGTCATTACTTCGGAAGATATTTTAGTGCTTGATACAGGTTTAGGGTTTGAAAATAATAGTATGATGCAAATTCATCAAAACCTTACTAATGCCGGAATTGATCCATTAAAAGTTACAAAAGTTTTGATGAGCCATTTGCACAAAGACCATTCAGGTGGATTGAGCAAAATAAATTCTTCAACCGGGCAAAGAGAACTTGCTTTTCCAAATGCTACTTATTATGTTCAGAAAAAAGAACTGGAATATGCATTTGAAAAAGGTTTTCCATCTTACATCACAGAAGATTTGGAGTGTTTGAAAAATAATAGCAAAGTAGTTTTTTTAGATGGCGATGGGGCAATCGATGGTTACATCAAATATGAATTAACTGGAGGGCACTGTCCTTATCACCAGGTTTTTTGGATTGTTGATGGAGGAGAGAAAATTTTCTTCGGCGGCGATGTTGCACCGCAACTACAACAAATGAAAAACCGCTTTATTGCGAAATATGATTATGACGGAAAAAAATGCATGGAGCTTCGCAAGCAATGGTGGCAACGAGGACAAGAAGAAAAGTGGAGCTTTTTATTTTATCACGACATTCGGACGCCAATTTATCCAGACGCTAATTGACGCGAATTAATACCAATTAGCGCTAATGGGTGCAAATGATCCGCTGAAATGTTAAGCTATCTGTTCCAAAATTTATTAAAATGCCTAATTTAATTTGAGAAGCTTTGAGATAATTGAGGGTTTGTCGAAAAGAATCTGCGTGAATGACTGATGTTGCTTTTGCTTCGATAATGATAGAATCAAAAACAAAATAATCTGCCACAAATTGGTGCGGTAAAATAACTCCTTCGTAAACTATATTGAATTTCTTTTCTCTTTCATAACAAACACCTGCTTTCTTCAGTTCAATTTCCATCGCATCTTTATAAACAACTTCCTTAAATCCTTTCCCTAATTTTTTATGAACCTTCATGCAAATGCCGACAATTATATAGCATTCTTCTTTATAGATAAGGTTATTCTCCATTTTCGAAAATTAATGAAAATCCACAAAAACTTATCATCCAATATTCGTGTTAATTAGCACAAATTCGCGTCAATTAGCATAAACAAAAAAGGCCTGCCCTTAAAAGAGCTGGCCGTTGCTAACCTATGAAAAACACCAAGTTCAAATATCGTTAATAGCAAATTTGCAAATAAAACTAATCGGTAAACGGGCAAAATATTGGGGCTTATTATTGTCTGAACAATGGGCGCCTTTGTTGCGCCCGCATGTTCCTTCTCTGTATCAATTCTTTTGTAACAAATGCGCCGAACTCTTTTTCACATTTGAAAAACTCATCGGCTCTTTGTGGGGAGAGCGCTTTTTCAAAATCTCCATTGTATTTTTTTCGGATGTTCAATATTTTTTCATCAGTTTGAATCTGAGGCTCATTGGTCTGGATTGAATTTTTGCGCACCTGTTTAATTTCGGCAGAGTATTGATTGTAAACCGGCCAAAACCTCTGTGCTTCTTCAGGAGTGAGATTCAGTTTTTTTGAGATATATGCAATCTTCAAAGCTTCTAACCTGCTTCCGTCGGGCTTTTGCGCATTGTCAGCATTATTATCCTGAGCGACAACGGCCACTGCAAGCCAGCAAATCATTCCATATAATAATAAAAACTTTTTCATTTTAATTTGTTGTCGATTCTTTTGTACCATTATTTTCATTCGCATATTGCTGAAGCTCGTTATCGGAAACATCTGCGAGCATATCATCAACATCGTCATCATTAAAATCGGCGGCTGCAATGCTGCTGCTTGTGTCCACAACAGGCACATTATGGCTTTGCAAGTAATTCAAAATATCCTCATCATTCGCATTGTGCAAGCTGTCGGCTAATTGCTTGTCATCAATTTTTGCATAGCTATAAAGTGTGCCTGGTTTCTTATTATTAAAAATAAGCACTGCTGTTGTGGCGATAAAACCAATCACTGCCGCTGCAGC
This sequence comes from uncultured Bacteroidota bacterium, assembly GCA_963718975.1. GTDB lineage: Bacteria > Bacteroidota > Bacteroidia > Chitinophagales > Chitinophagaceae > Puia. The sequence continues at coordinate 196,336 of CAVRBD010000032.1, read as the reverse complement.
TGCATATTTCAGCCAGTTTGTTTTTTTGTTGATAGAAATAACTTTTGCCCGCTGCTGTGTTTTTATTTTATTAAGGACTGTTGCAGAAAAATTTTCGAAATAGCCTGCAGGTATTTCGTACACATTTTTATTTTTCAGTTCACTTAAAACCAGCGGAAGATTTTCAAGTTCATCATTTACAAACTCCACAGCCTTGGCGCCCGCCATTGCATTGTCTGCAAGTTCTTTGAAATAATTATCAGGAAGGCTGAAAGGCGTTTTTTTATTCAGCTTGCTTAAAAAAGGCGACAAACTTTCTAATTCTTCATCAACTGATTTCGATTCTTCTGCTTTGATCCTGCTCATTAAATTAGAAGCAAAGCTTTCAAAATAATCAGCCGGAACAATAAAAGGATTTTGCTTTTCAGCACTGCTCAACATCGGCGAAATTTCTTTCAGCTCACTTGAAAAAGAACCTGTGCTTTCTGATTTTATTTTGTTGATTAATGTAGAAGCGAAATTTTCAAAATAATCATCAGGAACATTAAAGGGAGCATGCTTGTTAACCCTGCTCATAAATGGAGACAGGACTTCCAGCTCGCCTTTCACAGAATCAGCTTGCCCGGTTTTGATGCGAATTAAAACTGCTTCTGCAAACTTGCTGAAGTATTCATTAGGAACTTCATACAAATTTTCAGCGCTTATTTTCGCTACAAAGGAGCTGATTCCTTCCAATTCATTTAATATTTCCTTACGGTCTTGCACGTCTTTCAGACTAATTTTGTTAATAAAAGTTTAACGGTTCAACATATAATCCTCAATTTTCTTCACCGCGTGGTGGTACGAGGCTTTCAGCGCTCCTTCTGATGTCTCCAAAACGCGGCTCATTTCTTCATAAGGCATTTCATCATAATACCTCAAATTGAACACAGCTCTTTGCTTTTCAGGCAGTTGTTGAATCGCAAGTTGAAGTTTCCACTCCAATTTATTAGCATCAAAATGACTGTCAGCCTTAATTTTATTGCTCAATCCACTTTCTACATCGCTCAAAGAAACAGCACTTCTTTTTTTCTGCTGCTCCAAAAAAGTCAGGCTTTCATTGGTCGCAATCCTGTAAAGCCAGGTATAAAGCTGCGAATCTTCCCTGAAATTTTCCAGCCCGTTCCAAACCCTGATGAACATGTTCTGTAGCACGTCGTTGGCGTCTTCATGCTCTACAACCATGCGGCGGATATGCCAATAAAGCTTTTCCTGATATTTTTTAATGATAGCAGTAAAAGCCCTGTCTTTTGTAGCAGGTTCTCGAAACTGAATCAGCAATTCGGCATCTGTACTTGGTACCGCCATAAGGTTAGCCATTTGTTTAACGGTTGAAATTAGGCAAAAAATAAATACGCAGGTTTAAAACGATGGGATGTTAAAATTATGATGCCGGCATTAGTAACCCCGGTTGAACATCGTTGCGTCGCAATCCGTTCATCTGTAGTGCTACTATTTTGCTTCAGTTTCAGAGCGGCGAGTTCGAAATAAAATATTAAGCACCTTAGTCATCTAAGAAATATAAGAAGACTTAGGTGAACTTATGTGGCTCAGGTGGTTTAATCTTCGAGATTCTCTGTAAAAAATTTGTCAGGAGATTACATTTTCTCATTCTTTATCGTAATATTGCAATATTAAATTATCATATGGGCGCAACAAAGACTGACCATTTCACCGATAAACAAAATGACATTGCCACACTTGCCAAAGCATTGGGTCATCCGGCAAGAGTTGCTATTATTGAATATCTGCTTTCTGTTGATTCCTGCATTTGTGGTGATATTGTAAATGAATTGCCACTTGCACAGCCAACTGTTTCACAGCATCTCAAAGAATTAAAAAATGCAGGTCTCATCAAAGGCGAAGTGGAAGGGAATTCAATTTGTTATTGCATTGATGAAAAAGCATGGCAGAAAATGCAAAATTATTTTACAAAAGTTTCTTCCAAACTGGAAGTCAAGAAATCAAAATGCTGTTGATCATCTAAACTCATTCAAATGAAATTATCAGAAATAAAAAATCATTTGGCAACCGCCGAAACGGTTAATTTCAAATTAACTTCCGGTGCTTATGTCCCCGAACATTTTCATGTTACGGAAGTAGGGCTTGTCAGCAAGCATTTTATTGATTGCGGTGGCACGGTTCGATTTGAAAAACTTGCCAACTTTCAGCTTTGGGATGCGAATGATTTTGAACATCGTTTGAAGCCCCAAAAATTATTGAACATAATTGCGCTGTCAGAAAAAGTGTTAGGCATGGAAGATGCAGAAATTGAAGTGGAATATCAAACAGACACTATTGGCAAATATGGTTTGCATTTTAATGGAAAAGATTTTGTGCTGGTTCCAAAGCAAACTGCTTGTCTCGCCTCTGAAAATTGCGGTGTTCCTTCTGCAAAACAAAAATTGTCATTGAAAGAATTACAAACCCAAACATCCTGTTGCGCACCAGGCAACGGCTGTTGTTAATATTTATTTATGGAGATAAGAAATATTGATAAAGATAATTTCAGTCAGGTTGCAGAAATATACAGGCAAGGTGTTGAGACAGGCTTTGCCACTTTTCAAAACGATATTCCTGATTGGGAAAGCTGGGATAAAAGCCATTTACCAAATTGCAGAATTGCAGCATTTGAAGGAAACACAATGGCAGGCTGGGCTGCGCTTACGCCGGTTTCGGGCAGGTGTGTTTATGCTGGTGTTGCTGAAGTGAGCGTATATGTCGCTGCTGAATTTCGTGGCAAAGGAGTTGGCGAATTTTTATTGCAAAATTTAATAATTAAAAGTGAGCAAGCAGGTTTTTGGACTTTGCAATCAGGAATTTTTCCTGAAAACATTGGCAGCATTAAACTACATGAAAAATGTGGTTTCAGAAAGATTGGTTACAGAGAAAAAGTGGGACAGAAAAATGCTGTTTGGAAAGATAATATTATGATGGAACGAAGAAGCAAAATAGTGGGCATTTAAAATTTGACGATGAAAATCTTTTTTGAAAAATATAAAAAGGCAATCGTAATTACTTCTTCAATTATTGTGCTTCAGATTATTTTTGGTTTCGACCCGAAATTTTGCATCATCAATATTGTTTGGCTTTTTGTTTAATAATAAAGAATGAAAAAAATATTAGTGCTTTGTACAGGCAATAGTTGCAGAAGCCAGATTGCGGAAGGCTATCTTACATATTTCGCTGGTAATAAAGCAGAAGTTTATAGCGCTGGTGTTGAAACGCATGGAGTCAATCCTCGAGCCATTGCAACCATGAAAGAAGATGGGATTGATATTTCTAAACACAGTTCAAATAATATTGAAGAATATAGAAATATTGATTTCGATTTTGTGATTACAGTCTGCGACAACGCCAAAGAACGTTGCCCGTTTTTTCCAACCCATGCCAAAAAATTTCATCATAATTTTCCGGACCCGGCAAAAGCAAAAGGAACAGAAGAAGAAATCTTGCAACACTTCAATAATGTCAGAAAGATGATAAAAGAATATTGCAAAAAATTTGTAGAAGAGAATTTATGATTATTTCTGCTCAATAGAAACCCATTCGTGATTTATCTGCGTCATTAAAAGCGCATTATCAAATTGAACAGAACCTTTTGGAAAAATATTTTCATTCTCAAAAAAACTTGATTTAGCCAAACTTACTTTCAGCGGCTCAACTTTCCATTCAAAAGTTTTGAGCCTTAATCCATCGAAATGATTTTGATTCGGAGAATATCCGACAGAACCAGCTTCGAAAAACTTGGATGCATTTTCTACATTTTCAAAAACAGAATCCTGATTAAATGAATTTGTTTTTTCCGCATCAATGGAAAGTGATGTTCCGTCTGAATTTTCAAAAGCAACATGATAATGTCCGTTCTCTTCTTTCACATCAAATGTTGAATGATGATGTTGTCCCGGAAAAATTCTTCCGCCAGCTAGATTATTAATAAGCGATGAAGTATCGCGGCGGGGAATAAAAACACCTTCTTTGATTTCATTGTTTTCTTCCCATTCCACCGCTATTCTGTGCGCAGCATTTTCTGATGAAATGCCGATAATATCAGGAAATCCTTTCGGGCGAATATTCTTAAACCTGATTAAACAAATGCCGGCAACAGCCTTGCCTTTATAAATTTTTAGCTTGAATGGAAAAGGAATTATTTTTTGAATTATCTCAGGCTCAACAGTAAAGTTTACTAAAATGCGCCTGTCAATAATTCCTTGTATGGTTAGGATTTTCACTCTATAAAACTTATCTCTTCTTCGGCATCACTTTCTCAGCCGCTGCAATAATATGTTCTGAAGTCAATCCGTATTTTTCGAGTAGTTGGTCTGGTGTTCCGCTTTCACCGAATGTATCGTTGGTGCCGACATATTCAATCGGTATCGGGAAATTTTTTGCAGCAATTTGTGCAATGCTGTCGCCAAGGCCGCCGATGATATTATGCTCTTCCGCAGTAACAGCACATTTTGTTTTGGTGATTGATCTAATCACTGCTTCCGTATCAATCGGTTTGATGGTATGAATGTTTATTACTTCAACAGATATTCCTCTTTCCTGCAAAACTTTTCCCGCTTCAATGGCTTTCCAAACCATATGCCCGCAAGCAAAAATGCTCACATCAGTTCCTTCAGAAAATATTTGTGCTTTGCCAATTTCGAATGGTAAATCAGAAGTAAAAATTGGCCAAACCGGTCTGCCGAATCTTAAATAAACAGGGCCAACATAATCAGCAATAGCAAGTGTTGCAGCTTTTGTCTGCGCGTAATCGCAGGGAACAATCACAGTCATTCCCGGCAACATTTTTATCATGCCGATGTCTTCTAAAATCTGGTGCGTTGCTCCGTCTTCACCCAATGTTAATCCGGCATGCGATGCGCAGATTTTTACATTCTTTCCGGAATAAGCAATTGACTGGCGAATCTGGTCATACACTCTTCCGGTAGAAAAATTTGCAAATGTAGTTGTGAAAGGAATTTTTCCGCCAATCGTCATGCCTGCTGCAACGCCCATCATATTTGCTTCGCCGATGCCGCATTGAAAATATCTTTCAGGAAATTCTTTGATGAATGGATGCAGCTTTAAAGAGCCAGCTAAATCTGCAGTTAACGCCACGACATTTGGGTTTTTTCTTCCTAATTCCAAAATGCCATCGCCAAAACCACTGCGCGTATCTTTTTTTCCTGTAACCTGAATATCTTTTAACATGTGCTTCTGATTAAAATTATTTTACTGACTATAAACCTGAAGAGCAAAAGTAAAGCAGAAGTTTTGATTTCTTTTCGCCTTCGCGCCTTTGCGAGAAAATTGCTAATTCAATTCTGAAAACTTCGCATTATAAAACTTCTCGTCTATTTTCAATTTCTGTTCCCACTTCCATGCGGTGAACATCATATCGTCCAGCGAATATTTTGTTTCCCAGCCAAGCTTTGTTTTTGCAAGGTGGTTGTTCGCATAAATAGCGATTACATCGCCCGGGCGGCGAGGCCCGATGGTATAATTCAATGCAACGCCGCTCACTTTTTCAAATGCCTTAATGGCTTCAAGCACTGTAACGCCATTGCCAGTGCCAAGATTGAATACTTCGCAGCGAAGGCTGTTTTTATCATTCAATGAATATTGCAATGCCAAAGTATGCGCATGTGCGATGTCGCTTACATGTATAAAATCGCGCATGCACGAACCATCTCTCGTGGGATAGTCATTGCCGTAAACAATCATCTGTGGAATTTTTCCGATTGCAGTCTGAGTAATAGCGGGAACTAAATTCGCCGGTTTTCCTATTGGCAGCTCGCCGATAAGAATGCTTGGATGCGCGCCAACCGGATTAAAATATCTTAATAAAATACATTTGCTTGTTGATGCTTTTGAGAATTCATTAATGATTTGTTCGCCCATTTGTTTGGTATATCCGTATGGCGATTCTGCGGGCTTTGGGATTGTTTTTTCTGTGACAGGAATTTCATCGGGATTTCCATACACAGTGCATGAAGACGAAAAGACAAAATTCGGTATATTAAATTCCTGCACGCATTTCAACAGATTAATGAGAGAAACAATATTGTTCTCAAAATACATCAATGGCTGTTCAACCGATTCGCCAACTGCTTTGTATGCCGCAAAATGAATAATACCGGCGATGTCGTCATTCTCCTGAAAAATGGCAAACGTGTCATCAAAATTGCAAAGGTCAACTTTATAATTTTTTATTTTCTTTCCGGTAATTTTTTCAACACCTTCGAGTATACGTGGGTTTGAGCGTGAATTATTATCAACTGAAACCACTTCAAAGCCATTTTCAACAAGGTCAACGATTGTATGAGAGCCTATAAAGCCACAACCCCCCGTCACCAAAATTTTTTTTGCCATCTTTAAGAATTATTAATCACTTGTAATAAATACTCACCGTATCCGCTTTTTAGCAAGGGCTTTGCCATTACTTCAACTTGTTCTTTATTTATAAAACCTTTTCTGTAAGCAATTTCTTCAATGCATGCAATTTTGATTCCCTGCCTCTGTTCAATTACCTGAACAAATTGCGATGCCTGCATCAATGAATCGAATGTGCCTGTATCAAGCCATGCGGTGCCACGGTCCATAATAGACACTCTCAATTTGCCACGTTTCAAATATTCTTTATTAACGTCTGTAATTTCATATTCACCACGAGGAGAGGGCTGAAGGTTTTTTGCAATTTCCACCACTTCGTTATCATAAAAATATAATCCCGGAACCGCATAATTACTTTTCGGCTTTGACGGTTTTTCTTCAATAGAAATTGCATTCATTTCTTTATCAAATTCAACAACACCGTAGCGTTCCGGGTCGCTTACATGATAAGCGTACACAATCCCCCCATCGGGTTTTGTATTTTTTTCCAGCTGCTGCCCAAGGCCGGTGCCGTAAAAAATATTATCACCGAGAACAAGCGCAACATTATCATCACCAATAAATTTTTCGCCAATCACAAAAGCCTGCGCAAGGCCGTTTGGCTTTGGTTGTTCTTCATACCACAACTTCAACCCGAACTGAGAGCCATCACCAAATAATTTTTTAAAAAGGGGAAGATCATGTGGCGTTGAAATAATCAATATTTCGCTGATGCCTGCCATCATTAAAGTAGAGAGCGGATAATAAATCATCGGCTTGTCATAAACAGGCATTATCTGTTTGCTGATAGCATAGGTGATTGGATGAAGCCTTGTGCCTGAGCCGCCTGCGAGGATGATTCCCTTCATAATTTTTTTTAATCGGCTGGCAAAGTAATAAAGATTGACGAATAATAAAAAAGCATTCCGTTTTCACGCAATGGGAACAAAGAATGCAACGAAACAACGAATTATCAATAGCAATTTGTCTTGCTAAAAAAGTAAATAGGAACACCCTGCACTCTTTGCGGCCGGCATACTCGTTGCGCTCGTTTCGTGAAAATTTAATGAAAGAAATTATGCTTTATCAAATGGAAAATAAAATAATACACTGCGGCGAGCAAAGCACTCACCGGGATTGTCAAAATCCACGCCCAGAGCAGGTTTATGGTAACGCCCCAGCGAACTGCAGATAATCTTCGCGTTGCGCCAACGCCAATAATTGAACCTGTAATAGTGTGCGTTGTGCTAACTGGTATGCCTAATTTTTCTGTAAGAAATAATGTGATCGCGCCAGCTGTTTCTGCGCTTACGCCTTCAAGCGGAGTAACTTTTGTAATGCGTGTTCCCATTGTTTTCACAATTTTCCAACCGCCACTCATCGTTCCAAGACCAATTGCGGTAAAACATGCAAAAGGCACCCAATTCGGAACATCTTTTATATTCTGCAAATTGCCATTAGCAACCATTGCTGCTGCAATTATTCCAAGCACTTTTTGCGCATCATTTCCGCCATGGCCTAAACTGAACAGTGCCGATGAAACCAATTGCAATCTCCTGAACCAATTATCTGCTTTGTATGGATTTGCTCTTCGGCATATATTAATGATGATAATAGTAATAACGTATCCGATGATCATACCGATAATCGGCGCAAGAAAAATGAACAGAAAAGTCGGTATTACTTTTGAATAGTTAATGACATCTTTTCCATGTGCGGAAAAACCTCCGGCATGCGTTAAAGCTGCGCCCATAAAGCCTCCCAGCAATGTGTGCGATGAACTTGAAGGAATCCCAAACCACCACGTAAGCAAATTCCATGAAATAGCTGCAAGCAGCCCTGCAAGAATTACATTCAGTGTGATGAAATTTTCGTTCACTGATTTTGCAATCGTGTTGCCGATTTTAAATTCACCAAAATAATATTTTGAAATAAAAAAAGCGGCGAAGTTGAAAATCGCTGCCCAAAGGACTGCCTGAAATGGAGTGAGCACTTTTGTTGAAACGATGGTTGCGATTGAATTTGCTGCATCATGAAAGCCGTTGATGTAATCGAAAACAAGTGCAAGCATGATGATGACAACCAGAAAAGTCATAAGCAGAAAATTAGCAAATGTGAAAATAACTCAATTGCTCAATTAGAAAATAAAGGCAGCGCATTGAGCAATTGAGGCATTTTCACATTTTGACATTAATTAGGCGTATTTAATAATAATGGATTCAATCACGTTTGCAGCATCTTCACATTTATCAGTAACAATTTCCATCACCTGATAAATTTCTCTTTTCTTGATTACTTCTTTGGCATCCGGTTCGTGTTCAAACAACCGTTCAATGCTCATATCATAAATATCGTCGGCCTGGTTTTCAATGCTGTTCACTTTTACGAGGGCATCGGTAATGTTGCGCATATTTTTCATATTGCGCAGTTCTTTCACAGCAATTTTTATTTGTTCTGCACCCTGTTCAATCAGGTCAGCCATTTTCTGAATGCCAGTGTCATTAGGGTTTACTTTATAGAAATTGATTTTTTTTGCAGTGGCATAAATATAATCGCAGATATCATCAAGCGTTGTGGCGAGGTAGTGAATATCCTCGCGGTCAAATGGTGTAATAAAATTTCTTCCGAGCTCAGTAAACACGCGGTGAGTTAGATCGTCATTCACATGTTCCTGATCTTCAATTTTTGAAATGATTGCAGCTCTTTTGTCAAAATCAGTTTCTGAAACCAATTCTTTCATCTGCTTTCCCATAATTGAAACACCATCTGCTATTTCTTCGAACAGAGAATAAAAAACGCGGTCTTTCGGCATAAAAATTTTCATCATGGAATTAAGACCCATAGCTCATAATTTGTGGTAAAAATAGAATTATTGTTGATAGTTTTGTTAAAACTAACACTAAGTTTTTTCTGATAATATGGATAAAACCAAGGTTTACATATCTTTGTTTTCTATGGTCGCTGGAAAAAATGGATATGTAAGGCTTTTTTTCAAAGTACTGCTGCTCGCTGTGTATTTTGCTTTTTTCAGTGTTCAGTTATTCCTACGTTATACTTCCTCACATTCACTACAATCTCTCAATTTAGATAGTTACAAGGAAACCGCTGTAGCAAAAAAAGTAACAAATGCCGAATCGGTGTCTTCAAAAGACACTAAAAAAAATAATAGCATTTCTTATCTGAATAAGCGGTTTCACCCGCAAGATGAAGTAACCATTCCTTCCCAGGAATTGCATATGGAGCGCTTTTACAAAGAAGTCAGAATATCCTTTTTGATACCTGGTGATCATATTAAGAACACCGCTATCTACACTTTCTCTCTTCGGCCCACCTACTCTCTGTTAGCTTGTTTTCTTTGGTATTTATTTTTTATTAAAAATTATCTCATGGTTGTTCAGTACAAAACAGCCTGTTTGCTAGTATGTCTATCAGTGTTATTTATTAATGCTGCTAATGCACAGCAACAGAAAAATTATTCATTACCGGATTTTGTTGACTCTGCGGAACATCACATGCCGTTGCTTTTGCAAAAGCAAGCGTTGGTAGATGCGTCGAAGGCAAATATAACAGATGCAAAACATTCGTTTTTGCCCAATGCTTTCATAGCTGATGAATTGACTTCGGGAACAGATAATTCCATTCCCGGTTCTTATTTGTCCTATGGAATTATTCCCTCAACTTCAAGCGGCGTTCGGCCTTCGAACGATTATCAATCGGCGGTTGGCAATATTGCCATTTTTCAAAGCCAGTATGAATTGCTTGATTTTGGACTGAAGAAAGCAAGGGTTGATAATGCAAAAGCTTATTCGAATCTTGCGCAGTCAGATTTGGTAAGAGAAAAGTATTTGTTGAAATGGCGTGTCGGGAAATTATATTTCGATATCTTAAAAAATCAATTTCAGTTAGCCATTGAAAAAGAAAATGTAAATCGTTATGAAGCGATCTATAAAGTGATCCAGGCAGTAACGCGAAGCGGAATAAAAGCCGGTGCTGATTCTTCGTTGGCTATGGCAGAATTATCAAAAAGCCGTATCACATATAACCAGGTAGACGGGCAAATCCGTCAACAGCAGCAACAGCTTTCTTACTTAACAGGGATTTCGCCTGGTTATTTTTTGATTGACACTTCTCAGACAAAAAACTATCTGAATGCGCTTGATATTTTATCGCGCAGCAGTTATGCAGACAGCTTAAGTAATCCACTGATTGATTATTACAACAAACAGGAATTGCTGTATAAGCAAACAGAAAACCTGGTGAAGAAAACGTATTTGCCAAAAGTATATCTGAATGCAACAGGATGGGCACGTGGTTCGAGCATTGATTATAATGGTAACTATAAGTCATTAGGTGAAGGCTTCGGTTATCAGCGATTCAATTATATGTTTGGAGCAACTTTTGTGTATGACCTTTTTAATGCGGTGCACCAGAAAGATAAACTTACCATCAATCATTATAACACCATTGCGAGCGATTATGATTTACAGCAACAGCAGCTTTCGTTAAAAAATGTAAACAATCAGGCCGATGAAGCCATTCAGACAGCTACAAAAAATTTGTTTGAGATTCCTGTGCAGATAAAATCTTCGGAAGATACATATAATCAAAAAACGGCGCAGTATAAAGCAGGAATAATTAACCTGATTGATTTGACAAATGCATCTTTTGTATTATACCGTGCGCAATCTGATTATGTGCAAACACTCAGTGATTGGTTACTCGCCAATCTTGACAAAGCTGCTGCCACAGGCAATCTTGATTTATTCATTCAATCAATTAAAAAATAATTCATGGTACGTGCAGCTTTAAAAAGGCCGATTACAGTGCTTGTGTTGTTCATGGGCCTTTTGTTATTTTCTGTAGTAGCCATTCGAACAATACCTATTGATATTTTTCCCAAACTCAATCTTCCTACAATTTATGTTATTGAACAATATGGCGGCATGTCGCCAAAACAAATGGAAGGTTTTTTTGCAACAAGAATGCAAGACCAGTTTTTATATATCAATGGAATAAAAAATATCGAAAGCAAAAATGTGCAGGGCTTATCATTAATCAAAGTGACTTTTTATGAAAACACCAACATGGCTGAAGCATCTGCGCAGCTTGCGCTGCAGGTGAATCGTGTGTCGGCATTTTTTCCGCCAGGCGCATTGCCTCCGCAGGTCATCCGTTTTGATGCATCTTCTTTGCCCGTTGGTGAATTGGTTTTTTCGAGCAAGACAAAGTCGCTCAAAGATATTTTTGATATCGCGCTAACCCGCATCCGCCCGCTATTTGCAACGATCCCAGGAATGTCATCTGCACCGCCATTCGGTTCAAACGCGAGAACAGTGGTGATTAATGTTGACCCGCAAAAATTGCGCACTTTCAATCTTTCTCCTGATGAAGTGGTCGAAGCTGTGGTGAAAAATAATGCCATCACACCCGCAGGAAATTTACGCGTGGATAGCATGATGTATTTCACTACCATTAATTCGCTCGAAGATAAAGTAGAACAGTTCAACGACATTCCTATAAAAAGTAACGGCTCAACAACCATTTTCGTGAAAGATGTTGCGAGAGTTGCAGACGCTGCAGACGTAACTGTTGATTATGCATTGGTAAATGGGAAACGCTCAGTATATATTCCGGTTGTGAAAACCGCTGATGCATCAACGATAGATGTTGTGAACACGTTGCGCAAGAAATTACCTGACATGAAATCATTATTGCCGGATGATATTAATCTCAGTTACGAATTCGACCAATCTGTTTTTGTTATCAATGCAGCAAAAAGTTTGATGACCGAAGGAATTCTCGGTGCAATATTAACCGGATTAATGGTATTGTTGTTTTTACGTGATTGGCGAAGTAGTTTGGTTGTTATCATTACTATTCCTGTTGCCGTACTGAGTGCTGTTTTCTTTTTGAATCTTGCAGGACAAACCATCAACATTATGACGTTGAGCGGGCTTGCTCTTGCCATCGGAATTTTGGTTGACCAGGCAACGGTTACAATTGAAAATATCCATCAGCATTTGGAAATGGGGAAAGATAAGAAGCAGGCAATACTCGATGCATGTGCAGAGATTTCTTTTCCGCTGTTGTTAATCCTCCTTTGTATCCTTGCCGTATTTGCTCCGTCATTTGTCATGAACGGCGTTCCGAAAGCGATGTTTCTTCCGCTCTCATTATCTATCGCATTCGCCATGATTGTTTCTTTCATCGCCGCACAAACATTAGTGCCTGTAATCTCAAACTGGTTATTGAAAGCGGAGAAATTTCAATATCATCATGCACAACCGCATGCACATGCCGGAATGACTTTGGACCATAAAGAGATTGATGAAGTAGATGAACACGTATTACAGGATAAAAAACGTCCGGAACAAAATGATTTTTTCCAAAAAATAAAAAATGGATTAGCAAGCAGGTTGGAAAAATGGATGCCTCGAAGAAAATTAATTGTGATTATTTATTTGATTATCGCTTTTGGTGCCGCAGCTTTTTGTTTTGTTACGATTGGAAAAGATTTATTGCCGAAAAGCAATGTTGGTCAATTGCAATTGCGCATTCGCGAACCGGATGGAACAAGATTGGAAGTAACCGAAGAAACAACCAAAAATATTTTGGACATTATTGATTCAACTGTGAATGGAAATATTGCGATCAGCTCTGCGCACGTTGGATTAATACCAAGCAATTTTGGAACGAGTAACCTGTATGTTTTTTCAAGCGGGACTCACGAATCGGTGATCCAGGTAAATATTGATGAAAATTACAAAGTGAAAATGGACGACCTGAAAGAAGAGATCCGGAAGCGTGTCGCCGAAAAATATCCCACTGTGAAAATTTCTTTTGAGCCGATTGAGCTTACTGAAAAAATTATGGCCCAAGGGGCATCCACTCCTATTGAAGTGCGTGTCGCCGGAAAAAACATGAAGGATATTGAAGAATACTCTTCCCGTTTACTGGAGAAATTAAAAGCAATTTCTTTTTTGCGTGACGTGCAAATACCGCAGCCGCTCAAAGTCCCTGTCATCAACATTTCTATCGACAGGCAAAAACTGGCGTTGATGAATTTGACCATCGATAATGTTTCAAAAAGTATTACAGATGCAACTTCATCAAGTCGCTTTACCAATAAAAATTTATGGCTTGATGATAAAACATCATACACTTATCAAACACAAATTTTCATTCCGGAATACATTATGAACTCGCCCGAACAATTAAAATCTATTCCTCTAGTGCATGGAGAAATGAGGCCGGTACTTGCAGATGTTGCAACATTTACGCTGGATACCATTCCCGGCGAATATGACCGGAGCGGCCCGAGAAGATTTGTAACTGTGAGTGCGAATATCAACAAAAAAGATTTGGGCACCGCAACAGCAGCTGTTCAAAAAGCGATTGATGAACTTGGCAAACCTCCAATCGGATTGATACCTGAAATAAAGGGAATGTCGGCTTTGCTCATTGAAACGCTCAATTCGCTACAAAGCGGTTTAATTGCAGCCATCGTTATAATATTATTATTGCTTGCAGCAAATTATCAGTCGTTCGGTCTTTCTATCGCCGTACTGGCGACGGTTCCAGCGGTTTTATCCGGTGCAATGATAATGTTATTAATCACCGGTGCAACGCTCAACCTGCAATCGTATATGGGAATAATTATGGCAGTCGGCGTGTCTGTTGCGAATGCAATTTTGATTGTAACGAATGCGGAAAATTTGCGGCTCGAATATAAAGATCCGTTCAAAGCCGCTACAGTTGCGGCAAGTATCAGGCTTCGACCGATATTAATGACAAGTATGGCAATGATAGCGGGAATGATACCGATGGCAAGTGGTCTCGGTGAATCCGGCGACCAGTCTGCGCCACTTGGGCGTGCTGTGATTGGAGGGCTTGCTGCATCTACGTTCGCGGCATTGTATGTAGTGCCGTTGGTATATGGATGGGTTCAACAGAAAAAATCTTTTGGAACAGTTTCATTATTGCCCGAAGATGATGTGAAATAAAATATTTTTTATGAACCAGAATGTAGAATATCTATTAAACATCGTTGCGTCGCACTCTTGTGCTGCAACAATTCTATTGGGCGCTTTACAATCTGCAAATTTAAATTGCCACAGAAATTCTGAAATAAAAAATCCTGTTCTGATGTGTTTCAGTTGCAAAATAATTTAAACAAATAAAAATCATGATGAAGAAATATATAATAGCAATCGGATCAACGATAATAATTTTTTATTCTTGCTCAGAAGATAAAGCTTCGGAAAATAAACCAGAAGCGACAAATGCAGCGCCACATTACACGCTTGTGAAAGTGGAAAAAGCAACTGTGAGCGAGCAATTAAAATTGCCGGCACAATTAGCAGCTTATCAGGAAGTGAGCATTTTTCCGAAAGTGAACGCCTATGTGAAAACGGTGTTGGTGGATATTGGCTCGCATGTAAAAAAGGGACAAACATTAATGACACTTGAAGCGCCTGAATTGCTTCAGGCAGTTGTTCAGGCAAAAGAAAAATATGCCCGTGCAAAATCTGATTACACTATCGACAGAGAAAATTACGAACGATTGAATGAGGCATCACAAACTCCCGGCGCTATTTCTCCGATGGATCTGGCTACAGCAAAAAGCAAGGCAGAAGCTGATAGTTCATTGAGCAATGCAGAAAAAGCAAGCTGGCAAATGCAACAAACGATGATGGATTATCTCGTTGTTATCGCGCCATTCAACGGAGTCATCACACAAAGAAATGTACATCCCGGCGCTCTTGTAAGCGCAGAAGCAAAAGACGTAAAACCGATGCTTGAATTAAAGCAAGTGGATCATTTGCGCTTACAGGTTGATATTCCCGAAAGCGCTGCAGCCAGCTTAAAAGCGAACGACAGTGTTTCTTTTTCGCTCACTGCTTTTCCTGGTGTTGAAAGAAGAGGCCGCATCAGCAGGATTTCTATGAATATTAATATGCAGTTCCGTTCCGAAAGAATTGAACTGGATGTTTACAACACAGATGGTCAGCTTGCGCCTGGCATGTATGCTGATGTATTGTTCGACTCGCAAGGAATACCAAATTCACTTTCAGTTCCGAAATCTGCCGTGGTTACTTCAACAGAAAGAAAATATGTGCTGGCCGTTCGGGATGGCAAAGCAGTGAAAGTAGATGTGATGACCGGAAATGAAAACGCGAATAACGTAGAAGTAATCGGCAATTTAAAAGCCGGTGAACAAGTAATAGTAAATGCAAATGATGAAATCAAGAATGGGGCGATAGTGAAATGATTTTTTTTGAATTCAAGAAGCGGGCGAATATGCGTGCGATTAAAATATTATTAGTTGAAGACGAAAAAAAAATTGCTGAATCCATTTCAAAAGGATTGACGGAAAAAAAATATGAAGTTGATATTGCATTGGACGGTGAAACCGGAAAAAAATTAATAAGCAATATTTTTTATGACCTCGTTATTTTGGATATAAACCTGCCTCAAATGAACGGCTATGAGCTGTGCAGACATATCCGTGATCATAATAAAGATATACCCGTGTTCATGTTAACGGCTATGGGTATGCTTGATCATAAACTTGCAGGATTTGATGTGGGTGCCGATGATTATTTGGTGAAACCTTTTGATTTTAAAGAATTATTGGTTCGCATAAAGGCATTACTGAAACGTACAAGTCACGATTTCAATGATGACAATATATTGCAAGTTGAGGATCTGACGATGAATCTCGATAGCAGGCAAGTGAAAAGAAACGGGAAGGTCATTTCATTGACAGCAAAAGAATTTCAATTGCTCGAATATTT
Organism: uncultured Bacteroidota bacterium; assembly: GCA_963718975.1. GTDB lineage: Bacteria > Bacteroidota > Bacteroidia > Chitinophagales > Chitinophagaceae > Puia. The sequence continues at coordinate 180,161 of CAVRBD010000032.1, read as the reverse complement.
CATCAGAAATAAAAACAGGGTTTTATCAAGAACGGATATTGCTATGAATGTTTGGGATATTGATTTTGATACAAGAACAAACGTAATTGATGTATACATCAACTTTCTTCGAAAGAAGATCGATAAAGATTTTATACAGAAGCTAATCTTTACTTATGTGGGCATAGGTTATGTGCTGAAAGAAAATGCATAAAATGAAAATCCGTTATAAAATAACATTGCTGTTTGCTTTGCAGGTTTCATCAATTATTTTCTTGCTTGGGCTTTCAGTTTATTTTTTCTCTGCCATTCAAAGAAAGAAATTATTTGAGAGGAGATTAAAAAGCCGTGCAAATTACAGTGCTCAGCTTTTTTCTTTGCTGGGCAATAACAGCAATGATATTTTAAATCAAATTGATCTGACTTCTACAGAAGGTTTGTTGCCAAACAGAGACATTGATATTTTTTCTACAGATGGGAAAATTTTATACGAATTCAAAAAGCAGGGCACATCTAAACTAGCAATCAATAAAAAATTATTTGATGAGGTTAATGCGGACAGTGAAAAATATTTTCGGATTGGAGATCGTGAAGCAATTGCATTTAAATGCAGCGGCAATACTAAAAATTTTATTGTTGTTGTTGCGGCTTATGATGATGACGGTTTGCAACGCTTGCACGAATTGGCAAACATTTTATTCATCAGCTTATTTATTGGAATGTTATTGAGCGCAGTAGTCGGATTTGTTTTTTCGCAACAATTAATAAAACCAATTCAACAAATCATTAATGAGGTAAACGAAATTTCTTCTTATAACCTTTCTCATCGTATTAAAGCCGGGAATAGCAAAGACGAATTAAATCAACTGGCAAATACGTTTAACGAGCTGCTCGAAAGGGTGCAAAAATCTTTTAATACCCAAAGCAGGTTTATATCAAATGCATCGCATGAACTGTCCACGCCACTCACCTCTATTTCAAGCCAATTAGAGGTAACGTTGGAAAAAAAGAGAAATGCAGATGAATATGAGAAAGTGCTTTCATCTATCAAGGAAGACGTTTTTCAGATGTGCCAATTGACTAAAAGCCTGCTCGAAATTGCTAAAGCGGATGTAGAAGGAAATATTGAATTGAGCGAAGTTCGCATTGATGAGATATTGTTGAAAATTATCTCGGAAATTAGAAAAATAGACAGCAAATATCTGGTCGACCTTTATTTCGCAGACAAGATGGATGACGAAAATAATTTTATCGTTTTTGGAAATGCGGAACTGTTGCACAGCGCTATTAAAAATATTATTGAGAATGGCTGTAAATATTCTACAGATAAGCTATCACGTGTGAGCCTGTCTTATGAAGATGCGCAGGTGATTATCCGCGTTATGAACGCCGGCAATGTGATAGCTGCAGAAGAATTACAAAAAATATTTCAGCCTTTTTACAGAGCCGACAATTCGCATAATTACAAGGGATTTGGATTGGGCCTTGCGCTTGCAACAAACATTACTCGCCTCCATAAAGGAACAATTGAAGTCAGTTCTGACTTATCAGATGGAACTATATTTGCCATTACAGTTCCTACCATAAAAATGTATCAGGCAAACAGAATTTAATTCCATTTTAATCTGATTTTAATTACGGCTTAATTGGCAGGTTATATTTTTACTGTGTTGTAATCAAAAATAAATTCGAGGTATGAATCATCAGTTGAAAAATATCTTAATTCCTGTTTTTAATGAAGATGAAAGTTTTGCTGATCTGGAAAAACTCGTTCATATCGCCAGCATTTTCAAGACAAATATTCATCTTTTATATATCGATATAAATCATAAACGCGATCCCTTGCAAAAGGCCCGATTTCTATTCTCACATAAAAGGATAAAAGATACGGCAGTGCGGATGGAATTACAGCTTAGCCGGTTAAAAAAATTGCATCCTTCTTTATCTTTTCAACCTGATTTGATTAATGCGAAATATTGTAACGAGATAAAGCAATATTGCAGTATGCATAATATCGACCTTATTTTATTTGGTCATCATATGAACATCTTTATACGAAAAGGTAAAGAAAGAAAAAATATTTATGGGTTATTTGAGAAGATGAATTGCACAGTGCTCTCTATTCATTTTTATACATCGTTGAAGGGTGTAAAAAACATCGTGATACCAATAGGAAGTTTTTTGCCGATACCCGGTATTATACTCGCTAGCTATATTGCCAGACAATTCAATTCAAAAATTCATCTGATTGCTTTAAACAGGAAATTTCTTTACCACGGTCATGAAGAGGCTGTTTGTTTGTATAAAGCCTATCACCTGCTACATGATAATACCAATTTGCAAATTGAATGCAGCACTTTAACCGGAACTGATATCCGTAACGCTTCTTTTCAATATGCTGAGGAAATAAATGCGGAAGTGGTATTGCTTAACTCGAATAAGAAGTATTCGTATGAAGCAATGCAAAATTGAAGCAAGAAAGTTGTGTTAATCCTGTTTACTTAAAAAGACGTAGTAGTAGTTTTCGGTTATCTACAAATTCCGGCCCCTGCTTTTGCGGGGGCTTTTTCAGAAACAATAAGCAAAAAATAATCAATGATTGAAACAAATGGCAGATTTGATTTTTAGAATTTATTTACCAATATTGTGAATGGCGATAATTCAAAATTAAATTACATGGAACAGGGACAAAGACAAACGTTAAATGATTCGGAAAAAATATTTCACCCGCTCATCCGATGTGTTGTTTGTGGCGCAGATCTATATATCACAGATCACGGAAATCATGAAATCACTTATCATTGTTCTTCTCTGCAAGCGAGGTTTTGGGATTATGAAAGAGGGACTGACGATCAAAACAAAGCAAAAGAACATTGGGATAAATCGAGGCAAGATGTGTATCTTAGGACAAAGTAAATTTTTTAATCCTTTTTGTATTGTTCCTGTGTTTTTCCTGTGGTCATATTGTGGTAATAGGCAAGCCTACCACAACAAAACCACAAGATGGTAACAATAAGACCACAGGAAGACCACAAGAAATCGGGCTCGGAAATTTCTTAATCAATTTTTCCCCAACTCCTCATAGCGGATCATTGTTTTTTGTTTTGTAAATAATGCAGAACGGATATTTTGCTGCGATTGAACTTAATTTTTTTGAATTTTCTTCGCTTTCCTTCAAAGAATTTCTTTTTAATGGAATGCGTAATTTTCCTTTTAATTTATTTTCTGTTGGCAATTGTTTTTTTATAGAAGGCTGAACCGCTTCAATTTCATATAGCTTCATGGCAATTTGATTTTGTTCGTTAAAGTTTATCTTCTTTTCAGCCCCACTACAATCAAATTTCTCTATATCACTAATGCAGTTGAATTGGCAGTAACTAATAATCAGTTAGTATTAGAAGCAAAGATAAATACGAACAATTTTTTTGTCGTTAAAAAGCCATTAAAAAATGATTAAACTTAACCCAAAACGGAGCGTCAATTTTCAGTGGTGCACCTCCTTGGCCGCAGGAAGCCTGTAATAAATAGAATGCTTCCGAAAATGATAGCAGGCCATTCTTTAAAAAGTATTCCCATACAAATTGAGGCAATGCCGAGCCCCCAACGAAATAGCCTGTTTGCGATTACGGGCCAGTTGATATTCTTCTTCTTCACATTAAGCACTTTCGATTTTTATTTCGGGATGCATGGTGATTTTTGATTTTACTGAATTTGAGATCAGGCATGCAGCTTCTGCCTTCTGCAAAATGTGTTCTGCTTTTTCTGTTTCAAGTTCATCGGAAATGGTAATAACTGGTAGCAAAGTGATTTCAGTGATCATATATTTTCCATCTGATTTCTCCAATTTTCCATTTGCATTGCACCGAAAGTCTTTGAAAGATAATTTTGAGTTTTCTGCAATTGCCAGAAATGTCGTCATTAAACAACTGTTTACTGCAGCAACTAACAAATGCTCGGGTGACCATACCCCCGCGATGCCATTAGCAAATTCCGGCGGAGTTGCTACTTCAATATTTTCATTTAATATTGGCGAAGACATTGAGCCTTTCCGTCCCTGCTGCCAATTTAAATTCACTTCATAAAAATGTGCTTTTTCCACAATTAATCGTTTTTTGTTTCTTCAAGCATTGTTTCTGTTTCCACTTGTATATTATTTTTTAGTAGAGGTATTGAACAGCTTCGGGTACAACAACAACCCGTATTAGTCAACGCCTGAAAAAGAAATATGCCGCACAGCAAGCCTGATAACGCATCATGCATCATTATTGCGTTTAAGCCGATGAAAACTCCCATCAGCAAGCGCAGAGCACGCATCGCATTCCATTCTGAGAATATCATTCGCCTGATGCTGTTCATAGCGTGTATTTTTTTAAGATTGCCCAACTGCCCCCATTGTATGCTTTGAACCCTTTTGACTGCAAAAGATTTTTAGCAGACGAACTTCTCATTCCTGACGCACAACAAGTGATGATCGTTCTCTCAGGCTTTAATTTTTTCAGTTGATTTGGCAATTCATTCAATGGGATATTCAACGAATTTTTCAGATGGCCGCCTGCGTATTCACTTCGTGAGCGGACATCTACAATCAATGCGCCCTCTTCAATTAATGCTGTAAAATCCGTTTTCGGCGATTTGGCGAATATCTTTTTTATAAATTCAAGCATGACTGTTTTTTTAATGATTAACGATTGTTCCTTCTACGTGAACCCATGAGCCGCCATTTGAAATTTTGTCAAAACCATTTTGCTGCAAAATGCGATAAGCTTTTGCGCTCCTCACGCCAGATGCGCAGCAAACAACTATTTCGTTGTGTATTTTTTTAAGTTCTTCGAGATGCTCATGTAATTCCTGCAATGGGATATTCATTGAGTTTTTTGCATGCCCGAGCGCATATTCTTCAGGCATTCTCACATCGATAATTGTCTTGCTCATTAATCGAAATTTATTTTTGAGATTAGTTTTTTCTTTTCGTTTCGTGCTAATGCCAAAAGGTAGGTACAAGGGACAGAAGCTGATAAAGCTGGTAAGGATAAAAACCCCGGCAATAATGAGAAGTATTATCGCAACTGTTCCACTGATTTTATCAAAATAATATAGCAGAGCGATGATGATTGCAGCAGCTATACGAATGGCACGGTCTGCTGAGCCCATATTCTTTTTCATGTGGTTGAAATTTATTTCAGCACAAATTTCGACAACACAAAAAGGATGTTTGGCTACTTATGTTACAGAAGCAAAATTTTGTTTCGGGAAAGTTTTACCATACCATCTGTTTCCATTTGTTTTAGTAAACGGGAAACCACGACTCTGGCTGTTCCCAGCTCATCTGCCAATTGGTGATGAGTGATATTGATTTCGGATGAGCCGGTTAGTTTCTTTTTTTCTTTTAACAATTGAAGTATGCGCTCATCCACTTTTTTAAAAGCAATGGCATTCACTACCTCAAGCAATTCTTCGAAACGTTTGTGATAGAGCTTAAAAATGTAATCCAGCCATTCAGGATATTCCTTAATGAGAAGGCTTACTTTTTCAACAGGCACTAACAATATTTCGGTTTCTTCTTCTGCAACTGCTTTTATTTTGCTGGTGTCGTCATGAATGCCGCCAAGAAACGACATAATACAGGTTTCTCCGGGTTTTATATAATAAAGTAAAATTTCTTTTCCATCTTCATCTGTTCGCATCACTCGGAGAGAGCCTTTTTTTACAATAGGGATAGACCGGATGTAAGAATGCTCATTCAATATTATCTCAGCTTCTTTAAATGTTTTTGTGATGCTGAAAGTCTCCAACTTTTCAATAATCTCATTTGATAACTGCAATGAATTTTCGGTTGCTGAACTATTCATGATGCAATTTAATTGTTAACAGGTAACGCTAAGATAACATTCGCTTAAACTTGGCGTTATATGCGGGAAGTATCTTTGTAAAACCTCTGAAATGAAATTCACATTTCTTCCATCCGTACTACTTATATTCATTTTCTCAACTGCCATTGCGCAAGATATTCCACAGACAGAAAATATTTTTATCATTACAACCGACGGCTTTCGCTGGCAGGAAGTTTTTACGGGAGCAGATTCAACATTGATCAATAACACAGGGTTTGTTGAAGACACTTCCATCACCAAACAACTTTACTGGAGCGATGATGCTTCTGTGCGCCGCAAAATGCTAATGCCTTTTTTCTGGAATGTGATTGCGCAAAAAGGGCAGCTTTATGGCAACCGATTTTATGGCAACAAATCGAATGTTGCCAATTTTTATAAAGTTTCTTATCCGGGTTACAATGAAATTTTCACCGGCTATACTGATCCCCGCATTATCATTAATTACCCGAAGAAAAACCCGAACACAAATATCCTCGAATATCTGAATGATGAAAAAGAGTATAAGGGCAAAGTGGTTGCGTTCAGCTCATGGTATGTTTTTCCGTTTATATTAAACAGGGAAAGAAACAATCTGCCGGTGAACAGCGGTTATGAAGATATGCAAGATGAAAAAGAAGACAGCACTTTTCAGCTTATCAATAAAGTGCAGGACAGTGTTTCAAATAAAACACATACTCGCTACGACTGGCTCACTTTTTTAAATGCTAAAGAATATATTGAAAAGCACCACCCACGCATTGTGTTCATCGGCCTTGGGGAAACGGATGAATTTGCGCATGAAGCGCGTTATGACAAATATCTTCAGCAGGCGTCATCTGTTGACAAAATGATTGGCGACTTATGGTATTATGTTCAAACGAATCCTTTTTATAAGAACAAAACCACTTTTATTATTACAACAGACCATGGCCGCGGGCAAAAAACTTTTAACTGGAGCAATCACAGCCTCTTCACAAAAGGGTCGTCACAAACATGGATGGCGATGATTGGGCCAGGCATCGCACCGCTCGGAGAATTAAAATCTGAAGACCAGGTTTACCAAAAACAAATAGCCTCAACAATGGCCATGTTATTAGGGCAGCAATTTAAAACGGAACATAAAACCGGAAGCCCGATAATGCTTGCCCATACTTCGCAAACGGTCCCGCAACTCGTTAGCAAATAATTTATTTTTTTAACGCCCATCCGTCCAATATTTCTCCTGCAAAAAACCGAAACTGTTAACATTAAGGTAACATTGGCTTAACATTGGGGTCATTCCACAGTTCTTCTTTTGTAGCCCAAACAAAAGAATAATTTATGAGAAGAATTGACCTGACAAAATTATGTTTCGCGACACTCGTTGTTTTATTGGTTTTTTCTACAACAGTAAATGCGCAATATCTGTGGGATAATGACTCAGCATATAAAGCCGGTGCTGCAAAGTCTGGCAGGCTTTGGGGATATGTATTTGCTGATTTCTACTACAAATCTCATTCGGATTCTTTGAACCGCGGTGGAGCAAATCAATATACCGGCATACCGCAAAACAGGAATGCATTCCAGTTCCGCCGTATTTATCTTGGCTATGATTTTAATATCTCCAAGAAATTTTCTTCGGAATTATTATTAGCAGCAGAAGATAATTTCCCGGCTTTCAACCCACCATCATCTGCGGCAGCAAGTGGCGATGAGTTATCTAACAGCAAAGAAACTTTTTTCATTAAGTTAGCTAACATCCGCTGGAAAAATATTTGGAAAGGAACCGACCTGATACTTGGTGAACAGACAACACCCACATTTGCCATGATGTCGGAAAAGGTATGGAACTACCGCTCTATCGAAAGAACAATTACTGATATACGCCGCACTCCATCTTACGATATGGGAGCAGGCTTGCAGGGAGTTTTTGATCCTAAAACCAAAAATGTTGGTTACAATTTATTAGTGGCAACAGGCAACAGCGATAAACCGGCAGCTTCCAGTTTTAAATGGTTTTACGGTGATGTATATGCGTTTCTCGCAAATAAAAAAATCATTATTGATTTTTATGCAGATTATCAAAGGCTCAACTGGTCACCAACCTGGCATCATGACCGTCAAATGCTGAAAGGCTTTATCGCTTACAACACATCTCCGATTACCATAGGTGTTGAAGCATATGTCAACAATCTAAGGAATGATACAAAAGCGTTGGTATATGCAGGACAAGGCCCTGCTGATACAATTAGTACCAAGGCAAGAGGAATTTCTTTTTTCATCCATGGAGATATCATCAAGGAAAAACTTCGCTATTTTGTAAGGCTTGATTTGTATAACCCGAATAAGAACATTGGGAGTGCATCTCAGGATTCTTCTTATGCGGCCCTTTCTTCTCCAAGTGGATATAATACCAATTCATATAAAATAGTTACAAATAACTCCGGTGGTGTTGCAAGCGCAACAGCTTTAGGCGATATCACTTCAAAAGAAACTTTTTTCACAGCAGGCCTGGATTTCATGCCTTATCCGAATGTTCACTTCGAACCTAACATCTGGTACAATCATTATAATTCGCAATTGACTACCGTTCCTGGTATGATGGCAGGTGCAAATAATGCAAACCATGATATGGTTTGGAGATTGACGTTCTTTTATGTTTTTGGAAAAAGTTATAAGAATACCTACAATCAGTTCTAACTCCTAACAAAAAAATGACTATATGAATATGAATTTCTTAAATTTTAAAAACACATTTGCGGTTGCTGCATTTGCAATGATAAGTCTCGTATCATGCAATGGAGGAGGTTCTTCCGACAGCAAAACTGATAGCACTGCAAAAGGCGGCAACAGTGATGACAACACGCTACTCGGCGGCGGAAGTACTTTCGATAATCCGTTGTTCTCAAAACTTTTTTCAGAGTATAATAAAACAAATGGATTGAGGGTAAACTATCAATCCATTGGCTCTGGTGGCGGAATTCAACAATTAACTGCAAAGACAATTGATTTTGGTGCATCTGATAACCCGTTAAATGGAAAACAGGATTCTACACTAACTGCGCCTGTTGTACATATTCCTGTCACAGCAGGAGCTGTTGTAATTAGTTATAACCTGCCCGATGTGAAAGATACGCTCATGTTAACTCCATCTGTCATTGCAGATATTTTTCTTGGAAAAATTACAAAATGGGATGATGGAAAAATTGCTTCACTTAACAAAAGCGTTAAACTTCCAAGCTCGACAATTGTTGTAAGCCATCGTTCAGATGGAAGTGGAACAACAGGAATTTTCACAACTTATCTTGACAAAGTAAGCGAAGAATGGCATACAAAAGTAGGTAAAGGAAACAGTGTTAATTGGCCTACAGGTCTGGGGGGAAAAGGCAATGAAGGCGTTGCCGGTAGCATTAAACAAACTCCGGGTGCGATCGGATATATTGAATTGGCTTATGCTGTACAGAATGGAATGTCTTATGCAAAAGTTCAGAACAAAGCCGGCAATTTTATCACACCAAGCATTGCAAGTGTTACAGCAGCAGCAAACATTACAATTCCTGCTGATTCAAAAATTTCTTTGACGAATACAGAAGCTGCAGATGGTTATCCAATCTCTGGTTTTTCATGGGTACTTGTTTATAAAGAACAGAATTACAGCAACAGGTCTTTGGAAAGAGCAACGAAAATGATGAAATTAATATCATGGATGATTCATGATGGTCAGCAGTATAGTTCGCCTTTGAATTATGCGCCCCTTTCGTCTGCTGCCGTAACAACTGGTGACGCAATATTGAAATCTGTTACGTTCGATGGCAAGCCGATTTTGCAATAAAAGCCGAAAGACGGGAGTCAGTAAGTCCGAAATAATTTTTTATGCTCATTTTTCTTTCCGGCTTCCGGTCTTCCCGACTTTTCTGACTTGACAAAAAGACTTTATGATAGAGACAACAACGATGGAAAATAATTCTCTTACCCTCAGCGATGTTTCGCTGGGGGTAATTGGTTCTGTAAAGACACCTGCCAAAGTAAGGCAAAGAGTGAAAAGATTATATCGGCAGATCCGCACCGAAAATGTTTTTAAGAAAACGCTCGTGATCGTGGGGTTGCTAATGATCATTCTTGTGATTGGTATTTTTCTTACGTTGGTTGTAGAGTCAATGCCATCAATAAAAGCATTGGGCGTAAAATATTTATGGGGAAAAACATGGGATCCCGTGCAGGATATTTACGGCGCATATCCATTCCTGTTAGGAACGCTTCTCACTTCTTTTCTTGCATTAATAATTTCAATTCCATTTTCAATTGCGGTTGCTATTTTTTTAGGTGAATATTATCCGAAAGGCTGGCTGCCCGATCTTTTAAAAAATACAGTTGAATTAATTGCAGCAGTTCCTTCTGTTATTTATGGATTTTGGGGCCTCGCGGTATTAGTGCCAATTGTTCGAAACTTTGAAATAAAAACGGGCGTAGAACCTTATGGCGTGGGCATTTTCAGCTCTGCATTAATATTAGCAGTGATGATCATTCCTTATGCAGCATCATTAGGAAGATCAGTGATACAGATGGTGCCTTCGCAATTAAAAGAAGCTGCTTATTCATTAGGTGCAACAAGATGGGAAGTTATTAGAAATGTCGTTATCCCTTACACAAAATCAGGATTGTTTGCAGGAATATTATTATCGCTTGGCCGCGCACTTGGAGAAACAATGGCAGTAACAATGGTGATAGGAAATACGAGCATCATTCCTAAAAGCATTTTTGCTCCGGGCAATACCATGGCGAGTGTGATCGCAAATGAATTTACCGAAGCAGACAAACCGGTTTATTTATCTGCATTGATCGAATTGGGCCTTGTATTATTTCTGGTAACTGTTGTTATTAACATGATTGGCAGGCGTGTTATCAGCCGCTTCACAAACGAATAATGTATGAATGCTTCTGTAAAATATAGAATAGGAAAAAGCAAAGGTTTTCAAGTGTTAACTGTTACGCTCGCTTTTGCTTGCGTGATCCCGTTAATCGCGATCCTGCTTTTCATTATCAAAGCAGGCATCACAAAAATAAATTGGCACTTTTTAGTGAATGTTCCAAAACCTGTTGGAGAAACCGGCGGTGGTATTGCGAACGCATTGCTCGGAACATTTATCATCATCATTGTAGCTGCACTTATTGCTATTCCTATCGGTATTCTTTGTGGGGTTTATCTCAGTGAAAATAAAAAAAGCAAGCTCGCATATTGGAGCCGCATGTGCGTAGATATTTTGCAAGGCGTTCCTTCAATCGTTGTTGGTATCGTTGCCTATTTCTGGTTGGTGAAACCATTGGGTGGTTTTTCTGCTTTATCGGGAAGTGTTGCATTATCAATTATGATGTTGCCGATTGTGATCCGCTCAACAGAAGAAACATTAAAGCTTCTGCCCGATTCATTGAAAGAAGCAGCATTCGCATTAGGCATGCCATTTCATCGCGTAATATTAAAAGTGATCGTGCCTTGCGGCATCAGCGGAATACTTTCCGGCGTGATGCTTTCCGTTGCAAGAGTTGCCGGCGAAACGGCACCGCTTTTATTCACGGCATTTGGCAATCCATATCTCTCTGCAAATGTTACAAAGCCAATGCAGAGTTTGCCATTATTAATTTTCAACTACGCTACAAGCCCATATAACGACTGGCATGATCTTGCCTGGGGCGCTTCATTAATATTGCTCGTATTCGTATTGGTATTAAATATTTCTACAAAGCTGATAACTAAAAGATGGAAAGTACAATTGTAAAGTCAGTTGATTATAATGCATATTTCGGCGATAATCATGTGGTGAAAAATGTGAACATTGAGATTCCAAAAAATCATGTCATCGCCGTGATGGGGCCTTCAGGTTGTGGCAAAACAACTTTTTTGCGCGGCATAAACCGCATGCACGAATTAATTCCGAATGCCACTGCGAAAGGACAAATTCTATTGAACAATGAAGACGTGATGCAGATGCATCCGATTTTTGTTCGCTTAAAAATTGGAATGGTGTTTCAAAGACCAAACCCTTTTCCTAACCTCAGCATTTATGATAATGTGATTGCCGGATATAAATTAAACGGTATCAAATTACCCAAAGAAGACAGAGACAAAATTGTTGAAGAGTCATTGACCAAAGTGGCTTTGTGGAAAGAGGTGAAAGATTCGCTGGTAAAAAAGGGATCGTTCCTTTCCGGAGGCCAGCAGCAAAGATTATGCATTGCACGCGCAGTTGCCATGCAGCCTGAAGTACTTTTGTTTGATGAACCTACCTCAGCGCTTGATCCGATTTCCACTTCAACGGTGGAAGAATTGTTTCATGAACTGAAGAAAAATTATACACTGATTATTGTAACGCACAATATGCAGCAGGCAGCAAGAGTTAGTGATAAGACGGCGTTTTTTTACATGGGCGAATTGGTAGAGTATGATGAAACAAAAAAAATGTTCACTAATCCGAAAGACAACCGTACACAGAATTATATCACAGGTAGGTTCAGCTAATCGTCTCAGCTGGGATTTTTGGGACGATAGGATAAAATGGATAATGAAGAAATTGGAAAATTGTAATTAATAATGAATGTATGATTTAAAGAAATCGTAAATCGTACATCATAAATCGTAAACCGAATGACACAAGTAGAAACCGAATTAAGTCTTTTAAAAAGAGAAGTCATTAATATGTGGGATCTGGTAAGGTCTCAATTGATCAAAGCAAAAAATTCCATGTTGAATTTTGATAAAGATTTAGCACGTGAAGTGATATTGAAGGAAAGAAGAGTGAATGGCGCTGAATTAAAAATTGACCGCGATTGTGAAAATATTTTTGCGCTTCTTACGCCTGTTGCTGTTGATTTGCGCTTTGTATTAGCTGTTTTAAAAATCAATTCAAACCTGGAAAGGATTGGGGATATTGCTGAAGGGATAGCTAAATATGTATTGAGCGTTGAAGAACCTTTCAAAAAAGAATTGATGGATGCGACCTATGTAACGAAAATGTATGATGAATCCATCAATATTCTTGAAGACACGCTTTCTGCTTTTGAAAACGAGGACACTATTCTTGCAAGAAGCGTTTTCAAAAAAGATGAATTTCTGGATGACATCAATATCAGGGCAAATGAATTGATTGAAGATTATCTGAAAGCCCACCCTAAAGATATTGATCAGGCTTTATACATTCTTTCTGTTATCAGAAAACTGGAACGTGTTGGCGACCAGTCAAAAAATATTTCTGAAGAAATTATTTTCTACCTCGAAGCAAAAGTGCTCAAGCACAAGCATTCCCATTAACCTGAAATTTATAAGGGTTTCAAAAAGCTTTAGGTTTAACATTAGCATAATGCTTCAGTAAGAACGAAGTAACATCATGCTTTTATCTTGTGCCCAATATTAGAGTTGTTAATAATGGTTATATAAAGCAAACGTTAGAATTTTCTCATGCAGCTTCAGCCACTTCATTTCCATGAGAGTGGCTTTTTTGTGAATAGTCGATGGCAAATGGCCTATTCACCATTGACCATTCACCACTTTAGTTAAATCGTAAGCTCAGGGTAAAGCAAATCCAGGTCGTATTTTTTATTCTTTGCGCAATGGTGCATCAGGAAACTAATAATTGCTTCAGTGGAAAAATCTATTGAGAAATCGATTTTCTTTTTATTATTCATCCACTTGCTGAAAATTGAAGCAAAATTTTTTCCAACTTCATTTATGCAGGCAACTCCCATCGCTTCCAATGCAGCAGCATTGCACAGTTGCTCATATTGTCCTTTAATGGGGATTGCTAATATTTTCTTTCTAAGAAATAGCGCTTCAGCAGGAGTTTCGAAACCGGCGCTTGTGATGATAGCAGAACAATTGATCATGCTTTTATTAAAACCTTCCTTATTAACCGGCATCAAAGTAATATTATTCATTCGGGCAACTTGCTTTACTTCTTTTGAAAAAACTTCAAAACGAAAATCTTTTAGCTGAGCAAAATATTTGCAGATGATCTCATCGCAATAAGAAGGAAGGTAAACAGCAATGTGGCCTTTGTCTGTCGGTTCTGCAATAAGAATCTCTTTTTTAATAACGGGCGGAAGAATAAAATTATCATAGCTATTGAAATGAAGCCCGATGTATTGCGATGCCTTTGCATAATTGCGAAGCACCCATTCTCCAATGAAATCTTTTTTCACCGGACGTGGAACTCTGGTTGATTGAAAGCTTGCCTGATGCCCGAAATTTACGGAAGGAATTTTTTTGTGCGCGCAAGCAAGCGATGTGATGCACTCAAAATCATTGATCACCAAATCATATTTCTCAACAGGCAAATCCCTTGCTTCGCGAAGAACGCGCAATGGTGCGAATTCCTTTACGGTATCAACATAATTCAAGCCACCGGTGCTGGTATAAAAAAAGCAAACGCCCTTGCTTCTGTATTTTACAGGAGCATTTAATTGAAGAGTGCTGTTTGCCCCGCTTAAAAAAATATCAACTGTTCCATATCTTTCCAGGTAAGGAAGTATTTCCATTGCCCGGCTGATGTGGCCGTTGCCCGTTGCCTGAACTGCATAAAATATTTTCATTTGTGGTATTTTTAATTTGCTGTAAATGCGCGAATAAGTTTTTGTTGAGCTCAATTATATGCGGGCATTTTAATTTTATATTGCCAATGAGTTTATATAAAAACTGATTTCGTCTGTAACGACTGTTAATTCCGGTTGTGCATCTGCGTTAGCATGCGCCGGAAATTTCTTTTCATCGTATTCAAAAATGTTCCATTCATTATTTTGATATTCCAAAGCTGTGCAGTGTTCCACCCAATCGCCTGAATTGAGATAGGTCACTTTCCCATTTTCATTTTCAACAATCTTTTTTTGAGGTTTGTGAATGTGACCGCATATCACATAGTCATATTTCTTTTCAATAGCAAGCTCTGCAGCTATCATTTCAAAATCATTAATCTTGCTCACCGCTTTGTTCACGCCGGCCATTACCCTTTTTGAAATGGAAACTCTTTCTTGGCCGAACAGTTTTAATATGAAATTGATGAGGCGGTTAAAACGTATAAGAATATTATACCCTTTGCTGCCAAGCTTTGCCCAAAATTTTGCGCTGCTTTTTGTAGTGTTGTCAAAAACATCTCCATGAAAAATCCATGTCATCTTATTATCAATTTCCAGCACGAGCTTATCGGTAAGTGTGAAGTTCCCGATTTGTATATCGCTGTATTTGCGCATCATCTCATCATGGTTACCGGTGATGTAGAACACGCGTGTTCCCTTTGTGATCATCTGCATCACTTCTTTAATAACCTGCATGTGTGGTGAGGGAAAAAAATGTTTGCTGAACTGCCAGCCATCAATAATGTCACCGTTGAGAATAAGAATGTTTGGAGAAATGCTTTTCAGATAATTCACCAGCTCCTTTGCGCGGCAACCGTAGGAGCCAAGATGAACATCAGAAAGCACAACAACATCAAGTGGGCGTTTTTCCATTACGCGAGGTTTTCCAAAGGTCGAAACATAGTATTACCGGATGTTTAAGCTGGTATTAAGAAATCATGAGCTTTAAATGAATTAATTGTTATACGCAATGCATTGCCGTTAGAAGATAATATTCCGGTAATAATAGGGTAACGATTCCTTCATCATGTGTTTAAATTCTCTTCATGTTGCGCTTCTACTTTCGCCGGAGAATTAAGATTCTTTTAACTAAAAACTACTGTTATGAGTAAAGGTATTACTCTGCCTCTCAAGGTAAGAGCAATGTTGATTGTATTACTGTTCCCCGCCATGTCATTTGCCCAAAAGATTATTTCGGGACAGGTGCTTTCAAAAGCAGACCAGTCGCCGGTTGCAGGTGCAACAATACTTATTAAAGGAACGAAAACAGGAACTGCCACTGGTATTGATGGCCGTTTTTTCATTAAAGCAAAAGAAGGTGATGTGTTATTGATTACAGGTGTGGGTGTACTGAAGCAAGAAGTAACCGTCGGGGATGCTGCAACTATGGTGATAAGTGTGGGTACTGATGCAAAAAACCTCAATGAAGTTGTGGTGACTGCTACCGGTATCAAAAAAGAATCAAAACGTCTGGCTTATGCCATTCAAACAGTCGACGCATCTGCACTAACTCAAGCCAGAGAGCCAGATCCGATCAACTCCTTGAAAGGGAATGCAGCCGGGCTCGCAATAAATATCAATCAGGAAATAGGTCATGCGCCTGATGTGATCATGCGTGGAGAAAACGGAACTCTTGATCGCCCAATGTTTGTAGTAGATGGCGTTGCTATCAATTCCGACACCTACAACATTAACCCTGATGACATAGAATCATTTACTATACTTAAAGGGCCAAGCGCTGCTGCGCTTTATGGATTTCAAGGTAAAAATGGAGCAATTATCATCAACACAAAAAAAGGATCGAAAGAAAAAAATCGGGTAATTGTTGGTCTTAATTCCAGTACTCAAATGAATAAGGGTTTTATTGCTTTGCCAAAATACAATGACGAGTATGGCCCTGGCGACAATGGACAATATGCTTATGGTGGCGGCGGTTCAAGCCCGGCATCTTATTTTGGAAATGGAGCAGTGGGTGTTGGTATTAATGATTATGATTATGATGTGTGGGGACCTCAATTCAGGGGACAGTTATTACCTCAGTTTGACGGTGCTTATGATCCATACCCAAACTTACACAACAACTTTTGCGAACCCTACTACTCCTCCATATATAGGCCATGTGGCACCTACGCCATGGGTAGCGAGGGGAAAAGATAACCTTAAAAAATTTATACAAACAGGCCTTCTTCAATCAAGCAGCATTTCAGTAAGTTCTTCAACTGAAAAAACGGATGTCAGGCTTTCCTTGGGAAATACATATCAACAAGGAATTGTTCCAAATACAAAATTAAATAATGGAAATTTTACCGCTAGTGTCGTTCACAGGTTTACTGACAAATTGAGCTTGACAACTTATCTGAATTATAGCAGGCAATCATCTCCTAATGTGCCCGATGTTACTTATGGCCCCAATAGCATTATCTACAACATCATTATCTGGGGCGGTGCGGATTGGAGCGTAAATCAGCCAAATATCAAGAACTATTGGCAACCTGGGCATGTTGGCGTTCAGCAGAATTATGAAGAGTACTACAGGTACAATAATCCCTGGTTTATGTCTGCTCAATGGTTGAGAGGGCATTACCAAAATAATGAGTATGGATATTTCTCGCTTAATTACAAATTAAATCGTGATCTGGATTTTCAGCTTAGGCCAAGCTTTTCGACTTATGATATGTTCAACTCAGAAAAATTGCCTTATTCTGCAGACGTGTATGGAAGAGAACTTAGACAAGGCGACTATAGAGAGGACAGAAGAAGCCTTTTTGAATCAAATGAAGACTTTCAGGTAAGGTATCATAAAAATAGTTTGTTTGGCCTCCTCGATCTTCAGGCATTAGGTGGCGGAACGGCAAGAAACTTGAACTTTAGCTCTGACTTTGAATCCACCAACTACCTTAACGTTCCTGGAATCTATTCTTTTTCAAACTCACAGGGAACATTGACAGGGAGCAGCTATCACTCGAGCATGTTAGTGCTGAGCGCATATTATTCTGTCGACCTTGGTATCAAGTCTTATGTGACTGCAAATGTTACTGGGCCGTGTAGACAAATCATCTGCTTTGCCTTCAAATGCCAATAGCTATTATTATCCCTCATTCAATTTAGCTACGGTTGTTTCTGATTACGTAGATATGCCAAGGCCTATTTCTTTCTTAAAGCTGAGAGCCTCCTATGCTGAAAGCAAGGATGGTGGCACTGCTCCTCTTTTTTCGCCTAATGTGAGCGCTACTCCGGCCGGAGACTATGGGTACACATGGTATTCTCCTTATGGTGGCCCGGGTATCAATTTTCTCCAACCTATACTTTGGCCCTACTTATTCCAACCAGAATAGTGCAACTTATACAGATCAAACAATAAGCCCTACTATTTTTACAGCAGACAGAAAAGCAACAGAGTTTGGTTTAGACCTCAGGTTTTTGAGTAATCGGATAGGCTTAGATGTTACTCACTATCATTACAAGAACACAGGAATTGTTGCCCAGGGAACTTCTTCTGCATCTGGTTATTCATCCTTTCTCACCAATGGTAACATTTATACCAATGATGGATGGGAAGCTGTGCTAAATGCCACACCTATCAAAAACCCAAGAGGTTTTAGCTGGAATGTGATTGCCAATTTCTCTACCTATGTTAGAAAATGGGTGAACGATGCAAACCCTGATAGCTGGCAACATAACGGAACAAGATATGATCTGGTCTATGGAAATGCATTTATAAGAACGCCAGATGGCAAATTAGTTATTGATCCGGCATCAGGCCTTTACAGCAGAATGCAGCAGGAAGGTGGTACCAGCGCTCAAAAAATATATGGGCATTCCGATCCTAATTGGCAATGGGGGATTGTTAATAATATAAGTTATAAAGAGTTTTCATTGCGTTTCCAGTTTGATGGAATGGTAGGCGGCGTGATGGAAGATTATGTGAGGAAGAAAACATTGCAAGGCGGCCGCCATATTGAAAGCGCCACCGGTGCTTTGGGCGTAGCTAGACCTTCAGATGAAGCGAACGTTGCAGCATATACCGGCGTTGGCGTGAATTTAACTGGTGCGGCTATTCAATTGGATCCAGTGACTGGCGTGGTTACAAATATGAAAGATCTGACTGAAACCCCAAACACTACTAAAAGTCAGGTGCAGCCTTTCGTAACACGTGAATCAAATGTTGCTGATTTAGACATCATAAAAAAGACCTATG
Organism: uncultured Bacteroidota bacterium; assembly: GCA_963718975.1. Classification (GTDB taxonomy): domain Bacteria; phylum Bacteroidota; class Bacteroidia; order Chitinophagales; family Chitinophagaceae; genus Puia. The sequence continues at coordinate 161,516 of CAVRBD010000032.1, read as the reverse complement.
GCAAATTAAGAGAGGTAACGCTTACTTACAGCTTGCCAGATAAATGGTTTGGCAAAAAATCTTTCATTACAAAAGCGACTTTTTCTTTAGTAGGCAGAAATTTGCTTTACTTCTTCCCCAGCCGCTTTAAAGATATAGATGTGGATCAGTACTCTCAAATTGTTGGGACCCAAAGCGGTAGTGTACAATCCGGATTACAAACCCCTACCACACGCAGTTATGGTTTTAATTTCAATATTTCTTTCTAAAACCCAAAAGCAAAAAGTATGAAACAAATAAAAAATATAATATTAATCTTTACAGCAGGCCTGCTTATGTTTTCCTGCACAAAACAATTACAAGAAAAGCAAGCCAATCCAAACAACCCCACAAGTGTTCCGCCAAATTTGATTTTGGGAACAGTGCTTCTGGATATTGCGGGCAATGGAAGTCAGGGAAGTTTGGGCGGAATAAATTCATGGAGCAACGTTCAAGACTGGAATCAATACCATTGCCAGAACTACGACTATTATGGAAATAATGTTTATTCCTGGACGAATGGTTCATATGATCCCTATTTAGTAATGAAGAATGTTATTCAAATGGAAAAAGAAGCAGTTACTAAAGGCGCTTCTGCTGTGAACCCATATGAAGCAGTTGGTAGATTTATCCGTGCTTATTATTATTATAATCTGACTTCTTTATTTGGCGATGTTCCCCAGGCTCAGGCATTAGAAGCATCAGTTACCTCCACTCCGACTTATACCCCACAGGAGCAGGTTTTTTCATACATACTGAATGAACTGGATTCTGCGAACACAGATTTTGCAACATTGATTTCGAAAAATGACTACACATTATCCGCAGCCCAGGATTTATTTTATGGTAATGCCAACCCCAATAATTTATCAGAGAACCCCTTGTGGGAGCTTCAACATTGGCAAGAATTAGTCAATACCTTTAAGTTAAGAGTTTTGGTAAGCTTGAGCAATAAAAGTTCAGATGCCACATTGAATGTGCCGGCACAGTTTGCTAATATCGTCAACAATCCTTCAACTTATCCAATATTTGGTGCCCAGACAGATGACCTGCAATTTTTCTATAACCCCGGTGGCTCCAATACATATAGCACATATCCTTTTGACCCAAGCAATTTTGGCTCAATAGCAGGACGTTTTAATATGGCATCCACTTATGTAAGCGCACTGACAACTATTAATGACCCACGCGTTTTTATTACATGTGAACCAGCAGGCGCTCTTTGGAACAATGCAGCAAATCCTTGCCAATTTCAATTTTTTACCGGTGCAAGCACCGGCGAGCCACTTTCTACAATGTACCCTAATGCAAACGCGGGTAAATATTCCTACATAAATAGGTTCAGGTATTATTCGAACTTCACCGGAGAACCAGATGTGCTGATCGGCTACAAAGAAATGTGCTTCAATATTGCAGAGGGCATTTCGCGTGGCTGGGCAACAGGTTCAGCAGAAACCTGGTACAAAACAGGAATTACCGAGTCAATGTCTTTTTATGGGATCAATATTTCAAATACAAATTTCACAGCTTATTTTCTTCCGGTAGGTGCTAACTCTGTAACTCAGGTTGCTCCCTATCCATTCACATTTAATTTTGCAAGTTATTATGCACAACCTGCCGTACAGCTTTCCGCTACGCCCGCAACTGCGATTAGCCAAATAGTGCTGCAAAAATACCTCGCAATGTTTGAGAATTCAGGTTATGAAGGCTATTATAACTGGCGCAGGACAGGCATTCCGGCCTTCCAGGGCGGCAGTGGTGTTGGCAACAACGGCACCGTTCCTATAAGATGGGCTTACCCGGTTACAGAACAAACCCAAAACTCAAAAAATTATACTGCTGCATTGTCAAATCAGGGCTTCTCAGCTGATGACCTGAACCAAACAATGTGGCTGTTGAAATAATTTCTAAGCCTTGCATTTTCGTATTTTCATGCAGTTATAATTTCAACATAGGCGAAACAAAAATCAGTTTCGCCTTTTTTTAAACTAGCTGTTGTTATGAAGAAGATATTCTTTATCATTTTTGTTTTTGCTTTTCAATCTGCGTTCCCGCAATCGCACAAGACAGAAAACATCATTATTGTTACGCTTGATGGAATGCGCTGGCAGGAAGTATTTGGCGGCGTTGATTCTGAAATTCTCGCCAGCCCCAAATACACCCGCGAAAAAGATGATCTGCAAAAACAATTGTGGAGCAACAGCGCAAATGAAAGAAGAAAAAAATTATTCCCTTTTTTGTGGACAACAATTGCAATGCAAGGACAATTATATGGAAACAGAAATATCGGAAGCTATGTTGACAATGCAAACCCATATAAATTTTCTTACCCGGGATATAATGAAATTTTTACGGGATATCCTGACACAGCTGTCAATTCAAACAATAAAATAAAAAACAAAAACACCAATGTGCTTGAGTTCATCAACAAACAAAAAGGGTATGAAGGAAAAGTAGCCGCATTCAGCACATGGGACGTTCCGCCATACTTTCTCAACAAATGGCGCAACGGGTTATTTGTAAATGCAGATAGTGATTCAATCGCATTCGGCACATCTGCAAAACTGCTTGATGATATCCAAAAACTTTCCATGAAGCCGAATGGAGAAAGGCTTGATATAATTACTTACATCGCTGCAAGAGAATATCTGAAAGCAGATAAACCTAAAGTGCTTTATATTTCTTTTGATGAAACAGATGAATATGCACATCAGGGAAAATATGACGATTACCTTGGCGCTGCGCATGCAGAAGATGGGATGCTTGCAGACATCTGGGGCTTAGTTCAATCAATGCCGGAATATAAAAACAAAACCACATTGATTGTTACGTGTGACCATGGCCGTGGTGATAAAATAAAAGATCAATGGAGAGATCATGGACAGAAAGTGGAAGATGCTGGCCACATTTGGATTGCAGCCATCGGTCCGGATACAAAAGCATCGGGAGAAGTGAAAACTCCGGTAACGCTTTATCAAAAACAAATTGCACCGACCATTGCAGCATTGTTAGGTTTTCATTTTGTGCCTGATCATGGCACCTCGGAATCTATCTCAACCATTGTTCAATAAATTTTTATGGATAAAGAAAAAGCAGAGCAAATTACCAACGAGATCATGGGTTACTACGAGCAACATGGCGGTGAAGAATATGCCGGGGAAAAAGTTACTCAGCTTGAGCACATGGTGCAGGCCGCACAATTAGCAGAAGAACAAGGCTTCGATGAAGAAACAGTGCTGGCGGCATTTTTGCACGATATCGGCCACATCTGCGAAGCAGGCCATGGCAATAATGAAATGGATGGTTTTGGCATCAAGGACCATGAAGAAATTGGCGCAGATTATTTAAAAGAAAAAGGCTTTTCAAAAAAAATCGTGAGGCTTGTGCAATCGCATGTTGAGGCAAAGAGGTATCTTACTTTTAAATATCCCGAATATTATGAGCAGTTATCTGATGCCAGCAAAAAAACATTGGAGTATCAGGGTGGAAGAATGGAAGCTGAAGAAGCAAATGCATTTGAACAATATCCTTTATTTGATTTAATAATTAAAATGCGCAAGTGGGATGAACAGGCAAAGATTGAGCACAAGCCGTTGCCCGCATTGGTTCATTACCGCAAAATGATTTTGCATCATTTGGAATCTCAAAAAAGCTAAATAGCTTAATAATAGTTGGTGTTCATTTAGAATAATAAATTCTTCATACGAAATTATGCAGCCCATTTCTTTGCCAGGTGCAACTGATTCAACTATTAAAACTAAACTGCAGCAATCTCCGGCGTGGGTTTTTATATTGTATGTATCGTTATCATCTTTCATAGTGTACAGTTGCATGTATGGGTTCAGGAAACCTTTCACTGCTGCTTCTTTTAATGGCATCACCCTATTTGGCATTTCCTACAAAGTAGTGTTGGTTATTTCGCAGGTGATCGGGTACATGCTTGGTAAATTTTATGGCATCCGTTTTATAGCTTCCGTCAAGCCTGCTAATAGGTCTTTCCTGATTGTAAAGCTTGTTCTCATCGCATGGCTTTCGCTTTTTTTATTCGCTATTGTGCCTGCTCCTTATAATTTCATTTTCATGTTTATCAACGGATTCCCATTGGCGATGGTTTGGGGGTTGGTCTTTGGTTTTTTAGAAGGGAGAAGAGTAACGGAAATAATGGGAGCGATACTGGCAACCAGTTTCATATTCGCTTCCGGCCTTGCAAAAACAGCCGGCAAGTGGATCATGCTTGAATTCAAAATCAGTGAATGGTGGATGCCATTTACAGCGGGAGCCATGTTTATGATACCATTGCTGATAAGTACCTGGTTACTTAATCAAACACCTGCACCTACAAGTGAAGATATAGCAGCGAGGACTATTCGCAAACCCATGGATAAGACCGAGCGCATAGCATTCTTAAAAAGATTTGGGTTTGCATTGGTTCCCGTTATCATTGCTTATGTAATGTTGACCATTCTTCGGGATTTCAGTGAAGACTTTGCGAATGAATTATGGATAGAAACCGGCTATCAAAATGATGCAGGCATTTTTGCACAAACAAGCACGGTCATTTCATTGATTGTATTGGCAGTAATAGGCGGCTTCTTTCTTATCAAAAATAATTACAAAGCTTTTCAGTTGAATAATGTTATAATAATTTTTGGTTTCTTGCTTGCAGCGGCAGCAACTTTTTTATTCCACCTCAAAGTTTTTTCACCCGTTATCTGGATTGTGTGCGCAGCTTCCGGGCTTTACCTTGGCTATGTTCCATACAATTGTTTTTATTTTGAAAGAATGCTCGCTGCGTATAAAGTGCCCGGTAATGTAGGTTTTGTAATCTACATAGCAGATGCTTTTGGTTATCTGGGCACTGTGGTGGTTTTGTTGGTAAAGGAATTTATTTCAATAAAATTTTCCTGGGTCGATTTTTTTACATGGTTATTTTATATAGCTGCTTTTGGAGGAATATTGCTTGTATTATGGGGCTCTAGCCTTTTCGCAAAAATTTACAGAGACACAAATAATAAATAATTATTTAATAGTTTATGGTTAAGCAATCAGCAATTGTTATTGGCGCTGGTATCGTAGGATTGGCTACTGCAAAGGCTTTGGCAGAACAGGGGTTTTCTGTGAAAGTTTTTGAGCGCACACAAAAGGCAGTTGGTGCATCCATCAGAAATTTTGGGATGATTTGGCCGATTGGGCAACCATCAGGGAAATTATATGAACGCGCAATCAGGAGTCGGAATATATGGCAAGAGATTTCTGACAGCACCGGTATTTGGAGCGATGCTGTTGGAAGTTTGCATGTTGCTTATCATGCGGATGAATGGCAGGTTTTGCAAGAATTGCATGATGCTTTTTTGAAAGAGGGGAGGTCGGTTGAGTTGTTGAATTGCAAACAAGTTGAAGAAAGATCAAATGCTGTTGTTCAAAAAAATTTGTTGGGCGGATTATACAGCACTGAAGAATTAATTGTAGATCCGCGAGAGGCAATTGCTGAATTGCCTGAATATCTAAAAGAAAAATTTTCCGTTGAATTTTACTGGAATAAATGTGTTTCTTATATCACAGATCAAACTGTTTACATTGGCAACGATGAAGAATACGAAGCCGATTTGATTTTTGTTTGCAGCGGCGCCGATTTTGAAACGTTATATCCTGAAGAATTTTCAAAACTGCCATTGACAAAATGCAAACTGCAAATGATGCGAATGATCGCGCAGCCAAATGAATGGCGAATCGGGCCTGCATTGTGCGGGGGTTTGTCGTTGATCCATTATAATAGTTTCAAAGCCGCTCCTTCTTTATCACAATTGAAAAAAAGGTATGAAGATGAAATGGCTGATTATCTGGAATGGGGAATTCATGTAATGGTTTCTCAAAATGGAAAGGGCGAATTGACAATTGGCGATTCGCATGAATATGCAATGACGCACGATCCATTTGATAAAGAATTTATCAATAAGATGATTCTTGATTATCTGAAAGAATTTGCTCATTTTAAAAATGATACTATTATTCAAACCTGGAACGGCATTTATCCAAAACTCACCAATGGCGATACAGATCTTTTTTATCCCCTGACACGGGCGTTTACATTATTAATGGTGTTGGCGGCGCAGGCATGACGCTTTCATTCGGGCTTGCCGAAGAGCTGGTTGCCGGTCTATAGGCATTCGGCAAATATGTGATGCTTTTGTATTTTGCTCAATAAATTCTCATTCACCATCTTCCCGGTTTATTTTTTACTTTTGTGCGCATCATTTTTCATGATGAAATAATTAATGAAGAAAATCGGGGCAATATTTTCGGAGAACATTTATTTTTTTGTTGGTTATTTGTTATTCCTTTCATTCTGCATTTTCTTTTTAGTGCAGCATTCAAAAACGGACAGCTTTATTTTATTGAACTCCTATCACAGCCAACCGCTTGATTTATTTTTCATGATCTATACAAATATTGGCGACGGGCTTTATTCAATTGGCTTGTTTTTATTATTGCTTTGGTTTAGAAAGCCATTGCCTGGCTGGGAGATTGTTTTTTCTTTTCTTTTGGCGGGGTTGATGGTGCAGATTTTGAAAAATATTTTTCCCATGCCAAGGCCGCAAACTCTTTTAGGAAATACTGCCTATCCGTATTTTATTCATGGGCTCACACTAGTCGGAAATGCGAGCTTTCCTTCCGGGCACACCGCAACTGCATTTGGTACGGTAACCATTCTCTCTATATTCACAAAGAATAAAAAGATAAGCTTGCTTTATTTATTAGCCGCTATTTTAGTGGGCTATTCGAGAGTATATCTCGGCCAGCATTTTTTGCAGGATGTTTTAGCTGGCGCCTTGATAGGTGTTCCCGTTGCATTGATTGTTTATTTTTTGTTTGATAGCCACCCATCGTGGATTGAAAAATTGGAATTTAAGAAATTGGATATGGATTAGCGTTATGAAGTAATAATTGATAATTAGTAATTAATAATTAAGTGAAGAATGTATGATTATGGGAAGTCTTAAATCGTACATCTTAAATCGTACATCGGGATGATTAATGGGAAAAAATTAGTGATTGTTCTTCCGGCTTATAATGCTGCACTTACGTTGAAGAGAACGTATCAGGAAATTCCTTTTGATATTGTGGATGAAGTGATTTTGGTGGATGATAACAGCAGCGATAAAACGGTTGAGGTTGGGCGTGAACTTGGTATTTCGCACATAATAAAACACGATAGGAACCGCGGCTATGGCGGTAATCAGAAAACCTGCTATGATAAAGCGCTTGAAATTGGCGGCGATATTGTGATCATGCTGCACCCCGATTATCAATACACGCCAAAGCTGATCCCTTCGATGGCTTACCTGATTGCAAATAATGTTTATCACGTCGTGCTGGGGGCCAGAACGCTTGGCAAAGGCGCATTAAGGGGAGGGATGCCTTTGTATAAATATATCTCCAACCGCCTGCTTACTTTTTTTGAGAATATAATGCTGCGGCAGAAAATTGCAGAATATCATACCGGTTATCGTGCTTTTTCGCGGGAAGTGCTGCAGCGGATCAATTATGAAATCAATTCAGAAGATTTTGTTTTTGACAATGAAATGCTCTCGCAGATTATTTATCTCGATTATGAAATTGCCGAAATAACCTGCCCCACAAAATATTTTGAAGAAGCTTCGAGCATTAACCTGCAAAGGAGCATCACTTATGGATTAGGCGTGCTGCGGGTTTCAATAGTTCATCGTTTGTGCAAATGGGGGTGGGTGAAGCGGAAGATGTATGAACCTCGCGGAATTAATAATTTATAATTAAGAATTAATAATTGTAGTGCATGTAAGATTTGCAGACATCGTAAATCGTACATCGTAAATCGTACATCACAATGAATTTAACAAAATCAAGAATCATTCTTATCATAGCAGCGCTTGCTGCCATTTTTTTTATCCCTTTTCTCGGAAGGGTTCATTTGTTCGATTGGGATGAGATCAATTTTGCCGAATGCTCACGCGAGATGATGAAGATGGGCGATTACAGTCGTGTGTACATCAACTTCAAGCCTTTTTGGGAGAAGCCGCCCATGTTTATGTGGATGCAGATTGTGTCGATGAAAATTTTTGGAGTAACGGATTTTGCGGCACGATTTCCGAATGCTGTTTGTGGCATCGTTACATTGATTGTTGTGTTTCTTTGTGGCTCGAAAATTTATGATAAAAAATTCGGCATCCTTTGGGCGCTTGCTTTTGGCGGATCGCTTTTCCCGAACATGTATTTTAAATCCGGCATCATCGATCCATGGTTTAATCTTTTTACTTTTCTCGCACTGTTCAATTTTATTTTATATCACTGGAGCAGGAATGGTTTTGATAAAGAATGGCTGAATAAAAAACCTTTACGCTATGTGATGTGGTCTGGGATATTTATGGGGCTTGCGATACTGGCAAAAGGCCAGGTATCGCTGATGGTTTTTTTATTATCACTTGGCGTTTATTTTATTTACAATCGGTTCAAATTTTATTTTAACTGGTGGCATGCGGTTTTGTTTTTAATAATTGCATCAGCGGTTACATGCACTTGGTATGGATATGAAACGATGAAAAACGGGCCTTGGTTTATTGAAGAATTTTTAAAATATCAGTATCGTCTTTTCTCTACTCATGATGCAGACCAGAAAGGATTTTGGGGCTATCATTATGTAGTATTATTGATTGGATGTTTTCCTGCATCATTGATTGCTATTCCATCTTTTTTCAAAACAAATTACAGCAGCAAATACGATAAAGATTTTAAAGTGTGGATGTTGATTTTGTTTTGGGTAGTAAGTATTTTATTTACGATTGTTCAATCGCGCATTATTCATTATTCATCCATGGCTTGGTTCCCGCTCACGTTTTTGGCAGCTTATTCAATTTATAAATGGGATTTGAAAATGTTGGCATACAAAAAATATGTTGGGATTTTTATTGCGATTTTAGGCGGGATTATTTCGTTGTTATTATTAGCAGTTCCTTATCTCGCAATGAATATTAAAAAACTTGTTCCATATGTGGATGATAAATTTGCTCAGGGCAACATGGAAGCAGACGTTCACTGGAACGGATTGGAAGGGATTGTTGGAACTATATTGGTGGTATCAATCATCGTTGGCATTATACAATTAAGAAAAAGTAATTTTCAAAAAGCAGCCTGGGTTCTTTTTGGCGGAACGGCAACCATGATTTTTTCGGCATCAGCAATCATTGTTCCGAAAGTGGAAAGATATTCTCAAGGCGCAGCGATTGATTTTTTCATTCAGCGGCAAGGAGAAAATTGTTATGTGAACACGCTCGGATATTTCAGCTATGCGCAGCTTTTTTATGTGAAGAAAGAAATTCCAGCCAATCCGAATTCTTATAGTGAAGAATGGCTTCTTACCGGAAATATTGATAAGCCTGTTTATTTCGTTTCAAAGGTTGACAGGATTGATAATTATAAAAAATATACCGAGCTGAAAGAATTGTATCGGAAGAATGGGTTTGTGTTTTTGAAGAGGGATGTGCCGAAGTGATGCAGGAGTTAAGTGTTAATAGTTCAGAGTCAGTTCAAGCTTTTCTGACTCCGGACTCTGAACTAACAATTACTTTTTCTTCCCGGAAAAAAATCTCAAAATCCTACTAATGAATTTATCATTCGCTCCAAGTTTTCCTTTAATGGCTGTGTAAGTTGCCACCATTGCATTGTCAATTTTTACCATTAGTTTATTGCTGCCATCACCGGGACGTGCCTGATAATAAGTGGCGCGGCGATATGGATTTTCTTCAATGGAATAATAGTACAATGCAATCGACCTTCTGAATGTTCCTTCCGGACAAGTCATTGGCAAAGGATGCCCATGATAAGAATCTGCATCGGTATTAAAAATCACGCAGCGATTATAAACAGGCAGCACTTCTGCTTCACAGCCTTTCATTTGCTTGTCCCACAATTCCAATTTTCCGCCCCATTCTTCTTTCCAATCTTTATTCAGATAAACCAAAACATTTACTCTGCGCTGCCAGTTTTTATGATGCGGATGAACAGTAAAATCAGCATGTATATTTAAGAAACCGCCTTTGGTAGATTGATGAATGCCGCCGCCTTCGAGAAAATCATCTTTCTGCAAATTATTTATTCCCGTAAGCGTGCTTAAGAATTTTAAAAACTCGGGCGAGTTCAATTCATTAATGGTACCTTTAATTGTTTCTGGAAGCACATCAAGTTTATTAAGGCCTTTCTTTTTTTCATTATAATGAGTGTAATTGATCCAGCCATCAGCCTCATTCAATTTATTAAACTCGTTGATACATTCATCCAGCACTTCAGGGTTTAAAAAATTTTCCAGCACAATATGAGGATATGGGCTTGCAGATTGGTATTGCTTGCTCAATGCAGGAAGCTCGCTGTTCCATTTAGCGTAATCGAATGTTTGAGTTGCCGTTTCCACTGTAAAAATTTAAGGGGCAAAGATAAGTTAGTTTGTGGTTTGTAGTTCTTTAATCAGGTTTGTAAACTTTTCCAAAGCTTATGCTGGATTACAAAATTCATCAGCGATTCGCAGCTTTGGAAAAGTTGTGATTAACTTGAAGACTTACCACTAATCACTTACCACTTCATTCTCTCTTTCCTTCCAGCGTAAATCCAACAGTAGTCCCGACATCAGGTGTGCTTCTTACATGAATGCGCTGGCCATGCGCTTCAATAATATGTTTGCAGATAGCAAGACCAAGCCCGGTGCCGCCACGGTCGCGGCTGCGGCCGGCATCGGTTCGATAAAATCTTTCAAATATCCTGGGGAGATGTTCTTCCTCAATGCCAATTCCATCATCGCTGATTTCAACCAGCACATGGCTTTCATCCGTTTTATAAATGCTCGCCATAATGGAGCCATTCGCTCTTCCGTATTTGCTGGCGTTCTCAATAATATTAATAAGCACCATCCTCACTTTTTCTTTGTCGGCAAAAACGGTGATGGGAAATTCACAGCCCTTTTTTATAAATGGAGAAATATTTTTTTCAGTTGTTTTGATAGTAAGAGATTCAAAAACTTCTTTGATCAGATCTTGTATCACAAAATTTTGTTTGTACAAAAGCTGCTCTCCTCTTTCTAGTTTTGAAATCTCATCAAGGTCATTCACGAGGTTCACGAGCCTGTCAACATTTCTCGCAGCGTTTTCTAAAAACTTTTTGCTTACTTCTGTGTCTTCCATCGCACCGTTCAACAATGTATCAACATAACCCTGAATGGAAAAAATCGGTGTTTTAAATTCATGTGCAAGGTTCTGTAAAAATTCCTTTCTGTAAGCTTCATTTTTTTTAAGCACTTCAATTTCTTCATTTCTTTTTTCGCCCCATTTTTCCACATCTTCGCGAACTTCATCAATGCTTTTTTTTGGCAAAATGTATTTGAAATAAACTTCTTCTTTTTTGGTGGCCTTGGTTTGATAAATCAGTTTGTATATCAACTTTATTTTTCTGTAGATAAAAGTTTCAAGGGTTAAAAGCACCAACGCATAGCCCACAGAAAAAATCAGTATAAAAGAAAGAACGCTGATTTTCCAGTTACCGTCCAAAAAATAAATGCCAATGGAAACCGGAACGGCAATGACGCCTGCTGTGAACGCGGCTAATTGTTTAGGTGAAAGATTTTTAGTGGAGAACATTTTCAGTCATCGGTCATCGGACTCCTGTCTTCAGACATTTAAATGCAAGTTCAACATTTTTCATAAGAAAAATCTGTCGAATTTATAAATCAAATTTATAGCCAACTCCTTTAATGGTTGTGATGCAATCCAATCCGAGTTTCTGTCTCACTTTGCGAATATGAACATCAATCGTTCGGTCGCCGACAATAACATCGTTGCCCCAAACCTGGTTCAATATTTCGTTGCGCAAAAAAACCCTGCCGGGTCTGGAAGCAAGCAGATATAACAGCTCAAATTCTTTTTTTGCAAGCGTTACATTATTTTCCCCTGCCATCACTTCATACCTGTCTGGGTCAATTGTAATGTTTTCAATCTTCAGCACTTTATCTTCGCTCTGTTTGGTAAACCTGCGAAACAGCGCATTCACGCGGCTCACCAGCACTTTCGGGCTAATTGGCTTGCTAACATAATCATCCGCGCCCATTTCCAATCCCTTGATGTGCGAATTTTCATCGCTCATTGCGGTCAAAAAAATAATCAGCACATCTTTAAAAGCAGTTTGCGATCTCAATATCTCGCAAACTTCAATGCCGCTTTTTTTGGGCATCATAATATCGAGAATAATCAGGTCGGGCTTTGAAAATTTTGCCTTTGCCAATGCATCATCGCCATCTTTTGCAGTAGCTACTTCATAGCCTTCTTTTGAAAGGTTGTATTGAATAATTTCCAGAATATCCGGCTCGTCATCAGCTATTAATATTTTCTTGCCTTTTGTGTCCATTCATTCAAAATTTACGCAAACCTACTCCAAATAACATATGGAGAAGGATTAGGTTGGCGAGTTTACAATTTCTTAATATATAAATAGCATTAAAAAGTGAATAAAATGAGGATGAATTCATATTTGTGAGATATAGCCGCAGATTACACGGATGAGCACAGATGTCCTAAAATCAAAGTAGGGAATAATCAATTAATCGTGAAGCAAGGTAAGTTCGAAATAATGAAGATTCTCTCTGTTTTATCCGTTTATCTGTTTTATCTGTGGCAAAACCTGTATTCAAAACAACTTGACGCCTTTTTTTGCGTTATGCAAAGGATATTGATAGTATTTTTGTTCCTGCCTTATCCCGATGAATTAATCTTTTGAAACGGTTTTGCATGTTTGATTTTACACAGAAAGAAACGCAAGCTTCACTATTTATTGTCAGGTTCCGCCAGGTTTTGAAGAAACAGTTTAGAAACAGTTTGCTTCACAACTCTCGTTTTCATTTTATTTTTTTATTTCTTATTTCTATCAGCATTTCTGGGCTTGCGCAGAATCCCTATCCTTACAAAGTTGCGCAGGACCGCATGCTTTTTCATGATGATATTGATAAAGAACAAAACCGACTGCTCAAGCTTGAAGAGAAAACTATTGCAATGAGCGATGAAAATGTGAAGCTTGCGGTGAATGATGCGCTTATAAGAAAAGTGGATGAGCTTCAGCAGCGAATTGAAGAGGACACAATTCTTAATACCAACTCCAAAAAAAGATATTTGCGCGGGCTTGAATTTTTGATTCGCGGTTTTAATGATAAAGTGAACAAAAGAGATTTCCCTCCGTCCATTGCGCCGGGCCTTATCGCAGCATTTGAAAAAGCGATGGCGCTTGATAGAAAAGATCAAAGCATCGAGCCGGTTGTAGAAGAATATGATTATGGCATCGGCAATATTTTAATTGATTGTTTTTTGCTCCCTTACGAAAACGCCGGCACCAAGCCATCGCGATATATTTTATTCAGGAAATATTGCGCACTTCACCCAACAGAAATTTTGGGCGAGCTGCAAAACAACCTGGACGTGCCTTTCACTGACAGCTTGATAGTTGTTGCGGCCCATAATAATATGCGCCAATTGTATGATTATGCGGCAGCCCGCAACTCGCTTGGCGCCCGCATTCGCCAAAGCAGGGATACACTTGTTCACGTTATTGGGCAAATGGCGAGCAGCAAAAGCGGCCAACTGTATTTTCCTTTTTTAGATAATTTACTGAAAGGAAAAATAACCATTGAAGATATTGACCGCGTGAAAGAAGATGGCATGAATTATTATAAGCTGCTTGTGAAAACGCGGCTTGATTATGCAGCGCGATTGCTGCCCCCTGCAAGAGATACCGCACTTGAAATGGCAGCGCTCACACAAATGCTCAGCAACAAAGCGAGAGAAGTTTTTGTAAATGAAATTAACGGTTTGCACGATAAGCCAGACGCTGTTCGCTTTAAAGTTCTTGAAACACTTACAGCTCAGGAATTATATTATTTGGTGGTGCTGAGTGAAGATGTGATTTATACTTCCAGCTATGTGCGAGGTGTTTACCCGCAAATTTTTCAGCGCATGAAAGCGCCGCGTGGCGATAGTTTGATTATGTGGACCTATGGCGATTATTTCAGAAAGTTTATTAAAATGGCAGCGGCTTACAACACGCTCGATAATTTTTTGGGAACGATGGACAAAGAAAATGCGAACACGGTGATGAAAGCATTTGTCATCGGGCTTGAAAAAGCAACAGAAGAAGATGCAGTTGATGTTGCAGATTCCTATAGCAGCATTTTCGAAAAAAATAAGCCGCTTGCAAAATTTGTACTGAACGAAGTAAAATGGAATTATAGGAAAAATGTGGAGGCCAATAACAGAAAAGGGATCATCATTTATAATTTACTGCAAACGCTTTTTGAATCGGCTGATACGACAAAAAAAATCAATCTTTCAGAAAAGCTTGGCATACCGCCTATTTATACTATTGATTATAATTCGCTCAAAGATTCTGCCGGGCGTGTTGTTGAGCAGGCATTCTTTTATGGCGGCGATGAAGATAAAGACGGGCAAGTTTCCTTTACTGATTTTATGGGCTTGTTCCATGGAAAACCAGAATGGAAAATCAGCGATAACCCACAGTGGGTAACCATTACATCAACCAAAGGAAAGCCAATTTATATTTTCGCCAACAAGCCTTTGAACGGTGAAGACGATCCTGATGAAAAAGCCACCGATGCCCTTAATGAATTTCTTGAATCGAAAAACATGAAGCCAACCATTTATATCCATCGTGGCCATAGCTATCATGTTTCATCAACTTTAAAAAGGCTGCAGCCTTCCGCAAAAATTGTGGTGCTTGGTTCCTGCGGCGGCTATAATAATTTGAGCGAAGTGCTAAAGATCAGCAATGACGCGCATATCGTTTCATCCAAGCAAGTGGGCACGCGAACAGTAAACGAACCCATTTTGCAAGCCATCAACAACACGCTTCTTTCAGGAAAAAATATTGATTGGCTGAATATGTGGAAAGACCTTGGCTACAAATTCCGCAACGATGCAGTCGCTAAGGACCGCTTTGATGACTACATCCCGCCATACAAAAACCTCGGCGCTATTTTTATAAAAGCATACCGCAAGGCGATGGAAAAGTAGTTTCCAGTTTAGAGTTTTCAGTTAGCAGTTCTTCAATTCGAAGTTCACGTGTCAATTGTATTGACTGAAGTTTGCAATTTTTTCTTTTGTCCCGAACGGTATTGCTACTATTAGTCATCGTGGAGCTTGCCCCGCCACAGGCGGGGTCGCACTCTTGTACAATTTTAATTCTATTCAGCAAATTGCAGCTTTCATCACAAAAATTAAAATGCTATCATTTAAAATTTAAGTTTTTCAAAATTATAATTAAAGGTCAAAGCTCAGAACTGGAAACTGACAACTCGAAACTGGAAACTGGAAACTGGAAACTTCCTATCTTTGCAAATTCTATGTCGGAAAAGGTTAAAGGAAAAAAGATTTTTGACTTCAGCTCTTTAAAAAGAGTTTTTCAATATGCATCGCCATATAAAAGCCGCGTTTATACTTCTGTTTTCTTTCTATTGTTCTTGGCAGTTGTTTCTCCGCTTCGGCCTTTTTTAATTCAGCTCACAGTTAATGATTATATCCGAAAAGGGGTAACTGATAATATTTCGTTCCGCGAACAAATGGCAAAGCTTATTATTTGGATCACTGTTTTTCAAATGGGCTTGTTATTAATTGAAACCATTTGCCGTTTTTATTTTTCTTATATAACGGCGTGGCTCGGGCAAACTGTGGTAAAAGATTTGCGCACGACTGTTTATAAAAAAGTGCTTGGTCTCAATCTTTCTCAATTTGATAAAACACCAATCGGCACGCTAACCACAAGAACCATTAATGACATTGAAGCCATCAACGATATTTTTTCTGATGGATTGATTCCCATCATCGCAGACTTGCTTTCGATTATTTCTGATTCTCGCATTTATGTTTTATGTGGATTGGAAACTGACATTGATTTGCATGGCGCCATTTCCGTTTTTAATAGTCGCTACTTATGTTTTTAAAGAAAGCGTGAACAAATCTTTTATCCGTGTTCGCAATGCTGTTTCAAGCCTGAATGCATTTGTGCAGGAACACATTACCGGAATGCAGGTGGTACAAGCATTTGCGGCGGAAGAAAGAGAACTCGCCAAATTCAAAAAAATAAATAAAGAACACCGCAACGCAAACATCAATGCTATTTTTGCTTATTCTGTTTTCTTTCCATTGGTAGAAATTATTTTAGCAGTTTCAACAGGCTTGTTAGTTTGGTGGGGGGCAAGACAAGTGTTGCAAATTCCCGAACAACAGGCAAAAGAATTATCAGGAAAAATAATTGCATTTTTTTTATACCTCAATTTATTGTTCCGCCCGTTGCGAGTGATTGCTGATAAATTCAATGTGCTGCAAATGGGAATGGTTGCAAGCGAACGTGTTTTTAAAGTACTTGACAATGATGATTACATCAAAACCGAAGGAAAGTTTGCTCCTGACCATATTAAAGGCAAGATTGAGTTCGACCATGTTTCTTTTGCGTATGTGGATGACCGTTATGTTCTGAAAAATATTTCTTTCACCGTTCAGCCCGGCGAAACAATTGCCATTGTTGGGCATACCGGAAGCGGAAAAACTTCTATTATTAGTTTGCTGAACCGTTTGTATCATATTCAAAAAGGAGCAATAAAAATTGATGATGTAAAGATTGAGGATTACAAATTAGATGCGCTGCGAAGGCATATTGCAGTCGTGCTGCAGGATGTTTTTCTTTTTTCAGGTTCTGTTTTGGATAATATCACACTGAGAAACGAAGCCATTCCGCAACAAAAAATAATTGAAGCTGCGAAGCTGATGGGCATGCATGAATTTATTATGGAGCTTCCGGGAGATTATCATTATAATGTGATGGAAAGAGGAAGCACTTTATCATTAGGGCAACGGCAATTATTATCATTCATCAGGGCGTTGTTATACAATCCTTCCATTCTTATACTGGATGAAGCAACCTCATCTGTTGACACAGAATCAGAATTATTAATTCAAAATGCGATTGATAAATTAGTTGCCGGAAGAACTTCAATTGTGATTGCACATCGTCTTTCAACCATTCGCAAAGCCAGCAAAATCATCGTGCTTGATAAAGGAGAAATTAAAGAAACCGGAACACATGAAGAGCTGATGGCAATGGGTGGATTTTATAGCAAGCTGCATGATATGCAGTTCAGCAAAAATGTGCCAGCATCAAAAAATGTAATCTTATAAAAATAGAAACTTAATAAAAAATAAAAGGAGCACATAATGCTCCTTTTATTTTTATGCGAAAAAGTTATTTATAAAATTGTTACTGTTTCTGTGAATGCGCCGATTGTTATTAACGCTGAATCATCACAGGTGCCATTGCCATAATCAAGCGTTCCGTTAACGCTTACATTTTGTTTTGTGTATTTAAAAGAAACAATGCCTGCATCAACCCACTCGCAGGTTTCTTTTCTTTCAAGCGGTGTAGTAATTGTAGCTGCAAGGCTTTCACCGAAAGAATTGCTCACATTATAACCGCCCGTTACATTGAAAACGAGGGTTGAAACATTAGAAATTGAACCTGAAACCAAAGCAACTGTTTTAGTTCCTGAGAAAGAATAAGAAGTATCGTTAGGATAGGTAATGCTGCCATTCGTAACAGTTGTTGTTAATGATGGCGATGCAATATTTGTAGTGGAATTTGTTATTGAATAAGTGCCTGTAAGAGCATAACCATTTACTACATAGTTATTAAATGTTGCAGAAATGGTTGTTCTGATCGTGCTTATATGACCTGAAAAAACATAAGTTATAGAACCAGAGCGCGTGATGCTGTCAGCGCTTTTGCAACCGGCTCCAAAATCTACCGTAATGGTAACAGGAAATGTAGAACCCGAGCTGGTTACAGTAGCGCAGTAAAAAGAGCCCGTCGGCGTAAATCCTTCTGTTGATTTTCCGCTGTTTTTTTGCATCAAATTATCAAGCCCCTGGTCATTGCCGGTTTGCATGGCTATGTTAAATGCATCATCGTACTTGCCATCAGCAGTAGCACCGTTGGCAGACATACTTGCTGCGCTGCCATTATCACTTGTTGAGGTAGATGATGAATTGCTGTCTTTTTTGCAAGCTGTCATCAAAACAACAGTCGCAATAAACATTAAAAAGGTTGCTTTGAGGATTTGTGAGATAATTTTCATGATTTTGTGTTTTTAACGATTTCTTATCAGAGTAGTTTTAAACGTCAAAGTTTAATAGATAGTGTGTTGTTTTCAGTCAAGTTATCTGTTTTTTCAACCAACGACTTACCTGTCTGCATGCGCCTGTCCACAACCTTCTCAAACTCATCTCTGTATGCCGGATGATTGGTGCCCATCAGTTTGTCCCAAAAATTAAAATAAAGGCTAAAATTGTATTTGCTATAATGATGGTGCATGTTGTGATGTGTTGAAGTGTTGTGCCATCTCGTCATTTTTCCAGTAATAAATCGTTTAGGGAAAAGTTCAAAGCCAAGGTGGCCCATAACATTTAAAATAATCATATAAAAGCCAAAAATGCTTAAGGCAAAAGGATGAAGAGGCAAGATAAAAACTACGATGGGCAAAATGCCGATTTCTATCAGCGCTTCAACAGGATGAAAAGAAAATGCAGCCAGTGGAGTGGGGTTATGGCTTAGGTGATGTATGCGGTGAACATAAGGAAATATTTTTTTCCAGTGCATTAACCTGTGCGTCCAATAAAAGTAAATGTCATGAAGAATTATGGTGATCATAATACTGAGAAGAAAATATAATATTGAATGTTGATGAAAATGAAAATACATTTTTGTGTATCCATGCCTGCCCATCCAGATTGTTGCGATGATGACAACAGAAAAAATGAAAATGGTTGACAAAGAATATCTGAGCTCTGCTTCAATTGCTTTGGCTTTTGGGAATTTCAATTGAATTTTATAACTGCTGAATTTGTTTTTCTTCCAAACATAAAAGAGCATGTATGCGAGCACGGCAAATAATAAATATCTTAACGCCGATGCGGCAAAAACGATAAGCCATTGATAATAGAATTCCATAAATATTTTTTTGCTGACTTTGTTATTGACGTTAGAAATTGCAAAAAGTTTTTGGTCTGATTTAATAATAAGTTCCATTTTCAACAAACTACATGAGTAATTCAGCTAACTGCATGCAATAAAATGTTCGCCGAACTGTTTCAACAATAATTTTGCACATTATTAATGAAGTATAGGAAAAAAATACAATTCGGCTTTTCTACAAATGCGCAAATTGCTTTTTCTGGGCCTTGCTGTTTTTGTTCATGCTTTATATTTCTTCTCTAAGCATGGAATTCAGCATGGCAATAAGCCGCGCCGGGCTTATCTTTTTTTGCCATCTTATTAATTTTTATGTTGTCTTCAGTTTTCTTACACCTTATTATTTTGATAAAAAGAAATATGCTTCATTTTTTGTTGGCATCGCAATATTGATTTTGTTGCTCACGCCATTAAGGCTCTGGCTCGAAAACAATTTTGTTCATGGCCCGTCTGTTTACGCAGCAAGAAGAAATATTTTTGGCCTTGTGCTATTTTCAGAAATTTCCATTGCGGCTTTTTCGGCGCTGCTAAGGATTGCTGTCAACAGCAATGAAACAAAAACCCAAATGGGTGAAATGGAAAAGCTGAATCTTGAAACTGAGCTTAAGTTCCTGAAATCACAAATGAGCCCACATTTTTTGTTTAATACCATTAACAATGTGTATGCGCTCTCATTGAGCAAGTCGAACAAAGCACCAGATGCGCTGCTGAAGCTTTCCGATCTTTTGAGATATTTACTGTATGAATGCAACCAACAAGTGCCTCTTCAAAAAGAAATAAAAGCGCTTGAATGTTATATTGATTTGTTCCAGCTTCGTTATGAAGAACCTTTGAACATCACGCTCAAATCATTTGTAAATGATGGCAACATAAATATTGAGCCCATGTTTTTAATTCCTTTATTGGAGAATGCAGTGAAACATTCAGCCATCGGAGTGATAGCTGGAGCATATATCAAAATCATGCTGTATGAAGAAAATGGGATGGTTACTGCAATTGTTGCAAATTCGAAATCGGAGGCAATGAACCATGATAAAGAAACCGGAGGCATCGGCCTGCAGAATATCCGCAAGCGGCTCGATATGATGAAGCCAAAGAATGATTTATTGCAGATAAGCGAAACGGAAACCATTTTTGAAGTAACCATCAAAATCCCTGCTGCATGAAGCTTTCATGTGTTATAGTGGATGATGAATACCTGGCAATAAAAATATTGGAAGAATATATTGCGCGTGTAAATTCAGTTGAGCTTTTGCAATCTTTCAAAAACCCGTTGGAAGCCGAAGAATTTCTCAAAAAAAATAAAGTTGATATTTTATTCCTCGACATTCAGATGCCACACATTACGGGAATTGATTTGCTGAAAAAAATGTCATCGCCTCCATTGATAATTTTTACAACTGCGCGTCATGAATTTGCTGTAGAAGCTTTTGAATTAAATGTGCTGGATTATCTTGTTAAACCAATTTCTTTTGAAAGATTTGAAAAAGCAATTTTTAAGGCAGAACAATATTTGCAGCTGCTAAAAGGAGAAAAATTATCATCATCATTGCCGGATTATTTATTGATAAAAAGCGACTATAAAATTATTAAGCTGCTTCACGATGATATTGTGATGATCGAAGGTCTTAGCGAATATGTCAGGGTGCACACAAAAGAAAAAAAGTTCATCACACTGGCCGCGCTTAAAGATTTGGAAACCCAGTTGCCAACTGAAAAATTTATTCGCATTCATAAATCATATATAGTATCGCAGCACCATGTCCAATCTTATACCAGCTCTCAAGTAGTGCTTGCAAATGGGCTTCAACTGCCTGTTGGAAGAGTTTATAAAGAAAACTTGCTGAATCATTTCAGTAATTGAAAAATTAATTTTCATTAAAGACATTTCGTAGTTGATTGAATCATTTTCATGTTTGGTTGATTTTAAAAACAATCATGCTAAACCAATATTCTTTTTTTTCTTCTACTTATTTGTAAAAAATATTCACCTTAAAAAAATTTATTTTATGCAAAACAAGCTCCTCAACAGAACAACAAAAATTTTGGCTTCAATTGTTTTTATAACTCTTGCTGCCTCTGCAACCACATTTGCCCAAGACCAAACAAAAACAATTACCATTGACCAAACAAAAGCGCAGGCATCTTACCAGGCCAACAGCGCAACCAGAAAAGCCACTCAGGCCACTAACAGCGCTAGCCGTAAAGCAACGTATCAGCAAGTTGCGCCGGCCCGGCAAGCCGCTGCACAAAAAGATGCATCTAACTGGAAAAGCGCAACAAGCGATGGCGTGCTGACATCAGCAGAAGCTCAGCAAGCCCGCACAGAAAACAAAGCAAACAATCAGGCGGCTCATCAACAAAATGCGCCTGTGCGCCAGAGTTCTGCATCTGCCAATTCTCAAAACAGAAAATCAACTTACGCTACCAACCGCGTAAACAGGCGCGGAATAATTGTTCATTAGGTTTTTAATTAAGAAGGCAATCTTGCCGAAGATCGCCCGTGCTTTTCCAGGCACGGGCTTTTGTTTTTAGTTTGAAACCTGATTTTATATTTTCAGGCTACGCCCTTATCTTTGCCGCAAATTCAGGATGGATATGATGCCAAAATGCTTCAAATCTTTATTGGTAGCGGCTTTCAGCTTTATTTTCTTTGGATCTCTAACTACTGCTTTTGGCCAGGAAAAGAGTGACAAAAAAGAAGAAAAAAAAGGCTTTAATGCCAAGGAAGTCATTTTTGGGCATGTATTGAATAATCATGATTTTCATATTCTAGATATAGTAGCAGATAACGGCGAAAAAACTCCGATCTCCATTCCGCTTCCTGTCATTCTTTATTCAAAACAAAGAGGGCTGGATGTTTTTATGTCGTCGCGCTTTCATCATGGTGAAGAGAATTATAACAATTACATGATGCTTACAGATGAAAAGATTGAACAACTAAATCTTGACCCTACAAAATATAATGCGCAGGATATTGTAGCATTGGATGATAAAGGACAAATTGATAGTTCAGTGAAAATTTATGATGTGTCCATTACCCGCAATGTAGTACAGATGCTGATCGCGCTTATTTTTTTTACATGGGTCATGTTGAGGATTGCAAAAAAATATAAGAATGGCTACGGAGTTACTTCTGGCCCGAAAGGGTTCTCAAAGTTTGCTGGAGCCTGTTATCACCTTTGTTCGCGATGAAGTGGCGAAACCCAACTTGGGGTCAATGTCAGATAGATATTTGCCTTTTCTTCTTACCATTTTCTTTTTTATCCTGATCAACAATATTTTCGGACTGATCCCCGGTTCTGCAAATGTTACAGGCAATATTGCTTTCACCGCAGTTCTTGGCATCATTTCATTCGTTGTTATTCTTTTCAGTTCAGACAAACATTATTGGGCACATATTTTTAATCCCCCGGGCGTGCCGTTAGGTGTAAAATTTATTCTGGTCCCTGTTGAATTGATAAGCGTTTTCATAAAACCGTTCGCACTTATCATTAGGTTGTTTGCGAATATGGTTGCGGGGCATATTATTATTATCTGTCTCATTTCGCTCATATTTATATTTGCAAATTTGAACAGGTATGCAGGTTGGGGAACAGCGCCGTTTTCAATTGCGTTCACCATATTTATTTATATGATTGAAGTGCTGGTTGCGTTTTTACAGGCATTTATTTTTACGATGCTGACAGCAGTATTTGTTGGCCAGGCGATAGAAGGAAAACTGCACCAACATCATCAGGGTCACGAGGATTCAATGCTTGCATAAAAGTTTTTTTTCACTCAATATAAAGCTAAGACTATGGATTTAATGACTATCATGCTGGATGCTACAGCGAACGCAGGCGGCGCAATTGGTGCCGGTCTTGCTGCTGTTGGCGCAGGCATTGGCATTGGCCAGATTGGCAAAGGCGCTGTTGAAGCCATTGCCCGCCAACCGGAAGTAGCTAATGACATTAGAGGCAACATGATTTTGACGGCCGCACTTGTTGAAGGTGCTGCGTTGTTCGCAATCATCGTAGGCTTCCTCGCAATGGTATTGAAATAATATCATTACAAAAAATAGCTGCATTCAACGCACAGGGCCGAGGATGCAGCTTAATTTAAAAATTGAGAAATTGATTTTATGAAACTTCTTCTCCCCGAATTCGGGCTTTTAATATGGACATTGCTCGCATTTTTAGTGGTGTTCTTCATTCTTGGAAAATTTGCATGGCCGGCAATAATAAAAGGTTTGGCTGAAAGGGAAAAAGGAATTGCAGATGCGCTCGCCACTGCCGAAAAAGTGAAAGCAGAAATGGCTCAACTAAAAAGCGAGAATGAAGCTTTGCTTGCGCGAGCTCGCGAAGAACGTGCGCAAATGTTGAAAGAAGCGAGAGAAATAAAAGATAAAATTATCAGCGAGGCAAAAGAACAGGCAAAAACGGAAGCAAATAAAATAATTGCTGATTCGCAGGCGGCTATTGAAACACAAAAAATGGCAGCAATAACTGATGTAAAAAATCAGGTTGGCAATTTAGTGATTGAAGTGAGTGAAAAAATTTTGCGCAGAGAACTTTCAAACAAAACTGAACAGGAAAATTACATTAAGCAATTAGCAAACGAAGTTAAATTGAATTAGTCATCAGTCGACAGTTGTCAGTCGGCAGACTGGAAACTGGAAACTGGAAACTGGAAACTGATATGCCCAACCCACGCCTCGCAACACGATATGCAAAAAGCCTGATTGATTTGGCGCTTGAAAAAGGCGAACTGGAAACAGTTTACAGCGATATGCTTTTATTGCAATCTATTTGCAAAAACAGCCGCGACTTTGTAAACCTTCTGAAAAGCCCCATCATCAAATCTGATAAAAAAGAAAAAGTGCTGGATGCTCTGACAAATGGGAAAATAGGCAACATCACTTCTTCCTTTAATAAATTGCTGGTTTCGAAAAGCCGCGAAGATGTTCTTCCCGAAATTATTTCTTCATTTATTCAGCAATACAAAGAACATAAAGAGATTTATATCGTGAAGCTTACCACAGCAGTTGCTGTAAGCGATGAAGTGAAAAATAATATTTTAGAAAAAATTCGCAGCGGGACCAATATTAAAAATATTGAGCTGAATACAGAAGTGAATGAAAAACTTATTGGAGGTTTTGTTCTTGAAGCAGCGGGAAAATTAGTGGATGCAAGCATTGCTTATGATTTGAATACTGTAAAAAAGCAGTTCCAGAATAACGATTTCATTTATAGGCTACGATAAAAATTATTAAATAGAAAAGATATGCCAGAAATTAAACCAGATGAGATTTCAGCGATATTAAGGCAGCAGCTTAGCAATTCAAATGTTGCCGTTGAAATGGAAGAAGTAGGAACAGTGTTGCAAGTGGGCGATGGTATTGCACGCGTTTATGGACTGAATAATGTGCGCAGCGGCGAGCTGGTTGAATTTGAAAACAGCGTTCGTGCAATTGCACTCAATCTTGAAGAAGATAATGTTGGTGTTGTATTGATGGGAGAGAGTGGTGATATTAAGGAAGGAGCAAAAGTTCGCCGCACAGGAAAGATTGCATCCATAAGCGTTGGTGAAGGAATGCTTGGCCGCGTTGTAAATACATTAGGTGAGCCTATTGATGGCAAAGGGCCTCTTACCGGCGAAAAATATGAAATGCCTTTGGAAAGAAAAGCGCCGGGCGTAATTTTCCGGGAGCCGGTTAAAGAGCCTTTGCAAACAGGCATTAAAGCAATTGATGCAATGATACCAATTGGCCGTGGCCAGCGTGAATTGATCATTGGCGACAGGCAGACCGGCAAGACAGCAATTGCAATCGATACAATTATTAATCAAAAAGAATTTCATAAGGCAGGGAAGCCTGTTTACTGTATTTATGTAGCAATCGGGCAGAAAGCGTCCACTATTGCGGGAGTAATGAAAACACTCTCAGACAATGGTGCGATGGAATTCACGGTGATTGTCGCTGCGACAGCATCTGACCCGGCTCCATTACAGTTTTATGCTCCATTTGCAGGTGCTGCTATCGGGGAATTTTTCCGTGATACCGGCCGACCAGCTTTAATCATTTATGATGACCTTTCAAAACAAGCGGTTGCTTATCGCGAAGTTTCATTATTGCTCCGCCGGCCGCCAGGCCGTGAAGCTTATCCGGGTGATGTATTTTATCTGCACAGCCGTTTATTGGAACGTGCTGCGAAAGTCATAAGCGATGATGGCGTGGCAAAAGATATGAATGACTTGCCGGATTCTATCAAACATTTAGTAAAAGGTGGCGGGTCATTAACCGCATTGCCGATCATTGAAACTCAGGCTGGCGATGTTTCCGCATATATTCCAACAAATGTGATCTCAATTACTGACGGCCAGATATTTTTAGAGGGAAACCTTTTCAATTCCGGTATCAGACCTGCGATTAACGTTGGTATTTCGGTTAGCCGTGTGGGTGGAAATGCGCAAATCAAATCAATGAAAAAAGTAGCCGGAACACTTAAATTGGATCAGGCACTTTATCGCGAAATGGAAGCCTTTTCAAAATTTGGCGGAGACCTGGATGCCGCTACAAAATTAGTAATCGACAAAGGCGCAAGAAATGTAGAAATACTTAAGCAGCCTCAATATTCGCCCTTTTCCGTTGAAAGGCAAGTCGCCATTATTTACTTGGGAACACAAGGCCTTTTGCGAGCCGTGTCGGTAAAAAAAGTCAGAGAATTTGAAGATCATTTTCTGCTTGAGATGGAAAATAAATTGCCTTCAGTTCTGGCAGAATTTAAAAAAGGAAATCTGCCGGATGATGGCGTGAAAAAGATGGTTGAGCTCGCAAACAACTTAATACCGCAGTATAAATAACAAATAGCTCACCCTTAATAACTTAAAAACCTTTTCGCAAAAAAGGTTTTTAAGTTATTATGACCCATGCCCAAAAACCAGAATTTTTTTCTTCAATTGCTTGCATTATTCAGAATTTCATGTAATCTTTGCCTTGTTATCCCATACTCGTACCCAATTTCCTTATTAACCATTTCTCATCCAATCTTCCATTTAGTTTAGAGTTTTACCAATCAGCCAAATCCATGCAAAATTCTTCTATCCAATTTTCTACTATGTAGATTATAGCAAGAACTTTTTCATATACATTCCGATCTCTATTAAAAATTAATGCTTTTCTCCAATAACTGTGGGTTGCCAACAAGCAAGTAACACGTACCCTTAAAATACAGTTATGAAACATCTGTACCCAAACCGCAAAAGAACATATTTTGCATTAGTAAAAAATTCAACTGTAACAGTTGCACTTTTATTCGTAACAATGATTTCTTTTTCACAAGGATTAATATTTAAGAACCCAAGCATTCAGTCAGGAACTGCGGGAGCAGACGGCACGATTTACCGTTTTCCCAGTGTAACTACTAATGTTGATGCTTTGGTGACGATTAATGGCAGGTCTTCAAGTTTAGTGACCCTTGATACGATAGATGTTACCAGCACGGGTTTTGATAAGGCTTTTCAGCCGGTTGTAACTTACAATAAAGGCACTGTTAAAGGCCCGGCAACCTGGTGGATGGAATTTGTGGTAACCTTTGTACAGTCAGGGACAAATACGGCAATCGTTCAGGATACAATGAATGCAACTGCGATTGATGTTGACGGTGACGGCGGTTCACTTCAGGAACAATTCACAGCGTTTGGCACAGCCACTTATACTTTGAACACACCATCAAGCCTGGTTGTGGGAAGCGTTTCGGGCGGCAGCATATTTACTGGGCCAAAGACCAATTCTCCCGGAATTGACACAACAGCAACTAAGGTAATGGTTACTATAAACTATTCGAATGTTAGTTCAATAAAATTCAGGTACGGCGGTACAATTTCAGGTAGTAGCTCAAGTAGCTCTGGAAATCGCTACAACTCAATTTGGTTCAAAACATTCGCATACACTTCGGCTAAAATAAATACGCTTCCGGTTCAGATCGCTTCATTTAATGCACAATTAAATAATGCTGCAAGCAAAGCAATTTTGAATTGGTCAACATCTTCAGAAATAAATGCAAGCCGTTTTGTAGTAGAAAGAAGCATAGATGGAAGCAATTATGCAGACATAGCAATGGTTTTCTCACAGGAAGGAAACAGTAATTCTTTAAGACAGTATAGTTATGCTGACGACATTAGCTCAGTGAATAGTTCATTGGTTTTTTATAGGTTGAGAATAGTTGATATCGACGGAAATTATAAATATTCAGATATAGAGCTGATTAAATTAGGGAACAGGAAGCAACAATCCAGCATTATTGTTTATCCAAACCCTGCTCAAAGCGAGCTTCGTATAACAATCCCTCAAAACTGGCAGGGAAAAATGATATCATACAACGTCTATAACCTTGACGGCAACTTGCTGAAGCAAAAAACGGCAAGCAATGCAGGCCAAACAGAACTGATTAATATCTCTGATCTTCCAGTGGGCATATATGTTGTTAAAGCGGCAAACGGAAACGAAACATCAACTCAAAGAATAGTTAAGTTAAGTAATTAAAGTTTTAGTTTTAAAGGGTACGATCAACAACGGCCGGGCTTTTCTAAGCCTGGCCTTTTTATGCAAAAGCCCTGAGATTTATAAAACACAATACAGGCTTGATCTTAGCGTTTATGCTTCGAACACCTTATCACCTTATTCTTATGAACCCTATCCTATCAAGATTCGTTATCTCAATAGCTATGCTATTGTTTTTTTCTTTTTCTTCTTATTCGCAATATCCAGGAGGCATTAGCACTAATCTTCAGTTCTGGGTTAAATCAAATTATTCCGCAGGCAAAATTACATTTGGCACTTCTCCTAAAGTGAGTTCGTGGACAGACGAAAAATCGACATTTGCAGCATCGCAGGCCACAACTTTGAAACAGCCATCCTGGCAAGATGGTTCTTCTTCAACACCTCAGTTCAACTATAACCCTTACATAACATTTACAAATGCCAATTCAGATATATTGACTAATACTGCTACTTCTCCTGATTTGGCAGGAACTACACCAACAATGTTTATAGTTAGCGGGCTTGATAATAATTATTTCACTGCTTTCAGTTACTACTCTTCAGCCAATTATAAATATCAAATGAAACCAGATTTTAGAGTGCAAGCATCCAGCGGTGCAGGTACAGGATATACTTCTGATTTCACGGGCATGACTGGGACAAACAACACATATATAACCACATTAAGCAACAATGGCACATCGTTAAGAGGCCGAAGAAACTCGGCGCAGTCAGTGCTATCAAATAATAACGGCGCATATAATCCAAATATAAGCCAAGGATTATCCATTGGCGGAGACCTGGCTAGCGGTTCAGATTTTTATGGTAGTAATATTGCTGAGGCAATAACATATAATGCAGCTTTATCAACTACAGTTATCCAGCAAGTTGAAAGTTATTTAGGCATTAAGTACGGTCTAACATTAAACAATGCAGGCCTATCTTCAAACTATTTAAATTCATTGGGCAACTCAGTATATTCCGATGCGGGTACTTATTGGAATCAGATCATCGGCATTGCCAGAGATAGCGTGAGCACTGGTGGTGCTCTGTATCAACGGCAGTCTCATCAATCAGATGACTCTACAAGATTATATCTTGGAACGCTTCAGGCAACCAATATTGCAAACACATCAACTTTTGTAAATAATATTTCTTATGCAGTTATGGGCAACAACCAGGGAAACTTATGCAGCAGTGTAGGAGCTAACATTTCGCTGCATCCGAGCTCAGTGCCCGTGCGGCTTGACAGAGAATGGAAGATTCAGGTTACCGGCTCAACTTCAACAACCAATGTGCCTGACAATTTCAATATGGACGTCAAGCTATCGTCATGCGCATGGGGCTCCGGTTCTGCTCATGCGGGGCTTGCAAATGTGACCGGCCTTGGCCTTCTTGTAAATAACACAAGTAATCTCACAACAGGGACATTTATCCCTAATTATAATATTTATGGCGGTGCAACTATGAGCCTAAGTTGGAATAGTTCAAACGGAACAATTACCGTGACAAACTTAAACGCTGGCTTAATGGCATATCTTGCAAGCACGGGGCTCAATGCAACTAACACTCCGCTTTATTTTACTATTGCAGCAACTGATCCCAGTATTCTTCCTGTAATAATAAACTCATTCAATGTTACGCCTGTAGCTAATAGATATGCAAGCATTCAATGGAGCGTTGCACAGCAAGGGAATATTCAATCATATATAATTCAGCGAAGCCTTGATGGAAGCAATTGGAATGATTTACAAATCGTGATGCCGAGAATTGATAATACCAGCGCTATCAATTATTACAATGAAACTGATCAATCTCCGATAACAGGTATTTCTTTTTATAGAATTGAAGTACTTGATTTTTTAGGCAATGCAATTTACAGCGACGTTGAAAAAATTGCTATTGAGCTCTCGCAATTTAGTATCGGAAATATTTCTCCAAATCCCTTTCAGGAAAGCATCACGCTCAATGTATTATTGCCAGATGCTGGCAATATCTATGTCAAACTTGTAAATGCCTATGGATATATATTAAAGACTGTAAACGTGCAAGCTAATAGTGGCGCTAATAATATAGTAATGAATGGACTTGGCGCCCTTTCATCAGGCCTTTATTTTATTGAGATAAATTATAAGAACCAGAACATGGCACGCAAGCTTTTAAAAATCAAATAAAGAGAACCCTTCAACCTTCGAGCCTGTTTCGATTTTTACCGATAATCATTTTCCTGAAATGATTATTTTCATTTTTGCTACATTAGCGCCGGAACAATATGATCACTTAGCAAAAATGATTAAGTATGATAAAAACTATAATTATTGATGACGAGCGCCTTGCCAGAAATGAACTGAAAAAATTACTGATGGACTTTCCTGAAATTGAAGTGATAGCTGAAGCAGCTAATGCGAACGAAGGAATAGAAAAAATAGATAGCTTAAGCCCCGACCTGATTTTTCTTGATATTCAAATGCCCGGGAAAACCGGCTTTGATATGCTATCAGAATTGAATAAAACGCCAGATGTAATTTTCACAACTGCTTATGATGAATATGCACTAAAAGCATTTGAAGTAAACGCGCTTGATTATTTATTAAAACCAGTTGAGCCGAAACGCCTTGCAGATGCTATTCAAAAACTTCATTTTGACGAAGACAAAGAGGCATATCACGAACATGATATTTCAGCAAACAAAAGCATATTGAATGAGCATGATCAGGTTTTTGTGAAGGACGGGGAGCGCTGCTGGTTTGTAAAGCTTTCGGATATCCGCTTGTTTGAAAGTGTGGGCAATTATGCAAAAGTTTATTTCGGGCCTAACAAACCACTGATTTTAAAATCGCTGAATGCTCTAGAAGAAAGGCTGGATGAAAAAGTTTTTTTTCGTGCTAACAGAAAGCATATTGCCAATCTTCGGATGATTGAAAAAATTGAACCCTATTTTAACGGAGGTCTTTTGCTGGAACTAAAAGGCGGAGAAAAAATTGAAGTGAGCAGAAGGCAAACTGTTAAGTTTAAAGAAATGATGAGCCTTTGATATGTAAATTTGAAAGTTGCAGATGAGTAAATGAAATTTATTATCATGAGAAAATTATTTTTAACAGGGTTATTGATGCCAATAACCTTTTTTGTTTTCAGTCAGGACATTGACAAGATCATTAATGCGGCAGAAGTTGAGCGAATAGAAAAAATATTATCATCTGATGAAATGCAGGGCAGGAAAACATTTACGCCTGCTATAGATAAAGCCGCCGATTTTATCCAGAAAGAATTTAAAGCAATCGGATTGGAAACGCCGAATAACAGCGGCACATATTTACAGGATTTCTATCTTACCCAAACAAAATTTATTTCAGCAAAAGCAAGGTTTGGTAATGATACTATTTCTACAAAAAATATTGTTGCTTTTACTTCAAATCCTGATTTGTACATTAATGAGGACAGCAATTACACAAAAGCATTTATTAAAGCCGGCGATAATTTTAATGCAGAAGCATTCAAATATATCCAGAGCGAAAAAAGTTATTTGGTTTTAGTTGATACTTCGTTTGGAAAAGACCTTCGCCGTATGTCTTCTTACAAAAGGCCAAGCTTTAATAAGCCAAGAAGCGCGGTTTTTATTTTGACAACAATCAATCCCAATAAATATGAGATTGAAATAAAGCATGAAGTATCTAAATTAAGATTAGCAAATGTTGTTGGCATATTACCAGGTAAAACAAAAAGAAATGAATTTGTTATTTTCTCGGGGCATTATGATCATATTGGAATTGGCAAGCCAGATGCAAAAGGCGATTCAATTTACAATGGCGCAAATGATGATGCTTCAGGAACTACTGCAGTGATCATGCTTGCAAAATATTTTAAGCAAATGGATAATAATGAGCGCACATTGATATTTGTTGCATTCACCGCCGAGGAAATAGGTGGCTATGGCTCAAAATATTTTTCAGAGCAATATGACCCTGCAAAAGTTGCTGCAATGTTCAATATAGAAATGATAGGAACAGAAAGTAAATGGGGAACCAACTCTGCTTATATTTCAGGGTATGAAAAAACAGATATGGGAAAAATTTTGCAAAAAAATTTAACGGGGAGCAAGTTTGAATTCCACCCTGATCCTTACACACACCAAAATTTATTTTATCGGTCAGACAATGCAACCCTTGCCAGGCAAGGCGTTCCGGCACATACAATCTCAACATCAAAAATGGAAGAACCGCCAAATGATGAACCCAATTATCACAAGCCAAGCGATGAAATTGGAACGCTCGATATGAAAAATATGAGCGAGATAATTAAGGCAATCGCCATTAGCTCTACAACAATTGTTTCAGGAAAAGATACTCCTTCGAGAATTGATGAGAAGGCGCTGAAATAAGGCAAGGCAACTTGCCTTTAGCGCATGCCCGTTCGTAATTCATTTGAATTACTAAAACTGGCATCGCGCTTAGCTCTTTTAAATGATTACTATATTTAATTATTGAATGTAACCATTAAATGAAATGCCCTGTTTATTATTGCTGGTCACTTGCAGGCTTGCATATCCTGCTGACGAAATGTAAAGTCTCATCTCCCTTGTGTCGCCTGCGTTTTTCGGAGCAATGATAATATTCCACCCGCCTTTTTTTGCAGGGGAAGATGTATAGGAGAAATCAGTTGTTTTGAAATTAATGCCTCCATCAGATGAACCGATTGCTGCCGTATATGCTTTGCCATAATATGGAAGGTAGGCTTCGAGTGTGTCCTTGCCCACTTTCAATTCATAACCTGATGTGAGCTGGCGGGTCTTCATGCTGAGCGGCATCGCTGTTTGGGCAATGAACGTATAATGCTGCGCATCAATTAATGATTTTATAGCAGCTTCTTTCTTGCTTTGTTTTTGTTCTTTTGTATCCTGTGCCGATATTGGCTTTGGAGAGAATGCTAAAATGATTGAGAAGATAACGATGATTGATGAAATCTTTTTCATTGCATGGAATTTTATTAAACTATTAAGAAGGGAGTTTTGAAGAAGTAAAATTAATGATGCTAATGGAAATCCTGCATTATTCGAATTTTTTTAACAGCTCTTTCATTTCTTCCAGAATTTTTTCATTGCATAAATTGCCAATACTTCCTTCATGTGTGTGATGCAATCGTTTTTTGTAATCGAAATTAAATTCGCCCTTTTCAATTTGATTGCCAACTTGTACATATGCTTCGCGGAATGAGATGCCTTTATTCACCAATTCATTTACCTCTTCTACACTGAAAATGTATTTGTATTTTTCGTCATCAAGCAAATTGTCTTTGATGATAATGTTTGATAACATCAGTTGCGCGATTTGCAAACATGCTTTTAATTCTTCAATTGCGGGGAAAAGAATTTCTTTAGTAAGCTGTAGATCGCGGTGGTAACCAGATGGAAGATTATTGATCAGCAATGTCAATTCATTTGGAATAGATTGTATGCGATTGCATTTTGCTCTTATCAATTCAAAAACATCAGGGTTTTTTTTGTGCGGCATAATGCTGCTACCTGTTGTCAATTCATTCGGAAAAGAAATAAAACCGAAATTTTGATTGATATACAAACATGCATCCATCGATAGTTTGCTGAGTGTTGCTGCAATGCTGCTTAATGCGAATGAAACGATTTTTTCTGTTTTGCCCCGGGTCATTTGTGCGTAAACAGAATTATAGTTTAATGATTCGAAATTCAAAAGCTCTGTCGTTTTTGTCCTGTTCAACGGGAATGAAGAGCCATAGCCAGCGCCACTTCCCAGCGGATTTTTGTTAGCGACATGATAAGCTGCTGATAATAATTCCAGATCGTCCACCAAACTTTCTGCATAAGCCCCAAACCACAAACCAAATGATGACGGCATCGCAATTTGCAAATGAGTATAGCCTGGCAATAATTTGTCTTTATATTTTTCGCTTTGTGCGATTAATAGATCAAACAAATTTTTTGCTTCATCTTTTATTTTTAAAATCTCCGAGCGCAGATATAATTTTATATCAACTGCAATCTGATCATTCCTGCTTCTTCCGCTATGAATTTTTTTTCCTGCTTCGCCAATTCTTTGGGTTAGCATAAATTCAATTTGTGAATGAACGTCTTCTGAATCCGGGTCAATGGTGAATTGTGAATGGTGAATCTGTTCAAGAATATTATTAAGTTCTTTATGAATCAGGCTCAATTCTTCTTTGGTTAATAATCCGACACTTTCCAACATTTCCGTATGTGCCAATGAGCCAAGCACATCATATTCTGCAAGCAGAATATCAAATTCTTTATCCCGCCCGACTGTAAAGGCTTCTACGAGTTGTGATGTGTTTGTATTTTCTTTATTCCAAAGTTTCATTTCTAAATAAATTCATCTAATAATTGAATATACGTTTCAATTCCATCTCTAATTTCATCAACGTAAATATACTCATCTGCGGTATGACTTCTTGCTGAATCACCTGGCCCCATTTTTAAAGTGGGGAAAGGCATTAAAGCTTTGTCTGATGTAGTTGGCGAACCATAGTAGCCTTTTCCTAAAGCGAGCCCCGCTTTTACCAATGGATGATCAAGAGAAATCGAAGTTGACTTCATTCTTGTTGTTCTTGGTTTGAACTGGCTCTTGAGGTTACTTCTCAGTGCGTCTAATATTTCATCGAACGTATATAATTCATTCACGCGGACATCAATCACAAATTTGCATTGCGATGGAACTACATTATGTTGTTTGTTTTCCGTATCTATAACGGTAACGGTCATACGTGATTCACCAAGTAAGCTGCTTGCTTTTTCAAAACGATAATTTCTTATCCAGTTAATATCATCAATTGCTTTGTACAAAGCATTTTCTCCTTCATTACGGGCAGCATGACCTGCGCGTCCATTCGCGGTGCAGTCAATCACCATCAAGCCTCTTTCAGCAACAGCCATTTCTAATTTTGTTGGTTCGCCAACTACGCCAAAATCGATTTTGCCCAGATAGGGAAGAACCAATTCAATTCCATTAACCCCGCTTATTTCTTCTTCAGCGCTTGCAGCAAAGACAACATTATGATTTAATTCTTCCTGATGATAGAAATATAAAAATGTAGCGATCAGGCTCACCAAACATCCGCCCGCATCGTTGCTGCCAAGACCAAAAATTTTTCCATCTTTTTCAATCGGCTTAAAGGGATCATTGGTGTAGCCCTTGTTAGGTTTCACCGTATCATGATGAGAATTGAGTAAGATACTTTGCTTTGATGCGTCATAATACTTATTCTTTGCATAAACATTATTTCCAACTCTTGAAAAAGGAATTTGATGTTTTTCAAAGAAATCACAAATCAACTCTGCTGTTTCATTTTCTTCTTTTGAAAAAGAGGGCGTTTCGATTAATTGCTTCAGCAACTCAATCACGTCTGCCTGTAAGGTTTTTATATCTGGATTATTCATAGCTAATCAGTGTTCCTGATGAATTATTAATAAGGTTTTGTAATTCTTCTGCTTTTCCAATAATTACTTTTTTAACGCCATTGCTCAACGCAGAAAATGCGTTATCAATCTTCGGAATCATACCGGAGAATATCTTTTTTTCGTTTTTAAGTTTTGTATAATAATCGTGATTGATTAATGGAATAACTGTTGAATCATCATTTGCGTCAAGCAGTACACCACTTTTTTCAAATGAATATATTAATTGCACCTCATAATAAATGCTCATTGCTTTTGCAATTTCTTGTGCAATTGTGTCGGCATTTGTATTCAGTAATTGCCCATTTTTATCGCTTGTTATCGGTGTAATAATCGGAATTAAACCTGAATCAATAATTTTTTTTACACGCTCAGCATCTACTTTATCAATGTCTCCCACAAACCCATAATCAATAGTTGGATGAATTCTTTTGTGCGCGTGAATTATTTTTGCATCCACGCCACTTAGTCCGATTGCATTGCAATTGTTCGATTGCAATTGAGCTACAATATTTTTATTGATATAGCCCGCATAAACCATCGTCACAATTTTCAAGGTTTCTGCATCTGTTATTCTTCTGCCATCGATCAGTTCTTGTTGAATGCCTAATTTATCAGCAAGTTTTGTGGCTAGTTTTCCACCGCCGTGCACCAGAATTTTATGTGACTTAACTGATGCAAATAATTGGAGAAATGATTTTAATTTTTCTTCATCATCAATAATATTTCCACCAATTTTTATGACGTATAAATTTTCCATGTTTATCACTTACTACTTACCACTTTTCAAAATCTCACTTAACACCGCTTGAGCCGCCCACACACGATTCCCTGCTTGTTGGGTTACGATACTGTTTGCACTATCTAAAACTTCATCGCTCAATTCAACATTCCTTCGAACAGGCAAACAATGCATCACTTTTGCATTGTTTGTGATTTTTAATTTTTCACCCGTGAGCATCCATTCCGGGTCGTTACAATAAATTTTTCCATAATCATTGTACGTGCTCCAGCTTTTTACATACACAAAATCTGCGTCTCTTAATGCTTCATCCTGGTTGTGAGTAATCACTGCGCTTTTGGTAAATTGTTCATCCAGTTCATAATCTTCAGGATGCGTGATCACAAAATCTGCTTTGCCCCATGCATTTACCCATTGCGCAAAACTATTTGCAACGCACTGTGGAAGCGGTTTTACGTGAGGAGCCCAGGTGAGAACTATTTTAGGTTTTAGGTTTAACTCTTCATGAATCGTAATGATATCCGTGAGTGATTGTAACGGATGCAGTGTTGCGCTTTCCAAGCTCACAACGGGAATGCCTGCATATTTTATAAATTGGTTGATGTACAATTCGCTGTAATCATCTTCTTTATTTTTTAGCGATGGAAAAGTGCGTATACAAAGGATGTCAAAATATTTTCCCATGATTGGCGCCGCATCCTTTACATGTTCAACCGTATTGCCGCTCATGATAGCTTCCTCTTCAAACTCAAGCGCCCAGCCATCTTTGTCAACATTAAAAACAATCGGTTCCATGCCTAAATTTTGTGCGGCAATTTGTGTGCTCAATCTGGTTCGCATACTTGGATTAAGAAATAATAAGCCAATGCGTTTGTTTATGCCAAGCGATTTGTCTGCAAAGGGATTTGCTTTATACATCAATGCTTTTTTTATCAAAGCATCCATGTTTGTTACGTCGTCAACAGAAATAAAATTTCTCATGTACGATTTTAGATGTGCGATGTACGATTTCTTGAAGTCATACATCGCTTATTAAATTATTAATTACTAATTATCAATTATTAATTTTTGGGGTAACCGGCATTTGTTTTCTCTTCAACATCGTTGCGTCGCACACTTGTACTATTGAATTTCTATTCAACTTCAGTTTCGTAATTGCGATTTAATGCGCTCGCAGCTCAAAGCTTTTAGCTCACCGCTTTCTCCGTCATTGCTTCAATTTCTTCTTTCACTGCATCCAAAAATTCATCTGCATCTTTTTTGCGCAACGCTAATGAGGGCAATAACCTTATCACATTTGGTTTTGCTTCTCCGGTAAAAATATGATGGTTGAATAACAAATTTTTTCGAAGGTCTTTTAATTCTTCAGGCACATCAAAGCCAATCATTAGTCCTTTCCCACGAACATTTTGCAATTGCGGAATTTGTCTCAATTCTTCCATCAGATAATTGCCGACGTTTTCTGCATTCTGCATCAAATTTTCTTTTTCTATCACTTCAAGAACTGCAAGCGCAGCAGCACAAGCCAAATGATTGCCGCCAAATGTTGTTCCAAGCATAAAATGTTTTGCATGGATTTGCGGAGCAATAATAATTCCTGCAACAGGAAATCCATTGCCCATTCCTTTCGCCATTGTGTAAATATCTGCATTCACATTTGCATAATCGTGCGAGAAAAATTTTCCACTTCTTCCATAACCACATTGAACGCTATCTGCAATGAACACTGCATTGTTTTCTGTGCAAAGCTTTCTTATTGCCTGTAAAAAAAATTCAGACGCAACATTGATTCCGCCAACACCTTGAATGCCTTCAATAATAACAGATGAAATTTCGCTGCCATTTTTTTTGAAGCAGTCTTCTAATGCAGTCTCATCATTGAATGGAAGAAAAATAATATTTTCTGTTTCATTCACTGGCGCAACAATATTCGGATTATCGGTAGCTGCAACAGCAAGCGATGTTCTTCCGTGAAATGCTTTTTTGAACGCGATGATTTTTTTTCTGCCATTATAAAAGGAGGCAAGCTTCAATGCATTTTCATTTGCTTCCGCGCCAGAATTGCAAAGAAATAATTGGTAATCTTCCTTGCCGGAAATCTTTCCTAATTTATCTGCAAGTGCTCTTTGCAACGGAATTTTTATCGAGTTGGAATAAAAACCGATTTTATTAAGCTGTTCAGTTATTCGCTGCACATAATGCGGATGCGTATGGCCAATGGAAATCACAGCATGGCCGCCGTACATGTCCAAATATTGCTGCCCTTCAATATCCCAAACATAAGATCCCTTTGCTTTAATAATAGTGATGTTATTTAAGGGATAAACGTCAAATAGCTTCATAAGAGGTTAAAGGTGTGGGGAGTGAGGCGTAAGGCAGAACACCCCCAACAATTTAGTTACGTAAAAATTTTAAAAAAGAAATAAGCATGGCCCTTACTTCATTCACCAGCTTATTTATATTATTGTATTCTTCTCCGGAAATATATCCGAGTCCAACAGCGGCAAAACAACAGTAATCAGTCTCGTTTGTTGAGCCAAGAGAGTTGTCAAGAAAATGTGCAAAATCTTTGTCCGTAAATCTTCCGCATCCTTCAACTATATTTAATGGCACTGATAATGCAGCTCTCAGCAACTGAGATGTCAATTCATAACGCTCTTCTTTTGGGAATTTTGTAGCAATATTTTTTTTAACGTGTAAATACATCTCATGAGATTTTTTCCAAACGTCTAATTTTTTATAATCTCTCATAGTGAAAAGGTTTATCTTATAAGTGTATAAAGGAAATGGTCGGAGCTAAGATACAGACTGTTTTCCTTATGCCTTACGCCCTAACCCCTTCGCCTAAAAATAACTTGCCTTTAATTTCAACCCTGTTTTTTCTTCTATTCCGAACATTAAGTTCATGTTTTGCATAGCTTGTCCTGATGCGCCTTTCAGCAGATTATCAATTGCCGAATGGACAACTAATTTTGTTCCTGCTCTTTCAAGTTGTATCACACATTTGTTCGTGTTCACAACTTGCTTTAAAAAAATCGCTTCCTGATTTATTATAGTGAACGGATGTTCAGCATAAAATTCTTCATATAGCTTTACTAATTCTTCCACCGGCTTTTCGCAATGCAAAGTGGAGCTTACAAAAATGCCACGCGTAAAATCGCCGCGCCACGGAACAAAATTGATTGGTTGATTAGCTGATTGTTTTGATGACGCGATTTGATTTAATGATTGCCCGATTTCTTTGAGATGCTGATGCGTTAATGTTTTATACGCCTGAATATTATTTTCTCTCCAGGAAAAATGAGAAGTTTCCGATAATCCTTGCCCGGCGCCTGTTGAGCCTGTAATGCCTGTTGTATATACTTCTTCAAGCAAACCTGCTTTTGCTAATGGCAATAGCCCTAATTGAATAGCAGTAGCAAAGCATCCAGGGTTTGCGATGTTGTTTGCAGATTTGATTTGTTCTTTATTTAATTCCGGCAAACCGTAAACAAAGCTGCGGGGTTCGGGCTGTGTGCTTTGAGCAAGACGGAAATCTTGCGACAGATCTATTATCCTGATTTTGTTATCAATTTTATTTTCCTGCAAAAACTTTTTTGCTTCGCCATGGCCCACGCATAAAAAAAGAACGTCAATATTATCGCTCAGCTCAGAAGTAAATTTTTGTTTTGTTTCACCAACTAAATCTCTGTGCACTTCATATAAATATTTATCCGCATTGCTTTTGCTGTTCACAAAAACAATCTCTGCATGTGGATGATTTAATAAGAGCCTTATTAATTCTCCACCCGTATAGCCAGCGCTGCCGATAATTCCAACTTTAATTTTTTTCATCTAGGAAAATTATTCAACATTAATTCTGTCGTTAACTGTTGATGGCTGTGATGTTAATATAAATTCCAAATCCTCATTCGCTTCATTTAATATTCTATGCTCTTTTGCTGCCTCAATATAAAGTCCTTGTCCCGATTTTACGGATATGCGTTCCTGTTGCATCTCAAAAACAGCTTCACCTTTTAATATAAAAAAAAATTGTTGCGAATGCTTGTGAAAGTGTTTTTCTTCTGAAGTGTGAGCCGGCATTTTTTCCAGCTTCACCGACAAGGATTCTTCTTCTACTAAGTTCCAGCCATCACAATTTTCTCCCCAGTGATAATGCTTTAATGAATTATGTTTTGAAACGATCTTCATTTCACATCTTCATTTATCTTATTAAAAATTGATGTCTGATTGCCAAATATTTTTGCAAAACCTTTCACATCATCTCCGCTCCAGCCTTTGTTCATTTCACCGTAAGAACCAAATTTGCTGCTCATCAAATCATGTTCACTTTCAATTCCTGTGATTGTATATCGGTAAGGCTGCAGTGTTACAAAAACTTTTCCGCTTACCGTTGTCTGTGTATCTTCTAAAAATTTTTCAATATTGCGCATCGTTGGGTCCAGCATTTGTCCTTCGTGAAGCCAGTTTCCGTACCATGTGCTCAATTGGTCCTTCCAATATAATTGCCATTTTGTTAGTGTATGTTTTTCCAGCAAATGATGTGCTTTGATAATGATGATCGGAGCCGCAGCTTCAAAACCAACGCGGCCTTTAATTCCAATGATTGTATCGCCAACGTGAATATCTCTTCCAATTCCATAAGACTGAGCAATGGATTGTAAATATTGAATGGCTTCAACCGGAGTTAAAAATTTTTTCCCATCAACAGATACCAATTCTCCTTTTTCAAACGCCAGCTCCAGGTTCTTAACGCCCGTCTCTGTAACCTGAGTCGGCCATGCTTCTTCGGGCAAATAATCTTTCGAATTCAATGTTTCTTTTCCTCCGACAGAAGTGCCCCATAATCCTTTATTAATACTGTACTGCGCTTTTGCGAAATTCATTTCAACACCGTTCTCTTTCAGAAAATCAATCTCTTCTTCACGGCTCAATTTCAAATCGCGGATGGGAGTTAATATTTCAACGCCGGGTAACATGCTTTGAAAAACCATATCAAAACGGACCTGATCATTGCCTGCGCCGGTGCTGCCATGTGCCACATACGAAGCACCAATTTCCTGAACATGTTTTGCGACTGCAATTGCCTGAACCATTCTTTCAGCACTTACGCTTAATGGATAAGTTGCGTTCTTCAGCACATTCCCGAAGATCAAATATTTGATGCAGCTATCGTAATACTCTTTCGTTACATCAACACATTTGAAAGATGCGACGCCTAATTTTTTTGCTCTTGCTTCAATCTTTTTTATTTCATCATCGCTGAACCCGCCAGTGTTCACAGTCAGTGCATGTACTTCTAAATTTTTTATTTTGTTCAGAAAGATAGCGCAGTAAGTTGTGTCTAACCCGCCGCTGTATGCCAGCACTACTTTGTTGTTCATTGATATGTATGATTTACGATTTCTACAATTCAAAGTTTGTTTACTAATTCTGAATTTCTAATTATCCTATTAATCCCAAAAACATCCTAAATCCCAGCTCAGGCAAGATCAGAAATTAAAAAAATAGTGAAACATTGATTTTGGTTTAGCAGCACCATGAGTTTCTTTTTCTTTCTTCATAAAAGGCTTCAACAATTTCCATTGTTTGATTTTCATAAAGCGCTCATATAATTTGCTGTGCATTTTAAAGTCTTCTGTAGTTTCTTCTGGTTCGTAATGATCTTTCGGATCGTAGAGCATCGCAGTGCACATACAATTCTTTCTTTCTTTGCTCATCAAAATTTCATAATTCACGCAGCTTTTGCATCCTGCCCAAAATGCTTCGTCCTGTGTCAATTCAGAATAAGTAACCGGTTCATAACCGAGATCAGAATTAATTTTCATGACTGCTAGTCCTGTAGTCAGCCCGAAAATTTTTGAGTCCGGATATGTTTTTCTGCTAAGGTCAAAAATTTTCTGTTTGATTTGTTTTGCTAATCCACCTTTGCGAAATGGGGGGGCGACAATCAATCCGGAATTGGCAACATATTCTCCATGGCTCCATGTTTCGATATAACAAAATCCTGCCCAAACGCCTTCTTTTGTAAAAGCAATCACTGCTTTTCCTTCGCGCATTTTTTGTTTGATATAATCAGGACTTCTTTTTGCAATGCCT
Source organism: uncultured Bacteroidota bacterium (assembly GCA_963718975.1). Classification (GTDB taxonomy): domain Bacteria; phylum Bacteroidota; class Bacteroidia; order Chitinophagales; family Chitinophagaceae; genus Puia. The sequence goes on along the minus strand of CAVRBD010000032.1, from coordinate 119,600 downwards.
GTTCCGCGGGCTTTGGCGGATGATTCCATTTCATCGCAGATGATCTGCGCAAAATCCTGGTGGGATTCGATCAGCTATTAATATTTGAAATTCCTGTTCCATTGTTTTTTCTTGAAAATTGTGAAGGAATTCAATGAACGTATCATTGATGATTTTCTTGCCCTGCCTTGCAGGAAGATAGTTCCGCTGAGACAGAGGACACTATGGGTATGTAGAGTATCAACGTCGTACCCAAAAGGGGATAATGGGGCGAACACAAAAATCTGCACACAATGGCACAGCAAAAAACCCACGCTTGTTGAAGGCGTGCAATATCACTTCCGAAGAGCATGATATGTGTGAGTTTTTTTTCATTTCAATAATAGATGAAAATGAGTTTAAAAAGTTTAACGGTGCAAAGAAAAACAATTTTTTGATGCGAGAAGATATTTTATTGTGAAATTTTGGTGAAGAAGAGAATGGAATAAACGCTGGTTGCTAAGCGATATCTGCTTTGAGAAATGAAAATATTTGTTGAGGCGGCCATCAATTATCGGTCAACGAACATCGGTATTGAATGAATTGCGCTGCTCATTTCTTTGATAAGAGAAGCATCCTTTTCAATTGCATTGCCGACAACAATAAGATCCGCCCCTGCTTTGCAATTGCGGTAAGCTTTTTCGGGGTCTTTAATTCCGCCGCCCACTACCATTGGAATTTCAATTTGTTTGGAAACCGCTGCAATCATTTCTTCATTAATAGCACGTTTTGCTCCGCTGCCGGCATCCATATAAATTAATTTCATGCCCAGCATTTCCGCCGCCATGGCTGTGCACATCGCAATTTCATTTTTATCGGATGGGATTGGCGTTGCATTGCTGATATAAGAAACAGTTGTTGGCGCGCCGCCGTCGATCACCATATAGCCGGTAGAAATAATTTCAAGCCCGCTTTGTTTTACGAACGGTGCTGAGATGACGTGTTGCCCGATTAGCAACTCAGGATTTCTTCCCGAGATGAGCGAGAGATATAATAATCCATCGGCATATTTTGAAACCTGCGAAGGCGTGCCCGGAAAAAGTATGATTGGAATATTGCAACTTTTTTTGATGAGCTGAACTACTTCATCTAAGTGGTTAGAGATAACCAAACTTCCGCCAACAAGTAAATAATCAACATTAGCATTCACGGTTAGCTCTGTAAGTTCATCAATTTTAGCGGCATCAACCTTATCGGGGTCAATCAGCACAGCAAATGATTTTGCTCCTTTTTTCTTTCTTGCCAATAATGATTCGTAGATGCTTTGCTTCATTGGTTCTGCCGTTGGCTTCTTGCAAAAATGCAAAAACTTTTCGGGTTTAAGTAAAGATGATGCTAAAAAGACGAAATTAAGCAATCGAGCTTCTCGCATAGTCGCGAGGGCGCAAACAATTCTTATAATATCAAAGCACTGCATCTCTGCGCCTTTGCGAGACATCCATGGTATTTCCATGAAATGTACGTGAAGTGTGCTTTTATAGTTTAGCAAATCGGTTTTCAATTCCCCAAAATTTTATTTTATAAAATCACATATTGGTGTGCACAAGTTGTCAAATTGAATGTGCATCTGTGTTCTGTAAATTATCAACATACATGGGGATATTTATAGCGATGAAATTTGAGCATGAAAAAATATTTTCGCTTATCGTTTACGCTTATTTAGGCCAGGAGCAGCGGCAGGAAAAAGAACCATTTTCCTGCCAAAGAAGTCTGGAATCAGATTGCGTATGCAGCATGGAGTTGAGCTTGACCCGGGTACCCATACGATACTATCATTAACGAATGGCATACGTGCCTTAATGGTGGCCGCATCCGGGCTTCCAACCCTTGCTCAAAACGCATGTTGATCACATACGGGCGCAATATTGGAGGGAACAATACAATAAGAAGCGGCACTTGCTATAAATGTTTGAATTGCGGAAACAGCAGAGTTGCGATTAACTATTTTGAGAAACCCTATTAAATAAAAAAGGACGGTTATTTTATATAAACTTCAATCCCGCTCATTTCTATGGGCGGGTTTTTTTATGTGCGGCAAAATTGCCATTTAAAGCTCCTTTTCGAATGGTTCAAAATCTATCTTTCAAGAACTTAATCTTTTGGATATCAATGAGGTTCTTACTAAGCACTGAGTACATATTGCGGCGCTTATAGTTTTTTTACTTTCCGCTTGCATTAACAATTTTAGATAGCTATCTTCGTTAATAATAAAATATAATCCTATTAAAATCCCAAAAAGTACACCATGAAACAAATTATTGCATTGTTACTCATCATCGCTTTTTTCGCTTCGTGCAGCAGGTCGGTTACTCCTTATGAAGCCGCAACCAACCACTACAGCCATTGCAAAGCTGTGAGATAAACAACCCACCAAATTAAAATAATTGAAGGCTGCTTTTAAGCAGCCTTTTTGTTTAATCCTTATTTTTATGCCACTAATCTGCTTACATGATCATCCACTTCGGTTACGACAAAAAACAGGTGCTACAGGCTTTGCGCTATCATTTTATTACAAGAACCGAAATTAAGATCCTTTTAATAATGGTAAACGTCTTTACAATTGCTGCTGCTGTGCTTCTTTACATACATTTGATTCAACCTGTCGCTTTTCTGGCTTTTTCTCTTCTTTGGTTTTTATTGATCATTGCCGTTTGGAGAATTTTACCTGCAAGCATTTATAAAAAAAATGAGACATTCAGGGATAATTTTTCCATGAGCATTGATCAAAACGAAGTGGTTCTGGAAACAAATCGCGGTGCGCATGCATGGCAATGGAAAGATTTCAGCACGTTTGTGGAAAGCCCTTATTTTTTTCATTTGTATTTCAATACCCGCTCATTTTTTTTGGTGCCCAAAGATGCTTTTAAAGGAATTTTAGAATTGCAGGAAGCCAGACAAATATTGCGTGATAAGATTAAGAAATAAATTTTCCTCTGATAATTTCTAATAGCTTGCTCGCCGCCATGCACTAAAGTTTATGAGCCTGCCAAATATTAAATTCGATTACCTCGGCTTATATTTCGTTTCTTCAAAAATCTTTTTTGCATCGGTTGTCATTATCTGAAGCGGAGTTGCCGACGAATTTTTCTCAGCATAATTTTTTACGATTTGCCAGCCTACCCATTGGCCGATATTTCCCGGTGCTGCATCTGGCATGCCAGCGGTATTAGGCGAATCACCGATATAATTTTTGATAATGTCTGGGTCAATTGTATATAGCTCATTATTGGATTGAAGAAAATAATTCCAGATCAGCCCCTCATTTGCTTTGCACCATTCCGACTGCTTTTGCGTGAAACCTGTTATCAAGCTGTCAGCGGCATCTGGCAAAAACTGGTTTGCCAAATACCAATATTTTCCTTTCTCAATCATTTGTTCAATTAAAGGTTTATTGCCGCTTTTATCATTGAAAAGGTCTTCAGCAATTGCTTTCATGCAGTTCATGGTAATGTTGGATGGCTCAAACCTGCGCGATATATAGGTCGGGTACATTTCCTGCCCTTGCATGCTGTTATAAAAAGAGAAATTTTTTCCTGCATATAAATGCAGCCCTATTGCCAAAGTATATTGTGTGATGGCAACTCCCGGCGCATCAAACGGGCCGATGAAGGTTACCACTTTTGGCGGCAATTGATATTTGGGAAAATAATATTTCACATATTTAAAACTTTGCTGCAATTCTTTTTCAAGCCAGTTCAAATTTTCAAATTTTGGTTCAATTGAATCCTTCGCCGGCCAGTAACTTGAAAGAAATTGGCGCGTTGCTTCAAATGAAATTTTACTGGTGTCGCTCAATGGCTCAGCACCTAAAATATTTACAATAAAATCATTTGTGAAATAAGGAAACTGTTGGTTAAGCTTGTATAATCCCTGAACGATATTATTTGTATCAAGAGAAAAAAACGCCTTATCAAAGCGCTCAATTTTAACGGCAATGGATATATTAGAAACATCCGGCGCCTTCTTTTTGCCTCCACAGGAAATCATCATAAAAAGCACAACCAGTAATGCAAGATTTTTTTTCATAACGCGAATTACACGAATTAGAATGAATTGCACAAATGCCAAGACCACTGATTAACGCAATTTCGTCTTAATTCGTGTAATTAATGTTTGACTTAAATTTGCATTATGAAAATAGCTTTAGCGCAACAGAATTATCACATCGGCAATTTTGAAAAAAATACTGAAAAAATAATACAGGGAATTCAAAAAGCAAAAAATGAAAACGCTGATATAGTGGTGTTTTCAGAGTTATCAGTTTGCGGCTATCCACCGAGAGATTTTTTGGAGTTTGAAGATTTTATTAATAAATGTTATGAAGCAATTGATATCATTAAGCACCATGCAGACACAATTGCTGTGATTGTCGGCTGCCCGCAAAAAAACCTTTCTTCCAAAGGAAAAGATTTGTTCAACGCCGCCTGGTTTTTATATGAAAAAGAAGTGAAAGGGATTGCTCACAAAACCTGCCTGCCAACATACGATGTGTTTAATGAATACAGATATTTTGAACCAGGCTTTGAGTGGAATGTGATTTCTTTCAAAGGCAAAAAGATTGCATTGACGATTTGCGAAGACATCTGGAATCTCGGCGACAATCCGCTTTACCGCCATTGGCCGATGGAAGCATTGATAAAACAGCAGCCAGATTTGATGATCAATATTTCTGCATCGCCATTTGATTATGATCATGATGATGACAGAAAAGAAGTGGTGAAAGCAAATGTGCTGAAATATAATTTGCCAATGTTTTATTGCAATGCTGTTGGCTCGCAAACAGAAATAGTTTTTGATGGAGGAAGTTTGGTATACGATGCAAAAGGGAACCTTTTAAAAGAGATGAAATATTTTGAAGAAGATTTTTCAGTAATAGAGATGACGTGTGACCGAAGTCAGGCGCCCGACGTCCGACATCTGACGCCAGACAGTCTTTACCTCTTCGACAAAGAAATGCGCGTTTCAAAACAAAATGATGCATCAAAAATTATTGATTATCTCACTGCCGAAAATAATATCAAACAAATACACGACGCGCTGATATTGGGCATCCGCGATTATTTCAGCAAAATGGGTTTTACAAAAGCTATTCTTGGAAGCAGCGGCGGAATTGACAGCGCTGTTACTTTAGCATTGGCTTGCGAAGCTTTAGGAAAAGAAAATGTGAGGGCGATATTAATGCCTTCGCAATATTCCACTTCACATTCAGTGAGCGATGCAGAAGCGCTTTCAAAAAATTTGCAGAATCGATATGACATTATCCCGATAAAAAATATTTACGATTCATTTCTGGGTTCTTTAAAACCAATTTTCAATGATTTGCCATTCAGCCTTGCAGAAGAAAATATTCAAAGCCGCACACGTGGAAATTTATTGATGGCTGTTGCCAATAAATTTGGATATATTTTGTTGAATACATCAAACAAAAGTGAGCTTGCGACCGGCTATGGAACTTTATACGGCGATATGGCTGGCGGCCTTAGCGTTTTGGGCGATGTTTATAAAATGCAAGTATATGCATTGGCAAAATATATTAACCGCAACAGAGAAATCATTCCGCAAAATATTATTAATAAAGCGCCTTCTGCCGAATTGCGCCCTGATCAAAAAGACAGCGACAGCCTTCCTGAATACGATGTGCTTGATAAAGTTTTATATCAGTACATCGAAAAAAGGCAAGGGCCAAAAGAAATCATTGCAATGGGAATTGATGAGACATTGATAAAAAGAATTCTAAAAATGGTGAATGCAAACGAATATAAGCGCAATCAATTTTGCCCGATCATACGCGTTAGCTGCAAAGCTTTCGGAGTGGGAAGAAGAGTGCCGATAGTTGGCAAATATCTTTCTTAAAAAAAATGCTTCTTATTTTTTAGTATTTTTTGTTATTCAGCACTGTTAATTCTGTTGAACATTCTTGCGACGCTCCGTTCATCAGTTGTGCTGCTATTAAGCTTCAGCATCACAAAATGCAGCCTCGCATAAGATGCGCATCCATTCAACAATCCGGTAATATTATCAGTGATTTTCAGATATTGCAAGCCTGCATCATATAATTTGCAAACTATTCACCAAGTTGGCAAGCTACTTGCATTGTGAATTCGTATTTTTGCACCCCTAATAAATAGTTATGGTCTATACCGCAGAAGACATTCGGCAACTCAACGAAAAAATTCAATATCAAGGCGTTTTTATTGACCGGCTTCGCGATGAGATCAGCCGCGTGATTGTTGGTCAACAGCACATGCTCGACAGATTGTTGATCGGTTTATTAAGCAATGGCCACGTATTGCTGGAAGGTGTTCCCGGCCTTGCAAAAACCCTTTCTATCAAATCGCTGGCGCAAGCCATTAAAGCGAACTTCAGCCGAATACAGTTTACTCCGGATCTATTGCCCGCCGATGTGATTGGCACCATGATTTATAACCAGCAGCGCAACGAATTTGTGGTGCGCAAAGGCCCCATCTTCGCTAATTTTATTTTGGCTGATGAAATAAACCGTGCCCCGGCAAAAGTGCAAAGCGCATTGCTTGAAGCCATGCAGGAAAGACAGGTGACCATTGGCGACTCAAGCTATAAACTCGACGAACCATTTCTCGTTCTTGCTACACAAAACCCATTGGAGCAGGAAGGAACTTACCCATTGCCCGAAGCGCAGCAAGACAGGTTTATTATGAAAGTGATTGTTGGTTATCCAACTAAATCAGAAGAGCAAATGATAATCCGCCAAAATGTGCAAGGTTCGTTTCCTCAAGTTGGGCAAGTTGTTTCTATACAAGAAATTTTACAGGCAAGAGATTTGACAAAGCAGATATACATGGATGAAAAAGTAGAGAATTATATTTTGGATATCGTATTTGCAACGCGAACTCCTGAAAAATATAAGCTTGAAAAATTGAAGCCATTGATTGCATATGGCGGCTCGCCGCGTGCAAGCATCAACATTGCACTGGCGGCAAAAGCAAATGCATTTTTGAATAAGCGTGGTTATGTGATACCCGAAGATGTTCGAGCCATTTCAAAAGATGTTCTTCGCCACCGCATCGGATTAACTTATGAAGCCGAGGCAGAAAATGTAAATACAGAACAGGTGATTGATGATGTGCTGAGGGCGATACAAGTGCCATAGAGAGTTTCCAGTTTCTAGTTCTTCAATTCAAAGTCAATAATAAAATCAAAACTCTTTGAGAATACAGTATTCTAAAAATAATAATTAAAGTCTAAAGTTCAGAACTGTAAACTCTGAACTGTAAACTTGAAACCGATGCTCACTACCCCCGAAATATTAAAAAAAGTCCGCGAGCTGGAAATAAAAAGCAAAAGGCTTACGCGACACATATTCACCGGCGAATACCATAGTGCTTTTAAAGGCCGGGGCATGAGCTTTCGGGAAGTGAGAGAATATGCAGCTGGGGATGATGTGAGGTTTATTGACTGGAACGTTTCTGCACGCTTCGGCCATCCATTCAGCAAATTATTTGAGGAAGAACGTGAACTGACTGTGATGTTATTGGTGGATATCAGCGCCAGCTCTTTGTTCGGAACCGTTCATGCCAGCAAAAAAGATATAATTACTGAAATATGTGCTGTGCTTGCTTTTTCAGCGATAAATAATAATGATAAAATTGGTGCAATTTTTTTTACCGATAAAGTAGAACGATATATTCCACCAAAAAAAGGACGTGAACAAGCACTTTATATTGTTCGTGAAATGCTAACGGCAACACCTAAACGAAAAGGAACAAAGCTTGGTGAAGCGATACGTTTTTTTAATAACTCAATAAGGCAAAAAAGCATTGCTTTTATTTTGAGCGACTTTTTAGATGAAAAATTTGATGATGCTTTAAAAGTCGCCGGAAAAAAACATGACATTACCGGCATTAAAATTTATGATAAAATGGATATGCAATTACCTGAAGCTGGTTTGCTGGAAACGCAAGATGCAGAAACAGGCCATGTGCAATGGGTTGACACAAACGATTATTCAGTAAGAAGAAATTATCAGGAACGATTTTTTTTAGCAACTGAAAATTGCAAAACTATTTTCCTGAAAGCGGGTAGTGATTTGCTCCACATCCGGACTGATGAAGATTATGTAAAAGTTCTTAAAAAGTTTTTTGTTGGGCGAAACAGGCCGGCATAGCCAATGAGACGAACGACAATACATATAGCATTGGTACTGGCTTTGTTGCTCTGTGCGCAATTTTCTTTTGCGCAATCCTCTGTCACAGTTAATGCTTCTGTTGATAAAAGCGAAGTATTGATTGGCCAAAGAATTCAGCTTTCATTTGATGTAAAAATTTCTCTGGGCTTCAACCCCTCATGGTTTCAATTAGACTCAATCCCTCATTTTGACATTATTGAAAAAGGAAAGATTGATTCTGTAATTACGGAAAGCGATAAATCGTATCACCAGAATATTATTATCACCAGCTTCGATTCCGGGGCCCATGTAATCCCCAGGCTGCCGATAATAATTGACGGGAAAAATTTCCTTACTGATTCAATCCCCATCACTGTAAAATTTACGCCCCTTGACTCTAAGCAGGATTATCATGATATCAAAGACATCCTTGATGTTCAAAATCCATACTCAAAATATATAGTTTGGGCAATTGTAGCAGTAACACTTATTTCGATTGTGCTTTTTATTTATTTTATCACAAGAAAGCAAAAAGAAAAAACAAAAGGAGAAGATGCCCAAACAGTCTCGCGATTGACTGCCTACGACGAAGCAATTAGATCCCTTGAAGAATTGAACAAGCAACAGCTCCCTGAAAAAGGGCAAGTGAAATTATATTATAGCAGATTGAATGATATCCTTCGTTTGTTTGTTCTGCGAAAATTGCATATTGCAAGCATGACAAAAACAAATGAAGAGCTGATTATACAATTGAAAGAATTGGATATTTCCAGAGAACAATTTTCTCATCTTGCACAATCATTAAGGATGAGCGATTTTGTGAAATTTGCAAAATATCTGCCAAATGAAAACGATAACGAAGAAAATTTCAAAGTAATTAAATCATCAGTAGAAATTTTAAACGAAATAGATAGATAGTGCTGTACGAGTGGTTTCAACATATCAGTTTTGCTTATCCGGTTTTCTTCGGTTTGCTTGCATTGGTGCCATTCATGATTTATTGGTATGTGAGCAAATACAATCGCGGGCAGGCATCTGTAATCGTTTCCACTACGAAAAATTTCAGTGGCGTTTCTTCGTGGAAAAACACTTTCAGGCATGTGCCATTCATTTTACGGGTGCTTGTGGCCGTTAGTCTGATCATTGCATTGGCAAGGCCTCAAATAAAAAATGATGAGCAATTAGTGAATGGTGAAGGGATTGACATCATGCTTTGCATTGACATTAGCGGCAGCATGATGGCCCAGGATTTTACGCCCAACAGGATTGAAGCAGCAAAAAATGTTGCTTCCAATTTTATAGACAATCGGCCGACGGACAGGATTGGATTGGTTATTTTTTCCGGTGAAAGCTTTACGATGTGCCCGCTCACCACCGATCACAATGTATTGAAATCACAGTTGTTCAATGTAACAAGCGGAATGCTGGAAGATGGCACTGCCATTGGCTCCGGGCTTGCTACAGGTGTTGACAGGCTTCGCAACTCGCCTTCAAAAAGCAAAGTAATCATCTTGCTAACTGATGGAGAAAACAATGGTGGCCTGATCGATCCGAACACTGCAAAAGAAATTGCAAAATCGGTTGGCGTGCGCGTGTATACAATCGGCGTCGGTACAGAAGGCTTTGCGCCAGTGCCTGTTCAAACTGCCAATGGCGTGATTATGCAGCGAGAAAAAATTAATATTGACGAAAAGCTGCTCACACAGATTGCTAATGAAACCGGTGGAAAATATTATCGCGCAAAAGATGACTCCAGCTTAAAAAATATTTACGCCGAAATTGACAAGCTCGAAAAATCAAAAGTAGAGGTAACTTCTTATAGAAGATACAGCGAGCAATTTCTGCCTTTTGCATTGGCCGCTGCAACATTTTTGCTTCTTGAAATGGTTCTGAGGTTTACGTTATTTAGAAAATTTCCTTAATAAGGTTTCACGCAAAGCAACATAAGATGCAAAGAGGCAAAGCAGTTTCTTGGCGGCTTTTTAACTTTGCGCCTTTGCGTGAAAGAAAAATTGCCAATTGTGATACGGAAGTTGAATAGAATATCAACAGTACAAGAGTGCGACGCAACAATGATTAATCGGAGTTACTAAAGCTGATTTCAAAATCTCATTTATTTTATTAGCCAAAATTAATGTTCTTATTCGTGTAAATTCGCTCCAATTCGTGTCAATTAACTATGCGTTCAAAAGTCTACAAATCTACCGGCAGTTGGTATTCTGTAAAAACGGAATCGGGCGAATTTTGGAACGCACGTTTGAAAGGCATTTTTAAAATTGATAATATTGCTTCAACCAATCCGATTGCAGTTGGTGATGATGTGGAAATTGAAACTGAAAATGAACTGGAGCATTCCGCAGTAATAACGGAGATACATAACCGGAATAATTACATCAACCGCCAATCGCCTTCTCATAAAATGCAACATCACATTGTTGCAGCCAATGTGGATCAATGCATGCTAATGGGAAGCCTGAAAGAACCAAAAACATCTCAGGGATTTATTGACAGATTTTTGGTAGCATGCGAATCATATCATGTTCCTGCTTTTATCGTGCTCAACAAATCTGATATTTACAAAAAGAAAGAAATTGAAAAATTTGAAGAATGGAAAGAGATGTATGAATCTGTCGGCTATAAAATTTTGCTTACAAGTATAAAAGATGATATTGGCGTGCAGGAAATTTCTGCATTATTAAAAGATAAGATCACTTTGCTCAGTGGCCATTCCGGCGTTGGCAAATCATCTTATATCAATACTATTTTTCCAGGATTAAATCTTAAAACGCACAATGTGAGCGGCTGGAGTGGCAAAGGAATTCATACAACAACTTTTGCTGAAATGTATGACCTTCCTTTTGGCGGACAGATTATCGATACTCCGGGCATGCGTGAATTTGGGTTGGTTGATATTTCAAAACAAGAACTTTCACATTATTTCCCTGAGATGCGTATCCGCATTAATGATTGCCAGTTCAATAATTGCCTTCACGTTGATGAACCGAATTGTGCAATAAAAAAAGCCCTCAATGAGGGCTTCATTTATGTTGATCGTTATGTAAGCTACCGTAACATTCTTGATTCCATCGGCGAAAAAAATTATTAGTCTTACGACATAAATTTTCTTGCTGTATTGATCATCAATTTTGTTTCCAGAAATTTCGCTACTTCAACAACTGCATCATTATCTTTTCTTGGCGCTTCGCGAAATTTTCGCGGGTAAATGGAAATGCCCGTGTAAATGTTATAATGCAAAGTAAGTGTGTGGCCTTTGAACATAAAGTCCCACATCAGCGAATCAAAATCATCGGTTTTTTGTGTGAATTTAATATCAAGGTCATCGGAAAGAATGTTGGCGACTTCATAAAACCTTTTCAGGCCGCAATCGTCGTCAATAACTGCTTCGGTACAACCGAAATCGGTACGTAATGTAAGACTCATAGAGGGTGGATTTAGGATTATAATAGAATTGGGGTTTTATGATTTGAACTTACCTGCTTTGGGCACTTTCTCGCCGCTCAAAATCCTTTCTGCACCAACGTTTTTTCCGTTGCTCGGGCATCCATACTTAGGTCCAAAAATATTATTGATTAGTCTGCAAGAATAATTGCAGAAAATGATTGAAGAGACTAAAAGAAGAGGCAATATTTTTTTGCCGGTTTTCATGGTGTAGTGGTTAAAACGGTTTAAACTTACAAATATTATATTGGATTTGCAATATTGCAACCAAGTTTCTTGTTTGTGACTTGCTATTTGCCATTTGTATTTGCTTCTTTAAACCAACTTGAATAATGTACATAATTGTCTGCAATCCGTTGGATCTGACCACTAATGAGATCTTCCGAAATATCTTTTAACTTCTTTGCCGGAACGCCGCCATAAATAGAACCTTCCTCAATTTTAGTTCCTTCCAGAACAACCGCTCCGGCGGCGATAATAGAATTGCTGCCTACGTCAGCACCATCCATCACGATGGAGCCCATGCCAATCAGAACATTATCATGCAATGTGCAGCCATGCACAATCGCATTATGCCCGATAGAGACATTATTTCCAATCACTGTTTTTGCTTTCTTGTACGTGCAATGAATCACAGCGCCATCCTGGATATTCACTTTATTACCGATGCTGATGCTGTTCACATCGCCACGAACAACCGCGCTGAACCAAACACTGCAATCATCGCCCATTACTACATCACCAACAACAGCAGCATTAGGGGCAATAAAACAATTGTTCCCAAATTTTGGAGAAACGCCTTCAACCGGTAAAATCACTGCCATGGTTATTTACGATTTTAGATGTACGATTTCTTCAGCCTGTACAAACTAAACAAATTATTAATTACTAATTATCAATTATTAATTCTTTTGTCTCCAGCATTTGTTCTCTCTTCAACATCCTTGCGCCGCACTCTTGTACTGAAGATAGGCTATTCGGCTTTAGCATCATAATCAGTCACACCTTATAATCACACTAATCACAAAAATCATACAAATCCTGGTTCAGACAAAATATCCCGAATTCTTCGCGACATTTGCTACAATGAACAATCGCGAATTGTTTTTTAAGCACATTGCGCAAACTTCTTCAGCTCCACTAGCGCTTGAAATAACAAAAGCAGAAGATATGCATTTGTTTGATGCTGCTGGAAAAAAATATCTCGATCTTATTGGTGGCATTAGTGTTTGTAATGTTGGCCATCGCCATCCAAAAGTTGTTGAAGCTATAAAAAAACAAGCAGATGAATATTTGCACGTGCTCGTATATGGAGAATTTATTCAGTCACCTCAAGTTCAATATGCAAAACTGCTCACAGATAATTTGCCATCAACATTAAACTCAGTTTACTTCACCAACTCTGGCGCAGAAGCAGTAGAAGGAGCAATGAAACTCGCAAAGCGAGCCACCGGCAGAACACAGATTATTGCATTCAAAGATTCTTATCATGGTTCAACACAAGGCGCATTAAGCATTATTGGAGATGAATATTGGCGAAATGCTTTTCGCCCTTTACTTCCCGATATTTTGCATCTTGATTATAATTCTTTTGAATCACTGCAATGCATAACCGAAAAAACTGCCTGTGTTATTGCAGAAACTGTTCAGGCAGAAAAAGGCGTTCATGTGCCAACCTTAGAATGGATGCAAGCGCTTCGTAAAAAATGTAATGAAACCGGAACATTATTAATACTTGATGAGATACAAGTTGGCTTTGGAAGAACCGGAATGCTTTGGGGCTTTCAGCAATTTGATATGGTTCCTGATATTTTATTATTAGGCAAAGCGCTTGGAGGTGGCATGCCTCTCGGAGCATTTATCGCCGAAAAAAAATTAATGGGTCAATTGTCAGAAAATCCCGTGCTTGGCCATATTACCACTTTTGGAGGTCATCCTTTGTGTTGCGCTGCTGGCTTGGCTTCCATAAAAGTATTGTTGGAAGAAAATTGGATTAGTCAGGTAAAAGTGAAAGAAAAATTATTTATAAAAATATTAGTTCACCCAAAAATAAAAGCCGTTCGCTCTGCAGGTTTATTGATTGCAATTGAATTTGAAAATTTCGAGAGCAATAAAAAAATCATTGATGTATGTATTGCTAATGGAGTATTAACCGATTGGTTTTTATTCGCACCGAATTGCATGCGAATTGCTCCGCCACTGGTTATTAGTAAAGATGAGATCAGAAGGTGTTGTGAGATAATTTTGGAGAGCATTGAGTTAAATTAATAGCTTTTCTTTTGCTTTATGATTAAATTTGCTTGTACACAATAACTTTATGCCTTCAACAACTTATTATATCCGCATTAAAAAGAGCTACGCTTCCGATGTTATCAAAGACCTTGAAAAAATGGACGCATTGGAACTAATGGAAACTCCCCCGATTCCTGAGTGGCAAAAAAAGCAAGCAAAAAAACGTCTTAAATCATTACAGAATAATCCTTCAAAAGCTGTTAGCTGGAAAGATGCGACTAAAAAAATAAAGCAATTGGCTAAATGAAAAATTTTGCTATTGTGTTTTCGCCTGAAGTTTTGATTGATATTGAAGAAGCCTTCGCGTATTATGAAAAGATACAAACAGAGCTTGGCAGAGGATTTGGTTCACAATTAATGAATACATTAAATGCAATAAAGCGAAATCCATTTTTTGCTTCTATTCGTTATAATGATATCAGATGCGCTGCGATTAAAAGATCTCCTTTCCTTATACATTACATATTGATGAAGATGCTGGCGTTGTGAGCATCCTCGCAGTATATTCTACTTATCAAAAACCACTCTGGTGAATTTCTTCAAATCACTTTGAACAATACTGCCGCCAACAAGCCACCAACCAACGGCCCAACAACAGGCACCCACGCGTAACTCCAGTCGCTATCTCTTTTTTTCCCGATTGGTAAAATAAAATGCATAATGCGCGGACCAAGGTCACGTGCGGGATTGATGGCATAACCGGTTGGGCCGCCTAATGAAAGACCGATAGCCAACACAAGAAATGCAACAGGCAAAGCACCAACTGCACCAAGCCCCATTTTGCCATCAGTGTTGTTTAAAGTAATAGACGGGTTGGCAATATAAAGCACTGCAAAAACCAGCACAAAAGTCCCGATGATTTCAGTAAGCAAATTATTTATCGGATTACGAATTGCTGGTCCGGTAGCAAACACAGCAAGCTTGCTATCTGTATCATCAGTTTCGTTAAAGTGCGAACGATATGCAATCCATACAATCAATGCGCCAATCATCGCGCCAAGAACCTGAGCAAGAATATAAGAAGCGACTAAGGCCCATTCAAATTTTCCTGCGGCTGCAAGACTTAATGTAACCGCCGGATTCAAATGAGCCCCGCTATAAGGTGAGGAAACAAAAACGCCTACATATACGGCCATTGCCCACCCAAAACAGATAACAATCCATCCACTGTTATTGCCTTTTGTTTTATTAAGAACAACATTCGCGTTAACGCCGCCACCTAATGTGATCAATAATGCTGTACCAATTAGCTCGCCGAGAAAAGGAGTCATGATATGTAAGATTTATGATGTACGATGTTAGATGTTTGGTAAATAGTTTTTCGCTACTTCATTAAACGATTCGATTTGCTGTTTGATCCATTCTTCGTTCTTATTCATTTCTTTAGCCATCAGAGAAGCCACGATTGGCGCGGCTTCTATTGATGCTTTTGCATCGAGCAACAATGCTCTTGTTCTTCTTGCTAAAGCATCTTCAACGGTCATGCACATCTCATTTTGCACAGCCCAAATAATTTCTGCTTTTATATAAGGTAGATTTGGATGAACCAATTCTACAAGCGATTTGTCTTTTTCTATCAACGATAGTATGTTCGCCTTATCTGTGCCGTAATAATAAAAAGGTTCTGTAAAATCAGTTTCATCTTTTGCTCCGTGAATTTTTAGCTCTGCTGTTACACAAGGTTTGTTTTCAAGGTTTGCTTTTTTTATGGCAATATTGATCACATCTTCAGCCATGCGGCGATAAGTTGTCCATTTGCCTCCAGTGATGGTTATTAATCCTGAATCGGATACTGCTATCAAATGATCTCGTGATAGTTCGGCCGTTTTTTTGCTATTCCCTTTTACCAATGGCCGCAAGCCTGCAAAAACACTTCTGATATTTTTTCGGTTAGGCGTGTGCGTTAGATATTTACCGATTTGGTTTAAAATGAAATCAATCTCTTCATCCATCGCAA
This sequence comes from uncultured Bacteroidota bacterium, assembly GCA_963718975.1. Classification (GTDB taxonomy): domain Bacteria; phylum Bacteroidota; class Bacteroidia; order Chitinophagales; family Chitinophagaceae; genus Puia. Next base: position 103,731 of record CAVRBD010000032.1, on the reverse strand, counting down.
CAGGTTCTGCCAATAATTTTTCACTATGCTCGTCAATTGCTGTATCAGTTGTGCCTATAATAATCTTATTATGCCAGGGAACAGCGAACAAAACACGACCATCATCAGTGTGCGGCACCATAATCGCAGCTTCGCCGGGCAGGAATTCTTTATCAAGCACAATATGCACTCCCTGACTTGGCGCAATGATATCTTCACTTTGTGCATCATCCATTTTTAATATCGAATCTGTAAAAACGCCGGTTGCATTAATAACCGACTTGGATTTTATTTCATAATCTTTATTATTAATAATATCACGTGCATGCACACCCGTAATTTTATCCCCTGTTTTTATTAATGCTGTTACTTTACAATAATTAATAACAATACCGCCATTTTCAGCTACAGTTTGGGCAAGATTAATAGCAAGCCTTGCATCATCAAATTGCCCATCGTGATAAAGAACGCCGCCTCGCAATCCGTCAGCATCCAATGTAGGAGCGAGTTCCAGCGTTTCATCTTTTGATAATAATTGTGAAGGGCCAAGGCCTAACCGCCCGCTCATCCAGTCATATACTTTCAATCCGATTCCATAGAAAGCGCCTTCCCACCATTTATAATTAGGGACAATGAAGGATTGATTTTTTACAAGATGCGGCGCATTGCTTTTCAAAAGACCTCGTTCACGCAAAGCTTCTAACACTAATTTGATATTGCCTTGTTGTAAATACCGAACACCACCATGAACTAATTTGGTTGAGCGTGATGAAGTGCCCTTTGCAAAATCATATTGTTCCAGCAATATTGTTTTGAATCCTCGCGAAGCTGCATCAACAGCAGCGCCCAGCCCAGTTGCGCCGCCGCCGATAATGCAAACATCCCATTCGCCGGAATGAGATTCTAATTTTTCTATCATTTCTTTTCTCGTCATATATCGTCAATGGTGAATGGTCAATGGTGAATGATGCAAGTTCGATTTAGTATCGAAAGCAGCACAACGCTCAATAGAATTGTTGTCGTTAAAGAGTGCGACGCAACGATGCTTCATATTAGTAATGTGGTTTGGGACAAAATTCTTTTCTTTCAATTACTAATTTTTAATTATTATTATCAATTATTTTTCATCAGCCCATGCAATACTTGCATTCACCGCACGCTGCCACCCTTTTAATAATGATTTTGTTTTTTCTTCATTTACGTTAGGCATGAATTTTTTATCAACCTGCCATTGCTTTTGAATATCATCCACACTGTTCCAGTAGCCAACTGCTAACCCGGCGAGATAAGCAGTGCCAAGCGCAGTTGTTTCATAAACTTTTGGTCGAACGACAGGCGCTTGCAAAATATCGGACTGAAATTGCATTAATAAATTATTTGCAGTTGCGCCGCCATCAACGCGCAATTCCTTAATGATGATATTTGAATCTGCTTCCATTGCTTTTAATACATCGTAAGTTTGATAAGCGATGCTTTCCAATGCTGCACGTGCAATATGCGCATTCGTTGTGCCACGTGTCATCCCGAAAATACTTCCTCTCGCATATTGGTTCCAATGCGGAGCACCAAGACCGGCAAATGCAGGAACAACGTACACTCCATCGGTTTCATTTACCTGTGTCGCCAATGCTTCCACGTCGGATGATGAATGAATCAGTCGCAATCCATCACGAAGCCACTGCACGACTGCGCCTCCGATAAAAATACTTCCTTCAAGCGCATATTCAACAACGTTATTTATTTTCCATGCAACAGTAGTGAGCAAATTATTTTTTGATGCAACTGCATTCGTTCCAGTATTCATCAACATAAAACATCCTGTTCCATAGGTATTTTTTACCATTCCGGGCTGCGTGCAGAGTTGCCCGAACAAAGCGGCTTGCTGGTCGCCGGCAATTCCTGCAATAGGGATGTTTGATGTTGGTGCAATAATACTTCCGCTTGTTCCATACACTTCGCTTGATGCTTTTACTGCTGGTAAAATATTTTTAGGGATGTTGAAGAGCTGAAGCAAATCATCATCCCAATCGCAAGTATGAATATTAAAGAACATTGTTCGCGATGCATTCGAAACATCGGTGATATGCAATTGTCCAGAAGATAATTTCCATGCGAGCCATGTATCTACAGTTCCAAATGCAAGCTCACCTTTTTCTGCTTTTGCTCTTGCGCCACTAACGTTGTCGAGTATCCATTTCAATTTGGTTGCAGAAAAATAAGCATCGATTATTAATCCTGTTTTTTGCTGAATAGGTTTTGATAATCCTTGTGCTTTAAGTTCATTGCAATAATCAGAAGTTCTTCTATCCTGCCAAACGATGGCATTATAAATCGGCTTGCCCGTTTTTCTTTCCCAAACAATGGTTGTTTCTCTTTGATTGGTGATGCCGATAGCAGCTATTTGTTCGTTGGTAATATTTTTTTTTGCCATTACTTCTGCGAGAACGCCATATTGAGAAGACCATATTTCTTCGGCATCGTGTTCTACCAAGGCGGGCTGAGGATAAATCTGTTTGAATTCTTTTTGCGCAACATTAATAATGCTGCCTGAATGGTCAAATAAAATAGCTCTCGAGCTTGTGGTGCCCTGATCGAGAGCGAGGATAAATTTTTCTTGCATGCAATCGTATTTAAAAGCAAAAGTTAAGCAAAATCTTTTATCGCCATTCATCAAATAAAATCGTTCACAAATATTTCATTAATATTTCTGTAGTAACTTCCTCGCCATTTTAAAACTGAGATATGATACACAAACCAAAACTGACCAGAAGCAATCTTTTTTATTTGCTTTTGTGCTTATTATTTTTGCTGCAAGCTTTTCACTAAAAGCGAATGACAGACATTTTTTTGCTGATAATTTTTTCAATGATTCAACTAAAAAAGATACTGTGAAATATGCACAGTTTAAAAATCTTCCACTAAAACCCGTGCGCAAAATAAATTACTCAACCAAAGAGGGCTCGTGGATGAGCCTTGATGTGAGCCCTGATGGGCAAAACATTGTGTTCGATTTAATGGGCGATTTGTATACAATGCCAATCACTGGCGGCAAGGCAACTGCTATTACCAAAGGATTGGCTTATGATGTGCATCCGCGTTACAGCCCCGACGGGAAAAAAATATTATTTATTTCTGATCGCAGCGGCGCGGATAATGTTTGGTATATCGATTTTGAAAAGAAAGATACCATTCAAGTAACAAGCGATAACAATCAAAATTTTCCGAGCGCATGTTGGACGCCCGACGGAGATTATATTGTTTATTCAAAAGGCAGGCTTTTCCCGAAATTATATATGGAGCATAAAAAAGGTGGCGCAGGCATTCAATTAATAGATGGGCCTATTTACCTGAAAACAATTGACCCTGCTGTTAGCGCAGATGGGCGATATGTTTATTTTTCGATGCGCCGGGGTGCGTGGAGCTATAATGCACTCTTACCTCAATATCAAATAGGAATTTACGACCGAGAAAATGCAAAATTAAATACCATCACTTCACGATACGGCTCAGGCTTTACGCCGGTTTTATCAAAAGATGGAAAGTGGCTTGTGTATGGCAGCCGTTATGAAGATAAAACGGGATTAGTTATACGTGATTTAAAAACAGGCGACGAAAAATGGCTTGCTTATCCCGTTCAGCGCGATGAGCAGGAATCAATCGCTCCGCTGGGAGTGCTGCCTGCAATGGCTTTCACGCCGGATAGCAAATTTTTGATCGCGTCATATGGCGGCAAATTTTTCCGGATACCCATTGACGGTAGTTCTGCAACTGAAATCCCTTTTATTGCAGATGTTCAATTAGAACTTGGGCCAAAACTGGAATTTAAATATCCCGTTTCTGATACTACATATCAGCAGTCAACACAAATACGCGATGCGGTTCCTTCGCCCGATGGGAAAAAACTTGCATTCACTGTGCTGAACCGCTTGTATGTTATGGATTATCCGAATGGCACACCAAAAAGAGTGACCAATAATGAATTTACAGAAGCTCAGCCCGCATGGTCGCCTGATGGCACTTCGATTGCATTTTGTACATGGAATGCAGGTGGAGGGGACATTTATAAAGCAACAATTGCTGGTAAAGTAAATTCGATTCAAAAATTAACTACCGAGCCAGGACTTTATCAAAACCTCATATACAATATCAAAGGAGATAGAATTGCATTTTTAAGAAGCAGTGCAAGGGTTTATAAAGAATCTTACGGCCTGGCTACGATGGCAATGAAGATGACCTCTGCTGGATTTCTTCGGGTGGTGGTAATATAAATGTTGTTGACAAAGCTTTAGGAAGATTCAACCCGCATTTTGTAAAAGGGCAAGATGATAAAATTTATCTTACTAACGGTGAAGGATATCTGCTTTCTATAAAATGGGATGGCACAGATGAAAAGAAGATTGCTCGGGTAAGCGGTATCACTACTTATGGTTTTGCTATAACAAAAAACGGAAGGCCTAATTCGGAAAATGAAAAAGGTGTTTTAAATGAAACTTTGGATGAAGACAAAGAAAGAGAATTCAATAAACCTTCCGAGGCATCTGTTGTCACGCTTTCACCGGATGGCGGCCGTGCATTGGCTCAAATCAATAATAATATTTATGTCATTACTGTGCCGAAAACGGGCAAGACGATTAATATATCTGTTGCTGATGCCGCCAACGCAGAATTCCCTTCGCGCCAGCTAACTGAGATTGGTGGCGAGTTCCCATCATGGCAATTAGATGGAAAAACGATACATTGGAGTTTAGGCAGCCGGCATTTCACTTACGATGTTGATAAGGCGCAGGCGTTTGATGACAGCGTTGCTGATGCAAAAAAAGCACAGGCAAAAAAATCTGAAGATTCTGTTGCGCGTTTGAATGCTGACTCAGCATGAAAAAAGCGGCAGATTCGGCAAAAAAAATACAGGACTCAATTAAAAAAATACAAGATTCTTTAAAAGCGAAAGACACAACCGCAAAAAAAATAGATAAGAAGGAGGAACCAAAATTCAAAGCGCAAGAATATGATGTAAAAGTATTCTTTAAAAAAGATTTACCTCAAGGCACCATCTTATTAAAGAACGCACGGATCATTACTATGAAAGGAGAAGAAGTGATTGAAGGCGGAGATGTGCTTGTTGAAAATAACAGGATCAAAGCTGTTGGAAAAACCGGGACGATCAATGCCCCGCCCGGCGCTAAAATAATGGACATGTCGGGAAAAACGATCACGCCTGGTTTTGTTGATCCACATTCTCACATGTGGCCAAATTGGGGCATTCACAAAAATCAGATCTGGATTTATGCAATGAACCTTGCATACGGAGTTACTACTACCCGCGATCCGCAAACTTCTACAACAGATGTGCTCACTTATGGAGATATGGTTGATGCCGGAACAATGGTTGGGCCGAGAATTTATTCAACAGGGCCTGGCGTTGGCTATTGGTTCTATAATATAAAAGATTCTGCACAAGCTGAAAGTATATTGGAACAGTACAGTAAATATTTTCATACCAAATACATTAAAATGTATTTGACGGGAAACAGAAAACAAAGAGAATGGATTATTGAAGCAGCACGGCATCAGCAACTGATGCCAACTACAGAAGGCGGCCTTGATTTTAAATTGAACATGACGAACTTGCTCGATGGTTATCCTGGTCATGAGCATGCGCTGCCAATTTATCCTTTATATAGCGATGTGTTCAAAGCCATCGCGCAAGCACATATGATTGTTACGCCAACACTCATCGTTTCTTATGGCGGCCCTTTTGCGGAAGATTATTTCTGGTCCAGAGAAGTTCCATATCACGATCCGAAGGTTCAGCACTTTATGGCTTATGAAGAGCTTGCGTCTAAAACAAGAAGGCTTGGCGGCCTCGGTGCGGGATGGACAATGGATGAAGAACAAGTGTTTCCCAAGCACGCAAAAAACATGAAAGGTTTGGTTGAAGCTGGTGGAATGGTTGGAGTCGGCAGCCACGGCGAGTTTCAAGGACTTGGTTTCCATTGGGAACTTTGGGCTTTGCAAAGCGGCGGCATGAAAATTATTGATGCGCTGAGGTGCGCTACAATTCTCGGCGCGGAAGGATTGGGCTTGAATAAAGATCTTGGCAGCATTGAAGTTGGAAAGCTTGCCGATCTTATTATCATGGAAAAAAATCCGTTGGAAAATATTCGCAACACAAACACCATTCAATATGTGATGAAGAATGGAAGATTATATGATGGCAACACAGCCGATGAAATTTATCCGCAGCCAAAACAATTGAACACAAGCGAATGGAAATTTGATAAGCCTTCGATGACAACGAGCATCAAAGAATAATTAATTGAAAATATGATTTCAAAATCCTGGAGATGATAAAGTCTTCAGGGTTTTTTATTTTAGCGCAATAACAGGTATTTGTAATAAGCTCATTTAAAAATTGAATAGTCTATAATTTCTAATTTTCATAGCTCAATTCGTGCAGCAGTGTCTGAAATTTTTTTGTCTGACTTTTTAAATTACCATTTTGCTTAGCCGCATTAACCTTTTCTTTGAAAAAAAACCAATCACCAGCTTCGTTCTTCTTGCTGTTTTGCTTGTATCACTTCAAGGTATTTCCAGTTTTTGCAGTAAAAAAAATTGCCCGGCATTTTCAGATAAAAATTTCGACGCATGGTTCCCTTATCAGAATGGGCAGGTTGTTTATTATAAAACAACAGATGGCGATGTGGATTCGCTTTACATCTATTCTGTCACTAAATCTCCGGTATCTTCGTCTGGTGGCTATGGTCGCGCATGCGTTGTGTCAGCCAGCATTCAGGCTGAAAATTCAGACTCATTAGGAGCGAATATTTTTCTGAACTATTCATTAGGAAGCGGAGGCTCTAATTATTTATTATTTAATGCAAACCAATTGTTTTTCACCGGCACCAATATTACTGATTCGGGTATTGTTCTAAATTCAAATAATTCTGTTCAATCAACATTCTCAAGCAGCCTGATTTTGAATAGCAACATATATCCAAATGTTCAGGTAATAATGGAAGATACGACAGGTGTTCAGCCTGGTGTTTTTAAAATCTGGTTAGCAAAGAATACCGGCCTGTTGGCTTATCAGCAATATCCATCTTTAAAAATTTTTGTGAAGCAATAATTTTTTATCTTTTACAAAATAAAAAATTTGCATTTTCCTGTAACTATTTCTATTGGCAGTTGGCAAATACCATTGCACAACATCACTGAGCTGATTGGTATATTTATCGGCTTTCGATATTTTATTTATTTACGAAGAAAAAATGGTGATGCCATCAACTCACCAAATCGTGCCTGGGTGCTAATTGCGGCAATATTTGGTTCGTTCGTCGGCAGCAGGCTTATTGGCGGCTTGGAAAACCCGCTGCTTTTGAAACAAGCTAATAATCTTTTCATTTATTTTTATGAAAATAAAACAGTGCTGGGTGGTTTTCTTGGCGGCTTGTTTGCTGTGGAAGCAGCAAAAAAAATAATAAATGAAACCAAAGCAAGCGGCGATTTATTTGTGTTCCCGATAATTCTCGCTTTAATCATTGGGCGAATTGGTTGCTTTAGTATGGGCGTTTATGAAGAAACTTATGGCACTCCTACGTTGCTGCCATGGGGAATGGATTTAGGTGATGGCCAGAAAAGGCATCCTGTTTCACTTTATGAAATCCTTTTTTTGTTTTTGTTATGGATATTGATTGTTCAAACCGAAAAAAAATGGGAACTTGAAAATGGTGCAAGGTTTAAAATTTTTATGATGGCTTACATCTCTTTTCGTTTTTTGCTCGATTTCATTAAGCCGCATTATACATTCAACATTGGTTTGTCAACAATTCAGTTAACCTGCATTGTCGGTTTCGTTTGGTATATAAAATATTTCCTTCATCCTAAAAAATTGTTGGCTGAAAAAACAAAGAACATAGAAAGTATAAAAGCCAATGTGATTTAATAATGTTGTTATTAGAATAATTAATTCTTATGCCCGAAAGAAGTTATACCTATTACGATTTCACAATAAGCCTTTGCCCGCATTGCCTTCGACGGGTTGATGCAAAAATCGTGTTCGAAAACGAAAAAGTATATATGCTGAAAACCTGTCCTGATCATGGCTTCAGCAAAGTGTTGATTGCAACAGATGTTGAATATTACAAACGCATCCGCAACTATAACAAAACAAGTGAGATGCCCTTGCGCTTCAACACAAAAACGCATTATGGTTGTCCTTATGATTGCGGGCTTTGCCAGGACCATGAGCAGCACAGTTGCCTGACGATAGTTGAAATAACAGACAGGTGCAACCTTAGGTGTCCAACTTGTTATGCAATGAGCAGCCCGCACTATGGCAGGCACCGAACTGTTGAAGAAGTTGAGAAGATGCTCGATATTATAGTTGCGAATGAGGGGAGCCCTGATGTTGTTCAAATAAGCGGTGGCGAACCAACAATCCATCCTGATTTTTTTTCTATTCTTGATATTGCAAAGAAGAAGCCGATTAAGCATTTGATGGTGAACACAAATGGTATTCGCATCGCAAATGATTTTGGATTTGCAAAACGCCTGGCAGCTTACATGCCCGATTTTGAAATTTACCTGCAATTTGATTCGTTCAAACCGGAAGCCTTAAAACAATTACGGGGCAAAGATTTGAGCAGTGTGCGCATGAAGGCAATCGAACATTTGAACAAACTTAACCTCTCAACAACGCTGGTAGTAACTCTGCAGCAAGGATTGAATGATGACGAAATTGGAAAAATTATTGAGTTTGCATTAAAACAGCCTTGTGTGCGCGGAGTAACATTTCAACCAACACAAATTGCAGGCCGAACTGAAAATTTTAACCCTGCAACTGATAGGATAACGGCAACGGATGTACGTAAAAACATTTTGGAACAGACAAGCTTTTTTCAGTCGAATGATTTGATACCCGTTCCTTGCAATCCCGATGCGTTGATAATGGGTTATGCGCTTAAACTTGCCGATGAAGTTTTTCCGTTAACAAGATATATCAATCCGGCTCATTTGCTTGATAACGGCAGAAATACTATTGTATATGAACAAGATACTGTGCTCCACAAAAAACTTATAGAAATTTTCAGCACCGGGATTTCTGTTGACAGGGTGCAGGATAATATGAAACAATTATTGTGCTGCCTTCCGCAAATTCAGGCACCAGGCCTTACTTATGATAATCTTTTCAGGATTATTATCATGCGCTTTATTGACGCTTATGACTTTGATGTGCGTGCCATCAAAAAAAGCTGTGTGCATATAGTTCATAAAGATGGGCGTATCATTCCTTTTGAAACAATGAATCTGTTTTATAGAGATGAAAAGGAGAAATATGTAAAAGAATTGCAGGCTGAAAGAGAAAGCGCTCATCAATAAATATTATTTTATGTTCGAGAAATATTCGAAAGAAAGAAAAGTTTTAATAATAAGCTTGATTATTGTTGCAGTCTCAACTCTAATCACTGCAATTGTTTATCATTCGCATGAAGAAATTGCTATCATTTTCGGGTTATTTGCATTAGCATTTGGGCTGCTTGAGATATTTCTTGGCCTGATATTATTTTTGGCCAGCGCAAGAGCGAATGCAAAAATCTTTTTAATGGTCGGCGGTATTCTTCTTCTGATAAGTGGTGTAAGCTGCGGCGGTTATGCAATGTTTGGGTAAGAATATCTTTCTTTTAACAAAACATTCTTCTCGCATTTTTTAGCAAACGCATTATTCATTTTAATTTTCTGCAAAATCTTCTTATGCCTATACATCAACTCAACATTATTCTTATTATCCAACTACTGATTCTTTTATTGCCTGCTGCCGGCACATATAAAATGTTTGAAAAAGCTGGTGTTGCTGGTTGGAAAGCGTTGATCCCGTTTTATAATACATGGATGATGCTCAAGCTGAGCAATCGTGCAAAATATATTTTCTTTTTGCAGCTCATCCCAATTGTGGGTTGGTTTATCTCGATGAGCATCTTTGTTGATTTTGTAAAAACATTCGGCAAGTTCAGGTTATATGAACATGCAATGGCTGCATTATTGCCAGTGTTTTATTTTTCTTATTTAGGATTTAATAAGAAAGATAAATTCATAGGAGCGGAAGCTGTTATCAAATACAAAAAATCAGCAGCACGCGAATGGGCAGATGCTGCTGTGTTCGCAGTTGTGGCTGCAACTTTGATACGCGCATTTATTTTTGAATCATATGCCATCCCATCTGGCTCCATGGAAAAAACAATGCTCGTGAACGATTATCTTTTTGCGAGCAAATTGAGTTACGGCCCACGCATACCAAATACGCCTCTTGCGTTTCCCTTTGTTCACAACAAAATCCCTTTTCTCAATACAAAGTCATACCTGGAATGGATCAAAATCCCTTACACAAGGTGGTTTGCAAGCCCTGTTAAAAGAAATGATGTGGTGATTTTCAACCTCCCGATTGGCGATACAACTATTGATAAAGAAGAATACGGAACGAAAGACCCATACTACGATGTGATCCGAAGAGCTGGCAATGGAAATTCTGATGAAGGAAGGAAAATAATTCTTTCTAACCCCGATGAGTACCCTATTTTAGTTCAGCCTGTAGATAAAGCAGATAATTATGTGAAGCGATGCGTAGCGATTGCCGGCGATAATTTGGAAATCAAAAAAAGTGTTGTGTATATCAATGGCAAGCAATCCCAATTTCCGCCGAAATCAGAAACTTATTATTATGTTGAAACCAGCGGCCAGCCATTGGATGAAACAGCCATGAAAGATGAATATGATGTTGATATAAATAATACTGAGGAATTTCAGGCAACAGACAAACCAAATATTTTTCGCATGCTGCTAACTGCCGAAGCAAAAGAAAAAATGCAGAAAAACGGATTGGCGAAAAACATTTCTCTCGAGACTTATGCAGAAAAATCAGGCGGCATGGTTTTTCCTTACGATAATATCCACAAATGGACAATAGATGATTTCGGCCCGTTGTGGGTTCCCAAAAAGGGCGAGACATTGACGCTTACTGCTGACAATTATTCTTTGTACGAAAGGGCTATCCGCACTTATGAAGGAAACAAGCTGGAAATGAAAGATGGGAAATTTTATATTAACGACAAACAAATGAATCAATACACTTTCAAGATGGATTATTTCTGGATGATGGGCGATAACCGTCACGATTCACAAGATTCGAGATATTGGGGGTTTGTTCCCGAGGATCATATTGTGGGCAAAGCGTCGTTGATTTTTATGAGCTGGGACAAAGGCCCAAGGTGGAACAGAATATTACGAAGCATCAAATAATAAAGGCCAGTATCGATTATAAGATTGTTGATGGCAGCATGATGAGTTTGTTGAACCAAAATAACATTTGCTTCTTTATTTTTTAGCTGCATTTTTGCGACAGAAAATGCATTTAGAGATATGAATGGAAATGCTCGCCCCATTTATTGTTTTTACGTGCATTAATTTTATTTTTACTCCGAATAAATTATGCGATTAAGATTTCTCCTCTTCCTGACTTTTTTATTTCCCGCTTTTCAAAATACCCGGGCGCAAGACAGCGTAAACACTTTTTTTAAAATCAATGGAGCCATTGTAATGGCTGTAAAAGCAAGTGATGGAATTGTTTTGGTCGCTGATTCAAGGCTCGCGTATAAGTCGGCAGAAAGCAATGAAGTGCTGGCTTATCAGGATGGGGTGCCCAAAATTTATCCTTTAAAAAAATTTGCAATTGCCGTTGCTGGCGATTTCACAGATGGTGAAACGCTTATGAAAAAAGTCATGACAGATTTCGACGATTCAAAACCATTGTACAGAACACCTGAAGAATGCCTTTATAAATTTGGGGTTTTTATCAAAGAAAAATATCCCGGATATTTTAAGAACATTAAGAATGATTTTTTGATTTGTGCAGGATATGCGCCTGAGCAAATGATTGCAATTTTGTATAACGGCAAAACCTATCCTATCACACAAGATCCATGGGCATCAAATGCATTTCTCGAGATTGATTCGCTGCATTTATTTAACCTGCAGAAATTTGCCAACAGCAAGCAGGCTTCTGCTTCCGCAGTGAGTGCAATGGAAGGCTACATAAAAGCTTTTCATAAAGAAAAGGAAATGGGAGGCCTTTTTTCAGTTTTGAAAATAAATTTGAACAACTCATGGAATTGGCAAAAAAATGATTTTACCGGGAATGATTATGCCACTGAATGTGAAGCCGCGAAAGCATTCTTTAATAAAAAATTCAGCCTTGAGTACATTTCTGATAAAAATAAGAAACTGATGCAGGAGTTTAATAAAGCAATCAGAAAGAAGTGTCATTAAAATGTTTCAAGGGAAAACGAAACAAGATATTTTTTACTGCGCTACATTTTTCCAATCCCACAAAACGATGCTCCATTCAACACCATCTCCAATGAAACGATGAACTTCTTTGAAGCCAATCCTTTTGTGTGCATTAATTGAACGAAGGTTTTTTGCTGCAATTTCTGTGATTGCAAAATCATATTTGTTTTGAAAATGCTTTTTATATTCGGCATAACAGTTGTCCAGAATGCCTTGCCCGCGGTAGCCTTTAGCAACACAAACCTGTCCCACAACAATATAGTTATAGCTTGAAAGGACATTTCCATGAAATGTTATTTTGTCGAAATTCTCAAACATGGAAAGTAATACAGGGATGTCGTTTTTTGATTTTGCAGTCATCGCAATTAAATATGCAATCACTTTATCTCCATCTTTTGCAATAATGCTTTGCTCAATTTCATTCATTTTCTTCAAATCATTTAGGTTATGCATTACTGTTACAAACTCTTCTTTTGAAATTTCTTCTTCTGTCAGGTTTGCAGGCAAGTTATTTTTCTGTAGCTCTAAAATGCCAGGCAAATCTTTTTCTGTTTGAGATGTTTTGTAAATAATCATCTGAAAAGTTTGGACGCAAAATTCTGTAATTTTTAGTGAGTTAAGAAGCCATTGAGAAACCCTGCAGGAAATAAAGAGCCAAAATAAATTTGAAAACTCAGTTTTATATATTTACTTTGTATTTCAAAGTGCTTTTAAAATGAACGACCAAAATACATCTTTGGAGACATTGCAAGACATTAAGCGCATGATGGAAAGGTCATCGCGTTTTATATCCTTAAGTGGGTTGAGCGGGGTAAGCGCAGGCACGTTTGCGCTGATAGGTGCTTATACGGCTCATCAATGGTTAGGAGGGTATGGTTATGCGGGAAATGATAATCATGCTGAAAGCTTTCATGTATTAATATGGAAGCTGTTTTTTTTAGCCGCCGCAGTGCTGGCTCTTTCTTTAAGCTTTGCATTTTATTTTACCTGGCGAAAAGCAAAACAAAACCAGGTTTCGATGTGGGGGCATACTTCCAAAAAGTTATTGATTAATTTGCTTATACCATTGATAACAGGTGGTGTCTTTGTACTTGCTTTGCTATATTATGGCGATTGGGTTTTTGTCGCGCCCGTTTGCCTTATTTTTTACGGGCTTTCTTTAGTGAATGCAAGCAAATACACACTTACTGATATAAGATACATTGGGCTTTTGGAGATTGCAATTGGGCTTGTCAATATGTTTTTGCCTCAGTATAGTCTATTTTTTTGGGCATTGGGTTTTGGAGTTTTGCATATAGTATATGGATTGATCATGTGGTGGAAATATGATAAGAAGCATAAATAAGTTTTGCAAGCGGAACACTGGAAATATATTCTATGCTTTAGTGTTTCAGTGGCAATGAAAATTACAAAGAATGAAGAATCCGATCGGAAATCTCAATAAAATTTTTGATAGCCGCATACGCCTTGGCGTAATGAGCATACTATTGGTGAATGAGGAAATAGATTTCAACAGCCTGAAAGAATTATTACAGCTCACTGACGGGAACCTTGCATCACACATCACAAATCTGGAAGAGAACGGATTCATTAAAGTGCACAAAGGGTTTATCGGAAGAAAAACAAAAACGACATATTCAATTACCAAAGCAGGCGAAAAAGCATTCAAAGAACACCTGGATGGATTGGCGAATATGATAAAAGGAGTAAAATAATTTTTTTTGTATTTATGCTTTGAAATACAAAGTGCTTTTTAAAAATAGTAATGACATGAAAAAAACAGAAAGACAAATAAAAGCACTCCTTTGGTTTTTTATCATTGCGCTTTTTTTGAGTGGAGCAACTGCAATGCCGGCAGCAACTGAGCTTGCATTTGTTTTGAAAACATTGCCAAAAGATTCTCCGCTCAGTCATTTCTTTTCAATCATTGAAAACGGAGTGTCAAAAACACAATCGGAATTCCCGTTTCTTTTTTATGGTTACGATTGGCTTGCATTCGCACATTTTGTGCTGGCTATTCTGTTCATCGGTCCTTTGCGCGATCCTATCCGAAACAAATGGGTGATTGAATTTGGCATGATTGCGTGCATGCTCATCATCCCGTTCGCACTAATAATGGGTTATTATCGCGGGCTTCCTTTTTGGTGGAGGCTGATTGATTGCTCATTCGGAATCATCGGCATTATTCCCCTTTATATCTGTTATGCTAAAATTCAGATGATGGAATTATCATTAAACAAGATTACATATCACTAAAATTTATTTTATGCGAAGCTCGCAGGAATGGGTCAGCTATTTCAAAGACAATCTTGAAATCAACCGAATCAATTGGCAACTATCTCCAACTATTACTAATGAAGAACAAAAAAATGTTTTGAAATCACTGCAGGCATGGCAATTAGGCGAAACTTCTGATGGGAAAAATTTGCTGAAGGCAAGTGCGATGTACGCAGAAAAAATCAATGACCCTTATTATATCAAAGCTGTTCAGCTTTTCATCAGAGAAGAGCAAAAACATGGATATAACCTTGGAAAATATCTCGATATGATTGAACAGCCAAGGATTCAAAAAAACTGGGGTGATACACTATTCAGAAAAATAAGATGCCTGAACAATAGTATGGAGTGGTGGACACTTGCGGTGATTTCTGTAGAAAGCACTGCACAAATTTTTTATCAGTCTTTAAAAGATGCCACTCAATGCACATTGTTGAAAGAAATATGCACTGATATTTTGATTGATGAAGCGCCGCATATTCAGTTTCAGAGAGAAAGACTGGCAGTTATTTTTCATTCCAGGAGCATGGCTTCAAAAAATATTGGATATCATTTTTATAAATTTTTCTTCTTATCAACTTCGATTGTTGTCTGGTTTGCGCATCGAAAATTATTTAAAGCAGGTGGCAATGATTTCAGAAAATATTTCAGGAAAATGAAATTCAAGTGTGCAAAAACAATTGGCAAGCTGAAATTTTCCGGCGAAGAAAATTATCTACTCCAGCCGTTTTAGCATCTCATAGCATAACAAACAAAAAACACAGACATGCAAATTGAAAAATTTTCGATGAGGGCACAAGTAAAAAGTTTTACATATGCATTTAACGGTATCAAAGAGTTTATCATCAACGAGCATAATGCCAGGATACATTTGACGGCAACAATTGCAGTCATCATCGCATCTCTCATTTTTCGTATATCGGCTCACGAAGCTATGATGGTCGCAATTGCTATCGGCATGGTTTGGATATCGGAAATGTTCAATACCTGTATTGAAAAAATCATGGATTTTATCACCATAGTAAAACATCCTGAAATAAAATTGATCAAAGACATCGCAGCTGGTGCGGTGCTTGTTTCTTCTTTTGCTGCGCTCATCATCGGTTTAATCATTTTTATACCCAAAATTATATGAACATAAAAGAAAACCTAAGCATATTCAATGGCAAAATATTTTTCCTGCGGACTGAAATTGGCAGATTGCTCGCTGCAGGCATGATTTTCAGCATTGCGATGACAACTGCTAGAACGTTGTACACCGGTCATCTCACTTTCATTTTTTTAATCTGGAATCTTTTTCTTGCATGGGTTCCTTATTTCATCTCGCATCGGCTTTATTATTATCAAGGCGAAATAAAAAGCAAATTCATTGTTGCATTTGTCTTACTTGCGTGGCTTGCATTTGTCCCTAACACTTTCTATATCATCACAGATTTATACCATGTCGGTGATGAATACAATGACTTTGCAATGCCGCAATGGTTCGACCTTATTATGATTTTATCTTTCGCATGGAACGGTTTGCTGTTGGGCATTTTATCAGTAAGGCATATAGAAAAAATTGTACAAAAAAATTTTTCCATCAAATATGAATTGCTATTCCTATATCCTGTTATGTGGTTGAATGCGCTTGGCGTTTACATAGGGAGATATTTAAGGTTCAATAGCTGGGATGTGATTTCAAATCCATTTCATCTGATACGAGATATTGCTGATATATTATTTCATCCTTTCGCAGAGAAATATGCAACGGGAATGATTTTCTGTTTTTCTGTTTTGATGACTTTGATTTATCTGACGTTGAAGAAGGTCAGTAAGGCAATTTTGTAATTCACATCTTTTTCTGCCATATCCATTATGACTCTTAACTCAATAATAAAAAAAATGAGTAAACAAACAGAGATGTTCTATAACAGGTTTTTATTTTTTTATCCTTTAATAGATTTTTTTTTGAAGCCACAAAAGCAAAGACTATTTGAAGAAGTGAACAGCTTGCCATTTGGAAATTTGCTGGAAATAGGAGTTGGTAATGGAGCGCATTTGCCGCTTTATAAGGCCCACAGAATAATTGGCATTGATACTTCTTCTGGCATGCTTGAAAAAGCAATGAAGAAACTAAATGCAAATATTAGTCTTATTCAAATGAACGGAGAAGAACTTCAGTTCTGCGATTGTTGTTTTGATTATGTTGTTTTATCACACATTATTGCTGTTGTTGATGATCCTGAGAAATTATTACAAGAGGTTCACAGAGTGCTAAAAAAAGGCGGAGAGCTTTTTATCCTGAATCATTTTACTCCTGAAAATTGGCTAAGATATATTGACGAGATATTTAATCCTATTTCTTCAATGCTTCATTTCAAATCTTTATTCAGCATCAATAGTTTAAAAGCAATAGAAAAGTTCAGACTTCAGCAGCAAATTGATTTTGGCAGGTTCGCGTATTTTAAACTTCTAATCTTCTGCAAGGCGTGAAAAGAAATTATTGTCTAATAAGTCTATCGCTTTTAATTAGCCTGTTTATCTACACTTTTTTCAGAACAGAAAAGACATTTATTAATGAAATAATAATTTCCATTATTTCCCATAGGAAATATAGCTGGCTAAGGAAATTGGTAAGAGAGAACCTGTCTTTAAATGAACATATTATTTATTCATTGCCAGAAGGGCTATGGGTTTTTTGCATAACATTGACTTCAAAATATCTATTTATAAAAATTTGTAATCGTGAATTTAATTGTGTTTTTGCACCGCTCATATTTTCTGTTGGATTGGAAATATTTCAGCTCTTTCATTTTACGAATGGGCGGTTTGATTTTTGGGATATTGGCAGTTCTGTTTTCTTTTGGGTAGTTGCGAATTACTTTGTAAAATTCATATCTGAAAAGCAGAATATTTTGAATCCAATTACAATCAGAAGTGTTGTTTGCTTTTCGAGTTATATAATTGTTTATTTGGCGCATGTTTGGAAATAAAAAAGCCTTCAAAAATTTTGAAAGCTTTTACATTTCTAATATAAGAATATTTTAAAAATCAACTCCCATTGAAACATTGAGGACAGGTTTTCGGCTGAAGAATGTATTCATTTCCCAGCCTGCATCGAAGCGAAGGAAATAGCCCAATAAAGTACTTCGTGCGCCAAAGCCATAGCCTCCTGCAAAAGGCCCGATGCCTCCTGCTTTTATAAGAACTGTAACAGGATTGGTTGGGTCATCGTTGGTATAAGTTTCAGATGGCCTTGATAATTTGTTGTATGCGCCGTTCCATGCACTTCCCAGATCAAAAAATTGTATCAATTGAAAATTGCGCAGAAATGCATTGTTGATGGGCTTATTGAACAAGGTTGTGAAAACAGGTAGGCGGAACTCGCTGTTAATAACAACCGCATTGTTGCCATTGGCAATATTTTGGTTAAAGCCGCGAAGGTTAACAGCCAGTGATTGGTAAGCATAAGAATTATCAGGTGCAGGCTGCGTTTGGTTAGCTCTGGGGAAAAGCCATCCATCTGTGCCACCCAAATAATAAATAACTTTCTGGTTCCCCCACGAAAAATCACCCGCCACGCGTACTGCCCAGATCAGGTTACGGTAGATTGGATAATAATTTCTCGCATCAAATCCAAAATTGAACATTTTGCGCCCTTCGCCATCAGTAGGCTGGTTGAGCTGGTTATTATAATCCATATAAAACTTGTAGCGAAGGCCATTCCAAATATTGGTGGCTTTCAGCACCGTATTGTCAAACACATATTCAAGCCTTAGCAAGCCGTACGTTTTTTTGTTGATGTCTTTGGCTGCAAGCGCAGCGGTGTCGGTAATGAATGATTGTCCGGTAGGTTGAATCACCCATTTATCAGTTCTAACGCCGAAGTATAACCGTAAACTTCTTATCTTATCAAACGGGTATTTAATAACAGCTTGATAAAGGTTCGTAAAACTTTTTGCATATTCGTCGCTGCCAACTAAAACAGAACTGTAAGTGGCAGAGTCTGGAACATTTATTGATGCAATACCTGTTTCTGTTTCACGGTAATATATAAGCGAAAAGTCAAACATTTTTTTCAAATAATCTACTCTTGCGTACCATTCGGTACTGCCATCAAAAAATGAAGAACTGTTCGGCGTAAAAGTGTTCCCATCTGTTATTTGGGGGGATGAGCTGCTGCTTGCGTCAAAGAAAGGCAGGCGCACGGCTCCTGTAAAACGGATGTCTTCAAATAAATCAAAAACAGATGCTTTGAACATTCCGCTGAAATTGTCCATTCCGCCAAGACTGATGGGAAGGGAACCTGTGTAAGGCTGATAACGGTTTGCCAAAACATCATTGTTGAAACCTGCAGTAAAATTGTCTACCGAAAATTTTAATTTGTAGTCAAGCAGCTTTGCTTTTTTTAATACAGTTTCTTCTTCAGGTTTTTTTTCTGTTATCAAAGGCGCCGATGATTTCTTTACAGAACTGGTTGTATCGCTTTTGTCTTTTTCAAATTCATTTTCAAAAAAATCAGTTTGTTTTTTTGAAGTATCAGAACTCTTTTGCTGAACTCTTATTGTTTCACCGCTCGTTAGCTGAACAGCGGTGACAGTCTGTTTTCGGTAATCAGTAAGGCGCGGATTGATATTTCGTTTTTTCAAAGCGGCTTCATCAACCTTCAGCTTGTACAAAAATTTAAGATCGCCTTCTTGCCTCACTTCGCTCACCTGTCCGTTGTCGCCTGCAATTTTTGTTTCTTTTAAACCGCTTTGATAATTGGTGATGGGAAAAACATATGCCGAATCGTTGGTGACAGAAAAAGCATACATCGTATCCGGTTCACTTTTATTATTAGCCTTTAAAACAGAATCCATTTCTTTCCTGTCGGGGTTGTGCAAAATTTCATCACCAATTTTATACACTGTATCAATACCGGCTCTTTGTGTGGTGAAGAAACCTGCATAGCGGTTTTCGATGCCGCTTTCATCGCTTATAAAAGTGAAATGAAAATTATTGTATTGAGTAGGGTAGCGTGCATCACCATATTTCATTCTTGTGAGCGGAGAAATTTGTTTGAACTCGCTTTTGTTCCAATTGTCGATCAAAAAAATATTGTAATGATTTCTTGAAGGCAAAACGGTATCGCCTGTCGCCGCATTTCCTGAAGGGCGATTTGATGAGTAAATAATGCCGGTTTTCCCGGGGAATGAAACAAAAGTTGCATCAAGATCATTGTACACATCATTGGTAATTTGCTCAACGCTCTGCTTGTCCATTTTATACACAAAAATATCCGACTGCCCATTTTGCACAGCGCTTAAAAGCAAAGTGTTGTTATCTAACATATACTTTACGTCCTGCACCTGATCGAACATGTCGAGATCTTGCACAATGGGTTTATATTTTTGCACCACATCATATTCAAACAGTTTCGTTTTGCCCTTGTCCCAATAAATAACTGCGAGCCTTGTGCCTTTGCCGTCCCATGCAATTAAAGGATAGTGCGGGTTGATCTGATCATCATTTGATCTTACGCCATTTCGCAAAAGCACTTTCCTGAAAATAAAATTTTCGTGAAGCACCACGCAATACTGGCCATGGTTATATTCAACCACAGCATAAGTTTGACTTTTGGGCTGAGGGCTTGGAGAAAAATGAAAAAAATCTTTCGTCGGGCTAACGTTCTCAACTACTGAAACAGTTCCTTTCGGAAAATTTCTTCTTCCAAGAATATCTTTATCATAGATCTGTTCTTCCTGGTCCATAAAATCTTTCAGCACATCCTTGAACTTTTTTTTGCAGATGCGCTGTGAAGCTGCATTTAGATTTCGGTAAACTCTGGCGAGATAAAGAAAGTAGGTGATGTTTTCTTTCTTATACTTATTTTGTATGTAATACCAGAAAGCATGCCCGGCGAGTAATGGCTTTTCAAAAGCGAACTGATAAAAATTTTTATACCTGCCGGAAAGGATTGCAGATTTTAGCTGATCATCCAAATCGGTGTTCCAGTTTTCAGCTACATATTCAATATAGCCATCAGTAAGCCATTGCGGCAGATCTAGCAAAGCCTGATTGGTAGCGAATTCGCCGAGGTCATCTCCAAATAAAATATTCTCAACTAAAATTTTTGCGATGCCCTGCCTTACCTGAATGCGCATTTTGTTATAGTCATCGGTAGAATACAATACCACTTTGTTGTTCACCAGTTTTGTAATGCCACCGGTAGTTTGCCAATCGAGGCTAAGCCCGATATTGGATTGCTCCATATCATTAAAACTATTGTACACAACAAGGTTGGCGCGCCGCTGCAAACCATATTCAACAAACTGTTCAATATTCGGCAATTCTTTTTCGGCAAGCTGCGCAACAAATTTTGCCAGCGGTTGGCCGTTATCATAAAAATAAGTGTTGAAATTTTGTGTCTGGTAATATTTCCATTTGAACTTTTTAAATTGCTGTCTGTTCTTTCCAAACTCAACCGTGTTCACCTGGGCGAAGGTTTGTGAGAGGCAGAGGACAAAGGCTACGGAAAAAAGAAAAAAATATTTCGGATATAATTTATTCTGATAAACTTGCATACCAATTCTTTGAATTTTTAAAGTTAGAACAATCCATACTATCAGTGAAATTCATTTTGGCTAAAACAATGATTGTATGCTTACTGTAAAACATTTCACATTTAATCCGCTTCAGGAAAATACATACGTGCTTTATAATGATAAGGATGCTTGCTGCATCATTGACCCCGGATGTTATTTCGGCAATGAACGAAAAACATTGCAGGATTTTATTGAACAGCAGAAATTATTTCCTAAGCTTTTGTTAAATACCCATTGCCATCTCGATCATGTGTTCGGCAATAAATTTATTCATGATGAATATGTGCTGCCGCTTCATTTGCACGCAAACGAAGAGATGATACTGAAGCTTGCTCCTGATGCGGGCTTGCGCTGGAACATGCCATTTGAAAATTATCGGGGCGAGCTGATTTTTTTAGAAGAAGGCGATATCATTAAATTGGATGATGACGAGCTGCGTGTGTTGTTAGCTCCCGGCCATTCGCCGGGAAGCATTTGCTTTTATTGCGAAGCACAGAAGTTCATCATCAGCGGCGATGTGCTTTTTAAAATGAGCATTGGCAGAAGCGATTTACCCGGCGGTGATTTCGACACGCTTATCAACAGCATCCAACAAAAATTATTTGCATTGCCGGATGATGTGATAGTTTATCCCGGCCATGGCGAGCCTACAACAATTGGGTTTGAAAAGATGAATAATCCTTTTTTGAAATAAGAAATTAAAAATGAGGAATAAGGAATGAGAAAGTAAGAATCCTCAAATTAGTTTTGAAATCTAATAAGAACCAAATCAACTTATGGATTTATTAAAAAATGAGTCGGCAATTGAATCTGATGGGTATACAATAATTCATAACGTTTTTGCTGAGAAAGAAATTGATGATTTGTTATTAATCATTTCGAAAGGTGAAACAAATAAACCAGCTTTTAGAAAAACCGGTGATTTGTTTGCGATCAGGCAATTTTTCAAGGAATTTCCTGATTCGATCGAAATAATATTTAATAGCAAACTGAAGTCAATCATTTCAAAGTTATTCGGGAACGATTATTTTATAGTGAAATCAATATATTTTAATAAGCCTGAAAAGTCAAATTGGTTTGTAGCTTATCATCAAGATTTAACTATCTCAGTTGATAAGAAAATTCATAATAAAGATTTTGGCCCGTGGACGACTAAGCAAAATCAATTTGCCGTTCAGCCGCCTTTGAATATTTTGCAAAATAATTTCACAATCCGAATTCATCTTGATGATGCAAATGAAGAGAATGGAGCATTGCGAGTTCTCCCAAAATCTCATTTAAAAGGAATTTATAGAATCGATGCAATCAATTTAGAAAAGAAAGATGAAAAAATTTGCGATGTTAAGAAAGGCGGTATTATGATGATGAAACCACTGTTGTTTCATGCATCAAGTAGAACAACAAGCAATCATAAAAGGCGAGTTATTCATATTGAGTTTAGCAAAAATTCTTTGCCTGCTGATTTATACTGGAGCGAGTATCTCGAAATAAAAAATTAAAATTTTGGTATAAAGGATAATTTATTTTCTTCACCTCTTTCTCACACCCATTTTCCGATATAAGGCAGCCGCTGAAATTCTTTTCTTTCTATCCTCATAATAAAAAGGATATACGACACCGTGAATATTGTTGCTATCAGCAAGCTAAATAAATTGTTAGGCCACAAGTGAATTAAAAAACGGAAAATGAAATAAATCAGTGCAACAATCACCATATAAGCAACCAATTTTTTTGTAGCATAAGGAATACGATATGCTTTTTGCCCCCATTTATATGAAATCACCATCATGCTTCCATAGCAGAAAAAAGTTGCCCATGCGCTGGCGATATAACCAAAATGTGGTATGAAAACATAATTGATGATAAGCGTGATGGCAGCGCCTGTTAATGTAATGTATGCACCGGCAGTTGTTTTGTGCGATAGCCTGTACCAGATTGAAAGATTATAATAAATGCCGAGGAACATGTTGGCAAAAAGCAGTATGGGAACGATTTTCAGCCCTTGCCACATACTTGGGTCGCGGATGATGATAACCTTCCAGATGTTTACATACAATGCCGCGATCAGGAACATCACACAAATTACAATCACAAAAAATTTCATCACTCTTGCATATACTTTTGGCGCTCCTTCTGTTTCAGACTGCTTAAAAAAGAATGGTTCTGCGCCCAGGCGGAATGCTTGTATAAAAAGAGAAATGAGAATAGACAATTTATAACATGCACTGTAAATTCCTACTTGAAATGTAGCGGCATCTTTAGATAATGGCAGCCATTTCTCCAGCATTACACGATCAAATGTTTCATTAATAATTCCACCAAAACCTGCGATGGTTAATGGAAGTGAATAGATCACAATTTCGGCCCACAGCTTTTTATTTAATTCCCACCTGAATAATAACAGCTCTTTCAGCAAAACAATAAATTGAAAAAGTGATTGAGCGAGATTGCCAATCAGCACATAGCCAACGCCAAAACCTACGCTATAAAAAAACAGCAAAACACTGTCGGGATGTTTTTTATAAATAGAAGGAAATACAGAAAGAAAAAAGAAGGTGACACTAATGTTGATTAATATGCCCGCCACTCTCAAAAACGCATATTTTCTTGGTTTGCCTTCATGCCGCAATTTGGCAAAAGGAATAGTGGAAATAGTATCGAGCGCAATAATGAGAGCACCGATGGTTACATATTCAGGATGATTGTCAATTCCGATGAACATTGCAATTTGCTGCCTAAATAAAATAGTTATTGTGGTAATAATAGTTGTGCTGATGAAAAGAGAAGTTAGGATGGTATTGTACACATCTTTTTCATGTTCTTTTTTTTGAATGTACCTGAAGTAAGCAGTTTCAAAACCAAACATCGTAAGCGTGTACAAAAAAGGGATCATCGAATACACCAGGGACATTTTCCCGAATTCAGTCGTTCCTCTGAATTGCTGTGTGAGATAAGGAGTAAGGAGCACATTCAGCAGGCGCGCAAAAATGGAACTTGCACCATACCAAACCGTTTGGCCCGCTAATTTTTTTATGCTGCTCAAAAAATTGATTTATCTGCAAAAATAAACTTCATAAACCGATATTGCGCAATTACAAAAAAACTAAGTTCATTTGCAATGTTTATAAGATTTTCTTATTACGTTTTTTCGCCCCAATTCCTTAAATTTTTATGGACACCTTCTCGCACATAAAAACAGTTATCGGCATTATCCTCAGCCTTAGCATTGCGATTTTATTGCAGGGTACTGTAAAGCTGGTACAGCATCCACATCGTGTAAAAACTTACTGGGTGCATCTTTTGTGGGCTTTGTATATTTTTTTAGTGCTTATTCATTTTTGGTGGTGGGAATATAAGCTCAGAGCAATTTCTGAGTGGTTTTTTCCGCAATACTTTTTTATCATCATGTATATCATCGTGTATTATGTGCTTTGTGCATTGTTGTTCCCCGGCGATCTTAATGACTATAAAAATGATTTTGAAAATTATTTTTATTCGCGCAAGAAATGGTTTTTTGGGGTTCTTGCTATTAGTTTTATTGCTGATTTAATAGATACTTCACTAAAAGGTAGAGATTATTTGGCAAGCTTTCATTGGGAATATCCGCTGCGCACTATTGTGCTTGTTGTTTTAAGCCTTATTGCAATGCGGGTGAACAATAAAAAATTTCATGGGGCGATGGTGATATTTTTTATTTTGTATGAAATTGTGTTCATACTGCGCATGTACCTGGTTGCTTGATTTCTGTTGCATACCACAAATTCAGCCGGCATTTTAGGATTGCTTTATATTCCTGCACTACTTGCATTTCAAGTAAGAGCACGGAGATTTTTTTACCCATTACCCCGTAAAAATTGACAGATGAAATCATGTACATTTGTGCAAATTTATTCAGTATGAAAAAGAACTTATCATTACTTATAGTATTGTTTGTTTTTAAAATAGCAACATATGCACAGGCTCAGCCGCAGGCTTATGATGGAAAATTGGATTACCAGAAAACATCGCAGCAGGTTGCTTTGATTGAAGTGCCGTATAAGGCTGACGTGGTTGAAGATGCTATAAAAGATTATATGGTAAAGAAAGGATTTAAAAGTTCCAGCTCAAAAGGGTTTGATGTTTATCGCGGCATAAAGCTTGATGATGCCGATGCTGATGCGAGCGATTTGTATCTAAAGATTGATAAGAAGAAAAAAGATAAGGATTATTCGGTTATCACACTGCTCCCAACAAAGGCAAATGCAGACATACTTTCAAGACCTGCGACAGATAGCAGCGGGCAAATGGATAAAGCAAAATCATTTCTTAATAATCTGGTTCCTTATATAGATGCGCACAACACAGATGTGATGATCATGGCGCAACAAGATGTAATGAAAAAAGCGCAGAAGAAATTAAATGGCTATATAAGTGATTCAAGTGATTTGGAAAAAAAGATAAGAAACCTGAATGCCGACCAAGAACAAAATAAAAGCGATATTCTTAAACAAACAGCCGAAATTCAAAATACCGTCAGCTCAAATGATGATGTGAAAAATAAAGCGCAGAAAAAAATGAACAAGCTGCTTGATGAGCAAGACAATATTCGCAAAAAATTAAGGAAGGCGCAATCAGACCTTGAAGGAACAAAAGGAGACCTTACGAGCCAGTATAAAGAAATTGACAAACAGCAGCAGGTGCTTGATGCTATAAAAGCGAAACAAAAAACAAATTAAAATCAAAGCCCCGAATTTTTCGGGGCTTTGATTTTATAAAATATCTTTTTCTTCCACAAGCCCATGTTTTAAAGCATAAATAACAACTCCGGCGGTATTCTTTACATTCATCTTTTCAAGTATTTTGGTGCGGTAGCCCTCAACAGTACGCTTGCTCAAAAATAATTTTTCGCCAATTTGGCTTGCAGTGAGCTGTTGGCAAGTAAATTTTATTATAGCCAGCTCGCGATCGGTGAATGTTATCCTTTCGATTTTTTTGTAGGGGTTGAAATTGCTTTTCACAATCATTTTCGCAAGCTTGGCTGATGTATGTTTGCAATAAAAAGAATTGCCTTCATAAACCTGTTCAATTGCTTCAATGATTTCGTGCTTGTCAGCATTTTTGAGAAGATATCCTTTTGCGCCGGCCTCGAGCATTTCAACAATCAGGTTCTCTTCATCGAACATAGAAAGCGCAATAATTTTTTGGTCGGGGTTATTTTTCAGCAAAAGCTTTGTTGCCTGAATGCCATCCATCCTTGGCATTTTTATATCAGTCAATATAACGTCCGGTTGCTTTTCATTTACCATTTGGATCAGCTCCAATCCATTTTCAGCTTGTCCATCCAGGATGATGTCTTTCTCTTTTGAAAGCATCAGCACGAGCCCATCACGAAAAATTTCATGGTCATCAGCAATTACTAATCGGATGTAATATTTCATAAGATGTAGTAAATAATTGGTTATAGTTATAAGTTCTCACAAAGGTGCTTTGAAGAAAAAATTGGTGCCCTTATTTGGCAATGATTCATAAGATAATTGCCCGCTTAAAATCTCGATCCTGCTTTCAAGGCTTTTCAGGCCTAAGCCCCGCGACTCGGTTTTTACTTTCTCCACATCAAAGCCTTTGCCATCATCTTTCACCATTACCTGTAAATTACCATTTTCTTCGCCCACACCTACATAAAGATTTTTGGCATTTGCATGTTTGAGCGCATTGTGGATCATTTCCTGCAATATCCTGAAAACATGTATCTCTTTTTCTTTGCTGATGTTTACTTCTTTTAAAAGATATAAATGTATATGCGCTTTGTGCTTGCTTTGTATGTCTTGAATAAATTCGCGCAGCGCTTCATTGAGGCCGTTTCTTTGCAACGTGTTTGGCAAAAGGTTGTATGATATCTGCCGGAGGCTTTTAATGATCTCGTCAATATGACGGCCTGCTTTATTGATGATTTCCTGGTCTTGCGAATTGTGCACGTCAATGCTGTTCATGTTCAGCTTTACTGATGAAAGTAAAGGGCCGAGGCTGTCATGCAGGTCATTCGCAATTCGCTTGCGCTCGTTTTCCTGTATGGTTATCTCAGCAAAAATCCTTTCTTTTTGAAGCTTTATATATCTGCGGTGGTAGCGGATAATAGTAACGATAAAATATATCAATATAATACCTATCAATATTGCTATAATGATGATAGCATCAAAAAACTGGTTGCTTCCAGAGCCCATAGCAACTATTTAGTTAATGTAATTAATGATATGGATCTTAATTTCAAAAATCATTCTTACAATGGCATATCCTTAAATAAATCTTTACTTAAGGTTAGGTTTGGTATCAAACAAACCGCAATGCCATAAAGAAGATTTGTAAATGCATTTATGTAAACCTGAATCGCAAATATTTTTGTCATAAGCGCCTTATCATAAACCCTTATTCCCATTGCCATAAGCGTGTAAACAAAAATAGTATAAATAAAAAAAATAATCAGAGCAATACAAATAACAAATCTTGGGTTCTTTATAAGCTGTACTCTGTTTTCATTTACAATAATGTGGTTGATTGTCTGAACACTGAGCAGCACAGTCAAAAAAGAATAAGAGATCAGGAAAACGACATGAAAATGATATGAAATATCAATTATGAGATTTTCAAGTACCCAACCAAATATAATGGCAACGAGCAGCACAAAAAATATCTTTGAATACCTGTCAAAACGTTTCCAGTATTTGAACTGAACAAGTAATATGATTGCTTCAAACAGGTCAAAAATATTGGTGTTCAGATTTATTAAATCCTTGCTTTGCGTTTGCGGAACAATAAACAAGCCCATTAAGAGCTCGTTTAGCAGCGATACGAAAAGATAAACAAGGAAAGGGCGGTAAGCTTTATCAATTTTCCAGAACCTGATTATCGCTGCAATTGCAGGAAATGCAACGGATAAACTTAACGCGAAACGCCAGATTTCATTTGCTGTCATTGAAGATTTATTACTTGCTTCCTATTTGCAGGGGGAGCAGCCCTGCCCGGTTTCGCCAGCACTGCCACCACCTTGTGCATTAGCGCTGGATATGCCAGGAATATTAATTTGTGATGCTGCAATATCTTTAAGGATGATTGGATTGCCATCTTTATCGACAGGCAGCAACACAAGCTTTATATGGCCTTCTTCATCTTCGCCATAATAAATTCGTATGCTGTCGGCGCCATCCTGGTTCAATAAAAGCGCAATCATATCTCGATTGAATGTTTCACCATCTGGCATGTGAAAATGATTTTTCGAAAAAGGGCTGTCAATAAAAAGTTTCCCCATTTCCTGATGAGATGCGATGAATCTTTTTTCATATGCCGTAGCTTTTTCAATGGGTATCAATTGCCCACGAGCCCTGTCGGTATTTACTTTTATTTTATCTCTGTAGCAACTTGTGAGGGCGATGCAGGTAATCAAAGCTGCAAAAATCAAGAAAATTTTTTTCGGTTTCATAATTCGATGTTTTAGTTGGTTTAAAAGTCTCTCAAAATAAATGACTGCTTGCTGTGAACGCTGAGTATTATTTCCTGAAAATATACGTATAACTACCTAATGCGAACAGGTAGCTTTTCTATAGGTGCATAAAAATATTTAAACTGATATTTGCAATAGCTATTCAATTAGCATTAATCATTAAACTTTTCTTTTATCACTAAAACCAAATCCATGGCACAAAGCAAAAAAAAATATAGCCTTGGCTGGATACCGGACATTCCTGACCATAGGGACCTGATTTATTCTGCACCTTTACTGGTCATGAAGAAATTGACAACAAGTGCTGACCTTCGGTCTGGCTGCCCACCTGTTTATGATCAGGGCCAGCTCGGAAGCTGCACTGCTAATTCACTTGCCGGTGCTTATGAATTTGACAGGATAAAGGAAAAGAAAAAAGATTTTATGCCATCGCGCTTGTTTATTTACTACAACGAACGAGTGATTGAGCATACAACAAGCAGCGATAGTGGCGCACAGATAAGGGATGGCATTAAAACACTCAATAAACAAGGCGTTTGCCCGGAAAAAGAATGGCCTTATGACATCAGCAAATTTGCCGACAAGCCAACAGCAAAATGTTATACTGATGCAAAGCAAAATGAAATATCATCTTACCAACGGTTGGACAATACAAATCTTACATTGCTGAAATCGTGCATCAGCGAAGGTTTTCCGTTCGTTTTTGGCTTCACTGTGTATGAAAGTTTTATGAGCGCTGCGGTGGCCAAAACGGGCAATGTTCCAATGCCAAAGCCAAACGAAACTGTTGAGGGCGGCCATGCTGTAATGGCTGTGGGTTACAACGATGCAAAAAGCGTAATGATTGTAAGAAACTCCTGGGGGCTGGCTGGGGCGATAAGGGGTATTTCTACATGCCGTATGCCTACATTACGAGTGCCAACCTCTGCGATGATTTCTGGACGATAAGAATGGTATAACTTCATCTACTGAATGAATGCACAACAATTGCAAATAAAGGTCGGCGGCACTCTTTTTATAAAGCTTGAAAGCCTTGCAGGTTCGGGCTATTTATGGGATTATTCAATTGATAATACTTCAATTGTTGAGCTTGAAAAAAAAGATAATGAATTGAAACTGCCGCGAACTGCCGGCCATAGCGGTTTGGAGGTATTTGAAGTTAAAGGGGTAAAAAAAGGATCTGCAACAATTTCATTTAACCAAAGCAGAAAATGGGAAGTGAATAACGAGGCAATTAAAAGCAAGTACTACACCATAAATGTTGAATAATAAATAATAATCTTAAAGAAAAATAAGTAGTTGCTTAACATTGAGCGTTCACCATTCACGAACCCTTTTTCTTCCGCCTTTGATTTCTGATTGTTTCTTCTTCGACTCAATTCTTTTTTCTTTGGAAGCCTTTGAAGGCTTTGTTTTAATGCGCTTTTTTTCTTTCTTGAGCGCAAGTTCAATCAATGCATTTATTTTTTCAATCACTTCTTTTTTGTTGCTCAACTGCGAGCGATGAACCTGCGATTTCACCAAAAGCATTCCTTCGCTGCTAATTTTATTTTCAAGTTTCTGATGTAGTTTTTGTTTTTGTTCCTCATCCAGCAATAGAGAATTGCCGATGTCAAAATATCCTTCCACCATTGTTTCCACTTTATTTACATTCTGCCCACCTTTGCCACCGCTCCTTGCGGTCTTAAAAATAATTTCTTTTGAAACATCTATCTTCATGCTCACAAAATTACAAATTAAAGGAAGATAGAAATGCGAGCGGTTATCCAACGTGTAAGCAGGGCAAGTGTCAACATTAATAGTAACGCAAAATCTGAAATAAGAAACGGTTTGTTAGTGCTTCTTGGCATTGAAGACGGAGATGGTGATGAAGACATTCAGTGGCTAAGCGCAAAAATTATTAACCTCAGAATTTTTGCTGATGAAAATGATGTGATGAATATTTCTGTAAAAGATAAGGGCGGAGATATTTTATTAGTGAGCCAATTCACTTTGCAGGCATCTACAAAAAAAGGCAATCGCCCTTCATACATCCGTGCAAGCAAACCTGATATTGCAATCCCGATTTATGAAAAAATGATTGCACAATTAGAAAATGATCTAGGGAAAAAAATTTTCACCGGTGAATTTGGAGCAGATATGAAAGTTGCCTTGGTAAATGACGGGCCGGTAACCATTATTATTGACACAAAAAATAAAGAATAAACCATGCGCCTAAAAGTTTATATCGTCAATGCATTCGCAGAGTCAACATTTGGCGGAAATCCTGCCGCAGTCGTTCCCTTACGTGAATGGCTAACCGAAGATTTGATGCAAAAAATTGCCATGCAGCACAATCTTGCTGAAACGGCTTTCATTGTTCCTCAGGAAAATGATTATGCCATCCGCTGGTTCACGCCCGCAGTTGAAGTCGCATTGTGTGGCCATGCAACACTTGCTTCCGCTCATGTGTTCTTTAACCATTTGAATTATCAGAAAGATAAAATCACTTTTCATTCAAAGAGCGGGCCTTTGCATGTTTCAAGAACAGATGATGAAAGGCTTACCTTAGATTTCCCCGCTGATCATCCAAAAACAACAGAATTTATTGCTGCGATTGGAAATGGGTTGAAAATTCAGCCTCTGGAAATTTATAAAGGCTCAACTGATTATATGGTTGTATTGGAAAATCAAACAGCCATTGAAAACCTTGAGCCGGATTTCAGAATATTAGCGCAACTGAAATCGCGGGGAATTATTGCAACTGCGATTGGAGATAATGCCGATTTCGTTTCCCGTTGCTTTTTCCCACAGTCAGGTATAGACGAAGACCCTGTTACCGGCTCGGCGCATACTTTGTTGGCTCCTTATTGGTCGCATAAATTAGGAAAGAAAAAATTATCAGCCATTCAATTGTCAAAGCGGAAAGGTTATTTGGAATGTGAGATTAATAATGACCGCGTTTTG
Source organism: uncultured Bacteroidota bacterium (assembly GCA_963718975.1). Classification (GTDB taxonomy): domain Bacteria; phylum Bacteroidota; class Bacteroidia; order Chitinophagales; family Chitinophagaceae; genus Puia. Next base: position 72,147 of record CAVRBD010000032.1, on the reverse strand, counting down.
ATCAGCGGGCATGCAAGAACTTATTTAGAGGGAGATATTTTTATTTAGAAATCAATAAATCATGCAAGCAAAAGAAATTTCGATAAGAGAAGCCCAGCAAAAAATTGATGAGTGGATAAAAAATACTGGTGTCAGATATTTCAGTGAATTGACGAACATGGCAATCCTCACTGAAGAAGTGGGTGAAGTGGCACGATTAATGAGCCGCATTTATGGCGACCAATCTTTTAAAGAATCTGAAAAAGAAAAAAAATTAGCTGATGAATTAGCTGATGTGATGTGGGTTTTATTATGCATTGCAAACCAAACCGGGATTGATCTGACTGACGCGATGCAAAAAAATTTTGAAAAGAAAAACATTCGTGATGCGCAACGACATCAGCAAAATGAAAAATTGAAATAATACAGCTATGACACGAATTCGTTAAAGTATAAATTGTACTCGATGTGAATTTATAATCCGTGTTAAAAAAATAATATAGAACTAAAAATGTATGCCCTTATCCATCGGAACAATATGGAAAATCTTGAAACAATCTTCGATTGATTTCGTTAATGACCGTGTGCTGAAGTTAAGTGCTGCTCTTGCCTATTACACCATTTTTTCTTTGCCTGCCATGCTCATCATCATCATTGCCGTGAGCGATATTTTTTATGGCCGCGAAGCAATAGAGGGAACTATCTATGGACAGATTGCAAGCTTTGTCGGAAAAGATGCAGCGCTCCAAATTCAGGGAACCATACGCTCCGCAGCATTAACAAATCAGGCAAGCTTTGCAACCGTTGTTGGTTTGATAACACTTATCATCGGCGCAACCAGCGTGTTTGGAGAAATTCAGGATTCTATCAATCTGATCTGGAAATTGAAAGCAAAACCCAAAAAAGGCTGGCTTAAAATTCTCATTAATAGATTGATTTCTTTTTCAATGGTAGTTTGTCTCGGATTTTTATTGCTCGTTGCATTATTGATAAATGGATTAACTGAAGTGTTTATTCATAAGCTCACAGAACTTTTTCCAAAAATAACAGCGCCTACTGTTTACATTTTTAATTTGCTGCTTACTTTCCTGATCACTTCTTTTTTATTTGCCATCATTTTTAAATTTTTGCCCGATGCAAAGATCAAATGGAAGCATGTGCGTGCCGGAGCATTCACCACGGCTCTTCTTTTTTTGATCGGAAAATTTTTGATTGGTTATTATCTTGGCCACAGCAAATTAAGTTCGGCTTATGGCGCTGCAGGTTCTGTGATTGTTATTTTGCTTTGGGTGTATTATTCTGCGATCATACTTTATTTTGGGGCAGAATTTACCAAAGTCTATGCCGCTCACACAGGCACGCAAATTTATCCGAATGATTATGCAGTGTGGGTGCAGCAAATAGAAGTGGAATCAAAAAAATCTTTGCAGCAGCTACCTGAAGTATAAGAGGGCATAAATAAAGGAGAATAATTTTTTTGCCCTAAACCACATTATTACTATTAAACATCGTTGCGTCGCACTCTTGTACAGTAGTAATTCTATTCAGCGTTGTGTTACTTCAAAACTAATTGTAAAATTCATTTATTGCTTATCTGTGCCTTAGTGGTTTGATATCACCCAGCTACAAAATCAAGTTTGCAAAGATCTGCTGCGGCATGAAGCTTTCCTTCTTTTAAATTTTTTGTGAGATGTAATAATCGCGGATAATATAATTCATAATCTTTTCCATAAGCATCTTTCAGCTTGGTCATTTCAAGCTCAGATATTTTTCCATCGAAAGCAACAGCAACAGTAAATAAGTCAAGCAAAAAATTTCTTTCTTTCTCGCTTACTGTTTTCAGGCAATCCAAAAAAAGATTCCAGTCATCGTATTTTTTGTCTTTATCAATATGAAGCAAATGTTGAAACCTTAATAGCAGTACAATCATGTTCGGGTGATAATTTTTTGCCATCACCACTGCGTTGCCAATTGCACGCAGGCAGCCAATCTTTGCTTCATCGGATAATTGCTCCAGCAAATGATCGTGTAATAAATTATCGGCAATATGATTGCTCAATGCAAATCCAAACAATCGCAATCTTGCTTCATTCACCACACGATGAATGACCATCCCATTCCAAAAACATTCAACGGGCAGCGCAATATAATTAATCGAAATGCCTGCGATTGTTTCGCCAAAGCTCAATCGCAAAATCAATTTTGAAATAAAATTCGTGATCACAATTTTCAACTTGTATAATAATCCAAGTATGAATAAATTTCTTTTCGACACTTGCTCAAAAGGATCAATCCCCAAAATCTGCATTTCAGGATCTGGCAACTCCAGTGCAGTTCTTGCAAGAATATTTGTGACATTAAATGGCCCGCTTTTTAAAAAATCTTTTTTATGGGAATGAATATTAATCAGCTCGCTCACTTCATGAACGGCTCTCAGTGCAATAATAAACAGCACATAAAATTCAATGGCGATAGATATTACTGTAACAATTGCTACCCAGCCATAATGAATTTGCCAGGGTTCATTTTTTTTAAGCACATCTATGTAAACAGTTGGCCAAACACAAATAAACCCAACCAGTGCAGAAAGAAAAACACCTTTGCTTGAAATCCGATTTATTTTTTGGCTCAGTTCTTCATCTGTAAAATCAAACACATGATGACTGAGATCGCGTTTGCCAAAAATGCCAAGATAATAAACGCCGAATCTTTCGAGCATCGGTTGTTTCTTCTTTTTAAATTCAACAGATTCAGGCATAATAATGAAGGTTAATGCAAATGTAATTTAATGGATGAATGAGAATCGCTCAATCTTTTCTGCAATAATATTTTACCTTTGCGCCCACTATGGCAAACGATACAAAAAGATTTCAGGCAATCATTTCTCATTGCAAAGAATACGGCTTTATTTTTCCTTCAAGCGAAATTTATGACGGCTTAAGTGCTGTGTATGATTATGGACAGTGGGGCAGCGAGCTGAAAAAAAATATAAAAGATTATTGGTGGAAGAGCATGACGCAATTGCATGAAAACATTGTAGGAATTGATGCTGCCATTTTCATGCACCCGACAACATGGAAAGCCAGCGGGCATATTGATAATTTCAGCGACCCGATGATTGATAATAAAGACAGCAAAAAAAGATATAGGGTTGACCATTTGATTGAAGGTTATGTTGAAGAATTGAAGACACAAGGTTTAAGTGACAAGGCACAAGCAGTTCTTGAATCCATGGAATCATTATTAGCAAAAGATGATTTTGATGGTTTAAAAAAGTTAATAGAAGATAATAAAATAAAATGCTCGATCAGCGGAACCAGCAACTGGACTGACGTTCGTCAGTTTAACCTCATGTTCTCAACAGAATTTGGTTCCACTGCATCTGCTGATGAAAGCGATAATAAAATTTATTTAAGACCAGAAACTGCACAAGGTATTTTCGTGAATTTCCTGAACGTGCAAAAAACAGGAAGGATGAAAATCCCTTTTGGTATTGCACAGATTGGAAAAGCATTCCGCAATGAGATTGTTGCGCGTCAATTTATTTTCCGCATGCGCGAATTTGAGCAAATGGAAATGCAATTTTTTATTCGTCCAGGTTCGCAAAAAGAATGGTATGAATTCTGGAAAGAAGAAAGAATGAAATGGCATTTGAGCTTGGGGATTGAAAAAGAAAAATATCGTTTTCATGATCATGTAAAGCTGGCGCACTATGCAGATGCAGCTTGCGATATTGAATATGATTTTCCAATCGGTTTCAAAGAAGTGGAAGGAATTCATTCAAGAACTGATTTTGATTTGCGCAATCATCAGGAATACAGCAAAAAGAAAATGCAGTATTTCGACAATGACCTTGATGCGAATGGAAAACCTTTCGGAAATTATATTCCTTATGTGATAGAAACTTCTATCGGTCTTGACAGAATGTTTTTATTGATCATCAGCAATTCATATACAGAAGAAGATTTAAGCACGGTAGAAAAACCTGATAGCCGCATTGTGCTGAAACTGCCGCCAATACTGGCTCCTATTAAGTTGGCTATTTTTCCATTAACAAAAAAAGACGGCTTGCCTGAGATTGCAAAAGAAATAATGAGCGATTGCAAAAATGCTTTCCGTTGTTTTTATGAAGATAAAGATGCGATAGGAAAACGTTATCGCCGCATGGATGCAATCGGAACTCCATTCTGTATTACTGTTGATCATCAAACAAAAGAAGACAACACAGTCACCATTCGTTATCGCGACAGCATGCAACAAGAACGCATCGCTATTCACACAATTACGAGCATTGTGGAAAAACAGATTTCTTAAAACTTTCACCAAACTTTTAACTTAGATTTTAGATGTTGCTTGCAACGCATTGTGAGCTCATCACGTATACCTATTTGTGCTTACTTACTAACCTCAATTTAATTAAAATGCTTACGTTTGAATTCCCAGTCAACGCGCTTATTCTATTAGGCGTTATCGCAGTCTCGATGCTCATCGGATTTAGTCTTAGAAAAAGTCAGGTTGCTAAAATCCACAAGAAACTTGTGAAAGCAGAAACTGAAATGATCAACAGCCATGCTGAAATCCTTGAGATCCAAAAAGAATACATAACCATGGAATTAAAACTTCGCGGAATAAAAGATCCGGTTGTTGTGATGACAAATGGAAATGAAATGAGCAACAACGAAAAATTGCCAAATGGAGCGCTCAGAAAAAAATTACTTACAAGGGATCTTACGCCAACACGCAATGAAGGTTACAGTTTGATTTATGATAACCTGCTGAACAAAGGAACGAATGCTAAAGCAGCTTCCTGATTTACTTTTGATTGCTTGCCATTGTACTTGTCCGATATTTATGAAAAGTTAGTTGATTGTGCCCAATTTTTTATGCCGCTAACGCGGGAAATACAGCATTTTGTTTCAGCTGATATTTCCTTGCCTTAGCGGTTATTTTTTTATGGTAAGATCACGACAGTAGAATTCAGTAAAAATACTTTGCCTTCGGCGAAAATATATTCTACTTTTAATCGTTATAGCAAAATCCAATTCCTTATAAAAGACATAAACCATGCAAACTGTAGTTAACCTTCACGGAGGATATCATCTTAATATTTTCCCTGTAATTCTTGCAGCATTAATTTTTTTCGTTATTGTTTATTTCATAACCGGCAGCAAGACAAAAAAAATTGCTTCGAAAGAAATGCCTTCAAGAAAAGATACTTACGATTTTATGTACCGGCAATTATTAGACAAAGAAGGGGCATAAGCCTTTGATGATGGATGATGTTAGCCGTACAATTCCTGATGTATGAATTTTCTGTCGTAGCCAAGTGCCTGTATCCTTTGCTTGGCTTCGTCAATCATATTCTTCCATCCGCACAAAAAAAACGATGCCGGCTTCAGCATCGAAGTTTCTTCTGCAATACTGATTTCAATATTATTGCGGCAAATTTCTTCATAAACTGCATGCACATAACCTGTTCTTACAAGCTTCCCGGCGGTATCTGCAACTTCTCTTGAAAAGGTTGGTATATAGTGAAAACCTTCCATTTTTTTGTCCAGTTCTTCCAGCTCATTTCTGTAAAGGCAATCGCTGAATTTCCTACAGCCAAAAATCAGGTATATATCACCGTGAGGAACGTTATAATTCAACACATGATGAGCCATTGAGCGAAAAGGCGCGACGCCAGTGCCTGTGCAAATAAAAAATAAGTCTTTCTCAATTGGATCGGGCAAAGTAAACACGCCTTGCGGCCCGCGCAGGGTCAATTCACTTCCTTCATTCACTTCGTTGAAGAGATAATGAGTTCCTGCGCCGCCTTCCAGCAAAACAATCACGAGCTCAAAAACATTTGTGCCATCGGGCCATGAAGCAATGGAATAGCTGCGCAAGCGCTTTGCCGGTTTTTCGTGAATGGGTAGGTCGAGCGTAACAAATTGGCCTGGCTTGAAATCGAAAGATTCAATATCATTCACCTGGATCCAGAAGCGGCGGGTGCTTTCTGTTTCGTTTTCAATCTTAATGATTTTTCCTGTTTGCCAAGGCTGGGGCATGTGGCTGATTTTGCGATCAAGTTATTAATAAAAAAAGAGCAGACCAAAAAGATCTGCTCCCAAAGTTTGCCAGTTACGGCAAGCAATCGATGGAGCTAAAATAAATTATTTTATTGAAAACATCATCTCATAAACATTCACTCTTTTGAAGTTTAGAGAAAATCGTCAAAGGAATCAATTTGTAATTTCTCATTTATCTTGTTATCAATAGTTTTTTATTATATGATTTTCCGGATGTTTTTAAAGATAGGATATACATGCCCGTTACCAAGTTGTTGAAATAAATAGTTTGAGAAAAATAACCGGTTGTAGAATAGCTTTGAGAATAGCACCTTCTACCTAACAAATCAAAAAGCTCAACTTGAATAGTGCCAGTTACGCCGGTGTTTAACTGAACATTCAGCCCGGTCCCATTCGATAGCGGATTAGGGCCAATGGCGAAAGGCGCAGTGGAAATCTGAGATGTAGAAATGGGCACGGCAACTCTTTCACTTATGCAATCGCTGCTTTGGATTTTCATGTTATATTGATAGTAATAATAACTTTCAAACTGAGTTGGGCTGCTTGCGGAATAAGCGCTGTTGCCTGTAATGGAAAACACGCTGCCCAAGGTAAAAGGATAGGGTTTTCCAGTAACGTTATTATTGCGGAATATGGTTGCATTATCTATCGCTGATTTATCGACAGAAGCATCAACTGTTGTATCCATAATTACATGTTTGCCTGCGGGCAGAGGCAGGTTGATATAAAAAACTGCTCCTGTATCTGTAGCATCATAGCTCCTTGATCCGGCAACCGGCGTAGGGCTTGTGGAATACACATCAATCGTTGTGCTTGAAAGTGGTGGTATATAATATTCAAGTTGCCCATTTACCAATACAGTATCAACAACCATTATGGTTACTTTGCCAGGATTGCCTGTGTACATTTTTGCACTAGTGAGGTTAAGAGGGGCTTCCGATGTATATGATAACCAGTTGCCACCATAAAGCTGGTAGCCTCCCCCATTTGGATAACTATTTTTTGATTCTACTCCAACGTTGCCTTCAAGGCCTGAACCTAAATATAACGTGGTTTCAGTGGGCAATGTGAAAAGAAGAATAGCTGTGTCTGATGATGCATACAATGGAGCATCGCTGGTTGCACTGCTATACCAAAAATAGGTGCTGTTGGCGTTGGCGTTTGTTACTTGCAGCTTCAATGTATCGCCGCTTAATGTTGCTGTGCCAACAGGTGCTGCAGGTTGTGGTACAATTGTAATATTATTCGAAAGGGTGTCGTTGGAACTATTCTGGTCGCTTGCAAAAGTTATATAGGAAGTAACATTATAGGTTGTTCCTGCTGTTGCCGCAAAAGTATTTTGAAAAGCATATGTCACTAAAAAACCGGGCGGTATTTTTCCGGGATAAATTTCGTTGAGCGTTGCAACCGTGGTGCTTCCACTTTTTATGACAGCGGTGACGGGTATTTTGGATGCTGTATCGATGCCATTGTTTCTAATGCTAACAACAACAATTTCGGAATCATCGCTGCAACTGCTGTTTGTAGGAGCAACAATTTGCGATAAAGCCAAATCACTTGTTGGAGCTACTACTAAAACATTGAAATCTTGCGTCTCGCCATTTGCATAACTGCTGCATGGCTGCACGGCCGATGTATCAGTCGTTTCTTCTGCTACAATTCTTAACAAAGTATTGCTGCCTTGAACAAGTTCCGGGACATTTATTGTGTCGGCATAAACACCATTGGTAGCAATCGCGCTGCTTACAGCTGCTACTTCATTTGAATCAAAAACGCCGTTGTTATTGTAATCAATAAAAATTTTAATGATGTTAGAAGATGTTGAGCCATCGCAGCTTCCAAGCTTTATGCGAAAAGGTAATTTTTGTTTTGGTTGAATTTGTACTGTATACTTTGTATTGTTGGTGTAAGTAGTGCAACCTGCAGGGTTTGCGATTTGAACATTGCTGATGTTAACGCTATCAATTCTGGTGCCGGCGCTGCTCGTTGGAGCTGATGTGCAATAGGCTTGCCCGCCGGTTCCGCTAACCAAAAGTGAAAATGCCTGTCCGCCTCTTGCTAATGTTCCCTTGTTCGTAATGGTGATGGTATATGTTTGGCCGGGCACAATGCTATCAACATTTATTTTTTCTACATTATCGCGAAAATTATCTCCTTTAGTTGCAGGGTTTGCAGGATTTGCGGGATCAAGTATCCATGGTTTAAAAATTTGTGAGCCGCTTGTTATCCTCATGTCAAGGTCATTCACCAACATGGGCGTTGTGTTGTTGAGCGATTGTTCAACTGCTACCGGTGTTGCAGGAGGATCAGTCCATGATAATGTTGCTGACAAAGGCTCGCTGCCCGATGCAACTACATTAAAAGTATAAGAGCTACCACTATTTAGTGTGCTTTCAATAATGGTATCTGTTTTTTGCTTGTAAGAAGAAGTGATGACATTTGCAGCTTTAAGAACATCAACCAAACCCCATCCATAAGTATAATCAGGCCCGGGAGCGGAACCGGATTCATCTGCCGTATGTATCGCAAGCCCTTTTAATGTGGCAGACCGCATAAAATTACCAGGATGCAATTGAGTATAATATTCCTGAAGCAAATACAAAGAACCAGTTGTGTTAGGTGTGGCCATAGACGTGCCGCTTTGGGTGCTATAAGCAGTGGTGCTAGTGTTCCAGGTTGAGGTAACATCAACTCCATCAGCAACCACATCAGGTTTTATTCTGCCATCATTGGTTGGCCCAAGCGAGCTGAAATATGCAATCGATACGTCGTTTGGTGAATAATATCCTCCGGGGATCCCATTTACAGCGCCAACAAGAAGAATGTTTTTTGCATCGGCAGCATCACTTATACTTTTGAAGTTCGGATTATCGGCAAGTGTTGCAGATCGCTTAAGCGTTGTATTACCGTTGTAAAGGTAGGAGCTATCGACAGCAGGGCCATTGTAGCCTCTTGCATTTCCTGAGGCAACGCATATCAAATATTGGGGTGCGTGATAAGCTATAGAATCATAAATCTGAGCATCGGAATTGTAATAACCGAATCCGTAAGCTTGCGTTTTGCTGATGGTTGTGTCGCCATACCAATTCCAGTTTGTTCCATCATAGTTCCATCCGGAACCGGGCAAAAAGCCATAAGAATGGTTTGATATTAACAGATTCGGTGAAGCTTTTGCCATCTCAGATTCATCGGAACTGAAATCATAAGCAGTTATTTGTTGAGCGCCGAATGCCATTCCTTTTGCAATTGGGTTGATCCCTGTCGCAATCAACGTACCGGTGGTGTGTGTAGGATGGCCCGCTATTTCTGCGGATGAGCCATCGCCAAAAACAATCCTGCCGGCAAGCTCCACATGTGTGTTCAATGGATGGCCGCCATCCCAAATTGCAATTTTTCCTTTAACAGCGGCTGAAGAGCCCGATAAGTTTAAGCCCGATGATCCACCCGGCCACAATTGATTTGCCCGGGTTGTAGCAGCAGCAATTGTGTTATTGTAAGTAGTAACATATTTTGGGTTGCCCAATTCGTCAACACCAATTAGCAAGATAACGCCACCGTTTGGCGTTGCTTTTCTTGTAAACCATCCTTTCTGTTTTGCTATGGATCGTGCTCGTGCAAAATCATTGTCTTCTCTCACCTTTAAATCTTTCGACATTTTCGTCAACAGATTTTTGTCGGTAATCAATTGAGCTTGCAACTGGTTCAATGATATTATTGTAATCAATAAGGTCAGGATAAGAGGAAGCTTTTTACTCATAAACGATCTGTTTATTTCTTGTTCTTTATTTTCACTAAATTAGAAACTTTCACTTTCAAAATACCGGAATGGATAAAATTCTTTTTTCTTTACTTAAAGTGTCATTGATTACTATTTCATGCTCAACCGTCAAAACCAAAACCTCCCAAAATATGCCTCAACAAGGAATTGAAGGTTATGTTTATAAAATATCCGGCAACCAAATGCCTTCTCCCGGTGCAAAACCAAGGCCGCCAAAAGGCATAAAAACAGTGTTGTATATTTATCAACTCACTAATTTGAATCAAGTGCAAAGGCAAGCTCAGTCTGCATTCTATAATTCCATCAATACAAAATTTATTAGTAAAGTTGAAACTGATTCAAATGGCTACTTCAAAATAAACCTGGCGCCTGACCGATATTCGCTCTTTGCAAAAAAGAATGAATTGTTTTTTGCGAACTGGTTCGATAAAGACAACAATATTGCTCCTGTTGAAGTTACGCCCGGAAAATTTTCTAAGGTTGAATTTCGGATTGATTATGATGCCGTTTATTGAAATAGCTTGAGTTTGATTTTCCTATCAACTAAATCATATGTTATTGCATATTTGCCAGGCAAATATCAATATCAACTTATATACGCTTTTTCTTTTTCCATAGTTGCTTTTTTGTGTTACATATAATCGATGTGTATTTTTTATATTTGCAACCTGAATGAGTGAGGTTTCGCCAGGTTTGTTAATGAATTCTCCTCGCATTTTTCAAATTGCGGGGAGGATTACTTTGTCCCAACCTCAAACTATTTCTTTAAAAAATCTCTACGGGAGCTCGCCTGCGTTTGTTATCAGCGCTATTTTTCAGCACGAGATCACCAGCCAGCTGAATCATGTCGTAGTTTGTTCAGATGCAGAATCAGCGGCATATCTTCATAACAGCATTGAAAACCTTACCAACGGGCTTGATATTTTTTATTTCCCATCTTCATTTAAAAACAAAAAAAATTATCGCTTGCTCAACAGCAGCCATGTAATGCTTCGAACAGAAGCATTAACAAAATGGAGCGCCGGGGGAAATAAAAAATTATTAGTGACCTACCCTGAAGCTCTCTTCGAAAAAGTAGTGCTTCCAAAAACTTTATCGGGAAATATTATCCATATCAAATCCGGCGATGTAATTGATTTGAATGGGCTGATAGAAAAATTCGTGAACTACGGTTTTGAGAGAACTGATTTTGTTTATGAGCCCGGGCAGTTTGCTTTGCGTGGTGGCATTCTTGATATTTATTCTTTCGGAAATGAAAAGCCTTATCGTGTTGAATTATTCGGAAATGATGTTGACTCCATCCGCATATTCGATCCCGAAACGCAATTGAGCGAGCGAAAGCTTTTGCAGGTAAGCATTATACCAAATGTGGAAACGCAGTTTGATGATAAAGAAAAAGTTTCTTTGCTCGATTTCGTTCCTGAGAATACAGTTATCTGGATGCAGGATTGGGAATTTGTGAAAGATAAATTATTGATTGAAGAAGAGAACCTGAAACTGTTTATCGAGATGGGAGATTCGGGATATAAGACGCGGGATACAGAAGATGAAAATGCAGAAAAAAAGAAAATAAGTTTTGAAGATTTTATCACTGCGAATTCAATTGAAGAGCAACTAAAAAAATTCCATTTCATTGAATTCGGTTCGACGACCGACGACCGACGACCGACGACAGAAATCGTTTTTAATACCAAAGCCCAACCATCTTTCAACAGGAATTTCGATTTGCTGATGAAAGATTTGAAAAACCGCGAAGCAAATAAATACGCTATTTATTTGTTTGCTGAAAATGCAAAACAGCTTGAGCGGCTGCATATTATTTTTGAAGATCTGCATGCTGCGATTCAGTTCACGCCAGTTCCGATTTCTGTTCATGAAGGGTTTATTGACGATGATCTCAAAATCGTTTGTTACACCGATCACCAGATTTTTCAGCGATATCACAAATACAAAGTCAAACAGGCATATAATAAGAACAAAGCGCTTACATTAAGAACACTCCGTGAATTGCAGCCCGGAGATTATGTAACACATATCGATCATGGAGTTGGCACTTTCAGCGGGCTACAAAAAATTGAAGTGAATGGAAGATTGCAGGAAGCAGTCCGCATTATTTATAGAGACAGCGATATTTTATATGTGAATATTAATTCGCTGCATAAAATTTCCAAGTTCACAGGCAAAGAAGGGACTGTTCCAAAAGTGAGCAAGCTTGGCAGCGATGTTTGGCAAAAGCTGAAAGAGAAAACAAAAACAAAAGTAAAAGAAATTGCTTTTGACCTCATTAAATTATATGCTCAAAGAAAGGCACAGCAAGGTTTTGCGCATATGCCAGATAACTATATGCAGACCGAACTGGAAGCATCTTTTATTTATGAGGATACACCTGATCAAGGCAAAGCAACCGCTGACGTGAAAAAAGATATGGAATCACCTTCGCCCATGGACAGGCTTGTGTGTGGTGATGTTGGTTTTGGCAAAACAGAAATTGCGATTCGTGCAGCTTTCAAAACTTGTTGCGACGGCAAACAAGCTGCAGTGCTGGTTCCTACAACCATTCTTGCTTTTCAGCATTATAAAACTTTTGGTGAAAGATTAAAAGATTTTCCAGTTACGGTTGATTATGTAAATCGTTTTAAATCTTCAAAAGAAAAAAAAGAAACGCTGAAAAAACTGGAAGAAGGGAAAGTGGATATCATCATCGGCACGCATGCATTGCTGGGCAAAGAAGTAAAGTTTAAAGATTTGGGTTTATTAGTAATTGATGAAGAACAAAAATTCGGCGTCGCTCATAAAGAAAAAATAAAAACACTTCGCACGAACGTTGATTGCCTTACACTAACGGCAACGCCTATCCCAAGAACTTTGCAGTTTAGTTTAATGGGTGCACGAGATTTAAGCATTATTAATACACCACCACCAAATCGCCAGCCGATACAAACGGAAGTACATGGCTATAATGAAGATTTTATCCGCGACGCAATTTATTTTGAAACGGAAAGAGGCGGACAGGTATTTTTTATTTTCAACAGAATACTTGGCCTTGCTGAAATGACGGCGATTATTCAGGGATTATGCCCTGACTTAAGCATCGGTTATGCACATGGCCAAATGGAGGGTCATGAACTGGAAGAACGGATTCTCGATTTCATTGATAAAAAATATGATGTGCTCGTTTGCACAAACATCGTGGAAAGCGGAGTTGATATCCCGAATGTGAATACGATCATTGTCAATAATGCACATCAGTTTGGCTTGAGTGATTTGCACCAACTGCGCGGCCGAGTTGGGAGAAGCAATAAAAAAGCATTTTGTTATTTGCTCGCGCCGTCGCTTGCAACATTGCCGACAGATTCAAGAAAAAGATTGCAAACATTAGAACAGCACAGTGATCTAGGAAGTGGTTTTCAAATTGCGATGCGCGATCTGGATATTCGAGGTGCAGGAAATATGCTCGGTGGCGAACAAAGCGGATTTATGGCCGAGATTGGTTTTGAAACTTATCAGAAAATTTTGAATGAGGCAATTAAAGAATTAAAAAGAACTGAGTTCAAAGAATTGTTCAAAGAAGAAATTTCGAAGCAGGAAGATTATGTACAGGATTGCACAATTGATACTGATTTGGAAATTCTGATCCCTGATGATTATGTGCAAAGCATCACGGAAAGATTATCACTTTATACAAGGTTGGACAATTGTGATAGCGAAGAAGAATTAAATTTCTTTGCAATTGAGCTGATTGACCGTTTTGGGATTTTGCCCAAACAAGTGGAAGATTTGTTCGACACGGTGCGTTGCCGAAAACTGGCTGTGGCATTAGGTTTTGAAAAAATGATATTAAAAGACGATACGCTGAAATGCTACTTCATCAATAAAGCAGACTCACCTTATTTTGAATCAGAAACTTTTAAGTACATTCTTGAGTTCATTCAAAAACAAACCAATAAAGCAAAGCTTCGTCAAACAGGAAAATTATTTATGCTTATTGTGGATGATGTTTTTTCTATGCAGCATTTATTAAAATTCATGCAGCAGTTGAATGCATTTGTAAAAGAAAAAACGGATAGTAAAATTTTGAGCTCATAAACTCTTTTGCATCACATAATGGGCAATCGTCACTTCTTCAAATTCATCGCTGGAAATTGTGTAGCCGAGTTTTTCATAAAAGCCGGAAGCAGTTTTTCGGGCATGCATCAATAATGTTCTATATCCTAAATCGCGAGCAATATTTTCTGCAAAAATCATAAGTGCTCTTCCAAGCCCTTTTCCCTGCATGCCTTTTGGCACAGCCATTTGGCGAAGTCTTACTGATTTATCATCAACCCTGGTAAGTAAACAACAGCCTAATATCTTGTCATCTTCAAATGCGCCCATCAGCACATCTTCTTTTTCTTTGTCCAGATCTTCCGGGCTAAATGTAAGGCCCAAAGGCTTTCGCAATATTTCATTGCGCAAATCAATCATTTGTTTGTATTCGGTTGAGCCGTGGTCGATCATTTTCAAAGCCATGCCAGCAATTGGTTTTCTTTTAAATAAAATGGTATGAGCTTAAATTTACGCATTCCTTTTTATAGTCGTAATAAAAAATGAAATTCGGCGAATCGGATATTAGGCACAGTAGGCAAGGCGCCCTTTTATGGTTATTATAGAACAGCGAATTGCCAAAAAACGGTTTTTTCACTTTTTAAAATTAAAATTGCCTGTTTAATTGTGTTTAATTCAAAAACTATATTTTTGCAGCCGTAACTAAAATTTACAAACATGTCAGACATTGCTACAAGAGTAAAAAAAATTATAGTTGATAAATTAGGAGTTGAAGAAGCAGAAGTTACAAATGAAGCTTCTTTCACTAACGATTTAGGCGCAGATTCGCTTGATACGGTAGAACTCATTATGGAGTTCGAAAAAGAATTTAACATATCAATTCCCGATGAGCAGGCTGAAACTATAACCACTGTAGGGCAAGCCATTGCTTACTTGGAAGAACATGCTAAGTAATTAGCTTTTTAGTTTTTTCAATACATTTGTTTCATCCGCCTTCAAAAGCAATTTTGCTTAGTAGGCGGATGTATAACTTTTAAAATTTCCGGGCAGCTATATGGAAGTAAAAAGAGTTGTTGTTACGGGAATCGGTGCACTGACACCGTTGGGCAATAATGTGAAAGATTATTGGAATGGTCTCATAAATGGTGTTCCGGGTGCAGATTTCATTACACAATTCGATGCATCAAAATTCAAAACAAGATTTGCCTGCGAGATAAAAAATTTCGATCCCTTAAATTTTTTTGACAGAAAAGAAGCACGCAAGCTGGACCGCTTTACTCAAACAGCACTTGCTGCCAGCGATGAAGCCATAGCAGATGCGGGCATCAGCAAAGAAACTGTGAACACCGACAGAGTGGGTGTTGTGTTTGCAAGCGGCATTGGCGGCATCACCACTTTTCAGGAAGAAGTTTCAAATTTTGCAAAAGGCGATGGCACGCCAAGGTTCAACCCATTCTTCATACCAAAAATGATTTTGGATATCGCAGCAGGCCATATTTCCATGAGGCATGGCCTTCGCGGGCCAAATTTTGCGGTGGTGAGCGCATGTGCCTCATCAACCAATGCAATTATGGAATCGTTCAATTTAATACGTTTGGGCCTTGCTGATGTGATATTGAGTGGTGGCTCAGAAAGCGTGGTTATTGAGGCAGGCATTGGCGGATTTAATGCAATGAAAGCAATGAGCGAAAGAAATGATGACCCAAAAACTGCAAGCCGTCCTTATGATAAGAACAGAGATGGTTTTGTGATGGGCGAAGCTGCAGGAATATTGGTGCTTGAAGAATTGGAACACGCAAAAGCGAGGGGCGCAAAAATATATTGCGAAATTGCAGGGTGTGGTGCAACTGCGGATGCATATCATATTACAGCACCGCACCCGGAAGGATTGGGCGCAAAAAATGTGATGAATGCAGCATTGAAAGATGCTGGCATGCAGCCTTCAGATATTGACTATATTAATACACATGGCACTTCTACGCCACTGGGTGATATTTCTGAAATAAAAGCGGTGATGGATGTATTCGGCGACGATGCTTTCAATATAAACATAAGCTCTACTAAATCAATGACAGGGCATTGCCTGGGGCCGCCGGCGTTATTGAAGCAATTGCTTGCACAATGAGTGTTGTAAATGACATTGTGCCACCAACCATCAATCATTTTACCGATGATCCGGAGCTTGACCCAAGATTAAATTTCACTTTTAACAAATCGCAAAGCAGAACTGTAAGAGCCGCGCTGAGCAATACTTTCGGCTTTGGTGGCCATAATGCATGCGTTATTGTAAAAAAATATGCATCTTGATTTTTTGATTTTCATTTTATGATGAGAATCAAAATAAACAAAATCTTGCCGTTGCGCTTATTAAAATTTTTTTTACCTGACCTAAAATTTTTGTAGCTTTCTTTGTGGGAATACTGGAACGCATCATAAAAAACGACTCATCCGCTGCATCTTTCAGAAAGCAACTAAAAAATGTTTTGGGCTTTGCGCCAGGTAAGACTGTCCTTTACAAAACAGCACTCACCCATCGGTCGTTAAAAGATAAATCTGACGAGAATAATGAGAGGCTTGAATATTTAGGCGACGCAATCCTCAGCGCTATTATTGCAGACTTTCTGTTTAAAAGATATCCATATAAAGAAGAAGGGTTTTTGACAGAAATGAGAAGCAAAATGGTGAACAGGAACCAGCTTAATGATATTGCTGTTAAAATGGGCCTAAAAAAAATCAGCTATTTCAATAAGTTTGACGGCTCATTGAAAATGAGCCAGATTTTCGGGAACACGCTTGAAGCAGTAGTTGGAGCAATTTATCTTGACAAAGGGTTTGATAAAACAAACCAGTGGGTAAAGGAGCGCATCATCCAGCCCTATCTGTTCATGGATGATTTGGAGATTCTCGAAATAAACCATAAGAATAAACTGTATGGCTGGGCCAACAAAAATAGCAAGACCCTTGAATTTGAAACCCTTGATGAGCACATGGAAGCCGGCAGGAGATTATTTACCGTTGGGGCTGTTGTTGATGGGCAACTGCTTGCGCAAGGCAAGGCCTATAACAAAAAAGACGCTAGCCAAATAGCGGCACAAGTGGCAATTGACAAGCTAGGCCTTAACAAAGTTGAAAGCGATGAAGAATGAATTAATAAAAAATAATTGAGTTTGCTATAATAATTCAAAAATAATTGCTTACTTGCATTTCCTAGTAGACTGCAATGAATAGTCGCACCCTCTTTGTGACAAAGATTTTTGCACATTTTTAATTCAAATCTTGAAAAACTGATTCTTAATCCCTACAACAATTTATTCGTACCATTGAAATCATCGCTATAATTAAATTATAAGCGACAGTTTGTGTTTTTGTTTGAGCGCGATGGCTTCAGAACAAAAACATAAAACTTTATAAAAGCTAATATCTTCCAATAGATAAAATCTATCCTTAAGATACCTCGCCACAAATCCACACACTATGGTTTACCGATAACCACATTTTTTTAATTAAATTTTGTAGTATGAAAAAGCTTTACTTTCTGGCTGCTTTTTTTTGTGTTTCTTTTTTTAATAAAAGCATGGCACAGTATACGGCCGTTAATTCAGGCAATTGGAGCGACCCGATTACCTGGGCGCCCGGCACTCCGCCTTCAACGGTCTGTAATAATTGTCTTGTAACCATCAATTCAGGCGTAACCGTGCAATTAAATCAACACGCTGAATTCACGGGCAGTTCCGTCATATATCTTGGGAATGGTGAACCCGGAAATGCACAAATAGTTGTAGGCAATAGTTCACAAAATACAATTGCCACCGGTTACAATTTGGTGCTTGATACGCTACCTGGAAATTCAATTATAGTGTTAAGAAATTCTCAAAGCTCTATTATTGCAACAAATGCTGGAACTTATGATGGCATTTTTGTTCGGGCCTCTGCCTAATTCAATTTACCAGAAAGTGATAGGTCGTGCACCTTCGCTGTTCCAGGGCAACAATATCATCGGAACTACGCCCGCTGCTTATGGCACGAGTTTAACTGGCCCCATCACTCTTTTTTCAGGAGGAACATTGCCAATCGTTCTTTCAAGCTTTAATGCAGTGCTGAATAATAATGCCACCAACATTAATTGGTCAATAGCTCAGGAATCAAACCTTAGCCGATTTGTTGTTATGCGCAGCGGCGACGGCAGTACCTGGGCACAGATAGGAACTGTTCAGGCAAAAGGCAATTCATCATCAACAATTAGTTATTCTTTTGTGGATCAATTTCCGCTGCAGGGCATGAATTATTACCGGCTTGAATCAATTGATATTGACGGAAATTTCAAGTTGTCCGAAATAAAAATGATTCAGGGAATGTTTATCAAAGGGATTAAGATTTGGCCTAACCCTGCCACCGATCATTTGCAAATTACTTTTGGCAGTAATATTTCAACTAATATTAATGCCAGGATAATAAACCAATACGGGCAGGTTATGCAGCAAAAACAGTTTACTAATGTTGCAGGCACCACATCAATCATGCAAATCAATGGATATCCAAAAGGTATTTATGTTTTGCACCTTAAAGCCGCTGACGGAACTGAAAGCGCTTACAAAATATTTGTAGGGCAATAATAATAAATCAAACAAATTTATAAAAGCAAAGCCTCCAAAATAAAAATTTGGAGGCTTTTGCTTTTATAAGATGGAAACCCATATTTAGTCTGCTTCACACATAATAACCCACCGGATTTAGAGTTATTATTAAGACTTTTAATAATCCAATATTCCACGCGAAAACACCGTTCGAATGAAAACCTTGTGGAAAATAGTGTGCCTGATAGGATGCTTTACAAAATTTGCGAGCTCATCGTCTTTCGCACAATGCAGTAGCACACTTCAAAGCATATCCTACGATACAGTGATGACTGGCAATGGCAATGATACACATTCAATAAATCTTTCGCAGTTTGATCCTTCAATAGGCACCCTAGTATCGGCAAAAATTAATTCTACAGTATCGCTCAATTATGGCTTCACGTTGAAAAATGTTGACTCTACCCAAAAGGATTTTTCAGTAAATGTTGGCAGGTATGATCATTTCTCAAGCGCCGCCCTCACTTCTCCTTACACTAATGTAGTTGATACAGGCATTGGAAGCTTTTTGCTGAACCCGGGAGATTCAGTTACGAAACAGCCCTATACTCTTTTATATCGGTATAGCCAGAACGACAGCATTACAAGCAATACAGTGAGCTTTTTGGGCAATAACATGGTGAATTATAGCTATGTTCCAATTACCTACACAAACTTGACCGGTAGCAATGTTTACTATTATAGTGCATCCGCAAATGATACCATTCGTTTTTCAGTAACCTATTATTATTGCACAAATGCTATTTTGGCAAACAACATCATTTCATTTTCTGCAGAAAAAGAAAATACAGATCTGGTCAAGCTTTTGTGGTCAACCAATCAGGCAGAAAGCGGCAATGAATACGAAATACAAGTTGGCGGAAATGGAACACAGTTTTTTACGATCGCATCTTTGCCATCTGAGTTGAACGACAATAGCTATACTTATTATTATAAAATCTCAAACAACGAAAGAGGAAAATTATATTTCAGATTAAAGGTTATAAGCCAATCAGGCAGCATAACATATTCTGAAATAAAAACAGTTGATTTGAACAACACAAATAATGCTCAGGCATTTGTTTACCCTAATCCTTCAAAAGACTATATAAATCTGGCAATTGAAAACGGGGCCTGGGATGTTACCATTTTTTCAGCTATCGGCAATATCATCCAACAAGACCATTTCGAAAATACTTCCTTGCCCCATATCAATTTTAAAAGCCAATTAGTTTCCGGAACGTATTTTATTAGGGCAGAAAGCTTTACGCTTAAAAAACAATATGTTTTGAAGTTTGCTGTGAAGTGAAAATCCTCAAAATTTCCTTCTCTATTGCAAAATCCAAAAACCTGCCTTACTTTTATAGCCTCTTCATTTAGATGCTGAAACTCTCAGCAATATATCCGCTATCTTTTTAAACCAGATTACGCCAATATTTTATTGCAGATCCGTAAGAACTACGAACCTAAATTCTATTTAAAACGAGCGGCTCCTATCCATGTTTACCTCCGAACCTTTTCAAATTAATTAAATTATTAGCTGATGAAACAGCTCTATCCGGGCAAACTAATTTTACTGGTGATTTTATTTTTTGGTTTTTTAACTTCGGGTGCTCAGGTTACATGGCTGAAAACAAGCGGAACAACAGGCTCAGGAAATTTTACTATTTCAGGAACTGGTTCAGTTTATACGCTGAATTCAAATTCTAACACAGCTTTACTAAAACATAGTTCAAGTACCGGTGCATATTACACTTGCGACAATTGCACAATCAATATTGAAATTACCGGGCAATTAGTAATTGATTATCCCTTATACCTCACTAATTCACACGTCATCGTTGGCAATACAAATGTGGCAAGCGCAAATAACACTGCAACACTTTTTGTAAGCGGGAATGCGGCAAACCCAAGGCAAGCGCTTTTTCTTGACAATGCTTCGTCGATTCAATTAGAAAGTTCAACCAATTATATTCAGTTGCAGTCATCGCCGGCAGCATACATTTATTTCGATTATGCAGGCTCAGCAAATAGTGCGCCTACACCCGCTTCAAAAGTATTTGCGGGGAACAACAATGCTCCGCTTTGTGGTATTTCTGCGGCTACAGGATCATATCCCTATACATGCAGCCAGGGGCAAGTAAATGGCCCTTCAATTTTGAGTGGCAGTGGTTTTAATATCATCGCTCCGCTTCCCATTGTTTTGGTTGATTTTGCCGGCACCCTTAACAGCAATAAAACAATTTTGCTCAATTGGAGCACGCAGGTTGAAGTGAACCTAAGTTACTTCACAATCGAAAGAAGTGCTGACGGTGCTAATTGGGAAATAATCGGGACGGTTCAGGCTGTCGGCAATGCTCAATTCGCGAGCTACTATTCTTTTACAGATCAAAACCCATTGAGCGGTTTAAATTATTACCGTTTACAAATGACGGATCTTGATAACAAGTCGGGCTTCACAGCAATTGAAATTGTTCGCACACCTATCATCAAGCTTTTCAAAGTATTTCCCAATCCGGCAAAAGATTATGTTGACATCACTTTAAGCAAGGCGACTACTGGCTATATACGCTTGCTTAATCAGTTTGGTCAGGTATTGCAGCAACAGCAGCTAAGCGAAGCTAATAATGGCACCACACTTTCTTTTCAATTGTTTTCTTATCCTACAGGCAGCTATATAATTCAGGTAGTTGAGTCGGACGGCACACAAGAAACTGGCAAGCTCATTATAACAAAGTGAGTTTTGCAGTTAGATTTTATATAAGAATTTTCTGCAAATAATATCTATCATCTTGGCACCTCATTCCATAACACAGGCACCTAGTCCTTCTTTTAAATACGGTTAGCGGAGCTGCTGAATGCAGGGCGCTTTAACAAGTCGCTCATTTAGGCTAATTTCGCAATGTTATTAATTAATAGTGTGATGCTTCAGCTACCGGTTTATTTAGATTATAATGCTACTACGCCTTGCGACCCGAGAGTAGTTGATGCGATGTTGCCATATTTTACAAAACAATTTGGCAATACAGCAAGCCATAACCATTTTTTTGGCTGGCAAGCGGAGGAGGCTGTTGAACATGCAAGAGAACAAGTTGCGAAAATAATCGGAGCCGAACCGACAGAAATAATTTTTACTTCGGGTGCCACAGAAGCTGTTAATCTTGCCATCAAAGGTGTTTTCGAAACATATAGCGCAAAAGGGAATCACATAATTACTATCAGCACCGAACACAAAGCTGTTCTTGATACCTGCACGCACATTGAAAAATTGGGCGGCAATATTACTTATTTAGAAGTAAACCATGATGGGCTTTTTGACTTAGATAAACTGGAGTCTGAAATTACTGACAAAACAATTTTAATAGCTGTTATGTATGCCAACAATGAAATTGGCGTTATTCAGCCGATGGCCGATATAAGTAAGATTGCGCGGAAGCACAATGTTATTTTTTTTAGCGATGCTACTCAGGCCGTCGGAAAAATTCCGGTTGATGTAAATAATGATTGCATTGATTTAATGGCTTTGAGTGCGCATAAAATTTATGGGCCAAAGGCATTGGAGCATTATATGTAAGAAGAAAAAATCCAAGGGTGAAAATTACTGCGCAAATAGATGGTGGAGGTCATGAGCGAGGTATGCGCAGCGGCACATTAAATGTTCCTGGAATTGTTGGCTTTGGAAAAGCTTGCGAATTATGCAGCAATGAAATGGAAAATGAAGGAAAAAGATTAACCATGCTTCGCAACAAATTAGAAAACGCATTGTGTAATTTGGAAGAATCGTTTGTCAATGGCAGCGTGGAGCACAGGCTTCCTCATGTGAGCAATATGTGTTTTAAATACATTGAAGATGATGCCTTGCTGGCTGCAATAACAAAACTTATTGCAGCTTCTTCGGGTTCAGCATGCACTTCTGCCTCAACAGAGCCAAGCCATGTTTTGAAAGCGCTTGGGATAGATGATGAATCTGTTCATAGCTCAATCCGGTTTAGCCTGGGGAGATATACCACTGAAGAAGAAATAGGCTACGCTATTGAAATAGTTAGCAACACTGTCAATCATTTGAGGCAGTCGAGCCATTTGTGGGAAATGCATAAAGAAAAAATAAACATTTGATTAATTTTAAAAATTAATACAACTGGTCACAACTTTTTAATATTAAAAATGTTCATATAATCATGATTCACGTAAGCGAAAAAGCAAAAGAAAAGATAAGCCAGCTCTTAGAAGAGTCTGCCTCCGGTGATCCTCAAAATCGTTTTCTCAGAGTTTCTGTAGTTGGCGGGGGCTGTTCGGGCTTAAGCTATAAGCTTGATTTTGACAGCTTGGAAAAACCAATGGACCAAGTATTTGAAGACAACGGAGTGAAAATTGTGACCGACTTAAAAAGCTTCCTATATCTTGTTAATACAACATTGGAATTTTCTGATGGATTGAATGGCAAAGGTTTTTATTTCAACAATCCAAACGCCACACGTACCTGCGGCTGCGGAGAAAGTTTTTCGGTATAGATAATTCAATTTAAATTCTTTAATGTCCCTGCAAATTGATTTGCGGGGATTTTTATTTGAACGGGTGAATTCTACATTTTGTATTTGAGCAAAAACAAGTAGGCAAAAAAGAAAAAACCCCGCTGTTGCGGGATTTTCATGCAGTTGGTTTCGGCAAAATATTTTTATACCTGAACCGGTAGATTTTCTTCAAAAGGAAGCAACGATTAAATTGAGCAGCGAAAATAGGGGAAAATGATATGTTAAAAAAATTTTTGCCTTTTTTTCTTGTTAATAGAAATATAGAGTAATTGTACGTTTACGCACAATTTTTTTGCTTGTTAAATATCATCGGGTAATTGCAAAAAAATATTATTTAATATTCGCTTATTTTCGCGGCTATGTGGGCAGTTTGTAAAAAAGAGCTTAGGCAATTCTTTAGCAGTTTAACGGGCTATATCGCAATCGTCGTTTTCTTATTAGTGAACGGTCTGTTGCTATTTGTTTTTCCAGGCACTAATATTTTTGATTTTGGGTATGCCTCGCTCGCCAATTTTTTTGAGCTCGCTCCATGGGTGCTGCTGCTTCTTATTCCAGCAATCACCATGCGCAGTTTTTCTGATGAGTTCCGCACCGGCACTTTTGAGATCCTTCAAACAAAGCCTTTAACAAAATGGGAGGTAGTTGGTGGAAAGTATTTTGCAAGCCTTGCTGTTGTCGTCATCGCACTATTGCCAACAATTGTATATTTTTTTTCAGTTCAGCAATTGTCTGCACAAAATGGAATTGATGTAGGCGCTTCCATCGGTTCTTATATTGGCCTTGTTTTTTTAGCAGCGGTTTTTGTTGCCATAGGAATCTGTTGCAGCAGCTTTACTAATAATGCCGTTGTTTCTTTTATTGCATCTGCATTTTTTTGTTTTCTGATTTATAGCGGGTTTAATGCAATCAGCAACATACCATCGTTTGCAGCGGGCGCAGATTATTATATAGAAATGCTTGGCATCGATTTTCATTACCGAAGCATAAGCCGCGGCGTGATTGACACAAGAGATTTGATTTACTTTTTCAGCATCATTTTTTTCTTTTTAATATTTACTAACAGAAACCTGGCCAGGCGCTAACCCCGAAATCAGCAATGAGTAAAACTATTTCTTCAAAATTCTGGTGGCTTTATCTGTTGATTATTATCATCGTGATTAATTTTATCGCTTCTCAATTTCATTACCGGGTTGATCTTACAAAAGAAAAAAGATACACTTTAAGTGAGCCAACCAAAAAGCTATTAAAAAATCTTGATAGCAATATTAATGTTGATGTATACCTGAAAGGCGATTTAAAAGCCGGAATTAAAAAGCTGGCAAAAAGCACCGAAGAGCTTTTGACTGAATTCAAAGAATACGGGAACGGCAAAATCCATTTTCGATTTTTTGATCCGCTGACAGATCTGGATGATTCAGCAAAGAAAGATTTAGTCGATTCATTGAGCAGGATGGGCATTCAACCGAAGACGCAAGTTGCCCAATCAAAAAAAGGCGAAGAGCAAAGCGAGCGTTTTGTTTTGCCTGGTGCTATTGTAAAATATAAAGAAAGAATTTTTCCGATTGATTTATTGAAAGGCGTAAACAACCCGGATGAAAATACTTTTTATAATAATGCAGAAGCATTGCTGGAATACAAATTTGCAAATGCGATTGATAAGATTACCGAGAAACATGTTCCTGCAATTGGTTATGTGATGGGCAATGGCGAGCCACTTGATTTCAGCGTTTATAATTTAATAGAAGGATTAAGAAAAAATTACAATTTCGGCATATTCAGGTTGGACAGTGTGCCAACCGTTCCGCTTCAATTTAATGCGATCATTATCGTTAAACCCAATAATAAATTTTCTGATGAAGAGAAGCTGAAGCTCGATCAATATGCAATGCATGGCGGCAATATTATTTTCATGATTGATAACCTGCGCGCAGAAATGGACAGCCTTCGCCTGGATAAAGAAACAATTGCCTATGACCGCGGATTGAATTTGGAAGATTTGCTTTTTAAATTTGGGGCACGCATAAACCAGGATTTGGTGCAGGATATGCAATGCGCTACCATTAATTTTGTAGTGGGCATGAAGGGAGATAAGCCAGATATACAGCCGTTGCCCTGGCCCTATTTTCCTTTGCTGAGCGGCAGCCTTACGCACGCCATCTCAAAAAATCTTGACCCCGTTTATTCAAAATTTACAAATTCAGTCGATACTGTTAAAGCAAATGATATTAAAAAAACGGTGCTTCTTCAAACTTCTGCAAATGGAAGAATTATCGGCACGCCGGCATTAGTAAGTTTTGAAAGTGTGAAGGTTGCCAACGACCCGAAAGTTTTCAATCAGCCTAATATTCCTGCAGCGGTTTTACTGGAAGGCAAATTCACTTCTTTATACGCCAACCGAATTTCATCCGGAATGGTTGACACGCTTACAAATATTTATAAAGAACCTTTTTTGCCTGCATCGGAAAAAGCATCAAAAATAATTGTTTGCGGCGGAGCTGAAATTGTAATGAACGAAGTAACTCAGCGCGGGCCAGCTCCCATGGGCTATAATAAGGATATCGATTATACTTTCGCCAATCAAGACTTTGCGCAAAATTGTTTCGACTACCTCGTGAGCAATTCAGGCATTTTAGAAACACGCTCAAAAGATTTCACATTGCGATTGCTTGATCCCAAAAAAGTGGAAGACAACAAAAGCTTCTGGCAATTCATGAATATTGTTTTGCCATTATTTTTGGTCATCATTGCCGGTTTTATTTTTCAATTTATAAGAAAGAAGAAATACGCTGAATAGTTGGAAATCAGAAAGACTTAACATCGGAATGATTATCGCTTAGTATGGACTTGCTTTCTTCCCGTCTCCCGGCTTTCGCACTGCTTTTTCTTATCTTTACTTCATGGATTCTTCTCAACTGACCTATCTTATTTTTGGGATCGTATTAGTGCTTGCTCTTGTTTTCGACCTCGGCCTTCTAAGCAAAAAAGGGAAGGCTGTTACCATTCAAAAAGCATTGCTTCAAACTGTTTTTTGGGTTAGCCTCGCATTGGTTTTTTTTGGCTTTCTATGGTACGAAAAGGCCGGCAGACTGCCATAGAATACATAAGCGCATACTTAATGGAATGGAGCCTGAGCATCGATAATATTTTTGTTTTCATTTTAATCTTTTCATTTTTTGCAGTGAAAGAGAAATATTATGGCCGCGTTTTGCTGATCGGTATTTTAATGGCTGTCATCCTCAGGATAATTTTTATTACAGTAGGAGTGGCGCTGGTCGCATCTTTTCATTGGCTGCTTTATATTTTCGGAGCGCTATTAATTTATACAGGCATCAGCATGTTTGTGGCAAAGCACGATGAAGAACCGAACCTGGAAGAAAATAAAGCCTACAAATTCCTGAAGCGCTTTTTTCCGCTTACTTCAAATGACGGAGATGGAAAACTGAGCATCATACAAAACGGAAAAAAAACGTACACCAGCATTTTTGCTGTAATTGTTTTGCTTGCGACAACCGATATTGTTTTCGCGATTGATTCCATCCCAGCAGTATTTGGCATCACGCAGGAAAGATTGGTTATTTACACTTCTAACATTTTTGCAGTGCTTGGTTTGCGCTCTTTGTTTTTTTTGCTGCGCGGCGCTGTTGATAAATTCAGATTTCTTCCGCAGGGAATTGCGGTTGTGCTTGTTTTTATTGGCATCAAAATGTTGATTGAAATGTTTAAGATAATTTTGCCCGTGTACGTTTCATTGCTTGTGATTGTTTCCTGCATCGGCATTGCCATTTTGTATTCTGTAATGAAACAAAAAAAAGAATAGAAAACTTTAAAACTATATCGTGATTTTTTTTGTCTTGTCCTTAGCTGCATTGCTACTATTAAGCTGCTGTTGCGTCGCACTCTTTTACTGCTGTAATCCTATTCGGCAATGTGTAAGTCACTATATGAAATTTATCAGTCAGAGATTTTATTTACCATTCACCATTCATCATTCACTATTTGAAATATTTTATTGAACATATCTGCAAGATCATTGATGGTGCATTTTTGCAGTTTGCAAAAAATGAAACAATCGAACATCTGTTAACCGATAGCCGCAGATTAATTTTTCCATCAGCAACGTTATTTTTTTCCCTGAAAGGCCAAAGAAAAAGTGGCCATAATTTTATAAACGAGCTATATCAGCGCGGTGTAAGAAATTTTGTTGCCTTTGATAAATTAGATGTTTCAGAATACAATGATGCAAATATTATTATAGTAAAAAATAGCTTGCAGGCGCTCCAACAATTAGCAACATTTCACCGCAACCAATTTGATATCCCTGTTATTGGCATAACCGGAAGCAACGGAAAAACAATTGTAAAAGAATGGCTTAATCAATTGCTGGAAGACGACTATAACATTGTTCGCAGCCCAAGAAGCTACAACTCGCAAATTGGCGTACCGCTAAGTGTTTGGCAAATGAAAGAAACCAATGAGCTTGGGATTTTTGAAGCAGGAATTTCCCGGCACAATGAAATGGGAAAGCTGGAAAGAATTATTCAGCCTTCAATTGGCGTGCTCACAAATATTGGCGAAGCGCACAATGAAGGTTTCGAAAATATGATTCAAAAAGCCAAAGAAAAATCTTTGTTATTCGAAAATGCATCTATAATCATCTGCAATGGCGAGGATGAGAATATTGGTGAAGCGCTCAAAAATTTTTCCAAAGAGAAATTATTTGTTTGGGGAAAAAAAGAATCTTCACAAGTTTGCATAAAGAACATTCAAAAAAATCATAGCAACACAACCATCAACATTTTATACGGTAAACAAGATTTGTCATTAATAATTCCATTCGCTGATGATGCGTCCGTAGAAAATTCAATAAGCTGCATTTCCGTTTTATTGTATCTTAAAATTCCTGTCGATAAAATTCAATCAAGGCTGCAAAGGCTTTCGCATGTTGCCATGCGCCTTGAATTAAAAAGTGGCATCAATAATTGCTCAATCATTAACGACAGCTATAGTGCCGATATCAGCTCATTAAGAATCGCACTTGATTTTATGCATCAGCAACAGCAGCATCATAAGCGAACAGTTATTTTATCAGATATTCTTGAAAGTGGAAAAGAAGAAAAAGATTTGTATAGCCAGATTGCAGATCTGCTGAAACAAAAAAAAGTAAGTCGCCTGATTGGCATTGGTGATTTTATGAGGGCAAATAAAGAATCGTTTCAGCAATTAGGCGAAGCTCTTTTCTTTGGTTCTGTTGATGAGTTTAAAAAAGATTTTCATCATCTGCATTTTCGCGATGAAGTTGTTTTGCTGAAAGGAGCGCGAAAATTTGAATTTGAAGCCATTGACAGATTATTGTCAGAACAGGTTCATCAAACAATAATGGAAATTGATTTGAATGCAATGTCATCAAATCTTAAACAATACCAGCAACAGCTGCTTCCGTCAACAAAATTGATGGCGATGGTAAAAGCATTTTCGTATGGTGGCGGCAGTTTCGAAATTGCAAATCTTCTTCAATTTCATAAGGTCGATTATCTGGCTGTAGCTTACCCCGATGAAGGAATCGAGCTGCGCAAATCAGGCATCAATTTGCCAATAATGGTGATGAACGCTGAAACAAGTTCATTTGATGCTTTGGTGCAATATCATTTGGAGCCTGTTATTTATTCGTTTCACCTATTACAAATGTTTGATGGCTTTTTAAAAAAAGAAGGCATACTTCAATTTCCTGTTCATGTGGAGCTGGAAACAGGGATGAACAGATTAGGTTTTGCAACGGATGATATGAAACAACTTATTGAATCATTAAAAAAATCTACTTTCAAAATACAAAGCGTTTTCAGCCATTTGGCTGCAAGTGAAGAAGCGCAGCAAGATGCATTCACAAAAAGGCAGGCTGAAATATTTTTAAATGCTTCAGCTGAAATCGAATTAGCATTTGGGTATACTTTTATTAAACACATTGCAAACACAGCAGCTATTATCCGCCATCCTCAATTGCAAATGGATATGGTGAGGCTTGGTATTGGCCTGTATGGAATTGACAACAGCGTTTCTCACAAATTGAATTTGCAGGAAGTGTCAACGCTCAAATCAACAATAGCTCAAATCAAGCATTTGAGTGATGGAGTAACGGTTGGGTATAACCGAAAAGGGATTGCGAGCGGCGGCACAACTATTGCCACCGTTGGCATCGGATATGCTGATGGCTATTCGCGCAGCCTTGGCAATGGTGCCGGCAAAATGCTGGTGAACGGAAGATTAGCTCCGGTGATTGGCAGCGTTTGCATGGATATGGCAATGATTGATGTTACTGGAATTCCCGATGTCCATGAAGGAGGTGAAGTGATTGTGTTCGGAAAAAAATTATCGGTTGAGCAAGTTGCAAAATGGGCACAAACCATTCCTTACGAAATATTGACTGGCATTTCACAAAGAGTAAAAAGGGTTTATTTTGAAGAATAAAACTTTGCAATTTAAAGCCACGAAATCGTGATTTTGAATATTTGGATTCCACGTTAACATTAATATAATATCCTTCGTTAAAATAATATGAAAGTAGGCAGCCTGCAAACCAGCACCTGACAACATTTTAACTATATTTGCCGCTTAAATAACCGCAGTGAAGCTCAGGAATGTTTTCTTAATAGTTCTCTTAATCATTGTTACAGACCAAGCCCTGAAAATTTGGGTGAAGACACATATGCCGCTTAGTTATCAAGGGGATTCTATTCATACCCCCGTTTCAGCTTACGATAAAGGCATTCATGTTTTTGGAGATAAGTTTCAGATTTATTTTGTAGAGAACGAAGGCATGGCCTGGGGAAAAAGTTTTGGCGGCTATTGGGGCAAGACTGCACTCACTCTTTTTAGGTTAGTAGCTGTCGTGTTCGGCGTTTTTTATATTCGGTCTATTATCCAAAAAAAATATCACAAAGGTTTTATTATTTGCGCCACACTAATTTTCGCGGGTGCCCTGGGCAATTTACTTGATAGTATGTTCTATGGGCTGATATTTGAAGAAAGCAATTTTGATCATGTTGCAAAAATATTTCCAGCTCATGGTTACG
Organism: uncultured Bacteroidota bacterium; assembly: GCA_963718975.1. Taxonomy (GTDB): domain Bacteria; phylum Bacteroidota; class Bacteroidia; order Chitinophagales; family Chitinophagaceae; genus Puia. The sequence goes on along the minus strand of CAVRBD010000032.1, from coordinate 42,063 downwards.
CAAGTTTTTTGCATGGTCGTGTGGTTGATATGCTTTATTTCCCTTTAATAAAAACTCATTATCCGCAATGGTTTCCTTTTTTCGGTGGCGATGAGTTTGAATTTTTCAGCCCTATATTTAATATCGCAGATGCTTCGATTTCTGTTGGTGTGATATCAATTCTTATTTTTCAAAAAAAATTTTTTAAGAAGCAATCATCGGAACAGAACACAACAGTTGAAACGAGCACAGAAGTAAACGACACCGTCCAGGTTTCTTAATTGTTTTTAATTACCTGCCTCACAATCATTTTATCTTCATATTGAATTTTTAAAGTGTAAGCCGCAACAGCCAAAGAGCTTAAATCGTAAATGCCAACATCATTTATTCCCTGCGTTACACTTTGTTTTTGTTGACGAATAATCCTGCCATACATATCAACAAGCGTTATTGTTGCAATGTCATTATTTGGAACAATCATTTCAAAAGATAACTGGCTGTTGAAAGGATTGACGAGCGATTTCACTTCAAAATCTATTGCTGAATTGGTCAATAAAATAATTGGGCTTGTCTTTTGGCTGTTGTCGCTTATTATCCGGATGCGATAATATGAAACAGATAAAACAGGTTTTGTGTCAATATAATAATAGGTTGAGCCGGAACCCGGATACGCATTGGCGTTCACCGTATCGATGGACACGAAGTTTAGCTGATCGTTGCTTCGCTCAACAATATATTTTGTGTTTGCAGTTTCATTTGTAGTTACCCATTTTAAGTTGGACAGGCCATCTTTTAATTGCCCACTAAAATAGATGATGTTTACAGGCAATAACACGAGGCAGTTTACCTCATATACATATTTTGGGCTGGTAGCCGGGTATGAACAATTTACATTGCTAAGATTGGCAGGAGTAGAGGCAATCACAATTCTATATTGAACTAGGTTATGAATATTGTCAAGCCGGTAATATCGTTTGATGGAATATTCATATTGATTGCTTGTTGAATCATAAACCGGAGTTGCAGAGCCAACTGAGGCAAGGCCTGTCGTATCATTTCCAGGTGATGACCATGTGCCGCCGTTATCAAAAGATTGCTGAATTTCCCATTCAGTATAATTATTGAAATAGGCAGTAATTAAAAAACTTACTGAATCGTCTGAGCCCTGGCACAACGTATCAGGCTTGTCTGGCGTGGTTGTTATATTCGGAGAGCAGCTCGCTACGCTGATGTCATCAATTACCCAATCATTGCCGCCGCCGCCAGGCGCGTTGTTGCGCACGTTTATGATCATCGAATTATCTGTTGGGCCTGTTTTGTAAATAAAACCTTTTTGTATCCACTGTCCTGTATGAAGAATATCTCCGGTTGTATAATAATCAGCGCCATTCACGTTAAAAGTAAGGTTGGGGTGAACGCCGGAAGAATCGCCAACGCCCGTCGGTATGTATCCTGAACTTGTTGCGCCGGTTCCATTACTGTCGCAACCGCATTTTGAGCAGATATTCCTGAACCAGGCCACATACTGATAGTAGGTATTCGGGCAAAGATTTGTAACTGTATCAAGAAACGCAGTGTCTGTTCTATAAGATGCGTTGATGGCAAGCAGGTAGCCGCCGGAAACAACCGCATTATCATCAGTTGGAGAATTTCCAAGTAAGGGATTGCTTGCGCCAGTATGGTCTCCAATAATATCCCACACGCTAAAGATCCTGTGCGATGGCGTTTGTGAATTATCAGGTATTGACCATGAATTTAAAGTTGAATAGCCTGTAGCTGCACTTGTGCCACCGCTTGTATTATTGCTAACGCCATAATAGTAATCATTTGGCATGTTACCGCCAGATGAAAATGCAGCATAAGTATAATTTGAGGGAACACTTGTTGATGCACCCCGGTCTTTTATATTTCCTGTGCCGAATGTGCCTCCAAATTCTGAAACAATTGCATTTACCCCTACTGTGTTACTACAAATGCCATAATTCTGGTACACCATAATAGTATCTTCCGGAAATGTGACATTTACAGCTGTTGTGCCGGAAGTGTAATTAATATTGCCATAACCAATCCCAATTTTAGTTCCATACGCAACCGCATTTACAACAACTGTGTAAGATGCAACCATAATACATGAACCATGATAAAAGGAAGGCTTGTCAGTATGTTTTATAGTTCCGCCTGTGCTGAAAGTGGCGCCCGTACCTAAATTAATAGTGATGTTTAGACCAGATATGGTTCCGGCATCATCGCCGCTTGCGTCTGTCCATTGGCGAAATATTTTTCCTTCGTTAGTAAGAACAGTTAATGTTCCGGGAACATAAGTTGTGTTCGTTGGCACAACATCAGAAAATGAGCAAAGTGTGTAGGTGCCGGTTTTTACAACAAAGGTTGCACGTATTTGTAATGTGTCGCCCGGTTCGATAGTGCTGCCAGTGGTTCCTTTGCTAAGGTTTACATAGCTTTTGCCGCAATCCTGCGAGAATGATTGCATTGAAATCAACATTGCAAAAAAACCAGTAATAATTTTATATGAAAACTTTAGGGGTACAGTTCTCGTCATAGTATCGGATTAAATTCAAAATTCGGTTTAGGGGTAGCAAAAACCAGCATAAAATTACATTCGAATTTTGTGCTGGTCAATAGTAAAACCCTCATGTTTTAAAAAGGGCATATACTATTTCAGCAGTTGGCATTCTTTACTATTTTGGCCGGGCCATCACCCTAAATTCAGTATTCCAATGAAGCATTTTTGGGCAGGGATTTATTTTTTTATTGTTCTCTTTTTTACAGCTACCTCTTTTGGCTATAGCCAAACCATCACTTTCAATAATCAGGTTTTTAAGATAGATACTTTATACCCCGCAACAGGAAACAATGGCTTAAGCTTTCCGTGGGAAGTAACATACGGGCCAGACGATTCACTTTGGGTAACCGAAGCACATGGCTATCGAATTTGGAAGATCAACCCCAGCGATAAGGGCAGCCGAATGGTTTTGAATCTGAACAGCCTCAAAAATTTTGATTATTACCGACCCAAAATTGGCTCAGCAAATGCTATTGCGCCACAAGGCGGGTTGGAAGGCCTCGCTATTCATCCTTTGTTTAATAGTGGTAAGCCTTATGTATATGTTGTGCTGGTTTATTATTTGAATGCAGTTTCTGGCGAGACTGATATTGTTTCGGACAGCGGCACGACAAGCACCAATAATGATTTGTGCAATGGCACAAGCTACAATGGCCATCCTTGCTTTTATAAATCGAAAGTGCTACGCTATACTTATGATTTTGTAACCGGAACACTTGGTTCCATGCAAGTAATGCTGGATGGGTTGGATGGCAGCAATGACCATAATTCAGGCAGATTGAAAATAAGCCCCACAGGTGCTGAGAGCGACGGTAATTATTATTTGTATTACACTATTGGTGACATGGGCGCAGGCCAATTCAATAACGCATCAAGAATTAATAATGCTCAGGATAAAGATATCTATGAAGGCAAAGTGCTTCGCCTGAACACTGAGCAGGATGCTGATGCGCCAAATGTTTCAGACCCGTATAATATGTGGATACCCAATACAAATCCATTTACAAATTCTTCAACAGGATACACTACAGCAGTTTTTTCTTATGGCCATAGAAACAGCCAGGGGCTTGTTTGGGCGAACGTAAACAATAACTGGATTTTATATAATTCCGAGCATGGTGATAAAACCGATGACGAGGTGAACATTATTGAAGCTGGCAAAAATTATGGCTGGCCAAAAGTTGCAGGCATGTGCGATGATAATTACAATGATACCGATGCAAATGCGAACAATGATTATCTCGCAAATAAACTTGTGCATAATGAACATGATTTTTGTGCGACTTATCATGTGCAGGAGCCTTTGTTTTCTTTTTTTAATGTAGATGGGCTCGATGTGCCATCCAGCAGCGCGAACAATTTTACATGGCCTACCATTGCGCCTTCAAGCATAGATTATTATGATAAAGGTGCTATTCCGGGATGGAACAATTCTCTATTGGTTACTTCATTAAAACTTGGCATGTATCGGCTAAAACTAAAACCAGATGGCAGCGGTGTTGACAGTTCCAGCACTCCTCAGATAATCGATACCATTGCTTACCTGCACGGTTATCGGATTCGCGATCTGGCAATCGCGCCAACAGGCGATACTATTTTTTTAGCTGTTGACAGCACAGGCTCAACATCCGGGCCAACGGGTGGCTTTAGCGGCGTAACCACAAATGTTACCAATGCTGGTTTTATTTTGAGGATGGTTTACATACACACATTGGCGTTAAATGATCTTCCGCCACCAATAATTCCACAAGCAAGCCAACGCAGAACCGTGCTTATATATCCAAATCCTGCTTCAAAATATTTGCATGTGCTATGCATGCAAAGCACGCATACGCCGATTTTTGCGCAGCTTTATGATGTTCTTGGAAATACTGTACTTCAATACAGCACAGCGCAGAACAGCTTTACGATTGATGTAAGCAATCTTTTAACAGGATTGTATGTGCTTAAATTATACGATGGCTATGGAAAAAATATCAGCACCGAGAAAATAATAATCAGATGAGTTGAAAGAACAAAAATTTTTAGTTCTTTTTAAAACAAAAGAAACCATTTTCAAAAGAAATCTTAAGCCAAAATTTTGGACATGCTGATTTTCAATTAAAAGATCAATTGGTTTGTATCTGCGCTCTGCCAACCCCCGCATAAACGCTTGAACTTATAATGCTTGTTCCGGTAAATGATATATTGCAGAATTGCAGTGTGATGCTTCCGGTAATTGAATCAGTTGTTACATATACTTTTCCGCCGTTATCTGCAGTCCATATTATTGCATTTGAGATATAATTCGGGTCGACAGATTTCAGCGTAACGCCGGCGCCTATAACATAAACGCCTGAAGCCGGTTGAGACATACCGGGAAAATCAACAATCAAATCTTGTGGCGAAGTGCCGTTTACCTGCAATTCATAATTAGTGACAATAACCGGTATGGCAGGCCCTGTAACATTATATGCAACAGTGCCAGTTGTGCTGCTAAGCGTAAAGTCATTTGGTGTTAATGAAGTGCAAGGCGATGTAGCCGCAACAACAGGAACTATGAAACTGCAGTTAGCAGAACCACCTGCTGTAAGAACCAAGGTTGAGCTTCCAGTATCTATCGGATTGCCTGTTCCCAACAGCGTTACAGTTTGAGCTCCTATGGCTGAAAAATTTCCCGAAGCAGAGAAGGCCATTCCATTAACAGTGTTTGTTAAAAGCGTATAGCTGCCAACAGCTGTGACATTTACATTAACAACAACTGTATTGGCAGAGCTTAAAGCTGTGCCCATATAATAGCTTCCATTTACAACAAAACTGGTGCAGGCATTTGGTGCGCCTGCCAAGGTATATACTGATGGTGAGACATTTGTAACGTTCACAGTAAATGTGCAGGATGAGCTTCCTGTTGCAGGATTAAAAACATCAGCTTCAGCTTTTACCGGAGTTCCTGAGGCAATCAGCGTTATATTTTGTGAACCGGTTGTAGCAAACGTTCCTGAAGCAGAAAATTTATAGCCATTTACAGTTGTAGTTGTTAATGAGTAGGTGCCTGCGGTTGTTACGTTAACCGGAACAACTACTGTATTTGTGCTGCTCAAGGCCGTATTTGAATAATAGTTCCCATTAATGGCTGCATTTGTGCATGCATTTGGAGCGCCGCCTAATGTATATACAGCAGATCCGGTTCCGCTGCCCCTCGATAAAGTATCATTGACATTTACAGTTACCGAACATGACGATCCGCTATATGAAACCGTAAAATTTGCCGCGCCCTTTGTTGCCGGAGTTCCCGAAGCTTTTAAATTTACGGTTTGGTTCCCGGTGCTATTAAAAACCCCAACACCTGCAAATTGAAAACCATTCTGCCGGTCAGTCTGTATATTATAGCTTCCAGTGGTTTGTACATTAACAGTTATCTGGAGGTAGGTGGTATCGCCAAGAATGGCAACCCCATTGTAATATGTTCCATTTACAGTAATAGGAAGGCAGTTTCCTGATGTATCTTTCAAACTGCCTGTTGAGCTGGTGCCGCTAATGTTGACATCGGTTTCATAACTAAATTCTTTTGCACAGCCCCAAAAAATAATTGCCAGCAAAAGCCCGGTAACCGCAAGCCTTAATATTCTTTTCATGCGGTAAATTTAACGATCATTTTTTAAGAATTAAATGACAGTTTAGTTTTTTGCCTTAAATATAATCAGATAATAAATTATGAAGCTTAGGCTTCAAACTTATAATAGGAAAACGGGAAATAGTACTGATCAGAAATTTTTAGAGATGATGGCCGATGCGCATCTACTGAACCGTGGCCTTGAACTCTCCATTGGTAATTGGAACGGTATTCCCGTTTATATCATAAGCAGAGCCGGAAAAAGTTCCGACCACTATTTTTGATGTGCCGCTATAACTTGAAATGTCAATATTTAAGACTTGATTGGAAGTGGCATTTGCTGCAAAAATGATGTTTCCGCTCTGGTTCAATTGAAGCGAGAAATTTGTGCCCGGAGCTGAGGTGGCAAAACTGCCCGTATCCAAAGTGCTGCCGGGAAATTGTATTGTTATGCCAAATGCCGTGTCTGCGCTATTTGAAGCCATATTGCCTGCAAGTGTAAGATCAGCTCCTATTAAATTGCTGAAATCAGCTGTTGTAATATTCCCTGCATAAGTATGCCCGTTAGCAACAAACTGCCATTGGTTAAGGCCGATGGATGATGAATCAGTAACGCCGCCGCTATGGCCGGTACTGTCCAGCACGTTTACCGAAAATGAACAGGAGGCGCTGTCAAATGTAACAGTAAAGTTGGTTGATTGAATTTGCAATGGCGTTCCTGATGCGCGAAGGCTGACCGTTTGAACGCCTGTGCCGCTAAAAACGCCTGTTCCTGCAAATTGAAACCCATTTTGCCTGTCTGATTGTATGTTATAACTTCCTGTGGTGGCTACGTTCACTGTAATTTGAACATAGTTTGTGTCGTGAACTACAACTCCGTTAAAATATGTTCCGGTTACTGTGATTGGCAGGCAATTGCCTAGTGTATCTTTCAGCGTTCCTGTTGACGTAGTTGCGACGGGAATCATGGACGTTTCATAGCTATATTCTTTGCTGCAACTAAAAAAGATTGCTACAACCGTAAAACACACACAAATTCTTCTTAACGCGATGTTCATATAAAAAAGGTAAAGATTTTGAGATGTTGAAACCAAGTATGTATCAGAACGTCTCGGCCAGCATAAAATTGCTGCCCGTTTTCACTTTTAGGCTTTGGTCTCGCCAACCATTTTAGCGGGAATAACCCATTCATCGAACTGTTCAGGTGTTACATAGCCAAGCTTCACGGCCATTTCTTTTAAAGTAGTGCCTTCTTTATGGGCTTTTTGAGCAATCTCGGCGGCTTTATAGTAGCCTATTTTTGTATTGAGAGAAGTAACAAGCATCAGTGAATTATCAAGATGTTTTTTAATGTTTGCTTCAATCGGCGCAATACCAACTGCACATTTATCATTGAAAGAAACACATCCATCTCCAATCAATCTTGCGCTGTGAAGAAAGTTGTAGATCATCACGGGCTTAAAAACATTCAATTCAAAATGGCCGGTTGCGCCGCCGATATTAATAGCAACATCATTGCCCAAAACCTGCGCAGCAATCATCGTCAAAGCTTCACACTGAGTTGGGTTCACCTTTCCGGGCATGATCGATGAGCCTGGCTCATTATCTGGAATAAAAATTTCACCAATGCCACTGCGCGGGCCTGACGAAAGCATGCGGATATCATTTGCGATTTTCATTAAGCTTACTGCAACAGTTTTCAATGCGCCATGTGCTTCAACAATTGCATCATGCGCAGCAAGCGATTCAAATTTATTTTCTGCAGTGATAAAAGGCAAGCCGGTTAACTCGGCAATTTTCTTTGCTACATTCACTGAATAATTGGGGGGCGTGTTGATACCTGTTCCTACTGCTGTTCCCCCGAGCGCGAGTTCGCTTAAATGAGCCAATGTATTTTTTATAGCTTTCAAACCATGTGTTAACTGTGATGCATAACCGCTGAATTCCTGCCCAACTGTTAATGGCGTAGCATCCATAAAATGTGTGCGGCCAATCTTAACCACATTCATATACTCTTTGCTTTTTGCAGCAAGCGTGTCTCTCAGTTTTTCAATTCCGGGAATAGTTGTTTCAATCAAAATTTTATAAGCAGCAATATGCATTGCCGTTGGAAAAGTATCGTTAGATGATTGTGATTTATTGACATCATCATTTGGGTGAACGAATTTTTCTTTGTCGGTTAATTTTCCACCGTTAATAACATGCGCACGATAAGCAACTACTTCATTCACATTCATATTGCTTTGTGTGCCGCTCCCTGTTTGCCAAACGACAAGAGGAAATTCATTATCTAATTTCTTAGATAAAATTTCATCGCACACTTTTCCGATAAGATCTGATTTTTCTTTTGGAAGAATGCCTGCTTCCAGATTCGTTAACGCGGCTGCTTTTTTCAGATAAGCAAATGCGCTTATGATTTCTTTTGGCATTTTATTAATGTCCTGCGCAATCCTGAAATTATCAATGCTTCGCTGGGTTTGTGCTCCATAATATGCATCAACGGGAACCTTCACTTCGCCCATCGTATCCTTTTCAATCCTGTATTCCATATAACAGATGTTTTGTGGCAAAGGTAGTTGCTCTGCTTATAAGTTTTTTATACTGTCTTTATTTTTTCTCTAACTTCCGCGAATGAAATTTTATAACCTAGGCAATAATGTTTTTGCTCATCGAATTATGCGCAAGAAAAAATTAATCTTTTATTCATTTGCCATATTAATAAGTTATGGCAGTTTCGCGCAATCGGCAATCAATATTGTTCCTTTGCCTAATGAGATAACCGTCAGTCCCGGAAATTTTATTTTTTCTTCCTGCACCCGATTGCAATATGATATTTCATTGAAGGAAGCGGTTCAGCCTTTAATAACAAAACTTGCAAATTCGGCTGGTATTGATCTGTTATCAAAATCTGTTTGCACAAAAAAATCATCGATCATTGCAAGCATCGATAAAGCAATAAAAGATGATGAAGGTTATCAGCTTGCTATTCTTCCTCAAAAAATTTTATTAAAGGCAAAAACTGCAGCAGGAATTTTTTATGGAGTGCAAAGCATACTTCAATTATTGCCTGATGCAATTGAGAAAAGTGATTTGCAGAAAAATATGAAATGGCAAATTCCATGCATAACTATAAAAGATGCGCCACGCTTCAGTTATCGGGGAGTTATGCTTGATGTTGCTCGTCATTTTATGCCTTACGAATTTCTAAAAAAATTGATTGATTTATTAGCGATGCAAAAAATGAATCGCCTGCATTTACATCTCACAGATACTCAGGGCTGGCGTTTCGAAAGCAAAAAATATCCAAAGCTAACTCAGCTTGGAGCATATAGAAAAGGAACGGCGTTGAATACGACCTACGATTATAATTCCCGCCCTAATGATAGTTTGTATGGAGGTTTTTATACGCAGGAACAACTGAAGGATTTAGTGAAGTATGCAGAAAAAAAATTTATCACGATTATTCCCGAAATCGAAATGCCGGCACATTCCATGTCTGCGCTTGCTTCTTATCCTGAGCTTGCTTGTTTGGATAGCAACGGAAAAGCATTTCCATATCCGCAGCAAATACAAAACGAATATTGCACGAAAGACGAAACATTTATTTTTTTGGATAATATCCTGGAAGAAGTAATGAATGTTTTCCCGTCAAAATATATTCATGTAGGAGGCGATGAAGCATCAAAAGAAACCTGGAATAAATGCAAGTACGATCAGCAAAGAATGAAAGCAGAAGGATTGAAAAATGTGGAGGAATTGCAGAGTTATTTTATTGCGCGGATAGAAAAATTTGTAAATAGCAAAGGCAGAAGTATTATTGGCTGGGATGAGATTTTGCAAGGGGGCCTTGCGCCAAATGCGACAGTGATGAGCTGGACAGGGATTGAAGGCGGCATTAAAGCAGCGCAACAACATCATAACGTGATTATGACGCCGGGCGATTATTGTTATTTTGATCATTACCAATCAGACGCTCCAGGCGAGCCCGTTGCGTTTTGCTGCATGCTCACTTTGCCAAAAGTATATAGTTATGATCCGGTTCCTGCAGCATTGAAAGAGGATGAAAAAAAATATATCCAAGGCGCACAAGGAAACTTGTGGGCGGAATATGTGCCTGATCCTGCGAAGGCAGAATACATGATTTTCCCCCGGGCAATTGCGCTCGCAGAAGTTGACTGGACAAATCTTTCCAAAAAAAATTATGAAGAGTTTACAGGCAGGCTTATTAATTATTTGAAACGCTTAAACACATACAATGTTAATTATAGCAAACACATATTTGAAATAAAACTCGGCACATCTATAAATGTAAACAAACAAGTTACGGCAACATTAGGTGGCGTTTCAAAAGATCATATCATTCATTACACATTGGACGGAACAGTGCCAACGGAACAATCTGCGATTTATAAAACTCCGATTATCATAGAAAAAAATGGAACACTTACTGCGGCAGTTTTGCAAGATGGGATATTGCTCGACCAGATAAAAAAATCATTTAACCTTCACAAGGCTGTTGGAAAATCGATAGCGCTGCAAACTGCGCCAGACATACAATACAACAAAGGCGGGAATAGCGCATGGGTGAATGGCTGCCTTGGCAACGATGAGCAATTCAGCGATGACGAATGGCTGGGATGGGATGGAAAAGCCTTTGATGGAACGATTGATTTTGGAAATGCAGTTACCACAAGTTCTTTGCAAACTCGTTTTTTTCATAAGCCATCAAGCTGGGTGTGGGTCGCAAAAAAAGTTACCGTACAAGTTTCTGATGATGGAAAAGATTTTAAAACTGTTGCGGAGAAAGATGTTCCTGTGCCTTCTAAAGATGGGGCTGCAGTTTTTAGCGTATCGTGGCAGCCGGTAACGGCGAAGTATATGCGTATTATTGCTGAGCCTTTGGGCAAAATTCCCGCAGGCAATACAGGTGCGGGCGATGAAGCATGGTTATTTGTGGATGAAATGGTGGTTAATTAAGGAACACGAATTAAGTCGAATTACACGAATTATATTATTACTAAGATGGAGAAACATAATCTATTCATAATTACTATCATCTTATTGTTTTTATGTAGAGGTAATTTATCAGCACAGCAAACTGTAGCTGGTAATAATTCTCTCTACCAAAAGGACTGGCTTGTTCAACCTGTTATAATAAAAGCGCAGGTTAATAAAAGTGAAGATGGAAAGAACATTATTTTATATAACGGTTTAGTGGAAAGAACTTTTCGGGTTCAGCCAAATTTAGTTTGTGTTGATTATAAAAATATGAGCAATGGCCAGCAATTGCTGCGCGCCGTTAAACCTGAAGCAAGAATAACCATTGATAATAAAGAATATAAAATCGGCGGCCTTCACGGACAAACTGAAAATGCATATTTGCTTCCGGAATGGGTTGATAATTTCACAACAGATAAAAATGATTTTCAGTTTGTGAAATATGAAGTTGAAGATTTGAAACCTTTTATTCAATGGAAAGCAAAAGGCTGGGCGATGAATAAAAATCTGCCGAATGGAAAAATGCTTTCTCTCACATTTCAATCTTCTTTGCCTGAATTGAATAATGTAATAGTAAAAGTGAATTATGAATTGTACGATGGAATCCCATTGATCATTAAATGGGTTTCCATTGAAAATAAAACGAATCATATCATTACTATAAATCGCGTTGTGAACGAAACATTGGCTTTGGTAGAAGAAGAAAGTGCAGTTGTCGGTTCGCCTGAACAAATGAAAAAACAGCACGGCATTTATGTGGAAACAAATTATGCATTCAATAACGCAATGCGTTATGACATCAGCGATCAGACTACACATTGGAAAACAGATACTTTTTATACTTCACAAGTAAATTATAATTTCCAAACACCTTGTCTGTTAGAAGTGTATCCTGAAAATGTTACTGCTGTTGAGTTGCAGGCCGATGAGGTTTTTAAATCAGTTCGCACCTGCGAATTATTAATGGATAGCTATGACCGTGAAAGAAGAGGATTGGCAATAAGAAAAATGTACCGCACGATAGCGCCGTGGACAACGGAGAACCCCATCTTCATGCATCTTGTCAGCAAAAATGATGAAGAAGTAAAACAAGCAATTGATCAATGTGCTGCGACTGGATATGAAGCCGTGATATTAAGTTTCGGAAGCCATTGCGATATGGAAGACACATCTTCCGGCAATATAAAAAAATGGAAAACATTGAGCGATTATGCTCACAATAAAAATATTTTGATTGGCGGATATTCTCTTTTTAGTTCAAGAAAAATAAGTGATGAAGATGATGTGATTGATCCGATAACCGGAAAGCCCGACGCCGCTGCATTTTTCGGCAACGCCCCGTGCATGGGAAGCAAATGGGGATTGGCTTACCTCGACAAGCTAAAATATTTTATCAGCAATACTGGTTTTGATCTTTTTGAAAATGATGGTCCTTATCCCGGCGATGTTTGTGCATCAACAAAGCATCCGGGACATAAAAATGTGGATGATAGCCAATGGAAACAGATGGAATTGCAAAAAGGATTATATCATTGGTGCAATGAACATGGTGTTTATGTGAATGCGCCTGATTGGTATTTTTTGGATGGCACCAATAAAATCGCAATCGGTTATCGCGAAGTGAATTTTTCTTTGCCAAGAGAAGATCAGAAAATTTTGAACAGACAAAATATTTACGATGGATTGTGGGAGAAAACTCCATCAATGAGTTGGGGGTTTGTTCCGCTTACTAAATATCAAGGCGATGGTGCAGAAGCTGTGCTGGAGCCACTTTCGGAACATTTAAAAGATTATGAGCAACTGATGATTCAATATTATGGGGCAGGCGTGCAGGCTTGTTATCGCGGCCCGAGATTATTTGATACTGAACAAACAAAACAAACTGTTGCCAATGTGATCAACTGGTATAAAAAATATCGCGACATTCTCAATTCTGATATTCTTCATTTGCGAAGAGCAGATGGCAGAGATTGGGATGGCGTCATGCATGTGAATTCTCAATTGAAGACAAAAGCGCTGTTGATGTTATATAATCCTTTGAAAGAAAAAATCACAAGGACAATCAAAGTTCCTTTGTATTTTACCGGACTAACAACAAGTGCAACAGTTAGCGAAAAAGATCAGGTTTCGAAAAAATATATCTTAGATAGAAATTACGAAATCGAACTGGAATTTTCAATTGAACCTGAAAGCTACACATGGTTCTCAATTGAATAATTGCAATAATATCAAATCAAAACACTGGCAAATATTTTTGTAATTCCCAGTTATTAATTTACTGTTATTTCGCTGTTGCCACAAGCCGCCTTATCTCTTGAACATCTAATTTCATGGTTCATTATATTTTCAATTATGGATACCAGAAGAAGCTTTCTAAAGAAATCTGCATTCTTGTCAGGAGCAGCAGGCATGTCATTTGTATTGCCTCCATCAATACAACGTGCATTGGCAATAGAACCGAGAGCTGGCAGCACTTTCATGGATGCAGAACATATTGTTATACTGATGCAGGAAAACCGTTCTTTCGATCACGCTTTCGGAACGCTGCGTGGCGTGCGCGGTTTCAATGATCCAAGAGCGATTACATTGCCGGATAAAAATAAAGTGTGGCTTCAAACAAATAAAGAAGGCGAAACTTATTCTCCATTTCGCCTTGACATCAAAGACACAAAAATCACCTGGATGGGCTCACTGCCTCATGGTCGCCGCAGTCAGATGGAAGCAAGAAATGAAGGCAGGTATGATAACTGGCTTGAAGCAAAAAAATCAGATGGCGGTGAAAATACATACAGCAAAATGCCATTGACGATGGGTCATTATACAAGGGAGGACATTCCGTTTTATTATGCACTTGCTGATGCATTCACTGTTTGCGATCAGAATTTTTGTTCTTCACTTACAGGAACTGATCCCAACAGGTGTTATTTCTGGTCTGGCACGGTTCGCGCAGAACATAAAATGGAGTCAAAACCTTATGTGCAAAATGATGATATAGAGTCTGGCATTGAATGGGCAACTTTTCCTGAAAGACTTGAGAAAAACGGCATATCATGGAAAGCGTATCAGAATGAACTGTCTGCAGATAGCGGCCTTACTGAGGAAGAAGATGTTTGGCTTAGCAATTTTGGTGACAATGTGCTTGAATTTTTCAAGCAGTACAATGTAAAACTTTCCAAAGGCTACATTGATCATTTACCAAAAAAGATAGAAAAAATTAAAGGTCAGATAAAAGAGCTGGAAGAAAAAGCAGCTCAAACAACTGATAAAGCAAAGCATGAAGAAATCAGCAGATATATTTCATATCTCGAACATCAATTCAGGATTGCTAATGAAGATCTTGAAAATTGCACGCATGCAAAATTTGAAAGCTTATCTGATCATCAAAAAACAATTCATCAAAAAGCTTTCGTAACAAATACCAAAGATCCGTTTCAGCGCCAACTCACGCCTTTGAATTATCAGGATGAAAATATAGGAAGAGAAATAAATATTCCGAAAGGAGATTTGTTTCAACAATTCCGTGAAGATGTTAAAAATGGGAACTTGCCAACTGTTTCATGGCTCACTGCGCCGGAATATTTTTCTGATCATCCAAGTGCACCGTGGTTTGGTTCATGGTATTTGTCTGAAGCCATGGATATTCTCACACAAAATCCAGAAGTGTGGAAGAAAACAATTTTCATTTTAGCTTATGATGAGAACGATGGCTACTTTGATCACGTTCCTCCATTCATTGCGCCAGATTCTAGCAATCCCGCTACCGGAAAGGTTTCTAAAGGCATTGATACAATTACTGAACATGTGCAGGCTGAGGTTGATTCGCCTGGTTCCATCGGTCTCGGTTATAGAGTACCGTTAGTGATTGCTTCTCCATGGACACGCGGTGGGTGGGTCAATTCGCAGGTGTTCGATCACACATCAACATTACAATTTCTCGAAACATTTTTGAACAAAAAATTTGGCAAGAATATAGAAGAAGAAAACATTACAAAGTGGAGGCGCACAGTTTGTGGCAATCTCACTTCTGTTTTCAGAAAAGATGAAGGAAAAAAAACAGAGCCACTTCCTTTTCTTGCAAAAGATGTTTTTATTGAAAGCATTCATAAGGCAAAATTTAAAAATGTTCCGAGCAATTTTAAAAAATTAACGAAAGATGAAATTGAACAGATTAATAAAGAGCCCCTGGCATCTGCTTACATGCCGAAGCAGGAAAAAGGCACCAAACCTTCATGTGCCTTGCCGTATGAATTGTATGCTGAAGGAACTTTAAATGCAGTTGGCAATTCATATATGATCAGTATGCGAAGCGGCAATAATGTTTTTAAGGAACAATCGGTCGGTTCGCCATTTACGCTTTATGCTCATGGCAAAGAATTTAAAGTTAAAAACTATACAGTGTCTGCAGGTGATATGTTGACTGATGAAATTTCTTTAGATGAATTTGAAAATGGCATTTATAATATTCATTTGTTCGGGCCAAATGGATTTTATCGCCATTTCAAGGGAGATAAAAATCATGAAGGATTAGTGATTGAGCTTGAATATGAAGATGCAAATGCCAATTCAAAAGATAAAGCTCCGAAACTTACGGGCAATGTTGTTTTGAATTTTATGAATTCTGATATACAAGCAAAACCAAGAGTACACATTGTAGACAATGCATATAAATCAAGCGACATCATGAAAGAAATTGCCGGTACAACTAAAAATACAAAAACGATTATTTCCCTTTCAACTCATTCTGGCTGGTATGATTTCAGCGTGTTCGTAGAAGGGAATAATCTGTTTGAAAAAAGATATGCAGGCCGCGTTGAAACTGGAAAGCATTCTATCAGTGACCCAGTGATGGGTGGAACGATTTGATAATGCTGTTCGTCGCAAAATTTTTTATAATACCGGAAATTGTTACGAAATACAAATTATCTTGCAGCATAAATAAATGCATTTATCTGATGAAAAAATTTGTATTTCTTTCTGCATTTTATTGCATCGGCATCCTATCTGCAAAATCTCAATCTGTTCAACCATTCCCGCCGCTTCCTTCTGAGCGGCAATTGCAGCACAGCAATATGGAATTTTATCTGTTCGTGCATTTTGGCCCGAACACTTTCACCGATTTGGAATGGGGCAAAGGAACGGAACATGAAGAAGTATTTAACCCCACAAATTTAGATTGTCGCCAATGGTGCCGCGTTGCAAAAGCCGCAGGAGCAAAAGGAATTATTATTACTGCAAAACATCACGATGGGTTTTGTTTGTGGCCAAGTAAATATTCAACGCACACCGTTGCGCAAAGCAAATGGAAAAATGGAAAAGGCGATGTGCTGAAAGAATTGAGAGCTGCTTGTGATGAATATGGATTAAAGATGGGTGTTTATTTATCGCCATGGGACAGGAATCATCCTGCTTATGGAACTCCTGAGTATAACGATGTTTATATAAACATGATGAAAGAAATAGTAAAAAATTACGGGCCATTTTTTGAGTTTTGGTGGGATGGCGCAAATGGTGAAGGCCCGAACGGAAAAAAGCAAGTGTATGATTTTGCAAAGTTTGAAAAAATATTAAGAACAATCGCGCCGAACACAGTTGTGTTCAGTGATATCGGGCCGGATTTGAGATGGGTTGGAAATGAAAATGGGATTGCAGGAAAAACAAACTGGAATTTGTTGGATACTGCAGGATTCACACGTGGCGCGGGTTCACCATCAACTGATACTTTGAATGCAGGAAATGAGGATGGAAAAAATTGGATACCAGAAGAGTGCGATGTAAGCATCAGACCAGGATGGTTTTATCATCAGCAACAAGATGATTCAGTTAGAACTCCGGAACAATTATTTCAATTGTATTTAAAATCGGTTGGCAGAGGAGCGTCATTATTATTGAATGTGCCGCCCGACAGAAGAGGACATATTAATGAACATGATTCTATTGCGCTTGTTGGTTTTAAAAAACTGCGCGATGAAAGTTTTGGAAAATCTGTTGTGGAAAAAAAATTCCCTTTGGCATATGCAAGCAATTATAAAGTGAATGTCGGTTCAACAAAAAATATCAATTGCATTGTTTTAAAGGAACCGATACAGTTTGGTCAGCGAGTAAGAAAATTTTCTATTCAGTTGATGAAGAACAATAATGTTGTGAAAGAAATAGATGGAACAACCATCGGAAGAAAACGCATCCTCACTTTTGATGCAACAGAAGCAGATGGCTTCAATGTTATTATTAGCGAATCAAAAGCAAAACCTTTATTAAGCGAAGCAACTGCATATTATATTGACAAAAGTCTGGCTGAAAAAGAATAATTGCTGATACAGTGCAGCATTACAAAATCAGTTTTATCCGTTTTTTTGACATTTATTTAAGTTGAAAATTATCGGTAATTTTAAGCAGAGTAAAAAACGGTTGCAATGAAGTCTCTCCGCTTAAAAAATATTTTCTTTGTATCTATAATCCTGATTGCTGCAATCATAGCTTTTATTTTCTTCACGCGCCAACGCCCTGTTGATTTCAATTCGCAAGTGAAGCCCATTTTAAATAAAAAATGTATTACCTGTCATGGTGGCGTTCGCCGCAAAGCAGGGTTCAGCCTGTTATTCCGGGCAGATGCTTTGGCAAAAAACGAATCGGGCAAACCTGCAATTATTCCGGGTGATCCTGATCACAGCGAAATGATAAAAAGATTAACGCTGAAAGATCCTGAAGAAAGAATGCCTTACAAACACGAGGCTTTATCAAAAGATGAGATCAGTATTTTAAAACGATGGATCAAAGAAGGCGCACAATGGGGAGATCATTGGGCATATGTTGCTGTAAAACCCGTTGATGTTCCTTTAAAACCCGAGTGGGCAAAAAATGATATTGACAATTTCATCAATGAAAAATTAAAGGAACAAAAATTATCGCACTCGGCGGAAGCAGATAAAGCAACATTATTACGACGAGTAAGTTTGGATTTGATTGGAATGCCTGCTTCTGAAAATGTGGCGCAAAAATTTTTGAATGATCACAGCGATCATGCTTATGAAAATTTGGTCGATTCATTGCTTGCTTCAAAACATTATGGAGAACGCTGGACTGCCATGTGGCTCGATCTTGCGCGCTACTCGGATACAAAAGGTTACGAACGTGATGATGTAAGAACCATTTGGCGTTACCGCGATTGGCTAATCAAAGCATTTAATGATGATGAACCTTACGATAAGTTTTTAACAGAGCAAATTGCAGGCGATCTTTTACCAAGCCCAACCGATGCGCAATATATCGCCACTGCTTTTCACCGCAACACAATGACGAATGATGAAGGTGGAACGGATAATGAAGAATTCAGAACTGCGGCTGTGCTTGACCGTGTGAACACAACCTGGGAAGCATTAATGGGAACCACTTTCGCTTGCGTGCAATGTCACAGTCATCCTTACGATCCTTTCAGGCATGAAGAATATTATAAGTTCATGGCATTTTTTAATGATACGCGTGACGAAGATTCATATGCAGATTATCCGTTGCTGCGAACATACAATGATTCCATGCAAACAAAATTGAAAGAATTGACAGAATGGATGAGCAAAAATATTTCGCAGGAAAAAGCGAAAGAAGCTTATCAGTTTTTGAAGACGTGGCAACCGTCTTACAACACACTTCGCTGCGACAGTTTTGTGAACAGCGGATTAAGCGATACAAAATGGGCAGCATTTCGTAATCATGGATTTTTTCGTTTGCAGCATGTTGATCTCACTAATAAAAACAATCTTATATTTCGTTATATCGCTTATAAAAACGGAGGCGAGTGCCAGATTCATGCAGATGATTTGGATGGGCCGATGGTTGCAAAAATTATATTAGATACTACTAAACAATATGATTGGCAAATCGAAGAAAGGGAAATCAGGCCAATGAACGGATTTCATGACCTTTATTTTACATATACTAACAATAAACTAAAAAAACCTGCAGATAACGGAGCAATGATTGATTGGCTTTATTTCACAGAAAAATTTCCAGGTGAAGGAAAGCCAGGTTATAATGAAATGAAAACTGTTTACTGGAAATTGCTAACGACTGATGTGCCAACTACTCCGGTGATGATGGATAATCCTACTTACATGCATCGCGTTTCGAATGTTTTTGAAAGGGGTAATTGGTTAATGAAGGGAGATGTTGTACAACCTGATGTTCCGCATTCTTTAAATCCGTTGCCGGCAAATGCGCCACGCAACAGGTTTGGATTGGCGATGTGGATTACCGATAAAAAAAACCCGCTGACAGCAAGAACAATCGTGAATCGTTTATGGGAACAAATTTTTGGAACAGGTCTGGCGGAGACACTTGAAGACCTCGGAACGCAGGGCGTAGCGCCAACACACCGGGAATTGCTCGATTATCTTTCTTATAAACTGATGAATGATTTTAACTGGAGCCTGAAAAAATTATTGAAAGAAATGGTAATGTCTGCAACATACCGACAGGATTCAAAAGCTACGGAAGAGATGTTGCAGAAAGATGCATTCAATAAATTTTATGAGCGCAGCTCACGGGTACGCCTATCCGCAGAACAGGTGCGTGACCAGGCGCTTGCAATTGGCGGCATATTGAGTGAAAAAATGTTTGGGCAAGTGTATTTCCATATCAGCCAGATGGTATTTGGCTTTCGCCTTATAGCGGCCTGAGCTGGACGAAGAGCAATGGCGAAGATCAGTACCGTCGTGCAGTATATACGTATTGGAAGCGGACAGCTGCATATCCGTCGATGGTTACTTTTGATGCGACATCCCACGAGGTTTGTACTGCTAGAAGGATTCGCACCAACACGCCGTTGCAGGCATTGGCAACGCTAAATGATTCTTCCTATTTGGATATGGCAAGACATTTCGCTTATCGCATGCAAAAAGAAACAGGAAGCGATGTGCTTAAACAAATAAGAAAAGGGTATGAAATGGTAATGTACAAACCGGTGACAACAGAAAAATTGCAGGCGTTGAAAAAATTATATGATGATGCTTATATGAAAATGAAAAATGATGCAGATAAAACCTGCGAAATAATTGGCGAGATGAATGAACACGATAATCCGGAAACTGCAGCATTGGTTATTGTTGCAAATGCGATGCTGAATTTAGATGAGGTGATTACAAAGAATTAGTCTGAACTGGATTTTGAAAGATTAATGGGATTTGTGGGATAATGGATGTCTCGACTAGCTCCGGCCTTCAGGCCGGAGAACGATTGGGATTTCGAGAGATTAATGAGATAAGGGATGATAATTCAGCGCATTTGAAATGATTATTGTAATTGTGATTATCATGAAGATTTGACTAGCTCCGGCCTTCAGGCCGGAGAACGATGAAAAGAATGAACATTAGGTTTTATTGGTGGGTTGCATATTGATGAATAGAATATCAAATGTACAAGAGTGCGACGCAACGATGATGATTAAAGAACAAATGCTCGTTACATAATAAAAAAATTATGACACACGACGAATTAAATAACCAACGATTACTCAAAGAAGCGAATGAAAAGGCAGCGCATTTTCTTACACGCCGCCATTTTCTGAAAGAAAGCGCGATGGGTTTTGGTGCATTGGCATTAGGCTCATTATTAGGCGGCTGCAAATTCGGCCCATCTAACAGTTATGCACAGACGCTTTTTGACCCGGCGCATCCGCTTGAGCCAAAATTGCCGATGTTCCCTGGCAAAGCGAAATCTATTATTTATCTGCACATGGCAGGCGCTCCTTCGCAATTAGAATTGTTCGATTATAAACCTGACCTAATGAAGTTGGATGGCCAACTTTGTCCGCCATCATTATTGGAAGGAAAACGATTTGCATTTATTCGTGGTGTTCCTAAAATGTTAGGACCGCAGGCAATTTTCAAACAGCGAGGACAAAGCGGCGCATGGATTTCAGACAATATGCCGCATCTTGCAACAATCGCTGATGAAATCAGTTTTTTAAAAGCATGTTCAACCGATCAGTTCAATCATGCACCTGCGCAATTTTTAGTGCACACCGGTTCACCACGTTTAGGAAGACCGAGCATTGGATCATGGGTGACCTATGGATTGGGAACGGAAAATCAAAATCTTCCTGGATTTGTAGTGCTCACGAGCGGAGGAAAATTTCCCGACGCCGGTAAAAGTGTGTGGGGAAGTGGATTTTTACCGAGCGTATATCAGGGCGTGCAATGCAGGAGCGAAGGCGATCCTGTTTTATTTATAAACGATCCGCAAGGCATGGATCGCGATTTGCGCAAAGCTTCTATTGATGCGATTAATGAAGTGAATAAGGAAGAGTATAAAGAATTCAAAGATCCTGAAATTCTTTCACGCATTTCGCAATATGAGATGGCATATAAGATGCAGATTTCTGTTCCGGATGTGATGAACATTAATGATGAGCCGCAATATATTCATGACATGTATGGAACGCAACCGAACAAAGCATGCTTCGCCAATAATATTTTGCTCGCCAGAAAATTAGTAGAGAAAGGCGTACGCTTTGTGCAGTTGTTCGATTGGGGATGGGATAGTCATGGTACTGGACCCGGCGATGCAGTTGACATCGGCTTAATTAATAAATGCAGACAAGTTGATAAATCAATCACAGCATTGATATTGGATTTGAAGCAAAGAGGTTTGCTCGAAGAAACATTAGTAGTGTGGGGCGGCGAGTTTGGGAGAACACCAATGCAGGAAAATCGCGAAGGAAAACAAATGATGTTTAAAGGGCGCGACCATCACACGGAAGCATTTACCATGTGGATGGCAGGTGGCGGAATTAGAAAAGGATTTAGTTACGGAGAAACAGATGAGATTGGTTATGCAGGCATCAGTGGAAAAGTAACGCCGTTCGACATGCAGGCCACAATCCTTAACCAGCTTGGATTTGACCATGAGAAGTTCACGTATCAATTTCAGGGAAGACCATTCAGATTAACAGATGTGAGCGGCAGCGTGATCAATGATATTATTGCGTAATATTATTTCTCGCGAAGATGCCAAGGCGAGAAAAATAAAAAAACAATTTTTGAAAAGGAGAAATTTCATTCAAGCAACAACTGCGACTGCATTATTTTTTTCTTCATTAGAAACATTCGCTTTGTCGAACAAACCTACTTTTAATATGAACAGCAATTTTGAGCTAAAAATTCTCGCTACTAACTGGGGTTTTCCCGGAACAGTTGATGAATACTGCACCAAGGCAAAACATGAAGGTTATGATGGAATTGAAATCTGGTGGCCGCTCGAAAAAAAAGAGCAGGATGAATTATTCAATGCGCTGAAAAAAAATTCTCTTGAAGTAGGATTTCTTACCGCAGGGCATGAATCAAATTTCAAAGACAATTTTGCATCGTTCAAAAAAATGGTTGATGCTGCGGCGACCAACACCATTCAAAAGCCGCTTTATATTAATTGCCATTCAGGAAAAGATTATTTTTCTTTTGACGATAATAAAAATTTTATTGAATACACAATGCAAATGGCAAAAGAAACAGGAATAAAAATCTGTCATGAAACACATCGTTCAAGAATTTTGTATTCAGCGCCAATTGCAAGAACATTTATGGAAAAAATTCCTGGCTTAAGGATTACGCTTGATATTTCACATTGGTGCAATGTGCATGAAAGTTTGTTGCAAGATCAGCAGGAAACAATTGATATGGCTTTGCAAAGAGTTGATCATATTCATGCACGCATCGGCCACCAGGAAGGCCCGCAAGTGAATGACCCTCGTGCGCCGGAATGGGATGACGCTGTGAAAGCGCATTTTGCATGGTGGGATAAAGTGGTTGAACAAAAAAAGAAAAACGGTGAAAGGCTGACTATATTAACTGAGTTCGGGCCGCCGCATTATATGCCTGCATTGCCTTACACCATTCAGCCGGTAGCAGACCAGTGGGCAATCAATGTGCACATGATGCAGTTGTTGAGGAAAAGATATTTGTAAGAGAAACCGTGTGCTATTGGCAGTCGTGAATAAAAAATGAACTCTTAAGTGATTTAGATGAAGAACAAAAAATGCTTATCAGCTTTATGAACAAACTAAATAAATAATTTTCCTTGCTCATAGCTCACAGCTCAAAACCCGCAGCTCAACTATGCTTCAATTTCTCGGTCATCTGCATCCTGTTCTTGTTCATCTTCCGATAGGCATTTTACTGCTTGCCTGCTTGTTTTTATGGCAATCAAGAAAAGACAAATTTGCGCATCTGCAGCCTTCTATTAATATTATTTTATTGCTCGGAATGACAAGCGCGATCGTTTCCTGCATTACCGGATACATACTTTCTCAAACCGGAGATTACGATGATGATGCAGTCAATTTACATCAATGGATGGGCATTAGCGTTGCTATTGTTTCTATTGTTATTTATTATTTCCGGAGGAAAAACTATTTGCACAAATTCCAATTGCCTCTCGCATTTTTGTTGATTGTTTTGATATTTATTACAGGCCATCTTGGTGGCTCGCTCACCCATGGCAGCGATTATCTTACACAACCTTTGAAAGATTTATTGAACAGCGATTCTATAACGACATTTAAAAGAAAGCCGATTGCGAATGTTCAGGATGCATCGGTTTATGCAGATGTAATTGCACCAATTTTTCAGGAGAAATGCTATTCCTGTCATGGCAAGACAAAGCAAAAAGGAAAACTCCGGTTAGACGATTCCGTTAATATCATAAAAGGCGGAAAGGATGGCCTCATTGTCATTCGAAATAAATCAAGCGAAAGCGAATTGATAAAGCGGATTACGCTTCCACGGGAAGATGAACATCATATGGCACCTAAAGAAAAATCGCAATTATCAGACAATGAAATAGCGATATTAAAATGGTGGATTGATGAAGGAACAAGTTTTTCAAAAAAAGTAAAGCAGATTAATCAGCCGGAAAAAATAAAAATTGCATTAAGGGCTTTGCAAAATAATAGTGAAGAAAAGAAAATTGATTTGGATGTGCCGCAAGCTTCAGTTGAAAAAGCAGATGAAGCTTCAATTCAAAAACTAAAAGATTCTGGAATTGTTGTGATCCCTGTTGCGCAAAGCTCAAATTATCTTTCTGCAAATTTTGTTACCGCAAATGTGAATGACAAAATCATTTCTTTGTTATTGCCTCTGAAAAAACAATTGGTGTGGTTGCGGGTAAACAACAAGCCGGTTGATGATTCAATGCTTGCAATAATTGCACATTGCACAAATCTTAGTAAGCTCGAAATTAATAACACTAACATCACAGATAAAGGATTGAATTATTTAAAAGATTTAAAGCAATTGCGTTCGTTGAATCTTGTCGGCACAAAAATTACTGCTGCCGGATTGGTGCAGTTGAAAGAATTAAGAAATCTTCAGTCATTATATCTTTATCAAACCAGTATTAAAGCGAGCGATTGGAGTGAAATTAAAAAATCATTTCCAAAAACTTCGATTGATTCCGGTGGATATAACGTCCCGCTTCTTCCTGAAGACACGACGATTGTGAAACCACCTTCAATAAAAAAACAACTTGCCTTATGAACAGGAGTATAATTTTATTCTTTTCGCTACTCATTTCTTCAATTAACGTTGTTGCACAACCGAAACTAGAACATGGCCTTGCTTTTGATTCCCTTGCAAAAAGATGGGATGAAGGATTGCCTATTGGTAACGGATGGCTCGGCGCATTAATATGGCAGAAATCAGATAGAGTAAGGCTTTCATTAGATCGTGCCGACCTTTGGGATGACCGGCCAATGCCTGCGATTGATAAACTGAAATTCTCGTGGGTAGTTGAGCAGGTAAAGAAAAACGAATATGATACAGTGCAGAAATTAGGAGATGAGCCATATGAAAAATATCCGGCACCGACTAAGATTCCTGCCGCTGCGCTGGAATTTGATTTGAGAAAATTTGGAAAGATTGTTTCGAGCGGAGTGGATATTATTCAGGCATTAGCAACCGTTAAATTTGAAAACGGAGTGCTATTTCACAATTATGTTCACGCTACAAGCCAGATCGGATATTTTGGATTCGAGAATTTGCCACAAAAAGATTTTTCTTTCATTGATGTTATTCCGTCATTAAAGATTCCCGGATATAATGCTGTTGAAAATAATTCAACAGGCAACAGTGTAGAAGGACAAGGTTTGAAAAGGTTAGGATATAAAAATGGAAGAATAACAAAAACTGCAAACAGCATTTTATATCATCAGCCAACATGGAATGGAAATTATTATGAAGTGCTGGTTAAATGGAAAAAATTTTCCGCAACCAATTTTATCGGCGAATGGACGATAAGCATCAATGAACATGCAACATTGCCTGAATTAAATACATCTTCCAAAGACCCGACCGGCTGGCCTTCTCATATTGCATGGTGGAAAAATTTCTGGAGCCGTTCTTCCATTTCTATTCCTGATACTTTATTGGAAAAACAATATTATCTCGAAATGTATAAGTTCGGGTGCGTTGCCAGAAGCAATACGCCGCCGATTTCTTTGCAGGCAATTTGGACTGCAGACAATGGAAATCTGCCGCCATGGAAAGGCGATATCCATAATGATTTAAATACACAATTAAGTTATTGGCCGGGCTATGAAAGCAATCACCTGGACCTGACTGAATCTTTCACTAATTTTTTATGGAGAACGAAAGAAGAAAATAAGCGATGGACAAAACATTATTTTGATATTGATGGGTTAAATGTTCCCGGCGTTACAACAATCAGTGGTAAAGAAATGGGTGGCTGGATTCAATATTCCATGAGCCCAACAACTGCTTGTTGGCTTGCCCAACATTTCTATTGGCAATGGAAATATAGCAAGGACGAAAAATTTTTCTATGAAAAATTGAAGCCATATTATGGCTTCATTACAAAATATTTACAGAGTATTATTAATAAAGACACTCATCAGTTACCATTAAGTTCAAGCCCGGAATTTAATGATAACAGTATCAAAGCATGGTTCACGAATTATACTAATTATGATCTTGCATTATGCAGGTACACTTTTAAAACTGGTAACGAAATAATCAAAGCAGATACTTCAGCTGCGTCGCATAATGCCATCTCAGTATTGAAATCTTTACCGGAATTTGATGTAAACGAAACTGGTCTCACAGTTGCTCCTGGTCAGGATTTCAATGTTTCACACCGCCATATGTCGCCATTGATGGCAATTTATCCATTGTGTTTGCTTGATATTAATAATGCGGCAGATTCTTTGATTATAAAAAAATCGCTCCAAAATATTGAGAGGCTTGGAACAAGAGAGTGGTGTGGCTATTCATTTAGCTGGATGTCGTGCTTGTATGCAAGAGCAAAAGAAGCTGACAGCGCTGTGAAGCAATTGCAGATTTTCGCAAGCAATTTTTGTTCGCCAAATAGTTTTCATTTAAATGGCGATCAAAAAGGCGGCCAATATTCTTCTTTCACTTATCGCCCTTTTACACTGGAAGGAAATTTTGCTTTTGCACAAGGAGTTCATGAATTGCTTTTACAAAATCACGATGATGTAATTGAAATTTTTCCTGCAGTTCCTTCTGCATGGAAAAATGTTTCTTTTAAAACATTAAGAGCCGAAGGTGCTTTTTTGATCAGTGCAAAAAAAGAAAATGGCGTGATTGCTGAAGTGAAAATTTTTTCAGAATATGGCGGAAGGCTGAAAATAAAATTACCTTTCAAAACATGGATTGTTAAAGGTGCAGAAAGAGATAAAATATTATTGAATGATAATATTGCAGAAATAAAAACATCAAAGAATCAAACAATCACTTTCGCAAATACATACGAGTAGTATCATTCTTACAGGATTTTATTTTACTGCTTGGCATATTATATTTTTCCCCATTGTTTGTAAAGCAGATGTTAAGAGACGCCGATTAATAGGATGCTGGAACGATATTAGATATGTTGCTATTGGTTTCTGCAATTGAACTGCGGAAATAAAAATCACTTAAACTTAAAATTTATTACCAATGAAACATTTCTTGTCAATCAAGGCACTAAGCTTTGTTCTATTGTTTTCATCCATTTCGATTATTTCAAAAGCAAACACACATTATGGCGACCATCCTTATTATCTTCATGCGCTTTCCGATCTTCGCGCAGCACGTTGGATGATAGAGCATCGCCCGGGGAATTGGGAAAGAACAGTTGATGAAGTGGAAGCAGTAAAACAAATTGATGCAGCAATTGGTGAAATTAAAAAGGCATCAATTGAAGACGGAAAAAATTTGGAAGACCATCCGCCGGTTGATGAAAAAAATGATCATAACGGTCGTTTGCATGAAGCGGCAGATTTTTTAAGGAAAGCGCGTCAGGACATTAGCCACGATGAAGACAACAAATTTGCGCAGGGCTTGCAGGCGCGTGCTTATATGCACATTGACAATGCAATTAATGCAACCAAACGTGCAATACATGCTTAGCAATGAATTGAGCTAAAAATAAAGGCTGCATATATTGCAGCCTTTATTTTTTTATTTAGCAGGTGAAATTTATTTGCCCGTGAAATTTGCTTTTCTTTTTTCAAGAAATGCATTTGCGCCTTCTTTAGCATCGGCTGTATCAAACATTTTTCCAAATGAGTTAATTTCTTTTTGCAGGCCATTTTCATTTCCGTAAGCAGCATAATTAATAAGCGAAATAACTTCTGCAATGGCAAGTGGTGCTTTGGTCATGATTGTTTGCAATATTTTTTTTGTTTCAGGCAATAAATTTTCAGGAGCTGTCACGTGATTCGCCAATCCTAACCGAAGTGCTTCAGTCGCGTCAATCATGTTGCCGGTCATCGTTAGTTCCATTGCTTTTCCTTTTCCTA
The DNA here is from genome assembly GCA_963718975.1 of uncultured Bacteroidota bacterium. Lineage (GTDB taxonomy): Bacteria > Bacteroidota > Bacteroidia > Chitinophagales > Chitinophagaceae > Puia. The sequence goes on along the minus strand of CAVRBD010000032.1, from coordinate 14,106 downwards.
TTAATTGTGTCAATCGCTGCGTTCCGCCATAGCCGGGCACTAATCCCAGATTCACTTCAGGCTGGCCGAATTTCGCATTGTCGCTTGCCAAACGAAAATGGCAAGCCATTGCAAGCTCACAGCCGCCACCAAGCGCAAAACCATTCACTGCTGCAACCACCGGCTTCGGAGAATTTTCAATTTTAGAAAAAACATTTTCCTGTCCTTTTTGTGCAAGTGCTTTTCCGCTTTTGCTATCAAGAGAAGTGAATTCGGCGATATCAGCGCCGGCAACAAATGCTTTTGCGCCGCTGCCTGTTATTATTGCGGCCTTTATTTCACCATTGTAATAAATTTCATTGATCGCGTCGGCGAGTTCTTCAATCACAGTTTTGTTAAGTGCGTTTAATTTGTCAGGGCGATTGATGGTGATGGTAAAAATATGATTGGAGAGATCCGTTAATAAAGTTTGATAAGCCATGATTACAAAAATTTATTGAACGAAGATAATACAGTTATCAGCAGTTCGTTTTCCTGATTTTTTTTGAATCAATCTGATTTTATCCGGAAAATAACGGCCATCAATACCCGTAAAATAAACCGGGCTTGCACAGATGAATAGCACTGTTCCAGAAGAACCCAGCGAATAATAAATATACATCAGCGAAAAATAAATCAAGGTTGTGCCAGGCTTTGATGTATAATAGGTTTGAGAGAAATTTTCATAATGGAAGAATTGCATTTACTTTCTTTGCGTGAAATTGAAGTGCTGAAACATATTGCAGAAGGCTTAACAAGCACGCAGATAGCATTCAAATTAAACATCAGCATAAAAACGGTTGAAACGCATCGCAAGAACATGCAGCGCAAGCTCAGCGCATTAAATGCATCCCAATTGGTTTACAAAGCGGTAAAGGCTAATATCATTTAGTATCTGTGTATCACATGGCTGAGCCACACTATCAATCAGGGTATTCAGGTATTGCTAAATTGAATATTTAACGCGAAACTTGTATTCTCGTGGTTGTTCCTTTCTAAATCTTGCTTATATCTCTTTTATCTGCAAAAAATAAATGAAACGCAGCAAATAATAAACGGCTGTTGACCGCGGCCTATCAGCCAGGGTATATTTGATAATTCCAAAAACATAATTCTGAAAATTTTGGCATTCAATAAATTTTTCACAATAAAAATTAAAAAACAATGACTACTCTTTTATTAATTCTTGTGGTGTTATTGGCATTTTTTGCCATCAATTATAACAAGTTGCAAAAGCTCTCGCAAAATGTAAAGCAAAGCGCATCAAATATACAGGTAGCAATCAGTAAAAAACTTTCACTCATCAATCAATTAATTGATGTAGTTAAAAACTATCAGGAAAGCGAACAGTTTACCCAATTAAAAATTTCACAGGATGCAAGCGCTGCAAATATTATGGCCTCTTATCAACAATCAGGAGCAACTCTTGCAAGCCTGCAGGGATTTGCAGAAAAATTCCCAAATCTGAAAGCCAGCGAGCAATACCAATTGTTGATGAAAAATATAACGCTATGTGAATTGGATATTCAAAAAAATAGAGAAATATATAATTCTCAAGTCAATCGCTACAACAGTTCGCGCTCAGGTATCCCAACTGTATTTGTTGCGCAGCTGATCGGGTTTTCTGAGGCGCCTTATATTCAATTTGATTTATCAGGAATTCATGAAGCAACAGATTTGAAAAGCTTTAAGACCGACGACGGGGAAAGGCTTAGCCAGTTGCTTAAGAGCGCAGGGAGCAATATTTCTACCGCGGCAAAAACCTTGACACATCATGCTGGTGACGTAGGCAAAATGTTATCAGAGAAAATTAACGGAAAAGAAAATGCGCCGGGTGATTTTTATTTTTTAATACAGGGCGGAGTGCCTAAAGGCCCTAAGCCTTTGTATGAAATAAAAAAGATGATTGAAGAAGGAAAAATTTCAGGAGAAATTAAAGTGGCTCCTAATGGCTCTGATGCATGGAGAGATATCAATGATTATGAGAATAGCTAAACTAATTTTTTTATTGCCGTATGGATTTATCCTTCACGCATAAAATTTTGAAACAGGGAATAGCATTAATGATTTTCTGAAACCTGATACTTCAAAAATATTTATTAACAATTAAAACATACCGCTCATGAAACATTTTGTCCGCGTTCTAAGCACAGCCGTTTTTGTTCTTATTATTTTGCAGGCATGCAAAAAAAGTAGTGGGGGCAATGGCAATAATCTTCCTGCGCCCGTTAACAATATTATTTCTCAGGCTATCATAGATTCTTTGAAGGAATGGGGAATGACAATTAACCAAGGCACAACGCCGCCCGCTTTAAGTGGCATTTATCTGGTGCATCCTTACGTGTGCTCCTTCGATAATTCGCGGTTTCAAGCTGCAGGAGGAACTGTTGCTGATTACAAATATAAATTTTCCAATCAGGACAATAGTGCATTTACAATCAGGGTCGATTACAAAAATGCAAGCTCTGCACAACCTGATTCAGGATCTGATGTTACAGCAACTTATATTGCCGGCAACGCCAGTTCATTTACTGTTTTTGCACAGGTAATGGGCACTGAAAGCGGCATAAACTATACAGCGCTGGCTTTGTACAGCGGTGAAATACAAAACGGATCGATCAGTAACTTTCAAACTGCATACTACATGAAATCAAAAGATGATGACCCATCAGGATATCTGATCAATCCGGGCGATTGCAGGATTCTTTATGACTCCGATGATGAATCCGAATCCGTCGCCACTTATTCATTTTTGTCTTTACAAAAAAATGGATCGGCGGATAACAGTATGATGCCAGGCATAATGAAAGGAAACATACAATCTGGCGCAACAAATAATAAATAAACCTGCCATGCCATCAACACTTCAATTTTACCTTCAAAATTTTATATGAAAAAGATTTTACAACTTCTGCTATTGTTGATCATAATGCTGAATGCAAATGCGCAAATTAATAATACCAGATTATCTAAAGAATCAGAGTATATATTCAGGTTCACAAAAACAAAACTCACGAATGCAGAGAAAAATTTTTTTGCAAAAGACTATAAGCTTGAATACAGAAAAGAAGAAAAAGATACAGTTCTTACTATTGAAGATATTAACAGTAAAAATCATCAACGAATACGCGCAACCGTTGAAGTAATTACTGTTGATATAAATAATGATGGCAAGGATGAAGTATTTGTGCGGGAATCTGACGAATATTCGAGCCCGGATATCCAGGATCTTTCACTTTATATAAAAAATGAAAGAGGCATTTATGTCAGGCAGGAAGGCGTTTATTCTCCCGAATTTTTTGTGCGGTCAACTTCAAATGGTGGCTGGCCCGATTTAATTGGTGTGCAGGAGGTGGTCCTGGCATGGATAATAACCCGCCATCAAAATTTGATGTTTACAGATGGGACGGAGGGAAATATAAATTATTTAAAAAGAATCAGCCTCACCTTAAATCAGATAAGCAAGTTGCATAATCAACAGTAATTTAAGAGAGAAGTTGTTTGGTTGGAAAAGTATCCTGTTGATAAAACTATTAGATGATAAATACGGCAGAAAATTTTTCTAAAAAAGAACTTTTTTTTTATTCTTATTAATAACTTTCAACTATGAAAATGGTTGAAGTTATTATTTACACCGGGATATTTGTATTTGCGATTACCGGCGCCCTGAAAGCGAGAACTTTTCATATGGATATTTTCGGGGCTGCTGTTCTTGCATTTGTGACAGCATATGGCGGAGGAACGATAAGAGATATATTGCTTGGAATAAAACCTGTGAACTGGGTAAACGATTATTTCGCACTTTCATTAGTGGCAGGCGCGGTCATTATTGTTTCATTAGTGAGGAAAAATATTTCTCATTTCAGGCGCATCATTTTTATTACAGATGCAATCGGTATCGGTATGTTCACTGCCGGCGGCATAGAAAGAAGCCTTGAACACGGCGTGAACAGTATATATGCGGTGATGATGGGCGTGATATCTGCGACATTCGGTGGGTTGCTGGCAGATATTTTGAGCAACACAGTTCCTGATTTGATGAAGCGGGGAGAATTATATGCAACAGTGTGTTTGATTGGTGGAATTATTTATGTGCTGCTTTTAAAAGCACCGCGGTGTAGCCGTACATCAGGTTGAGATCGATCCTGTTGCCTTCAGGGAAGTACCTGGTACGGAACTCGTCGAAGGCCTTCATGCCGGCATCGTCCTTCCACTGCGGATCGGTCGTGTCCTTCGGATAGGCGGCGGGCATGATGCCCTGCACGTTTTCCAAGCCGGCCGGCTTCGATCACGGCGCCGACGAGGCGCACGTTGTTCACGAACTGCATCGGCTTCCAGCCGAGGTCGTCGACCTTCCGGATCGCCTGGGCGGCGAACTTCGGCGTTGCGATGTTGAAGAACACGTCGGCGCCCGACGATTTCAGCTTGATGATCTGCGAGTCGATGGTCGGGTCGGTGATCTCGTAGGCTCACTTCGACGACGATCTCGGCGCCGCCTTGCGCCGAGCCCCTCCTTGAGGCCCTCGAGGTAATCCTTGCCGTAATCGTCGTTCTGATAGAGCACGCGCGATCTTGGCATTGGGCTTCACCTTGCAGCATGTACTTGGCGTAGATCGCGCGCCTCGGTCTGATAGTCGGGCTGACAGCCCATCGTCCACGGGAAATGCTCCGGGATCGCCCCACTTGGTCGCGCCGGTGGCGACGAAGAGCTGCGGCACCTTCTTCTTGTTCATGTATTTCTGGATCGCGGAGTTGGTCGGCGTGCCGAGCGTGTTGAAGATGCACAGCACCTCGTCCTGCTCGACCAGCTTGCGGGCTGCTCGACCGTCTTGGGCGGATTGTAGCCGTCGTCGAGCCGATGAACTTGATCTTGCGGCCGTTGATGCCGCCCTCGGCACGATCCCACCCCGACGCTGCCGTTGAGGGCCTGCAATTCAAGCCAGTTCGCCTGGATCTTGGCGAAGTCCGAGGTGATGAAGTCGTAGATCGAACCCGTGCCCGCGACCAGATCGACACCGCCGACCGCGGAGTATATGCCTCCGACCGGAATGTCGCCGGTGGGCGCGGTGATATAGATGTCATACTGCGCACGCGCGGTGAGACTGCCGCCGGCCCCGATCTGAACCAGAATCGGATTGATGTCGGTACCGTCGATATGATCGGTGCCGATGGCGCCATTACCGGCTTCAATAATGATTTCGGAGCCCTGCACGTTCACGCCGCTCGTCGCGACGTTGGTGACGAAACCTTGCGTCTTGATCTCGACGTTGCCGTTGCCCGTCGACACGACGTGGTTCAACTCCAGATTGTCTTGCGAACCCAGGAAGATGAAACCATCGGCGGTCGCGGTGACCGTACCCGTTGGCGTGATCGCGACATCCCTGCTCTGCGAGACCAGCACGAATTTCACGTTGGTCGCGCCGCTCACCAGGTCCTTTGCGACCGGCGCAATATTGACGGTGGCGCCGGTTTCAGGCGTCAGAATCTGACCCCACTGCAACGTCAGCGTCGCGCCGTTGATGGCGGCGATCGTATAATACGGATTTGTGCCGCTGGTGCTGAAGGCCGAGCCATTCCGGTTCGGATCGTTGGACGACCCGATAAAGATACCCTGGCCAACCGTGTAGCCAAGCCCGGCCCAGGTGCTGCCATCGGTGAGCGTGATCGTGCCGTTGTTCGACACGTTGCCGAAATTAACCGTCGTCGCGGTCGGCGTCGCGGGCGTGAAGCCCGGGGTGCCCACGGTGCCCGTGCCCAACAGGCTTTGGTCGGTCGTATTGAGATTGAGCACGACCGGCGCAATCAAAATCTGCTGGCTTTGCTCGGTCTGCAGCGATTGTGAAACGGTGATGACGGAACCGCTGACGTTGGTAATCTTCAGATAGGCGCCATTCTGGGTCGCATTCTGCGTGCTGCCACCGACATAGAGATATTCGTTGGTCTTGTAGACGCTGGTATCCCAGCTGCTGCCATCCGCGAGTGTAATCGTGTTGCCGCTGAAATTCACCGACGTGTCCAGCGGGATAGCCGCCAGGAAGTTGACGTCGGAAGCCTGCGCGGCCGCAAGGGCGAGCTGGACCTGCGTCCCGTCAATATTCGTGCCCGGCGCAAACCCGATGACGTTCGCGGTCGAACTGAAGTTGGTGACGGGATTGACGAGCGAGCCGATATTGCCGCTGTTCGGCGAAGCGCCGGAATGCGTCGTGATCACGATATTGGCCGCCGTAATATTCGGCGCTTCAATATTGATTTGCGTGCTGGTCGTGGTCTGCAACAGGCCCGCGCTGATGCCCGACAGCAACTGGCTCTGGGTCCATTGATGGATGCCCTGAGTGAGGTTGGCGTATTCGGTCGAGGTCAGCAGATAGGTGAAGTTCGGATCGTAGGCATAGGGATTATAAGTGTCGATCGTAACATTGCTCGTCGTCTTGGTGATCGCCACCTGGGTCACATTGACAGTCACCCCGGTTTCGTTGAGCAGCGACTGATTCAGCGTGATAGTCGATCCGCTGATCGCGGTGATCGTATAGTAACCGTTCACCGCGGTGGCATTGAACGTCGTGCCGTTGGCATTGGCGTCGGTCGAGGAAGCGATAAAGATTCCCTGCCCGACCGTCGTGTAGCCAAGGCTCGCCCACGTCGCGCCGTTTGCCAGTGTGACCGTGCCGAGATCACCGACATTGCCGAAATTCACGGTCGCCGACGTCGTCGATCCGGTCAGAACGGCCGTGGTCGTGGTCTGAACCGCGGTGTCCGTCTTGACGGTAACCGGCGTCAGGGTGCTGGTCGAGCCGTGGCTTCCGCTGATCGTCACCGGCGACACGTTCAGCGTCGTCGAGGCCTGCACGTTTTCGCCGGCCGCCAGCGTCAGTACGTTGCCGTTGATTGCAGCGATCGTGTAGTAGGGATTATTCCCGCTCGCGTTGAAAATGGAACCGTTGCTGTTCGGATCGTTCGACGAGCCGACAAAGATGCCCTGGCCGACAGTGTAGCCCAATGACGACCAAGTTGTGCCGTTCGTCAGCGTGAGCGTGGACAACGTCTGCAGCGTGCTGGTTGACCCATTGGTCCCGCTGATCGCGACCGGCGCGAGGTTGACCGTGACATTGGTTTCGCTGGTCAGGCCTTGCCCGGCCACGCTGATCACGTCGCCGTTGATTGCGGAAATCGTGTAGTAGGGATTTGTCGCGCCGACATTGAAGACGGCGCCGTTCGCGTTGGCGTCGGTCGACGAGCCGACAAAAATGCCCTGGCCGACAGTGTAACCGAGCGCCGACCAGCTTCCGCCGTTCGCCAGCGTGATCGTGGCCGGAGCCAATGTGCTGGTGGATCCGTTGGTCCCGCTGATCGTGACCGCTGCGAGGTTGAGGGTCACATTGGTTTCGGTCGTCAGGGTCTGTCCGGATTGCAGCGTGAGCGTGAGCACAGCACCGTTAATTCCGGAGATCGTATAATAGGGATTTCCCGATGTCGGATTGAAGGTCGCGCCGTTGCCGTTGGCATCGGTGGACGAACCGACATAGACGCCCTGACCCACGGTATAGCCGAGCGCCGTCCAGCTGCCGCCGTTCGAAAGCGTGATCGTGTTGGCGGTGGCGTCGAAACTGACCGTGGCTGGCACGATGCCGTTCTGGAACGAAACCACCGTCGCCGCCGGACCGCTCTGGAAGTCGACCGAGGCCGAGGTCGTGGACGACGCCGTGCTCTGGCTCGGGTTTTGCGAATTGATCGCGACCGGCGCGATGTTGACGGTCGCCTGATCGTTCACCTTCAACGCGGTCGTCAAGGTGATCACGCCGCCGCTGATGGACTGGATGGTATAATACGGATTGGCGCTGCCGGCACTGAAGGTCGCGCCGTTGTTGTTGGCATCCGACGCCGTCCCGACATAGATGCCCTGCCCGGCAACGTAGCCGAGATCCGACCACCTTCCGCCGGCCGCAAGCGTCAGGGTGCCGAGGCCGTTGACATTGCCGTAAATGACCGCGGCTGCGAGCGTCTGGGCCGACGTGGTGGAATTGACCGAGATGTTCGACTGGGTCGCTGCGTTATAGACATTGCCGGTGGGCGAAGGATTGTAGGTACCGCCCGGACCGAACTCCGCGGCCAGGGTGTAATATTGCTGCGTCTCCGATATCTGGAGCGTCTGGATCGCGTTTGACACGTAGCTGGTCAGGGCGCTTCCGGTGAGGTTCTGCGCCGTGCCCTGCGCGGTATAGAAGCTGGTGTAATAAGAAAGGTCGGCCGCCGACAGCTGGACCTCGCCGTCGACCAGGTGATCGAGATAGGTCCAGTAGGTCTGGTACTGGTTCTGCTGCGAAGACTGATACTCGTTGATGGTCTGCGCGACCTTCGCATCGTACTGGGCGCCGGTCAGTTGCAGCTGGCTCCAGACGCCGTTCTCAAGCTGAGCAACGGTGCGCGGATCGACGGTGACGTTGGTGTTGACGTTGACGAGGCTGCCGTCGCCGAGCGTGATGAAAACGCTTCCGCTGGTCGAAAGCGCGAACAGCGGCAGGTTGCCGTTCGCCTGGGTCAGGTAAACGTCGCCCTTGGCGCTCAAGTTGAACTGGTCGTTGGCCGCCTGGCCCACTGCGAGCTGAATGTTCGCCGCACTGGTGCCGACACCGGCGCCGCTGGTGACGGTGACATTGCCGCCGGCAATGAGGCCGGAATCCCCGGTTGCGACCACGATGCCACGAACCGACGCCAAATTCACCGTCATGTCGCCGCCGGCGATGATCGAGTTGATGGCGAGCCCGGTGGTCGGCGCGTTGATGTAGATGGCGCCGTTGGCGGTCGTAGCGTTGAGGCTTTCGCCGATACTTACAGGCGCCACATTGGCGGTGACGTTGGACCCGGCCGTCAACGAGTGGTTGACCGTCAGGCTCGCGCCGTTGATCCCGGTGATGATGTAATAGCTTTGGGTGCTGTTGGGGTTGAACGTTCCGGTGTTGTTGACGCCGGAACCGCCGACATAGATGCCCTCGCCTACTGTGTAGGCGCTCCAAGTGCCGCCGTTGGTCAGCGTGATGGAGTTGTTGCTGTAATTGACCTGCGTGGCGGTCGGCGTACCCGTCAACCCGGCACTGCCTTGCAGATTGAGGTTAACCGGCGCCAAACCGACACTGACGTTGGTTTCCAAAGTCCCGAGCGTGGGATTGAGAGCGGTACCCAACAACGCCTGGTTCAACGTGATGGTGGCGCCGCTGATCGCAGCGATCGTGTAGTACGCATTGCCCACGCTGGGATTGAAAGACAGGCCGTTGGCGTATGTATCCGTCGATGGGACCGGCGATTGATTTTGAACGAAGACACCTTCGCCTACCGTGTAGCCGTTCCAGTTGCCGCCATTGGTCAAGGTGATCGTTCCGACGGTCGCGCCGGCAACCGTGGTATTTGCATAAGTGACCGTGGCGGACGTCGGAGGAGCAATCAGGCCGACCGCGGCTGCAGAACAACATTGATCGCGCTGAACGTCGCGGGCACCGCCGCTGTCGTCGATGTGGCAGGCGACCGCGGGCGATCCGCTCTGGCCGATACTGTTTTGCGCGCTGAGGTTGACCACGACACCCTGGATCGTGCTGGCCGGGTTGGGCTGAGGATCGAGCCGCCGGCAGTGATCGTCGTCGTACCGTTGGTGTTCTGCAGATTTCCGAGCAGCGTGACGTTGCCACCCGACGTGATCGTGATGCCGGCCTGCGTCCCGCCGAGGAAGTTGATGTCGATGGGCCTGTCGGCCCTGATCGAGTTGGTCGATACCGTCTGGTCGTTGGTGACGTCAACGGTCTGCTGGTAGTAGGTGTGCTTTCCGTACCAAGTGCTGGTCGACCAGTTCGCTCCAGGCGTGAAGCCGGTCGAGGAAGCAACGTTGGTCTGCGTCGTAGATAGAGGTAAGCCGGTCCCCGCATCGGCCGTATCCAGCACGAAGCGTTCGCTCGAGGCCAGATCGTCGGCTGCCCGGTGGGCACGGTGTTCGACGAATAGTCTGTACCGCTGCCGATATGGAACGCACCGATCCAGTTACTCGAGTGATAGGTCCTCGTCGTCGTGGTCTGGGTGCCGTAGACCACCTGGAATTCGTAACGCAGGCCGCTCTCGAGATGGTATTGCGTCGAGCTCGAGTTGAGCGTGGTGATGCTTCCGCCACTGCCGAGCAGCGCACCGCTATTCCCGTTGACGTATTGGGTCTGCACCTGCATTCCGCCGCCTTGAACGGACTGGTAGGTGGTTTCGAGCACGTAGTTCGAGTTGCCCGAATAGGTCTGGTTATATCCGGCCACGCCGAAGATGTCGCCGTTGGCACCAATCAACAGGGAGGCATAGGGGGTCGCGCCGTGACTGTTCGTGAAATTGTAGATGTCGTCGATCGTATAGCCGGTTGTTCCTTTCACGAGTTCATATATATTCCGTAGCCGTATGCGCCATCCTGCGTGGTCGTACCCCACAGATTGCCGGACGAATCGGCGACCACGCCGGCGAAAGGTTCCGCCCCGTCGCCGCCATTGAAGAGACGAGAATTGACTCGGAGTATTCGCCGCCAGGAACCGGCGTGAGCTCGAAGACGGTGCCGCCATCGTAAAGCCCACCCTCGGCCGTTGTACCAATCAGATCGCCACTCGAATCCGCGTAGAGAGAGGACGCGGGGTAAGTGCCGTCGCCGCCTACGAAAGAATAGAGCGTGGTGAAGTTATAGGTCATTCCCGTCGGGTTGGGTGTCAGCTCGAAAACGTTGCCGCTCGAATACGTTCCGCCTGCGATTGTGGTCCCGAAGAGATCGCCGCTCGAATCTCGGAGCAGCGATGCCGCGGGGCATATCCGGTGGTGCCGTTGAAGGTTATGAGATCGGTCTCTGGTAACCCGCGCCGCCGGGAGTCAGCTCGAAGACGTCTCCATCACCGGAAATCCCGCCGTACTGCGTCGTCCCAAAGATATCGCCGCTGGAGTCAAGGACGACCCCGGCCTGGGGATAGTACCCGTTGGCGCCGCCAGGGAAACTGTACAGAGTGGTGAAGGTGCCCGAATAGCCGGTGGTCCCGGCATCAGTTCGAAGACAGGGCCAACATTGTGCAGCCCACCTGTGACTGCTGTTCCGAAAAGGTCCTGGTTCGAATCCAGCGTGAGCCCGCAAACGGGATATGCACCGTTGCCCCGTTGAAATCGACGAGGTCTATGGGAGTGGGGCTATAGGTTGGTGCCCCACCGGTGGAATTCAAGGCTTGCACTTCAAAGACATCGCCCATCCCCTTCGCACCACCCTGCCAGGCAGTGCCGAAGAGATCGTCCTTCGAATCCATGACCAGATTGGCTAATGGATAGGAGCCATCGGCGCCATCGAAACTGACGAGGACGACAGGTGATGTGCTATAGCCGGTGCTCCCTTTTGCGAGTTCGAAGACAGTACCGAGATTGTTGTCCCCACCAAGCGAAGTGGTCCCGAAGAGGTCGCCGCTCGAATCGAGAATCAGGCTTCCCAGCGGGGCTTTCCATCGGTGTTATTGAACGTGGCAAGGGTCATGAATGTATATCCGCTCGTTCCCTTGGCCAACTCGAAAACGGACCCATACCCGGTGATTGTAGCGCCGGTTGAAGTATCCTCGGAGGTCGTCCCAAACAGATTGCCTTGGGCGTCCATCACCAATGCACTAACAGGCCCGATCCCATTCGCGGTGCTGAAGGTTGCGAGGACCTTGGGCGTGCCGTACGAGCCGGCGGGCAATTCGAACACGGTGCCATCGTCATAGGTCCCTCCCTTCCGGGTGGTTCCAAAGAGGTCTCCCGCCGCATCTTCAATAATGCCGCCATAGAGGTACAGCCCGTTAGTCCCTCCGGAGAAAGTGTGGAGTGTGGCAAGCTATCAATCCCACTGACTGAAGTGATGGTGGTTGGGCTCGGCTGGACGGTGTTCAACACGACATCGTCACCGCTCGTTCCTCCATGATATGTGATGAAGAACTTATAACTTCTCACTGTGATAGATGCGCCCTCGGGGAGATCGTTGAATGTCCCGATGACTGGGCTGCCAGAGGTATTTTGGAGGATGTCGTAGCTAGCTCCGAAGGCCGGGGTATAACCTAGAGTGACGTTCAAGGTGCTCCCCGTTAGCATGACAGGCCCTGAAGAAACGACCTGGGAATAGCCGATTCCGGGCGTGGGTCCATTGATAGGCTCATCGAACGTGGAGCCGGCCTGAAGGTTCAGATCGGCGGTATCAATGATGCCCGGTGTGGAAATTGAGCCAAGGATACCGCCGTTGTTCGCGGTCACGCTCCCGACCGTTACCGGCGTCGCACCACCAATGCTCGCCAGGGTGCCGTCATTGATTGTCACAGGGCTGGAAGGTCGGCGCCGGCGATCAACAGGGTGCCGGCGTTGATCTCGGTCCCCCGAGGTAGGTGTTGGTATTCGCCAGCGTCATCGTGCCGGAACCGACCTTCGTCAGTCCCGTGAGTCCGGATAGGACGCCCGAGTAGACCGTGCTTGAGTTGTTCGACCCACGCTGAGGTCGACGAGCGTCGAACTCGAGACCGTACATTCCCGCCGCCTGCCAGGGGCCGAAATCGATCTGCGAATTTGAGTCCACCAACAACTCATTGGGCAAAAGTTGCAAATTGCCGCCGGGAACTTGCACGTTGGCGTAAAAGCCGTAGCCGCCTACTCCCTGGTAGTAGGCGATGACGATGTTGTGATACCCCGCGTCACGTCACGTACCAGCTTGGCGGTCACCCCCTGGTAGTTGTTGTTGTTGACGACGACATTGCCGTCGATGAAGAGCATGCTGCCGTCGTCGCTGGCGGTGCTGAAGGTGTACAAACCTGCCACCTGCGCGTCGAACTCTCCCGACCAGACACCGATGAACTGGTTGGGGTTGGTGAGAACCGTCGCCGGGAAGCCCTGGCCGGTGGAGCCGTAATCGAAGTAGTTCCCATTATCGTTCTGGCCGTTCGACGCGGCGCTGGAGTCCGTCGTGATCACAGGCAAAGTCGCGACGTAGGCCGTCAGGTGCTCAGGGAATCAAACGCGGTCGAGTTCGGGTTGTTCGGCGCGGCGTTGTAGTACGTGCCGGAAAGTCCGGGGTAGTACTTGGCCGGAGAAATTCAAGGAGTGCCCTGGCTGACCGTGACGGCGCTGTTGTTGCCGAGGGCGGCGTTGTCGAGCGCGTTGACGATGCCGTGCATTGACAGTTGTGCCGCCGGTGAATGGATTGACACCCGTGAGGGTGGTCGTGCCGGTCCCGTTCTGGGTTACGCTGCCGCTGCCGCTGATGCTAGCCGCCACGGTGAGATTACTGTTGGAATCGAAGATCAGGCTGCCATTGTCTATTGCGCGGGAGCCGATGTCCGGCCCGGCGGAGTGAGTGCCGTAAAGCTCGAAGGATTCGGACCTTAATTGCGCCCGCTATGGAATCATATGCTGTTGATGGCGCTACCGTCTGATCCCAGTAATAGCCGCCAGAGCCCAATGAGTCCGCTCCACCAGTGAGTGTGAGGTAATACGTGCCCGCGGGTAGAGCCTTGTTTAACGAGAAAGTCGATTGATATAAGTCGTAGCCATAGCCATTGGTGTATTGGAATGTGCTGGACAGAGCGGACGTACCAGAGCCGATGTCGTTGCCGAACGGCGTGCTGCCAATCGACCACGTCGCGCCGGTTGGAACATCACCAGGTAATGCCCAGAGGCCGAGTTGCACTCCCGTCAAGCTCGAGGTGCCGGCCAGAGTAAACGAGTCCGAAACCGTATACAACGAGTGGGCGGAGATAGTATAGGCCCCAAGAGTACCGTTCACTGGACCGTTGTCATAAAGCAAGTTCCCTTGCAGCTGTCCCGCGATGCCGCCGTTTCCGATCTGCAAAGTGGCCCCGGGATTGATGGTGCTGGAGCCCGAGTAGGTGTCCGCTCCAAGCAGGATGAGCGAACCGGGGCCGCTCACGGCCAGGTTCCCGGGTCCACTGATGACACCGTTGAGGATGCCGCCGACGACGTTGCAGGTTACACTGTTGCTCGCCAGGACGATTGACAAAGGGTCCGCGGCGGAGTCGGTGATGGAATTGAAGCTGATGGCTCCGCCTTGCAGGTAGAGAGTGATGG
>CAVRBD010000031.1:0-12291 GCA_963718975.1 uncultured Bacteroidota bacterium | reverse complement strand
TGATGCAATACCGCGAATTGATTTATGAAATTTATGAAGAAATATGCGGCTCGCGCCTCACAACAAATATTGGAAGGATCGGCGGCTTTGAACGCAATTTTACAAATGCAGCATTTGAGAAATTAGAAAAATTTTTGAATGAATATCCTGCTGTGCTGAAAGAATTCGAAAATCTTTTCAATCGCAACCGCATTTTTATGGAGCGCACAATTGGTGCTGGTCGTATAAGTGCAGAACGTGCGCTGAATTATGGATTTACCGGACCGAACCTGCGTGCTGCCGGTGTTGACTACGATGTTCGCATTCACACGCCATACAGCAGTTATGAAGATTTTGAATTTGAAATTCCTGTTGGAAAAACAGGAGATTGTTACGATCGCTTTTTGGTTCGCAATCAGGAAATGTGGCAATCATTAAAAATTATTAATGATGCTTATAATAAAGTAAAAGAATTTAAAGGAACTGATGCAGAAGTGTATCATGCAGATGCGCCGGAATATTATTTGCCTGAGAAAAAAGATGTGTACACAAAAATGGAAGCACTGATATGGCATTTCAAAATTGTGATGGGAGAAACAGAAATACCGCCGGGTGAAGTGTATCAAAGTGTGGAAGGCGGAAATGGTGAGCTTGGTTTTTATTTAATTAGTGATGGCGGGAGAACGCCGTACAGACTGCATTTCAGGCGGCCATGTTTTGTTTATTATCAGGCATATTCTGAATTGACAAAAGGATCTATGCTCAGCGATGCAATTATTGTAATGAGCAGTTTGAATTTGATTGCGGGAGAAATGGATGCGTGATATGCCGCCATCCAAATTGATCAAAAATGAAAAAAAAAGAAATTGAAATAGCAGCGAATAGAGTTTCTTTTGACGAAGCAGAAGAAGCTGATATATATTTTTGGGCTGATAAAAGCATTAAAGAAAGGGTAGGCGAAGCTTCAAAATGGATTGACGAAGTATGGAAGTTTCACGATAAAGTTCATGGCAAACGGGAGTCCATTAAAAATGGCAAGCATTTAAAAAGCCAAACTGACGACGATGATTTTTAATAAAGACTTTTCTGATTTTATTAGTTTATTAGAAAAAGAAAACGTCAGGTATGTGTTGGTCGGCGGATTAGCTGTGTTAATGAATGGTCATTTTAGGACTACAAAGGATATGGATATTTTTTATGAACCCACAGAAGAAAACTGCTTAAATCTTCTGAAAGTAATTGATAAATTCGGATTCAAATATCTAAAGTTGACTCAGCAGGATTTAATGGATAAAAACGGATTTATAAAATTAGGCAGAGAGCCTGAACGCATTGATTTATTTTGCGATTTGCCCGGAGTTAGTTTTGGTGAGGTTTATAAAAGTGCATTTCAGTATAAAGATGATGATACCAGGATTTAGATGACGTTAAAAAACTTGAAAAAATATTGAAGCGTAGAAAAAAATGAATCCGCAATTAAAATTTTCAGAAGAGAAATTAAAAAAAATCAATGAGATAGTTTCTCGCTATCCCGAAGGCAAGCAGAAAAGCGCTTTGCTTCCGGTGCTGCATCTCGCGCAGGAAGAATTTGGCAATTGGCTGAGTGCTGATACGATGGATTATGTCGCTTCGTTATTAAAAATTGAGCCGATTGAAGTGTATGAAGTGGCGACATTCTATTCAATGTACAATCTTAAGCCGGTTGGTAAATATATGTTTGAAGTGTGTCAAACAGGCCCGTGCATGCTAAATGGAAGCGACGACATTATTCAGTATATAAAAGATACGTTGCACATAAATGTTGGCGAAACAACTGCTGATGGATTATTTACATTGAAGATTGTTGAATGCCTTGGTGCTTGTGGCTATGCGCCGATGATGCAAATGGGAAAAACTTATCGTGAGCATTTAACAAAAGAAAAAGTGGATGCGATTATTAATGAGTGCAGGCAAAATGCAGCATTGAATAATTAAATTAAAACTTGCTATATGAAACTGGTTCCTTATTTAAATTTTGATGGCAATGCTGAAGAAGCAGTAAATTTTTATAAAGATGCGCTTGGCGCCGAAGTGCCTATGATGACACGTTTTGGAGAAAGCCCAATGCCAAGTGGCGATGATGAGAAGAACAGGATAATGCATGCAAGAATTGTGTTTGGAGAAAACGTCATCATGATTTCTGACACAATGAAAGGACATGATTTTTCAACGAAAGGAAATATTCAATTATCAATTGGGTTGGAAGATGAGGCACAGACACACGAAATCTTTGATAAGCTCTCTGCTGGTGGAACTGTGACGATGCCGCTTGCAAAACAATTTTGGGGAGATATATTCGGAATGTTCCAGGATAAATTTGGCGTGAACTGGATGTTGAATTGCACAGACAAAAAATAATTTTCGGGAATGACTTCTACAGAAGTAATGAGCGAACTGAAAAAACAAGGCACCGAGCAAATCAGAAAAATCTGGAAAAGCCACGGTGTTAAAGGAGATTTTTTCGGAGTGAAGATTGGCGATATGAAAGTTATTCAGAAAAAAATAAAACATGACCACGCATTAGCGCTGGAATTGTTCGATACAAAAAATGCAGATGCGATGTATTTTGCAGGATTGATCAGTGAGCCGGAAAAAATGAGCAAAGCAGATTTGCAGCACTGGGCAGAAACAGCAAACTGGTATATGTTGAGCGAATACATTGTAGCATGGACTGCCGCAGAAAGCAAATTCGGGCATGAGCTCGCAATGAAATGGATAAAGTCAAAAGAAGAAAATGTAGGATCGACGGGCTGGTGCACTTACAGTTGTTTGCTCGCTTTGAAAAAAGATGAAGAGCTGGATCTGAAGGAAATTGAAATGTTGTTAGGCGAAGTGAAAGATAAAATCCACAAAATGCCGAACCGCGTAAAATATACAATGAATGGATTTGTGATTGCTGTCGGCAGTTACGTGCAAGCTTTAACAGCAAAAGCAAAAGCAGTTACAAAATCAATCGGTGAAGTGACAGTGGAAATGGGCGGCACAGCTTGCAAAGTTCCCGATGCATTAGCTTATATAAAAAAAATGGAAGACTCGGGAAAATTAGGAAAGAAAAAGAAAACGGTTTTTTGTTGACGAAGTAAATATGGGAATAACAAATGCTATATTGAGAGTGAGAGAACACCGAAAGTCAGAGAAGTTTGCAGACGTTCAGTTTTTGATTGATAGTGGCGCAGTATATAGTTTAGTGCCCGGAAAAATTTTGGATGAATTAGGTATTGAGCCGTATAGAGAAGTGAGTTTTTCTTTAGCAGATGGAACAACAGTAAAAAGAAGAGTGAGCTCTGCTTATTTTGAGTTTGAAGGTGAAGGTGGGCCAGCGCCGGTTGTTTACGGCGAAGAAGGAGATACACCATTGTTGGGAGCAACAACGCTTGAATCAATTGGATTGGTATTGAATCCTTTTACCAGAACCTTGCACCCAATGCGAATGTTGATGGCGAATTTGAAAAGAAAAGATTAAATCAGTTGTGCATTGCCGTTAGTGAAGCGCTGAATAGAATTGTTGCACTACAAGTGAGTGACACAACGATGATGAGTAGAGAACAAATGTCGGCGACATAAAAAATTAATAATTAGTAATTAATAATTAAGAGTGAGCAGAAAATTATTATTAGAAAAAGATAAGGTAGAAGGCATCAGGTTCTATGATGTGTATCGCAGAGAAGGCGGCTATCGCAGTGTGGAAAAGGCTTTGAAGACGATGACTCCCGATCAGGTAACAGATGAAGTGAAGAAAAGCGGATTGCGCGGTCGTGGTGGTGCTGGTTTCCCAACCGGAATGAAATGGAGTTTTATTGCAAAACCGGAAGGCGTTCCGCGTCATTTGGTTTGCAATGCAGATGAAAGTGAGCCGGGCACTTTCAAGGACAGGTACCTGATGGAATTTCTTCCGCACTTATTGATTGAAGGATTGATTGTTTCATCATATGCGCTCGGCAGCAATACTACGTATATCTATATCCGTGGCGAATATGCATGGATAGTTGATATTCTTGAACAGGCGATTGCTGAAGCAAAAAATAATGGATTTCTTGGAAAAAATATTTTAGGAAGCGGGTTTGATTGTGAGATTTATGTTCATCGTGGTGCAGGTGCTTATATATGCGGAGAAGAAACTGCATTGATTGAATCGCTCGAAGGAAAACGCGGCAACCCGCGCATCAAGCCACCGTTCCCTGCAGTGAAAGGCGCATGGGACAGACCGACAGTGGTTAATAATGTAGAAACTTTAGCGGCAATTGTTCCGATTATTAATATTACCGGTGAAGAGTATGCGAAGATTGGTGTTGGAAAATCAACCGGAACAAAATTAATTTCTGCTTGTGGCAATATTAATAAGCCCGGCGTGTATGAAATCGATATGACCATTTCCGTTGAAGATTTTATTTATAGTGATGAATATTGTGGAGGCACTCCAAATGGAAAAAGATTGAAAGCTTGTATTCCGGGCGGTTCATCAGTTCCGATTCTTCCGGCAAATTTATTATTGAAGACAGTGAAAGGCGACAAAAGAATGATGAACTATGAAAGCCTTTCTGATGGCGGATTTGCGAAAGGCTCCATGATGGGCTCGGGTGGTTTTATAGTGTTGGATGAAGACCAGTGCGTTGTTCGTCATACGATGACATTAGCGAGATTTTATCGCCATGAAAGTTGTGGTCAGTGTTCGCCATGCAGAGAAGGAACAGGATGGATGGAAAAAATTTTGAAGAATATTGAATACGGAAAAGGAAAGAAGAGTGATATAGATTTGTTGTGGGATATTCAGAGAAGGATTGAAGGAAATACGATTTGTCCGTTGGGAGACGCAGCCGCATGGCCCGTTGCAGCAGCGATAAGACATTTCAGAGATGAGTTTGAATGGCATATTAATAATCCGGTTGAGTGTTTAAACAGGAATTATGGATTGGCGCATTATGCGGAGCCGTTGCAGGTTGTTGCATGATTTTTCACGCTAAGGCGCAAAGATTTTAAGACGCAAAGAGGATGAATGAAAATGAAATATCAAGATTAGTTGTTGATTTGTGTTTTAAAATTCATAAACAATACGGACCTGGATTATTTGAGAGTGTGTACGAAGAAATATTTTGTTATGAATGGTCGAAGAAAGGGATTTCTTATAAAAGACAACATCCGGTTCCGTTCGGTCCATGAAGAAATAAAAATGGAAGTTGGATTTAGAGCAGATGTGATTATCGATAACAAAGTAATTGTTGAGCTTAAATCTATTGAGGCTTTGGCAGATATTCATTACAAACAAGTTCAAACGTATTTAAAATTGTCTGGATTAAAATTAGGATTACTTATAAATTTTAATGTGCCTTTAATAAAAGACGGAATTCATAGAATTGTAAATAACTTATAAACTTTGCGCCTTTGCATCTTATGTTGCTTTGCGTGAAAAATTTATTATGGCTGACGCAACTAAATTATTTAAAGTAACTATCGACAACATCACCATCGAAGTGGAGCCGGGGACTTCTATCCTGAATGCTGCACGGAAAATTGGCGGCGATGTTGCTCCTCCGGCAATGTGTTATTACACCAAGCTGAAAGGCAGTGGTGGTAAGTGCCGCACATGTTTGGTAGAAGTGGCAGCAGGTTCAACTGCTGACCCGAGACCGATGCCAAAGCTCGTTGCAAGCTGCCGTACGAACGTGATGGATGGAATGATTGTAAAAAATATCACCAGCGACAAAGTGATTGATGCAAGAAATGGCGTGGTGGAATTTTTATTAATCAATCATCCACTCGATTGCCCCATTTGCGATCAGGCTGGTGAATGTGATTTGCAAAATCTGAGTTACGAGCATGGCAAAGAAGGAACTCGCTATGAATTCCCGCGCCGGACTTTTGAGAAACATGACATAGGTCCTTACATTCAGTTGCACATGACGCGTTGTATCATGTGTTTCCGTTGCGTGTACACTGCAGATCAGCTCACAGAAAAAAGAGTGCATGGAATATTAGACAGAGGAGACCATGCAGAGATTGCAACTTATATTCACAAATCTTTGGATAATGAATTTATCGGGAATGTGATTGATGTTTGTCCGGTTGGAGCATTAACTGATAAAACTTTTCGTTTCAAAAATCGTGTGTGGTTTTTAAAGCCGGTTGATGCGCATCGCGAATGCACAAATCCAAAATGTTGCGGCAAGGTAACGTTGTGGTATCGTGGTGATGAAGTGTTTCGGGTAACAGCACGGAAAGACCAATGGGGCGAAGTGCAGGATTGGATTTGCAACGAATGCCGTTTTGAAAAAAAGAAAACGGCCGATTGGATAATTGAAGGCCCGACAAAAATAAACCGTCATTCGGTAATTGCGCAAGGGCACTATGTTGGTGTGGAAAAACCACAGGAAGTGTTGTATGAAGTGATGGATGGAAGAAAGCCAAAATTGCTCATGGACATTCACAGCATAAGCGAAGTGAACGAGCCCGGTAGAGATTTGTCGAAAATTGAAGGGCCGGCTCATTCAACTGATTTTATAGAAAATAATAAATGAGGGATTATTAATTAATAATTATTAATTAATAATTAAAACAAACCGAAACATGCTACTCGCTATCGATTGGTTTTTTATTGCAGAGAAATGTATTTTGATTGCTGCTATTATTGGCCTATCACTGTTTGTGGCTATGTATGAAACATGGGCGGAGCGTAAAGTCGCTGCAATCATGCAAGACAGGCGCAGCCCAACCGCGCCGGTATTTTTGGTATTCTTCAGCCTCTTGCAGATGGATTGAAATTATTCATGAAAGAAGAGATTATCCCGAATTTATCTAACAGATTTTTATTTGTTCTCGGGCCGGGGCTTGCGATGCTCACTGCGATGATGACAAGCGCAATCGTTCCCTGGAGCAGCCATCTTGATATAAAAGGAAGAATTGTTCCGCTGCAAATTGCAGATATCAATATCGGCATACTCTACATTTTTGGTGTGGTGAGCATGGGCGTTTATGGAATCATGATTGGAGGCTGGGCATCGAATAATAAATTTTCTTTGATGGCTGCCATTCGTGGCGCATCACAAATTATTTCTTATGAACTCGCCATGGGGTTATCAATGATTGCATTGCTCATGCTCACCGGTTCATTAAGTTTGAAAACAATTGTTGAACAGCAACAAGACCATTGGTGGAATATAGTTTATCAGCCTCTTGGTTTTTTTATTTTCCTGATCTGCGCTTTTGCAGAATGCAACAGAACTCCGTTTGATTTATCAGAAGCAGAAAGCGAATTGAATTTTGGTTATCATCAGGAATATTCTTCGATGAAGCTTGGGTTTTATTTGTTTGCTGAATATGTAAACATGTTCATCAGCAGCGCAGTGATGGCAACATTATTTTTTGGCGGTTACGATATCCCGTTTGTGAACGATATTTCTTTTGGACAGGCACACGGGCAAAATTTATTAGCCGTTTTGCAAGGCTTAAGTTTGTTTGTGAAAGTGGCATTCTTTATTTTCTTTTTTATGTGGGTAAGATGGACGATACCGCGTTTTCGTTACGACCAGTTGATGCGGCTTGGCTGGAAAATATTGATACCACTGGCTTTGCTGAATATGCTGGGAACAGGTTTTTTTATGCTGCTAAAGAAATAATTGAAGGAAGTATCTTTTAGTTTGGGAGCAGCGCGATGTTGAATAGAAAATAAAAGCACAAGAGTGCGACCCCGCAATGAATGCGGGGCAGGCTGCACGATGTTTAATAGTAGCAATCCGTTTGGAACCAAATAAAAAGACTGCTGCATACTTAAACAATTAAATAGTTGGCAGGTTGATCTGAGAAAAATATTTTTGCAAACCTTAATAGCAGGAAAAACAAAATGCAATCATTAACAAACAGAGCAAAAACGGTAGAGCGCAAACCGATGACGCTGTGGGAAAAGACATTCATCCCGGGCATCGCCAAAGGCATGTCTATTACGTTTGGGCATATGTTTAAAAAAAGGCCCACCGTAAATTATCCTGAAAAGACGAGGCCGTTCAGCCCCGTTTTTCGTGGTTTGCATGTTTTGAACCGTGATGAAGAAGGCCGTGAGCGCTGCACTGCATGCGGGTTGTGCGCGGTTGCTTGCCCGGCAGAAGCGATAACCATGGAAGCAGCAGAGCGATTGCCTAGTGAAACAGGCCTATATCGTGAAGAAAAATATGCTGCGAAATATGAGATCAATATGTTGCGCTGCATTTTCTGCGGGTTGTGCGAAGAAGCATGCCCGAAAGATGCCATTTATTTATCCGAAACTTTTACGCCATCGAATTATAGCCGCGACAAATTTATTTATGGCAAAGAAGAATTGTTGATACCCGATCCGAAAACGCAGCCGGAAGAATTTGCGAGAGCAAGAGGAAATAAATGAGAAATTATTAATTAATAATTATTAATCAGTAATTGAAGAATCATAAATCCAAAATCGTATATCGTAATTGCTAATGAGTCCTACACAAATCTTATTTTGGTTTTTAAGTGTGCTGGCAATTTTTGGTGCTATTATGGTTGTTGCCAGCAAAAACCCGGTGCACAGTGTGCTCTGGCTTATTGTGGTTTTCTTTGCCATCTCAGGCCATTATATTTTGTTGAACGCACAATTTTTAGCGATTGTTAATTTGATTGTTTATGCAGGCGCCATCATGGTGTTGTTTTTGTTTGTGATCATGCTGATGAATTTAAATTCTGATACAGAACCTCAAAAAAATAGATGGCTGAAGATTGCAGGTGTGATCGCCGGCGGCGCATTATTATTGGTTTTTGTTGCGGCATTAAAAGATGCAGATTTAAAAAATCAGATTGCACAGGTTAATGGCGGTGATATTGGATTGATAAGCAATCTTGGAATGTCGCTATTCCACGATTATGTGATCCCATTTGAAATAAGCAGTGTGCTTTTTTTAAGTGCAATGGTAGGGGCGGTGGTGATTGGGAAGAAAGAATAAGTTGAAAGAATCAAGATGCAAGGAACAAGAAATAAAGCTCAAAGCTTGTGTCTTGTTTTTTGAAAACTTTAAAGGTATGCCCATCAATTATTACATATTTCTTTCAGTAGCGCTTTTCTGCATCGGCGTGGCAGGCGTGCTCACGCGAAGGAACGCGATCATTATTTTTATGTGCATTGAACTGATGCTGAATGCTGTGAATTTATTGCTGGTTGCATTTTCAAAAATGCACCACCTGGCATTAGCAGGTGTTGATGCAAATGCAGGTATTAACGGGCAAATTTTTGTATTCTTTATTATGGTGGTAGCGGCTGCAGAAGTGAGCGTTGGGCTGGCGATTATTGTAATGATGTATAGGAATACGCATTCCATAGATGTGAATTTTTTGAACAGGCTGAAACACTAAAACTCTTAAGGCACCTGGCATGAGCAAATTAGTTTATTTAATTCCGCTGTTTCCATTAGTTGGCTTTCTCTTTAATGGATTGCTGCGGAAAAGTCTTTCCAAGTCGTTGATCAGTATTATAGGTTGCGGAAGCGTGCTTGCTTCTTTTATAGTAAGCCTTTTGATTTTTTTTGATGTGAAGAAAGAAGGATTTGAAACAGTTGTTGTCAATCTTTTTGATTTTATTAATGTAGGCTCACTGAAAATTCCATTTGCATTCCAGGTTGATCAGCTTTCTATTTTATTTTTATTGATTATAACAGGAGTTGGTTTTCTGATCCATGTTTATTCCACTTCTTATATGCATGATGAAGAGAATGAGCATTTCGCGAGATATTTTTCTTACCTGAATTTGTTCGTGTTCTCAATGCTTATTTTGGTTCTTGGTTCGAATTACGTGATTATGTTCATCGGGTGGGAGGGCGTTGGGTTATGTTCTTATTTATTGATTGGCTACTGGTTCAAAAATATTGAATACGGGAATGCTGCGAAGAAAGCATTCATCATGAACCGTATTGGCGACCTTGGATTTTTAATTGCAGTTTTTTGGATGATCAGCAAATTTGGTTCTGTAAATTTTGCGGAAGTATTTTCCCAGGCGCGAACTGCGCCTGTCGCTGTATTGACAGGAATTACATTGTTATTATTTGTAGGCGCAACAGGTAAATCTGCGCAAATACCTTTGTACACATGGCTTCCCGATGCGATGGCAGGCCCAACGCCTGTTTCGGCGTTAATACATGCAGCAACCATGGTGACCGCTGGTATTTACATGATTGCAAGAAGCAATATTATGTATACGCTTGCGCCAACCACACAAACTGTTGTCGCGATTGTTGGGTTAGCGACTGCCATTTTTGCAGCAAGCATCGCACTCAAACAAAATGATATTAAGAAAGTGTTGGCCTACTCAACAGTGAGCCAGCTCGGGTATATGTTTTTGGGATTAGGTGTTGGCGCTTATACAGGTTCTGTGTTCCATGTAATGACACATGCGTTCTTCAAAGCATTATTATTTCTCGGCGCGGGCTCTGTTATTCACGCCATGCACGAACAGGATATTAGAAAAATGGGTGGACTGAAAAAATTTATGCCCATCACGCATATCACTTTTTTACTGGCATGTTTGGCAATTGCTGGCATTCCGCCTTTCTCAGGTTTCTTTTCAAAAGATGAAATTCTTGCCGCAGCGTATGAAAAAAATCCTGTTTATTATGTGATAGGGGTAATCACTGCATTCATGACCGCATTTTATATGTTCCGTTTATATGCAACAACCTTTCTTGGAAAATTTCGCGGAACAGTTGATCAGGAACATCACGTGCACGAAAGCCCTTCAGCAATTACAATCCCATTAATTGTTCTGGCGATACTCGCTGTAATTGCTGGTTTTCTGGGCGTGCCCGAAGTGTTTGCGAAAGATTCACACTGGCTCCATCATTTCTTATACCCGATTTTTGCAGGCTCAGAAAAAATTCATGCAACACCTATTGCAAGCGCAAATCAGGAACTAACGTTGATGGCTATCTCAGTTGGAGTAGCGATTGTTGGCGTAGCATATGCATGGAGCAAATTCAGCAGGCAGCCTGATTTGGAAGAAGCAACCGGCTTTGGAAAATTGCTTGCCAACAAATGGTATGTTGATGAATTATATAATGCAGTGATAGTAAAACCGATTAATGCGTTTGGGAAATTCCTGAATGATGTGATTGAAAAGTCTGTGATCGACTGGACAGTAAATGGAGTTGGCAGAGCGATACAATATAGCAGCAGGCAAATAAGATTATTGCAAAGCGGGCAGGTTGGCGGATATGTTTTGCTGATGGTGATCGGTATTGTGATTTTATTTATCGTTGAAATTTTTTTGAAGAAATAAATTAAGTAAGAACGAATTTGAATTCATAACATGATCCCAGTTTTATTAATAGCGATTCCATTGTTCAGCGGGCTTGTCGGGTTTTTTATAAAGAACGGCAATGCTGCGAAAAATTGGTCATTGCTTGTTTCTCTGGCAACGCTGGGCATTTCGGTATATGGGCTAACATTGGGCAAAACTTCTTCTGCCATTCACTTTGAAGCAGAATGGCTTCCTTCGCTTGGCAGCACATTTTCTGTTGCACTGGATGGAATGTCGCATATTCTGGCTTTGCTGACTGCAATTTCTTTCCCTATTATTTTTATTGCTACCTATAACAAACAATACAAAAACGCAGGAAATTTTTATGCGCTCATGCTGCTTTCGCAGGCAGGCTTAATGGGTGTTTTTGTTTCTGTGGATGCATTATTGTTTTATTTCTTCTGGGAACTTGCATTGGTTCCTGTGTATTTTCTCAGCTCAATTTGGGGAGGAGAAAAAAGAATACAGGCAACTTTCAAATTCTTCATATACACTTTTGTTGGTTCGTTGTTAATGCTGGTTGGCATTATCTATTTATACCTTCACACCACAGATCGCTCGTTCTCGCTTCATTCGTTTTATAAATTGAATTCAGCCATAACTCCTAAAGATCAAAGCTGGCTATTCTGGGTTATTCTTCATTGCGTTTGCGATTAAGATGCCCATATTTCCTTTTCATACCTGGCAGCCCGATGCTTATGAACAATCTCCAACAGCCGTAACGATGGTGCTTAGTGGCGTAATGGTGAAAATGGGATTGTTTGGGGTCATGCGCTGGCTTGCGCCGTATTCTTCCCGATGGCACATGGCTTTGGGGCGATACCGCTTCCGCACTTTGTATTATCGGAATGATATACGCATCGCTGGTTGCCATGCAGCAAGATGATTTAAAAAGATTAGTCGCATATTCATCCATTGCGCATATCGGATTAATGTGCCTTGCAGTTTTTGCAACTACAAAGACCGGCTTGCAGGGTGTAATGATCCAG
>CAVRBD010000030.1:0-69396 GCA_963718975.1 uncultured Bacteroidota bacterium | reverse complement strand
GGTAACTATTTTCAA
Source organism: uncultured Bacteroidota bacterium (assembly GCA_963718975.1). Taxonomy (GTDB): domain Bacteria; phylum Bacteroidota; class Bacteroidia; order Chitinophagales; family Chitinophagaceae; genus Puia. Next base: position 69,381 of record CAVRBD010000030.1, on the reverse strand, counting down.
AAAATTAGGCGTGCGGAATTCATTCCATTCGGTTGCAATGATCAGCGCATCGGCTCCTTTCAAAGCATCATATTGATTTTCGGAATACTCAATTTTATCGCCCACAATTGCTTTCACATTATTCATTGCTTCAGGATCGAAAACACTTAACTGTGCTCCTTCTTTCAACAGCGCATCAATAATATATAATGATGGCGCTTCGCGTATGTCATCAGTATTTGGTTTGAATGCAAGCCCCCACAGAGCAAACTTTTTGCCGTTCAGATTATCATTAAAATATCTTTTTATTTTTGGGATGAGGTGCAGCTTTTGTTTTTCGTTCACGCTCATTACTGCATTCAAAATCTGAAATTCATAGTTCGCATCTTTTGAAGATTTCACCAGCGCCTGAACATCTTTGGGGAAACAAGATCCGCCGTAGCCAATACCTGGGAATAAAAATCTTTTTCCAATCCTTTCATCACTGCCAACCCCGCGGCGCACCATATCAACATCAGCACCGAGGCGCTCGCATAATTGAGCAATCTCGTTCATGAAAGTTATTTTTGCAGCAAGAAATGAATTGGCTGCGTATTTTGTGAGCTCTGCTGAGCGCTCATCCATAAAAATAATTGGGTTGCCCTGGCGAACGAAAGGATTGTATAATTCCTCCATCACCTTTTTAGCCCTTTCTGAAGAGGTGCCGACAACAACTCTGTCTGGCTTCATGAAATCATCTACGGCTACACCTTCCCGTAAAAATTCAGGATTTGAAACCACATCAAACTCTCCTTTATAATTTTTCGCGATTTCATCACGAACCCTTTCGGCAGTGCCAACAGGAACGGTACTTTTATCAACAATTACTTTATAGTCGGTCAAGATTTTGCCTAAATCGTCTGCAACGCCGAGAACATATTTCATGTCGGCAGACCCATCCGCTCCCGGCGGTGTGGGCAGTGCAAGAAAAATGATCTGAGCATCTTTCACGCCTTCTACAAGATTTGTTGTGAAGCGAAGGCGTTCTTCTTTTAGATTGCGAAGGAATAATTTTGAAAGGCCCGGTTCGTAAATTGTAATTTCTCCGTTAGAAAGTTTTTCAACTTTTTTTGTGTCAATGTCAACACAGGTTACGTCGTTTCCAGTCTCAGCAAAACAAGTACCAGTCACTAATCCAACATAGCCGGTACCAACAACAGCAATTTTCATATTAAAGTTATTTATTTAGAATTAGGTCAGCGATCAGCAAATTCAAGAACGGTTGTGCTTATTAATTTCAGTTGTTCTTCATCCAGTTCCGTATGCATCGGCAAAGAAATTACTCTTTCGGTTAGCCAATCGGTAGCAGGCAAGTGAAATGATGAGCCCCCGAAATTGGCAAACATTTGCTGGCGATGAGCAGGCACTGGATAATAAATCATCGAAGGGATATTTTTTGTCGCCAAATATTCATTCAGCATATCCCTGTTTATATTTTCAAGGATCAAAGTGTATTGGTGAAAAACATGCCTGCCATATTCTGCTCTGAAGGGAACTGTTATTTTAGGGTGTGATTGAAACACACTGTCATAATAATCAGCAGCCTTTCTTCTCGCATCAATATATTCATCCAGTTTTTTCAGTTTAATATTCAGCACAGCAGCTTGAATGGTATCCAACCGGCTATTACAGCCTACCATTTCATGGTAATAGCGCTTTTGTTGACCATGATTGGCAATCATTTTCAGCTTGTTAGCTAACGCATCATCATCGGTGAATATTGCGCCGCCATCTCCATAACATCCCAAATTTTTTGCAGGAAAAAACGAAGTTGTGCCAATTGTACCGATTGTGCCGGTTTTTCTCTTCAATCCGTCGCTAAAAATATAGTCTCCACCGATTGCCTGCGCATTATCTTCAATCACAAAAAGGTTATACTTTTTTGCAATCTTCATAATTTCTTCCATTGGTGCGGCCTGGCCATATAAATGAACAGGCACAATTGCTTTTGTTTTTGGGGTTATCGCTTTTTCAATGGCAGATGGGTCGATGCAGAAGGTTTTTTTATCAACCTCAACAAACACAGGTTTCAACCTAAGCAACGCAACCACTTCAGTTGTTGCAACATAAGTAAATGATGGGGTAATCACTTCGTCGCCTGGTTCAAGGCCAAGAGCCATCATGGAAATTTGAAGCGCGTCTGTTCCATTTGCACAAGGAATAACATGTTTTGAACCAAGATACGCAGCTAAATTATTTGCAAACTCGCCAACAGGTTTTCCATTAATAAAGGCTGTACTGTCAAGCACCCCATGAATTGCAGCATCAAGTTCTTCTTTAATTTTCAGGTACTGCTGCTTCAGGTCAACCATTTGAATTGGCCTCATAAATTTTTTTTTAAGCGGGCACAAACCTACTGTAAAAATGTCGTTTATCCATGCCACCAATCAACATCATCTAAACTTAAAGAATGGTTTTATCTTTATAAATATTTATAAAAAAATGGGGATTGTTTTCTACAATATTTTTTTATTGCTTTATAGAATAGGCGCACGCCTAATTAGCCCATGGAACAAAAAAGCGCAATTATGGTTAAAAGGCCGAAAAGATATTTTTGAAAAAATAAAATCGTCGGGCATATCAGATCAATCGTCAGTTATTTGGATGCATTGTGCATCGCTTGGTGAGTTTGAACAAGGCAGGCCGCTAATTGAAAGACTCAAGAAAGATTTTCCCGGTTATAAAATCCTTTTGACATTTTTTTCCCCATCCGGCTATGAACTAAAAAAAAATTATGACAAGGCAGATTATATTTTCTATTTGCCTTTCGACTCAAAAACCAACGCGAAAAAATTTATTCAGATAACAAAGCCTATGCTTGTGCTTTGGGTGAAATATGAGTATTGGTTTTATTACTTAGATGAACTGAAAAAACAAGATATCCCAACATTATTAGTTTCAGGCATTTTTCGCGAAAGACAGATTTTTTTTAAATGGTACGGTAGCCTTCACCGTTACATGCTTCAATGTTTCAAATATTTTTTTGTTCAGACTGATGAAGCAAAAAGATTGCTTGGCACAATTGGCTTCTCAAATAATGTAAGCATTGGCGGTGATACCAGATTTGATCGTGTGATTGAAATTGCAAAAAAATTTGAACCTATTGAAATCATAGAAAAATTTTGCGGAGATAACAAAGTGATTGTTGCAGGAAGCACATGGGAAGAAGATGAAGAAGAGCTTGACCATTTTGCAAATAGGAACAGAGACATAAAATTCATTATTGCTCCGCATGAAGTTGATGAAGAGCGATTAAAAGAAGTGGAGAAATTATTCAGGAACGCAATTCGTTTTTCAGAATTAAAAAAACAAATTGAAAACAATAAGCGATTGGCAAGCGAAGCCAATGCAACCAACGTGCTCATTATCGATAATGTAGGAATGCTTGCCAGTTTGTATAAATATGCCACTATAACCTACGTTGGTGGGGGCTTTGGCGATGATGGCGTTCACAATGTTTTGGAAGCGGCTGTGTATGGCAAGCCCGTTGTATTCGGCCCTGTTATTGAAAAATATATTGAAGCAACTGAGCTTGTTGATTGCGATGGAGGGTTTGTTATTGACAGCGCTCTGGAAGCCGAAAAAACTTTTATTCGATTATTAAAAAACAAGAATGAATATGATGAAGCGTGCAAGGCTTCAAAAGATTATGTGCACTCGAGAAAAGGCGCGACAGAAAAAATTATGCAGTTTATTCAGGAGAACCGCCTTTTAACCAATTGATAAAAATGTTTTGTAGACTCTTTCGTTTCATCCCAGCCCAGTTTCAACTTCAACTCTCTTTCAATCCAATATTCTGCCTCCGGCAATATTCGAAAGTTATTAATGGTTTTCAGGCTTCGCTCGTACATGGCCTCATCTCCACGAAAAAGCTCACTGATAAAAACATAACGGTCGTTAATGCCGATTGCTTTTCTCAAATCTTTCACAGGCTCACCTTTTAATGAAGAAGCCAGCTCGGCAACATCTGATTTCAACCTGTCGTTCAGCGATTCGGTATAACTTCCAATCACATCGTTCAAATCTTTAGGTTGCTCTTGATGAGCGAGCGTGGGGATTTCTCTTAGCGGATCGAACGCCCATCCGTTCTGTTCTTTCTTTTTGGGCTCAATAATGATCTCTTTTATTTCAACCGATTTTATTTCTTCTTCTCTAGCCTGAATAACGGTTTGCTGAACAGAAGTAATTTTTGCAGATGATGGCATCACAACTGCTACTTTTGCAGTGCTTAATGTTGAGCCGGGCTTGTTAATGGAATGAGAAAGCTCAGATTCTATTTGCTTAATAGTAGAAAGCATCTGAGAATGCGGAACATTTTTTTCAAATTGCTCTTTCAATTTATTGATAAGTTGCCCTAATCGTTCCATATTTATTTTTGCCTTTTGCTTTAGGATATCAAATTTTGCGTGGCTTCTGACGGCTAACAATCTATTAATAATTTTGTTATTTATTAAAAGCCATCAGATATCTTAATGCACTTGCCGAAAAATTTTCAGTTTTATAAAATTAGAACAAATTGCGAACTTAATTCATATTTATGTTCATTGAGCCACACTTACAAAATGAAAAACGCGGATGGATAGAAGTCATCAGCGGCTCTATGTTTTCTGGCAAAACGGAAGAGCTGATCCGCAGGTTGAAGCGTGCCACCATCGCTCACCTTGAAACAAAAATTTTCAAGCCTTCAATCGATACAAGATACGATCATCAAAATATTGTATCGCATGATGAGAATGCGATCAGATCAATACCCGTCAACAGTTCGAAAGAAATCATTCCGCTTGTAGAAAATGCGGACTTAGTTGCTATTGACGAAGCTCAGTTCTTCGATGAACAATTACCCGAAACCTGCGAGCAGCTTGCCTTGCAAGGCATACGGGTAATTGTTGCAGGATTGGATATGGATTATTCCGGAAAGCCTTTTCGCCCAATGCCTGATATGCTCGCCAGGGCAGATTATATAACCAAGCTTCATGCCATTTGCATGAAATGTGGAAACATTGCAAACTATTCTTATCGCAAATCAACTAATAATGCGCAGGTTTTATTAGGTGAAAAAAATTTATATGAGGCGCGATGCAGAGATTGTTTTTACAAAGGAGAAAATGCGTGATCAAAAATTTATTTTGAAAAATTTTACAAAAATATTAACCCTTTTTAAAAAAGACTTGTTGCTTGAAGTACGTCAGCAATACTCATTCTACGGCATATTGCTTTATGTGGCTTCTACCATTTTCGTTCTTTATCTCGCAATGGGCCAGCCTGAAACAAATGTGTGGAACGGGCTTTTCTGGATGATCCAATTATTCATCAGCGTGAATGCGATCGCAAAAAGTTTTTTGCAGGAAAGCAAAGCCCGCATGCTTTATTTTTATTCGATCGCCGGATCGAGAGACTTTATTTTGGCTAAATTATTTTTCAATCTTTTATTAATGTTGGTGATGAGCATCGTTAGCTTATTGCTGTTTGAGCTAATGTTGGGCGACCAATTGATCAACCCGCTAAAATTTATTCTCATAAGCTGCTTTGGAGGAATGAGCCTTAGTTTGTTGTTCACATTCATCGCCGCCATCGCAGCACGTGCGCAGAATAATGCTGCTCTAATGGCAATCATGGGCTTTCCATTAATCATTCCACAACTATTATTGTTAATGCGATTATCAAACATCGCATTCGCGAGCGTTTATCAAAGCGGATTGTTCTCCATCATTTTATTATTAGCAGCGCTTGATATAATGGTAATTGTTCTTTCAATTATTTTATTCCCTTTTTTATGGAAAGATTGATGAGGCAATTTCTTATTTTTAAAATCAGGCATAATAAAAAAAATTTTGATTAAAGAAAGATAAATAATGCAGTTACCGGTTCACTATAAAATTCAAGAGCAACAGCTCTGGCTTTCTCCGGAAAGGGTGGTATTTTGGGAAAATGAAAAAGCGCTGATTATTTCCGATTTGCATTTTGGCAAAACTGGCCACTTTAGAAAATCAGGAATAGCAGTTCCACAATCTGTTTATAAAGAAGATCTGCAAAGGCTTGTTGCACAGATACAATATTTTCAGCCATCACAATTAATAATTGTTGGCGATTTTTTTCACAGCGTTGCAAATAAAGAGCTTGAGCTTTTCAAAAAATGGAGAGAAAATTTTTCTGATGTCACCATTCATCTCGTAAAAGGCAATCATGATATTTTGCAAAATGATTGGTATTCGCAATGTGATATTAAATTAACTGAAGAAAAAAAAATCGTTAATGATTTTTGCTTCATCCATGATATTACACATTCTGCCAGCCATGAAGTGATAACTACCAAATATTTCTTCTCGGGCCACATCCATCCAGGGATAAGAATGAACGGCACAGGTAAACAATCATTATGTTTCCCGTGCTTTTGTTTCGGAAAAGAATATGCCGTTCTTCCTGCATTCAGCCGATTCACCGGGGTTGCATTGATTGACCCAAAAAAAGATGAAAATGTTTTTGCTATTGTTCAGAATAAAATTGTACAGTTGCAATGAAGCCATTGGCTGGTTCCTTAATGCCAATTTCCGCAATCCTGATCAAAAGTTATTACTAACTTTAAAATAAAAAAGATGAGAAAGCTGCTAATCCTCATGTTTCTAATCGCAATTGCTTTTAAGAGCAACGCCCAAAAATTTTTTTATATTGAAAAAGAAACGGAATGGGAAAAGCTTTTGAAAGAAAGGCTTTTGAAGTCATCACAATTTGTAGCAAAATCGGTTCTTGAATCAGACTATATCATCAGGCCTGAAATAAGTACGCAGCCAAAAGATAACTTCGCCACGCTGCGCATTAGCGTTGTTGATACTGCCACTTTGCAAACTATTTTTATAGCCGAAGAAAAATATTCAACTGTTGCCAGAAATGTGCCAACTGCATTTGCATCCGGCATCGCAATACAAACACTGATTGAAAAAAATATCAATGATATTATTTTGTATGCAAAGCATAATAGCTTTCACAAAATGGTGAGATTAATCGGGCTGAAAAAAGATAAGACTTAGAATTTTCAAGCCCCGGTTGACTAGCCCCGGGTTTAAACCCTGGGAAATCCGATGTGGCATTATATCTTATCCTTCCACCACCACCAATTTAATTTCTCTTTATCAGGTTTGGACGTTTCTGCAAAATAAACAGCACAGCGGAAAACATAGAGCAGGCAACGGTCATGTGTTACACCAACTTGCTGATTTGAGAGTTCAAATAATTTTTCCGGATTTTTTCTTTTCAGGTCGCTCACTTTGCGGATGCCGATATTATATAAATCATTCGCAATAGATTTTCCGATGCCTGGAATAATTTGCAATTCCTTCAACGCAATTTCTTTCTCGGAGAAATTTTTGGTTAATATGGAGGTTGATTCTTTCATTTTTTCTGAACCACAGAGACACCGAGACACATAGGATAAGTTTAATTCTTGCATCGTACTTCCTTTCTGTTGTTCTTTTCCAATCATTAATAATTCCGCGCTATCCTGCGTCTCCGTGTCTCTGTGGTTATAATATCTTTAATTTAATTTTTTTCATGGCAACCTGTCCCTGCAAAATTCACAATCTCCGGGCTGAAGCCAGGAGCTAGTCAAGGCATACCAATCATCAATTAATAAATTATCGTTAGTTCATTTTCTTTTTGATCACGCTCACCTGTTCCTGCAAGTTGCTCACAAGATTAGCCAATTGATTCACATCCCAACGCTGCTGCGTGTTGGCTTTGCTGATAATCATCTGCGCTTTCCATAATTCAATCACATCTTCAGTGTTCACGTTGTAAGGTTGATAAGCCGTATTATCGCTCACCAATGTCAGTTTATTTTTCAGCTTATTGTTCTTCATCACTCTTTTATATACAATGCCTTCGCTGCGCGACACCACCACATAAGTATCGTTGCTTTTCACATCATCCGTGCTATTTACTTTTTCCCCAACAATTACTGAACCGCTTGAGGTAGGCATCATCGAATCGCCCACAATTTCAAACGCACGATAATTGCCCGGAGCAAGCATCGGCAATGTGAAAGTATTCAGCTCATCTAAAAATTCAGGATCGCCATAACCGGCGAGATAACCAGCCGCCGCTTTCACAGGCACCATCTGAATATCGTTGGAAGCCGCAGCCAGCTTCAGTGCGCGGCGCTTTGCAAGATAACCGCCGCCGGATTTCGATTCGCCCAAATCTTTGCGCAGTAATTCATCAAGCGACAGCTTAAAAATATTCCCGACCACCTCCAGCACATCAATGCGCGGGTCAGCACGCTCTTCTTCATAAGCGCCGAGCAGAGAGCGCTTGATTTTCAGTTTCGCAGCAAATTCTTCCTGCGTCCATCCGCGCAGCTTGCGCAGGTATTTGAGGTTCTTGCATGCAATTGACATAACTAATAAATTTAGAATAAAAATACTAATATTTTTGACAACACAAAAATAATTTTCATGTTTTTGAAACATCCCTCGCAATTATTAATTAATAATTATTTTGGATACCAGCTTTAGCAACTCCGATTGGGCATCGTTGCAAGCGAAGCTTTGTTAAAAATTTATTACCAGTGGAAATGAATTTTTAATCAATCCGTTCATCGGTAGATTATAAATTGAGCGGTGACGTATATGTTGTAAATATGCCTGTACAGATGACCTCGTTCCCGCCATAACTTGAAACATCAAAATATTTGCTCAAATTCTCAAAAGCTGATTAACTTTATTTTCAGCCGTTGATCAAAAGTAAATCCTAACAACCAACGCTTATGCACAACCGAAAACTGAAAATATGCTTTCTCGCATTCATTATATTATTATGTTCAGCAATTGGCCGTTCGCAGGTTGCTCTCCAGAATTTTGCGCTCACTAATGCAACCATTATCGATGCCAATCATCAAAAACCTTTGGAGCATCAAACGATTATTATCAAAGGAAATCTTATCAAAGAAATTTTTACTGATGGAAGCAAGGCGCTTCCGGATTCCATCAGCATTATAAATCTTAAAGGAAAATATTTAATTCCCGGTTTGATTGACACGCACGTGCACATGGCAACAGACCCAACGGATGTCGATAATCGCGCATCCACGTTGAGCGTGCTCAGCAGGATGCTGTACACGGGCATCACATCCGTTCGCGATATGGCCGGTGATGCGCGAACACTCGCCGGCTTATCGCGTGATGCGATGACAGGCGATATCATTTCGCCGAACATTTATTATTCAGCGCTGATGGCAGGGCCGGTTTTTTTAATGACCCGAGAACCATTTCATCAACCAAAGGATTGATATCGGGAAAAGCGCCATATATGCGGGCAATTTCTGACAGCAGCAATCTTGTGCTTGCCATTGCAGAAGCAAAGGGCACAGGAGCAACCGGAATAAAATTGTATGCAAATTTATCTGCGCAGCTTGCGGCAAAAATTATTGCAGAAGCAAAAAGGCAAGGAATGAAAGCCTGGGGACATGCATGGCTCAATGAAGCAAAACCTTCAGATTTAGCGAAGGCAGGGATCAATTGTTTTTCCCATGCGCCTTTGCTCATCTACGACAATTACGACAGCATCCCTTCTTCATGGAAAAAACCAAATCATGATAATAAATTTTGGGATAATGTAACGATCATCAACAACCATCTTTTCCAATTAATGAAAGAGAACAACGTTATTCTTGACGCCACGCTGCTTACTTACAAGCAACTGTCAGTAGAGGATTCTACAAGAAAATATCGCTATGAAAACGGCAAACGTTTTACTATTGCTGCATATAAAGCAGGCATCAAGATTTGTACAGGCACTGACGACGACCAGGTAAAATTTGTACAAGACGAAATGAAATTGCTGGTAAGCGAAGCGGGCTTTTCAAACATCGACGCAATTATTGCCGCTACAAAAATGGGTGCCGAAGCAATCGGTATCGAAAACACACATGGAACTATTGAGATCAATAAAATCGCCGACCTTGTTGTGCTCAACAAAAACCCATTGGAAGTTATAGATAATATCAATGCTGTCTTTCTCGTGATCAAAGAGGGAAAAATATTTAAGAAAGAAAACACAGACCAATAATCAACTGCCAGATTCGCCCATCAGTAATTATTTGCCAAAAAATAATTTCATAGTAATTAAATTGTGCAATACTTACTATGCAAAAAAATCGCTTTCTTCTTCCCACATTAATGCTTGCAACTTTTATGGCCGCTATCGACAGCAGCATTGTGAACGTATCGCTTCCCGTGATCAGAAAGCAATTCAACGCTTCGCTTACCAGCATGGAATGGGTCATCACGGCTTATATGATCGCATTCACATTGTTCATCCCATTAACCAACTGGCTCAAAAAAAGAGTCGGATATTTCTCTCTTTTTATATGGAGCATTTCTATTTTTACTGCAGGCTCTTTATTGTGCAGCATGTCGCAGAGCTTGCACATGCTGATTGTAGCAAGAGTAATACAGGCCGTCGGCGGCGGCGCAATTTCACCAACATCGCTGGCCATTCTCAGTGAAAATTATCCTCCTGAAAAAAGAGGCAGCGCAATTGGGTGGTGGGGAATTGGCAATGTTCTCGGCCGAACAATTGGCCCAACATTAGGTGGCCTGTTAACACATTATTTTGGATGGCAAAGTATTTTTTATATCAATATCCCAGTAGGCATCATAACCATTCTTTTAGCCATATATCATTTGAGTTTTTTGAAAAACCAACCTTTGTTCAAAGCTCGTTTTGATGTTCAGGGTTATATTTATTTTTCATTGTTTGTAGTCAGCATGCAGCTCACCGTTTGGACGATTTCTGATTATGGATTTCCTTCCTGGCAATTGCCTGCAGCATCTGCTGCCGCAGTGTTTGCTTTGTTCATGTTTATCCGTTCTTCAAAAAAACAAGATGCTTTGCTGGACCTAAGTGTATTTAAAGTAAATGTATTTAACAGAGCTGCCATCGTTATTGTTATACGCTCATTGGCATTATTTGGAGGAATGTTTTTTTTGCCGTTTTTATTACAAGGATTATTAGGTTACACAGCGCTTCAATCGGCATTTCTTTTGTTGCCAAATGCTTTGATGATGTTATTCACGCGGCCGCTCGCAGGGAGGCTGGCAGACAGAGGTTTCATCCGCAACGCTTCTGTTATTGGCATTGTGATAGTAGCCGCTTCATTTTTTTTATTTTCAAGAATGGGCATTGGCGCATCGCTGGCGTTTATTATTATTTCAATGCTGATCAGAGGAGTTGGCATGAGCTTGCTTGTTTCGCCTGTATCTACTGCTTTATTAAATGCTGTTCGGGTTGATCAATCTGCAACAGCAACAGCGCTGAATGCTTTATTGCAACAGTTTGGCGGATCGATTGGCATTGCCATAAGCGGTGTGATACATTCTTTTATTTATTCAAATTATTTGCACAACCACGTCAGCGAAACCTTTGCAGAGCATTATGCATTACGCGACAGTTTTCTTATTTCGGCATTTGTGATCATACTGGCAATTATTCCCGCATGGAAACTTCCTGAAAAATCTGATCTAAAACCTGAACACATAATGGGCGGATAACGTTAATGCACAACCGAAAATTATTTTCATGAACACTTTTGCTGATAAAGTCATTCAATTCAATAAAGAGCTTTCATTTTCCGGCAAGCTGCCAAAAGGCATTCGCATTATAAACCCGTTCAAAGAAAACAGCGAGATCATACCCATTACAGAAATTTTCTACAAAAAATTTTATAATGATAGCAAGAAAAGAAAATTGATTTTGGGCATTAACCCCGGAAGATTGGGCGGCGGCGCAACGGGAATCCCTTTTACCGATACAAAAAGATTATCAGAAATTTGTAAAATTAAAATCGATTCATTTGCAACGCACGAACCTTCTTCCGTTTTTATTTATGATGTAATTGCGGCTTATGGCGGTGTAAAAAAATTCTATCAGGGCTTTTATATCAATTCTATTTGTCCGCTTGGGTTTATAGCGCTGAATAAAAACAACAAGTGGATCAACTGCAATTATTACGACTACGAAGAATTGTTTTCTGCCATGGAAAATTTTATCATCAGCAATTTAAAAAAACAAATCAGTTTTGGCATTGACACAAATATTTGTTTTGTTCTTGGCAAAAAAAATGCAAAGTTTCTTGAACAGATCAACGAAAAAGAACAGCTCTTCGGCTCAATGGTAGTTTTTGACCATCCAAGATATATTGAGCAATACAAATCCAAACTTAAAAGCAGCTTTATTTCAGATTATTTGAAAAAGCTGAAAGAGTAAAATGCCGTACACTCTTCTCAGGTGTGCAATAGATTCCATGATATGGGAACATTTACGTTCGTTATCAAGAAAGAAAATCAATTAAAAGAGAATAATTATCACTCTGCTATTGGGTTTTATCCGCTTTTTAAAACAAGAAAATTCATTGCCTTTGCTTAACCAAAGCGGGCATAGTTTTGGCGCCATTCTACTAAAACACATAGCATGAAAAAGATTTGTTTGGGTTTATGCATTCTGATCGCAGGCTGCAAATCCGGTCTGTCTTTAGCAACCAATCCTGATAAAGGAGATTTTAACAGTGGCACAATTGGTTCAGTAAAAGCGACTGATAATATCGCCAATCCTGATATTGTTTTATTTCACCCCAGGGATTCTCAGAAATTAAAAACAGATAGTTTGCATCGATGGAATGCTGACAAAATCAGTAATGCAACGATTAGTTATGAAATTCATTTCAAATGGAAATGAACTTTATATCAGAATAATTCCGCCAAAGTCTCAATTAAAGTTCAGAAGCTGTTACCAAAAGGAATTATTAATTCGTATCAATAATTTATCGTTCCGTGCGCTTTGGCTCGAATCATGCTTCTCCCACCTTTTTCTTACCTTTGCTCCCCTGTCAATTTGGCTTAGAAGGCTTTGTAGCACTTTTTTTGACACGGAAAGATTCTATTATTAATAAAAGACATTATGAGCATTTTTTCGAAGCTGTTTGGTGGCAATAAGTCGCAGAAAGATATCAAGATTATCCAGCCGCTGGTTGGCGAAATCAATAACCATTTTAATTCTTATCAATCATTAACAAATGACCAGCTAAGAAATAAAACACAGGAATTCAAACAGCGCATCAAAGACCATCTGAATACGATTGATACTGAGATTTCAGACCTGAATAAAAAAGCGGAAGAACTTCCTTTCAGCGACATTACCGGAAAGGATGCTATCTATAATGAAATTGATGCGCTGAAAAAAGACCGCGATAAAGAAATTGAAGTGGCGCTGAAACAATTGTTGCCCGAAGCATTTGCGGTGGTGAAGGAAACTGCGAGGCGTTTTAAAGAGAACGCAGAAATTGTTGCAACAGCGAATGAACTTGATAAAGATTTAAGCATAAAAAAAGAGCATGTTCGCATTGAAGGCGATAAAGTGATTTATAAAAATGTGTGGACAGCGGGCGGAACGCCGGTTACCTGGAACATGGTTCATTATGATGTACAGTTGATTGGTGGCGCAGTTTTGCACGAAGGAAAAATTGCCGAAATGGCAACGGGTGAAGGTAAAACGCTGGTGTCAACTTTGCCTGCTTATCTGAATGCGCTTGCCGGTGAAGGCGTTCATATTGTAACGGTGAATGATTATCTCGCTCGTCGTGACAGCGAATGGAACGGACCGATTTTCGAATGGCTTGGATTAACAGTTGATTGTATCGACAAGCATGAACCGAATAGCGAAGCCCGCCGCAAAGCTTATTATGCCGACATCACTTATGGAACCAACAATGAATTTGGTTTTGATTATCTCCGTGATAACATGGTGCATTCTCCGGATGAAATGGTACAGCGCAAACATCATTATGCGATGGTGGATGAAGTGGACAGCGTGTTGATCGATGATGCAAGAACGCCGCTGATTATTTCAGGTCCTGTTCCCAAAGGCGATGACCAGCAATATCATATTTTAAAATCCGTGTAGAAAGATTAGTTGATGCGCAGAAAAAAGCAACCAACCAATTCCTGAATGAAGCAAAGAAAAAATTGGCTGAAGGAAATGATGACCCAAAAGACGGAGGTCTTGCGCTGATGCGTGCCTTTCGCGGGTTGCCAAAAGCCGGGCCATTGATAAAATATCTGAGCGAGCCGGGCATGAGAGTGAGATTGCAAAAATCAGAAAATTATTATCTGGCCGACCAGCAAAAGCAAATGCCTAACGTTGATGCTGAATTGTTTTTTCATATTGATGAAAAAAATAATCAGGTTGACCTAACGGATAAGGGTATCCAAATGATCACCCGGGAAGGAGAAGACCCGGATTTTTTTGTGCTGCCGGATATCGGCGTGAAACTGGCCGATATTGAAAAAAGCGAATTGACTCCTGAAGAAAAATTGCAGCAGAAAGAAGCTTTGCTGAATGAATATGCCGTGAAAGCAGATCGCATTCATACCGTGCAGCAATTATTAAAAGCATATACTCTATTTGATAAAGATGTGGAGTATGTGGTGCTGGATGGTCAGGTGAAAATTGTGGATGAACAAACCGGTCGTATCCTGGATGGCCGCCGGTATAGCGATGGCTTGCATCAGGCCATTGAAGCAAAAGAAAATGTGAAGATCGAAGCTGCGACGCAAACCTATGCCACGGTTACGTTGCAGAATTATTTCCGTATGTATCACAAGCTGGCCGGTATGACGGGTACTGCGGAAACAGAAGCAGCAGAATTATGGGATATTTATAAATTGGATGTGGTTACCATTCCTACCAACGTGCCTGCTATCCGTAAAGATCAGCAGGATTTGGTGTACAAAACCAAACGCGAAAAATACAAAGCCGTTATTGACGAGATCGAAAAATTGCGGGCAGCAGGACGGCCATCGCTGGTCGGTACAACTTCTGTGGAAGTGAGTGAATTGCTGAGCAAGATGCTGCAGGTGAAAAAAATCCCGCATAATGTATTGAATGCCAAACAGCATGCCCGGGAAGCCCAGGTGGTGGCGGAAGCAGGTTTGACCGGCGCCGTGACGATCGCGACCAATATGGCCGGTCGTGGTACGGATATCAAACTCGGACCGGAGTGAAAGAAGCCGGCGGTCTTGCTATCATCGGTACGGAACGGCATGAAAGCCGCCGCGTTGACAGACAGTTGCGCGGACGTTCCGGCCGTCAGGGTGATCCGGGAACCACGCAATTCTATGTTTCATCTGGAAGATGATCTGATGCGCATGTTCGGCAGCGAACGCATCGCTTCGCTGATGGACAAAATGGGCTATAAAGAAGGCGAAGTGATCCAGCACAGCATGGTGACCAAGAGCATCGAACGGGCGCAGAAGAAAGTAGAAGAAAATAACTTCGGCATCCGTAAACGGCTGCTGGAATATGATGACGTGATGAACAAACAACGTAATGTGGTCTATAAAAAACGCAATCACGCCTTGTTTGGCGACCGGCTGGCGCTGGATCTGGACAATGCCTTTTATATGTCGCCGAAGGTCTTGTCAATTCCTTCCGAGAGAATGGATGACTATGAAGGTTTCAAGCTTGTCGACCATCGTCAACTTCGGTATCGATACCAAGATCGACCATGACGAATTCTTAAGGGCGATGTGCACAGTTGTGCGAAAAATTATATACCGGAAGCTACGCAAAATTATGAGAGCAAACTAGAAGAGCTGCAGCAAACAGGCGTTCCGGTATTCAAGAATATCCTGCTGACACAGGGCAACCATATTGAAAATGTGGTGGTGCCCTTTACGGATGGAAAGAAAATCCATCAACGTGCTTGCCAATCTGCAAAAAACACTTGACACAGCGAAGGACGTGAGCTGATGAATGCCGTGGAAAGACAGATCACACTGGCATCATCGATGATGCCTGGAAAGAACATCTGCGGGCGATGGATGATCTGAAACAAAGTGTGCAGACGGCTTATCTGGAACAAAAAGATCCGCTGGTGATCTATAAGATGGAAGCCTTCGATTTGTTCCGGCAGATGGATAGCGATGTGAACAAAGACATCGTCAGCTTCCTTTGCCATTGCGCGATTCCTGTCGAACAAGAGAACGCGCCCATCCGCGAAGGAAGAGAACAGAAAACGGATATGAGCAAGATGAAAGTGCGCAAAGATGAAATGGTCACATCTACGGATAGCCATGGTCGTGAAATGGTGAATGAAGGTACCTGATTACTATGACCCTTCAGGAGCGCCGACAAAACAAGAACCAATAAAGGTCGGACCGAAAATCGGTCGCAACGACCCATGCCCTTGCGGAAGCGGAAAGAAATATAAGAACTGCCACGGGAAGGAAGCATAGGAAAATATTTTATAAGGATTACAAGCCATGCGAGAGCGTGGCTTTTTTGTTTTTGGTAACAGAGAGTAGTAATTCTATTTGGCATCGTTGCGTCGCACTCTTGTACGGAGGGAATTCTGTGGGTTACCTTATTAAGAGTAAAAAATCTTTTAAAATAAGGATAAATTTGAGGTATGTTAATCATTACAATAAGTCTAAGTTTGGTTGCATTTGGCTTTGTTTTAAATTTTATAAAAGATATTTATAATAGCAAACCAGAAGAAAGAAATTTAAGATTATTGATTCTGTCAATAGGCATACTCATCCTCGGAATTGGCGGTACTGTCGTATCATTTATTGATAGCAAAAATACATATCATGATAAGCTAATTAGCGATTCTACTGCATCAGCAAAACAACACAACTATGATTCTATTTTACAAATACAGCTTAATTATTTAGGCGCTGGAAATACAAAACCGCTGATTGCTTTTGCTCAAGCAAGTCCTACTAAGTTCTATATATTAATAGATAATCAAGAAAAATATCCACTTAAAGATATCCGCATTTCAATTCAAGATGAAGATGCATTAGCGAATTTTAATAAATCTTTCAAAACTACTTCGAATGATTCTGCAATTATCGAAAGAGACAAAATGATATCAAGACTTGAAAATTCAAATCTCTATTCCAAAGAAATTTTGCTCCCATTTTTAAACGCCTCTGATTCTAGATTTTTAGAATCACTTGACATTGGAAATAAAACTCATTTAAAATATAGAATAGATGTGAATTGGTCTAATGGCTGGATGACATATTATATAGAGTGCTTTAAAAATTCAAACAGCTGGACTGAAACACGGAAGGAATATAATCACATTACAGGAATAACAATTAATAATTAATTTTTTACATAGTTTCTATGCAGGCGCGATGACAGTTAACCGAACGATAGGTACGATTCGCCCTTTCTTACCGATGGTCCAAAGTAAAACAAGAAATCAGTTATTTTACTTTAAGCGACAAAAGTAAAATAAAAGAAAAATTATTTTACTTTTGCTCTAAATACCTTTAATGATACAAATTGAAAAATTTAAAGCAGGGAATAAAATAAAGACTCTTGAATACCAATTCTTTCTGCCTGAAAAAATAAACACTTCCTGGACGTGGAACGACACAAAATTGAACAAAATACTCGAAAGCGCATCGTTTGAATTAGGGCAACTAAACTCGTTCGCAAAACTAGTACCTAATATTGATTTGTTCATTCATCTTCATATTACTAAAGAGGCTGTTGTGTCAAGTAAAATTGAAGGCACTCAAACTCATTTTGACGAAGCATTTCTACAGAAGGAAAATATTAATCCGGAACGAAGAAATGATTGGCAGGAAATTCAGAATTATACAGAGGCTTTAAATAATGCTATCAAAGAACTTGAGAAACTTCCTATTTCATCAAGATTAATTTTAAGAACGCATGAAATATTGATGCAAGGGGTGAGAGGAGAAAAGAAGACACCAGGGAAATATAGGCGAAGCCAAAATTGGATTGGAGGTAAAAGTTTGGCTGATGCAGTATTTATCCCACCGCCTCATGATTATTTAAATGAATTGTTAGGTGACTTTGAAAATTTTATTCATAATGAAACACTGGATATTCCTTTATTGATTAAAGCAGCCATTATACATTATCAATTCGAAACAATACATCCGTTCCTTGATGGCAACGGTAGAATAGGCAGATTATTAATTACTTTATTTTTAATAGAAAAAAAAGTATTAACAAAACCTCTGTTATATTTATCAAGCTATTTTGAGAAAGACAAAAGCCTTTACTATGATAATCTTACAAGAGTCAGAACTCATAATGACTTAATGCAATGGATAAAATACTTTTTAGTTGGCATTGCTCAAACAGCAAAACTTGCTACCCAGACTTTAGACAGGGTGTTTTCTTTAAAAACACAAAATGAACTTGAAATCCAAACACATTTTGGAAGACGAATAAAAGCCGGATTGTTGCTTCATAATCATCTACTGCAGCAACCTCTTTTATCGATAAAAGAAGTTCAATCAATATGTAGTCTTTCCCCTAAAGCGGCAGGTGAATTGGTAAATAAAATGATTGAAATAAAGATATTAAAAGAATTCACAGGTCAATTTAGAAACAGAATTTTCATATACGATCAATATCTTAATTTATTTGAAAATTAATCTCACTTCTT
Source organism: uncultured Bacteroidota bacterium (assembly GCA_963718975.1). Taxonomy (GTDB): domain Bacteria; phylum Bacteroidota; class Bacteroidia; order Chitinophagales; family Chitinophagaceae; genus Puia. The sequence continues at coordinate 50,876 of CAVRBD010000030.1, read as the reverse complement.
AATCATCGTTCCTTTTCAAAATTTCTTTCGTCACACTTTTGAGCAGGTTTTGGCTGATTTCAGTCACAGTCTCGCCGTCATTCTCGCGTATGCGGGAATCTGAAGATGAAATATAAACCTGATACGTTTATTCACGGAATTGCACATCGCCGAATAGAATTCCTACTGTACAAGAGTGCGACGCAACGATGCTTAATAGTAGCAATACAGCTAAGGACATAAAAAAAACCTGCGATTTGCAAGTTTTCATTTACTTAAAGAAAATTTTTTCTATTGCTTTTTCAATGTCACGGAATAATTAGCTTGTTCATTCAGCTGTTCCAAAAGGCCTGATGAGTTCACTGTGGAATCTGCAGCATAAACAGAAGTCATCGTTAGCATATCACCGCTGATATGGAATTTATATCCGCTTGCTACAGTCTGTTGCGTTCCTCCTGCAAGGCTACTTGATGAAATAAAAGCACCGCCCGGAAAAAAAACAGAATCGGTACCGATAATCTGATACTTGCTCGAAGAACTTGTTGGCTGTATAGAAAAGGTAAACGGTTCGCTAAAGGTGTCAATTAAAACATTGTCTTCATAGCTCTGATCATACACAGTTGTTGATACAGAATAAGCAATGCCAGTGCTCGTAGCTGTTCCTCCCGAAAAAACAACAGTACCTGCCGGGTTAGCGGCTTGATAGTTTGAGGTAGACACATCCTTATATGCAGTACCTGCATCAGAATAATTGTCTGTTACTTGTGTCTGCACATTCATGCCAACAAAACTCCATGTTCCTGTGAGCGGATCGGAACTGCTGGAAGAGCTTGAATCTTTTTTACAGGAAACAAAAAAAATAATTGCAATAGCCGCAATGGACAAGATTTTTCTGGTCATAAAAAATTTTAATTAGGAGTAATAAATAAAGGTTGAAATTATTATTTCCTTTTGGCATTACAAAACTGGTAGATAAAAAATAAAAGCGGATAGCTTAATTACGCTAACGTTTGATTATTAAGGATGTTATCGCTTGATCATTTTCCCTTTCAAAATCTCTTTCATCACATTATCGTGGAGGTTTTGGCTGATAGTTACTTTTGCTTTACCAATATTTATTTCATTGCCTTCTATGCTTTTTATTTTATTAATGTTGACAATGGTTGATTTGTGGATTTTGAGAAAGATATTTTCAGGTAATTGTTCTGCAATGCTTTTCATCGTTAAGTAAACAATCAGCTTTCTATTTTCAGTGTGAAGCACAACATAATTGAGCAGCGCTTCCACATACAACAGTTCATCGTATAAAACTTTTTCAATTCGTCCATCGCATTTCACAAAAAAATAATCGAGTTCGGGTACGATGTTTTTATTTTCTGTTTGCCTGTTTTTTAATTCATAATATTCTTTTGCTTTGGTGCAGGCTTTCAAAAAACGTTCATAAGAAAACGGCTTCACGAGATAATCCAGCACATTCAATTCAAACCCTTCAATAGCATATTCAGTATAAGCTGTTGTCATAATTGTTAATGGAAGCTCTGTAGAACTGCGCAAAAATTCAATGCCGCTCATTTTCGGCATGTTGATATCGAGAAAAAGTAAATCGGCTTTATTGTTGTTGAGTAGTGTGGTTGCCTTAATCGGATTTTCTGCTTTGCCGATTAGGTTTAAAAAATCTGTATCGCCAATATATTCTTCGAGCAGTTTTCTGGCCACAGGTTCATCATCAATTATGATACAGTTCAATTTCATGCTACTTGTAATTTTAAAATCACTTCATAGAAATCATCGTTATTCTTAATCACCAATTCATGCTTTCGCGGATAAAGCAATGCCAGTCTGCGTTTGGCGTTGGCAATACCGATTCCCTTGTGCTCAATGCTATTATTCATATTTGTTTCTTTGCTGTTACGTGATTTAAAAATCAACATATCATTTTGCTTTTGAAATGAAATCTTCACACAGTTTTCTTTTTCATCACTGTTGCTCACATATTTGAAAGCGTTCTCAATAAATGCAATAAAAAGCAAAGGCGCAATCATAAAACCTTTCACATTTTCATCAATGCAAAGACTCACGGAAAGATTTTCATCTCTTCGCGCTTTTTGCAAAGCCACATAATTTTTGATATAGTTCATTTCTTTTTCAATGCCGATGGAATTGTTGCTACAATCATACAACTGATAACGAAGCATGTCAGAAAACGTAAGCAGCATATTTCTTGCAGTTGCATTTTGCTTATCAATATGCCCATAGATGAGATTAATGGAATTGAATAAAAAGTGCGGATTGAATTGTGCATTCAAAAAATCAAGTTCCGCTTTTTCTTTCTCTTTCGCCATTTCATCTATGTGGCGCTGAATGCGCATGCGGTCAATCATCATTTTTGCAGCAACAATGCAAACTGTCCAGATGAAAATGTTCAGAAAAGAATTCATGAACAGTTCTACAAAACCGTGCTGTGGTTTACCAACCAAAAAATAATGTTGGTTCAAATACGTCGCCAAAGGAACTCTTAACAAAGCAGCAACTAAAATACCTGCAAGCATGCTGACAAAAAAAGAAATATATTTTTTCTGATATAAATATTTTGGAATCGTGAAATAAATATTGAAATAATAATTCGCAGCAACAAAAACGAGATAGCAGAATTCAACAGTAGCAGTTCTTGAAAAAGCAAATGCTCTTTTCTGGAAAACCATCACCCAGAAAAAATAAAGCAATGCCCAGCATAAAACCTGCAATGCTATTTTGCTTTTCGATTCTTTCATTTGTTATCAAAAATGTGTTGTGAACCAGTTTGAGCTTATGAGAATAAAGTTTCTGTGCTTCAGCGGCAGAAAATTATTGTGACTAAAACACAGAAGCGCTGAAACTGACTCATCACTCAAAAATACAAAGGAGAAAACCGATAATGCCGACTTTTACATTAACTATCGAAAAACCTTGATGAACCAAATCACCAGATAATGTCTTAGTTTATTTTTCACTTCGAGAGTTGTCATGCCGAGGCACGAGTCATCTCAAAGATTCCTCCTTCGTCGGAATGACAAGTCCAGAAATAAAACTCAAACTGAAAAATTGCCAATCTCCGCGATAATCAAGAAGTTTTATTGGTTAATGTAAATAGTTTTTCTACGCCTATTTTCATTTCTTCTTTTGTGATGAAATCATTTATTCATCAATCAAAAAAATAAAAATGAAAAAGACAATCGAATGGTTCAGCAATCCTCCTGTTAACGGACACATCCACCATTCTCGCACTTCGCTTAATGGCTGGCGGCGTATTTTTCTGGGAAGGCATTTTGAAATTTGTGTACACTAATCAGGGCGTAGGGAGATTTACCAAACTTGGTTTTCCTTTTCCAGAACTGACAGCCAATTTTGTTGCAACAACAGAAATTATTGGAGGCCTATTTTTATTATTTGGATTATTCACAAGGTTCACAGCATTTTGGTTTATTGTGGAAATGATAGTGGCAATTCTTTCTACAAAAATTTCATTGTATCTCGGAACAAGCCCATTACCACTTCCACCAGCGCCTCCTAAAATCGGCATCTGGGCTGTGCTTCATGAAATACGTTCCGATTATGCACAATTATTAATCTGCAGCTTCCTCCTGATAGAAGGCGCAGGGAAAAAATCACTTGATGCAATATTGAAGAGAAAAAAAAATTATGAAGCTGTGATTCCTTCACGCAAAGACGCGAAGGCGCAAAGGAAAGAATTGGCATAAGAGCTCTTAGAAAATAATTTGCTATAAAATCTGGCAAACTATTGGATAGCTTTAATCATAAAAAGCATTATGAAACATATTGTCAAAATACTTTCCACCAAACAAGTCACTCACGATGTAAAATGTTTCAGGTTTGAAAAACCGGAAGGATATTATTTCACTCCGGGGCAAGCGACCGATGTATCGATTAACCAAAAAGGGCTTGAAGATGAATTGCGCCCGTTTACTTTTACAGCTTTGAATGAAGAGCCATATCTTGAATTCACCATCAAAAGATATCACGACCATCATGGCATAACTGATAAGCTACATGAACTAAACCCGGGTGATGAAATTATTATTCATGATGTGTGGGGAGCCATTGAATATAAAGGAACCGGATATTTTATTGCAGGCGGAGCTGGCATCACCCCTTTTATCGCAATATTAAGGGCGCTGCACAAAGAAAATAAAATTGCAGGCAATACACTTTTCTTTTCTAATAAAACCGAAGCAGATATTATCTACAAAGATGAATTGAAAAATATGCTTGCTGAAAATGCAATTTTTATTTTAACAAAAGAGAAGAAGGCAGGATATGAAAATACACGCATCGATAAAAATTTTATCAAAAAAAATATCTTTGATTTCACTAAGCATTTTTATGTGTGCGGCCCGGATGAGATGGTAAAAGACATCACCAAAAATTTGCAGGAAGCAGGAGCGAAAACAGACACAGTAGTTTTTGAAAAATAAATTCGTGAGCAGAAATGCATTATGCCGAATAGAATTGCTACAGTACAAGTGAGTGACCCCGCAATAAATGCGGGGCAGGCTGCACGATGCTTAATAGTAGTAATACAGGTAAGGACAAAATGTTTTTCTAAATAAAAGGTGCAGCAACTGATTTAAAATTGCTGAACTTTTCTATCAAGAGAAATTAATTTTTGTTTTGAACGACCATTGTATCTGTCCACCTATCATGCCACATTTGACCGCCTGAAAACGCGGAAAAAAATTCAAAAGGAACCATCCTGCAGAGGCTACGCAAAAAAGCATTTTTAAAATTCAAAGGAGAGCCATCGACTTTAATTGCTTTGGTTTTTGTAACAAGCTTACCCAATGTTCTTCCGCTTGAACCTTCAAGCACAGTATAATAAATAAGAAAAGTAGCAAAAGATGCCAGATAAATAAAGGCAATTGAACTGTATAATCCAACGGCGTTGAATACAATGCTTACTATAAAAAACACAGCATAAAAACCGATGAGATCGATTAGGTAATTGACAAACCGCTGGCCGGTTGTAGCATATTCGTAAGAGTTTTCGAATTCATTTAAAAGATCAGTTTGTTGCTCCATAAATCAGGTTTTAGTGGTTAAGAATATTTAAAAATACAAAGTATTTTTTTCAAAATCAAACAACCCTTCGAACTTCCATTAATAAAAAATGCGGCATCCATCCTGGAAATGCCGCATTTTTTTTACGCTGTATTTTATTAATTCTTCAATGATGCAATGTCGATAACAAAGCGATATTTCACATCATTTTTCAGCATGCGCTCGTAAGCTTCGTTGATATAAGAAATATCAATCACTTCAACGTCAGAAACGATATTGTGTTCCGCACAATAGTCAAGCATTTCCTGAGTTTCCGCAATACCGCCGATCAGTGAACCAATAATACTCCGGCGTTTCATAATGAGATTAAACGCGGGAACTTCTGAAGGTTTTGGCGGTGCGCCAACAACGATCATCGTTCCGTTCACAGCCAGCAGGTCCAGATAAGTTGCATATTCATGTGGCGCAGAAACAGTGTTAAGGATCACATCAAATTTATTTTTCACCTGATCTAATTGCTTTGCATCGCTTGTTAAAACAAAATGATGTGCACCTAATTTTTTTGCATCAGCTTCTTTTGACGGAGATGAACTGAGCATTGTTACTTCTGCACCAAAAGACGCGGCGAACTTAACAGCCATGTGACCTAATCCGCCGAGACCAACAACTGCTACTTTATGACCTTTCTTCACACCAACATGCCGCAATGGAGAATAAGTAGTGATGCCCGCACAAAGTAATGGCGCTACTCCGTTAAGCGGTAATTTTTCTGAAACTTTCAGCACATAATTTTCATCAGCAACAATATTGGTTGAATAACCACCGTAGGTTGGCGTTTTACCATCTTTTTCATAGCCATTATATGTTGCAACCATTCCAACATCGCAGTACTGTTCATCACCTGCTTTGCATTGCGGGCATTCGCGGCAGCTATCAACAAAACAACCGATGCCGGCCAAATCACCAACTGTAAATTTTTTAACATGATCACCAATCTTAATAATGCGGCCAACAATTTCATGTCCTGGCACCATTGGATAAATAGCATTGTACCATTCATCACGAACCTGATGAATATCCGAATGGCAAACGCCGCAATATAAAATCTCAATCTGAACATCGTGTGCGCCCACTTCTCTCCTGTCGAATCCGAATGGAGATAACGGCGTTGTAGCATTCTGCGCTGCATAAGCTTTTGTGTTGCTCATAATCTTATTCTGGTTTTAATTTATTTAATCCTGTCAACTTAACACTTAAATTTCAGAATTGTTTTTTCTTTTACTAAAAACGCCTTTTTGATGCCTGATATAAAATAAAAAAATTATGTTTCATTAACTTTGATAATGCAAACAATGTTATCCAATCTTTTTCAACAGAGGACAAATAGCTGAAACATTAAACAAATTGTTTGTCTTGAAATAATGCGATTTGAAAATTACATACCATGCGATATTTTAAAACCTTACATAAAATCATTTGCCATTCAGGGAGCTGATGATGGAACGACCTACACAGTGTTACCCGATACTTCTCTGGTAATGGGATTTCAATTCAAAGGAAGATTAGCGATAATAGATAATCAAAAAGAAATACCATTAGCCAGCTCAGGAATTTCAGGTATTGCTGACCGTTACCGAACATTTAAAAATTCGCCCGATATCGGGACCTTGCTTGTATTTTTTAAAGAAGCAGGAGCTGCTGTTTTCTTTAAGCAGCCATTGCATGAATTGTTCCGTGAAAGTCTTTCATTAGACAATTTCGTATTGCACTCCGAGTTATTTTTATTAGAAGAACAATTGTATGAAGCAAAAACCAACAAAGCAAGGATCAAAATAATCGAAACGTTTTTAATTTCTCAATTAACATCGACAGAGCCGGACAAATTGGTTTTTGAAGGTTTGCAGCTCATTCACAAAAGCAAAGGCAACATCAGAATTAAAGAGCTTATGCAGCAACTGCACATCAGCCAAAGCCCATTAGAAAAGCGTTTTCGAAAAACAGTAGGAGCTTCCCCTAAAAAATTTGCCAATATTGTGAGGTTCAGGCATGCCATTGAAAATTATAAGGACAGCAATTCAATGACTGAATTGGGATATGAATCAGGTTTTTACGATCAGGCACATTTCATAAAAGAATTCAAATCTTTTACAGGCGAGACCCCGGAAAAATTTTTCAAAAAATAAATAAAACGATTTTTTACAATTCCCTTTTCATGTTTCTTTTCATCTTTGTTTAAACAAATAATATTCAAACATGAAAAGAATGAAAACATATGATGTTCCTCATAAAGGATTGAGGAACGCATTATCACAGATATCATTTCTGGCTGGAAAAACAAATTTTGCTGATGCGCAGGAAGTAGAGCAATTATATCAGTTAGGAAAAGATGTTTTTAAAATCCTGAGCATTCACGCTGCTGACGAAGACGAAGTGACATTGGCAGAATTAGAAAAGCGTTGCCCGGGATGCTCGCAACACGACATGGAAGACCACAAACAAATCCATGTTGCTCAAGACAAACTCGAAAAAATGCTTTCAGAGATTTATGCAGGTTCTAAATCTGGCAAAGATGTTAGTGAAGCAGGAGCCGAATTTTATTTGGCATGGAGCGAATTTCAATCAATTTATCTTGAACATACCGCAGAAGAAGAAAGAGTAACTCAACCTTTATTGTGGCTGCATTTCACTGATGAAGAACTTGCTTCACATCGTGGAAAAATAATGGCAAAAAATCCGCCGGATACATTATTAATTTGGTTCAGATCCGTAATTCCTGCGCAAAGCCACAACGAAAGAGTGGGATTATTATCGGGATTTAAAAAAAATGCTCCGACTGCATTTTATAACCAAGGCATGGAAATTATAAAGCAGGTTCTTACAGCAAATGAATTTTCATTGTTGAATAAAGCATTGGAGAATTAATATTATTCTAATGCTTCACATAAAAAACCATTTGCTTTCACAGTATTTATCACATCAACGGGAATAATGCGTTGGCTGTCGATGCGCAGCACTTTATCGCAATCTTCCAAATCAAAATTAATTTTGCTATTGGGGAAATATTGATTGAGCAGGCTGATAATTTTTCTTGCATGATTTGTTTGCTGAACATTCGTTTTGAATACTTCTATCATTCTAAAAAGATTTTGGGCTTAAAAGAGAATTGCCACTGAGGCACAGAAACACTGAACTTTTCTGAGCTTCTGTGTTTCTGTGGCAAATATTCTATTACAAATAAACAGCTGCGAAGTGACAGCCTTATGTCAGCAGTAAAAAAAGATTCATAAAAATTTTCCGGAAAGCTGGCAGATATGATCTTTCAATAAACCTGTGAGAGATGATGGACTCACAATTTCTGCCTGATCTGCAAACATAGTGAACCAGCGGGCAAATGGCCTTGTATATGATGTAAGGAAAGTCATCTCCATAAAATCCCCATCCTCTTTTTCAGCTACAAAACCATAATACAATTTAAGCTGCCTCAGACAGCTTTGCAGTTTCTTTTTTCACTTTTATAATAATGGTTTCCAATTTTTCTTCTGATGCAATTCTTTTGAGAAATGTTTTCAGGGAAGGATGATTGTCGTTAAAAATTTCTCCGATTAAAATTCAAGCGGAGAATTCTGTCAGTCCTGAAATTGCGATAATCTTTTCTTAACCGGCAATAAGCAATCGCGTACCAATAGCCATCTGAATAATAAATGCCAACCGGCTCAACATTTCGTTCTGTTGTTTCTCCGGAATGAATGGCGGCATATTTTACGCAGAGCACTTCTTTTGTTGAAATGCTTTTTAGTAATGTCGGAAGAACATTACCTACTGACGTAGATTCAAACGGGGCATAATTCTGAACTACTTCGATATGATCTTCTATGTTTTCCAGCAGGCTTTTTTCAGTGCCCCGCAAAACCGCCCTCACTTTATCCATTGCAGAAACATAATTTTTATTCGTCGAATCATCCGTGAATTTTTCAATCAATTTTCCGGCAGTCAAAAATGCGGTCGCTTCTTCTTTTGTGAACATGACCGGAGGAAGCCGATAGCCTTCCATAATAGAATAACCGACCCCGGCTTCGCCAATAACAGGCACGCCCGCTTCTTCCAAAGTTTTTACATCGCGATAAACTGTTCGCAGGCTGATATGAAAACGATTGGCAATATCCTGCGCTTTTACAATTCTCCTGGATTGCAATTGAATTAATATAGCAGAAACTCTGTCGATGCGATTCATATAAATGAAAAATTAATGCTTTCACGCAAAACAAACAAACATGAACCACTGAGGGTTAAATTTCTTTTTTAAAGGCAACCTTTTTTAAAAATCAGATGTTTTTTATTATGGTTTGACATTAGCATGTTTACTTATCTACGGAAACCACATGCAGTCTCCGCTGCCCTTCAGCATAAATGAGCCACAAATAAAAAACCCTGCGCCGTGCAGGGTTTTTTTATTGCAGAAAGGATAGTCGAAATCATTCGTAATGCAGCACATTGCCGAATAGAATTATTACAGTACAAGAGTGCGACCCCGCAATGAATGCAGGGCAGGCTGCACGATGCCTAACCAATGGATGATGTTGGTTACATAAAAAACCTGAACCAACAATCACTTCAATCCATATTTATATTTATATCTTTCGTACAACTGAGTTTGTTTATTATCAAGGCTCACCTCACGGCCTTGTATAAACGCTTTTGAAATAATGCTTGTGCGCATGTCGAGAATATCTCCATCACTAATCACGATGTTTGCATCTTTTCCGGCTTCGAGCGATCCGGTTTTGTCATCGATGCCGAGAATCTTCGCTGCATTCAAAGTAATAGCCTGCAAGGCCTGCTCTTTTGTCAACCCGTATGCAGCCGCAGTTCCAGCATTGAACATCAGATTTCTGTAACGGCTTTCTTCATGAGCATCATTAATCGCAAACAGCACGCCTGCTTTTTGCAGTTGAGCAGGAGTTTTATATGGCTGATCGAAATCATCATCATCAGTTGCCGGCAATTCGTGCATTTGCTGAAGTATGACTGAGATATTATTTTGCTTCAACAAATCTGCGATCAGAAAACTTTCACTGCCGCCAACAATAGTCACGTCAAAACCAAATTCTTTCACGAAATCAATGGCAGCGAGCATTTGCTTTACCTGATCACCATGCACAAACAGTTTTTGTGATTTATCAAACAAACTTTTTATCGCTTCAAATTTAAGATTGGTTTCTGCATGTGAAGCTTCCCCGAAATATGCTTTTGCCTGACGGAAAAAAGTTTTTATCTCATTTATTTTTTCGATTGCCTGTTTTGTAGGATCGGTGTGATCAATAGGAAGCCCTAAGAAAATCGCGAGTCGATTTGGCCTTGAAATGAAAGTGGGCATATTCAGGTGAATGCCATTGTCTTTTTTATACGCCGCATCTTCCCAATTCCATGCATCAAGCTGAACAACGGAAGAAGATCCGCTAAATGTCCCGCCTTCCGGAGTAATATTCGCAAGCAAAATTCCACTTGCTCTTAATGTGCCGATTATTTTTGAATCGGTATTATATGCAACAATAGAACGGATGTTCGGATTCAGATCACCAAGCTCCAAAAAATCGTTTGAGCCGCGAACACCGCTTCCTATTTCTTTCAATCCCAAATCTGTTTGGGAAAGAATCAATCCCGGGTAAACTTGTTTTCCTTTTGCATCAAACACTTTTGCATCAGCTTGCGGAACGGTAATGTTTGTTCCAACCTGAACAATTTTTCCATTGTTCACTTCAATGGTTGCATTTTCAATCACCTGTCCATTTCCTACATGCACAGTTCCATTAGTAATAAATAATTTTCCTTTATAATCTTTTGCAGGATAAACATCATCCTGCGCGAATGAAGCAATTGTTGCTAACAAGAAGAATATGATTATATTATTTTTCATGATTTTAATTTTTTTAGTTTGAAGAGCTATTTACATCCTCATCACTTACATCAACAGTAATCAAACCGTCGTGATGCTCATGATCGCCACAGCTTAGCACCACACGGAAGCTAGGCCTGGCAGGCGTTGTAGCGCCACCTGATTTTTTCTCCTCAAGCATTTTTTGTATCAATCTGTTTCTTTCTTCTGAAATATATTTGCGGATGGCTTCATCTCTTTCGCTGTCGAAATAAACAGTGCCGTCAACAATTGTTTTCAACGGCTTCGCGTAAATGCTCAATGGATTATCGCTCCACAAAACAACATCAGCATCTTTGCCCACTTTAATGCTTCCAACTCTGTCGCTTACGTGCAGAGCTTTTGCGGGATTCAGTGTGACCATTTTCCACGCATCTTCTTCACTCATGCCACCATATTTCACACTTTTTGCTGCTTCCTGATTTAAGCGGCGCGCTTGTTCCGCATCATCAGAATTAATACACACATTCAATCCTACTCTTTGCATAATGCTTGCGTTATAAGCCATCGCATCCTGCACTTCCATTTTATATGCCCACCAATCAGAGAATGTGGAAGCATTTGAACCGTGTTCTTTCATCTTATCTGCCACTTTATAACCCTCAAGTATATGCGTAAATGTGTTTACTTTAAAACCAAACCTGTCAGCCACTCTTATCAAATCAGTAATTTCACTTTGCACATAAGAGTGACAAGTGATAAATCTTTTCTTCTCTAAAATTTCAACTAATGCATCCAATTCCAAATCTCTTCTTACAACCATTGGTGATGCGCCTTTCTTTTTATTATTTGCATCAGCAGCTTTCCATTCATTTTCATAATCGCGTGCACGTGTAAAAGCATCAACCAGCACCTGGTCAACGCCCATGCGCGTATCGGGAAAACGATTATTATTGGTTGAAGTCGTGCGCTTCACGTTTTCGCCAAGTGCGAATTTTATGAACGGATCCCAGTTCTTAAATTTCAGAGCTTCATCATCAACACCCCAGCGAAGTTTTATTAATTGCGTTTGTCCGCCAATCGTATTTGCAGAACCATGAAGAATATGAGAAGAAGTTACACCTCCTGCAAGCTGGCGATAAATGCTGATGTCTTCCGGGTTCAGATTATCTGCAATGCGCACTTCTGAAGTAACAGATTGTGCACCTTCATTAATAGATGATGCGGCAATGTGCGAATGCTCATCGATAATTCCGGCAGTCAAAAATTTTCCTGTGCCATCGACTGTTTTTGCAGATGCATCGGATAAATTTTTCCCGACCTGTGCAATTTTCCCATTCTTTATCAGCACATCAGTATTTTCCAATCTTCCTTCCTGTTCATTAGTCCAAACTGTTGCATTTTTTATGAGTATATTTTCTTGCTTAGGCAATTCTTCCCAACCATAACCATCAAATGGATAAAGCACTTTGCCGATTTTAGGCATTGTTTTTTTCTTTGCGCTATCTGTTACCGGTGCGGCTGCTTTTGCAAAAGATGCAGACCAGATTACCCGGTTGCCTGCGGTATCTTCTCCATTTCCATTCCACGTGTTTCCATTTGCGACGCCGCTCAAAAGAACAGTAGCTCCGCCTCCTTTCATTCCACCACCGCCAAATCTTCCCTTGCCAGAAGGAGCTTGAGATGAACTGTCATGCATTGGCGGCTTTCTCGATGTTGCAGGAGAAAAACTCAACTTCACTATTTTTCCATCATAGCTGAATTTTGTTGTGAGCGTATCTTTTCCGATTACACTGGCATTGCTATTTCCTTTTACATCCAAAGTATAATTTGAAGAACCGGAAGATGAATTGATCACTAAATTGTAAGTTCCCTTCACATCATTCCATTCTTCTTCTTTCACTTCGTATTTATCACCTTGCACCCAGTTTTCAATAATGCTTGTTTTCTCATTGAAAATCGGGCCTGAAGTAATCAAGAAATTTGCAAGCTTTCCTGCATCAATGCTTCCCACTTTATCATAAACGCCTAATAATGTTGCCGGAGTTTTTGTAAGCGCATCAAATGCTTTTGCTTCGCTCAATCCAAAATCAAATGCTTTGCGAAGATTGGAGAGAAATTCTTTTGGATCTTTCAGATCAGCGCTTGTCAAACAAAATGAAATATTTGCTTTTTCGAATGCAGCAGGATTTGTAGGCGCCAATTCCCAATGTTTCATATCAGCCAAGAGAAACAAAACGCGCATCGTTCGGATCTTCGACATCCATTGCCTGCGGATAATTGAGCGACAAAATAAATGTTGCTTTTGTGCCGGCGATATCATCTATGCGCTGATATTCATTTCCACCAGCTTTAATAATATACTGAACGCCGAATTCATTGCCGATTCTGTATGCACGCAAATCATTCCATTTATCATTTGCTTCAAAAATCTGCGGGAGGTTTTGATTCTCGAGCCATGCCTGAAGGCTCAGGTTCACGCCTTCTTTTTCTGGTTTGCTTTTATACCATTGTGCATCGAGATAAGTTTGCCGCAACAATGCAATAGTGCCCATCATCGAGCTTGGATAACTTTGCGTTGATGTGCCTTTGTTCAAAGAATAATGTGCGGATGCTTTTTCTTTTACAATGACAAGATTTTCTTTTTCGTTGGCAAGCGTCACAAAAACACCCGTGCCTCTTGCGATTCCATCTTTCTGATGAGTGAGCACAGAACCAAAACCAATATCACGAAGCGGTTTTGCTTTTGCATCGTCCACCACAAATATTTTTGATCCGCTCACTTCAGGTTTGATAGCCTGGTTCCAGCCGAAAGCGCCTTTTGTATTTGTATTAAATTGAGCGGGCGCACGAAAATCGAAACCGCCTCTTTGTCTTTCAGGAATGGGGATTCCATAATCGCTGTAAATATCAATGAAAGAAGGATAAATATATTTTCCGCTGCAATCCACAACCACTGCGTCTTTCGGAACATCAGCATTTGTTCCGACGGAAATAATTTTTCCTTCTTTAATAACCAATGTAGCATTGGTCAATGTGTTTTGCCAGTCTTTCACAATAGTTGCATGCGTGAATGCATACGTCATCGTACGCGGATCGGCAACGCCGTTGACCGGAAAAGTTGGTTGTTGTGCCATGCTAAAAAAACTTAGCAGAAGCAATGCCGGAATAAAAAATAATTTCCCCGGCGGATACAGCCAGAACGTCCTCATGTGTGTTAGTTTTAGTTTTGAAGAAATGAACACTCAATTTACCGAATTAGAAGATTGGCGGCTGCATAATTTTATTAGCGGTATTCTGTTTTGATGAATATTTTTTCTGATGCCTGTCACGGCTGTTTGAAGAAGGTTCCCGAAAATAAAACAGCCTCACTTTTTATAAGTTTAAAGTGAGGCTGCAACTATGATTTTGAATTATTATTTTAAACCATACTTGTCCATATATTTTTTGAACAACTGCTTTTGTTTGTTATCAAGATTAATTTGCCGGCCTTGAATGAAAGCATGACTAATTTTATTGCTTCTTATGTCCAATATATCACCATCGCTCACTACAATATTTGCGTCTTTTCCTTTTTCGAGCGAGCCTGTTCGGTTATCGATTCCTAAAATTTTTGCAGTGCTGAGTGTGATGGCTTGTAATGCCTGCTCTTTTGTTAACCCAAACCCAACAGCAACACCTGCATTGAATGCAAGGTTCATGAACCTATTGCTTTCATCCGGATCGGAAATACAATATGCAATACCCGCTTGCTGCAGCAAAAAAGGAGTTTTATAAGGAAGGTCATAATCATCATCCTGAACCGCAGGAAGCGAAAGCATTTGATTGAGTACAATAGCGATATTATTTTGTTTCAGGTAATCAGTGATCTTCCAACTATCGTAGCCGCCGACAATTACTGTTTTAAAACCAAACTCCTTTGCAAAATCTACAGCGATCATCATTTCTTTTACAAGATCGCAACGAACAAAAAAAGTTTGTTCTTTAGAAAATAATTTTTTTGTCGCTTCAAATTTCAAATTTACATGATCATGTTTTGGTTCATCCAGATATGCTTTTGCCTGACGGAAAAATGTGCGCACATTTTCAATCTGGTCCAGGCCGTCTTTTATCGGATCGCCTTCCGTTGAAAACCTGATGAGGTTCGGCATATTAAAATACATGCCACCGTCTGTTTTATAAACTGCATCTTCCCAGTTCCAGCCGTCAAGCTGCATAACAGAAGATGAGCCGCTTACAATGCCACCTTGCGGAACAACATTGGCTAATAAAATTCCATTGCTGCGCACATTATCTATCACTTTTGACTCGGCATTATATGCAATCACAGATCTGATGCTTGTATTGATATCGCCCAACTCATATTCATCGCGGGTGGAGCGCACAGCGCTGATTTCATTCAAGCCTATATTGGTGATGGGAGAAATCAGTCCCGGATAAATGTGCTTGCCCGAACAATCAATTGTCTTAACATCCGCAACAGGCGAATATTTGCGCACATCTGTGATTTTTCCGTTCGAGAAAATGATCAGCCCATCTTCTATCACATCGCCATTGCCAATATGAATAGTAGCGTGCGCCAATGCAATAGTTGTTGATTGAGGCGGTGCCGGAGAAATAGTTTCCTGCGCATGCACAATCGCAAAAATTGAAATCAGCGAGATGCTAAAAAATATTTTTTTCATTTTGTAATTTTTAATTTTTCTTAATTACCAGATCCGCTCTGAATATCAAAAATGCTACTCTTTGTATGATGATCGATTTCGCATTCGTTCACTGCATCAAATGTATAAACGGCAGGCGTTGTTTTTGCACCATCTTTTTTTGCACCAATCATTTTTTGTATTAATCTGTTTCTTTCTGCAGCGAGCATTTTACGTAATTGAGCGTCTTTTTCAATATCAAAATAAACAATGCCATCAACAATTGTTTTCTCTGCTTTTGCATAAACGCTCAGCGGATTATCGCTCCATAAAACAACATCAGCATCTTTGCCAACTTTTATGCTGCCCACTCTGTCTGCTACATGCAGCATCGTTGCAGGATTAAGCGTGCACATTTTCAATGCTTCCACTTCGGGCACGTTGCCATATTTTACAGATTTAGCCGATTCCTGATTTAAGTGGCGTGCCTGTTCCGCATCATCGCTGTTGATGGCAACAATCAATCCTTCCTTTTGCATGATGGCAGCATTATAAGCAATCGCATCCTGCACTTCCATTTTATAATTATACCAGTCGCTGAATGTAGAAGCGGCTGCGCCGTGGGCTTTCATCTTGTCGGCCACTTTATAACCCTCAAGTATATGCGTAAATGTATTTACCCTGAAGCCAAAAGTATCTGCAACATGCATTAGCATATTTATTTCGCTTTGAACGTAGGAATGGCAAGTGATGAAACGCTTGTGGTTTAATATTTCAGAAAGAGTTTCAAGCTCCAAATCTTTGCGCTTTCCAACACCCTCATTTTGGTAATCGCGTGCGCGGGAAAAAGCATCCACCAAAACCTGCTCCACTCCCATTCTTGTATCGGGAAAACGATTATTGCTTTCACCATAAGAACGTTTTACATTTTCTCCCAATGCGAATTTTATGAAAGGATCCCAATTGGCAAATTTCATATCTTCTGCATCGCGCCCCCAGCGGAGTTTTATCAATTGCGTTTGTCCGCCAATGGTATTGCAACTTCCGTGCAGCACGTGCGCAGTCGTTACGCCGCCTGCAAGCTGTCTGTAAATTTGAATATCTTCCGGATCAACAACATCTGCAATCCTTACTTCTGCAGTAACGGATTGCGAGCATTCATTTACGCCGCCCGTCACCGCAATGTGCGAATGTTCATCAACAATGCCTGCCGTTAAATGCTTGCCTGTGCCGTCAATTATTTTTGCATTTGCAGCGCTTAAATTTTTTCCAATCGATGCGATCTTTCCGTTTCTAATCAACACATCCGTGTTCTCAAGATTGCCTTCTCTTTCATTCGTCCACACAGTTGCATTTTTTATCAACAAATCTTCGGGTTTGCTAATTTCAGGCGAACCAAAACCACCGAACGGATATACAACTGTTTTGTTGACGACATTTTTCTTTTCATCTTTTTTCTTCGTCGTGTCGGGCTTTTCAATATAAGCCGAAGCATATTGCATGTTCCAGTTCAATGCATCTCCATTGCTATTATAGCCGTTGCCGACCCACATTTTTTCTTCTGCCAAACCGGTAAGGCTATTGATTTTTGTGCTATCGCTTTTTTGGCTCCACGTTAGTTTCACCATTTTTCCTGAAACAGAAACATTGACATCTGTTTTCACGGTGTCGCCCACAGGCTGCAATGTCGCAGAAAGCTTATCAGGCGTGCCTTTCACTTCAACAGTATATTCTTTGTTCTTATCAGATTTTACAACAAGCTTATAATTCCCGCGATAATCATTCCATCCGTTTTCGTTGATGCTGTATTTTTTTCCAAGCACCCAGTTTTGATAAAAGATTGTTTTTTCATCAAATATTGGCCCACTGGTAATGACGAAATTTGCAAGCTTCCCTGCATCGAGACTTCCAACTTTTTCATAAACACCAATTAATGTTGCCGGAGTTTTCGTTAATGCTTCCAAAGCTTTTGTTGCGCTTAATCCATTCTCAATTGCTTTGCGAAGGTTCGTAAGAAAATCAGCGGAAGTTTTTAATCCCGAAGCAGTAAGTGAAAAAACAATGCCTGCTTTTTCGAACATACCCGGCTCAAGCGGAGCCATCTCCCAATGCTTCATCACTCCCAGGGCTACAATTCTTGCATCGTTTGCATCTTCAATATCAATCGCCAAAGGAAAATTTACCGGTATAATAAAAGAAGCCTTACTCAACTTCATTTCATCCATTCTCTGATATTCGTTGCCACCGGCTTTAATGATGTACTGCACTCCAAATTCATTCGCAATTTTCAAAGCACGCAAATCATTCCATTTGTCATTTGCATCAAAAATTTGCGGCAGGCTTTGATTATCATTCCATGATTGCAGGCTCAGATTGATGCCTTCAGCAGCAGGTTTATTTTTATACCATTGCGCATCCAAATAAGTCTGGCGCAGCAAAGCAATTTCTCCCATTAAAGAATTCGGATAATCTTGCGAAGAAACTCCTTTGTTGAATGAATAAAATGCAGCAGCTTTATCTTTTATCATCAACAGATTTTCTTTATCGTTTCCTAAAGTCACTAAAGTTCCGGTTCCTCTTGCAATGCCATCTTGCTGATGAGATAAAACTGTTCCAAAGCCAATATTGCGCAAATCTTTGGCTTTATCGTTGCTTGTGCTGAATAATTTCGATGCATCTATTTCAGGTTTGAGCGCCTGGTTCCATCCATAAGCGCCTTTTGTGTTACTGATGTTTTGATATTTAGAAAAATCTCTGTTCGGGCTGGCGGGAACAGAAGGAATTCCATAATCGCTGAACAGATCGATAAAAGAAGGATAAATATATTTTCCTTTACAATCCAGCACCACAGCGTCTTTCGGCACGCTCACATTTGCGCCGACAGCAACAATTTTACCTTGTTTAACAACAAGGGTTGCATTTTGTAAAGTTGTTTGCGGGTCCTTCACAATGGTTGCATTGGTAAATGCAAAAGAGCCTGATCGCAAATCTCCCACTCCATTTACAGGAAATGTTTCCTGCGCCGAGGCAAAATAACTTGCAAAGAAAAATACAATCGGGAATAATATTTTATCCCGAAAAAGCAGTCGGAGTATCCTCATACGTTTTGGTTTTAATGATGCAAATGAACACCTAATTTATCAAAATCAAATAATACTAAATCTGATAATTTAAAATGGCAGATTTGCCGGCAAACAATCACTAAAATTTTCTAAAATAAAAAACCATCGGGGAACAAATTGCAAAAAGTCAGAGCCTTAAAAATTTGCTATTAACAGTAGCTTGAACAGTTAATGTTGCAGGCATTCCGTACAAGAAAACGCTGGAATCTTTGCTGTAAGAAAATGACATATATAAAGTGTCGCCCTGAATATTAAATTTAGCTCCGCCCGGGCTCACAGTTTGCGGCAAGCCCGCATTTACAAAACTACCTGAAGGAAAATAAATCGAATCGCTTCCTACAAGCTGATAATTGTAGCTAGCATTGGCTGGCGCGACTGTTTGATTTAAAAGTGCCGGCACAGTATCGACAGGCTGGCCATTTTGATAATTGTAAGTCGAATCCTGGCCTGAAATTTTATAGCCAAGTTCAACGGCGTTGATAATATTAGAAGTAATCGTGAGCCCACCTGAACTGTCTGCTGACGTGAATCCTGAAACAGATACCATTTTATAATCAGTGCCGCTGCTTGTATATTCAGTGGTATTTTGAATAGTGCCTTGCTCAAAAATAAAATACCAACTTCCTAATAATGGATTACTTACTGTTGGTGTGCTGCTCTTACTGCACGATGCGATGATCATCAAAACACAGACGGCAGTTATTAACGACAATTTAATTTTCATGAGATAGAATGTATATTGATTTGAGATTTGTTATTTAATTATTGCTGACCGCAAATTTATTTTATATTGACAATGCTTTTTTAAAAGTTGCTGCATTTGAAAGATCGTTGAGGTTACAACAGTGCTGAGTGGTGATTACATTATTTGTCGATTGCTTCAGATAATTCATAATAACCGCTTCTTCTGTTTGTGATATATATTTTTTTGTGAGCGGGATTTCGGCCTCCTGAATATTCTCAAAACCCGGATCGTTTGTATGTTGCTTCACCAAAATATTTTTCAGCGCAACTGCCTGCCTGTTCTTTACACTAACGGTGTTGGATACCCCAAAAAGCACCTGTGGTTTTGTTTCAAGGCCAATATTAAAAATGTATTGCTCAATTTCTTCAAAATCCAAATTCTGGCAATTGATGTATAAGCAGCCATCGCGTATGCCCATTACTTTTCCGCTGTAGCGATGTCCTTCAGAAATTGATTTCACTACGATCTGCCCATTCTCCTGCTCTTTTAATATAAATGGAGTTTTGATAATATTCTTGCTTCCATCCGTTTTCTGATAATACAAAAAATAATTGCCGAGATAATAATTTTTAATAATCGATAGTGAAGATTTGCTAAGACCCATTGCGGCCAGCGGCATCTTTGATAAGCTAGATGAATATTTATCAGATTTTTTTATTTCATCTCTTTGCCATGCATCCCACTCCATAAATGGCACTTGCAAAAAAACAAGCAGCGCATTTATTTTTACATATTTTGCTTCGCCGGAATTCCAATAGCTCTGCAAAGTTTTTCCGCTCACCCAATTGAACACACGATATTCACTGAGGTTGCCGATATAAGTTATTAGGTCATGAACATTATTTTGGCGAAGAATGAACAATTGTTTTTCCAATTGCTGTTTGCCGATGATCAAATGCATTTCCACCAATCCTTCGTTTGCTAAAACTTCTTTGCTGATTGTTTTATTAATTACCCTGGCAATCAAATTAAAATGTGTTCGTGTAAATTTTTCCCACATTAATTCCTTCCCTTTTATTCTTAAGGCAGAAATAATTTCAGGATGAGACTGAATGGCTTTTTTTATCCTTTCTGATAGAAACATTTCATTTGCATTAAAATAATTTACAATTCATTTTTTTTCAGGTCAGAAGGAAAATGATAAATCCACAGTTTTTTTTGACTCACCAAATTACTAAGTTTTGACTAAGTCAAAAATATTGAAAATCAGCTTACAAATTTTTTCTTTCAAAAAAATAATGACTTATTTTTTGTTACGTCTGACTTAATGAAATTCATATTTCAAAACTGTTGCTTGCTATTTTCTTTATTTTTCCTTCATTAAAACCAAAAATGACTGTTATGAACCGAACCACTCGAAGCCTTATGGCAGCGACAGCCATCTTCGTATTCCTGTTTTTTCCTTTGCTGGTTTTGGCCCAAACTCATGTAGTAAAAGGAACAATTAAAGATGCGGAAGGCAAGCCAATTGCAGGCGCATCAATTGTTGTAAAAGGAACCGCAAAAGGAACAAACAGCGCAGCAGATGGAACTTATACTATTACCGTAAACCCGAACGATGTGCTCGAAATATCATCAGTGGGTTTCGGCACAAAAACAATTGAAGTGAAAGGGCGAACAACAATTGACATTGGCCTTGAAGAAGCAAGAAACCAGTTAAGCGATGTGGTGGTTGTGGGTTATGGAACGCAGAAAAAAAGCGATATCACCGGAGCCATTTCATCTATTAAGAATAAAGATTTCAATGACCAGCCTGTTACCAACCTCGCTGCAAGTATTGAAGGAAAACTTTCAGGCATTAATGTTACTCAGCCATCAGGCACGCCCGGCGCGGGTTTGCTGGTAAGCATCAGAGGTTCGCAAAACCCCTTGTATGTTGTGGATGGCGTGCCGATGCTCAGTGAAAACACTTCTTCGCTATCAACTTCATATAATATTGCAGGCAGTGTTGTGGGCAGCGGACAAAGCGTTAGCTCCATCTCTGACCTGAATCCCGATGATATTGAATCGATAGAAGTTTTGAAAGACGCTTCTGCCGCAGCTATCTATGGTGCAAGAGCTGCGAATGGGGTTGTGCTTGTAACAACGAAGCGCGGCAAATCCGGCAAAACAAATATTGACCTGGGTTTTTACACCGGCATACAAAATGTAGAAAAGAAAATTCCTTTTCTGAATTCACAACAATTTTATAATCTCACCAACCAGGCCATCACAAATGATATAAATATCTACAACCAGGAATCGCAGGCTGCTGGTTTCGATACTTCAAGATTCGGCCCGCTTTCAGTATTGCAAAGCGTGGGCATTGTTGATGGAAGTGGCAACCCTGTGCCAAACCCGGTTGATCCTTATTATGATTTATCAAGCGGCGTTAATACAAATTGGGAAGATGCAATTTTTCGCACAGCGCCCATTAGCAATTTTGAGTTTTCTGCAAGAGGCGGCAATGAAAAAACAAAATTTTTTGTTGGTGGAAGTTATTTCGATCAGGCAGGTATCATCATCAACAATTATTACAGAAGAGGAAATATTCGTGTGAATGTAGAAAACCAGGCAACCGATAAATTATCTTTTGGCGCAACTATTACCGGAACAATGTCGGACAATAAAAGAAGTTTTAACGACAATACCTATACGGGAATTGTAACAAACGCTTTAGGCGCTTCACCATTAATGCCTGTTTACAGCTCGCCGGGCGTTTATGCAGATTTCACAGAATACCAGGCCAGCTGGCTAAGCGATAACCCGGTTAAATCTGCCAGAGAAATTAACGCTCATACCTACACGGACAGGTTCATCGGTTCATTGTATGGAGAATATAAAATACTTCCTTCATTAAAATTCAGAACATCATGGTCGCTTGATTATGATGATGTAAACGACAAACAATTTTTTCCGTTGATAACTGTTGATGCGCAAACTGCAGGCGGAGCAAAATTGATTGTTGGTGATCTGAAAAGCGCTACATGGCTGAATGAAAATATTCTTACTTTTCAAAAATCTTTTAAAGACGACAACCTTACCATTTTAGGCGGCTTCACACAACAACAAACAAGAACAGAATCTTCATCTGAAAAAGGAATTGGGTTTTCAACTTATGGAAATAATATTCCTGATATTTCTCAGGCTGCAGCATTGTCTATCCCAATCCTTCCGCACAACCCCATTTATCACGACATACAATCTTTTGTAGCACGTATCAATTATGACCATGATGGCAAATATCTGCTCACTGCAACCATGCGCGCAGATGGATCTTCGCGTTTTCCTGAAAATGACCGTTGGGGATATTTTCCTTCCGGTTCCATTGGCTGGAATATGGCGAAAGAAAAATTTTTAGAAGATAATAAAGCCATCAATACACTTAAGGTGCGCGTAAGCTATGGCATTACCGGCGATGAAAATCTTCCTGATTATGCAAACCTTTCATACTGGTCACCTTCACGATATGGGAGCACCGCAGGGCTCAGCCTTTTAAACATCAATTCACCAACACCTTTAAAATGGCAACAGAATGCAACATTCAATACAGGTGTTGATTTTGAATTGTTCAATCATTTCATCAATGGTTCCATTGAATATTTTATTTCTGAAAGAAACAAAATATTTGATCTGGGCCAGCAGCCAATTGCAGGAACCACAGGCTTTGCAGGCATTACAACCAATGCCGGCAAAATAGAAGATAAAGGATTGGAAATACAGCTCGGCACTAATAACATACACACAAAAGATTTTACATGGACGAGCTCATTCAATATTTCCTTCATCACAAATAAAATAAAAGCGCTTGCTGTTGACAGCATTTATATCAGTTCTTATAATGATCAATCTCCTACCAATATTTTAAAAATCGGAAAGCCTGTGGGCGAATTTATAGGTGTTCGTTTTGCAGGCGTGAACCCTCAGAATGGAGATGCAGAATATTATGCTGCTGATGGAACTAAAGAAAGAGCAGACCAGGTAAATTTCTCAAGAGATTTAGCAATGATCGGCAGCCCGAGGCCAACATTTTTTGGTGGCTTCACAAATAATTTCAGGTATAAAAATTTTGACATAATGATCGCCACACAATTTTCTGTTGGCAATAAAGTGTACAACCTCATTCGAAATACTTATGAAAGCCTTGGCTGGAGCGGCGCTTCTGATCCAGGTTCTTCTTATTTGCCACAGGTGTATGCAAATAATGATACGCGTGTTTTGAAAGCCTGGAAAAAACCCGGCGACAAGACAGATATACCGCGCCCTTCTTATCTATTGCAAAATTATTTTCCAAACTCAGATGAGTTTGTAGAAAACGGATCTTTCTTCAAAATCCGGACAGTTAATATTGGTTACACCATTCACAAAACAAAATATTTTAACAGCATAAGGATTTATGCGCAGGTGCAAAACCTTGTCACCATCAGCAAATACATAGGCTTTGATCCTGAAGTGAGCTCAACAGGCGGTGGCACAGGTTCCGACCAAACCGCCGGCATCGATTATGCGGCATATCCACCCGCACGCACATTCACATTTGGCCTTAACCTAAGTTTATAACAGACAATAAAAATTTTATGAAAAGATCAAAATATATTTTCCCGCTTTGCATCATCATTGCATGCTCGCTGTTGGTGAGCAGTTGTGCAAAGCTCAATCAGGTATCACCTACAAGCGTTCCTTCAAGCGCAATGTTCAAAGACACTAACAGCCTGAATGAAGCACTGACCGGGCTTTACAGCACATTAGAAGTTGAAAACTATTACGGCGCATTTTTTCCGATGCTTGCAGATTTGAATAGCGATAATGGAATTGCAGGTGGATACAACAACACTTCATTGAATGAATTTGGTGCTTATAGTGTTACTACTTCAAATATTTTTATACAAAATCAATATGTCGCGCAATATTATACCATTGCAAATGCGAATGCAATTTTAGCGGGCGAAGCAGGCATAACAGGAACTGATTCTTTAACGCTTCAATCTTTGCAAAGTGTAAAAGGGCAAGCATTGGCGATTCGCGCACTCGCACATTTTGATTTGCTTCGCAGCTTCGGTTATCATTGGGACACAACTTCTATTTACGGAATACCGATTGTAACAACAGTTCAAACTGCCGATCAGATAGTGGCCCGAAGCACAGTTGCTGATAGTTATGCAGCCATTATAAACGACCTTCAAACTGCTGCCACTCTTCTCAGCAATAACGCAAGCCGTGATGCTAACTATATCAATCCTGCTATCGTGAATGCATTGCTCGCAAGAGTTTATTTATATAAAAAAGATTACGCCAATGCCGCAAGCTATGCTACGCTGGTTATTAATGATGGCGCATTTTCAGTAATGGATCAAAATAGTTTTTCATCGATATATACTTCCAAATTAAGCAAAGAATCAATTTTTGAATTGCCATTTAGCGAGCAAAACCCGAGCTTCTACAATGCCACCACTTATGCACGCCCTGATGCAGCATCTACCGAAGTTCTATTTATCGCTTCACAAACATTGCAAACATTTTTTCAATCAAGGCCAGCAGACTTTCGCATCAATTTATTAGATTATAGCAGCCCAAATTTTCAACCAAATGGCCGCACTTTAAAATATAGCAGCGACCAAAGCCAAAAAGATAATTCTGCTTATGTGATACGCATTTCAGAAATGTATTTGATAAGAGCAGAAGCGCTTGGCGTTTCTTCAGGCCTCGCCGACCTGAACTTAATAAGAACAAACAGGGGCATGACTGCATTGGCACCAAGCGATGTGCCCGACGCTGCAACATATGCACAGGCACTTGCAGATGAAAATCAGGCTGAGTTTAATTTTGAAGGCCATCGGTATTTCGATTTGGCAAGAACAGGACAAATAACAAATGTGCTTGGTGTTCCATCAACCAATGCATGTTTTCCAATACCGCAGCAACAAATTGCCGCAACGCACGGAGCAGTTTTTCAAAACCCGGGATATTAATTCCTGGTGTGAGAGCTGCTCATTATAAAAGCAAAGATTTTAATAAAAAATTCTTTGCGACTCTGCGCCCTTGCGACAGGCTTTTCGTAACGAAAACAAAATATATGTTTCACCATCCAATTGCAAAACTATTGAGAAAAGCATTTTTAGATTCAGTAAAAGAAAATAACGAAGCTGATAAATTATTCAGCCAAAGCCGCAGAAAATTTTTGCATGATTCAATCTACGCTGCCGGCAGCGTGGCTTTGTTGCCATCTTTTCTGCAACCTTCATTTAAGAAAAATGATTTTTCAAATAAAAAGATTGCAATTATTGGTGCTGGAATTGCGGGCTTAAATGCTTGTTATCAATTAAAAAAACAAGGAATTGATTCTACCGTTTATGAAGCTTCACCGAGAATTGGCGGAAGAATGTTCACGATGAAAAATGAATTCGGAAATGGGATTACAACGGATATAGGAGGTGAGTTTGTAGATACCACTCATACAGAAATTATTCAGCTAATGAAAGAATTCGATTTGCCTTTTTATGATCTCCGTGAAGATAAATTAGAGCCGAAAGAATTATTTTTTGGCGGAAAACATATTTCTAATGAAGAATTGAAAAATGCATTTGCACCTTTTGTAACCAGATTGGCAACTGATATAAAATCATTACCAGAAAAAATCAGCTATAAAACTGCGGATAGCTTCAGGCATCTCGACAATCAATCAATTGCTGAATATATTACCGGCATTGGCATTTCAGGATGGTTATATGATTTTGTCAATGTAGTTCTTACCAGAGAATACGGAATGGAAATAACCGAACAATCTGCTATTAATTTCCTCATCATGTTTGAGCCACCAAAAGAAAATTATTATGAAATGTTTGGCGACGATCATGAAGTGATGAAAATAAAAGGCGGCAGTCAACATTTAACAGATACGCTGTATGAAAAAATAAAAGACAGTGTTGTTTTAAAACATCAGCTTATCGGAATTGATAAAAATACATCGGGTTATGTTTTATCAATAAAAAGTAATGATGCAGTTAAAACTGTTCAAGCAGATTATATCGTGATTGCAATTCCTTTTTCCATATTAAGAACATTGAAATTGAATGTGGGAATACCGCCTGAAAAAAGAAAATGCATTGATGAAATCGGATATGGAAACAGCTGCAAATTTATTATGGGCATGAGCAGTAAACCCTGGCTCAACAAAGGAAAGCAAGGATATACGTTCTCAGATATTTCGTTTGGCTGTGGCTGGGACAGTAGCCAAAGCCAATCCGTTGATAAAGGAAGCTTTACAGTTTTCGCAGGCGGCAAATTTGGTGATGTCATTTATGAAAAATCAAAAGAAGAATTGATTGCGGATTTTGTTCCAGGCCTTGACAAAATTTATTCTGGCGCTGAAAAATCATATACAAATAAAAATATCAAATATTGTTGGGAGAAAAATACGCATATACGTGGGGGTTATAGTTCATTTAAAAAGGGGCAATGGTCAACCCTTGCAGGGTGGGAAGCCGAACCCGTTGGCGATATTTATTTCGCAGGTGAACATGTAAGCAGAGATTTTCAGGGCTATATGAACGGAGGTGCGCAAACAGGAAGAGTGGCGGCAGAAGCGATTGCTCAGAAGATTTTAAAAGGAGAGTTAGTAAAGCCATGAGGTTGTAGCCGTGAGCTTCGAGCAGGGCTCGCAGCTAAAAGCTCACAGCTGGTAGCTATATGAATTTCAATAAACAAACTAATTCATTATGATTGCAACTATAAAACGTTCAGACGAAATATTAGAAAGAAGAAGGCAATTTGTTCCGAATGCAATCGGAATTTTTAATCCTTCAACTGCTGTGAGCGCGCATGGCAGCATAATCACTGATGCAGATGGAAATGAAATAATTGATTTTGCCGGGGGCATTGGCGTTGTGAATGCAGGCCATTGCCCGCAACCTGTTGTTGAGGCTATTGCACAGCAAGCCGCAAAAATGATTCACTGCAGCTTTAATGTTGCCACATATGATTTGTATATGCAGCTCGCTGAAAAGCTCGTAACCATATTGCCGCATGGCGAGCGCACAAAAGCAATGCTTACCAATTCGGGCGCAGAAAGCATCGAGAACGCAATTAAAATTGCACGTCAGGCAACAGGAAGACAGGCAATCATTTGCTATGACAATGCATTTCATGGAAGAACGATGATGGCAATGACATTAACTTCAAAAGTTGGTTACAAATCTGGCTGCGGGCCGTTTGCTCCTGAAGTGTACCGGATTTCTTTCCCTGATCATTATCGCTATGGCAATGGCTTGAACTTAGACGAATTTTCAGATATACATATCCGTGAGCTGGAAATTTTTTTTCGCACCAATGTTCCGGCTGAGCAGGTAGCAGCAATAATTATAGAACCCGTGCAGGGCGAAGGCGGCTTTAACGTTGTACCCAAAAAGTATTTACAAAGCTTGCGGGAAATATGCGACAAGTATGGCATTTTATTGATACTGGATGAAGTGCAAAGCGGTTTTGGCAGAACCGGAAAATGGGCCGCATTTCATCATTATAATGTAACGCCCGACATTTCGACCTGGGCAAAAAGTATGGGAAGCGGAATGCCTATCGGCGCTGTCATCGGCAAAGCACATATTATGGACGCATGTAAGCCTTCTACAATTGGCGGAACGTATGCTGGAAATCCTGTTTGTTGCGCTGCTGCTCTTGCAACCATCAATTATATGGAAGAGATAAATATTAATGCACTTGGAGAAAAGATAGGCATTACCGTTAGAGACCGTTTCAATAAAATGAAAAATAAATTTTCCTGCATTGGCGATGTTCGCGGACTTGGCGCTATGATGGCTTTTGAACTGGTGAAGAATAACGACCCGTTCCAGCCCGATGCTGAATTATGTAAAAAATTAATTAACTATTGCGCAGAAAAAGGGCTGATTATAATTAGCGCAGGTGTAAATGCAAATGTGATACGAATTCTTAGCCCTCTGGTAATTGAAGAAGAATTATTGAATAAAGGATTGAATATTATTGAAAGCGGATTGCATAAGTTAACCACAGAGTAACGCGGAGTTATTTCACAGAGTTGCACGGAGATTTTTTATAGCTCTCTTTTCTCTGAGAACCTCCGTGGAAAATAAAAAAAAATGAATAATTTATTTATAAATGGCGAATGGGTTGATTCTATTGATAAAAAAACTTTCAATTTAATCAATCCTGCAACAGAAGAAATTATTGAGCCGATAAGCTTTGCAAGCACGAATGATGCGCAAGTTGCTATTGATGCGGCTCAAGAAGCATTCAAAACATGGAGCAAAACAACTCCATACACTCGTGCAGAAATCTTAAAGAAAGCAGCCAATTATTTACGTGATAATTTAGTTCCTATCTCGAAAGATATGGTGAATGAAAGTGGCAAACCTTTCGCAGAAGCAAAGGGCGAGTGGACAGTTGCCGCAAATCTTTTTGAGTGGTACGCCGAAGAAGGCAAGCGCGCTTATGGCAAAGTAATCCCGACAAATCGTTTGGATAAAAGAAGCTCTGTGATTTGGCAACCGATGGGCGTAATTGGAATTATCACTGCATGGAATTTCCCCGCATATAACCCGGCACGTGCATGGGCAGCCGCGCTGGCTGCAGGTTGTACCGTTGTTGCGAAACCTTCTGAAAATACACCGCTTTCTGCATTTCATATGGCGAATGCATTAGCGAATGCTGGTTTGCCAAAAGGTGTTTTGAATATATTGGTTGGCGATGCTGGAGCAATTGGTGATGAAATGCTGAGCAATCCTAAATTGAAAAAAATAAGTTTTACCGGAAGCACACGCGTTGGAAAAATATTAATGGATGGCGCTTCCAGAACGCACACAAAACTTTCACTTGAACTCGGCGGGAATGCACCGGCTATTATTTTTGATGATGTAGATGTTGATGCAATTGCTAAAGCAACTTCAGTTGCACGTTTCCGCAACAATGGACAAGTATGCATTGCTCCGCAACGTTTTTATATCCATAAAAATATTTATCAAAAATTTTCTGACACTGTTACAAAATATGTTTCTCAATTAAAAGTGGGAAATGGTTTTGAAGAAGCTGTAAACCTTGGCCCGTTGATTACAAAAAAGCAAAAAGAAAGTGTTGTTGATTTATTAGAAAAAACAAAATCAGAAAATGCGGAAATATTAACGGGTGGGAATACGCCGCTGCATTTACAGAAAGGATATTTCCTGCAACCCGCTGTGGTAAGCAATTTGAAGCAATCATCGGTTCTGGCAAAAAATGAAATCTTCGGGCCTGTTCTTCCATTATTTTCGTTTGATGACCTGGATGATGCGATTGAGAAAGCTAATGACACTGAATATGGATTGGCTGCTTATATTTTCACCAACAATTTGAAAACATCTGTTCATGCATCAGAGCGATTGGAATTTGGAATGGTTGGAATTAATGAATGGGCGCCGCACAGCACCGAGCTTCCATTCGGTGGATGGAAACAAAGCGGTCAAGGACATGAAAGCGGCAGTGAAGGTTTGTATGAATATATGGAGAAGAAGTTGATCAGTATTGGAGGGCTGTGAGTGGTGAATGGTCAATGGTGAATAGAAATGAAAAAGCAGAAATGAGAAAGCAAGAAACACGTAACGAAGAATAAATTATCATGATGTTTTCGACTAGCTCCGGCATTCATGCCGGAGAAAAAATGAAAAATAAGAACCGAAAAAATAAAAAAGCAAGAAACACGTAATGAATAATAAATTATCATGATGCTTTCGACTAGCTCCGGCATTCATGCCGGAGAAAAAAATAAAATTCGTGTTGTTGCAATTTCTGAAACTAAAGCCGAATAGGATATCAACAGTACAAGAGTGCGACGCAAGGATGGCGAAGAGAGAAGAAATGATGAAAACAAAAAAGAAGAATTAATAATTAGTAATTAAGAATTAATAATGAAAACACGATTGTCAGAAATCGCACATCTAACATCTAAAATCGCACATCTAAATGGTTGACTACGGCGCATTATCATTAATACCACCATTGGTTGTGGTTGTGCTCGCAATCATATTGCGCACCTCGTTCGAGCCATTGCTGATTGGATGCCTTGTCGGGTTTATCATTATTGCGTTTCACACACACAGCAATTTTTTTACTGACTTCGTCAACTCGATGATGAATGTGATTGGCGATCCAAGCCCGAGCGGTTCGGTATGGGTGATATTGGTTTGCGGATTATATGGATCTTTGATAGGATTGATGATACGAAGTGGCGGCACATTTAAATTTGGCGACTGGGCGCTTGAAAGAATAAAAACGCAGCGCGGCGCCTTGCTCGGCGCATGGGTTTTAGGGCTCGCTATTTTTTTGGATGACTATTTGAGTGCGCTGACAGTTGGCTTGTCGATGAGAAAAATTACAGACGCATTCAAAATTCCTCGAAGCAAACTTGCATACATCGTGAACACCACTGCTGCTCCATGGTGCGTGATTGTGCCCATTTCGACCTGGACAATTTTCACCGGCGCAATTCTTGCAAAATCCGGCGTTGGCCCTGCAAATGAAGGGCTTCGCACTTATTGGAAAATGATACCATTCATTTGTTATGGATATATTTCTGTGCTGATTATCCCGCTATTCATCTACGGCATATTGCCATGGTTCGGTAAAATGAAAAAAGCAGATATACATGCCCGTGAAACCGGAAAGCTTACGCAAATGGAATTGACAATGAGCAGTACGCTGGACACATCTCTTTTGAATGCGAAAAAAAATCCTAAAGTGATTTATTTTCTACTTCCGATTCTCGTGCTTCTTGCTGCAACAATTTATTTTGATATTGACGCATTGAAAGGAGTAATGATTGCTCTTGCATTTACTTTTTTATATTATTTTATTATTAAACTCGGAACTTTTCAGCAGTTATCAGAAACTGTTTTTACCGGTTTCAACAGCATGGTATTTGCGCTTGCAATTTTGATGATGAGTTATGTGCTGAAAGATGTGAATGACAAAATGGGACTAACGCAATATGTATTGCATGGCGTTTCACCTTATGTTAATAAACAATTATTGCCGCTGCTCGTGTTTGCTTCGCTATCTGTGATTGCGGTAACGACGGGTTCTTCATGGGGCTTATATGCCGTTGCAATTCCTTTGATAGTGCCGCTGGCAAATCATCTTGGAATTAATGTGTTGCTGAATTGCGGCGCCATTGTCAGCGCTGGCGTATTCGGATCCAATGCATGTTTGTATTCAGATGCAACGATCCTTACAGCACAAAGTACCGAATGCAATAATCTTGAAAATGGATTAACGCAATTGCCTTATGCTTCTATTGCATTCGGATTATCATGTATCGCTTATTTGATTTTAGGATATACAGTTTCATAAACTAACGACCATGCTCAACCTAAAAACTCCTTATTACCAAAAATTAAATGACGGGCTTGTTGTCCAGCACATGCAGCCTGACGCATGCGCATCAATTGGAAGAACTGCAAAAAATTGTTTTCCCAACACTTGCCGATGATGAACTGATAAAAGCAAAACATTATTTAAAACATCTGGAAATTTTTCCGGAAGGACAGTTTGTAATTACAGATAATGATACAGTCATAGGAATGACTTCATCGATGCGCAGCAGTTTTGATTTTGCAGATTATCATCACACATTCAAAGAAACGATTTCCGGCGGATGGATGACCAATCATGATCCCCATGGCGACTGGCTTTATGGTCTTGACATCGGCGTTCATCCTGAGTACCGTGGTTTGGGATTGGCAAGAATGTTATATCGCGCAAGGCACGAAATTGCACGACAATTAAATTTAAAAGGACAACTGACTGTCGGTATGATGAGTGGTTATGGTGCAGTGAGCAATCAAATGAATGGCGAAGAATATTATAAAGAATTGATTGAGAAAAAAGATTTGACCCGACCATTTCAACACAAATGAAAATCGGTTTCGAGCCTGTGGCATTGATTGCTGATTACGTGAACGATGCTGTGTGCGGCGGTTTCGGCGTGCTGATAAAATTGGATATTAATAAAGAGGTGTGATGATGGTGAATAGTGAATGGTCAATTGTGAATGTTGAAAATGCTTTTTATGTACCAGACGGTATTGCTACTATTAAACATCGTTGCGTCGCACTCTTGTACTAAAGGAATTCTATTGAACAATGTGCAGCTTCGCAATTAAACGTAGCAAGCATTTGTCAACAATTCTTTGTGCTCTTTGCGTGTATTTCTTAGCGTTCTTTGCGGTAAAAAAATAACATGAAAATCAAAATAGCAAATACTGAAGAAGATATTTTAAAATGCTGGGATGTGCTTTTAGAATTAAGACCACATCTCGACAAAAATAATTTTGCCGCAACTATAAAAGAAATGATCAGTGAGGGGTATACACTTGCATTTATTGAAGAAAATGGCAAAGCAGCTGCAGCAGTGGGTTTTCGCTATTTACAATTTTTATATAATGGTAAACATATTTATATTGATGACCTTTCAACATTACCATCATCACGCGGAAAAGGCTATGCCGGAAAATTATTGAACTATGTTGCTGACATAGCAAAAGAAAAAGGATTTAAAGTTATTACGCTCGATTCAGGTTATCAGCGATTCGATGCACACCGGTTATATCTCAATAAAGGGTTTACATTAAACTGTCATCATTTTTCAAAAATTATATAAAAATAATTATGGCTCACATACAATTAAAAACTGCGTTGCCCGGACCAAAAGGATTAGCAGCTTTAGAAAGAAGAAAAAATGCATTGCCATCCGGCCTGGCAAAATCAACAGAAGTAGTTGTTGAAAAAGCAGAAGGCGCATTGGTTTGGGACGTTGACGGAAACCAACTTATTGATTTTGCCGGAGGAATCGGGATGATCAATGTTGGCCATCGAAATGAGAATGTGGTGAAAGCCATCAAACAGCAACTGGATAAATACGTACATACATGCACGTTAGTAACAACCATGGAACCGTATCTGGAACTGGCAGAATTATTAAACAGCGTAACCCCTGGAAATTTTCCAAAGAAAACATTGCTTGCCAACTCTGGTTCAGAAGCTGTTGAGAATGCCATCAACATTGCAAAATATTATACCAAACGCAATGCAGTATTGTGTTTCGAAGGTGCTTATCATGGCCGTACTTTATTAACACTAAGCCTCACGAGCAAATATTCACTTTTCAAAAAAGGATTCGGTTCTTATGTTTCCGATATCTATCGCATTCCTGCGCCTAATACATATCGAGGCATTGACGGAATGAGCGAAGAAGAATATGTGGCTCATTGCATTAAAAAATTGGAAGAAGCATTCATCTCTCAGGTTGATGCAGATTCATTAGCAGCAATTATTATTGAACCGATTCAAGGCGAAGGTGGATTTCTTCCGATACCCTCTGCTTATCTGCACAAGCTTCGTGAAGTATGTGACAAACATGGAATTGTTTTTATTGCAGATGAAATTCAATGTGGTGCAGGAAGAACCGGAAAATTATTTGCGGTAGAACATTGTGGCGTTATTCCTGATATCATTGTAAGCGCAAAATCAATCGGTGCCGGAATGCCCATCAGTGCCATAACGGGTAAAGCTGAAATCATGGATGCGCCGCATCTTGGGGGCGTTGGCGGCACATACGGCGGTAGCCCTGTTGCCTGTGTTGCAGCTATCGAAGCAATCAAAATTTTGAAAAGCGAATCGTTTTTGAAACGGGTAAACGAAGTTGGAGAAATCATTCGCACCACTTTAGAAAAATGGAGAACCAAATATAAGATCATCGGTGATGTGCGTGGAATAGGCGCAATGCGATTGGTGGAGTTCGTGAAAAATCGCGATACAAAAGAACCTGATACGGATGTAACTTTAGAAGTGATCAAAGATGCCGTGTCAAACGGTTTGATCATGATCCGCGCAGGTTTGTTCAGCAATTGCATTCGCTTGTTGCCGCCAATCGTAATTACCGATGAACAATTGATCGAAGGATTGCAAGTTTTGGAAAATGCGATTGCAAGAGCGCAGGCGAAGAGATAGCATTTAAGATGAGTAGAAAAATAATCAGGGATTTGTCATTCCGAGCCTTGCGTAGCTTGGAGAGGAATCTCATAGAATAGTAAACTTATTTGAAATTAATTCTCTGAGATGCCTCCTTCGTCGGCATGACAAATCGCTTACTTTTTATGCCCGCAAAAAATGTCAACATTAATAATACATAACGCAAATATTCTTTCCTTTCACAATGGATTTGTAAAAGGACTAGATGCTATTGCTATTAATAAAAATAAAATTGAAGCTGTTGGAAAATTTGATGAGTTGCAAGCACTCATTCAACCCAACACAGAAATAATAAATGCACAAGGCAAAACATTAATGCCCGGATTCAATGATACACATATTCATATCTGGAAAGTCGGTAACCTGAAAACATTCATGCTTGATGTTCGTGGGGCAAGAAGCCTCGATGAAATGCTTTCGATGCTCGAAAATTATAATCAGCAATATCCTGATGCGGCGTGGGTTACAGCCCGTGGCTTTAACGAAGCAGCATGGAAGGAAGGAAAAATTCCTACCAAAAATGATTTAGATAAAGCGATAAAAGACAAGCCTGTTTTTGTAATAAGAACTTGTGCGCACATTGCAGTGGCAAATACAAAAGCGCTTGAATTATCCTGCGTAAGTTCTAAAACTATTGTTCCCGAAGGTGGCGAAATGCATACTAACAGCAATGGACAACCGAATGGGATATTTGCAGAGACTGCACTTGGATTAATCACAAAACATATTCCGGCGTATACAAAAGATGAATTAAAGCTGATGGTTAAAGCTACGCGTGATGAAATGTACAGTTATGGAATAACTGCTGCAACGGATCCCGCTGTTGATCCATTATTGCTGGAGGCTTATTATGAAATGCATCAAGCAAATGAATTGGGTTTTCGCCTGAATGCCATTCCGATTTTACTACCCGACGGCGGAGAAAATCCTTATCCTATTCCCGATAAATTCTCTTCTGATTTTTTTAATGTGAACACGGTAAAATTTTTCAGCGATGGCGGATTGAGCGGAAAAACCTCTGCATTAAAAAGACATTACAAAAATTCTCGCGAAAAAGGGATTTTGAGACTGAAAGAAGCGCAGTATTCAATTCTTTGCAACGCTGCTATGGAAAAGGGTTTAGGCGTTGCCACACATGCTATTGGCGATGCGGCCATTGAATTTGTAATTGATATTTACAAAAAACTGAATAAAGATTTTCCTTCTATCATTAAACGAATTGAGCATCTTGGTTTACCGGAAGAAAAAGATTTAATTGATATGGATTCAAATAATATTGCTGCATCCATGCAAACTATTTTCATAAGCGAACTGGGAAAAAATTTTATAAAATATTTAGATGAAGATTATCTTGATCATTGTTATCCGGTAAAATCTGTTCTGCAACATGGTATATTAACGGCATTATCTTCTGATGCGCCGGTTGTAAAAAATTTCAACCCATTAAAAGGCATTGAAGCAGCAATGACAAGAAAAACAAATGAAGAAGAAATTATTGCTGCAAATGAAAATATCAGCGCAGAACAAGCACTAAAAACTTATACAATCAATTCTTCCAAAATTAGTCAGACTATGCAATTCGGCTCATTGCAAAAAGGAATGCTTGCTGATTTTATTCTGCTTGATAAAAATCCGTTGGCAAGTTTGCCTGATGAAATCTCATCTATCAAAGTTGAAAAGACATTTGTTGATGGAAAATGTGTGTGGGAAAGTGATTAATAATTATTAATCAGTTTGCGGAAGCAGTTACAATCGTGAAAAGAACAAACCTTGCCGAATATCAAAGAAAACCACTTTTTGCTGCGCCGATTTATAAGCAATGCTTCCAATATAATTGTCTTCTATTTTGAAACTGCTTACAGCCCAGCTTTCATCGGACCCGATTATTTCTTTTTTTATATCATGCAATCCGTCAAGCGACGGAACATTTGGCAAATCATCATCAACTCCTTTGGAAGTGGCTTTCAGCAAGGCTTCTTTACGGGTCCACAACAAATAAAAAATTTCTGCGGGCTTTGCTTCATTTTCAATAAAACGGGTTTCTTCAATACTAAAACCGGATGTCAATATTTCTTTATAATAAAAATTATCGTCCAGTTTTTCGATATCAACACCTGTTTCAGATTTTGAAATGGCAATTAAAATTTTATCTCCTGAGTGAGAAACATTATAATTTAATTTTTCATTGTTGAAACTTTCTACAAATGGCTTCTTATTCAGGCCTTCCCTGAATTGTATCTCTTCTGGCAAATTGTTTGAATATTTCGAAATTAAAAACCGAAGCAAGATGCGGCTTATTAAAAACCGATGCCTGTCTTTTTCATGATGATAGCGCATCGCTCTTTCAAGCTCATCTGCAGAAAGCACATTACTATACTGATCAATTAAATTGAGGTTTGAAGAAATAACAATGTTCCAGATATGAACATCATTTAATAATATGTATCTATCAGGCTCTGCAACAAAATTCCAGATAATGTTTTGAATTCGATTGCAATCGACCGATGCCATATTATGCAGCTTTAAACTGTTGACACGATAAGCTCCGCACTTCTTATTTCTTTTACATTAAGATAGCCATTCAGCGTGGAGCTCAATATTTTTGCGAGCTCTTTATCGTTAGGAGGCAATAAAAAAGTTTTGTGATCGCCCGGAATGTCATGTATCCTGACTCCTTTGGTTGCATAAGGCTTCCATCCGAGATATTCCGGGTCATCTAAATAATAAAGCCGTTCCGTTACCCTGAACAAATCAACAACACCATTATATTCCGTAAGCCTGTAATCGTGCATGGCTTTATAATGCTTCTGGTTTATTCTATTTGCGTACACTGAAAGTTTTTCTTCTTCAGTTGGCGGTTCTTTAATAAGCCCCGTCCACAATAAAGAATCGCGAAGCCTGGTCTTAAAAAAATTCAATTGATATTTAAATGTAGGGACCGGATGTTTTCCCAAAGATTTTAAAATGAAACGCATTTTAGTAAACTGGCGCAAAAATTTTCTTTTGGCCCTCACAGTCAAGTCGGCTGTATTATTTAAGCCATCAACATTGGTATCGAATATGGCGAGTGTTTTAATTTCTTTGCCCATGGCTTTTAATTGTTTTGCCATTTCAAAAACAACGATGCCACCAAAAGAATATCCTGCCAGGCAATAAGGGCCTGTTGGATTTTGTTGAATAACTTCCGAAATATAATAAGCTGCAATCTCTTCAATAGTATTCAATGGTTCTTCACCATTAAGGCCATGTGCCTGCAGGCCATACACTGGTTGGTCTGCGTCCAATCCTTTTGCAAGAGAATTAAAAATCATTACCGTTAGCCCTGAGCCATGCACAATAAATAAAGGAGGTTTTGTTCCATGAGGTTTTATGGGCACCAACGTTTTCCAGGAAAGAATTTTTTTATCAAGATTAAGCATCAAACTTAATTTCCTAACTGTTGAGGCTTCAAACAAAGAAGTAATGGGCAATAACAATCCCGTTTTTTCTTCCAAGTGTTTCATTACCTGAATCGCAATCAATGAATGGCCGCCCAATTCAAAAAAATCATCATCAATATTCACTTGTTTCAAACTAAGCGCTTCCGCCCAGATGTCTGCAATTATTTGCTGGCCTTCAGTTTGGGGTGGGTTGTCCTTTTTCTTTTCATTTGCAGATTTTTGTTTGCCATCCGGAAGCGCCTGCCTGTCGAGCTTTCCATTATTAGTGAGTGGTATTTTTTCAAGCTCAATCAAAACACGCGGTATCATATACGCAGGTAATTTTGATTGCAGGAAATTGATGATATCTTCTTTGTCAAGATTTTTTTGCGGAACAATGTATGCAACTAATTGTTTATCGCTGCCATCTTTATTTTCTTTTGCAATAACGGCACATTGCTTTACAGAAAGATGTCGCTGAAGAACGCTTTCAATTTCACCAAGCTCAATTCTAAAGCCACGGATCTTCACCTGATCATCGATACGGCCAATGTATTCAAAATGGCCATCGTCCATCAGCCTTGCTAAATCGCCCGTCTTGTACATTTTTGCATCAGGCTCTTTACTAAAAATATCTTTAATAAATCTTTCGTCGGTAAGGTCTGGGCGATTTAAATAACCACGGCCAACTCCCGCTCCACCTACATAAAGCTCACCAACTGCTCCAATTGGGCAAAGCTTTAATTCACTATTCAATACATAAGCAGTGCGGTTGTTCAATGGCTTTCCGATTGGGATTGCATTTTTTATTTCTGTTTCTTGGATCTTGTACGTTAAGGAAAAAGTAGTATTCTCTGTGGGGCCATACCCATTGATGATGGTCAGAGAAGGATAAGTGTTCCTGAGTTTTTCAATATGTTTCTCAGATAATTTTTCACCCCCTGCCAAAACAGTCTCAAGGCTTTTAAAAATAGTAATGTCCACATCAACCCATTGATTCAATAAGCTTGAGGTGAACCATACAATATTCACTTTTCTTTTTTCAAATTCTTCAGCAAGCAGTTTACTGTTAAATAAAATTTCATCGGTGCACATCACCAATTCGCCCCCGTTTAATAACATGCCCCAATATTCAAATGTGGTTGCGTCAAAAGAAAAAGAACCTGTTGACAAAAGAACATCAGATGCTTTGAGATGAACATAATCTACACCTTTAACCACGCTCACTACATTTCTGTGATCGATCATAACACCTTTTGGCTTGCCAGTGGAGCCGGATGTGTAAATAATATATGCAAGCTGTTTCACATCTATTAAAATATCTGGCAATGTTGCCGGCTCGTTGCCAAGCTGCAATTCATCTAACGAAATTATTTTAAGATTTTTTGCATGCGCAATTTTTTTGCGGCATTCATTGCTGCGCAATATCAGATCTGCTGCGCAATCTTCAATCATAAATGAAATGCGCTCAGACGGATATTCCGGATCGATTGGAACATAAGCCCCGCCTGCTTTAAGAACACCTAATATTGCAATTATCATTTCAGCGGAACGCTTAATGCATATAGGCACGAGTGTCTCTTTTGTCACACCATTTTTTATTAAGTAATGAGCCAGCTGATTTGACTTTTCGTTTAATTGCTTGTAAGTGAAAGTTTGGTCAAGAAAAACCAATGCAGTTTTACCAGGTGTTTTTTCAACCTGTTCCAAAAAATACTCAACAATGGTTTTATATTTCACCATTGTTGCTGAAAAGCCTGCAAATGAGTTTTCAGGCATTCGCAAGAAGGGGATCTCGTTTATTTTCATGTCAGGAGCGTTCCCAAAACTACGCAATAACTGCTCAAATTCATCAACCATTCTTTGCACAGTTGCCGGCTTAAACAACTGAATATTATATGACCATTCAAGAATGAGCGATTGCTCACAGTCCATGGCATTTACAAATAATTCAAAATTTTCATATCCTCTGGGCTCATAAAAAGTTTTGTGTTTTAACTTGTGAAAATTAACTCCGTTATCAAGTCCGATATCAATATTAAATGTTACCGGCACCAGTGGAATGCGCGAAGGATCACGAGCTATTTTAAGTTTTTTCAACAAGCGGCCAAATGTCATTTCCTGATGATCATAATCATTGAGGATGGCGGTTTTTCTTTGTTTTAAATATTCAGAAAATGTTATGTCGCCATTTGGATTGCTCCTTAATGGAAGCAGGTGCACACAATGGCCTACTAAAAAAGCGTACTCATCTGAAGTTGATTGGCCGGCAGCGGGAAGACCCAGCACAATATCATTTTGACCGGTCAATCGATATAAGAAGATTTCAAAAGCTGAAAGCATTGTGCTCACAAAACTGCATCCTGCTTTCATGCCCGTTGTCTTTATAAGTGAAACCAAATGCCGATCCATTTCATGATCGTAGCGATTGCTTTTGAAAGTGCGCGAAGCAGGCCGTGGAAAATCTGTGGGCATATTCAAAACCGGAACATCACTGAATTTATCAACCCAATATTTTTCGTTTTTTTTGTATTTATCTGTTTCTGAAAACTTCAGATAATCTTCGGCATATTGGCTGAATTGATACGCCTCGGGAAGATTAGGCTTTTCGCCTTTTGCATATGCAGAATAAAGCTTGCTTATATCCGATAATATAATTCCTAAAGACCAGCCATCACAAACAATATGGTGCGCTGTGATCTTCAGAGAATGTTCTGTTTCTGAAAGCTTGAATAATGCAACGCGAAAAAGAGGGCCATTTAATAAATCGAAAGAAGTATCTGCATCTTTTTTTGCAAATTCGGTTATACGTGACCGTTGTAAATCAGGTTCGATATCTGATAAATCTTCATAAAGCAAATTCAACGGAAGCGCTTTATAAATCATGATTTGCCTGCCATCGCTGCTGAATGAAGCCCTGAGAATTTCGTGGCGATCAGGAATATCACCCAACGCAGATTCCATGGCTGTTCTGTCAAAAACTCCCGACAATTGCAAAGACACTGATTCGTTGTAAGACCTGTTTGAGTCCTCGCCTCCCATCATACATGAAACCCAGATTTCTAATTGCGGCTCAATAGCGGGCACAATACGAATAATTTCAGGGCCTTCGAATGGGTCATACTCAATCGGCACTAAATCACCCTTTATGTTTTCGTTGTTTAACAAATTAATTTTATTTCACCTTCAAATATTTTCCAGGCCTTTCAGGATCAGTAATAAACCATGCCGGATTTCCACTCATATCTTTCCCAAGCCTTGCGCCCGGTACTGGTGGCTGTTCTGGCGAGGCTTGCAAGTGCATTGCTCTAGTTCCGTTCAGTTTTTTTGAGCGAAAAAGGCCTGCTTCTATCATTTCATTCACACTTTCGCTAAATGTATAAACGATGATTTCCACTTCGTCGTTGGTATGTGCTTCTGTTAAAAAGCATGGAAAGCCATCAAGTATATGAACTCCCTTATATCTCATTAATGCAAACAACAATTCACTGAAAGGAACATCTTCTTTGAATTTTATCTTCCACAAAGAACCAAACTGCGCCACAAAAAAAGGAAGATGAGATTTTGAGCAGATGGCATTCATTCCATCCGCTAATTTTTTTGTTTTTTCATTGATGCCTTCTTGCAAAGCCGGCCCTTTTGATTTCATATAATCCAACGAAGCTTTGGAAGCAGCAAGCGCTAATGGATGGCGCACAAATGTGCCGGCAAAATAAGTAACACCAGTTTCAGGAGTTGATGAATCGCCATATTGCCAGAAGCCGCCATCGAGCGCATCCATGAAATATTTTTTTCCCGCAATAACGCCAATGGATATCCCAGCACCAATAACTTTTCCATAGGTAGCGATATCTGCCTGAATGCCAAACATGCCTTGCGCGCCGCGAGGGTGCATTCTGAATCCTGTTATTACTTCATCAAATATCAAAGCAGTTCCGGATTCCTGTGTTATGTCTCTCAATTTTTTTAAGAACTCGATGGGCTGAAACTCAGGCCTGCGGCTTTGCACAGGCTCAACAAGAACCGCTGCCAGTTCATGCGCTCTTTCTTTTATAATTTTCAGGCTTTCATCTGTTCCATAATCGAGTATCAGCATATTCTGAACTGCTTCCGGCATAATGCCCGGAGCGGCCGCAAATGATTTTAATTTTTTTGTTCCCCGAACGATCACTTCATCCACAATGCCATGATAAGATCCACTGAAAGCAACAATGATTGAACGGCCTGTTACTGTACGCGCAATGCGCATAGCGCCAAGAACCGCTTCGGAGCCCGTGTTGCACAATGCAGCGCGATCTAATCCGGTGAATTCGCAAATCAATTTACAAACAGGGCCGGCGAGCTCATGTTGCGGCCCTATTTCATATCCATTTTCTATTTGTTGCTGAATTGCTTTTGTTATTATTTCCGGTTGATAGCCAAAAAAATTTGAACCGAATCCATTCAGTGCATCTATATATTCATTGCCATCAATATCCCAAACATGACTGCCTTTTGATTTATTCACTACAAGAGAATAAACAATTTCTTTTGTTACGGGCCTGAAACCTGTTACCACTCTTGGATCGGCCATATAAGCACGATGTTCCTGCGTATAATTTTTACTATTCTTAGTTTTCTCGTTATATTTTTTTATAAAGTCTTTAATAAACGTTTCTTGTTTTGCGCTTAGCTGTGATGATTGCTTTTCGATTTTGGCTGTTGCGCCAAATGGTTTTTTTAACTCAGCCAACTCTTCTGCCGAGACTTCAATTTCTACAGGTCTTTTTTCGACAGGCGAAACAGCGGATGATGAATAAGCAATTTGCTGTGGTGCGTTATTTCCATTGCCTTGCAATAGCGCAACTTGCTGAGCAAGCAATTGTATTTGCTGAGATATCAAGCCGATTGCAATGTTGTTATTTACAGGATTTATATTGGTAAAATTTGTTTGCTGCATTTCCGGTTGCGCGATTTGAGCAGCTGATTTTTGAACAACCTGCGTTTGTTCTTGCGGAAGATTTTCGTCAAGAAATGAAGCCAGTGAATCAAGCGTTCCGTATTCTTCATTCAGTTGCCTGAATGTGATCGGCAGCTTGAATTCTTTTTTCAGATTCAATGCGATCTGTGTAAGCAATAGCGAATCAAAACCCATTTCAATGAAATTCATGTCTGCTGTAACCTCACTCATATCTATACCTGAAGCATTTTCGAGTAGTTCTTTGATTTGCTTTATGAGCTTATTTTTTCTCATAATATTATTTTGAGGAGAAATATTTTGGGATATATTAGTTGGGATACCGTTGCTTCCGTTGTTAATGACAGGAACATTTTGTTGTTGAATATTGGATATCGGATCAACCCAAAAAACATTTTTTTCAAAAGCGTAAGTAGGTAAATTCAGTTTCTCTCTTTGCTCCGATTCATAAAATTTTCTCCAATCAATTTCAATTCCATTCAGCCATAATTGCCCAACAGCTTTTAATATTGAATAATATTCCGATTGGCCGTCTCCTGATTCAAAGCTTGCGATCGCAACAGTGGATTTTTTTCCTTGCTGGCGGATTAATGAAGCGATAACATTTTTTGGCCCTGTTTCCAAAACCAACCTTTTTTCATCTTCCAAAAGTGTTGCAACTGCATCGGCAAAGAGAACAGCAGATCTTAAATGGGCAGCCCAATATGAAGGATCTGTTGCATTTTTATCCGTCATCCATTTTCCTGTTACTGTTGATACGATTGGGATTTTCGGCAAACTTAATTTTACAGATCGCACTATTTCTTCAAAAGGCGCAACAATCGGATCCATCATCATTGAATGGAACGCATGGCTTGTTGCCAACACCTTATTTGAAATATTTAATTCTGATAATTTTTTTGAAAGAATTTCTGTTGATGGAGTTGGGCCGGCAATAACACATGAACCAGGGCTGTTGACAACAGCAAGCGATAAATCATCTGATAACAATGATTTTATTTTTTCAAATTCTGCATTTACGGCAAGCATGCTGCCACGCGGCATTTCGCTCATCATTCTTCCTCGCGTCGCGATCAATCGCAATCCGTCTTCTAAACTAAAAACGCCCGCAAGATGCGCTGCTACAAATTCGCCAATGCTATGACCAATGAATGCTGAAGGCTGAATTCCCCAGCTCATCCACAATTTTGCCGTTGCATATTCAACAATAAATATTGCAGGCTGCGTGTAATATGTATTATTGAGTTTTTCTTCAGCTTCTGTATTTGCAGCTATAGGATAAATTACATTCCTGATATCTTCATGCAAAGTTTGTTTTAATATTTCTGCGCATTCATCAACCGCATTTTTAAAAACTGATTCATGTTTGTATAAATCAATTCCCATGTTCACATATTGCGAACCTTGTCCGGGAAAAGAGAAAACGACTTCATCAAGATTTTCTTTTAATTGATTTGATTCGGCAGGAGAAACAAAAGATGAATTCAGTTTTTCAATCAATTCATTTTTATCAGACGCAACGACAAATCTTCTGCTGCTAAAATGCTGTCGGGAAGTTTGCAATGTAAATGCAATATCTGCAAGATTAATATTGTCAGAAAGCTGAGCAAATGCTTCTAATTTTTTTGCATAAGCTTCTCTGCTGTTATTTGTTTTTGCGCTCCAGTTTATTAGTTGTGCTGGCCTTGAAGCGCTTGTTTCTTTTTGTTCATATTCAAATTCTTCGAGCACCACATGCACATTTGTTCCGCCAACGCCAAACGAGCTAACACCTGCCCTTCTTTTTTCATTCGCATCCCAATCTTTCAATTTAACGTTCACAAAAAACGGGCTGTTTGCAAAATCAATATTTGGGTTTGGCTTTTTGAAATTT
Organism: uncultured Bacteroidota bacterium; assembly: GCA_963718975.1. Taxonomy (GTDB): domain Bacteria; phylum Bacteroidota; class Bacteroidia; order Chitinophagales; family Chitinophagaceae; genus Puia. The sequence continues at coordinate 6,203 of CAVRBD010000030.1, read as the reverse complement.
ATTGATGGCAATAATTTTTTATAATGAAGAGAAAGAACAGTCTTGATAAAACCTGCAACACCTGCCGCTGCAGTAAGATGACCGAAATTGCTTTTAATAGAACCAATGGCGCAATATTGTTTTCTATCTTGTTTGCCGAATGCGATATTCAAGCCTTCAATTTCAATTGGGTCGCCTAACGGAGTTGCTGTTCCATGCGCTTCAACATAAGTAATGGTCGATGGCGAAACACCTGCGTCTTGAATTGCCATACCAATTGCAGCAGCTTGCCCTTCGGCGCTTGGTGCTGTGAAACTTCCTTTGCTGCCACCATCATTATTAATGCCGGCGCCTTTTATAACCGCAAAAATTTTATCGCCATCTTTTTGTGCATCTTCCAAATTTTTCAGCAACACAATTCCTGCACCATCACTGAACACAGTGCCTCGTGCATTTTCATCAAACGAACGGCAATGGCCATCTTTACTGAACATCGCTCCTTCCTGATAAATGTGGCCGCTTTTAATTGGCGTTGTAATGGAGACACCACCCGCAAGCGCCATATCACATTGTCCTTTGCGGATGCTTTCAACCGCTTGCGCAATGGCTAACAATGAAGTGGAACATGCAGAATAAACACTAACTGCCGGCCCTTTCAAATTGAGTTCATATGCAGTGCGTGTAGCAACATAATCTTTTTCATTCACCGTCATCACATTGAAAGAACCAACGTTTGAAATGAGATCTGTATTCGGCATTACATTGTTGATGTAATAGGTATTGTTTCCAGAACCGGCGAACACAGCAATCGAACCATCATATTTTTCAAGAACATAACCGGCGCTTTCAAGTGCTTCCCATGCAATTTGTAAAAAGATGCGCTGTTGCGGATCCATTAACTGCGCAAGCTTTGGATTGATGTTGAAGAAAGAGGCATCAAATTCAGATGCTCCTTCAATAATTCCCCGGGCTCTTACATAATCAGGATCAGCTTTAATATTGCTTGCAATGAATGGGCTCAATTCTTCCTCGCTAAAAAATGAAACAGTTTCTTTTCCCTGTTTCAATATTTCCCAAAGCTCACTGATATTATTTGCGCCGGGAAAGCGGCCGGACATTGCAATGACAGCGATATCTTTATTTGCATTTTGTGATGCAATTTTTTTATTTGTTTTTGCGGAAGGTTTTTTATTTACATCAAGAAAAGATGCGATGCCTGCAACGGTTGGGAACTGATAAATTTTTGTGACAGGAACAGTTAATGCATGATACAATTTTAAATCTGCAACCGTTTTCAATGCCAGCAAAGAGTTGCCGCCAAGCTCAAAGAAATTATCGTTCACTCCTATTTCATCAAATTGCAAAAGCGAAGCCCATGTTGATGCAATTATTTTTTCAATATCAGTTGATGGAGCTTTGTATAAAACTGAAATTTCCGGTCTTTTTATTTCAGGTTTTGGCAGTGCTTTTTTATCAACTTTACCGCTTGTTGTTTTTGGAAGAACGTCAAGCCATACAAATGCCGATGGCATCATATAATCAGGTAAATGCTGATTGATTGCATTTCTTAATGCAGTTGTATCTTTTTTATCGTTTGATGAAACCAGATAAGCAATCAATCTTTTTTGCCCCGGCACATCTTCTCTTGCAACAACAATCGCCTGCTGAATTCCTTGCTGCAGATTTAAAAACACTTCAATTTCACCCAGCTCAATTCTATATCCTCTTATTTTTACCTGATCATCTATTCTTCCTAAAAATTCAATATTGCCACCTGCCTGAAACCTTGCCAAATCACCTGTTCTGTAAATGCGGGTCATTCCTTTTGAAGGATGATTCCACATAATAAATTTTTCGTTCGTCAATTCAAGCCGATTAAGATAGCCTTCTGCCAAACAATTTCCCGAAATGCAAAGCTCTCCGATTTTGCCGTTGGTGATCAAATTCAATTGCTCATCTAAAACCAAAATTTCTGTATTGTCAATAGCAGTGCCGATGGTTGGCAACGCCGGCCATTCAGTTGGCTTGCCTTCTAATTTTAATTCTGTTACCACATGGCATTCAGTAGGGCCATATTGGTTGTAAAGAATACAATCAGGCAGAGCAGAAAAGAAACTGACGACTTGTGCTGTGATTTTTAATTGTTCACCGGCAGTCATCACTTCTTTCAAACATGATGGGAAAAATTTAGCAGCATCTGCAGCTTCGGCCAAATATTGAAGAGCTACAAAAGGAACAAAAATTCTGTTTATGCATTGCTCGTCTATAAAATGAAGCAAGCTTTGCGGATCGAGCCGCATGTCATCTTCAATTAAAACCAATGTTCCGCCACTTGTAAGCGTTGCAAATATTTCCTGAAAAGAAACATCAAAACTTAATGGAGCAAACTGCAAAGTTTTTGTGCCTTTGCCGGCGATAGAATGTTTATGCTGCCACAGCATTAAATTCACCAATGCCGCCTGAGCCATACAAACACCTTTTGGTTTTCCTGTTGAGCCCGATGTGTAAAGCACATAGCCTAATCCTGATTGCTTTAATGGCCTTGCATTTTCTACTACTTTATAAGTTTCGTAAGAAATAATATTTGTGCCAAAAGATTTATAAAATTCAACTTCTGCATCCGGAGAAAGACAACAATCTATTCTTGAATCAGAAACAATTTGCTGAAGCCTGTTTTGAGGATAAGAAGCATCAAGCGGAAGATATGCTTTGCCTGATTTTAAAATGGCAAGAACTCCAATTACCATGTCAATGCTCCTGGTTGTGCTAATACCAATTATCGTTGAATCAGGTGACTGTAATGAAATTGCTTTTGCAAGATTATCAGATTGAATATTGAGCTGCCGGTAGGTTATTTTATCTGCGCCAAAACTAACTGCAATAGCCTTTGGCATTTGTTCCGCGATGGCGCAAAACATATCATTCAGAAATAGATTCTCACTATTCCCTTCAATAAATAGTTTATCTCCAGAGTTAGCCATACAAATGATAATTGCAATCTGTTTTAGGGTTCAGGACAGCATTTATAAAAAACGTCAAACCACAAAAATATTGTGCATTTTACTCAGCTTAGAATAAAAAATATCAGGTATAAATACCTATTCTTTTTTATACTTTAAAATTAGAAACTATTTCAAAAAATATATTTGAAGGTGGGATTCGAGGCAGGTTTCAAATATGATAGATTAGATAATAAGTGGAGTGGTCTTTTATGAAAATACGGGATTGATAACTATTAAAATTACGATTTTAGCGACAATATAAAACATCATTTAAGTTTGTAGTAGTGTCTCAATTTGAAATTTAATTCGGGATTTGTCATTCCGACGAAGGAGGAATCCCTGAGATGCCTCGTGACTCGGCATGACAAGTGGCTGTAGTGAAAAATTCAAACTGAGGCGCTACTAAGCTTGTTACAAAAGCTTAAATTTTAATTTGGTGATGAGCTTTATGCTTTTTGACTAAGCTTACAGCTTTGGCCAGCCAGCCAGGCGTAGCCGTATGATCTGATGGCCTTTGCTTTTCCTTCTTTCACCCTCATTTGCCATACATCTTTGAGAAAAGCTTTAAAGTTTCTTTTGTTCAACTGGTCAAAGGCAACGGAGATGGTTGGCCCGAGCGAATAAGCTGTATGCCATGTTCCTGCGGGAATGAAGAGTGTTTCGCCGGCTCCTACCGTGAAATGTATTGGGGTGGCGTTTTTATATTTAGGATATTTTTCATAATCCGGCTCAAAAATATTGATATCAGAACGCCATGGGTCGTCAGTTTTGGGATATAAAAAATCTTCCTGGCCGCGTGGATAAACTGTAAATCTCTTTTCGCCATAAAGCTGATTGATCCAGGCATTCAAATGAAAATAATCAAGATGCACATATGGAAAACGGCCGCCTTTGCCACCAACAAAAATTTCTGTTGCACTTCCCCAATGACCGCGTTTGAACCATTTGGTCTCAAGCCAGTTTGGCCGTGCATAGTTTAAATCCAGGGGAGTTACCATTGGTATCAGCTCGGGCAATTGTGAAGGGATATCAAATAGAAAAGGGTAAGGCGCAGGCTTATCTTCAGAACTATTTTCAACCATATCCATTACTTCACGCATGGTATAGGTGGTGCCGTTTTTCTCCGTAACAATATCTCCGTAGTTTTCTCTGAACCAATTTGGCGAAAAAAGCTCACGGGCTTTCCAAACTTTAGAAGCATTTTTGAATACAACAGGAACTCCGGGGTTGTAAAAGCGTTCCAGAAATTCTTTGTAAGAAATATCTCCGACTTTTTCTACTTCTACAGTTTGCATAAAGGGCAATTTTTTAGATTAAATTTTCTGAATGCTTATTAAAACTTCACCTTTAAATTATCAGTGTTTAACGATAGCATCTTCAAGACGACAAAAATACTTCGCAACTTTGCAATATGCAAATGCCGCAAATGCTTTCATTCTGTTATCTTTCTTTTTATGATTCCAAATGTCAGTTACATACTGATCGTAGTTTTGGTTATTTATCTGATCAAAAATAACAGAGATGCTTGTAGTTAACGATTCCGCGCAATGCCAGATTCCGGCAGGCACAAAAATAGTTTCGCCCTGGTTAACTCTTGCAATGATAGGCGTTGCCTGGCGATACTTCGGGTGCTTTTCGTAATCAGGGTTAAAAATATTTACTTCCGACTCCCATTGGTTCTCTTTTTTAGGATATAAATATTCGTCCTGCCCTTTTGGAAATACTATAAAATTTTTGTCTCCATACAATTGCGTGATCCATGCATTGGTATGAAAATAATCGATGTGAGCAATAATCCTGCCACCAGGGCCGCCCAAAAAAAGTTCGGTCTGGCTGCCAATTAAAACCGAAGGGAACATTTTGCTCTGAAACCAGTTTGGCACTGCGTAATGCATGCCCAGTGGGCTGATCAATGGCTCAAGTTCGGGGAGGGTTGATGGTATATCAAATTTAATCGGGTAAGGCGCAGGCTTATCAGTAGTGCTGCTTTCAACCATATCTAACAATTGTTTCATTGTGTATTCCTTCTCATTGACAATTGTTTTTTTATCCGCAAAATTTTTCCTGAAATACTCCGGGGTGAACAACCCGTTTGCTTTCCAAACTTTAGAAGCATGCTTAAAAACAACTGGAATTCCGGGTTTATAAAACTCGTTCACAAATTCGTTGTACGAAATGTTTTCTACCTTTTGGACATCCATATAATTGTTTATTAGGCTATTTAGCTGATACTAATATAACTTAATTCTTAGATATTCAAATACGCATAAATTTTTTAAAAAACCCAGTCAATAAATCAGGCAATTTTTTTATACAGCGGTTTTATATAGCTTGAAAAAAATTCAGGGTAAAACCGGTAAGCATATATCAGCGTGTTCAAAAAATTCACCTTTAATTTTTTCCACAAAACAATTTGCATGATTACAAAAAAAATCAAATCTGTAATAAGTGTTGCATAAACTGCCCCCATGATATTGTATTTTTCGATCAATACATAAGTCAACGATAAGTTTACCGCCGTGAACAATAAAACAATCATGAAATTTAATTTTGGCTTGCCCATTGAATCGAGAATTATCCCGAACATCCGCTGAAAAGGATTCATGAGGCATGTAAAGATGGTTATCTGAACTATTGGGATCGCGTCATCATACTTTTTGCCGGCAATAATATCAACAGCAAAATGCCTGAATAAGAACAAAAAAGTCAATCCAGGGATCAGGATAGCGAGAATGGTACCAGCTGATTTTTCAAACATATATTTTGCTATACTATTTCCTTCAGCCGCAATGCGCCTTGAGCTTTGTGGAAAAACAATTGCGCCAATTGCGTTGGTAGGTATATCTGAAACATTAGTAATGCGCAGCGCAACATTATAAACACCTGCAGCATCGGGCGATACCATTGCACCGAGCATCATTTGATTGATGCTATTTGAAAGTATCGAACTGATGGAGGTGCCCAAGGAATATTTTCCATAATTAAACAATTTCATCACCCATTCTCTTTTAATTTTAAACAAAAAAGAAAGGCGCTTTTTCACAATGAAATATTGAACTGCCAATGCTAAAAATGCACTAATTACCTGTGCATAAACAAGGGTCATTAATGACACATCAGGTGGAAAAAGATAACAGAAAAGGACATAGAAAAAAAAACCGCCCTGCCTGATCAAATTCGTGATCACAGTCCCGCTGAAACTTAGATGCGCCTGTTCTATCC
>CAVRBD010000029.1:0-154178 GCA_963718975.1 uncultured Bacteroidota bacterium | reverse complement strand
CATCAGCGAAATTATTCTTGGACTGAACATCATTATTTTTAGTATTGCAGCAACACAGTTTGGAATGGAAAAAGCGCTGTATTCAATGTTCACTTATTTCACAGCTTCCAAAACGGTTGATTATTCTATTGAAGGACTTGAAGCTTATACAGGCGTTACAATTATTTCAGGAAAGAGCGAAATAGTGAAAGACAGGCTGGTGAATGAATTGGGACGCGGCATCACAGTTTACAAAGGTGAGAGAGGATATTTGCCGGGCAATTTTGAAGTGCATACTGATTGCGATATTATTTTCACTATTATTACAAGGCTTGAGCTTCGCAAACTGAAAAATGTTGTTGAAGATGTTGATCCCAAAGCATTTGTTTTCGCCAGTACAATTAAAGAAACATCCGGCGGTATTATGAAACGCAGGCATGTGCATTGAGATAGTTTTTTTCGGCAATCATATTTGCGTTACCTTGTTTTTCTAAAACACTGCGATATGAAAAACATTATTTCTTACAAATCTTTTTTAGCTATTATTTTTCTTTCCTGCTTTTGTTTCAAAAGCTTTTCGCAAACCTTGAGCCCAGAAGATATTAAAGCACAAACCTTAAAAGAATGGGATCGCGCAAAAGCATACACAGATGAGTATTTGAACACTATGCCTGCGGACAAATACATGTTCAAAGCTGTTCCGGTTGACAGCGTTAGAAATTTTGCTCAGCAAATGCTGCACCTTGCGCAAGGAAATTGTTTCCTGATGTCAAAAGCCACAGACCAGAAACCGCCGGCATTTGCGGGCTCTGCTGATATGGAAAAAAGAGCATCTGCTCAAACAAAAGATTCCGTGATGTATTATGTAAATGCCAGTTATGATTATTGTTCGGATGCTGTTAAAAACACAGACATAAGCAAATGGGGAGAGAAAATAAAAGTATTTGGCATGGAAACAACAAGATATGCAATGATGATGAAGACATTTGAGCACCAAACGCACCATCGCGGGCAAACAACAATCTATATAAGGGTTGCCGGGATAAAACCGCCTCAGGAAAAATTATTCTGACAAATAATAAAATGAAATAAAAAAGCTGATGAATTTTTTCATCAGCTTTTTATTTCGGTTACTCATTAACGTTAAATATTTTTTATCGGCCAGTGAACCATTTCTTTACAGACAAATGCCACCATATCCACAGGCACAATAGCGTTAATCCTACAACTATGGGCGCATAATTAACTGCCACCCAGGTAAATTCTTTTTTCCACGGAACAGCGGCCGGTTCAAATGGCATAATGAAATAAATAGAAACAATTATGATTTCAATTGCTGCAATCAAGTTCATCCATTTATATTTATTCCCTAAATTCCATTGGCCTGCTACAAAATTATTTCCGGCCTTCCAGCGCAACCAAATGGGAATAAGAAAAGCAAGATATAGTCCGATGATACTGATTGAGACAACAGCATAAAAAGCTGTTGGTATTCCTCGCGGGCTTTTCCAAAGTGCGGGCAAAGTGATCAGCACTCCAACAATTGCTGATGCGAGCACTGCATTTACCGGCACGAGATTGCTATTTACTTTTGCCAATTTTTTGTGACCCGGCACGGCACCATCGCGGGAAAAGGCAAACATCATTCTTGAGCAGGACGTGAGGCATGCTATTGCACAAAATAATTGTCCGCCTGTTGAAATCAATAATACTAATTTGAACATGACAGGAGAGAGCGCGTTACTCAATATCGCAATAACAGAGCCACTTCCATAAGGATTTACCGAAGCATCGAAAGAGCTTACCATTGCAGGTTTTGTAGCTGCGTATAAAAAAGCGAGCAACAAAACATAGCCTCCGATTGCAGAATAAAAAATCGATTTCCAGATTCCGTTCGCAGCAGTTAAATGTGCGCCATGTGTTTCTTCGCAGAGATGTGCAGATGCATCAAAACCGGTGATGGTATATTGGGTCAGTAAAAATCCCAATGGCAAAACATAAAGCCAAAAAGTAAATCCATTTTGGAAACCGGAGTTGTTGATTTTGGTGGTAAAAATCCATTTCAAATCCTGGTGTTGTGCAGGTATGAAAACTAGAATGAGAATAATTAATGCTGCACCAATCACATGCCACCATACTGATATATTATTGAATACCGCTTGTACAAAACTGCTGAAACAATTCAGCACGGTAATAAAAATCATGATGATTATAAACCAAAAAAATTGTTGTTTGATGCTATCGCCATCAAAAAAAGTATTGATGTAATGTTGTGAATAAGTACCGATTGAAAAATTTAAAAAAGTGCCGGCGCCATACACGACCGAAGCAGTGATGGCAAGCAATCCAATCAGGTTCAGCCAGCCAGTGTAAAACCCTGCTTTTGCTCCACCCAGTTTTGCAGCCCACCAATAAATGCCGCCCGATGTCGGATAAGCAGAAGCAAGCTCAGCCATGCAAAAACCAATAATCAAAATAAGTCCTGAAATCAAAGGCCATCCGATAGAAATGGCAATCGGGCCGCCATTGTTCCAGGCCTGGCTAAATGTAGTAAAGCAGCCGCTCAAGATAGAAATGGCAGAAAACGAAATCGCAAAATTTGAAAAGCCCGACCATGTTCTTTTTAGTTCCTGCTTATAGCCAAGCTCGGCGAGCTTGCGCTCATCCTCCGTTGCTGTTTCGTTTTTGTGAGTTGTTGCAGCTTCCTGTTTCAGTTCCATTATAATTATTGAGCGATAAAATTAATTTTCGAAAAGCAATTTCATTTTCAATGTAAACTAAATTTTTGTTTTCTTCCATTTGCCTTGCCTGAAAATAATGAACGCAACAATTGTTATAGCTGTTTCTGCAATAATGATTGCAAAGAAAACTCCTTTTGGCCCCATACCAAATGTTATTGCCATTAAATATGCGATTGGGATTTGAAAAGCCCAGAAACAAAAAAGGCTGATGATAGTGGGCGTTTTTGTATCGCCGGCACCATTAAATGCATTAATGAGCACCATGCCGATCCCGTAAAAAATATATCCTGCTGTAACAATGTGCAATACCTGAATCGCAATTTTTTCAACTACAACATCAGGGTTCATAAATGCAACGATCGGTTCTGATGCAACAAAAAAAAGCAATGTAACAAACACCATAAAAATAGCATTGTACTTTGCGGTTTTCCAAACACTTTGTTCTGCACGTTCGGGTTGATTTGCGCCAAGATTTTGTCCTACCAAAGTTGCTGTGGCATTGCTCATTCCCCATGCCGGTAACAAAAAGAATAATAAAATTCTTATCGCTACCTGATAGCCGGCAACCGTTGCACTGCCAAATTCTGCAATAATTCTTGCAAGCACGATCCAGCTTGCCGATCCTATCAAAAATTGTGCAGTGCCTGACCAGGCAATATTCAACAGTGAATTAATGATCTCCCAGTCTGGTGTAAAATATTTTCTCAGTATATGAATAGCGCCGCTTCCTTTAAACAAATGATACAATTGAAAACAAACACCTGCGCCTCTTCCGACAGTTGTTGCAATGGCTGCGCCTTTCACGCCATAGTAATGAATCATGATCGGGCAAAGAATAACATTCAGCCCATTTGCAATCCACAACGACCACATTGCCATAGATGCATTTCCTGCGCCACGAAAAATTCCATTGATAAGATAAAGCATCATGATCACAATGCTGCCGCCAAATAAAATCCGCGTATATGCTGCGCCGGTTGTTATCACTTCTTTTGACGCGCCCATCACTTTCAAAATATTTGGTGCCAGAAAAAAACCTGTGCTGCTAACCACCACTGTAACGGCAAGAGCAATCATGATTGATTGCACGGCCGATTTGGATGCCTCTTCGGGTTTTTTCTCGCCAATTCTTCGTGCAACCATTGCCGTTGCTGCCATGCTCAATCCTATTGCAATTGAATAAACAAGCGTGAGCACAGATTCTGTGAGCGCAACTGTCGCTACCGCCTCTTTGCTGATTCTTCCTACAAAAAAAATATCGACCACTGCAAATACTGATTCCATGCACATTTCAAGTATCATGGGCACGGATAAAAGGAATATCGCTTTACGGATGCTGCCTGTTGTATAATCCAGGCTTTCTCCCGAAAGAGATTTTTTGAATAATAAGTATAATGATTTTATGCTGATGCTGTTCGTTGGTGACGACATGGGATGCCCGGTTTTAAAACTTAACAAAAAAATGATGATAACTAATGAGCAGAATTGCTCAAGACTTTGCGGAAGGAAGACCTTGCAATGAGCAAGGACAAATTAGCATTTCATAATTCTTACAGTTGAGATTTTCAAAGTTGTAATTTTTTTTTGAAGAAGAGAAATAATTTTTTAAGATGGAACGTGATTATCTTTGTATCTCTCTGCTTTCTCAATGAAATAACACCTCCATTTTCGTTTTTTGCCAAATGGCATTTTTGAGCATTGCAATTTGGCATTGCCGTTGCAATGTTTAGTTCACAAAATTGTTTAATCGTTTTAGCATAAGTATTATTTGAAGGATTTTCTTTCTTACATTTTTAAAATCAAAATTGGTATGAGAAAGTATGTAACAAGAATTGCTGTTTTTCTTGCCATCGTTATGGCAGTGTCATTTTCTGCGTCTGCGCAGATTTATGTAAAAGTTCGGCCAACACATGAAATAGTTGTTCGCCCTCCACAGCCAAGTCCGGCACATGTATGGATTGATGAAGAATGGGAACCTCGCGGTGGACAATATGCATTTGTAGGCGGACATTGGGCTGCGCCACCCCACCCGCATTGGATTTGGGTGCCCGGTCATTGGAGGCGCCATGCTCGTGATGGTGAAGAATGGGTTCCTGGTCATTGGAGACGCCCATAACAGCAGCGTAAGTGAAAATTGTAAAGCCTGATTTTAAAATCAGGCTTTACAATTTTTAACTAAGAACTAGTTCTATTTTATTTTAAACACAATGCCTACCTGAAAATTATTGATATTGCGATCTGCTTCTTTACCGAAACCAAAATAGTGCGCTATGAAATTATGATGTTCTCATACTTGATTTTTGGGGATTTATTGCCACACTTTATTGCTGAAAGAATTTTTGAAATGAGATTAGAAAGTTAAAAGCATAGAAATTTTCTAAAAATCATTTTGTTATTCTCGCCATTGCTCTTACAGGAAAAGTTCCTACACCTTTAAATTTCGGAGGCACTGCGCTAAAGCGAAAGCCTTGCGGTGGAAGGCTTTCAAGGTTGCACATGTGTTCAACAATTAATATTTCTGCGCCAAGCAAGATGCTGTGCACCGGGCGTTTCCTTCCTGATGAATCATCAATATTATGAGAATCGATCCCCACTAATTTTACCTTTTGATCTTTCAGATATTGCGCCGCATCTTCGGTTAGAAAAGGATGGTTATTATAATATTTTTCTGTGTTCCAGTATTCGGCCCAGCCTGTATTGAACAAAACAGCTTTGCCTGCTAAGTCATAATCGCGAAGAAGTGATGAATCATTTGCAAGGCGCTTCGTATGGTGTGATGAAATAACAATGCCGTCAATCTCTGCAAAATTTTCAAGCGGCGTTTCTGAAAGGTCTTTTCCATCAGCATATCTGTGAAAAGGGCAATCGATATAAGTGCCGGTGTTGCTCACCATTTCAATTTTGCCGATTTGAAATGTAGCATCTTCGTAAATATTTTTCGAATCTTCACGCGATAAAAAATCGCAGATAATGGGCGCAGGTAAACCTCTGTATGTAACGAGACCATTTTCAATTACATGGCTCAGGTCAATTAATTGTTCGTGCATTTCAAATCTTTTTACAATTAAAATAATTGATTAGGGTTTTGGCGAATCGGTGATTTTATTTTCAGGATTTTTTTTCTTAGAAATCAATTTTAATAAACTATTTTTTCTGAAACGGTTTGCAGAAAGAGTGAACAGTGGCAATCGGGTAACCAAAATCAGGAATGCGGCAATCGGGCTTAAAAAAGATATACAGCATGCGAGCAGTGCATTGAACATAGCCAGATTACAGGCAACTCTGTAGTTCTTCAGCACAGCTTCACTTTGATTTTCTTTCAAAAGCAAGGGATGGGTAGATGCATAATCCCAAATATTATTTTGAAAAATAGTTACCATAAGAACATTGAATGAATAAGTAAAAATAGCGGCCTTGTCAAAAAAATGAGAGCTCACTAATGAAGTGGCAAATGGGAGTGTAACAATAAACATGAGCCAGAATACATTAAACCAAAGCAGAGTGTTATCAATTTTCTTTATGTGCGTATAAAATTCATGATGAATTTTCCAAAAGATCGAGATGATAAAAAAAGAAAGAAAAAAAGCAACAAATTTTTGCCAGGCGTGCCCCAGATCCAAGAAAGTAAAATGATCGCCTGCTGCTTTATTTATTTTAAGATCGAATACCAACAGTGTAATTGCAATTGCAACAATAGCATCGCTAAAAAATACAAGCCGCTCAAGCTCTAAACTTTTTTCTTTCATTCAAAATAAATTGTTTAGAATTGAAAATTACGCATTGCATTTCATTTTCAGCAATGCGGCTAACTTTTAATAAATACAAATATGAGCCAGGCTTTTGTTAAAGAAGAAGACGGCCAATGGCTGCATGATGTGGCGCCCACATTAAATGCTTTAATTGTTTATCTCACCCGCGAGAACAATGGGATCAGGGTTTACGAAAAGAAAAACTATATAGATGCCGATGGTAAAAATGTGCATGCAATGAGCAATGGCTTATCTTATTCAAAAGATAAGGATGGTAAATGGTTTGTTGTATGAGCCGTTCAGATTTTTATGCGGGAATCCGCAATATTGCTGAAATTGCAAGCATGTGGCAACAAATTTGAATAGTTGGGATAGAGAAATGATGACCGGAAAATGGTTTGCTTACAAGTGTTGCACTTATGGCGGATAAAAAAGAAAAAATAAAGAGGCCTTTTTATAAGCGCATCCTCAGGGTGCTTTTTATTTCCATATTGATTTTATTGCTGCTGATCTTTGCCATTGTGCTGCTAATTCAAACTGAGCCTGTTCAAAACATACTTCGGGGCAAAGCAGTTTCTTATCTTCAGGGCAAACTGCACACAAAAGTAGAGGTTGGCAAAATTTATATCGGCTTTCCCAAAAACATTGTAATTGAGAATATTTTTTTTGAGGGACCAGAGGCATGATACGCTTCTTTCTGCCGCCAAATTTTCTGTTAACCTCAGTATGTTGAAATTATTCCACAGTGAAGTTGAAATTAATGACATATTGCTGAAACAGGCTACTATAAAAATCAAAAGACAACTTCCTGATACTGTTTTTAATTTTCAATTTATCATCAATGCATTTTCTTCTCCTGAAAAGAAAACTGACAAGAAAGAAGATACTTCAGCTACTAAGATTTCTATAAAAGATATAGCGCTTGATAATGTCAGAGCGGTATACAATGATGTTGTGACTGGCAACGATATTGATATTTCACTAAATCATTTGAACGTTCACATTAATGAGCTTGATTTGAAGAACCAATATTTTGAAATCCCTGAAATCGTTATTGATGGACTGCATGGGAAAATTTATCAAAACGAACCTCTTGCTTCGAAAGACTTTGCAGATACAGCTTCATCGAATTCATCTCTGCCGAAATCTAAATTCAAAAATATTGCATTCAAAAATGTTGCGCTTGATTATAGGAATAATCCGGGCGCACTATTCACCATGTTGAATGTCGGCAATCTTGCAATCGACGCAAGAGAGTTTGATATGGGTAAAAGAATAATCAACCTTGATAAATTGCTGGTATCCGGAACAACGGCTTCAGTTCGGTTAGGCAAGACTGTTAGTAAAAAGCAGGCTTCAAATAATGGTTCAGCAAAGTCAACAGATTCATCAGGCTGGCATATTATAGTGAAAGAATTATTGTTGGATCAAAACAATATTGCTTTTGATGATGATAATTCGCCGAAACAAAAAACAGGCATGGATTATTCTCACATTAAAAGCACCGGCACAACATTACATGTGCGCAACTTTTTATTTTCAAACGATTCCATTGCAGGCAATATTTCAGAAGGAATGCTTGCTGAACAAAGCGGCTTTAAATTGCAGGCTTTTCAAGGTGATTTTTTATACGCAAACAAGCAAGCTTATATAAAAAACCTAAAACTGCAAACTCCCGGAACCTTGCTACAGCGCTCACTGGCGCTGAATTATCCGTCTATCAATGCATTGAAAAAAAATATAAAGCTCTTAATGCTTGATATTGATTTGCGGAATAGCAAAGTTCAGGTGAAAGATATTTTGACATTTGTCCCTTCTTTAGATACGATGGCTGCATTCAAAAACCCAAATACCGTTTTTGCAATGAATGCAAGAATAAAAGGAAGCATTGGTGACTTGCGGATTGAGCAACTTCAATTTACGGGATTGCTGAATACAAAGATTGATGCAACCGGTTATGTGAAAGGATTGCCCGATATGAAATCGTTGCAGACAAATCTTGAGATAAAAAATATCAGCAGTTCGCGCAATGATATTTTAAGTTTTATTCCGGCGAAAAGCCTGCCATCAAATATTGCGATACCTGATAAATTTAATGTAAGCGGGAAAGTGAATGGCGATATGAAAAATCTTTCCACTGATTTAGTGTTGAATACAAGTTCAGGGAAAACAACTGTAAAAGGCAATTTCAAGAACCTGGATGATACAAAAAATGTTGGGTATGATGCCACCATCACAACTGATAATCTTGACCTCGGCTATATTTTAAAAGATGACAGCACTTATGGGCCTGTTAGCATGCAAATAAAAGCAACCGGAAACGGGATTGATCTCAAAACTGCCACTGCGAATATTGAAGGAACTGTAAGTTCTGCCATTTATAGAAAATACAATTATCAAAATGCAAAGATCAAAGCTTCTATAGCAAATCATATTGCAAAAGCCAATGTTGAAATCCGAGACCCGAATATTAATTTCTCATTAAATGGCACGGCCGATTTAAACACGAAATATCCTGCAATAAAATTTACTACGAACATTGATAGCATTAAACCAAAAGCACTTCACTTCGGTACGGATGATATCGCTTATCATGGAATGATTGATGCGGATTTTCCAATAAGCGATCCTGATAACCTGAAAGGAAATTTATTAATTGAGAACTCACTGCTCATCTTGAAAGGACAAAAAATAAAATTAGATACGATAAAAATTTCTGCAGGCCAAACTGATACCGGGCAATATCTTCGGTTATACGCTGACGTTATAACTGCTGAAATCCGGGGCAAATACAAACTTACTGAAATGGGCAACGTTTTTCAGCGTATCATTGAACCCTATTTTTCAACAGCAGCGAAAAGCAAAATCCCTCAACCACAGCCATATCATTTTTTTGTTTCTATGAACATTCATAACGGACCGCTTATTAAAGATTTTGTTCCAACGCTTGAAAGGCTTGATGCGATTACATTCCATGGCCAATTTGATTCTGAAAAAGGATGGGATGCCGATTTGAATTCGCCATTGATTATTTACGCTGATTCAAGAATTCAAAATCTTCGATTGCATGCAAACTCCGCAAACGAAGACTTTAAATATTAAAACTTCTTTGCAACAATTCACCAGCGGCAAAAGTTTGGCATTGTATAACACTTTACTGGATGCTTCTATTGCAAATAATAAAATTGACTTCGCTTTGAACATTCAGGATAAATCTGCAAAAGATAAATACCATCTCGGTGGAATAGTTGAAAGCAGGGATTCCGGCGACTATCATTTCTTTCTAAAACCGGAAAAACTTTTGCTGAATTATGAAAAATGGAATATAGCAGGCGATAACATGATTGAATATTCTCCTTCGCAAATGATCGCTCATCACTTTAATCTCAGCAAAGGTTCGGAAGAATTAAATATTAATACAGCTTCAAATGAAAAAAATGCTCCGCTTGAAATTTCATTTGATAAATTTTTATTATCGACATTAACAGATTTTGCAGGAACTGATTCATTGCTTGCTAACGGAGAATTGAATGGAAAAATTATTGTAAAAAATATTCAGACAAAACCAACTTTCACCAGCGATCTGAATATAAAAAATTTGAGTGTTTACAGAGACACGGTTGGCAATATTGCTGTGAAAGTCAACAACACGGAAGAAAATAAATTCTCTGCTAATATAAATATTGATGGACATGGGAATGATATAGTGTTGAACGGTGATTATTATGTAAAGCCTGATAATAACAGCAATTTTGATTTTAATCTTGATATCCGAAACCTTGAACTGGCTTCAGTTGTAGGTGTTTCTGGCGGCACTTTAAAATCGGCATCCGGCGCAGTGAAAGGCAAATTTATATTTACAGGAACACTTGATAAGCCAACTATCAACGGCAATATTGGTTTCGAGAAAGCAGCAATAATTCCGGCTATGGTTAACAATTATTTTTATGTAGACCAGCAAAATATTCAAATAACAAATAATGGAATTGCTTTTAATAATTTTACTGTTCAGGATTCTGCAAAAAATAAATTAGTGCTTGATGGAAAAGTAGAGACGAGTGATTTCAAACATTATAATTACGGATTAACTATCAATGCAAGAAATTTTCAAGCATTGAACAGCACCAAGCGCGACAATAAATTGTATTACGGTAAATTATTTTTTAATGCGAAGTTGAATGTAAACGGAACCGAACGTCAACCTAAGGTAGATGGAAGCATTAAGATTGATGAGAAGACAAACCTTACAATTGTGATGCCGCAGGATGAACCGGGTGTTCAAGATCAGAGAGGGCATCGTGCAATTTGTTGATATGAAATCTCCGCAAAGAGATTCGATCTTGAAATCTAATGTTGATTCGATAGGAAAATCTTCTCTGATTGGTTTCGATATTTCTACCAATATTTCTATTGATAGCAATGCAGAGCTGAGCATCATCATCGACCCCACAAATGGAGATCATTTAACAGCAAAGGGTTTGGCCACACTTACAGGCGGCATTGATCCGAGTGGAAAAACAACTTTATCCGGCACTTATCAATTAACACGAGGTTCTTACGATCTCACTTTCTCTGTGCTTCACAAGCAATTTGATATTCAAAATGGGAGCACAATCACGTGGACAGGAGACCCAACCAAAGCAAACCTGAACATCAATGCAATTTATACCGCTAATGTTCCACCAATTGATTTAGTCAGCGGCCAGCTTTCGCAAACTCAATCTAACAGCAACAACTATCAGCAAAAGCTTCCCTTTTATGTGTATTTAAAAATGACAGGCGAATTGCTGAAGCCGCAAATAAGTTTTGATATTGTACTGCCCGCAGATAAAGCTTATATGGTATCTAAAGATGTTGTGTCAACTGTTCAGGCAAAATTGCAAATGATCCGTCAAGATCAGGGCGAAATGAACAAGCAGGTTTTTGCATTACTGCTGCTTGGCAGGTTTGTGGGCGATGATCCTTTTGCAAGCAGCGCTGCAGGCGCAAATGCAAACAGCCTGGTTCGTGCAAGCGTGAGCAAATTACTTTCTCAGCAATTGAATCAGCTTGCGTCAAATCTTGTGCATGGTGTCGATATCAATTTTGATCTTCAGTCCACTGATGATTACACGACCGGGCAATTGCAAAACAGAACCGATTTAAATGTTACCATTTCGAAACAATTACTCAACGAACGGTTGCGTGTTAGCGTTGGTTCTAATTTCGAATTGGAAGGGACCGCAAAATGTGAACGCCAATCAGCAGTCCAATAATCTTGCAGGCAATATTGCATTGGATTATAAATTGAGCAAAGATGGCCGTTATTTTTTGCGTGCTTACAGAAGAAACGATTATGATGATGTGATTGAAGGATATGTTATAGAAACAGGGATTGGTTTTATCATCACGATAGATTATGACCATTTCAGAGAAATTTTTCAAAGCAAGAAAAGAAAACAAAAAGAGAATCAGGATAAAGCTTCAGAAGCCGAAAAAACAGATTAAGTATGGCATTGTTTCGAAGAGCATATTATTTTTTCATAGTATTGATTGTTTTGTTTTTTGCGTCTTGCAGCAACACAAAATATTTGCCTGCAAATGATGATTTATATATTGGTGCGGAAATAAAGATTGATAGTTCTAAACTTGCGCGTAAAGAAAATAAGAAAATAATATCCGATCTTTCACAACTAACCAGGCCAAAACCAAACAGCACAATACTTGGTCTTCGCGTAAAGCTCTATGCCTACAATATTGCAGGCCATCCAAAGAAAGAAAAATCTCCACGCGGCTGGTTTAAAAATAAATTTGGCGAGCCACCTGTTTTAGCAAGCAATGTTGATTTGATTCACAATTCAAAAGTGCTGCAAAGTTATTTGCAGAACAAAGGATATTTTGAAGCGCAGGTGTATGGAGATACGATTATAAAAAAGAAAACAGCAAAAGCTATTTATCATGTTCAGCCGGGTTCTGTTTATCGCATACAAACTGTGATATTGGTTAGAGACAGTTCAACATTGAATAAAGCAATCGCCGATGATTTTTCAGAAACCTTATTGCAAAAAGGAAAACCTTTTGATCTCGATATCATCAAGCTTGAGAGGATCAGGATTGACGCTGATTTGAAAGAAAGTGGCTTTTATTTTTTCAGCCCGGATTTTTTGACCGTAGATGCAGATAGCAGTCTGGGAAATCACACTGTAAATATGTATGTGAAAACAAAATATGGATTGCCGGATGAAGCGCAGCATACATATGATATCAATAATGTTTTCATTTTTGCTGACTACAGTTTGCGCGGAAGTGGTGCAGATACGAGCAAGCAGAAAGCGATCAGGTACAAAAAATTTTATCTGGTTGATTCAGCAAAAATGTTCAAGCCTTTTTTGTTTGCTGATATGATGCGATTTCAACCCGGCGACACTTATACAAGAAGCGATCACAACCTTACATTGAGCAGGTTGATCAATCTGAATCTTTTCAAGTTTGTAAAAAACCGTTTTGAAATTGCGAAAGGCACTGATTCGCCGATGTTGAATACTTATTATTATCTCACGCCGCTTCCGAAAAAAGCATTGCATGGAGAAATATATGGCACAACAAAATCCGACAATCTTGCAGGCTCTCAGCTAACAGTTGGATGGCAGAATAGAAATTTATTCAGAGGTGGAGAATTGTTGAGCATTGATGCCTATGGAGGATTTGAAGTGCAGTTCAGTTCCAATCAGGAAGGCTACGATGTATACAGGGCGGGGCTTAGCAACAAATTATCTTTTCCGCGATTTATTATTCCGTTCATTAAATTGAATACAACAGGAGCGTTTGTTCCGAAAACAAATATTGAATTGGGTTATGATTTTTTAAATAAGATAAGGCTTTACACATTGAATAGTTTTCGCACATCTTTCGGTTACGACTGGAAAGAAGACGCAAAAAAAGAACACGTGCTCAACCCAATCGCCCTTACGTACGTGCAGCCTTTGAATGTTACCCAGGAATACAAAGACAGCGCAATACAAAATCCAACATTATTGCTTGCTATTCAAAAACAATTTATACTTGGTTCCAATTATACATTTACATACAATCAATTAGTGGGCAAACAACCGCGAAATGCAATTTATTTCAGAGGAAATCTCGATTTGTCTGGAAATATTGCAGGCCTGTTGAGCGGCGCTGATACTAAAGATGGAAAAACAGTCACAGTATTCGGATTGGATTTCGCGCAATACATTCGCGCCGAAACAGATCTTCGTTATTACTACAAAACCGGCAACACAATTTGGGCGAACCGAATTGATATAGGCTTTGGTTATCCGTATGGAAATTCAACTGCATTGCCTTTTGTAAAACAATTTTTTGTTGGCGGAACGAATAGTGTTCGCGCATTCAGGAGCATGTCTGTTGGCCCCGGAACATATATATCGCAAGATCAAAATAATTTTTTGCCCGATCAGTCAGGCGATATAAAACTTGAAATGAATACGGAATTGCGTGCGAAATTATTCAGTATTGTGAATGGGGCTATTTTTGTGGACGCAGGAAATGTTTGGTTATATAACGCTGATACCGCTCGCCCGGGCGGACAATTTTCAGGACAGTTTTTGCAGCAGCTTGCCGTGGGAACCGGTGTGGGCCTACGTTTTGACGTTTCCATTTTAGTGATAAGATTGGACGTTGCATTTCCATTGCGCAAGCCATATTTGCCGGAAGGCCAGCGATGGGTAATTAATCAAATTGCTTTTGGCGATGGCAATTGGAGAAGCCAAAATCTGGTGTTCAATCTTGGTATCGGTTATCCATTTTAAAATGCGCGTTGTTAATAATCATCTTTTATCGCAAGCAACAGCGATGTTAAATAGTAGTAATATTGCCCGTGAGAAAAAGACTATTTTCAAATTAAAAATCTGTTTGATTTTATGAAAAATAAATCCCTGATTTTTTGTTTTTACGTTATTTCTATTTCCGTATCTGCCCAAAATGTAATGCCTTATAAAAATGCATCATTGCCGGTTGAAGAAAGAGTGAAAGATTTGTTATCGAGAATGACGATCGAAGAAAAATTCTGGCAGTTGTTTATGATCCCGGGCGAAGTAGGAAAAGGTGATGAGGAGAAATATAAAAATGGAATTTTTGGTTTTCAGGTAAGTGCTGCATCAAAGAATGGAGATGCAGCGCAACAGATGCTCAACTATAATGCATCAGAAGATGCATATTCGCTTGCAAAAAAAATCAATGCTATTCAAAAATATTTTGTTGAGAAAACCAGGTTGGGCATTCCCATCATTGCGTTTGATGAAGCGCTTCATGGGCTTGTAAGAGGCGGTGCTACTGCATTCCCGCAATCAATTGCATTGGCTGCAACCTGGGACACTGCAATGGTTCACGCCGTGGCAAATGCCATTGCAACAGAAACAAAATTGCGTGGGATTCGCCAAATTCTTTCTCCCGTTATTAATATTGCGAGCGATGTTCGCTGGGGAAGAACAGAAGAAACTTATGGTGAAGATCCTTTTCTTACTTCCGAAATGGGTGTTGCATTTATAAGCGCTTTTGAAAAAATGAATATCATCACAACACCAAAACATTTTATCGCAAATGTTGGTGATGGTGGAAGAGATAGTTATCCGATCCATTTTAATGAAAGGCTGTTGGATGAAATTTATTTTCCGCCATTTATAGCAGCTATTAAAAGAGCAGGTGCTCGTTCCATTATGACTGCATATAATTCTCTGGATGGCATTCCTTGTTCTGCAAATGATTGGCTGTTGAATAAAAAATTAAAAGATGAATGGGGCTTTAAAGGATTTGTGATTTCAGATGCAAGTGCTGTTGGTGGCGCAAATGTGCTGCATTATACTTCTAAAGATTATCCAACTTCAAGCCGGCAGGTAATTACAGGTGGCCTTGACGTGATTTTCCAAACCGCCTATGAGCATTATAAATTATTCATCCCGCCATTTTTAAATGGTGATATTGATATGAAAAGAATTGACGATGCTGTTTCGCGTGTGCTTCGCGCAAAATTTGAATTGGGATTATTTGAACATCCTTATGTTGATGAAAATATTTCTGCAAAATTTTCAGATACCAAATTGCATAAAGCAATTGCAAAAAAGTCCTCACTTGAGTCGATTGTATTGTTAAAAAATGAGGATCATGTTTTGCCTTTGGCTAAAAACATCAAATCAATTGCTGTTATTGGAACAGATGCTGTGGAAGCAAGACTGGGCGGATATGCTGGCCCGGGCAATGGAAAAATAAATATGCTTGATGGTATTAAAAACAGAGCCGGCAATAATTTGAAATTGTTGTATGCCCCGGGCTGTGGAAGATATAATGAGGAATCGATAGTTGTGCCGAAAGAGTTTTTGAATTTGAAAGGAGAATATTTTAATAATATCACGTTAACGGGTATCCCAAAACTGGTTAGGAGTGATAATGATATCAATTTTCAATGGACATTATTTCCGCCTGATTCTTCAATCAACCTTGACTTTTATTCCGTAAAATGGACCGGTAAAATTCATTCCCCAAAAACAGGGCATTTTAAAATAGGGTTGGAAGGAAATGATGGATACAGGTTATACCTCAATAATCAATTGCTTGTTGACAATTGGAAGAAGCAATCGTATCATACTTTATTAAATGATTTTTACTTCGAGCAAAATAAAGAGTATGATATAAGAGCAGAATTTTTTGAACCTGTTGGAAATGCGCACATCAAATTAATCTGGAATGTTGATGTGCCGAATGATATTGATAAGAAAATAGATGAGGCAGTTGATGTTGCAAAGCAAGCAGATGTTGCAATCATAATTGCCGGAATAGAAGAAGGAGAATTCCGCGACAGAGCAATGCTCACGCTTCCGGGCAAGCAGGAGGAATTGATTCATAAAATTGCCGCAACCGGAAAACCAGTAGTGGTGCTGCTTGTAGGAGGAAGCGCTGTTACAATGAACAACTGGATTGACAAAGTGAGTGGCATTGTTGATGTTTGGTATCCCGGCGAAGAAGGTGGCAATGCAATTGCAGAAGTTTTATTCGGCGATTATAATCCGGCAGGAAGATTGCCAATTACTTTTCCAATCAATGAAGCGCAACTTCCATTGGTTTATAATCACAAACCGACCGGTAGGGGAGATGATTACAATAACCTCACGGGCCTTCCTCTTTTCCCATTTGGTTTTGGCTTGAGCTATACAAAATTTGAATACAGCGAAATGCAAATCACTAAAAATAATATTTCGAAAAGGGATTCAACGATTGTCACATGTAAAGTGAAAAATACCGGAAGCATTGAAGGCGACGAAGTAGTGCAATTATACATTCATGATTTGCTTGCTTCTGTTGCCAGGCCGGTAATGGAGTTGAAAGGGTTTCAAAGAATACATTTGTTGCCCGGCGAAACAAAAAATATTTCTTTTAAAATTGATCCATCAATGCTGAACATGCTTGATGAAAAATTAAATCCGGTTGTTGAGCCGGGCGATTTCAGGATCATGATCGGCGCTTCATCAAGAGATTTGAGATTAAAAGAAACATTGACTGTACAATAAATGAGGCGCTCCAATTTTTTTATAAAATAAAAAAAGGCTTTCGAGAAAATGGCATTACTGGAAGTTTCAAATGTTAGCAAGCGATTGAACGATGCAATGGAATTAAGTGATATCAATTTTGCGCAATCCAAATTGCAAAAGATTGCCGTTGCAGGAGAATCGGGCGCAGGAAAAACAACATTGCTGAAAATGATAACAGGCCATCTTCAACCTGATAATGGCATCATTATGTTTGATGGCAGGAAGGTTGATGGCCCAAATGAAAAATTAATTCCGGGGCATTTGCAAATTGGTTATTTGTCCCAACATTACGAATTGCACCATAATTACAAAGTAGAGGAATTAATATGGTTTGAAAATAAACTTCCCGAAAAATCGGCAAATATATTATTCGAAATTTGCAGGATCCGGCATTTGCTAAAACGCAAAACAGAGGAACTTTCCGGAGGCGAGCGACAGCGAATTGCATTATGTATGCTATTGATAAAATCTCCAAAGCTTCTGGTGCTTGATGAGCCGTTTTCCAATCTTGATCTGATTCATAAAAATATATTGAAAGATGTATTGGAAGACATCGGCAAAAAATTGGAAATCACATGCATGATTGCATCTCATGAACCGTCAGATATACTTCCATGGGCGGATGAAATATTGGTGATGAAAAGTGGAAATATAGTACAACGAGGCACTCCTCAACAGATATACCACCAACCAAAAGATAAATATGTTGCAGGATTATTAGGCAGATGTATTTTTTTGGATAAGCATCAGCTTACATCTTTTTATGTTTATTATTCAAATGAAAAAGCAGCTATGCTGCGGCCGGAATATTTTGATATTGTTTCGAAAAGCGAGCATGCAATAAAAGCATTAGTGAAGAAAATAAATTTCTACGGTTTTTATTTCGAAGCTGAGCTTATAGCAAATAATGTTGCCATCATTGTAAGAACAGAACGAATGATGAATGCTGACGAGGAGGTTTATATTCAACTAAAAAGAGACAAAATTTGGTTTATAAATTAGACGTTAATAAATGGCTTTTAAGTAGCCAATCTCAAAAGCTGTTTTTTTGGCTATTGGATAAAATTATTTTTGAAGATTTTCGTTCTTGTGCAATAATAAATTCTTTACTCTGATTTCAACCTTTTTCCAAAAAACAGTATTTTCACCTAACCTTAAACTGAACCTGACCGTATGAAGTTTTTCATTAACCTTGCTATAGCGCTATTATTTTTCTCGCCTGTTTTATTTTCGCAAGAAAGGGAACTTGTCAACTCAGGAGATTTGATTGACAAAGGAAGTGTATTATCCGATTCAGGCGAATTCAAAAAAGCATTGTTGCTTTATGACAAAATCAGCAGGAGCGACACCAATTATGTAAGGGCTCTTTTGGCAAAAGCGCTGGCTTGCCAGGCAGACAGCCAATATGATCTGTCAATAAAATATTGTCAGCAGGCGCTTGCTCAACAAACGCAAAGAGAATTTGAGCCAGAAATTTACAACACTTATGGCAACACGCTCGACAACATGCTCAGGCAGCATGACGCGATAAAAATTTTTGATGCTGCCATTAATAAGTTTCCATCATATTCCTTGTTGTATTTTAATAAAGGCGTGGCATATCTTTCAATGGATAGCAATGCGCAGGCGGAGCAATGGTTTCAAAAGGCAATTTTGATCAACCCTTACATGTACAGTGCACATTATCAGCTTGGCCTCGCGGCGTTAAGGCAAGGAAAACTGGTGCCTGCTTTTTTAAGTTTCATCGGTTATCTTCTGGTAAATCCGGGCGGAAAATACGAATCCAAAGCGATTGCTCTTTTAAGCGCCATTTCAAAAAGCACAGACGATATTCTTGAATTTAAAAACAAGCGCACTATATCGCCTGACGAAAATTATCAGGCAGTTGAAGACATCCTGCTTTCAAAAATTGCGCTTGATAAAGCATACAAGCCGATCATTGCACTTGATGACCCCATCTCGCGGCAAATTCAGGCTGTGTTTGAAAAGTTGGAGTACAAAGAATCGAGCAGTGATTTTTGGATACAATATTATCTTCCATTTTTTAAACAAACCTACACTAACGGAAAGTTTGAAATATTTATTAACTACATATTTTCTGAAGTAAAGATTCCTGAAATTCAGAATTACATTAAGAAAAGGAAAAAAGAATTAGAGAATTTTGTCAGCGATGCAATTACTTATTTTACCCTTCTGCGCGCAACACGTGAGTTATATTATACAAAGCGCGAGGCGGCGCCTGAAAGATATCTTTTTGAAGATGGCAGCCTCATAGGCAAAGGAGCTTTGTCTGCCAATGGAAAATCTCTGAAAGGCAAATGGTATTTTTATTATCCTGCCGGCAATATCAAAGGAGTTGGGCAATTTAATGATGAAGGCAAACGTGATGGCGAGTTTAATTTTTATTACAATTCCGGAAATCTAAAAGCAAAAGAACATTATAAAAATGGCAAGCTTGAAGGAGAGCAGGATAATTATTATGAAAATGGGGTGCTGTCTTCTCATGACAGCTATGTGAATGGCGAAATGGACGGCACCGCTTTTACTTATTATTATGAAGGCGCAAGAAAAACAATCACTCAATACAAAAACGGCAAGATAGATGGTGAAGAAAAAGAATTTTATTCTAACGGTGGGCTGTTTTCAATCAATAGTTATTCAAATGATGTGCACATCGGCACTTCAAAAGCTTTTTATAAAAGTGGCCAGCTAAAAGAAACGGAGCAATATGAAAATGGAAAGCCGGATGGGCTGTACAAATCTTATTATGAAGATGGAACAGTAAATGTTGAAGGCCAAAACAAAAAAGGAAAAGCGGAAGGCGAATGGAAATATTATTATAACAACGGGAAGCTTAGAGAAAAACGCAATTTTGTGGATGATATACAGGAAGGGCTTTATGAAGAATACTATGAAAACGGAAATCTTTCAAGCACATACACTGCGAAGAAAGGAAAGATGAGCGGAGATGTGATATATAAGGATAAAGACGGGAAGCTTTATGCGAAATATGTTTTTGAAAATGGCGGAATCAGATCAGCGAAATATTTTGATAAATCAAACCATGAATTAAGTTCTGCTGAAAATAAAAATAATTCAATTGATGTGATATCATATACTCCAGACGGGTTTAAAAAAATGCACAGGCATTTTAATAAGAATGGAAATGTTGACGGTCGGGATACTTTGTTTTATCCTTCAGGAAAAATAAAAGAAATAGATGAATACAAAAATGATGTGCTGAATGGTCTTTCCATATCTTTTTATCTCAACGGAAATAAAAAATCTGAAGTAAAGATGACAGATGGAAAAGAAGACGGTTATTACAAAGGTTATTATTTTAACGGGCAAATGCAGGCGGAAGGATGGTTTGTGGATGACAAATCGCAAGGCGAATGGATTTATTATAATGAGCTTGGCAAATTAACAACCATATGCAATTATCTTGATGGTGAATTGAATGGTTATAGAACAGAATATTTACCAACCGGCAAAAAATCTTTAGAGCAAAAATATCACAGAGGCTGGCTAGAAGAAATGACGCAATATGATAGCTTGGAAAATATAATTGCACAGGATTCCTTTCCACAAGGCAAAGGAAAATTTATGCTGCTTTATGGCAACAAACAAAAAATGGCCGAGTCGAACTATGTTAATGGAGATTTTAATGGCGCATATAAAACCTATTACTTTGATGGTTCACTGGAGAGCATTCAATATTACAAAGATGGCCTGAAAGATAGTACCTACACAGCGTTTTATTATGGCGGAATAAAAAGCGCAGAAGGAAGTTTCAAGTATGGGAAAAAAGATGGCTTATGGAAAAATTATGGTGAAGATGGAAAATTATATTCAACTGCCGAATACAAAGATGACGACTTGAATGGCATAAGAAAATACTATTCGCCTGATGGCAGCACCGATTTTGAATCTACATATAAAGATGATGTCCGCGATGGGCTCGGAAAAAAATATGACACACAAGGCACTTTATGCTACCAGGTTTTAGCTGAAGATGATAATGTGGCTTCTTATTCATATCTCGGCACTGATAATAAACTTTTGCCTGCTATTATTGTTCCTGCAGATAAAGGTTCTCTCAAATCTTTTTTTCCAAATGGAAAATTGTCGAGGCAATGTACATATAGCGATGGCAAAACAAATGGGCAGGATATCATCTATTATATAAATGGGCAAATTCGTTCTGTTGATACATCATCTTATGGCATTATTGAAGGCATCTCAAATGAATATTATGAAGATGGGAAATTGAAATCTTCATTTAATTATTTGCACGATAACGTAAATGGGGTCGCTAAAGAATTTTATAAAAACGGAACCTTAAAAAAAGAAATGAACTTTTTAAACGGAGTTAGCCATGGCTTAACAAAATATTACGATGACAAAGGGGAACTAATAAAAACCATGACGTATTATTATGGCAAACTAATATTTGTGAAAAATGAAAAATAACTTCTCGCTCCTTTTTTCTATAGTAATTATTTTTTTCAATCTCAGTGTTTCGAAAGCTCAAAGCCTTGAAGATGTCCGCAAACAATTTCCTGATGAAAGAGCTGTGATGTTGAATAAGATACTTTCTTATAATATTTCGGTGAAAGATGGAAAGCCTTATGTTGAGAGCAGTGAAGTGCAACAGATAGAATATTTGTCGGGCAATGCTGCTTCATTCATGAGCGAGTATGGTTTTTTTCAGAGCGACTTTCAGCAGGTAGTTGCTTATGAAGCATACACGAAAACACCGAACGACAAAAAATTAAAGGTGAGCGAATTTAAAACGGCCACCAATAAAGAAAGCTTTGTTTTTTATGACGATGTGAAAGAAACAACATTCAATTTTCCCGCTGTTGAACCTGGCGCTGTTGGCAACCTGAATGTATCTTGGATCAATAAAGATCCGCATCTGTTATCGCCATTTTATTTTTCAAATTACCTGCCAATGCTGAACAGCGAATTGAAGATTGAAGTTTCAAAAGATGTATCGCTTAAGTATATGCTTCTCGGGCTTGATACCAGCCATATAGAAGTGAAAATTGAAAACAAGCACCGCAGCAATATTTATTCTTTCCAATACAAAAATTGTCCTGCCGATAAAAGATATGGCGATGCACCAAACTATTCATGGTATTCGCCTCATGTTATTTTTTATATTGAAAAGTATAAAAATGAAAATGGGCAGGATATTTCATACCTCGCAAATGCTGATGATTTATACAAGCTCAATTACAGCTTCGTGAAAACAATTAATCAATCAGCAGGCCCTGAGCTAAAACATATTGTTGATTCCTTGACAAAAAATCAATCATCACTTGAAGCGAAAGCGAGAATTATTTATTCATGGGTGCAGCACCAGGTAAAATATGTGGCTTTTGAACAGGGCATGGAAGGATTTGTGCCCAGAGATGCGAATGTGGTTTGCAGCAGGCGCTTCGGCGATTGTAAGGACATGAGCAGCATACTCACGATGATGTTGAATTATGCAGGCGTGCCCGCTTATTTCACATGGATTGGCACACGCGACCTGCCTTATAAATTCAGTCAGGTGCCCTTGCCTTTAGTGAGCAATCATATGATCTGTGCCATTAAGCTCAACGACAAATTTATTTTTTT
This sequence comes from uncultured Bacteroidota bacterium, assembly GCA_963718975.1. Classification (GTDB taxonomy): domain Bacteria; phylum Bacteroidota; class Bacteroidia; order Chitinophagales; family Chitinophagaceae; genus Puia. The sequence continues at coordinate 131,519 of CAVRBD010000029.1, read as the reverse complement.
AGATGGCACCGACCCAACCTGTGTTTTTGGATTTCCTTCTCGTGCCATTCAGGAAAAAGAAGCGATGATTGCTATCAATGAAAAAGAATATAAGATCATAACAGTTCCTGTGATTGATAAAAATGAGAATATGCTCACGGATACAACATGGCTGGAGATCACAGATAATGGCATCAAAGGAAAAATTAAAAAGAATCTGAAAGGTTATTTTTCTATGCACATATATGGCATGCTTATGTATGCAAATGGAAAAAGCATGAAAGAAGATATGAAAGATGAATTTGAACGAGGTTCTAATAAATTTCAGCTGGATACTTTTCACGTTGAGAAAAAAAGCACCAATGATAACATCACGCTATATGGCGATTTTGAATTGCCGGATTATGCAAAAAAAATTGGTGGTGATTATTATATGAACCTTAATCTGTTCAAATTTTTTGTGAGCGAAGAAATTGATTATCCGAAAAGAAAAATCCCGATTGAATATAGTTTTAAGTCTGTAAAGAAATATGTAACGTTATTGAAATTGCCTGATGGGTTTAAAGTAAGTTATTTGCCACAAGGAAAATCATATCACAATTCCGTGTGGGGCTTTGATCTGAAATATGAACAAAAAGGGAATTGGGTGATATTAACTCAGGAATATGATAACGATGAACTGTTGCTCACACCTGATAAATTTGAAAATTGGAATAAGGTGCTGGAGAATCTTTTCCCTTTGTATAAAGAAACATTAAGCCTTTCAAAAAATTGATCAGCATGAAAAAGCAAGCATTATGTATTGTGTTGAGTTTACTATTTCTTCAATTTGCTAATGGCCAAACAAAAAATATTGAAACGGAGCAATGGGCAGAAAAGCCTGCCATACATGCTTTGAGTGGCGAATACAATAAAGAATCTGCCGTAATTGTATTCGACAAAAGAAGGTATGAATTTATTGATAATGCTAAAAATGAGGTAGAAGAATATTTTACTTTTCACAGAATAATTCATTTGAATGATGACAGAGGTATTGAAGTTTTCAATAAAATTTATCTTGGCATAAATGAAAATTCAGACGTTGTTGATGTAAAAGCACGCACTGTTCTTCCTGATGGGAAAATTATTGAACTTAATAAAAGCAATATCAAAGACCTTAAAGAAGAAGACGGTAATGTATATAAGATATTTGCGCTGGAAGGACTGGAAAAGGGATGCGAAGTGGAATATCTCTACACCTATAAAAAAAATTCTTCTTATTTCGGAAGGGAAGTGGTGCAGGGCAAATTCCCTGTTCTTGAAAGTTCGTTTCAAATTATGGCACCTGAAAGACTTGTGTTTGAAATCAAACCTTACAATTGCACGCTTTCAAGTAGTGATACATTAATAAATAATAAAAGAATATTTTATTGCAGCCTCAAAGATATTCCTGGTGCGGAAGAAGAAAAATATGCGTCCTATGATGCAAACCTTAAAAGACTTGAATTCAAGCTCTCTTATAATAATTTAGTGCACAAAGGCGAGCGGCTTTTTACCTGGAACGAGTTGGCGAAAAGAATATATGGGCTGTACACATCTTTTTCTGAAAAAGACCTGAAGAAAATTTCAGACATTATTAAAAGCAATGGTTGGGAAAGAATTCCAAATGAAATAGGTAAGATAACTGCCGTAGAAAATTATTTGAAAAAGAATATTGCTTACAATGAAGATTTGAATAGCGAAGACGGCAACAGTATCGAAAAAATTTTGAAAAATAAAATTGCAGGGACCATCGGCACCATGTGTTTGTATAGTTCTATTTTGCAAGACCTAGGAATAAATTATCAGTTCGTGCTCACAGGCAACAGAGACAAATTTATTATCGATAAAGAATTTGAAAACTGGGACAACTGCGATTATCCGCTGTTATATTTTCCTGCAGAAAATAAATTTCTTGCTCCAACAAGGCCTGATTTCAGATATCCGTTGATAATGCCTTCTTGGGGCAGCACCAACGGCCTTTTTTGTAAAAAAACATCTTTAGGCAGTTTCTCCACAGCAATTGCCGAAGTAAAAAATGTGGAACTGGAAGATTATCATAAATCATTTAGCAATATTGAATCAAAAATCGAATTTGATAAAGGGCTTGACTCGCTAACGATTGATGCAAAACAAATTTATGGTGGCTACACTGCTGCTACTTATCGCGACATTTTCAATTTCTCAAATGCTGAGCAAAAGCAAGCGGTTACTAAAGATTTGGCTAAAGCTGTGTCAAGCTCCGAGCATATTATTTTTTCTGAAATCAAAAATCAGGATTTTGAAAATACCAATTCTGATTTACCTTTTATATTTCACTCAATAACAAAATCAAATGAGCTGCTGGAAAAAGCAGGCAATAAATTGCTCGTAAAAATCGGGCTTGCCATTGGGCCGCAGGTTGAAATGTATCAGGAAAAACCAAGACAACAACCTATAAGCCTTGAATATCCTCATTTTGAAGAGCGCACTATTGATTTTGTAATCCCTGACGGATATATAGTGAAGAATGCGGATGATTTAAAAATTGAGCAAACATATAAAGACAAAGGCGAATTGACCATGGGATTCGTTTCCAGCTATAAACAAAATGGAAATGTTCTTTCAATCCATATTATGGAAGAGTATCTCAAAGCATCTTATCCATTAAGCGTGTTCGAAGAATTTAAAAAAATCATCAACGCATCTTCAGATTTTAATAAAGTTGTTTTAGTGCTTGAAAAAAAGTAAGTATAAAAGAGCACAACATTTTTTTGCTCTGTGCTCTTTTGAGATGAATTCTTTTAGCTATTTACCGCTTTTGGTTTCGTTGATTTTCTTTTTTTAATAAAAATAAATAAACCAACAATTTCTGGAAAAGTTAATGCAATTGTAAAAGATAAAAAAAGAAAAAGCACCTGCTTTTCAACAAGTGCTTCAATAACGTTGATGTATATCTGCTATTTCTCTCCCGCCATTTCCATCACAATATCCCATTCTTTATCGGTAACCGGTTGCACTGATAATCTTCCTAAGCGAACAAGCGCCATTTCTGCAAGCCGTTTGTCTTTTTTTACTGTTTCAAGCGAAACGGTTTTCTTTAATTTTTTAGCCGGCTTTAATTCTACAGCCACCCATGCATCATCATCCGTGGTCGGGTCATGAAAAAATTCTTTTGATACCTTAGCGATGCCAACGATTTCCGTTCCTTCATTGCTGTGATAGAAAAAAACTTCATCACCTTTTTTCATTGCTTTCAAATGTATGCGGGCTGCATAATTGCGAACGCCGTCCCATGTAGTTTGTTTATCTTTTTGCAATTGTTCAAAACTGTAAGTAGAAGGTTCTGATTTTACAAGCCAGTGTGCCATGTTAAAAAGTTTCGACAAATATAAATTAAAAGTATGCAGTTTGCAGTTGACAGTTTCCAGTTCTTATTAATGGCAAGGTTCTGTTTTTTTTGTTTAATTTTTATGTAACAAACATCATCCATTGATTGAACATCGTTGTGTCACTCACTTGTACAATAGGAATTCTATTCAGCGATGTGCAACATTTATCATTAATCCGAGCCTTCCTTCTTTCGGACTTTGCTGACTTACTGATTTTCCGACTTTTTTTAAATGCATAAATCTGCACTTCATCATTTCACGTAAATAATCCCGAACGTTACATGTAACCTGTCGCAAAACTTAATATCAATTTTAAATTCAAACAAATAGCTTTTATGAAATCAATTAAATTTTTTACAGTAATGCTGGCATCAGCATTTTTTATGAACTCTTCTTTTGCTCAAATGGAAAAAACTGTTGAAGTGGGCGGAGCTCCAATGTATCCTTCAAAGAACATTGTTGAGAACGCAGTAAATTCAAAAGATCATACTACTTTGGTAGCTGCTGTAAAAGCTGCCGGTCTTGTTGAAACTTTGGAAAGCGCAGGGCCTTTCACAGTGTTTGCGCCAACAAACGAAGCGTTCGACAAACTTCCTAAAGGAACAGTTGAAACTCTCGTAAAACCTGAGAACAAACAAATGCTCACAGGAATTCTTACTTATCATGTTGTTGCCGGAAAATTAGATTCAAAAACATTGGCCGAAAAAATTAAAGAAGGCAATGGCACTGCAGAATTAACAACTGTAGCCGGCGGCAAACTTTGGGTAATGATGAAAGGAGATAAAATCATGATCAAAGACGAAAAAGGTGGAATGGCATGGGTTACTATTAAAGATGTGTATCAGAGCAATGGCGTGATACATGTAATTAATACAGTGTTGATGCCAAAAGGATAATTCGGAGACGAACTTTTTTTCAGAGATAGCCTGTCAGATTTAATTGCTGTAAAATTTATTTCAGCAATTATAACTGATGGGTTTTTTTGTTAAAAATTTTGAGGGCAGACATCTTTTTTTAATTCCCTGCGTACTAAAGATGAGTGATTTTGAAACTTGCAAAAACAAAATAATTAGGCTTATTAAGCTTGCGACAGGTTGTTTTTAAGGGGTGGCCGCCTGCTTGTATTTATACAATGCATGGCGGCCTTTTTGATTTTATCAACTATAGATCCATAAATTTTAATAAGAATGTTTTAGCTATTTGCAAGCACATCTGCAATGTGCATCGCTTTTAATTTGTATTCTTTTTTACGGATATAACCATCGATATGCATGAGGCAGGAGAGATCTGTGGAGATAATATAATCTGCGCCGGTTGCAAGCGCATTGTTCACTTTTTGTTCTGCCATTGCAATGGAAATGGCCTCAAACTTTACTGCAAATGTGCCACCAAAACCGCAACAGGTCTCAACATCGTTCATCTCAATAATTTCAAGCCCTTTTACGTGGCTTAATAATTTGCGCGGTTCCTGTTTTATTTTGCATTCGCGCAAGCCGGCACATGAATCATGATAAGTTGCTTTTCCATTTAATGTGGCGTTTACGTCTTCTATGTGCAAAACATTCACCATGAATTCGGAAAATTCAAAAACACGTTTCTGAAGATCCTTCACTACATTATTCATCGATGAGTTTCCGAAGAGCGTTGTATAATAATTTCTCACAAAGCCGACACATGATGCGCTTGGCGCAACGATATAATCACTCCCTGAAAAATCTTTGATAAATTTTGCGCAGACATCTTTTGCATCGTCCCAAAAACCAGCATTGAACGCGGGCTGCCCGCAACATGTTTGATTGGCATTGTACTGAACTTTGCATCCTGCCTTCTCTAAAATTTTCACCATGTTAAAAGCAGTCTGTGGATAAAGCTGGTCAACAAAACATGGTATAAAAATTTGAACATTCATAGTTCTTAAGGTTAAATATTGATCATCTTTAAAGCAGTTATTGCAGCCTCTTCTCCTTTATGGCCGTGCTTTCCGCCAATTCTTTCATCGGCTTGTTGCTGATTATCGACCGTGAGAACACCGAAAATGGTGGGAACAGGCAATAGCAAATTTAATTGAACAACACCATCCGTAACCGCCTTGCACACATAATCAAAATGAGGCGTATCACCACGCAACACGCAGCCCAATGCAATAAAAGCATCAGGCTTATTTTTTTTTGATTTCTTATTTTTCTCCCAATATTTTTTTATAGCAAAAGAGATTTCAAAAGCGCCCGGCACATTGATGACTGTAATTTTTTTTACGCCGCGTTTTTGCAAAGTTTTCCTGCAGCCATCTTCCAATGCATTTACAATTTGTTCATTCCATTCGGTGCGCACAATAACAACACAGGCATCCTTTGTGTTCGGGATGCCTGCGGTTTGTAATAGTTTGCTGTTAGTTATTTCTGCCATTTTTAGTTAAGATTCAAGAGGCAATTTTCAAGGTACAAGAACGTCTCTAATATTTTTACTACTGCACCTTAAAGCTTGTGCCTTGTAACTTGTTTCTTATCCCTACTTTACAACTCCCAATCTTGCCAAATATTTGTCAGCCTCGGAGCCTCGCTGCGAAGTTGGATATTTATCTTTTATTGTCTGATACATTTCAATCGCTTCTTTATTCTTGCCCATGCTTTCATATAAATAGCCAGCGCGGAATAAATATTCAGGGGAAATCAATTCATCTTTATCAAAATAAGTTCCTGCCTTTTTATATTCTTCCACGGCATCATCTTTTTTATTCAATTCAGAATATGCATCGCCAAGCAGGCCGTAAGCCTTTGCCTGTAATTGTTGCGCGGAAGTGGAAAAATCTTTCAGGTATGAAACAGCTTTGTTATAATCGCCTAATTTAAGGCTGCAGCTGCCTGCATAAAAAGCAGCCAGGTTGGCGGCTTTGGTTCCACCATATTTTGAAATTACTTTAGCAAAGCCGGCGTTTATATTATCTCCGTTTAAGGCAAGCCTTATTGAATCCATGCGATAATATTCTTCTGCGCGATACATTGCTTCAGATGCTTTCTTTTCATTTGGCTCAACAATAAAATTTTTGTAGCCAAGATAACCGGCAATCAAGATCACAATTGCTCCAACAACGTACCCGATTATTTTTCCGTTTTTTTCCCAGTACTGTTCAACTCCTGCTACCACGTTTTTCTCTTCTTCAAGATGGGCAGGTTTTTTAATCTCAGACATTTTTATTTTTATTTGTTATCTAATTCTGTTTCCGGTTTTATTAATCAACAATGAAAGGATAATTTTTATCAAGATAAATATCCTTCAACACTTCATCGTCATTAGGCCATGGCGATTCTTCAGCAAACTTTACAGATTCAGCAACCGTGTCATTGATTCTTTTATTAATGGCATCTATCTCTTCCTGCTTTGCAAATTTTTGTTTTAAGATGGTATCGAGCACTTGCTGGATCGGGTCTCTTTGTTTGTATTCTTCCACTTCTTCCTTGGTGCGATATTTTTGCGGGTCGGAAATGGAATGGCCTTTATAGCGATATGTTTTTATTTCAAGTAAAGTTGGGCCTCCGCCATCTCTCGCACGTTTCACAGCTCTCGCAACGCTTTCATGCACTGCTTCAGCGCTCATGCCATCGATGGAATCTGCGGGCATTTCATAAGCATCAGCCAGTTTATAAATATCAACAACATTCGATGTTCTTTCAACTGAAGTTCCCATCGCATAGTTGTTATTCTCACAAATAAAAACCACAGGCAATTTCCAGAGCATCGCGAGGTTGAAGACCTCGTGCAACATGCCTTGTCTTGCTGCGCCATCGCCAAAAAAAGTAAGCGACACATTATCGGTGCCTTTATATTTTTCTGCAAATGCAAGACCTGCGCCTGTTCCAATTTGTGCGCCCACAATTCCATGGCCACCGAAAAAATTCACAGCTACGCCGAAGAAGTGCATGCTGCCGCCTTTTCCTTTTGCTGCTCCGGTGGATTTGCCGTAGAGCTCGGCCATACAAGCATTTGCGCTTACGCCTTTCGATAAAGCAAGGCCGTGATCGCGATATCCTGTAACAAATTTGTCCTCGGGTTTTGTTGCCGTCATGCACCCGGCTGCAATGGCTTCCTGACCGATATATGCATGGAAGAAACCACGGATTTTTCCATCCATTTTATACTTTTCTTCTGCCATCAGTTCAAACTGGCGAATGAGCTGCATCAGCTCGTACCAATACAAGTATGTTTCTTTCGAGAATTTAGTAGCCACTTTTCGCTAAATTTTAGGTGGGCAAAGATAAGGTGTAGAAAGGAATTTAAGATATACCGGCCAAGATTTTAGAATATGGCCTAAAAGCAGCAGAAGCCATCTCAAAGAGGTGGCTTCTGCTCTGTTTATTCTGAATATGAGAATGTGAGGCAAGAATTTTATTATTGATTAAAAAGATCATCAAACACAAATTTCTCGGGTTTTGGCAATGGCTTTCTGGGCATCAGCTCTGCTCTCATGGCGGTGTTATAAACGAAAGCTGCAATAATGGTTGCTGCCTGTTTAAGGTCGTCCTGCGAAAGATGCTCATAAGTATCCATGTTTGAGTGATGCGTTCTCGTTTCATAATCCAGCGGATCTTGAATAAATTGGAAACCAGGGATGCCGACAGCGTCAAAAGAAAGATGGTCAGTTGAACCGGTATTGTGAGGCGTAACAGTAGTTGCGCCCAAATCATGAAAAGATTCCAGCCAATTTGAAAAAATCGGAGCCGCTTTATCATTTCCCTGAGTAAAAATTCCCCGGATTTTTCCGGAGCCGTTATCAAGATTATAATATGCGGAAATTTTGCTCTGCTCAGGTTTTAATTTCATATCAGCAGGATCCCCAAAATGTTTTTTCACGTATTGAAAAGATCCTAATAACCCTTGCTCTTCGCCGCTCCATAAAGCAATGCGGATCGTTCTTTTCGGTTTTATTCCCAAAGTTTTTAAAATTCTTATAGCCTCTAATGTTGCAATGCAGCCGGCTCCGTTATCAGTTGCGCCTGTTGCGCTTTGCCATGAATCGAGATGGCCGCCGAGCATTACTATTTCGGCTTTCAATGTTGGGTCTGTTCCTGGAATTTCTCCAACCACATTATAACTTGTCAGGTCATCTCCATCAAATTTTGTTTTGATATCTGTTTCTAATTTCACATCAGTACCATCTTGCAGCAATCTTTCAATTTTCAAATAATCTTCTTTTTCCATAATTAATTTTGCCAAAGCAGGCTGATCTTTTTTAAAATAGCCGCCAAAACCGTCAACAAAAACAGTACCATCGCTTTGCTCTCTCGACATTTCAATGATGGCAATCGCACCTGCCTGCTGAATCATTTTCAGTGCATTCATTTGTTTTACAATTTGAGGTATGAACATATTCAACATCGCTTTTGTGAGCATATGCTCATCATGCATATTATTGAGAGCACTATCTGAGTAACGGCTGCCTGTTGGTTTGAATGTTGAATGGATTGTAGTATCCGTTGTTTTGGTAATAACAATATGCCCTTTTATTTTATCGGCGTTTTGAGCAATGTATGCCGAATCAAATTTCTCCAATAAAAAAACCGGGGCAACTGTTAATCCATCCGTGCTTCCGCTCCATGGCGCAGGATAAGAAATCAGGTTTGCGTAATACGGAGACTTCATCGCTACGTAAGATTTTTCAACAGACCAACCGTAACCAAATTCGCCCCAGGGTTCTAATTTCACATTGGTTAATCCCCATTGCTGCAAAGTGCTTGTGATCCAGGTGGCAGCTCGTTTATAGCCCGGAGAGTTGGTCAGCCTGGAACCGGAAACGTCAGTGATATTATGTGCGATCCAACTTATTTTGGAATGGTTCAATCCTTCTTCGCGGATTTTATTAATCATCGCGGTGTCGATCGGTTCATTTTGTGCAAACAATATTAATGATGGTGAAAACAATATCAGTGAAAGAAAAATATACAGCTTTCTCATAAATGATTTTTTAAATAAAGAGTTGATTCGGGTGCAAAAGGTACAGAAATCCGAAATACTAATAAAATCACATCGTTTATCTTGCAACAATAATTTTCAATTTGCTTCAACTTAAAAACATATCATTATATCAATTCAAAACCTATCTGCAATCGTCATTTTCATTTTATGAAAGGATCATTGGCATTTGCGGCAATAATGGCATTGGCAAAACCAATTTGCTCGATGCGATCTATTATCTCTGTTTTACAAAAAGCTATTTCACAAAATCCGATGCGCAAAATGTTCATCATGGTGCGCAGGGTTTCAGGATTGAAGGAAATTTTGAGGTGAATAAAAAACAAGAAAAAGCTGTTTGCATTTTGCGGGAAAACGGGAAGAAAGAATTTTTTTGGGATAACAGTCAGTATGAAAAATTTTCTGCGCATATAGGAAAGCTTCCTTGTGTGATCATCGCGCCTGATGATGTGCAAATTATTACTGATGGGAGCGAGGAAAGAAGAAGGTTTATCGATGCGCTGCTTTGTCAGCTTGATGCAAAATACCTGCAATACCTAATGGATTACAATAAAACTTTGCAGCAAAGAAATAGTTTGCTGAAAGCATTTGCAGAAAGAAAACCGCACGATTATCAATTGCTGGATGTATATGATGATCAGCTCGTGAAAAATGGCATTTATGTTTTTGAAGAAAGAAAGAAATTTTCTGAAAATTTATTGCCCCTGGTTCAAAAATTTTATTTACAAATTGCCGGAGCCGATGAAATGGTCGGGATAAAATATGAGAGCCAATTGTTCAATGCAGATTTTGAAAATTTATTAAAACAATTCCGCGAAAAAGATTTGATGCTTCAGCGAAGCACTGTGGGTATTCATAAAGATGATATTGAAATCAGCATGAACGGGCAGCCATTTAAAACGCTCGCTTCGCAAGGGCAAAGAAAAAGTTTGCTTTTTGCATTAAAGCTTGCCGAGTTTGAAATACTGAAAAATGAAAAAGGATTTGCGCCGCTTTTATTATTAGACGATGTGTTTGAAAAATTAGATGAAACACGTATGCAAAATCTTCTGGACTGGGCATGCATTCAAAACAGCGGACAAATTTTTATTACTGACACGCATAGCGAAAGGATTAAAAGCCATCTGAAAGAATTGTCTATAAAATATCAATTGATAAATCTTTAGAGCATCAGACGGCTTATCATCACGATAAGTTCATTAATCATATTTACGACCGTCAGATGCCTTACTGCTAACTGAAAACTGTTAACTATCTTTGATGCATGGGTGAATATTCAATGGCAGATGCCATGAAACAATTTTTAAAGCAAAGCCGCATCAAGAGCAGCATTCAGGCTTTTCAGATTGAAGAGGCATGGGAAAAAATAATGGGCAAAACGATTGCCAAATACACTGAAAAAATACATATTCACGGACAGGTTTTGTACATCACCACAACAGTCGCCCCCCTCAAAAATGAGCTGATGTATCAAAAAGAAAAAATTATGGAACGAGTGAATGATGCGCTCGGTGACAAAGTGATCAAAGATGTGGTGATAAAATAGTTGGCAGTTCACAGTTATCAGTTGGCTTTCCGAATATAACAAGTCACTAGAAATATGGATTCAGCCATCAACCAACAAACATCCATTATCGTTTTATCACTGAGCGGGCAATTCATTCATTGCATAAATAGCCTGATCAAAATCAATGCCCGCCCATTTTTGAAGAATTGTTCCACGTTTCAATAAATATAAAGTTGGGTTTACTCTTGCGGCAGTTTTAATGGCTGTCACATCGCATTCAAGCACAGCGGTATTTTGAGTTAATGTATTGTTCTGCACAAATGATTGAACGTGCTCTGCATCGGCTGTTATAAAATAAACAGGAATTTGTTTTGATTTTGCGAATGTAAAAATTGCTCCAAACTCTTTGCTCCACAAAGGGTTTGTTTCCGGTAATTCTTTTATAAATAAAAAAAGCTTGAAACCTTTTTGATCGAGAATGGCTTGCGTGCTGTCATTGCCCGAAAGCGTTATCAAATTAAAATCTTTGATAGCAGGTTCGGCATTTCCTTTTCTGATCAGTTTGTCGTAGCGTTTCACAAATTTGTAAGTGCTGTCAAAATCTTTTGGAAATTTATCTGCCGTGAATTCGGTTTCGTTCCCATTTTTATTATACACAAATGAAATGACCGTGCTGTCGGGAATTGCGCCTGGTGGAGGTTTCATGCCATCAGGAATATTTGCCCCAATTTTATAAGGCAGGCAATCGACTACGGGTAAATGTTGCAGCACAAACCATTGAAATGAAAATGAAGCAACCGTTGCGATTATCAAAACCGCTATGCCCGGCATCTGCTTTAAAATTGGGTTTATTTTATTTTTGTTCAGGAAAAGAAAAAGGATCAGCACAAGCAACAAGATATCTTTTGTAAATGACTCGCCTGCAGTTAACGGAATGCAATTTCCAAAGCATCCACATTCTTTCACTTTTCCCGACAGATAAGCATAGCCGGTGAGAAATGTAAAAAAGATGATGAGCAATAATAACAGCCAGCTAAATAATTTCATTCTCCACCCTAATAAAATAGCAACGCCTGCAACAATTTCAAACACAATCATAACCACAGAAAAAGCAAGTGTATAATTGTCGAGCCAATGAAAATTCCAGACTTCGAAAAACTCCTGCATTTTGTAGCTAAGGCCCAAAGGATCGTTCGCTTTTATTAAGCCTGAAAAAATGAATAGCACCCCAACTATAACCCTGCTAATATTTACGAGCAATTTCATAAGTAGTTAATTAAATAAGATTGATCAGGAATTATGTTTTCCTTCATCTATAAGTATCAATGCAAAGACAGAATAATTAATTATGTCAACCAGGTTTGCATCTATCCCTTCACTAATAAGTGTTTTTCCATCGTTTGCAAGAATTTGTCTTACTCTCAACAATTTCATCAATATCAGGTCCACAAAACTTTCCTGGCTCATTTCCCGCCAGGCTTCGCCATAGTCGTGGTTTTTATCAAGCATTGTATCTCTTGCCACATTTATTTTTTTGTCGAACCATTTCTCTGCTTCATTCAATGGCAAGTCTTCAACGGATTCTTTATTAAGATCTAATTGCACCAATCCTATCACACCGTAATTTACCATTCCTTTAAATTCGCTTGCAATATCATCGCCAATACGCTGCGTTTTTATTTGCTGAATATTTTTGATGCGCTGCGCTTTGATGAAAATTTGGTCTGCAACCGAAATCGGCCTCAGCACCCGCCATGAAGTGCCATAATCCTTTGTCTTCTTTATAAAAATTTCTTTGCAGCTTTTAACTGCTTCGTCATATTGCTTGTCTGTTGCTGTCATCAGGTTAATTTCTGCTGTTTTCAATTTTATTAATGAATTTTGCCGCCAAATGTAAAGATAACAACCTAATGTTTACACTTAATTGCAAAGGCAGGTTATTGACAATCGAAAATTCCATTGTGATGGGCATCATTAATGCTACGCCCGATTCTTTTTATGAAGGCAGCCGTTTTGTCGGCGAAGAAAATATTTTGCACCAGGCAGAAAAAATGCTTAAGGAAGGAGCGGATATTTTGGACATTGGCGGACAAAGCACAAGGCCTAACAGCAAGCAATTAAATGAAGAGGAAGAATTGAAAAGAATAATTGAACCTATAAAACTGTTGCATAAAAATTTTCCTGAAGCGATTGTTTCAATTGATACGTATCACTCCAAAGTAGCACTGGAAGCGGTTTCTGCAGGAGCATCCATGGTGAATGATATTAGTGGAGGAAGTTTGGATTCGGATATGATAGCAACAGTTGGCAAATTAAATGTGCCTTATATCTGTATGCACATACAGGGAACTCCGCAAACCATGCAGAAGGAACCGCATTACGAAAACGCAACAAAAGAAGTGCTCGATTTTTTTATTAAGAAAATTGATGAGTGCAAAAAAGCAGGCATACATGATGTTATTATCGATCCCGGTTTTGGGTTTGGGAAAACACAGAGACATAATTTTGAACTGCTGAAAAACCTTTCTGTTTTTAAGATGCTTGAAAAGCCTTTGCTGCTGGGTGTTTCGCGCAAATCGACTATTTATAAAACGCTTGGCGTAACAGCTAATGACGCATTGAACGGCACAACCGTGTTAAATACAGTTGGTCTGTTGAATGGTGCAAATATTCTTCGTGTACACGATGTGAAAGAAGCGAAAGAAGCAATAAAATTAGTGGCTGAAATGAATGGCAGTTCAAAAAAATCTACTTAAAATTTTGATCAGCATATAAGCTCAGTTAATTTCTATTATCTTTATTACACAAGCTCCTAAAATGCCCCAACTACCTAAACGACTTTTATCGATTGATGTTTTCCGCGCAGTTACCATGTTCTTTATGATTTTTGTGAATGATCTTTGGTCTGTGAAAGGAGCGCCCGAGTGGCTCGATCATGCAAAAATGATGGAAGACAAGATGGGTTTTGCAGACACTATTTTCCCGGCATTTCTGTTTATTGTTGGCTTATCTATTCCTCATGCTATTGCTTCAAAAATGGCAAAGGGCGAATCGCAAAATAAAATCATCGCATATATAGCTTCACGATCTTTTGCATTAATATTAATGGGGTTCTTTCACGTAAATCTTGAAAATTATAACAAGGCAGGAGCATTGCTTTCAAAACCTGTATGGCAGATATTCATCACCGTTGGATTTTTTTTAGTTTGGCTTGATTATTCACCAACGATGCAAAAAACGAAAAAATATTTTTTGAGAGGGACTGGAATTGTGATTTTGCTCGCAATGGCAATAGTATACAGCGGGCTAAGCGGTGAAGGAAAAATAATTTGGATGAGGCCGCAATGGTGGGGCATTCTGGGGCTTATCGGTTGGGCATACCTGTTATGTGCGCTCATTTTTTTCTTTTCAAAAAACAGGCTTTCTATTATTGTTAGTGCGCTTATTTTCTTTTTGCTTTTTGATATTTCCGTGCGGGCTGGCTGGCTCGATTTTATGAAACCTGCGAGGCCTTTTTTGTGGTGGATTGGTGGAAATGGCGCCATGCCTGCGCTCGTGATGGCAGGTGTGGTCATATCTTTTTTATATAAAAAATTTGCAGAGGAAAATAAATCAGCTCAGTGCTGGATAACTTTTTCTGCTATCGCAATTTTTATGTTGGCAGGTGGCTTTTTGTTGCGGCCGTATTTAGGAGGCATTTCAAAAATACGTGCCACACCATCGTGGGTGATGATTTGCACAGCTATCAGCATTTTTTGTTTTATGATTTTTATTTATTTGATTGATATCAAAAAGAAACAAAACTGGTTTATGATTATCAAGCCTGCAGGCACGAGCACGCTGACGGCTTACTTGCTGCCATATATTCATTACGCACTGTATAATATTTTTTGTCCGTTGAGTGCTTTGCCATTGGTTTTGCGGACAGGAGCGGTTGGCATCACAAAATCATTGCTGTATTCGCTGGTAATTATTTTGATCACCGGCTTATTAGAGAAAAAAAGGATCAGGCTGAAAATATAACGACGAATATCAATCTCTTCTTAATGAATCAACAGGCTTGCGCAATGAAGCGTTTATTGTTTGAGATGCTATTGTTATCAAACCTAACAACAATAAAATGAGCGTGCCCAATATTACAGTTCCAAATCCAAATTCAACACGATTAGGAAATTTCCTCAGCCAAAGATTATTGAGTATATAACTTAAAGGAGCAGCAATTAAAATTGCGATCAGCAATATTTTTAAAAACTCTTTTGAAAGCAAAAGGCTGATACCGAAATTTTTCGCTCCCAATACTTTTCTAATGCCCACTTCCTTCATTCTTCTTTCTGTGCTGTATGTTGCCATGCCGAGCAAGCCGAGACAAGCAATGGTGATGGCGATAAAAGAAATGAAACCTAAAATAGAAACGACATCAAAAAAACCTTGTGAAGTTGCCGCAATTTGTTCATCAAAAAAACGGTATTTGAATGGATGAACAGCATCCAAAAGTTTCCATTGGTTTTCCAGGCTTGCTATCACTGTCCTGATGTCATTAGATGCAATCCTGACATTCAGATATCTAAACCGCTCGGATTGATTTTGCAAAACCATCGGATCTATTGCATCCTGGTCCAATCGTAATTTAAAATCTTTAACTACACCAATCACCACCAAAGAATTGCTGTCTCCTTCCGGTTGAAATGATTGCCCGATTATTTCAGACGGATTTTTATAGCCAAATATTTTGGCTGCTGATTCATTTACTACCACGTTGCTTTCAAACGATTTTCCCGGCGATAAATTTCTGCCTGCAACAAATTTGAGTTCGAGATTATCTGCAAAATTTTCGTTTGCCTTCAGTATGTTCAGCGTCTTATATTCTTCTTTGCTTCCGCTTTTCTTTAAACTGATGCCTTCCGATCTGCCTGTTATGGGAATATAATCACAGGCAGAGATTTTTGAAACCCCCGGCGTACTGTTTAATGATGTGTAAACCGTTTCATATTTATTGCCTTGAAGGTCGATGTTCACAATGTTTTTGTGATTGAACCCATATTGAAATGTGAGGAAATGCCTGAACTGATTAAATATTAAAATAGACGAAATGATGAAGATAAGGGAGATTGCAAATTGAGCAACGCTTAATACTTTCCGTAAGCCCAACTTTCCCGGTCGGCCGTCCTCGTAATTTTTCAATGCTTTGACCGGCTGAAATTTCGATAAATAAAAAGAAGGGTAGATGCCTGCTACAATTCCAATGAGCAGAGCAAAGCCCGTAAAAATCAGATATGTATAAACGTTAGTATCGAGATTAAAATTCAGGTATTGATTTACCCAAAGATGCTTAAATGCATTTTTTACAAAAACAAGCATGAGGATTGCAATAATAAGCGCCAGCAAAGCATTCAATATTGATTCGCTTAAAAATTGAAAGATCAGATCTTTTCTATCGGCGCCATTTACTTTGCGCACGCCAATTTCTTTTGCACGTGTCAGCGCTCTTGCGATGGACAGGTTAATATAATTCAGGCAGGCAGATACCATGATCACCAAAGCAAGGAATGAAAGAAAATAATAAACGATCAAAGGCAATGTAATATTTGGTTCATTGCCCAATAAAATTCCCGGAGATATTTTTGTTAGCTTTTGGCCAACGAGCTTGAAATCTTTAAACTCTTTTAGTCCTGCATATTTATTTTTTTCTATCCGGCTCAAAGAAGCATCCAGGTCCGATTTGTTTTTACCATCAATAAGAACAGCATATGTGTAGCAATTAAAATGATTTTTCCAGTCTTTTGTAATGTCTTCTATTTTCTTTTCTTCTATTAATGTTTGCATAGAAGAAGAAGAGACCAGCGCATCAAATTTTAAATGCGACTTATAATTTTTGTCGGCTATCACTCCGGTGATGGTATAAGTTCCCCAAGGCACCGGAGCGGACGCTTCTGTGCCGCCACCTGCAAAAAGATTTAACCCGCGATTGGAAAATTCAATTGTTTTGCCAACAGGGTTTTCATCTTTGAAAAAAAAGTTTGCCATCTGGCTTGTGATGACCATCGAATTGGGCGATTTCAGTGCAGTGACTGCATCGCCTTTTTGCAATTCAAAACTAAACACATTAAAAAACGAAGTGTCTGCAAAATAGCCTCGCATTTCTGCAATTTTCTGATTGTGCTTTGCATCTCCCCCAACACCCATCACCAAAACTGTTGAATTCTCTACAACCGGCGATTCCTTTTTTAAAGCTCCAGATAAAGCAAAAGGGCTGGTCGCATAAGGATTGCGAAAATCAGGCCGGTCGCTGAGAATGCGGTAAATCCTGTCTTTCTTATCATTGAACTGATCGTAACTTTTTTGATCAGCCAGCATCAGTATGATGAGCATACAAACCGTCATGGCTGCAGCAAGGCCAAATAAATTTATAAACGAGAATACTTTATACTTCCGGATATTTCGGATGCAGACTTTGAGATAATTGAAAAACATGGTACAAGTTTTATATTGTCAATAAGCAACAAGGTTTAGATGTGATGAGTTGAAGTTGGTACACATGTTTTGATTTATTCATCCAACACAATGCCAGATTGCTGCGGGTTAAAAGTCAGCAATTTAATTATGTCAAAAAAAATAAAATGTACGATTTTGATACAACCGTTGTTCGATTTTATGTTTGTGAATCGCTTTTACATGCTGTTGAAAATGATAAATAGATGAAATTAAAGAGGCATTATCTGAAGCGTATGCAGATTGGGTAAGATGAAAATAATTGTGATTCCGGCTGAATAGATTTTCTTAATAAAAGAATTGCTCAGATATAATCTTGCCGTCTTTCACTTCGTACAACATGATCTGATCAATCTTCACTCTTCCAAAACTTTTTACAGTAACATCTATGCCTCGGCCTACAGAAAAATAATTGCCGGCTACAACAGGCTGCGTGGTATAAGCTCCATGAAAGCCTTCGATCTTCTTTATAAAATCTTCCCCTTTTTTGCGAACGTTTGCTTTGCCTTCAGCATAATCAAAATAAGGAGAGTTTGGCGGATCTGTGCTCTTTACATTTTCTGAAAAAAATTCATCCTCTATCTCAAACCATTTTTCTTGTTGAGCAAGTTCGTTGAATCGTGCTGCAACTTCTTCCGTTGTCATCATGGTAATTTTTTTATAGACTTTATTTTTTTGCCTTTGTCTTCTCTTTTTTGTTTGGCTTGCCTTTGCCTTTAGTGATCAGGTTGCGTAAACTATTTTGTATATAATCCGTCCACGCATTTTCGCAAATTTCATAACATTCATATGCTGGAACCAAACCTTCGTGCGTGAAACTGATCTGCGTTTTGTTATTTTTTTTGGAGATCTCGAAAATTATTTTCGTTCCCTTCCATTCGCTTTTGTCTTTGGTAAAGCTGAAATAGTTATCAAGGCAAAGCCAAACCACTTTTTTGTCGGGCACTACTTCTATCAATTTCATTTTGCAACGATGGGCATCCTCATAATGATAGTCAAACTCGTCGTCGAGTTTTTCCGTGCCGCCCTCAATTTCTTCTGACCACCAGCCGCGAACGTTATTAATGGCCTTGAAAGCTTCATTCGGAGATTCGTCTACTGAAATAGTAGTGGTGAAATTTTTATCTTCCATTGTTATAGTTTTTTGATTTATCAGATTGCCATGAAGTTTTACACTTATTTTCCTTTTTTGTTAGGTTCGCCTTTGCCCGTATTTATTAAGCTCAGCAAGCTGGGCAAATAATAGTTCCATCCTTTTGAACAGTCATTGAAACATTCAATTTCAGGCACTAAGCCTTCATGCATAAAATGAAGCTGTGTTTTATTATCCTGCCCGGAAATTTCATAAATTATTTTCGTGCCCGTCCATTCGCTTTTGTTTTTTAGAAAATTAAGTTTGCTATCAGTAACGAGCCAAACAATTTTTCTATCAGGAATAAATTCTATTAATTTTTGTTTGGAATAATGCATGTCCCCAAACTGCACTTCAAATTCATCGTTTAGTTTTTTCGAATTGCCTTCAACGCCTTCGTTCCACCATCCGGCAATATTATTGATGGCATTGAAGATTACTTTCGGAGGCTGCTCTATCAAAAAAGTCGTTGTGAAATTTTTATTATCCATGATTTTTTTTTGAATTATTGTCAATTTTATTTGCAAATGTATTGCGTTAATATAATTTTAATGGGGTGTGAAATGGACTTTGTAGCGGGTTAATTTGGACATCATTAATTTATATCTTTGCCAAAACTATTTAATGAAACATCTTACTATAATAGTACCCAATGGGCAAAGCAATATGAGCACTATAACTTGCGTGATCGGCGCTTATGAAGCATTCGCAACAGCCAATAGCTTTAGAAAGCTGAACGGGAAAAAAGATTTGTTTACAATTGAAGTGGCCGGCACGTCTAAGAAAACAGAAATCTTTAACGGTCTGTTTACTGTTGCGCCGGAAGCGAATATTTCAGCTATAACAAAAACAAACCTCATCATTATTCCTTCATTTGTTTTTGATCGTCAAAATTCGCCAAAGGAAAACCAATTGCAGGTTGATTGGATGAAAAAACAATATAAGCAAGGCGCAGAAATAGCAAGCATGTGCTCCGGTGCATTTTTACTGGCATCATCTGGTTTGCTAAATGGAAAAAGTTGTTCAACACATTGGGCACATGCAAGTGCTTTCAAAAAAATGTTTCCTGAAGTGAATTTAAAAGCCGATCAATTGATCACTGATGAAAACGGAATTTATACTAACGGTGGCGCATACTCTTTTTTAAATCTGGTAATTTATCTGATAGAAAAATATTATGACAGGCAAACAGCCATTTATTGTTCCAAAATGCTGCAGATTGAAATGGACCGAAACAGTCAATCAGCTTTTTCTATGTTCACAGGACAAAAATTACATGGTGATGAAATGGTGAAAAAGGCTCAGGCTTATATTGAAAGCAAATTGGATGAAAAGATTTCTGTTGAACATTTGTCTTCGAAGTTTGCAGTTGGTAGAAGAAACTTTGATAGAAGATTTATTAAAGCCACCGGAAATACGCCCGTTGAATATTCGCAGCGGGTAAAAATTGAGTCAGCAAAAAAAACATTTGAAAGCAGCCGCAAAACAGTTAACCAGGTAATGTATGAAGTAGGTTATTCGGATGTGAAAGCATTTCGAGAAGTGTTTAGAAAAATCACGGGAATGTCGCCGTTGGAATACAGAGGGAAATATAATAAAGAGGCGATGGTTTTATAATTATTCCGGCAATTTATTTATTATTCATTATTGCAATTAATCCCTCAAATAAAAATACCGGCTGTTTCTTCAGCAATATTCAAAATGGAAGGAATGCAACGCTATGAGTTGGCGTTTGTAAAATTTTAAAACGTCTCTCGTGATTTCAATTTTCTAACTACCTGCTGTTTACTCAGCAAATTTATCCAGCATATCAAAAGTTGGCACAAAAAATAAGGTTCCTGTTTTTGGGATGCTAAAATCAAGAATCCTATCATAATTACCTTCCGGAGAGCCTATGAACATATTCGTCAGCATTTTTTTTATGGTTTCGAACGAACTTGAGTAAGCTATAAAATAAGTTCCCATTTCATTGGTTGATATATTTCCAAAAGGCATATTGTCGCGCACAATTTTGAAATCGTCCCCAACATTGGCAAGTGCCGAATGAGAATTGGAAGGTTTCACGTTATCTGTCATTTCAATATCGTCTGCTTTCGATCGGCCAATTACTTTTTCCTGTTCGCTTACCGGCAAAGATTTCCATGCTTTCAAATCATGAATATATTTTTGAACAAAAAGATAGCTTCCACCTGAATAGTAAGGATCTTCATTGCCGATAATTCCAAAAAAATTTCTATCGGCACCTTGAGGATTTTCAGTGCCATCTACAAACCCCAAAATGCTTCGGCTGTCCCAATATCTGAACCCATGCACTTCTTCAGCACTCTCTGCAACGCCCATTAGAACATCTGAAATAGCTAAAGCAGCATCAATACAAAAACTGTTTACATCGGCGCGGATATGAAAATGCAAATCTCCTTTCGTGGCAACAGCAGTATGTTTGGATCCTGCAATAGCATTAAATTCTTCAAATTCTTTTGGGAGCGGTTTTGGCAAATCCAATGAATGCCATGCATCATAACCAATGCCCATTACAACGCTGGCCTTGGAATTAGGGAAACGTGTGTTGGCGGAATTGTTAAGATTGCTGATCAATGCGCAAAGTTTTTTGAAACTGTCTTTAATGGCAACAGCTTTCTTAAAATTCCATACCATAAAAATGGTATTATTGTTTGGATAGTCTAATACATTTTGTGAATTGATACTCATAAATAAAGTACTTGTAGTTGAATTTAACTGTTATTCCCGGATCAGGTCAAAAATCACAAGTCACTGTTGTTGACTTTTGCTTTTATATTGTTGCAGCAGTTGCAGCGTGTGTTTTAGTGCACTGTTATTTTCCCAGCCAAAATGCCCGGGAATTATAAAATTGATTTTTGGATATTTTTTAATGAGTGTTTTAATTGTTGGCTCCCATTGAACCATATTGGCGTCTGCAATATAGCCGATATCAGTATTCTCCGTGCTTTTGACGAGGCAGCCGCCACAAAGTATTTTTTCATCTTCAAACCAGATAATAATATTGTCTTTGGTGTGGCCTCGCCGGGATAATATGTTTCGAATTTGTGTTTCCCGACAGCGATCGTTGTATCATGTGTGAAGTAGAATTCAGCTTTCTTTTCATGGTTCACTTTGCAAAGATTGTAAGTGAGCAAAGATGAATAAGTTTTAATTCCTTTTTGCCTTAAAAAATCAAGCCCCGCAGTCCTGTCGTTATGAAAATGTGTTGCAATACAAAGAACAACTTTCTTGTTGTGCTTGATTGCAATACTGTCAAGCAATGGTTGAAATTGTGTTGTGTCCCATGGAGTGTCAAATAGCATAGCCCCATCTTCAGTGATCAGATACATACTGTTTGATGGGAACATCGAGCCATTAAGGTTTCTATACGTTGTATATACGTAATAGTCCCCTATCAAGTGAGAGATTTTCAATTTGCTGTTGTCGGTTTGCCCAAGAATGCCAGTTGAGTAAATTAAGCAAATTAGTATGGTTGTAAATATTCGCATATCGTTGTCTTAAAAAACGCCTTGCATTGGCGCTGTTGGTGCTAAATAGAAAATCAACCCAATTCCCTTGATTAAAAATACAAAAGTTCATGCTATTGCTATTTTTTCGCATTGGTTCGCCACTACAGATATTTCAATTTATCAAATTTCAATAAACACGAGGGGAATTAAAGCACAATAATAAAGAATCGGCTAACCCTTATTAAATTTTCATTTTAGCATACCCGGGCAACGCTCACAACATATATTTGCAACAGCATAAACTTGCTTAATATCTGATGTATGTTTAAATCATTTCTTTTTTTTGCAGTAATCGCATTTTTACACATAAGTGCAACTGCGCAACAAAAAAATAATAACGATAATATCACATTGATCCGCGGGCCTTATCTTCAGGTTGCTACCACGCAAAGTATTATTATACGCTGGCGCACTAATATGAAAACAGGAAGCAAGGTCAGGTATGGAATGGTAAAAAACAAACTTGATAAATTGGTTTCTGATTCTGTGCTTGCAACAGAGCATATCGTTCAGCTTGCCGGCTTATCTGAACATACCAGATATTATTACAGCATAGAAACATCGCATTCGGTTTTGCAGGCAAATGATGACAACTATTTTTATACGCTTGGCCTGATATCAAAAAATAAAATGTACCGTATTGGCGTATTTGGCGATTGCGGGAATAATTCAATTAATCAGCTTAATGTAAAAAAGGAGTTTATTAAATATCTTGGTAATAATTATTTAGATGCCTGGATATTGCTTGGAGATAATGCATACTACGCAGGCGCAGACGAAGAATTTCAGCAGAAATTTTTTAATATTTACAAAGATGACCTTTTAAAAAAATATCCTCTTTTCCCTTCGCCCGGTAATCACGATTACAATCGTACCGATAGTTCGGGGTCAGATTCGCTTGCCCAGATAGACCATAAGATTGCTTACTATGCAAATTTTTCCATGCCTGAAAACGGCGAAGCGGGAGGCATTGCCTCGCACAACCAGGCTTTTTATTCTTTTGATATCGGCAATATCCATTTTCTTTCACTCGATTCTTATGGCAAGGAAGAAAATAAATATCGTTTGTATGATACGCTTGGCCCGGCAAGTTGAATGGGTGAAAAAAGATTTAGAGGCAAATGCCGGCAAGCAATGGATAATTGCTTATTGGCATCACCCGCCCTACACCATGGGATCGCATAATTCCGATGAGGAAACGCAGCTTGTAAAAATCAGAGAGAATTTTATTCCCATTCTTGAGAGATATGGAATTGACCTGATCTTATGTGGCCATAGCCATGTGTACGAACGTTCAAGATTAATGAAAGGCAATTATGGAATGGATAAAACATTCAATGCATCTCAGCATAATATTTCAAATTCTTCGGCATTGTATAATGGCAGCGCCAACTCCTGCCCGTTTATTAAAGATTCCACGAACAGAGGAACAGTTTATGTGGTATCGGGTTCGGCAGGGCAGTTAGGCGGTATGGAAAAAAATTTCCCTCATGATGCCATGTTTTATTCTAATGCGGAAGTTGGTGGCGCATGTATGCTTGAAGTAAAAGAAAATCGGCTTGACTTGAAATGGGTTTGTTCAGATGGGAAAATAAGAGACCATTTTACCATGATGAAAAATGTAAACAGACATTCAATAATACAAGCAAAAATTGGCCAGCAAGTAAGGCTTACCGCATCTTATAATGGAAGCTACCGATGGAATAAAAGCAAGCAAAAAACAAAAAGCATTGTCGTTACGCCGTCTATCGGATCCAATACTTATACTGTACACGATCGGGAAAATTGTTTGCAGGATGTGTTTGTTATAAATACAAGCAAATGAAAATATGGATAACATATCTTTTTATTTGTGCTTTCGTATTCAGCGCTGTTTCATTAAAAATTCCTCCTCAAAGTGAGACAAAAAATAATGCCATATCGTTTTCAGTGTGCGCATATTTTAAAAAAGAAGTAGTTGGTTTTTCTGCATCTGCCAAAATATTAAAAGCAGACATCGCCAAAATAAATAAAAATGATTTGTCGACTATAATGCAATCAAAAATTGCATTAAAAGATTGCAGGCTGTGTTATAAACGTTTTTCTTTTCTGCTCGATTATTTTTTTCAAAGCGAAGCCACTGTTTTTAATGCGCCGCCCAAATATGAAATTGAAGAACCTTTTATGGAATATCAACATCCTAAAGGTTTACAGGTAATCGAATCCTTGTTATTTGATGTTGATCCCGCAGCTCAAAGAAAAGCGTTGATTCAACAGTCGGAATTAGTTGAGAAATCTGCCGCAGATTTATCTTCTTTATTGTACAATTTTCAGCCAACAGACGATCAGTTGCTCGAAAGTATTCAAATAGAATTAATACGCTTGATGACACTGTATATTACAGGTTATGATGCACCATTTTTAAAAAGCGGCATTGAAGAATCCTTGCAGTCGCTGAATGGTTTTTCGGTAGTGCTTTCAAATTATCAACAAAATAATAATGGCGTTGATAGCATAAATTATTTTCTTTCAGGAGCGATTCATTTTTTGAAAACAAAAGATGATTTCTATTCATTTGATAGGTTGAAATTTTTAACAAACTATGCATTGCCTCTTCAGGAACAACTTGAAAAATTAGCCAGGGAAAAAAAATTGCAAAGAAACTCAGCAACAGCACTCAATAAAAATGCAATAAACTTATTCAGCGCTGATGCTTTAAGTAAGAAGGCCTTTCCGCTTTCTAAAGAATATGCAGACAGCTTTATCGGGAATATTGGGAAAGAATTGTTTTTTGACAAGGATTTGTCAGCCGGGCAAAAACGTAGCTGCGGTTTCTGCCATTCGCCGGAAAAATATTTTACTGATGGAATGGTGCGAAATATTTCCCTTGATGGAAAACATAATTTAGCAAGAAATACCATGAGCTTATTATATTCCTGTTATCAATATTCGCAATTTTGGGATGGTAGTGCAAACAGCCTGGAAGACCAAATTAAAACGGTGTTGAATAATAAAGATGAAATGGGAGTTGATGATAGTGAGCTTGTATCGATAATCAAATCAAAAAATCTATATGCGATAAATTTTAAACGTGCATGGCCGGCAGATATTGAGCCTATCAATGCCAGGAACATAACAAACGCGATCGCCAGCTATGTGCGCACGCTTGCGCCTTTCAATTCGGCATTTGATAAATACATGCAAGGCAAACGCGATGCTTTAAATGACGATGAAAAATCCGGATTTAATTTGTTTATGGGAAAAGCACAATGCGGCACATGCCACTTTGCGCCATTGTTCAACGGCCTCATTCCACCATTGTATAACAGAACAGAATACGAGGTGCTTGGCACTCCTGTTAATGACAACTTCAAAAAAATTATTTCAGACACAGACCAGGGACGCTATTCTTTTTATAAAATATCTTTTTATAAAAGCGCCTTTAAAACTCCAACAATAAGGAACGCTGCAAAGACTGCACCTTATATGCACAACGGCGGCTTTAAAAGTTTGCAAAGTGTAATTGAATTTTACAACAAGGGAGGAGGAAATGGATTGGGTTTACATATTCCCAACCAAACCTTGTCATCAAATTCATTAGGTCTTACTGCAAAAGAAAAAAATCAAATTGTGGAATTTATTAATAGTCTTACGGATGAAATTAAATAAACTTTCTTGCAACTATTGATAGCCTAAAAAGTGTAGAGATATCCATTGGGAAACCCTTTAAGGGATCTGTGCTTTATTGCAAGGCACAATTATTTTAGCCGGAGTATATGGTTTTTTATAAACGATAAAGACAAATAGAAATTATTAAGGTTAGCTTGCATCCAAAGCAAAATATTAAAACAATAGAAAATGTTCTCTACATTATCAATTATACTATTTATCAGTTTTGTTGTTGTCATCGTTTCGGTCATCCTCATTGCCCAATACAAAAAAATCAGCCATACGGAATTGTATAAAGAAGGCGTGCGACATGAGAATGAAGGTGATTACAAATTGGCATTGCAAAGCTTCGAAGATGCTTTAAGTGAGATCCGCAAACTTAAGGTTGATAGTAAGTTTGGTAATAAAATTTCTGAAAGGATCAAAATCCTGCACACCATCATTGAATATGAGAAAAATTTTCAGACCGGCCGTCCGATATGAAGAGCTCAACAATTAAATGCGCGATTTCACACAATGCTCAGCAACACAATGTGTGAATTATATAAAGAATTCATAGGAAGATATAACATCAGCAACAGAAAAAAATGCATCTTTAGAAGGCGTTATTTTACGCTTCTCTCCAGCCTTAAATCTCAAAAGTGCATCAGGACTCAGCTATACGCAATGTCATTAAATTGGTCAACTATCCTTTCACCGAGCTGGTTAGTGCTTTGCCGAGCCCAAAAATAGTGCAAAAACAACCTGCTCAATTTGCGGCTGCGCTGGCTCATGAAGTCAGGAATCCATTATCAAATATCAATCTGGCGGTAGATATGCTGCAATCCATGATCAAAGATGATGAGCAGAAAATTTATCTTGATATCATTATGCGCGGCTCGGGGCGTATCAACGATTTGGTGGGAGATCTGATTGGTTATTATCAGACGGAAGAACTCCGCCCGGAAAAACATTCAATTAACCAATTGATAGATGAAGTTCTTGCAAAAACTGTGGATAGGATTATGCTTAAGAACATTGCAGTAATAAAAGATTATACTGTGGTTGATGGCAAAATATGTGTTGACAGTCAGAAAATAAAGATTGCACTCACGAACATTATCATCAACGCTATTGATGCAATGCCTCCGGAAAATGGAGAATTAAAACTGGTAACAAAATCCTGGAACGGGAAATGTTCAATAGAAATTGAAGACAACGGCATTGGCATTAGCAAAGAAAACCTGAAGAATATTTTCAAGCCCTATTTTACAAACAAATCGGGCGGAATGGGATTGGGTTTATCAACAACACTTGATATCCTTGTATCAAATCATGCGGGTGTAGATATACAATCGCAGGAAGGCGTTGGAACATGCTTCATTCTTTCATTCAATAGAGCTCAATAGTTGAGATCGCTTAGTCGCTGAAATCATTTTATAAAATTAATTTTTTGGGCTGTCGCTTAGAGCTACTGAAAGTATTTAATAGTTTTAATTGCGTATAAGCATACAGTACTCCGTTTAACTGATAGCGAATCATTTTTTTTAATCCTTCATATAAAAAAGATTCATTTAAGATTTCGCGATAAGCATCAAGCATTACCTTTTCATTGATCTTGCAAAATATCAATATCTCATTTTCATCCCAGAAATTTTTAGCTTCCATCTTGTGCTCATGTTCGTGCATATTTTCTTTTGGGGGAGTTCCACCCAATGTTTCTATTTGAGATGAAAGCTCACAGGCGTACTGGTTGTTTCCCTGAGCAAGGCTTAATATAACGCGCTGCAATTCTTTATCGGCTATGCCGGCAGCCACCAATTCATATTCTTTCTTTCCCTGCCACAACAGGCCACAAAGAAGATTTATTTTTTCTAAAACAAAAGGTGAAGCTTTAAAAAGATTTGATTCCATAATGACAATTTATATTAAGCAATCTATTGTCGGAAGGTCAATAACCCTGCCAAGGAAAAATATTTGTACTGTGAATTGTGTTAATTAACTAGCGGGAATGCTTAATATAATGTGAAGAGTTTGAGCAGACAACTTGCCGTAATGGCTCTTTCTGTATCTGGAGAACTAAAAAACTTTTTTCTGATTTTTACTTACCTGTCTCTTAAGTTCTATCGTTTGCACCCTCAAATTTTTTTTATCTTTTTCAAATAACGGCTTATTGCCATTTGATCTCGCAAGTATTTGGTTTAATTTTTCGTTCTGCTTATCTCGGTTTTCTTTAAATGATGAGGTGTTTGTCATTTTTTTTGATTTGATAATAAATAATTAAAAGAAGAGTTGAGTGATCTTGCACAATAAGCATCACACAGCTTTGAGAATAGATTATTTTTTACGACAGGCCGGAATAAGACTTGTATATAATAAGCAACCACCGAAGATTTGTAAAAGAAAAAAAACAATCAATGGCTGATATCAATCTCTGCACCTGCAGCATGCCGACGCGAATACTCAGGGCTGTGTTGATGGTGCTCGCGATAATAACGGCGTTCAACGCATGCGGAAAAAGAAAATGCAATTGCTAAAATAATAATAATGGTTTTTAATATTTCCTTCTTCATGATGATGCAAATTTCAGTGCTCTTATCCGGATAAGTGTTACATAACTTTGTAAATAGATTGCATCATTCACACATTATTTGTTCAGCTAAGCTCATTTTTTTGGGAACGCTTTTATTGCTTAATGGTTTCAAAAGTGTGAATTATGCAACTAAATCACTGAATGATGTAACTCTTTTGGCGCATCATTTGCCTAACTTTATATATCGGTTTTACTTATAGGTTATCGGGGTGTTTCAGATCTTTAACGGCCGGATTTCTATCCTGCCTTTTTTATTTGCATATCTTTATAGCACTTGCTAAAATGCATGTCAATAACTTTCATAAGGCAAGCAGCCGGTTAGGATAAACACATGAAGCTCTTCCTTAAATATATGGTTAGTATTCGCTGTAAGATGTTGGTGAAGGCTGAGCTCAGCAAACTAGGGCTTCATTATAAAACTGTAGAACTTGGAGAAGCTGAGCTAGAAGAAAACATCTCACCAAAGCAGCGCAATGAGTTGGATATGGCTTTAAAAAAATCAGGCATAGAATTGATGGACGACAAGAAAAGCATTCTTATTGAACGAATTAAAAATGCTCTTGTTGAGCAGGTGCATTATTCAGAAGAACCTTTGGAAATAAACTTATCTGACTTCTTAAGCCAAAAACTAAAACACGATTACACCTACCTGGCAAACCTCTTTTCTGAATCTCAGGGCATTACTATTGAGCATTTCTTCATCATGCATAAAATTGAGCGGGTTAAAGAACTGTTGGTATATGATGAGCTCAACATCACAGAAATTGCCTGGAAGGTTGGTTATAGCAGCGTTGCTCATTTATCCAACCAGTTCAAGAAAATGACCGGGCTGACTCCTTCTTTCTTTAAAAAAATAAAAGATAAAAAGCGTGGGCCATTGGAAGATATTTGAAATAATGTGCCGGGCTGCCCAATATCTATCTGCCATCCTAAGAGCGGCTGCTGTTCAATAATTCACATAAAAATTAATCAGCGCACGGCCATTATTAAATGTGTGAATGATGTAACTTATTTATAGAGTTATGTAATACTTTCCAATTGGAGAAGGCGGATCTTTACAAATAGAGTATAGATAACATAATCTTAATCTTAGCAATCTTTTCAATCAATAACATGAGTGATAAAAGCAAAATGCCAGCTGATAAAGAATTGGAAAAATCAAAATCGCATATTATTGTTGAAATCATAGAATATATGGCAAACTCAGTGGTAATAAAAACAATCATAAAAAAGTCAACAGGAAATATCAGCATTATGTCATTCGACAGCGGGGAAGGGTTGACTGAAAAAACATCTCCCTTCGATACTTTTGTTCAGATCATTGAAGGAAAGGCTGAAATTGTTATAGATAAAATATCGCATTTGCTTCAATCGGGAATGGGGATCACAATACCCGCGCATGCTTCAAATTTTATTAAACCGAACGGTCGTTTTAAAATGATTTCAACAATTATTAAAAGCGGATATGAATGAATACAAAACAGGACAAATATCGTTAGCATCAAATGCTGTCCACCATTAGCGTTGTCTTAAAAAGACAGCTACCATATTCTTAATGCTGTTTATTTTACATTTTACAAACGATCTTACAATAAAGAAATCATCATAAAAATTTTAATAATGAAAAATCTCAGGAATCTTTTACTTGCTTCTATAACCATGTTTCCGGCTGTTGCAATTTTGGCACAGGCAAAGCCCGTGTCCACAATGATAGAAAAAGAGAACCGCAATGCGGTAATGATTGAAATAAAACAATCAGTCGATATCACAACAGATGCGCTGGAACAAAAACTGCAGCGGGCTGGTCTGAAAGAGAAAGTAAGAAAAGGCGCGGCAAGCTACAAGGGCATTATTCTTTCAGAGATCAGCAAGGATAAAATAGATCTTTATACCAAAGTTGAATCTGGCCCTAATAATACCAGCGTAGTGTACATGGCTGTTTCAAAGGGCTATAACAATTTTACAAGCTCCGATGCTGACACGGTGATCACACAGAATGTTGAAACATTTCTTAATTCATTTGTGAAAGACGCTGATAATCATTTTGCAGATGTTGATATCAGCAATCAGATAAAAGATGAAAATAAATCTGAAAAAGAATATCAGAAATTGGTGAATGAACAAAAAGATCTGGAAATGAAAAAAACAAAAATTGAAGACCGCCTCGCGCAGATACTGAATGAATTAAATACCAGGAAAGTTGATTTAGATAAAAAGAAAGCTGCTGTTGAAGATTCAAAAATAAAAAGAGGCACAGATAACAATCAATAAAAGAACCGGTGCATTGATACTAAGGAAAAGAAAAATCAAATTATTTGAATTGATTTTTCTTTTCCTATTTTTTTAAGTAGCGCTTTTAAAATTATATAAAATCTTTCTGGCTGGATGATTAGATTCTTACAGATCTTAAAAGATGAATTATTATTGTTTGATGTTTATGAAATATAAATATGCTCTTTATTCAGGCGCGAACAGAAAGCTGAAAAAATATTTTGTTGAAACATCTTGGCCAGAAATAATTAAAAACTGTTGATCAGCTCAGACATCCAGACAAAAATTTGTGAGAAGCCATGTGCTTTCTGTGTTAAATATTCTGTTGTCGCCGTAATTTATCAATTATTGAAATTAGAAATCGTCGGGTGATGCTGACATTTTCTATAATCACACATAAATTTTCGGATGTCGTGCCAGATAAGGAATCAGAAAAGCTGCAAGAAGGCATGTGATGATTTCCATTCCCAGGCAAAGCCCCCGAAGACCTGAAAACAATGCGCCTCCATTTCGCTTTGTGTCCAGGATAGTCGCCAGGACAAGCGAGGCCATTAACGCAATGCAGAGAAAAATGAACCATCTATTGCCCGCATGCAAATGGCCTTGCAACAAATAGTACGCGCCTCCTGCCATGGCAAGCAAAATGGGGAACCCAATAAAAATTGAAAGGGGCATTATGATTTCTGCAGTCGCGAAGCCCGTTGATTCTCTATAAACTATTGAATAGACCAAATTTGCCGCCGCCGCAACAATCCCGCTTAACAGACCGGCCAATAATGATTTTGAAAACATGCTTATTTTTAATGAGGGTTCCATTTATGAATATTTTTTTTGATTACTAAAAATCGATTTGGTACTTCATCATTTAATCAAATTGTTGCATGTTTTATTTGGCTTGATCCTGCAACTTTTATCTAAAACTTTTCTTGCTAAACAGATTCTTCGGGATAGTTCAGGTTTTCTCCGTATGGGGGTAACGCAGCAGGAGGTTCATGCTTAATGAAACGATGCCAAACATATTTGATAACGCAAAAATGTGTTATGCCACTTATGAACAGGTATGCCATTACAGGTGCTGTATAAATAATAAGCCGCTTATCGATGAGCAACATTATCATCGGCAAAACCAACGTAATGCCGAACCTTATCATCGCATCTTTAAAGCTCACGTTGAGCCTGATATCTTTACCGGCTATTTTTATCGGCACATGAAAGGAATGCACTTTTATAGCTTCGGGCGGCTTAAGTTCTGATGCTGTCTTGTTGCCATCAATCTTATTTGAATTCATTGCACTTTTTTATTGCTCGCATGAAAAATTTCATAAAGCTCCACATTGTTGTCGGTATAAGTATTACACAATTCTTTTGATCATTTACATCATTCACACTTATCGCTTATCATTCATAAAATTAAAATGCTTGAGATGTTAAATCTGTTGAATGTGGGAATAGTATAAATATTTTACGGAGTTCTGTAATAACGTAGCAATATCATCAAGCTACCTTTATCATGCGGCAATCCATCCAAAATTCAAATCATTATACAAATCAATCAGGAGGTTCATCATGAAAAGCAAAAGCTTATTTTCCACGTTCATGTTTGTCATCATCTTTGGTATCGGGCTAGTAATAGCATACAGTGAATATAACGGTTCTGACATTATAAAAGGTGAAGTCATTGCTGCTATCTCATTCGTGCTAGCGATAATTATTTCTTCGGCAATCAGGATTGCAGATCCATGGGACAAAGCGGTTGTGTTGCGTCTCGGTAAATTTCATGCGCTCAAAGGGCCGGGGCTGTTTTTCATTGTGCCCATAATTGACACGATACCTTATTGGATCGATACCCGGGTGATCACAACATCTTTTAAGGCTGAAAAAACGCTGACAAAAGATACGGTGCCTGTTGATGTTGATGCTGTGCTATTCTGGAAAGTACTGGATCCGCAAAAAGCTGCATTGGAAGTAGCGGATTATCTAAGCGCTATCAGTTGGGCTTCTCAAACAGCATTGCGCGATGTGATAGGGAAGACCATGTTGTCGGATATGTTAGAAGGGAGAGACAAGATCAGTGATGTGCTTCAAAAAATTATTGATGAGCGCACAGAGCCCTGGGGAATACATGTCAATTCTGTGGAAGTAAAAGATGTTCTGATCCCTTCTGCATTGGAAAATGCAATGTCCATGCAGGCACAAGCAGAAAGAGAACGTCAGGCTCGCGTGATCCTTGGAGATTCTGAAAGACAAGTAGCCGAAAAATTTGGAGAAGCAGCTAAGACCTATGCCAATAATCCGGTGGCCTTGCATTTAAGGGCGATGAATATGCTATATGAAGGACTGAAGCAAAACTCAACAATCGTGATTGTGCCAAGTTCTGCGGTAGATACTATGCAATTGGGAAGCATGGCTGGCTTAACCGCATTGACTATGGGTATAGGCCAGGATAAAATAAATAAAGAAAATAGCACTGTCCTAAAATCTGAATCATGAAACCGGCAAAGAATGACCGCATGTTGAATGTGAAGAATAAAAGCCCCATAGAAAATAAAAAAAACACGCAGAAAAATTCTCCTGTGAATGAGTCATCAGATCGAAGATTGAAAAAAGAAATAAATGCAACAATATTTCGCGACCTGAGCAAAAAAGAAAACAATGGTTTGCTATGGAAAAACAAATCAAATAAAAATCACGCTCTTGCGAGTGCAGCGGGCCTGCAGCGATTAATAATTAATTATCAATAAAAAGAAATTTTATGCAACGCAACATTAAAAGCCTGATCGGTTACAATATGGGCGCCATTGATGGTGAGATCGGGAAGATAAAAGAATTCTATTTCGATGATAATGCCTGGACAATTCGCTATTTGATATTAAAGACCGGAGCTTGGCTCTTCGGCCGTGAAGTGCTGATATCTCCCGAAGCTGTGATGAAAAATTCCTGGAAGGAGGAATCAATTCCAGTAAATCTTACGAAAGAACAAATCCGCACCAGCCCTGATATAGATACTGATAAGCCTGTATCCCGTCAAATGGAGAGAACATTATATGGGCATTATGTATGGCAGCCTTATTGGGGAAGTGGGTTTTATGCAGGTGGTCTTTGGGATGTAGCCAATACCTCTTCTGTGATTGATGAAAAGGTAATCAACGCGGTTGATGACAAAGGCAAAATCGCTGATGAGGACCAGCATCTGCGCAGCACTAAAGAAGTTACAGGCTATAACATTCATGCGACTGATGGAGAAATTGGCTCTGTAAAAGATTTTATCATCGACGATCAAACCTGGCAGCTTTTATACCTGGTGGTTGATGCACATAAATGGTTCAGCGGAAAAAATGTGCTTATCGAGACTCGCCATATCAAAGAAGTACAATGGGATAGATCCAAAGTTTTTGTTGATATCACCGTTGATTCCGTAAAAAATAGCGAAGCTTATCAGGAAATGGAATTTATCAATCCTGAGGTAGGGAGCAGCGTCTGAATAGCAATAAATCTTTCGGCAAACACCCACCAATTTGAAATGTGTGAATGATATAAATTATACTCAAAAATGTATAATAGTTCCAGGCTTGGTTCTGTGACCTTTGCTATTATTTAAATGAGCTGTTTTAGAAAATAATTCATTTAATTTTTTGATATGTCAAAGAACAATAAAAAAATTTTACATGAGCTTTTTATAGAACTTGTAAAACTGCAAAAAGAAATTATATCATCTGATATAAAACTGTTGGTAATACTTGAAGGAAGAGATGCAGCGGGCAAAGACGGAACAATAAAAAGAATTGTAAAACACCTTAGCCCACGCGAAACAAAAGTGGTCGCATTAGGCAAGCCATCAGATTTCCAGGAACGCGAATGGTATTTTCAACGTTACGCCGCTCACTTGCCTGTATCAGGCGAATTTGTTCTTTTCAACAGAAGCTGGTACAACCGCGCAGGTGTAGAAAAAGTAATGGGATTTTGCAGCGATAAAGAGTACAAATCATTTTTCACAGAAGTTGAATCGTTTGAAAAAGGATTGATTGATGGCGGTTTTATTATACTGAAATATTATTTAGATATCAGTAAAAAAGAACAGGAAAAAAGATTAAAATCCCGTGAAGATGATCCGCTGAAGCAATGGAAAATAAGCCCAATTGATAAGGAAGCAACTAAACATTGGAAAGATTATTCTGAAGCAAGAGATGAAATGTTATTGAAAACAAATTTCAAACATGCTCCCTGGTTTATAGTGAATGCGGTTGATAAAGATGAAACACATATTGCACTTATCTCTCATCTTTTAAAGAGATCAAAATATAATAACAAAGAAGAAAAATTATTATCGCATGATCATGAATTGGTTTATCCGGCATCGGCGGAAAATATAAAAGAAAAACTTTACTGATGTTGACAGCGATCAGCACTTCACTTGACCGTCGTTAGCAAATTGAATTTTTCAGCTAAATAAATTTGTATCCTCCACTATTTTAATAACAACATCTTTGACAATAGCAACAAATAATATAAGCGATTCTTTAAATGTCGGAAAAGTTGTTTCTGTTCGTGGCAGTGTTGTAGATGTGTGGTTTGAAAATAAACTGCCGCCGATTTATACGTTGCTGCATACCGGCAAGGATAAACAAATATCTATTGAAGTATTAGCACAGTTGAATGATAATACAGTTCGTGGTATTTCATTGAACCCTACACAAGGGTTGGCTCGTGGAATGATGGTAGAGACAAATGAAAAACAACTTGACGGTCCCTGTCGGCAAAAATATCATGGGCAGGATGTTCGATGTGTTTGGAAATACCATTGACCATTTGGAACCATTGCCAAAAGGCGTGCGGCGAAACATTCATCAATCACCTCCTTCACTAAATAACAGAGCTGTTAAGTCAGAAGTTTTTGAAACAGGCATCAAAGCAATTGATGTATTGATTCCGCTTGAGCGTGGTGGGAAGGCCGGATTGTTTGGTGGTGCAGGTGTTGGCAAAACGGTTTTGCTTACAGAGATGATTCATAATATGGTTGGGCACAACAAAGGTGTGAGCATGTTTTGCGGGATTGGCGAACGTTGCCGTGAAGGCAATGAATTATACAACGAAATGAAAAAAGCTGATCTGCTCAAAGACATGGTAATGATGTTCGGGCAAATGAATGAACCGCCTGGAGCAAGGTTTCGTGTTGGCCATGCGGCTTTAACAATGGCAGAATATTTTCGTGATGATGAACACCGCGATGTATTGTTATTGATCGATAATATATTTCGTTTCATACAGGCAGGCATGGAAGTATCGGGCTTGATGGGGCAAATGCCTTCACGCTTAGGATATCAGCCAACTATGGGAACAGAGTTGTCGGAGTTGGAAGAACGCATTGCCTACACAAATGCAGGAGCTATTACTTCTATCCAGGCAGTGTATGTTCCGGCGGATGATC
Source organism: uncultured Bacteroidota bacterium (assembly GCA_963718975.1). GTDB lineage: Bacteria > Bacteroidota > Bacteroidia > Chitinophagales > Chitinophagaceae > Puia. Next base: position 95,610 of record CAVRBD010000029.1, on the reverse strand, counting down.
TGACTGATCCTGCTGCGGTTCATACATTTTCTCATCTTTCTGCATCTATTGCGCTTTCGAGAAAAAAAGCAAGCGAAGGGCTTGTATCCTTCTATCGATTTATTGCAATCCAATTCAAAGATGGCAACGCCGGGGATCATTGGTGAAAAACATTATGAGCTTTCTCAAAAGATAAGGCACACGCTTGCGCAGTACGAAGATTTAAAAGATATTATTTCCATGCTTGGGTATGGAACAATTATCTGTTGAAGATAGAAATATAGTGAACCGTGCTAGAAGATTAGAACGATTTCTTACTCAACCTTTTTTTGCAACTGAAAAATTTAGTGGCATCAAAGGAAAAGAAGTGAGTCTGAAAGATGCGCTGGATGGTTGTGAACGTATTCTTTCAGATGAATTTAAAGATTTACCTGAGAGTGCTTTTTATATGATTGGTTCGATAGATGAAGTGAGGAAGAAGCTTTGAGCTTTTAGCAATGAGCTATCAGCCTTCGGCGATGAATATTAAACCCAGATTTTGTTCTAACTATTTGTTAACCGCTCATTGCTAATAGCTCAAAACTAAAATAATGGATTTAAAAATATTGCTACCGTTCAAAATTTTTATGGAGGAAAAAAATGTCAGCGATATCATTGCAGAAACAAGTGAAGGTTCTTATGGTTTGCTGCCGCAAAAGCTCGATTGTGTGGCGGCGTTAGTGCCTGGAATTTTTACTTATAAAACAGGATTGGGAGAAGCGCACTATCTCGCAATTGATGCAGGCGTATTGATAAAAGCGGGCACACAGGTTTTAGTGTCAGTGCGCAATGCAATTGGCGGAGCAGACCTCGGCAAGCTTGGTGAAATGGTAAAAAAAGATTTTTCGAAAAAAGATGAGAGTGAAAAAAAAGTCCGCACAATAACGGCAAAATTGGAAAGCGGTTTCATGTACAGCTTTGATAAATTCCGCAAACAATAAAATGGAAGATGAAACGAATATAAATGATGAAAATAAATTTGGCGATCGTATAGCCGCAAAAGAAAAACGCAAACTAAAAGCATTGCGTGAAAACAGTGGAAGCGTTTGGTCGGGCTTAGGGATGTTCGGAATGATTGGCTGGTCGGTAGCAGTTCCCACCTTGTTGGGAGCGGCATTGGGAATATGGTTAGATAAAAAATATCATCAGTCATTTTCCTGGACATTGACCTGTCTGATGATGGGTTTAGTTGCCGGGAGCATTATTGCCTGGTATTGGGTAGATAAAGAAGATAAAGCGATGCATCAAAATAATGATGAAAATAATGAGTGACATTTTATACATGATATTATCTTTTATAGCAGGGCTGCTGTTGGGCACATTATTTTTTGGCGGCCTTTGGTTTACCGTAAAAAAAATAGTGAATGCTAAGATGCCTGTAATTTGGGTCATCAGCAGTTTTGTTTTTCGCGTAGGCATAACGTTAGTCGGGTTTTATTATATCTCATTCGGAAATTGGCAAAGACTTCTTATTTGTTTGCTGGGTTTTATTATAGCACGTTATGCTGTTGCATATTTTACAAAACCGAAAAACAAATTACAGATTCAATTTAAAAAGGAGGACAGCTATGAAGCTTAGCCCCGACGAAACTATTTTTTGGCAACATGGTTTTATCACTATCAATCTCACCATCGTTACAACCTGGGCTTTAATGCTGCTGTTAGTGATCGGTTCAAAATTGATTACAAGAAAATTAAAAACAGATATTCAGATTTCGAGATGGCAGTGCATATTGGAAATGATTGTAACAGGCATCAACAAAGAAATAAAAGCAGTTGGTCTTGATGAGCCTGAAAGATATACCGGCTTCATCGGCACATTGTTTTTATTTATTGCTGCTTGTAATATCTGTATCATCTTTCCTTTTTATGAGGCGCCGACTGGTTCGCTTTCCACTACCGCTGCCCTTGCCATTTCTGTATTTCTTGCAGTACCATTTTTTGGTATTGAAAAAAACGGGATAAAAAATTACCTAAAAACGTACATAGAGCCAACATTCATCATGCTGCCTTTTAACATCATCAGCGAGTTATCACGAACACTTGCATTAGCGGTAAGATTGTTTGGCAATATCATGAGCGGCGGAATGATTGTGGCAATCCTGCTAAGCATATCGCCTTTTATATTTCCTATAGTAATGAACGTGCTTGGTCTGCTTACAGGCATGGTGCAAGCTTATATTTTCGGCATACTGGCAACCGTTTACATTGCAGCTGCAGTGGCTAAGCCAAATAAAATAATAAAAATAAATTCAAAATAATAAAGGATAATTAATATGGATAGTACAACTCTTATCGCAGTAGCATCAATTGTTACTTCCGGCCTCACAACAGGCATCGGGTGTATGTTGCCCGCATTCAGCGAAGGCAAATCAGTAGCATCGGCATTAAGTTCAATTGCGCAGCAGCCGGATGCGGCACCAACTATTACAAGAACATTGTTTGTTGGTTTGGCGATGATTGAATCAACAGCTATTTACTGTTTCGTGGTTTCGATGATCCTCATTTTTGCAAATCCTTTCTGGAACCACGTCATCGCAAAATAAACAGAAATGAAAATTAATTGGTTTACAGTAATTGCGCAGGTAATTAACTTCCTCGTGCTGGTATGGTTGCTCAAAAAGTTTCTTTACAAGCCTATATTAAATGCTATTGATGAACGTGAAAAAAAGATAGCAGCGCAAATAAAAGATGCTGATGATAAAAAAGCCGCAGCGATAAAAGAGCAGGATGATTTCAAGAAAAAGAATGAAGACTTCGACCAGCAAAAAAAGGGATTGATGGATAAAGTGGTTGCAGATTCAAATACAGAACGTGATAAACTTCTTGAAGCAGCAAAGAATGATGCCAACACATTGCGTTCTAATTTAGAAAAATCAGCCAAAGAAAACCAGGAAAATCAAAATGAAGCGATAGCACAGAAAACACAAAAGCAGGTTTTTGATATAACAAGAAAAGCGCTTACAGATATTGCTTCCATAAGTTTAGAAGAACAATCAGCAAACACTTTTATTAAACGCCTGAACGAATCTAAAGACGATGAGAAGAAACAATTCATTGATGCGTTCAAATCCAATGGCAATGCCATTTTGGTGAGAAGTGCATTTGACCTACCTGAAAAACAACGTGAAGAAATTAATAATGCCGTTGACACAATACTCGGAACAAAAACTCAGCTTCAATTTAAAACAACTCCTGAATTAATAAGTGGTATAGAACTGACAACAAATGGATATAAACTGGCATGGAGCTTTTCGGAATATCTTAATTCATTAGAAAAAAACATTGCTGAAAAAATGAAAGCGCAACCGGAAGTTGCAACAGAAAATAAATAACATGCCATCAACCGATTTACATACGACTATCGATGACAACTTTGAACTGTTGGATAAAAGCATTAAGGAATATACTTTTTCTTTTGCACCGAACGAAGTTGGTCATGTTACAAGCATAGCAACAGGCATCGCTAAGGTCTCAGGCTTGCCAGGCGCAGGTTTTGAAGAACTGTTGAAATTTCCAAACGGCATTTTCGGCATTGCATATAATATAGATGAGCATGAAATAGGCGTGATATTATTAGGTAAAGATTCTTTGCTCAACGCAGGTGATGAAGTAGAACGAACAGGTCGTGTGATGGATATTCCTGTTGGCCATGCATTGCTTGGAAGAGTGATAAATCCATTGGGCGAACCGATTGATGATAAAGGCCCGATTACTTGCAAACAACGCATGCCTATCGAACGACCAGCTCCTGCTATCATGGATAGAGCTGCAGTAAATGTTCCGTTGCAAACAGGTATAAAAGTAATTGATGCGTTGATACCAATTGGTCGCGGGCAACGTGAATTAATATTGGGCGACAGGCAAACAGGCAAGACAGCTATTGCGATTGATGCAATCATCAATCAGAAAGATAAAAATGTAGTTTGTATTTATTGCGCTATCGGTCAGCGTGCATCAGCGGTTGCAAAAGTGATTGCCAACCTGAAAGAAAAAGATGCGATGGCTTATACGGTTGTTGTGGTTGCAGAAGGAAATAATTCGCCGGGCTTGGAATACATCGCACCTTATGCTGCTACAACTATTGCAGAATATTTTATGGAACAAGGCCGCGATGTGCTGATTGTTTATGATGACCTCACGCATCATGCTCGTTCTTATCGCGAACTTTCTTTGTTGCTAAGAAGGCCGCCTGGTCGTGAAGCTTTTCCTGGTGATATTTTTTACATTCATTCAAGATTGCTGGAAAGGTCTACGCATTTAAATGATGCCCTGAAAGGTGGCTCACTAACGGCTTTGCCGATTATTGAAACGGAAGCGCAAGATATTTCTGCATACATACCCACTAATCTTATCTCAATTACTGACGGACAAATTTATCTTTCTCCTAAATTATTTGAACTCGGAATTTTACCGGCTGTTGATGTTGGGAAATCTGTTTCCCGTGTGGGCGATGCAGCGCAGTTGCCCGCATACCGTTCAATTGCAAGGCTTAAATTGGATTACTCACAATTTGAAGAATTGGAAAGCTTTGCGCGTTTCGGCACAAGGCTCGATGATAATACAAAAAAGATAATTGAACATGGAAAGCGCATCCGCGAATGTCTCAAACAACCGGAACTGCAACACATGCCTGTTACCGAACAGATAGTGGTATTGCTTGCATTGACAAATGGTTTGCTCGATAATATCGCAATAGAAAAAATCAGGGATGCTGAAAATTCACTGGTACAAAACAGTAATGAAATTCCGCAGGATATTTTAAAAAGAATTTCATCCGATAAAGAATTAACTGATGAGGACAACAAAACAATTTTAAAAATCGCAACGAATATACTTGCGCCATTTCAGGATAAACAGGCGCCTGAAGAAAATAAAAAATAATGGACACGTTAGAAAGCATACGCGGCAAAATGGAAGGAGCGAAAGATCTTAAGTCTGTTGTAAGTGCGATGAAGGCAATGGCGTCATCAAATATTGTGCAGTATGAAGCAGCCGTTGCTTCGCTGGCAGATTATTATCATACGGTTGCTTTGGGCATCGTTGCATATTTCAAGGCAGAAAAGATTGAAGCAATCAACGAAAAGAAAAAAATGAAAAAGAATAAAGACGAATTAATATGCGCCATTGTTTTTGGTTCAGATCGGGGGCTCGTTGGGCAGTTCAATGATACAATGGCAGACTTTGTTTCAAAATCATTAAAAAATCTACCGGGCAAAAAAGAAATATGGGTGGTGGGCGAAAGAGTGCAATTATTATTATCCGATGTGGGTCTTAATGTCACGCAACATTATGCAGTTCCCAATGATGTAAGCACAATAACTCCGCTTGTTCAACAAATTTTAATTAAGAGTGAAGACAGCCACGAAAAACAACACATACAGGAGTTCTATATTTTTCATAACCAGCCAAAACCCGGAGCTGGCTACCAGCAAGTGATGCAGCGTTTTTTACCATTGGATGAAAAATGGAAAGATGATTTGCAAAAACTAAAATGGTCAACAAAGTTGCCGCCACAGATTGCAGGCGATGCAAAAGCAACATTATTGGAACTCATCAGCGGTTATCTTTTTGTGTCGTTGTTCAAAGCCTGCGCTGAATCGTTGGCAAGTGAAAACTCCAGCCGTTTAGATGCGATGCAACGTGCAGAAAAAAACATTGGCGACTTATTGGATGACCTTAATAATAAATATCATCGTCTGCGCCAAAGTTCTATTGATGAAGAATTGTTTGATGTGGTATCAGGTTTTGAAGCGTTGAAAAGTGAAGCGAAAAAATAAATTTAAAAATGAGTTGTATCAATTTATAAATAAACAATGAATGCAAAAGACAACATAACACAATTCAACACCGACCCAGCCAAAGGATTGAACCAAAGTGAGGTTGAAACCAACCGTAAAGAATATGGTTATAATGAAGTACTGGAAAGCAAAAGCAACATTTTAATTAAATTTCTGTCAAGGTTTTGGGGGCTTACTGCATGGATGCTCGAACTGATAATTATTCTTTCATGGTTTTTACACAGGTATTCCGATGCTTACATTGTTTTAGGATTATTATTGTTCAATGCTATTGTTGGTTTTGTGCAGGAGAATAATGCTGCCAAAGCGGTGGAAGCATTGAGAAAAAAATTACAGATAAATATAAAATTATTAAGGGATAGAACTTGGAAAACATTGCCAGCACGGCAATTAGTACCGGGCGATATAATCAGAATAAGGATTGGCGATTTTGTACCTGCCGATATAAAAATTAGTAACGGAGAAATAAGCATAGACCAATCTGCTCTCACAGGAGAATCACTCGAAATCGAAAAAAAATCGGGAGAGATTATTTATTCAGGTTCAATAATAACAAAAGGCGAGGCAACGGGAATGGTAAGCTTGACAGGTGCTAATACCAAATTCGGAAAAACCATTGAACTGGTAAAAATCGCCAAACCAAAATCGCATATCGATGAGATAATTTCCAAAGTAGTTAAGTGGCTTTTATTAATAGTTGGTATTTTATTATTGATTGCATTGGTTGTTGCTTTTTTAAAAGGTATCAACATATTGCAGATATTGCCTTTGATGTTGGTGCTATTACTTGGCGCTATTCCTGTTGCACTGACTGCAATGTTTACGGTTTGCATGGCGTTGGGTTCTAAAGAATTGGTTAAGCAAGGAGTTCTAGTTACCCGATTGAATGCACCTGACGATGCGGGAAGCATGGATATTTTGTGCGTGGATAAGACTGGCACACTCACCATGAATAAATTATCTATAGCAAAATTGCAGGCTGCAAATAATTATAAAGAAGATGATGTGTTGCTGTTTGGCGCATTGGCTTCACAGGAAGCAAATCATGATTCGATTGATACGGCTTTCATCAATGCTGCAAAACAAAAAAATATTTTAAATGCTGCATTCATTCAAAAATCCTTTGTCCCATTCGACCCGCAAAACAGAAAAACAGAGGCAACTATAAAAAAAGATAACGATGAATTTAAAGTGATGAAAGGCTCGTTCAAAATTATTGCACAAGTATGTGGTTTGGATGAAAAAACAAAAGCTGATTGGGAAGTTAAGGTGAATGATTTTGGAAAAGAAGGATTCAGGACACTTGCCGTTGCGAAAGCAAACATAAATGATAAACCGCAATTTGTGGGATTGGTTGCATTGCACGACCCCCCAAGAGAAGATTCAAAACAACTCATCAATGAAATTAAAAGATTGGGCATATCCATAAAAATGCTCACAGGCGATGCACTTCCCATTGCCATTGAAATTGCAAAGGCTGTTGATATTGGTGATACAATAATAAAGGCATCTGAATTAAAAGATGCAGATAAAAGCATTATTGAACTATTGGAAAAAAACAGCGGCGTTGCAGAAGTTTACCCAAAAGATAAATATGATATAGTAAAAGCGTTTCAAACAAAAGGGCATATTGTTGGTATGACTGGGGACGGTGTAAATGATGCGCCTGCATTAAAGCAAGCAGAAGTAGGTATTGCTGTAAGCAGCGCAACCGATGTAGCGAAAGGTGCAGCCAGCATTGTATTGACACAAGAAGGGTTAGTGAACATTCTCAGTCCTATTAAAATTGGTAGGATGATGTTTGAGCGCATCAACACATGGATATTGAATAAGATTGCAAGGACTATTTTAAAAACCTGCTTTGTTATCATAGCCTTTTTGATACTTGGAAAATTTGTGATGACCGCTACAGCTTTATTGATAATCATTTTCATGACCGATTTCGTGAAAATATCTTTATCAACCGACAATGTACAATGGTCGCAAAGCCCAGCAAAATGGAACATCAATGGTTTGGCAAAAATCGGGATAGCGATAGGTTTGTTGATGACCATTGAAGCGTTTGGTCTTTTATATGTTGGCTTAAACTATTTCAATTTAAGAATAGATAGCGGTTCACTCAATACGTTCTGTTTTGAAATTTTATTATTCTTTGCAATCTTTTCAATATTTGTAGTAAGAGAAAGAAATCACTTTTGGCATTCTGCGCCAAGCAAAACACTACTACTGCTCTTAATTGCTGATATGATTTTAGGTATCTTTTTTACAACATTCGGGTTGTTGAGTTTCAAAGCAATTCCATTGATGCAAACCTTTATTGTATTTTTTAGTACTGGAGCGTGTTCATTTATCATTAACGACTTTATTAAGTTTCTTCTTTTTAAAAAATATCCTTTGAATAATCCTAAAACCTAAAGCTAATCAACATTGCTCATCGGAACATTTTAACAGCATGTAATAAATAATAAAATGAACAAAGACAAAATAACTTCGAATAATCTCTATGGTTTTTTATCTTCTGATAAAGAAGGAATAAATGAATTAGTAGAATTAGCGCTCGACCTGCGATGGTCATGGAACCATGCAACAGATAGTTTATGGCAGCAGTTGAATGCAGAATTGTGGGCGCTTACACACAATCCGTGGATTGTATTACAAACTACTTCACAAAAGCAGATTGAATTAAAATTGGCAGATGCTTCATTCAGAAAACAAATGAATGATTTGGTAGCGTTGAGAGAACTTTCCATTTCTAAACCGGCGTGGTTCCAACAAACTTATCCATCTGCTCCGCTTACTTGTGTTGCTTATTTCAGCATGGAATTTATGTTGAGTGAAGCATTGCCGATTTATGTTGGCGGCTTAGGTAATGTAGCAGGCGACCAATTAAAATCTGCGAGCGACCTTGGTGTGCCTGTTGTTGCAATTGGCTTGCTTTATCAGCAGGGATATTTTCGTCAGCAAATTGATAAGTATGGTAATCAGCAGGCGATGTTTCCATACAATGACCCGGGGCAATTACCAATTACTCCATTGCGTTTGCCGAATGGCGAATGGTTGCGATTAAAAATTTCTTTAGCTGGCAACACAGTTTGGTTGCGAACATGGCAAGTGCAGGTTGGAAGAGTGAAGTTGTATTTGCTTGACAGTAACGATGTCGTTAATCTACCCGCACACCGCGAAATAACAAGCGAGCTTTATGGTGGCAGTTCCAACATGCGTATCCAACAGGAAATTTTATTAGGCATAGGCGGTTGGAAATTATTGCAGGCGCTTAATATAAAGCCAGAAGTGTGTCACATGAATGAAGGGCATGCTGCTTTTCTGATTTTAGAACGTGCCAATAGTTTTATGAAAGAAAACGGCATTTCATTTGAAGCAGCATTAGCAGTTATACGAGCTGGTAATTTATTTACTACACATACAGCAGTGGCTGCAGGTTTCGACCATTTCAGTCCTGGTTTAATGTGGGAATTTTTTGGAGCTTATGCAAAAGATGAATTGAAAATTGATTTTAATGAATTGATGGCGCTGGGAAGACAGGACGCAAATAATTTTTCAGAGAGTTTTAATATGGCTTATCTCGCTGTGCACGGAAGCGGTGCAGTGAATGGAGTTAGTAAGCTGCATAGAAAAGTCAGCCAGCATCTTTTTGAACAATTATTTCCCCGTTGGGCGAAAGAAGAAATCCCGATTGGTTCAGTAACGAACGGCGTGCATACACCAAGCTGGGATTCTGAATTTGCAGATAAAGTCTGGACTGAGGCTTGCGGTAAAGACAGGTGGAGAGACGACCTTAAAACAATTGAAAAAGGCATTTCAACTTTATCGGATGAAACGTTATGGCAACTTAGAACCGTCTCAAGAAATAATCTCGTTAACTACACACGTATAAGATTTGAAAGCCAATTAAAAGTTGCAGGTTTTTCAACTGAGACGATTGAAGTTGCAAAGCAAGTATTCAATCCTAATACTTTGACACTTGGTTTTGCACGTCGATTTGTTGAATATAAACGACCCAATCTTTTATTGCATGATGAAGAAAGATTCATTCGCATACTAACTAATAAAGAACATCCCGTGCAATTGGTTATTGCAGGCAAAGCGCCTCCGTTCGATGAATCTGGAAAAGATTTGATAAAGCAATGGGTGGAATTTATCCAACGTAATAATTTATATAACCATGTAGTTTTTTTAAGTGATTATGATATGCTGCTTGCAGAGCAATTGGTACAAGGCGTAGATGTTTGGGTGAACACACCAAGGCGGCCGTGGGAAGCCAGCGGAACAAGCGGTATGAAAGTATTGGTGAATGGAGGAATCAATTTATCAGAACTAGATGGATGGTGGGCAGAAGCATATACTCCAGAAGTTGGATGGGCATTAGGAGATGGTCAGGAGCATGGCGATGATCCTGCATGGGATGCTTCGGAAGCCGAAGCGTTGTATGATTTATTGGAGAAAGAAGTAGTCCCTGAATTTTATACACGTAATGAAAAAGGAATTCCGGAGCGATGGATAGAACGGATGCGCAAAAGCATGACAACATTAACGGCAGCATTCTCAGCTAACAGAAGCGTACGAGAATACACAGAAAATTTTTATTTGCCTGCAGCAAAGAATTATTTAAAACGAGCGGTAGGAAAAGGAGCGGCGGGAGTAAGAATATTTGATACGAAAATGGAAATTATAAATAAGTGGGATAAGATAAAGTTTGGAGAAGAACAAATAGTGAAGATTGACAATGGATATTTAATCAACCTTCCTGTTTTCCTGAATGATATTGATCCTGGCAAAGTACTGGTAGAACTGTATGCTGAAGGCGCTAACGGTGCCGCACAAACGAAAATTAAAATGGAGCCGGATGGCGCAATCAGCAAAGACGGGGAATATACATATCATGCAAAAATCCTTTCAACAAGGACAGCAAGTGATTTCACGGCAAGGATAATTTCAAATTACGAAGATGTTTTGGTACCGTTGGAGAACAATCTGATCCTCTGGCAGCACTGATAATTATTTATTGATAAAAAGAAAAAATGCTAAACACAAATAAGATCACAACCCTGTTCCTGGACATTGGCGGAGTATTACTTAGCAATGGATGGGGACATGATTTCAGGAAACTTGCAGCAGAAAAATTTCACCTTGATGAAACAGAAATGGAAGAGCGGCATAGCATCATGTTTGCCACTTATGAAGAAGGAAGAATAACCCTGGATGAATATCTTGAACGAGCTGTGTTTTATAAGCAACGTGATTTCTCTCCAGCAGAATTTCGGGATTTTATGTTCTCTTTAAGCGCACCTGATCTGGGGATGATAGCATTTATAAAAAAATTGAAAATAGAATTCGGTTTAAAAATAGTTGCAGTTAGTAACGAAGCAAGAGAACTGAATGCATACAGGATACAAGCATTTGAATTGAACAGCTTCATTGATTTTTTTATATCATCCTGCTATGTTCATTTAAGAAAACCGGATGAAGCTATTTTTAAGATAGCGCTCGATACTGCACACGTATCGACAAATGAAGTTGTGTACATTGATGACGTGCAAATGTTCACAGATATCGCTACGGCCATAGGCATCAAAAGTATAAGGCATAGGGACACTTTATCAACTTCGAAAGCATTAACAGCATTTGGCCTTCACTTGAACCAAACAAAAATGACTGATGCTCAAAGATGAATACATACTGACTATTAACGGAGGTTCGTCCAGTATTAAATTCTCTTTATATAAAATTGAAGAGCCGCTGAAATTAATATTTAATGGACAGATAGAAAACATCGGGTCCACAAAAGCGAAGTTCAGTTCTTATAATTCAATTACGCTACAGAAAAACAATATTAGTATTAAAGTTTCACGTCATGACGAAGCTGCTATTTATCTTATTAATTGGCTCGAAAAACAAGAAGGCTTTGATTCCATAAATGCAATTGGTCATCGCATCGTTCATGGCATGAAACATACAGCGCCTGAAATTATTTCTTCTACATTGTTGAAGGAATTAAAAAAAATCAGCGCTTACGATCCCGAACATTTACCCGAAGAAATAAAATTGATAGAAGTTTTTCGCAAGCGTTATCCTTCGTTAAAACAGGTAGCTTGTTTCGATACTTCTTTTCATACTTCCATGCCAACGGTCGCAAAATTATTATCCCTTCCGCGCCGCTATTATGAAAAAGGCATTCAGCATTATGGATTTCACGGGCTTTCCTATGCTTACCTGATAGAAGAGCTTAACCGATTAGCTGGAAATGAAACCGCACAAGGCAAAATAATATTAGCGCACCTCGGTAGCGGCGCAAGTCTTGCTGCAGTAAAAAATTGCAAGAGCATGGATACGAGTATGGGTTTCACACCCGGGTCTGGATTACCAATGGGGACTCGTGCTGGCGATCTTGATCCTGGAGTTGCCTGGTATTTAATGCAGTTTGAAAAGCTAAGTCCTAATGAATTCAATCATTTGATTAATCACGAATCTGGTCTACTCGGCGTATCCGAAACAAGCTCCGATATGAGGGAATTAATGAACGCAGAAGATACTGATCATCGTGCTGCTGAAGCAATTGAATTGTTTTGTTATCAAACAAAAAAATGGATCGGCTCTTATGCTGCTGTACTAGAAGGATTGGATACACTGATATTTTCTGGTGGCATTGGTGAACATGCGCCGGAAATCCGCAGCAAAATATGTGATGGGCTTAAGTTTTTGGGAATTGAATTGGATGAAATAAAAAACATGAACAATGAAAATATCATTTCTTCAAATGCAAGCAAGGTTATCGTTCGAGTTATCAAAACAAACGAAGAAATAATGATTGCAAGAATTGTTTGCGATGTGCTGAATAAATCAATTAAAATAGTCAATTAAAAAATAAATATTATGGAAACAGAAATCATAGATACAGCAGTTGAAACATTATCACCAGAATTATTGTGTAAAATAAATGCCTATTGGCGTGCAGCAAATTATTTATCTGTTGGCCAGATTTATTTATACGATAATCCTTTATTGAAAGAGCCGTTGAAATTGGAGCATGTAAAGCCGCTGGTAGTGGGGCATTGGGGCACTACTCCGGGACAGAATTTTATCTATGTGCATTTGAATCGTGTTATTAAAAAATATGACCTCGACATGTTTTACATCGCCGGCCCTGGTCATGGTGGCCCTGCAATAGTTGGCAATGTTTATCTCGAAGGAACGTGGAGCGAAGTTTATCCAAACATCACACAAGATGAAGATGGATTGAAAAAATTATTCAAGCAATTTTCTTTTCCTGGTGGCATTTCAAGTCATGTAGCGCCAACAACGCCAGGTTCTATTCATGAAGGTGGTGAATTGGGTTATTCGCTCAGCCATGCTTTTGGCGCAGCGTTCGACAATCCCGGTTTGATTGTAGCTTGTGTTGTTGGTGATGGTGAAGCAGAAACAGGGCCGTTGGCAACTGCATGGCATTCCAACAAATTTCTCAATCCTATTACTGATGGAGCTGTACTTCCTATCCTGCATTTGAATGGATATAAAATTAGTAATCCAACTCTGATTGGCAAGAATTGAACATGAGGAATTGGAACAATTTTATAGAGGCTGTGGTTGGTCGCCCTATTTTGTAGAAGGCGATGACCCTGAAACAATGCATCAACTAATGGCAACAACCATGGAAAAAGTTATTGAAGAGATACATCGGATAAAGACGAATGCGCATGATAATAACGACACGACACGGCCTCGATGGCCAATGATAATTTTCCGTTCGCCAAAAGGCTGGACAGGCCCAAAAGAAGTAGATGGCTTGCCTAATGAAGGAACTTTTCGTTCACACCAGGTTCCCTTATTGGTAGATGCCGACCATCCGCAACATGTTGCACAATTAGAAAGCTGGATGAAAAGTTATAAGCCTGAAGAATTGTTTGATGCCAATGGAAAATTAATGGATGAATTGGCAGAACTAACGCCAATGGGTAACCGCAGAATGGGTTCTAACCCGCATACCAATGGCGGAAATTTATTGCACGACCTGCACATGCCGGACTTCCGTGCACATGCTATTAAAGTTGTGTCGCCTGGTGCTGTTACCGGGCAGGATACCATGGTGCTGGGAGAATTTATAAAAGATGTTGCCAGGTTAAATCAGAAAGAACATAATTTTCGTGTGTTTGGTCCCGATGAAACCATTTCAAATTTATTAGGAGCAGTTTTCGAAGTGACCAATCGTCAGTGGGAAGCAAGAGAAAAAACAAACGATGAATTTCTTGCGACTGAAGGACAGGTAATAGATTCTATGCTCAGTGAACATCAATGCGAAGGATTTCTCGAAGGTTATTTATTGACCGGAAGGCATGGCTTTTTCAACAGTTACGAAGCTTTCATCCGTATCGTTGACTCTATGTTCAGCCAACATGCAAAATGGCTAAAGGTTACATTGGAATTGCCATGGCGAAGAAAAATTGCATCGCTTAATTATCTGCTGGCATCGCATGTTTGGCAACAAGACCATAATGGGTTCACACATCAGGACCCTGGTTTTCTCGACCATGTGGTCAATAAAAAAGCAGATGTTGTAAGAGTTTATCTGCCACCGGATGCTAATTGTCTCTTATCTGTTTTCGACCATTGCTTGCGCAGCAGGCATTATGTAAATGTTGTTGTTGCAGGCAAACATGCATTGCCGCAATGGCTTACCATTGAAGCCGCAATCATTCATTGCACTGAAGGAATTGGTATATGGCAATGGGCAAGCAATGATCAGGGTTCGGAACCTGATGTTGTAATGGCTTGCTGTGGCGATACGCCCACATTAGAATCGCTTGCAGCAGTTTCTATTTTGAGAGCACATTTGCCAGAACTAAAAATCCGCGTAGTGAATGTGGTTGATTTGATGAAATTACAACCGCATACAGAACATCCTCATGGTTTGAATGAAAAGGATTTCGATTCCATATTTACTAAGGACAAGCACATCATATTTAACTTTCATGGCTATCCGTGGCTTGTACATCGCCTTACTTATAGCAGAGCAAACCACAATATACATGTGCGTGGTTATAAAGAAGAAGGTACTATTACAACACCATTTGATCTAAGAGTACAAAATGAAATTGATCGTTTTCATTTGGTAATAGATGTGATTGACCGCCTCCCTGAATTGGGCAGCAAAGGTGCTTATCTCAAACAACAACTGAAAGATAAACTGATTGAGCATAAACTTTACGTAAACCAGCATGGCAAAGACATGCCAGAGGTTCTTAACTGGAAATGGGAAACGACAAATGAATAAACAATTATTAATTGAAACTGCGAATGCATTGCTTGCAGGCAGCAAAGGCTTGCTCGCAATGGACGAAAGCAATTCAACATGCAATAAAAGATTTGCAAAGATTGGTATCCCTCAAACGGAAGAGGCACGGCGCGACTGGCGTGAACTGATTGCAACCACACCTGGTTTGGGTGAATCGATCAGTGGTGCAATATTATATGATGAGACAATTCGTCAAAAGAAAAAGGATGGCGTACTTATCATCAAAACAATCATTGATGCGGGTATTGTACCGGGGATTAAAGTTGACACAGGTGCCAAAGCCATGGCGGGTTTTCCAGGAGAAAAAATAACCGAAGGGTTAGATGGCTTACGGGAACGGCTAACCGAATATTTTAAAATGGGTGCCCGCTTTGCAAAATGGCGTGCAGTAATTACAATTGGTGATGGAATTCCAACGCATGGTTGCATTGAAGCAAATGCAAATGCATTAGCCCGATATGCGGCCTTGTGTCAGGAAGCAGGATTAGTGCCGGTTGTAGAACCCGAAGTATTAATGGAAGGAGCACATGATTTGCAGGTATGCTTTGACGTTACAGAAAAAGTATTGAGGACAGTTTTCAATCAGCTTTATCAACAGCGCGTCATGCTGGAAGGAATGATTCTAAAACCAAATATGATCATTTCAGGATTGCAATATCCTAAACAAGCAACTATAGATGAAGTTGCAGATGCAACAATTAAATGTCTTTTGCAATCAGTGCCGGCTGCAGTTGCAGGGATTGCTTTTTTGTCGGGCGGACAATCAGGCGAATTGGCAACTGCGCATTTAAATGCGATGCACACAAAATATAAATCAAAATTTCCGTGGGCATTAACATTTTCATTTGCAAGAGCTATACAACAACCAGCTATGCAAATTTGGGATGGAAAGGATGAAAATATTTCGGCAGCACAACAAGCACTTTATCATCGGGCCAAATGCGATTCTGCTGCACGGAGAGGTGAATACAATGCTGCGATGGAAAAAACAGTTCTGTTATGACAATGATTTGACATTAACGATTTTATTTTCGATGATCAGCATGCTCCAATCAAGGAGATTTTTTTCACGCCTGTCAATATCGACTTCATCAGTCGGGCACATGCCTTCAAGTTAAGGATCACCGGCCATTTGTTAAATGGTAATTTTGTAATATCAGAAGTGGATTTTGCCGCAAACATGAGCAATGGTTCCGGGAAAAAGAAACTGGACAAAAAGAAGAGAACTTCGATTTGTCCAGTTTTGTGCCCAGGACTGGATTCGAACCAGCACATCCTTTCGAACGCTGCGACCTGAACACAGTGCGTCTACCAATTTCGCCACCTGGGCATTCAGTCGCGGCAAATATAACTGAGTTATCAGGTCTGCGCCAAATTTTTGCGCGTTTTCCATCCAATTAATAATATGCCTTTTATTTAAAAGAAGAAATATAGCCTCAGATCTTAGTTGTGAAAAGAAGATGAAAATTTTATGCTGAAACATTAAAATCTCTCAATGCATCGTTCAGGCTTGTTTTCAAATCTGTTGAAGGCTTGCGCTTGCCAATAATGAGTGCGCAGCTCACGCTGAATTCGCCTGCAGGAAATTTTTTAGTGTATGATCCCGGTATCACCACGCTGCGCGATGGCACTCTTCCTTTATATTCCACCGGCTTGTTTTCGCTTACATCAATAATTTTTGTTGATTGTGTAAGAACAACATTTGCTCCGAGCACGGCTTCTTTTTCTACAATCACACCTTCCACAACAATACAGCGCGAGCCGATAAAACATCCGTCTTCAATAATCACCGGCGATGACTGCAATGGCTCAAGCACGCCACCAATGCCCACTCCGCCACTCAGGTGAACTCCTTTGCCAATTTGTGCGCAGCTTCCAACAGTTGCCCATGTGTCAACCATCGTGCCCTCATCAACATAAGCGCCGATGTTCACATAGCTGGGCATCAGCACAACATTCTTTGCAAGATAAGCGCCATACCGCGCTACCGCATGAGGAACCGCACGAACACCGAGTTCTTTATAATTTTTTTTCAGCAGCATCTTATCATAAAATTCAAATGGCTCAATATCCCATGTCTGCATTTGTTGAATGGAAAAATACATAAGGATAGCTTGCTTCACCCATTCATTAACCTTCCATCCGTCATCACTTTGGGATGCGACCCGCAGCCGCCCCTTATCAATTTCTTCAATTACAGATCGCACTGCTTCTGAATAACTGTTTTGTTTTAGGAGTTCCCTATTCGCCCATGCATCTGTGATCAAGGCCCTTCAATTCCATTTCTATTTTTTTTGCAAACATAATAATTGCATGGCAGATGTAGCTAAACTGCATCGGCAAATAAATTGCAACAGAAATAAATGATGAATAATAAGTCAACTGCTGTTTTCTTTTTGAAATAAAATCATCTATATGGTCAGAAAATTTTTTTATCAAACCTTCAAATATCTTTTCTAATAAAACAGTTGAACCATTCTATGCGCAGTTTTTATTGTGTTCAAATCCTCGTTGTTGAAACTGTGAAACATAAAATAAGCAAACAAATAAAAATGCTTAATTTAACTACAGACAGCTATTTGAAGGCTTTAAATGTAAATATTATAATTTTACCGCATCTTGTTAAACATATTTGTTAATTAACTGTCTATAACGATTGGTTAACCACATGAATTAAAACAATGCACCGACGATTTATGCGTTGTTGGTTTACCACTTAAACTTAAGACTTAATGTTTAAATTTTATTCCGGGTGGATATTGTGCCTCGCTATAGTTGTATTATTTGCATCCAAAACTGCTACTGCCCAGGACACAACTTCATCGGCGTTTTTAAAAGATTCGTCGCTTAC
This sequence comes from uncultured Bacteroidota bacterium, assembly GCA_963718975.1. GTDB lineage: Bacteria > Bacteroidota > Bacteroidia > Chitinophagales > Chitinophagaceae > Puia. Next base: position 77,633 of record CAVRBD010000029.1, on the reverse strand, counting down.
CATAGAGGACATCAAGGACTCTATTGATTTGCTTTTTGCTCCTAAGTCATATTTTCAATTCTCAGTTAGCTATTTAAGCGATAATGTTTATTTGGGTAGTCCGATTCAATAGTTACGCCATATATCACGCCTTCGCTTTCTTATTATCACAAATCAGGTTTATATGTTACTGCATCTGCATCTTATTTGCCAACAGGCGGAGACGACAGGTTTGACCTGTTTACATTGGAAGGCGGCTACAGTTACAAAAAAGGAAAATTTGAAGGACAAGCCAGTGCGGCTAAATTTTGGTTCAACAGCAATAGCTATAATGTAAAATCTGAAATAACAGCATTGGCCTCTGTTTTCGCGGGCTACGATTTTGGTTTTGTAAAACCGACATTAATGCCTTCACTCAACTTTGGCAGCAAAACAGATTTTGCGCTTACCTTCGGCCTTGAACATTCATTTTATTTTTTAGATGATGCATTGCAGATTGTGCCTACTATTAATGCAAACGGAAGCACACAAAATTATTATAACTCATATTACAAACTGAGAAGGTATAAATTGCTTGCCAGGATAATCAAAGTTCAAATTACAGGTCAGGTTCTGAATGCATCGCAATTTAAAATGCTTGATTATGAAGGCTCTCTTCCCATTAATTATGTATTCAAAAAATTCACTTTGAATTTTACACCTTATTATGCGATTCCTGTGAACCCTTCGGTGATTGCCATAACAAGGCAAAAAAACGGTCAGGCGCCCAAAACAGTTACCGGCACAGAAAAATTGCAGAACTGGTTTTTCTTTCAGGCAAGCATAGCATATAAATTTTAGAAAGAATTACAGATAATTCAGAAGCTGTAATTTTGCCCTCGCAAAAAATATGTTGAATTTTCAAAAAGATATAGAAGAATGTATAACAGTGCTTCGCAATGGCGGGATGATATTATATCCCACCGATACAATTTGGGGAATAGGATGTGATGCAACAAATGCTGATGCAGTAAAAAAAATATTTGAGCTAAAAAAAAGAAGTGAATCAAAAAGCATGATTGTGCTGGTAGCTAATGAAAAAGATATTTTGAAATACACAAGCAATCCGGATCTGCGAATTTTCGACTTTTTGAAGAAAGCAGAAAAGCCTACAACAGTTATCTACGAAGGTGCTATCGGGCTTGCACATAATCTTATTCAAGACGACGGCACGATTGCAATAAGAATAGTGCAGGAAATGTTTTGCCGGAACCTGATCAGGAGATTCAGGAAGCCGGTTGTTTCTACTTCAGCAAATATTTCCGGAGAAAAATCGCCCCATTTTTTTTCTGAGATTTCAGAATACATAAAAATGAATGTTGATTATACAGTGAAATATAGAGAAGATGATTGCACCATTCAGCTGCCGTCATCTATCATAAAATGGAACAAAGATGCGACAGCAACAATTTTGCGCGAATGAATAAAGATTCGCAATTGAATATCGAACATTAATTAATACATCAGATTTACTTTTTGAAAAAATTTTTAATTATACAAACTGCATTCATCGGCGATGTGGTGCTGGCAACAAGCCTCGTCGAAAAGCTTCATCAATATTTCCCTTCGTCGAACATCGATTTTTTGGTTAGAAAAGGAAACGAAACTTTGCTGCTCAATAATCCCTATATCAACAAAGTTTTAATATGGGATAAAAAGGAACACAAACAAAGGAATCTTTTTAATCTTTTAAAACAAATACGAAAAGAGAAATATGATAAAGTTATTAACGTGCAGCGATTTGCTGCAACCGGCTTTCTGACTGCTTTTTCAAACGCTGTTGAAACCATTGGCTTCGATAAAAATCCTTTTAGTTTTTTATTCAAGAAAAAAATTCATCATTCCATCAACAATAGCAAGCATGAAATTGAGCGCAATCTTGAATTGATAAAAGAATTTACAGATGATAAAATCGCAATGCCAAAATTGTATCCCTCACAAAATGATTTCGATAAGGTTGCAGCATATAAAACGAAACCTTACATCACAATATCTCCAGCCTCTGTTTGGTTCACAAAACAATATCCTGCTTTGAAATGGATCGGATTTATTAATAAGCTTCCTAAAGGGCTTGCCATTTATTTATGCGGCGGTGCAAGCGATCAGGTAATATGTGAAAGCATATTGAATTCAGCTAACGATATGTCTGTACAAAATCTTTGTGGCAAACTTTCATTTCTCCAATCAGCGGCATTAATGAAAGATGCAGTCATCAATTATGTGAATGATTCTGCGCCCATGCATTTTGCTTCAGCAATGAATGCACCTGTTGCAGCGGTGTTCTGTTCTACCATTCCCGCATTTGGGTTTGGCCCATTGTCAGAAAAAAAATATATTATCGAAACTCAGAAACCACTTGACTGCAGGCCTTGCGGATTACACGGCTATAAAGCTTGCCCGAAAGGGCATTTCAAATGCGCATACGAAATTGAAGATGATCAGCTTCTTGATGCTTTGCAAGTTCATGGTTAATGGTGCATGGATAATAGCAATGCAGGTTCAGACTATGAACTTTCTCGATCATTCTTACATTTGCGCTATCATGATGATCAATTGCACGGAAAAAGAATTATTTATTTTTAAAAAAATTTCGCGCACAGCAAAACAGATGGGCGTTAAAGCATACGTCATCGGAGGTTTTGTACGCGATAAACTTATAGGGCGAAATACAAAAGATGCTGACATAGTTTGTGTAGGCGATGGCATTGAACTTGCGCGACAAGTGGCTGAACATTTTCAGCCCAAACCTTTCGTTTCATTTTTTAAAAATTTCGGCACTGCGCAAATAAAGGCAGATGGGATGGAAATTGAATTTGTCGGGGCAAGAAAAGAAAGTTACCGCGCTCATTCCCGCAATCCCGAAGTTGTTCCCGGAACATTGGAAGATGATCAGCTGCGCCGCGATTTCACCATCAATGCGATGGCTATTAGCCTTAACGAAAACGATTTTGGCGAATTGATCGATCCGTTCACAGGCCTGAATGACCTTGAAAAAAAAATAATCAGAACGCCGTTAGATGCACTGAAAACTTTTAGTGACGACCCTTTGCGCATGATGCGTGCCATCAGGTTTGCTACGCAGTTGGGTTTTACAATTGAAGAAAAAACTTTTCAGGCAATAAAAGAAGATGCCGCCAGGATAAAAATTATTTCACAGGAACGCATAACCGAAGAGTTGAATAAAATGCTGATGAGCCCAAAGCCTTCAATAGGATTTGATATACTATATAAATCCGGATTACTGAACATTATCTTTCCTAAAATGGTTGACCTTGCCGGCGCAGAATATATTGACGGGATGGGGCATAAAGATAATTTTTACCACACGCTTCAGGTTGTTGATAATATTTCAAAAAACACGGATGACTTGTGGCTCAGATGGGCTGCGGTTTTGCACGATATAGCAAAGCCGGCGACAAAAAAATTTGAAAAAGACCATGGCTGGACTTTCCACGGACATGAAGTGCTGGGAGCGAGGATGGTGCCTAAAATATTCGCTGCATTCAAACTTCCTTTAAATGAGAAAATGCGTTTCGTGCAAAAAATGGTTGAACTGCATTTAAGGCCCATTAGCCTTACGAAAGAAAATATTACGGACTCTGCAATCAGGCGTTTATTGTTTGATGCAGGAGAAGATATTGATTCGCTGATGATACTTTGCAATGCCGACATCACATCAAAGAACAAACAAAAAGTAAAACGTTATCTTGAAAATTTTGAGATCGTTCGAAACCGTTTGGATGAAGTAGAAGAAAAAGACAAGATAAGAAACTGGCAGCCTCCAATAACAGGTGAAATGATCATGGAAAAATTTGGGCTTCAGCCGGGAAGAATAGTGGGTGACTTGAAAAATGCAATCCGCGAAGCCATTCTGGATGGTGAAATTGAAAATAATTATGAATCTGCTTTTGAATTTATGATGCAGAAAGCAAAGACCTTACATTTGCACGCGGTAAAATGAAATTATTAATTGCTTACTTAATGTTTTTGATTTGGTAAATTTGTGGTTTGCTATAATTCGGTCAATATAAAAATGCACCGGCGATTGCATAAAAACATAAAATAAAAATATGGCTGTTTTAAAATTCAGGGTTTATTTTGAAGAAGATGACAGTGTTTATCGCGATGTGGCAGCAAGGCACACGCAATCATTTCTGGATTTGAATAATGTTGTTTTAAAAGCGTATGAGTTTGATAGCAAACATCAATCAACTTTTTATCGCAGCAACGATCAGTGGCATCGCGGAAGGGAAATTTCAAAAGAAAAATACGACAAACAATATAAAGTAGAGCCTTTGCTGATGGCGCCGACAACAATCGGTTCTGAAATTCGGAACCCAAATCAGAAATTCATTTTTGTTTACGATTTTGTAAAGAACTGGACTTTTTTAGTGGAGCTGATCAATGTAACAAGAGATGAGGATTTCAAAAAAGATTATCCTGCTGTGATAAAATCGGAAGGCATCGGGCCGTCTCAATATGGCACAAAAGGCCTGGTTGGAGACAAGCTGGCTGAAGTGGAAGAAAAATATGACCTTACAAAAAATGCTGAGGGCTTTAGCGAAGAGGGTGAAAGTGATGATGGCGAAGAAACCGAAGAAAAAGACGAAGAAGAAACGACAGATGAAACGGAGATTTAAATGAAAGTTAGTTTCGGCTCCTGACTTTTGACTTTAAAATATTTGTTAAGTTCTTTACAAGCTTACACAAATTGAAAAATAAAACTGCTATTATTATTGTTGGCCCAACTGCGGTTGGTAAAACATCCATCGCCATCGGGCTTGCAAAAAATTTTCACACAAAAATTATTTCTGCCGACTCGCGCCAATGTTTCAAAGAACTCAATATTGGAGTTGCGAAACCTTCTGCTGAAGATTTGCGGCTCATTCATCATTATTTTATCAATTCTCATTCTATTACTGATAATGTGAATGCTGCTTTGTTCGAAGAACTTTCACTGCAATGGGTAAACGATATTTTTCAGGAAAACGAAATGGCAATAATGGTTGGCGGTACCGGTTTATATGTAAAGGCGTTTTGTGAAGGGCTTGATGAAATGCCTTCCATCGATTTAGGCATCAGAAAGGAAATCCAATCAGCTTATGAAGAAAAAGGAATTGAGTGGCTTCGCGAAGAAATAAAGTTGAACGATCCTGAGTTTTATCAGTCGGGAGAAATTCGAAATCCGCATCGGTTAATGCGTGCTTTGGAAGTAAAACTGAGCACAGGGAAGCCTATTTTTTCATTTCGCATAGAGCAAAAGAAAGAACGTTCTTTCAACATAAAAAAAATAGGATTGCATTTGCCAAAAGAAGAATTGCATAATAATATCAACAATCGGGTAGATGCAATGATTGAAAATGGATTGGTGGATGAAGTTGAAAAATTAATGCCATATAAAAACCTGAATGCCCTTCAAACTGTTGGCTACAAAGAATTGTTTGAATATTTCGAAAAAAAAATAAGCCTGCAAGAAGCTATAGAACTTATAAAAAGAAATACGAGGCATTATGCAAAGCGGCAAATGACGTGGTTCAAAAAAGATAAGAGCATTCAATGGATAACTCCCGATGATTTGGGGCAATTGAAAATGATAACTGAATCTTAATATTATCATAACATCGTTTTGTGCAAATTTTGCAGATTAATTTTTCTTCTCTGAGCCAACAAGCAAAATTTTCTGCGAAAGATTTCGGTAATGATTTTTTATGGGGTGTGGCCATGGCTGCAGCTCAAAATGAAGGCGCATATAATTCTGATGGAAAAGGATTATCTATTTGGGATGTGTTTGCGAAAAGAAACGGGAAAATTAAAAATGGCCACAACCCTTATCTGGCCTGCGATTTCTATCATCGCTATAAAGATGATTTGCTTTTGGCAAAAGCGCTTGGCTTCAAAGTCTTTCGCTTTTCTATTTCATGGCCAAGAATTTTGCCCGATGGAATTGGCAAAGTGAACAAAGAAGGCATTTTATTTTATCACCGTTTGATTGATGAATGTTTAAAACTCGATCTTATCCCGTTTGTTACTTTATATCACTGGGATTTACCGGCAGCATTACAAAAAGAAGGAGGATGGTCCAGCCATTTAATGCTGAAATGGTTTAGCAAGTATGTGACTATTTGTGCGGAAGAATTTGGAAACAAAGTAAAAAATTGGATTGTGCTGAATGAGCCATTTGGCTTTACTTCTTTGGGTTACATGCTGGGCAAACATGCGCCCGGAAAAATTGGGTTGAGAAATTTTTTACCGGCTGTTCATCATGCGGCGCTTGCACAGGCTGAAGGCGGAAGGATTTTAAGAAAACTTGTGCACCAGGCTTATATCGGAACAACTTTTTCATGTTCTGAAATAATTCCATATACCGACAAAACTGAAGATGTGCAAGCAGCCATGCGAGCAGATATTTTGTTGAACAGATTATTAGTTGAGCCTTTGTTTGGCAATGGCTATCCACGTGAAGATTTTAAATTTTTGGATAAACTTGAATTATACAACAAAGCATGGAAATTTGCTGAGCGCATGCAATTTGATTTTGACTTCATCGGCCTTCAAAATTATTTCCCGATTGTTGTGAGATACAATCCGATAATTCCAATCATTAATGCTTCGGAAGTAAAAGCATCGCGGAGAGATGTGCCGCGCACAAGCATGGGATGGGAAATTAATGGCGATAGCTTTTATCATATCCTCAAAAAATTTTCTGCGTACAAAAATATCCGCGAAATTATTGTTACTGAAAATGGCGCTTCTTTTAAAGATGAATTGAAGAACGGAGAAATAAAAGATGTTGAAAGAATAAATTATTTCAAGGAATATCTTTCTGCGCTGTTGCGCGCAAAAAAAGACGGCATGAATATTAAAGGATATTTCGCGTGGACACTGACTGATAATTTTGAATGGTCTGAAGGCTACAACCCTCGTTTCGGGCTCATTTACATTGATTTTAAGACACAGCTTCGCACAGTAAAAAACTCCGGTTATTGGTTCAGGGATTTTTTAAATTGTTAATAGCTGTTACATAAATTGCGCCATTGCTGAATTGATAGAGTATGCCCATGTTTTTATGTTGCAAAGCCTCATCTTTACTGATTAGTTCCGTGTTATTGGTGTCATCAAACCAAATGAGGTAACAGTTTTTTTCATCAAAGAAATTTTTCTTCTCTTGTGCCGAAAGGCTGTGAGGCAGCATGGTGCAGCGCAAACCTGTATAGAAATATATTGCCTCGTCAGAATTTGAATACAGGGTATACCCGCTTTGGAACGATTTGTAATTTCTTCTTATAAAATTTACTATTTCAGAATCTTTGTTCCATGGATCTTCAGTATATCCCGGAACGCCTGCATCTTTGATGCCATCATAATTCTCGAAATCATCTTTTAATTGGTTAATCTGAAAACACCCGAAAACAAAAAGAGTAATAACGGTTACCCATAAACGCTTTTTTTGTGAAACGGAATCTCTATATAACATAATCATTGAGCTTCCACCCCAAACCAAGGGAATAAAGGCAGGGGACACAGCCGGCTGCTGAAAAGCTCATATCTGGAAAATGTTGCTGATAAGATCATGAACAATCCATATACCGTAAAAAAAGCCGTAGAGATATTTTCATAAGATTCAAAATGGATCCTTCCGATAAACCTTCTGAAAAAGACAACGCCAAATATAATGATCAGTGAAGCAGACGTTACAAAGGCAATGAAATAGCTGTTTTCAGGAAGAGGCAGCCAATCGCAAAGAACATAACCGAAATAATAAATATTATCAAAAATGGAAGTAATGCTTTTTTCACGGTCACCAGTAAGCGTAGCTGAATTAGCATGATTATGAACAAAATTTGCAATTAACAATGATGTAGATATCGCTGTGAAAATAATTGTATGGGCAATCTTCTTTTTTAATGGCGAATTAAAAGACAAAATAATCATGCCTGCGCCGGTAGCAATCAATGTAATTCCCGCATATCTGGTGATGCAGGCCAATGCGGTAACAAGCCCGACCAGAAACAAATTTTTTAACGATGGGGATTTTAAATAGCGGCTCAATAAAATAATAAAAAATAATAGCAGAAAAACAAAAATGGTCTCCGACCAAAGCATCGAATATATTTCAAGCAGGCAAGGGCTCAATGTAAGACTTACCAAAGCAATTTGCTGGTACCACCTGGAGTGATTCACAAACCGCTCCATCATTCTTCCGCATATATAAATTGCAAAAGCAAATAAAAATGGGTTTAGAATGGGCGCATAAGAAATTGGGTCCAGCTTTGTAAAAAACATCACCATGCTGAGAAAGAGCGGATAAAGGACTGGAAATATTACCAAAGGCTTATTATCAAAGTCCGCGAATGAGCCATTAAAATGTATATTTCGCGCAGTGCTCAAATAAACGACCGAATCTGGGGAAATGCCTATGCCGCTATGCCTCGTAAAGGCATAAATAATAATAAAGCCTGCAATTGCCGCGATAATGGTATCGTAATTTTTTAAGCCAAGCAGCTTTGCAACTCGCATCATGCAGTTGAAAAAGTTTATCTGCAATATAATTAAAGTAAAGAAGTTGGGGCTGCGATTTTAACAATAAACTATTTTCAATTCAAAAAATTATTTTTATAACCTTCGTTTCGCATAGGCATATCCGTTAGTAGATAATAATCCTGGGCTATTTGCAATTGCATATCCATAAAAAAGCGGCGCAATTTTACAATTGCGCCGCTTTTTAAACTAAAATTTTATTAGCCTGTGCAATTTAAGGTTTCCCCCTGCTGAAGCCGCCTCCGCCACCTCGGCTAAATCCACCATTGCCATTGCCGAATGACGATGTTGGAGTGTAACTTCTTGTGGGCTGTGAAAATGAGCGGTTATTATTGAAATTATTTCTATTTGCATTAGGATTAGTGCTCTTATTGCTGAAAGAATTCCCATTACGGAAAGCAGTCGGATAATTAAATCTGGTCGAAGCCCTATTGCTAAATACGCTGTTCCTATAAGCGCCTACATTGTATGGCTGCTGGGTTGTGTAAGTATTGTATGGAGAATATCTTCCACCAATATAAGCCGAGTTGCCATAGTAATAGTAAGGATTGTAATAAGCATTCCACGCGTAGTAGCTGTTCATATAGCCATAATAAGGATTCCAAAAACCGAACGTTGACCATGGAGAAAATGGATTGTAGAAACCCATTCCAAAGCCCAGGCCAAAACTAGAATAGTAAGGCGAATAATAGCCATAGCTGCCCGGATAAGAAGAATTGTACCCATCAGAACTGTAGTCGTCAAATGTTGACCACCGGTTGCCATCCTGCACCTTCATCATTAAATACTGATCGTTGGGATTTGCATTATAGTACTCACCCTGATTGCTGCTGGAAGAACGTGGTGATGAATAATATAAATCGTCTGATGTTTGAGTGGTTTTATTAGAAGAAGAACAACCGCTCAATATTACTATCATCGATAACAAAAAAGTGTAAGTAAGTTTCATATCAAAGACTTTTAAGTTTTCAAGCCGAAGTCACTACTTTTGCGCTTCTCACGTAAAGTTACAAAAATTGATGAAGCAAGATAGAAAATCTTTTGAAAGGCAGAAAGTTTGGCTTAATGTGATGGAAAACTGCGGATAAAATCACTTTAAAAATTGCCTTGAATAATTAAAGAATATGAGCAAAGAAATTACAAGCAGGCAACAAGACTATTCTCAATGGTATAACGATTTGGTGATCAAAAGCAGCCTCGCCGATTATTCGGCTGTTAGAGGATGTATGGTCATAAAACCTTACGGTTTTTCATTGTGGGAAAAAATGCAGGCACAGCTGGATAAAATGTTTAAAGATACCGGTCATCAGAATGCATATTTCCCTCTTTTCGTCCCAAAAAGTTTGTTTGAGGCGGAAGAAAAAAATGCTGAAGGTTTTGCCAAAGAATGCGCGGTTGTAACTCATTACCGGCTAAAACCGATCCTAAAAAAAGGAAAACTGATGGTTGATCCGGAAGCAAAATTGGAAGAAGAATTGGTGATCAGGCCAACCAGCGAAGCAATTATTTGGAGCACTTATAAGAACTGGATACAATCTTACCGCGATCTTCCGTTGCTCATTAACCAATGGGCAAATGTGGTGCGTTGGGAAATGCGCACGCGATTATTTCTGCGCACAGCAGAATTTTTATGGCAGGAAGGGCATACTGCTCATGCAACTTCTGGTGAAGCCATTGCAGAAGCACAGCAGATGCTGCATGTATATGCTGAGTTTGCTGAAAAATATATGGCACTGCCAGTAATAAGAGGAGTGAAAACAGAAAGCGAAAGGTTTGCAGGCGCAGTTGATACGTATTGCATTGAAGCTTTGATGCAGGACGGCAAAGCATTGCAGGCAGGCACTTCACATTTTTTGGGGCAAAATTTTGCCAAAGCGTTTGATGTAAAATTTTCAGATAAAGAAAATAAGCTTGATTATGTGTGGGCAACGAGCTGGGGTGTTAGCACAAGATTGGTTGGCGCATTGGTGATGGCGCATAGTGATGATGATGGTTTGATATTGCCGCCAAAAATTGCGCCGCTGCAAGTGGTGATTGTTCCGATTTATAAAGGAAGTGAAAAGAAAGACTTGCTGGATGCAAAAGGCAAAGAATTTGTTCAGCAATTCAAATCGGCCGGCATCAGCGTTAAATTTGATGACAGCGACCATGCAAGGCCGGGCTGGAAATTTGCCGAGTACGAAATGAAAGGAGTTCCAGTAAGAATCGCATTGGGCTTGCGCGATATTGAAAATAATTCCGTTGAAGTAGCCAGAAGGGATACAAAAGAAAAGACAACCTTGAGCATGGATGGGCTTGCTGAAAAAATAGCGACGCTGTTGGATGACATTCAGCAAAACATGTACAGCAGGGCACTTGCTTATCGCGACGGGCACATCACCAAAGCCGATGCGTGGGATGAATTTGAAAAATTGCTGGATGAAAAGGCCGGTTTTATTTCTGCTCACTGGGATGGCACTCCTGAAACGGAAGAAGCCATCAAAGAAAAAACAAAAGCAACCATTCGCTGCATTCCTTTAAATAACCCACAGGAAAACGGAAAATGTATATTGACTGGAAAGCCAAGCACACAGCGGGTTTTATTTGCAAGAGCTTATTAAAATTCTTTTATAAGATCTTAAAGCCAATCACTTGTTGATTGGCTTTTTTGTTTTTGTTTGTTATATTTAGTTTATGATTGAAAAGAACCAAAACGCTTTTTTGCAAATGCAGCTAACATCAACCGGCATTGATTATATCACGAAAAATCACAAGCTGGCCAAATGGCTTTTTGGCATTTCAACGGTGCTTATATTTTTAGTTTTTGCAGATGAGGTGCTATTGTTTTTTATTTATAATCAGCCCAACAGAAGCGGTTTAAATTCTACGCACAATATTTTATCTGTAATTCAGGCACAATTTGTTCCGCTGCTGGTAATGGTTCAGGTATTGTTTTATGCTTATGGAGCGTATAATTATTTTCGGTTTGCTTCGCAAATAAAAAAATCGACTGAAGAAATAAACGAGGAGGATTTTAATAATTCTTTCAGGTATATTCTGCGTTCAACATCAACGTTTATATTTCAAACTTGCATTGCTCTGATTGTTTATTCAACAACAACCATATTCGCTTTAAAAAGAATCACACATCATGTATAAATTTATTTTTTACATTTAATATTATATCAAACCTAAACTGACAATTATGGAAGAAACAACAAACATGAATTTATTTGAGCTGCAAATAGACCATCAGGCAGCCGGCTATCTTGGCGAAACAGCCAAATGGACAAAATTCCTTTCAATACTTGGATTTATTTTTTGCGGTCTTATAGTATTGATAGCGATTTTTTTTGGTTCATTTTTCAGTAGCTCTTTTTTGGGCAAATACGGTCAGGGAGGTGCTATAGGCGGCATGGGCTCGGGGCTTGGCGTTGTCGTTATAGTGATATATGTATTGTTGGCTTTGTTCTATTTTTTTCCTTGCCTTTATCTTTTCAATTTTTCAAACAAAATGCAAATGGCTTTGAGGAATAACGATCAGGCGCAATTGAACCTTTCGTTTAAAAACCTGAAATCTTGTTTTAAATTTTGGGGCATTTTCACCATTATTATACTTTCATTTTATGCACTTGCAATTATTATTTCAATGTTTGCCCGTGTATGAGCTTAATGATGGAAGATTGAAAGGGAATTAATTTTTGATTGCAATCAGTTCGATGTGTAATAATTATAATCTTTCAACAGGGTTTCCAAAAACTCAAGTGAATCCTGGTCGCTCTGTATGTTCAATTTAGATTTGATGCGCTCGGCAATTCTCATTGAAAGATCATAGTTGCTGGTCTTTTTAACAGATTCGATAATGCTTTTTAAAGTATTCACGTCTTTGTCAGTCAATTGCATTACTTGCGGAAACATTGGCTGGTAGCCAGTTTCAAGCTCAGTGAAAACGGTGTCTTCCCAGGATGTGCTGTTTTTTTTATCGATGATGATGGTGCCTGCAACAAGGTCGCCAATGCGTTGAGAGTTTTGAGAAAAAAGGACGCATCCAATTCCTACAAAAAGAAATATCATGCACCACCATGGAAGCTGGCCATATAAAACCGCCGCAAAAATAACTATAGGAAAATCGATAGAGCGGAACATCCATCGAATAAGATATTGGCTGATTGTTGGCTGGCCGCCATCAAGTGCAATCACCTGTATGTTCATAGCTTTTTTGCCGATGCTCTGGCCGTTCATAGCTACTTCAAAAATAAGATGGTAAAATAAAATAGGAAGCCGCGTAATTATTTCAACCCAGTTTGGCACTAATAATGAATGATCATAAAATAGCGAAAGCAATTTGCCAACCAGCCATGAATAAGCTATCATCACAAATACGTCGATGATCCATGCAAACATCCTTTTGTGAAAAGGCGTGATTGCAAAATCAATTTCTATGTTAAAGCCCGTATCTAATTTTACAAGCGGCATGATTCAATATAAAAAGCTTTTATGAAATAGTGAAAGTTTCCTGAATTTTATATGAACTTTTCCTGGCACAAAATAATTTATGAATCTGTGGATTTGCGTTTTAATTCCATTATATTTATCGGTAAATATAATTTTTTCTTTTGTAACGTGTCGGTTGTAAATAACGGTTTCCGGCAGCACAAGAAATAATAAAATGATGCTTGCAGATTTGCTAAAGTCAAAGCGTTCATCAAAAAATAAAATATTGCATGCGCGAAGGATTATTTATAAGAAAGAATTTAGATAAGTGGAAGAAATATCAATATGAAGGAGCTTCCGATCCTGATGAAATTGCAGGCGAGTTCACCGAATTGGTAGATGATCTTGGCTATTCGAAAACTTTTTATCCGCATAGCAAGGTCACGCAATATTTGAACGGCCTCGCATCGCGTGTTTATCTGGGCATCTATAAAAACAAAAAAGAAGAATCGTCGCGCATCGTCCGCTTCTGGAAAACAGAACTGCCACTTGTTGTTAGAAAATATCACCGCGAGATTTTATATTCATTCGTCATATTTGTATGTTTTGCCATTGTGGCTGCATTTTCGGCGGCGCATGATGAAAGCTTTGTCCGTGGCGTGCTTGGCGACAGCTATGTTGAAATGACCGAAGATAATATTGCAAAAGGCGATCCTTTCGGAGTATATAAAAGCGAGGACCAGATAACCATGTTTTTAGGAATTGCGATAAACAACATCCAGGTTTCTTTTGTGATTTTTGTTGCAGGTTTTTTAGCTTCTATTGGCACTGTTTGGTTTTTGTTCCGTAATGGTGTAATGCTTGGCGCATTTCAATATTATTTTTTCGCAAAAGGGCTTGGCATGAAATCCGTGCTCGTTATCTGGATACACGGAACGCTTGAAATTTCATCGATAATTATTGCAGGGGCAGCAGGGCTTGTGCTTGGCAACAGCATTCTTTTTCCGGGCACTCACAAAAGATTAGACTCATTAAAAAGAGGCGCTAAAGACGGCCTTAAAATGATGATTGGCCTTGTTCCCGTTTTTATTTGCGCTGCTTTTTTAGAAGGGTTCGTAACAAGATATTCAAGCATGCCCGTGTGGCTCAGCATTTTTATTTTAGCCGCATCGCTCACATTTATAATTTGGTATTTTGTAATTTACCCCATTCGCCTGCAAAACAAAATAAATGCGGCGATATCATAAAAACCGTTGAACCATTTTTGATTGATGCAGTCTTTGCTTTCACATACCAGATATTTTTTTCTTAAAACATGCTCATTGTTTTTTTTGCTGATGATAATGGCTTGTTATGATTTGGAATCGCAGTCCGTAAAGCCATTGCCTGATTCCGTGCAAGCTGTTGATGATTCTGTTGAAAGCTCAGATGCCTCGGAAAGCGATTCTTCAAATATTTCGAATGTTGATATGCAGCCATCCGTAGACTCAATAAACCTAAGAAGCGTTCCTGATTCAGCTGTAGCTGCTTTAAAAAAAGATAAGGATTTTGCTTATGCTAACGATAATGCATACCTGGCCAAAGAACCTGAAAATAATGACAAAGGTTTTTGGGATTATTTCTGGCAGATCATTTCGAGTAAAGGCGCAACGGTTTTTATTTATATTTTGATAGTTGCTGTCCTGGTCTTTGCATTTTATAAAATTGTGGTTGATAATAAGCTTTACCTTTTTTATTCAAAACCAAAAAAACTAAATGCCCTGGTAAATAATGAAGTTGATATAAGCAAAGAAGATATTGATGACAATATCAATAAAGCCATGCTGGCAAAAGATTACAGGCTTGGGATCAGGTATATGCACATAAAAGCATTGCGGCTGCTTGATGAAAAAGGATTGATTCATTTTTCTGCCGAAGCTACCAATCATGAATATTTATTGAAATTGAGTGCCACAAAATTTGGAAAAGATTTTCAATACCTTACTAACGCCTATGAGTATGCGTGGTACGGCGGGTTCGGCCTTACTGATGAAAAGGGTGAAATGATTCGCCAAAATTTTAATAAATTTTATTCAACAATACAAAATTGATAAAATCACTTTCATATAAATTTATCTGGTTATTGTTTGCTTGCTTCATATTTACGGGCTGCAAATTCGGCAATGAAAAAAAACTGAATCGCAGGGTCACGCTTTGGCGAAAAGACAAAATACCTTATGGCACTTATTATGCCTATGAAAATATGCCTTATATTTTTCCATCGGCAAACCTAACAATCAATAAAGTTTCGCCGGCTAAATATGCCGAATTCAATCAAACAAATTATATTGCAGGCACTTCATCAACGAAATCAAAAAAGGCTTATATCATCATTTCTCCCCGCGTTATACCCGATGAATCTGAACTGAATGCAATGCTGAATTTTGTAGGAGATGGCAATTATATTTTTATTTCTTCTTTTTATATGGGCGATTCATTGTTGAAGAATCTGAATGTTAACTCATTGCTTGAACATGGCGCCTACATTTCAAAAGATACGTTGAGAGTGAAAGTAAAACAGCCCACAACCTACGATGAGCTTGCTTTTGAATATCCCGGCGATTCGTACAGCTCTTATATCAACTCACTGGATTCTCAATACGCGAGCGTTTTGGGAACGGATGAAGCAGGCAGGCCAAATTTTGTAAGATTCACTTATAAAAGTGGTGGCGCTATTTTCCTTCATTTTGCGCCGATGGCGTTTACTAATTTTTTTCTTTTGCATAAGAATAACAAAGAATACTATGACAATGTGTTTTCTTATTTGCCCCAGTCAATAACAGAAGTGAAATGGGACGATTATTTTCGTTATCCCAGGAACAGTAATTTTTCTGCGTTGAATTTTTTATTGAGCAACCCATCATTTAAGTGGGCTTTTTGGTTGCTGTTATTACTTTTCCTGATTCTTTATTTAATTGAATCGAAAAGGAAGCAGCGCATCATCCCGGTAATAGCGCCTCTTCGAAATAGTTCGCTCGATTTTGTGAAAACCATTGGCAGGTTATACTATCAGCGAAAAGACAATCTTAATCTTGCAAATAAAATGGCTATCCACTTTCTCGGCCATGTGCGCACGAAATATAATTTGCCAACTTCAACACTCGATAAAGAATTTGCGGAAAGGCTTTCTTATAAAAGCGGTTACGATAAAGATTCAACGAAAGATATTGTTGATCATATCAAAGTACTGCAGCAACAGCAATCATTTTCTGATGATGCTTTGCTGGAGTTCAATCAAAAAATTGAAGAATTTTATAAACATACCTGAAAATGGAAGAAAACTTATTCGAACAAAGAACAGACCTGGCCCAATTACAGCAAAGCGTCGACCAGCTGAAAAGCGAAATCGCAAAAGTGATAGTAGGGCAAAGCCAGATGGTAGAGCTGCTGCTGGCGGGCATTTTGGCCGATGGCCATATTTTAATTGAAGGAGTTCCGGGTGTTGCTAAAACACTTACTGCAAAATTGCTCAGTAAAACTATTTCGGTTGCTTTTTCACGAATACAGTTCACGCCGGATTTAATGCCAAGCGATGTGATTGGCACTTCTATTTTTAATCCTGCTCAAAGCAGTTTCCAATTCAAGCCCGGCCCTGTTTTCAGCAATATTGTTTTGATTGACGAAATAAATCGTGCACCTGCAAAAACGCAATCTGCATTATTTGAAGTAATGGAAGAAAGGCAGGTAACTGTTGATGGCCAAAGCTTTCAATTGCGTGCACCGTTTATGGTGGTGGCTACCCAGAACCCGATTGAGCAGGAAGGTACTTACCATTTGCCTGAAGCACAGCTCGATCGTTTTCTTTTCAAAATCAATGTGGCATATCCAACTATTGAAGAGGAATTTCAAATTGTAAGCCATCATCATTCCATGAATTTGCAGAACATGGTAGATCAGGTGCAGCCGGTGCTTTCTGCAGAATTGATTGCTTCGCTGCGATCGCAGGTCCGCAGCTTGCATGTGGAAGATAAGCTAATTCATTTTATAACAGCAGTGGTGACTACAACGCGAAACCATAAATCAATTTATCTGGGTGCGTCACCAAGAGCATCTATTGGCATATTGAACGCGTCAAAAGCAATTGCGGCTATGCATGGCCGTGATTTTGTTACGCCAGATGATATTGTTTATGTAATCCCAGCTGTGCTGCGCCACAGGCTTGAACTAACGCCTGAAAAAGAAATGGAAGGCGCGACCACCGATGAAGTGATAAATGAAATTATTCAATCGATTGAAATACCAAGATAGATTTGGTTAATAGTTGATGGCTCCTAGTTCATGAAAGTGAATTTTGTACATGCCATTAACTATGAGCAACCAACTTATAATTGAAACAAACATGCTCAGGCGTTTTTATAAATCACTTTTTTTTGGCCGCAGGTTTTATGCTCTGCTGGTTTTAGTGATAGCATTGTTCGTGGTTTCTTATGGATTCCCTTTTCTTTTTAATATTTCGAAAATTGCGTTGGCAGCATTGTTCATTTTCACTTTGCTTGATTATTTGATTTTATTCTTCAGGCAAGATTCGATAGCTGCCGAGCGATTATTGCCAGAGCGTTTTAGCAATGGCGATCAAAATAATGTAAGCATTCATATAGTCAACAATTATTCTTTTGCGATAGAAGTTTTCATCATCGATGAATTGCCTGAGCAATTTCAACTAAGAGATTTTGTATTGAAATGGGTGCTAAAATCCAATGAAGAAAAAATATTGCATTATCAATTGCGCCCAACCGAGCGGGGCGAATATTTTTTTAATGATATAAATGTTTTTGTTAAAAGCCCGATCAAATTGGTAGTGCGAAGGAAGACTTTTGATGCAGGAAAAATGGTGAAAGTGCTTCCTTCCTATTTCCTGTTAAAAAAATATGAACTGATGGCGCATTCAAGCAACCTGGCGGAGACGGGCAGAAAAAAAATGCGGAAAATCGGCCATAGCCTTGAGTTTGAGCAAATCAAAGAATATGTGCTGGGAGATGATATCCGAAGTATTAATTGGAAAGCAACTGCACGCAAGGGCCAACTGATGGTAAATAATTATTCTGATGAAAGGAGCCAGCAGGTTTATTGCATTATTGATAAAGGCCGCGTAATGAAGATGCCTTTTGACGGGATGACTTTACTGGATTATTCAATCAATGCTTCATTGATTTTATCAAGTGTGGCACTTATTAAGCACGATAAAGCAGGAGTGATAGCTTTCTCCGATCAGATTGGAGATTTTTTGCCAGCCGACAGAAAAGCAAAACAAATGAGCGGCATTCTTGAAATGTTGTATAATCAACAAACAAAATTTCCCGAGGCAGATTTCGAAAAATTGTTTTCGCTTGTTCGCACGCGTATAACACAAAGAAGCCTGATCATCCTTTTCACCAATTTTGAATCGATGAGTGCGTTGCAAAGACAACTTCCTTTTATAAAAGCGATTTCAAAAAATCATTTGCTGCTGATTGTTTTTTTTGAAAACACGGGATTAAAACAACTGGCAAATTCCGATGCAGAAGATATGGAAGGCATTTATATGAAAACAATTACTGAAAAGTTTATGTATGAGAAGCGCCTGATGGTGAAAGAACTTCAGAAGCACGGCATTCCTGCTATTTTAACTTCCCCGCAAAATTTAACGGTGAGTGTTGTAAATAAATATCTTGAAATAAAAGCACGACAAGCGATATAGTTTCCGGTTTGTGGTTTTCATTTCCTCCATGAAAAATTCCATCTTAAATACTTTCTTTTTGGCAACATAATCATTCATTCGCATTTCATCATGTACTTTGCATCTTTTCAGCTATCAACCGGAAACTAAAAATTGAAATGATGAACCCCTACGAACAAGGAGAAGTATTGCTGATCAATAAGCCCTTTCAATGGACATCTTTCGACGTAATCAGAAAGATCCGAAATCTTGTAAAAACAAAAAAAGTTGGCCATGCTGGAACGCTTGATCCTTTGGCAACAGGCCTGTTAATTGTGTGCACTGGAAAATTTACAAAACGCATCAATGAATTTGTGGCTGCTGAAAAAGAATATACCGGCGATTTTACTTTAGGCGCAACAACTCCAACTTATGATCTTGAAAGCGAGCCGGAAAATTTTAAAGATTATTCTTTGCTGACCAACTCTCTCATTCATGAAGCAACCAAAAAATTCACTGGTGAAATTTTACAAACGCCGCCAATTCATTCAGCTATAAAAAAAGATGGCAAAAGGGCTTATGAGCTTGCCAGGCAAGGCAAAGAGGTGAAACTTGAAGCACGAAAGATTGCAATCAAAGAATTTGAAATTACCTCAGTAGCGTTGCCTGTTGTTTCATTTCGTGTCGTATGTTCAACGGGAACGTATATACGCAGTTTGGCAAATGATTTTGGTGCAGAGCTGGGTTGCGGCGCTTATCTCAGCAAATTGTGCCGCACAAGAATCGGCGGGTTTTCTTTGGAAAAATCAGCAAACATGCAAGAAGCTGAAGAAATGATCCGACAAAAACTAGCGTTAGAAAATTTATAGCACAACAATTCAAACTGCGTTATTAAAATGGATAACCAATGCCAAGTTGGAATTGGCCATCGCTTAAATGCATATCATAAAACCATGTGTTGGGATGATCAATTCGTTGAGGGTCGCGTATTTTATAAGCCCAATCAAAGCGGAGCACAAAATAATTAAAATCGAGCCTTAAGCCGGTCCCCGCGTCAACAGCAAATTCTTTGTAAAATCTGTTCAAAGCAAAATTGCTGCCCTTTGAAGCTTGTGTGGTATCTATCGGTGTCCAATCCCAAATATTTCCAACATCAGTATATAAAGCGCTTCCTATTTTCACGCCGAAAAGCGTGCCGATCAAAAACCTGTATTCAATATTTCCTTCGATCTTAACATCGCCAAACCTGTCATAAACATATTTTGATTCATTATAAAAAGGGGATGAGCCAAGACCTAGCTGCCTTACCTGCCAACCGCGCATGCTGTTAAGGCCACCGGCAAAAAATGCTTTGTAAAACGGAAGCGTTTGATCAATACCCTTGCCAGCGCCATATTCCAGGCCTGTGCCTGCATACAGCCGAAGGGCGAGCTGGTGGTCTTTATCATAATCTTTATGCAAGCGGTATTCAATATCTGCTTTTACAAAGCGGAGCAATTGGCTATGATTGATGGAATTGATAAGCCCTAATAAAGTGCCGCTTTCTTCGGCAGTGGTTCTTAAGAAAACAGTATTCTTTCCATGTTGCTTTGTTGAGCCATAAATAAATTGCCTGCTGATAACAAGCCCTGTTTTAAATGCTGTTTTTAAAATAGGCACGGTATCAATGGCATTGGTAAGGCTATCGCCAATGGTAGTGAGGTTATTCAGCTCAATATTAACAGGCCTGAAAATATAAGTTTTATTGCCGGTGGTCCAATCCCATCCAAGAAATGTTTCTAATGAACTAAGAATAAACAGATCGCGCCTGTCTGTATAAGAAGCATTAAAATTTAGTGAGGTGTTCTTGCTGTCTGCATTTTTAAACCACCAAAATGCGGGTGAATGCGGGAACGAAATTGTATGCGAAAACGATGCCTGTTCTGTTTGAATAAAATCTGAGCCGAGCTCAATTCCGCCATGGATAACGGTATTGGTTTGAATAGACCGGTGAAAAGCATTTCGGTTCTTGAGCGAAAGGTTTGCGCCGATACCAAATAAATTTGTGGCGGTGAGTATATCATTTGTATTGTAGCTTGCTTCAAGCTCGCCGCCAATATTTTGTTTTTTGTTAGGATATAAAAGCAACATCGCGTTCAACAAAGAATCTGAGGAATCGGATTCATGAAAATCAAGCGACGCACGCTGCCAGGCACCTAATTGGTTACCAAAAAGGTTTAGCGTTTTATAATAATCATCCTGCTTATAAAGTGTTCCGGGAACAATGCCCAGGTTTTTATAAATAACTGAAGGCTTGAATTTATCTGTCCTTGAAATGATGGTTATCTTATTTTTTTTAAGCGTATCATTTTTTACAACTACATCTGTTGTGTCTTCTACGAGTGGCAGATCGGGAAAAACAGTAACACTATCAATATAAAATTTTTTGATTTCGCTGGAATCCTCTGGCGGCCGCTGTCTGAATACAATGTTGATAGTAGGGTTCTCGCGTTTCTTTTTTAGTTCTTCCAATAATTGCGCTTGTTGAAATGGATCTAAGGTTGGGTCGATCAAAGCTGAAAGCACTGTGTCTTTTTCTGCATAAATATCTTTGATAGAAAATTTATAGTAACCATTGTTATGAAATAATTTGATGATCCTGTCCAGTTCATCAGAAATAATTTGTTTTGAAAACGGGCCTCCTTTTTTTAGTAATGACGTTTTCTTATTTTTTAATACAAGCGCTTGCAGTTCCGGAGTTTGAAGATCATAAGCGATTGAATCGAGCTTTAAATTTTTTCCGGGGTTAACATGAAAATTAATAATTGCGCGATATTGATCTTTAAAAGAATCAATCTTAAAACTGTCTTTTATAACTGGGCTGTAATAGCCAATTGAGCTCAGCAGCGCTCCCATAAAGTTGTTGGACCTTGAAACATTGGCGGTATCAAAAACAGGAGGATCAACAATTTTTCTGTAAAAAAAAGGAAATTTCCATCGGATATCTGTAACAGTTCTTACGCGCATGCTGTCGTCAAGCTGGTTGGAAAGCCTTGTTTCAAGGTCTTGCTTTTCATTGTTTGTCTGCTTGCCTTCAACCTTGATATTTATTTTATAAACAAAAGCTTTGTGCTTTGGGTATTGATTTTTTTTTGGGGCAATGCATGAAAAGATAAATGTTGTTATCGCCATCGTCAGCACCAGTGCTGGTTTGAAGAAAGATACAGTAACTTGCCGGCGAAATAGCATAATTAGGATTAAACGGTTTTTTCGGATGGATTACCCGCAAAAAAGATTTTTAATTATTTGTAAATAAATAGGATGCTGATAAAATCACAAATCAAATATATTCAAAGTTTAAGCCAGAAAAAAAATCGTGATGAAGAAGGTGCATTTGTTGCGGATGGATAAGATAATTAACGAATTGTTGGCTGCAAGCAATGTTGAGCTTTTGCAATTGTATGGAACGAAAGATTGGCGCAATGAAAACGATCAGTTAATAAAAGCCCACACAGTGAAATTCAATGAAATTACAAAAGCAGAGCTGGAAAGAATTTCTTTTCAACAAGCCCCCAATTTAGTGTTGGGCGTTTTTAAAAAACCAATTTTCAATAAAGTAAATTTTGCTGAAAAGATAACGCTGGTGCTCGATGGCATTCAAGATCCGGGAAATCTGGGGACCATTATCAGGACTGCCGATTGGTTCGGCATTGAAAATATTATTTGCAGCAAAGATTCTGCTGATCTGTTTAATCCTAAAGTAATCCAATCTACCATGGGAAGCATAGCAAGGATAAATGTGATGTATGAAGATTTGGAAAATTTTCTTCATACAAATTCTTCTATTACCGTTTATGCTACTTCGCTGGATGGAAAAAATTTATTTGAGATGAAAAAAATAAAAGAAGGTTTTATTTTGATAGGCAACGAATCAAAAGGCATAAGCGAAGCACTTCTTTCGTTGGCCACGCAAAAAATAACAATCCCTAAAATCGGAGATGCCGAATCGCTGAATGCCGCTGTGGCAGCGGGTATTGTCATATCACAATTATCAAACTAAATGGCAGCTTCTTGCTGTTGTTTACGTTCTTTCCACTTCATTCCATATAAAATTCTTGTAATTATAAAGGGCTTGATAATCCATTTATATATTATGATAAGTGTTGTAAAGCAGCAAACCGCGAGCACAATTAGTTTTAGCAAAATCGGCATTGGCCACTGAACAACATAATATCCGATTGCAACAATAATGGTTTGATGAAGTATATAAAACGGATAGACAGCCTGATTGGCATATTGCAAAAAACGGTTACTGAAATTGAGGTATTTTTTTGCGAAGCCCAGGATGCTAAGAATAAGCATCCAGATATGCAAAGCATTCAGTGTTCCGTAAAGAGATAACCTGCTGTTTTGTTTTTTGGGGAAATCAAAGCTCCACCAAAAATTATAAAACAGAAGAATGATACAAACTACTGCCGTTGTTAAAAAAACAAACCGATATTTTTCGCATGTTCCCCAAAAGCGTTTGCTGGACGCAATGAAATAACCATAAAACAAAAGGGTTAATGAAAAAATGAACAAAAACCAATCATCCAACAAACTCATTTGCTCAGGATATCTGATGTAAAGCTTGAAATAATAAATGGCAAATGGAATAAATAAAAGTGTTGCTGCAATTGGGTTTGATAATTTGTCGGCCAGATATTCTTTGAAGCGCTGAAGCATTTTTATTTTGAATAACGCAAACACGGGCAACAATTAAATACAAAAAACAAATAGATAAACTACGAACCACATATGGCTCCACGTTAATGAACCATCAGGATAAGGGATCATTTTCCAAACGCTCGGATAAAAGTGAATATACGATTCGTTGATTTTGCCTTTTTGCATCCACTCAAAATATACTTGTAACGGGATTGTAAAAAACATGGCAAAAAGAAGTGGGATCAATAAGCGCACAACACGCTCTCCGGCAAAAGAAATAACCGATCTTTTCTTTAATGAAAAATGAATGCCAACCCCTGAAACAAAAAACAATAACGGAAGCCTCCATTGGTGCATCCACCAAATCAGCCGGCTTAATGAAACTGAATGGTGCTTGTCTTTTATTTCCCAGCCAAAAATCACAAATGGCATGGCACAATGAAAAAAATGAGCAGAAAAAATGCGAGAACGCGCACCCAATCAATAAAATATTTTCTTTCAGCCGGCATAAGCATTTGGTGTGGTAAAGTTTTGTTTTTACGCGCCAAAGGAGCAATAGTTACAGAAGGTTGGTAAAATAATTTCAGTCTAGTTGAACTGTATTGCTTTCGCCGGCTGAATTTTTCTGATAACTAATGTAGGGATGATGAGAACAAGAAAACAAATAAGCAATGTGCCGGCATCAATTAATAAAACCTGCCACCAGCTTAGCTTTACCACAGCTGTGGAAATGAAATAAGCATCTTCCGGCAGAGTTATAAAACCATAACGCTGTTGCAGCCAGCATAATAAAAATGCGAAAAGGTTGCCGAGAAAAATCCCGCTTACTGTAATAATGCTGACGTGGTACAAAAATATTTTTTGAATACTTGCATTGGGCGAACCGATTGCTTTAAGAATGCCGATCATTTTCGTTCTGTCGAGTACCAGAACAATGAGGCAGGTAACCAAATTGAGCGTGGCAACAATAAGGATGATGATAAGTGCGATCGCGATGGTTGTGTTTTGCAAATTCAGCCAATCGAAAATATATGGATAAACTTCTTTAATGGTTTTGCTGTTCCACACCGACGGAAGCTTGTCTGCAATTTGATTGCTTACTGTATCAACTTTTCTATAATCTTTTATAAAAATTTCGTAGCCGCCGATTTCAGTTTCTTTCCAGTTGTTCAACCGCTGAATTAATTTGATATCAGTGATGGCGTAAAGTTTGTCATATTCATCTATGCCCGTTTTGAACAAGCCAGCTACAATCATTGGCCTCACCCGATGCGATCCGTCGGACTGAATGAAATAAATAAAAATTTTGTCCTTCACTTTTAGTTTAAGCCGGTTAGCAGTATAAACTGAAAGATTAATTTCATTACTGTAGCCGCTGTCAGGAAAATGCAGCCAGCTTCCTTCCTGCAAAAAATTTTTGATATTATTGAAATCGTAATTTTTTTCAACGCCTTTTAACAAAACGCCTTCAATGCTTTCGCTACCTTTAATAATAGCGCTCTTTGTTGCAAAAGCTTGAATGGTTTTTATTTCTTTGTTTTCGTGAAGCACCTGCAGCACCGTGTCATTTTTTTCAATGGGGGATTGTTCGGCAATAGCTGCTCTATTCGCCTCATAGTGCTGTACTCTTATATCGCCCCAAAAACTAAATACTTTTTGGCTCACTGCATATTGAAACCCACTGGTGAGGGCAACTGTAACAATCATGGCGGCAACGCTTATAAGTGTTGCCGCAATTGCAAGGCGTATAATGAAGGATAGAAAAGAACTCTGCTGGCCGAAGGCAATGCGTTTAGCAATAAAAGCAGAAATATTCACCGGCGTTTTTTTAACATTCAAAAATAGGTGTAGCAATCATAGGAATAAAATTTTTTGCGTTTTTGTGCTAACATTGTGATGCATAACATCATTATAATGAAAAAAAATCTTCTTACATATTTTTTGCTGTTGCTTTTTTGCGCTGCAAATTTTTTTTGTGAAGCACAAGTGTCAGACTCGGTTTTAATGCCGAATATTAAAACCCCACAGCTATATGTGAAGGGCAACCAATTGGGCTACCCAATCATTAACCTTAACAGCAAAGATGAGCTGGTGCTAAGTTTCGATGACCTTGATGCAGATGTAAAAAGCTATTCTTACACTTATCAGCTCTGCAATGAAGACTGGACGCCAGCCATTATCAGCGACTTTGATTTTATCCGCGGCTTCACGCAAATGCGCATCAGCGATTACAGGCTTTCTTCTCTTGCGCTCGTAAAATACACGCATTATGATGCCTTGGTTCCCCGATCCCGGTTGCTTTCCCACACGTTCGGGCAATTATATTTTAAAAGTTTTTTTGAATGGCGATACATCGCAGCTTGCTTTTACAAAAAGGTTTTTGATAGTTGACAACACGACCAATATTGCCGTTCAATTTCTTCAGCCTTTCGATCCCATACTTTCTCACACGCATCAAAAATTGCAGATTATTGTGAACATGCGCACATTAAATGTTGCAAATGCATTGCAACAAATAAAAATTTGTGTGCTTCAGAATTATCGGTGGGACATTGCCGTGAATAATATCCAGCCAACATTTTATTCGGGGAACACGTTGCAATATAACCGCGATGATGATTTTATTTTCCCCGGCGGAAAGGAGTGGAGATGGATCGACCTGCAAACTTTCAGATATCAGACGGATCGTGTTCAGAGCGGCACTTACGGCAAAACATCAACTGAAATATTTGCCAGGCCTGACCCGGCAAGGAACGACCTGCCATTTTATTTTTATAAAGATTATAATGGTGGATTTTATATTCAAACAACAGAAAGCATTAACCCATTTTGGCAAACTGATTACGCAACAGTTCATTTTAGTTTTGTGCCAAAAGGCAAAACTGAATATCCAGATAAAGACGTTTATATAACAGGCAAAATTACCGACTACAAATTGGATGATTCAACCAAAATGAAATTCAATGCTGATAAAGGCATGTATGAAGTTTCGCTTTTTCTGAAGCAAGGTTATTATAATTACGATTATGTGACCGTCGATAAAAACGATCCAAGTAAAAC
The DNA here is from genome assembly GCA_963718975.1 of uncultured Bacteroidota bacterium. GTDB lineage: Bacteria > Bacteroidota > Bacteroidia > Chitinophagales > Chitinophagaceae > Puia. Next base: position 51,244 of record CAVRBD010000029.1, on the reverse strand, counting down.
GCCATCTTTTGATCTGACAGAAGGCAACCATATTGAAACAGAAAATGATTACATCGTTCTGGTTTATTTCCGCGATTTGGGTGGCCGTGCCGATCAGCTTGTTGGCATTGCAAAATTAAATACGCTTAATGGAAGGTAGTTTCGAGTTTGTAGTTTCTAGTCTGTAGTTCCTGGATTTCAGGTTTCATTATCAATTTTAAATTTCAGCATTATTAATTAACAATTCATAATTATTAATTCTCTCGGGTTATTCCATTCCGAGATTATGTACCGAACGACATTACTGCTATTTAGCTTTTCTTGCGTCGCACTCTTGTACTGATGGAATTCTATTGAGCGATGTGCGACTTTCATTACTAATCTTTAAAGTCATTAATTCAATCTTGCGCTTCGAGTTTCGGCATTACTAATTATCAATTATTAATTTTCTTGAATCGCATGGTGATTAAGGTGTCTGATGAATTCAGAATTTCAGAACTACAAGCCAAAAACTCTTATATTTGCAGCGGCAAGTCTTATACGGCCAGCTCCTGCTGAACTCCCCCAGGGCCGGAAGGCAGCAAGGGTAGGTGGTCGTAGCGGTGCGATGTAAGTAACTTGCCATTTTTTATTTACACAATCTCAACTTAGCATATGAAATTTTTTATTGACACTGCGAACCTTGCGCAGATAAGAGAGGCAAACGACCTCGGCGTTCTTGATGGCGTTACAACAAATCCTTCATTAATGGCGAAAGAAGGAATTAAAGGACAGGAGGCGGTTTACAATCATTACAAAACCATTTGCGAAATAGTAAAGAATGGCGATATCAGCGCAGAAGTTGTTTCCACCGATTTCGATGGCATCATTGCTGAAGGGAAAAAACTCGCTGCCATCCATCCAAACATCATCGTGAAAGTTCCGATGATCAAAGATGGCGTGAAAGCATTGAAATGGTTCACTGATAATGGCATCAAAACAAATTGTACATTGGTTTTTTCTGCAGGCCAGGCAATACTCGCGGCAAAAGCAGGTGCAAAATATGTTTCTCCTTTTATCGGAAGAATTGATGACAGCGGTTGGGATGGCGTTCAATTAATCGAGCAAATCTCACGAATCTATACCATACAGGGTTTTGAAACAGAAATCCTCGCAGCATCTATACGCAGCGCATTGCACATTATCAAATGCGCAGAAGCCGGCGCCGACGTATGTACATGCCCGTTAGAATCAATCCTTGGTTTATTAAAACATCCATTAACAGATATTGGTCTTGCTAAATTTTTGGAAGACGCAAAGAAATTTAGTTAAGCCCTGAGCTTATCGAAAGGATGAAATATTATTAAGCAGAAGACTTATTGTCTTCTGCTTTTTTTGTTGCATTGAATATTTGTTTATTAATAATTTTTGCGTTTGAAAGCTGTATTTTTATTAAAACAATCTTATCCTTATCATGCGCTTATTTCTTATTAATTTATTCTTATTCAAAGCCACTCTTTTAACCGCTCAACTTACGAGGTTAAAAGGAACATGGATAACACCCGAAAGTGAATTGATGCTTATTCATGACACAGCTTCACTTTACGCGGGGAATTATCTGGCAACTAAGAACAGCCAGCAGAATTATCTGCTTTTTCTTTATGGAGACACGCTCAGTTTTCAAGAGCACTATTCTACTTCTTCAGATAATTTTAAAGAAGTTCATGTCAAGAAATTTGATTTTCAGCTTAATTATCTGAGTGATTCTATGTTGATCGTAAAACCTGTAAGTGACTTATCAAAAGGTTTTTTTAATAATAAAGCCGGCCTCATTTTCACCAGGAAAAAATTTTCGATTGACAATACCATTCGGTTCGAAAAAATAATTTTTAATACTACATCCTGCCACGGAAGTTGTTCAACTTATCACCTTCAGATAAATAATAAAAAAGAAATAGAACTATATGCGGAGAGAGTTCACAAGAAGAATGATGATTTTTTTCTTGACTCTTCTAAAATGGGTTATTACATTGGGACTCTCGATGAGAAATTATATAACAATTTAATTTCCGAATTGAAAACCTGTAATTTGAACTCGCTTAGCTTTAATGATATTGAATGCTGCGATGGTTCTGTAATAACAATTATCGTTTACTATAATGGTCAAAGAAAGTATTTCAAGTCTATGTTTCCTCCGATTATCGCATCAGATTTGATCTCTTATTTGCACAATATTTGTAGTGGCGCAGAATTACATAAAACCAATTCGGCTTTTGCAATAGAACAATAAAATAGGCTTAAAATGGAAATTTACTTTTTCTGATATACCCTTACATAATCTACCAGCATCTGTTGCGGGAAAATAGAATCGTCTACACCTTTCTGTCCGCCCCAGTTTCCACCAATAGCAATATTTAATAACAAATGCATTGGCTGGTCAAAAGGCCACGCATCATAACTGCTATGCTCATTCGCAAATGTGAAATATTTTTTATCATCTACAAAAATTGAAATGTCAGATTCATTCCATTCCATGGAATAAACATGAAATGCATCCCCAAAATCGGGCACATTGGTGATTGCCGTTTTCTGTGTATGTATTACGTGATTGTATTTTTTGCAATGAATAGATGCATGGATTGAGCCCGGATCAAAGCCAACATGTTCCATAATATCAATCTCGCCATCATCAGGCCAGTTCATGGGAGTTTCAGAACCGAGCATCCAGATTGCGGGCCAGGATCCAACTCCTTTTGGAAGCTTGGCACGGACTTCAATCTTGCCATAAGTCCAATCGCCTTTGCCTTTTGTAACCAATCGTGCAGAAGTATATTTTTTGCCTTCATGATCTTCTTTTCTAGCCTCAATAATTAAATTGCCATTTTCAACCCGTGCATTTTCGGGCCTTTCTTTTGTATAATATTCCAGCTCATTATTTCCCCATCCATCTCCGCCAATATCATAATTCCATTTGTTTGCATCGGGCAATCCTTTATAATCAAATTCATCGCTCCATACTAATTTCCAACCACGCGAAGCAGCAACCTGCCTGCTCATAAAAGCAAATAAAAAAACAATTACAGCAAGCACTAAAAAGAAACGAAGGAAGAGAGCCATAACAATACATTTGCGTGTAAGGTAAAATTTTTGTTCCAGACAATATATTGAAGGGTTAATGGTATGAAATCAGTCCTTGTACTCTTTGCCTTCTTTGGCTGGTTGCGGGAAACAAACAATAAAATTTTGATACAAACCAATTTGCTATTATTTTTGCTCCACAATTATGAAATACATTTTGCATATCCATCATCATCATACTTTCCCAAAAGGGTAAGCCGATGGTATTTTATGCAATAGCAATAAAAAATTCAGGGCTTACATTTGTAAGCCTTTTTTAATTACTTAAATGTTTGCCACTGAAGCGCTGAAACAATAATGATTTTGTGATTCAGTGTTTCAGTGGCAGTATAAAAATATTATGCAAGAGAAACTTAAAATAGCAATTCAGAAAAGCGGCAGATTACATGAAGGCTCATTGAATTTGTTGAAAGAATGCGGCATTGATGTGGTGAACGGAGTGAATAAGCTGAAAGCGGAAGCAAACAATTTTCCAATGGAAGTTTATTTTTTTCGTGATGACGATATTCCGCAATATGTTGAAGACGCCGTTGCGGATATTGGCATTGTGGGAGAAAATGTAATGTATGAAAGCAGCAGGAAAGTAACTTTTGTGGAAGATCTCGGCTTTGCTACTTGTCGGTTAAGCATTGCCGTTAGAAAAGGTGAGAAATATAAAAACGCTTCTTATCTGAATGGAAAAAAAATTGCTACTTCTTATCCTGTATTGCTGCAAAGCTTTTTAGATAAGAATAATGTGAAAGCAGAAATTCATGAAATCAGCGGCAGCGTGGAAATTGCGCCGGGCATTGGTTTGGCTGATGCAATTTGTGATATTGTAAGCAGCGGTTCCACATTATTCATGAATGGTTTGCAGGAAGCTGAAATGATTTTGAAATCAAGAACAGTGCTTATCAAGAATAATAAACTGAGCGAAGAGAAAGAAAATCTTTTGAAAAAATTGTTATTCAGGATTCAATCAGTAAAAAAGGCAAAAAATAATAAATACATTTTATTGAATGCGCCAAACGAAAAACTTAAGGATATTATTAGTTTATTGCCCGGCATGAAAAGCCCGACTGTATTGCCTTTGGCAGAACCTGGCTGGAGCAGCGTTCACAGTGTTTTGAATGAAAATGATTTTTGGGAGATTATTGAAAAACTAAAAGCAAATGGTGCTCAGGGCATTTTAGTGGTGCCGATTGAGAAAATGATAATATGACGCTAATGAGCGCAAATTGAAACGAATTAACGCGAATGAAATGCTGACAATAAAATATTCTAAAAATAAAGATTGGCCGAAAATTTTGCAGCGGCCTGCTTTTGATTCTTCTTCATTAGAAAAAAAAGTGAAGAAGATATTGGATACAGTGAGGAATAAAGGTGATAAAGCAATTAAAAAATTTACGGAAGAATTTGACGGCGTGATGCTGAAAGATTTTTCAGTAAGTGATAAGGAATTTAAAGGAGCAGAAAAATTGTTGAGCGATGAATTAAAAAAGGCGATCCTTGTCGCGAAAAATAATATCGAAAAATTTCATGCTGCACAATTGCAGCCTGTTGAAATAATTGAAACAATGCCCGGCGTGAAATGCTGGCGCAAAAATGTGGCCATTGAAAAGGTTGGTTTATATATTCCCGGTGGAAGCGCTCCATTATTTTCAACTTTATTAATGCTCGGGATTCCTGCCACAATTGCGGGTTGCAAGCGAATTGTTGTTTGTTCGCCGCCTGATAAAAACGGAAAATTGCATCCTGCGATTTTATTCGTTGCGAATTTGTTAGGCATTAAAGAGGTTTATAAGATTGGCGGAGTTCAGGCAATTGGCGCGATGGCTTATGGAACAAAAACTGTTCCTTCTGTTTATAAAATTTTAGGCCCGGGAAATCAATTTATTACTTGCGCAAAACAACTTATTCAAAAAGATGGAATTGCCATTGACATGCCAGCAGGCCCAAGCGAAGTAGCGGTGTATGCTGACGAAATTGCTAATGCATCTTTTGTGGCGGCGGATTTATTATCACAGGCAGAACATGGGCCAGACAGTCAGGTGATATTATTGACCCGCTCCGTAGATTTATCCCGGAGTATTAAGATCGAAATCAAAAAACAATTGGAGAAATTGCCGCGCAAAGAAATTGCAAAAAAAGCATTGGAGAAAAGCAAAATTATTTTAGTGAAGAATGATGATGAAGCCATGGAAGTGTTGAATGAATATGCACCTGAGCATTTAATATTAAGTTGTGCTAATGCAGAACTGCTGGCTGATAAAGTTGTGAATGCTGGTTCTGTGTTTCTGGGAAATTATTCTCCTGAAAGCGCAGGTGATTATGCAAGCGGAACGAACCATACTTTGCCGACGAATGGATATGCAAAAAGTTATAGCGGTGTTAGCGTGGATAGTTTTGTAAAGAAAATTACATTTCAGCAAATTTCACGGGAAGGAATAACCGAAATCGGCAAAACGGTTGAAGTAATGGCTGAAGCTGAAGGATTGAAAGCACACGCAAATGCAGTGAGGGTCAGGAAGCCTTGAGCCTTGAGCGATGAGCTGCGAGAAAAGCCTGTTAAATTTAGAACGCAAGAACCTGCCGATTATGAAACAAAATTTTAATAGGATTAAAAATGTACAAGAGTGCGACGCAACGATGCTTAATAGAATTACAAATGCAGGTTACCAAAAAATAAAAAATGTTTCAGTTAGAGCGTTTATTAAGAGAAAACATTAAAAAACTTGTTCCTTATTCATCGGCTCGTGATGAATTTAAAGGCGAGGCAAAAGTGTTTTTAGATGCGAATGAAAACAGTCTCGGCTCGCCATTAATAAAATGGTACAATCGTTATCCTGACCCGCTTCAATGGAAAGTGAAAGAATCCATCAGTAAAATAAAAGGCGTTCCGCAAAAACATATTTTTTTAGGAAATGGAAGCGATGAATGCATTGATATTTTGTTCCGCGCTTTTTGTGAGCCCGGAAAAGATAATGTGATCATTAATCCGCCGACTTACGGAATGTATGAAGTAAGTGCAAATATTAATGATGTGGAAGTTCGCCGTGCAAAATTGTTGGACGATTTTCAGCTCGATTTAGTCCATCTTGAAAATTTGGTAGACGATCGCACGAAAATAATCTGGATATGCTCACCGAATAATCCGACAGCAAATTCTTTGAATCGTGAAGATGTGGAAACGGTGTTGAATAATTTCAACGGTTTGGTGGTGATTGATGAAGCTTATATCAATTTTTCCCGCCACAAATCTTTTATCCAGGAACTCAGCGATTACCCGAATTTAGTAGTGATGCAAACGTTAAGCAAAGCCTGGGGACTAGCCGGGTTGCGTCTGGGCATGGCTTTTGCGAGCGAAGCTATTATTGCAGTGTTCAATAAAGTGAAGCCGCCTTATAATATCAATCAGTCAACACAGGAATTGGTATTGAAAGCGCTCGATGAAGTTGGTCAGGTGAATGATATGATTAAGGCGATTGTTGCCATGCGTGAAGAGCTTAGCGCATCACTAGCGAAAATGAGTGTTGTAAAAAAAGTATACCCGAGCGATGCAAATTTTTTACTGGTAAAAGTTGCAGACGCAAAGGCGATATATGATTATTTATTGCAACGTGAAATTGTAGTGCGCGACAGGAGCAAGGTGGAATTGTGCGAAGGCTGCCTGCGCATTACTGTTGGCAAAGAAAATGAAAATAAGGAATTGATAACAGCTTTGCAGCAATTTGAAATGTAAGATGATGTAACTTTCATGTTCGTTTTAAAACTCAATATAAAATTATGATACAGTTATTTAAGAAATCTTTTTATGCTTCACTTGCTTTGTGTGTGATCACACTAACTGCTTGTGCTAATAATTCAAATGAAGATTCTACCAAAAAAACAAATATAACAGCTGACGATGTTACATTAAAATTGCCTTCAGGTTTTAATGCAGTTGTGTTTGCAGAAAATCTTGGTGGCACCCGTCATTTAACCGTAAATGCTAACGGCGATGTATATGTGAAATTATCAAGATTAAAAAATGGCAACGGCATTTATCGCTTGCGCGATGCGAACGGTGACGGAAAAGCGGAAGACATCAAAGGCTTTGGGAAATTTCCGGGAACAGGCATTGCTATTAAAAATGGTTACTTGTATGCTTCATCTGATGAAGAAGTTTTTCGTTTCAAGCTTGGCGCAAATAATGATATTGTAAATCCTGATAACCCTGAAAAAATAGTAACAGGATTGTTATCACGACATGAACATGAAGCAAAAGCCATCATGCTCGATAATAACGGTAACCTATATGTGAATATCGGCGCGTATTCAAATGCGTGCCAGGTTGACGACAGGCAAAAAGGTTCGCCAGGTATGAAACCCTGCCCCATACTGGATTCTGCAGGCGGCATCTGGCAGTTCAAGGCTGATAAATTAAATCAGACCTATGGCGATGGCGTTCGTTATGCAACTGGTTTGCGCAATGTTGTGGGGCTTGATTGGAACACGGCAACAAATTCTTTGTTTGTTATGCAACATGGCCGCGATCAGCTTCACGATCTTTTTCCTGATATGTATGACACAAAACAAAGCGCAGAATTACCTGCGGAATGCATGTATGAATTGCATCAGGGCTCGAACTGCGGCTGGCCTTATATTTATTATGACGAATTTCAGAACAAAAAAATATTAGCTCCTGAGTTTGGTGGTGACGGCAAAAAAACGGCAGGCGAAGACGCTCAAGATCCGGTTGTTGCTTTTCCGGGTCACCTTGCGCCGAATGGTTTATTATTTTATACTGGCAACCAATTTCCTGAAAAATATAAAAATGGTGCTTTTGTCGTTTTTCACGGTTCATGGAACCGCGCACCTGAACCTCAGGAAGGATATTATGTTGTGTTCGTTCCTTTCAAAGACGGTAAGCCAAGTGGCAAATGGGAAGTGTTTGCAGATGGGTTCTCTGGCGGGCCGGAGCTGACTGCCTCAGGTCGTGCAAAGCACCGCCCTTGCGGCATTGCGCAAGCACCCGATGGTTCTATTTATGTTTCAGATGATGTGAAAGGAACGATCTGGAAAATAACTTACACCGGGAAATAATTAATAATTGACAATTAAGAATTAATGAGAACACTACGGGCAGTAACGGTAATGTCTATCATATTTTTATCATCGGCATTATTAATGTCTCAAACAAAACCTGCACAAAATAAGCTGCGGCTTTCTATGGAACGTGGAAAAAAAGTGTATACAGAAAGATGTCTGACTTGCCATCAGATAGATGGCGGCGGTGTGATGAACATGAACCCGCCATTAATAAAAACAAAATGGGTGCTCGGCGATAAATCGCAGTTAATAGAAATTGTTTTAAAAGGATTAAGCAGCGGTGTTACCATTGATGATATCGAATATCACAACGTGATGGCATCGCATAAAGATCTTACGGATTTGCAGATTGCTGATGTGCTCACATATGTTCGGAATAGTTTTGGCAATAAGGCAAAAGCGGTAACAGAAGCCGAAGTGAAGGCAGTGCGTGCAAAGTTGAAGTGATTTTTATTATGCCTTTAACCATATTGCTCTATGAAACATTCTTGCCGCCTGTCCGGCAGCATTGCGCATCGCACTCTTGTACTGAAAGAACACCATATTAACCCGTTATTGGTGAATTTATTTTTCGGAATAATTGTATCTTAAATAATAGCATTCCTCGTTATTCTCAACTGCGATTTCTCTCTGCGGTCGAAATGACGGCTCAAAAGTTTTGTTATGATTTGCTTTCAAGTTAAGTTCTTCCGACCTTTGATAACAATTATGGATTTGAGATTATTTTTTTTAATTAATCACTTTTAATTTAAAATAATTTGTTATGAAACCTTTTATTTTTTTTATTCTGATAATTTGCTGCAGCAGCACTTTTGCCCAACGCGCTGACCCGGGAAAGCCAGTCAGTAGTATTTCCTCGTTTAATGGTCTGAGTATTACTGGTGGAAACGATTCATTCATTTATGGGAATGCTATAAATTTAAATAGCGCTCAATATAGCGAAGTAAGCGGGAGCCCATTTCTAAACCACGATTATGCATCCGCATATGTAGTATTTAAAGACGGAACTAAATTTAAAGATGTGCCTGTTAAATTTGATATGCTGAACAATCAAATCGATATTGAAAGAAACAAAGAGTTGCTATGCCTATTAGCTTTAGATTCGATTTCATATCCGGATTCCAATTATCAAAGCATGATATTAAAAACCGGTTACCCTTCCATTAATGGGCATGGTACAAGTAGTATTTATCAGATTATAGCTCAAAATAATAAAATTCAGTTATTGAAATATTATCACTGTCATATTGCTACTATAAAGTCTTTAGGCCTCCCTGATAAATCTTCTTTTGATGTTGACAGCCAGTATTATTTATTTAACAAGGCAACAAAAATAATTAAAGAGATAAAGCTAAATAAAAAGTCTTTTTCATCGGCCATTGCTGATATGGGATATTCAAAAGTTGAAATTGATAACAATAAAAATATTGATTTCAAACATGAAAAAGATGTGGCAAATTTAGTAAGCTCCGTGAATTTTTAATATTACATCATCTTAGCGATTTGATTTAGAACACTTGTTTTTCATGTGAACAATAAATGACAAAATTGGATAAAGCATTTTTTGTTTGAGTAGATGTTAAGCCCTGCATTTGAAATAATTCATATTGGTAACGGCAATGTTCTTGTCTCATCTGTTGGTGAAAGGCAAGCAACACTAACGATTAGATTATTTTGAGATTTGTAATGAGGAAATTTTATAAACCAAACTAATGAAACGGATTTTATTTATTGATCGTGATGGCACATTAATAAAAGAAGCCCCACCAACTTATCAGATTGATTCATTCGGAAAATTAGAATTCTATCCTCATGTATTTGAGTTCATGACGAAAATTGCCGGCGAATTTGAGTATGAATTAATCATGGTCACCAATCAGGACGGATTAGGAACTCCTTCATTTCCCGAAGACAGCTTTTGGCCGGTTCAAAATTTTGTGATGAAGGCATTTGAAAATGAAGGCATTCATTTCACTGCGGTTCATATTGATAAAACTTTTGCAAAAGACAATGCGCCAACGCGCAAGCCAGGTATCGGAATGTTGCTGGAATATTTAAACATTGATAAATATGATATCAAAAATTCTTTTGTAATCGGCGATCGCATTACCGATGTTCAACTCGCTAAAAATCTTGGCTGTAAAGCATTTTGGCTGAATAATGATCCTCATCTCGGCGGCAAAGAAATCAGCAATTCGATTCAGGAATTACAACCAACTATTGCTTTGGAAACTACAGAATGGAGCAAGATTTATGAATGCCTAAAATTGGGATTGCGACATGTTGTTCATGAGCGCAATACCAATGAAACAAAAATAAAAATCGATTTGAATGTTGACGGCAGTGGCAAATCTGACATAAAAACCGGGCTTGGCTTTTTTGATCATATGCTTGAGCAAATCGCGCGTCATGGAAAAATGGATCTTAAAATTCATGCAGAAGGCGATTTGCACATCGATGAACATCACACTATTGAAGACACTGGAATTGCATTGGGGGAAGCATTTGCAAAAGCATTGACAGACAAACGCGGAATGGAACGTTATGGTTTTGCGTTGCCCATGGATGAAGCGGATGCAAAAGTGCTGATTGATTTTGGAGGCAGAAATTGGATTGTCTGGAAAGCAGAATTCAAAAGAGAAAAAATAGGAGAGATGCCAACAGAAATGGTCTTCCATTTCTTCAAATCATTTTCTGACGGAGCAAAATGTAATCTGAATATTGAATGCAAAGGTGAAAATGAACATCATATCATTGAAGCCATCTTCAAAGCATTTGCAAAAGCGATACGCATGGCCGTTAAACGCGATCCGATGAGCAATTATTTGCCAAGTACTAAAGGAGTGCTGTAATTAATAATTACGAATTAAAAATTAATAATTAGGCATGTGGCGGTTCAAGAATATCATAAAATCTAAAATTATTTTATAACCGTCTGATGTCTATTCAGATTTTGGAAATCTTCTTAAACTAACCAAAACTTATGTCATTCAAAACATCATTCATCGGTGAATTAAAGAATGAATCTGCAAATACAAAGAAGATGTTGGCGAAAGTTCCATTAGATAAAGCAGATTGGAAACCGCACGAAAAATCAATGAGCATCGGAAGGCTGGCAACACATATTGCCGAAACAAGCCATTGGGTTTATAGAATTCTTGAAGCAGACGAATTTGATTTTGCCACACAATCATTCAAACCCCGCGTTGCGGCTTCTACAGAAGAACTGCTTCAGATCTTTGATAATAATTTTTCCAGATCAATCGATGCGCTTGAAAATGCAAGTGATGAAGATCTTGAAAAAAAATGGACTGTTAGAAGAGGTGAGCATATCGTTTTTTCAATACCGAAAAAAGTGGCTATACGCGGATGGGGATTCAATCACACAGTACATCATCGCGGACAATTATCAGTTTATTTGCGGTTGCTTGGTATTGCTGTGCCTGGCATGTATGGGCCAAGTGCGGATGAAAAATAGTTTTCTTATAGCTTAAAGAATATTTTCTTCTTATATAAAAAATAACAAAGCAGCCACGCCAAAGTAAAAACAGTGAATGAACTCAGAATTAATTTCAATGTTTCCGGCGTGTTGATAAATGACATCAGCCCGTTGCTGATTGTTGATATATATACGGTGAACCACCTGTCTCCAACTATCTCAAAAAATAAATAAATGAAAATTGAATTCATTCCAACGATGGTGAAAAATTGCAAATATTTTTTATGATTTTTTATATCAATCCACCAATAGCTTATTGTTAAAAAGCACAAGCACCAGCCTAAAGAAGCAAGTATGAAAGATGAAGTGGCTGTTCGTTTAATGATGGGCGTTATATGCGCATAATCCAGCCCAAACCCTAAAGCAAAGCAAATTGCTGCCCAAATTAAAAGTGTTTTTATTTTATTGTTTCCACTGATCAGTAATTTCCCCACAATCGTTCCTGCAATTGTATGCACGGCAGTAGGTATGCAATTAATCGCAACCCACCCGTCTTTATTGATTTTATTCATCAATAATAAATCAGCATAATTCCCAAAATTGTGCTGGTCAACAAAGGGCTGATTAAAATTGGGCACATTTGTGAACCGGTATAATGCTTCTGTTAATAAAAGCAATCCAACGCATACTAAAATTTGCCATTTCACATTCCATTTAAAAATTAAAAATGCAACAAATGTTGTGAACGATAATTGGGTGAGCACATCCCACAATTCAAACGACAATCCGGTTTTTCGAACTGAATAATCAAGCACGCCCCAGAAGAAAAGCCAGAAACATCTTTTCAAAGTTTTTTTGAAAGACTGGCTCCAGTTTACACCTTGCGAATACTGTTTGGTAAGCGAGAAGGCTAACGAAACGCCAGCCATGAACATGAATGAAGGCTGGATCAAATCCCAGAACCTTAGCCCATTCCACGGGTGATGAAAAAATTGCAGGAATAAATTATTTAATATCGGCTCTTGTTTTGTAGCGTCAAATAAATGGTCATATAACCCGCAGCTTTCAAGAGCGAGAAAAATCATAATAAATCCGCGAAGAAAATCGAGCGAAAGCAATCGCTGTGATGATTGTAGGTTAGGTTGTTGGGGTTGCATAAGCTTTATTAATAAATAAAAAGTAAGAATAAAATTGGTGGTTTTCAAAAAAGCTTTCATATTTGCAATGCAATGAAACAAATTAATATAAACATTCAGTGGTGGTGGCATACAAACTCCGAGCGGGGCGTGTAATGCTATTGCAATGATGTATTACCATATTCAGCCCCGATTTATTCGGGGTTTTTTATTTGTTTGAACTGAGTTTTTTGTGATTTTTGACTAGCTCCGGCATTCATGCCGGAGAAAATTAAAATCGTGTGTTGATTGCCGTTAGTGACCGCTGAATAGAATTGTTTCTGTACAAGAGTGCGACGCAACGATGATGATTAAAGAACAAATGCTGGTTACATAAAATAAAATTTATCAGAAAACGAAGCATGAAAAAAATAGAGATAAAAACGGAGCATAAAAAAATTCTTTCGGATGTGTACACGCCGGTTGGAATTTACCTGCGATTGCGCGATCGTTTCCGCGACACTATTTTACTGGAGAGCACAGATTATCATGTAGCAGAAAATAGCTATTCATTTATCGGGATCAATGCGATTGCTGGAATAGAAATTACAGACACAAAAAATATTGAATTCAAGCTCCCGAACCAGCATCCAGAAAAAATTGCGATCAATAATCCTGATGATGTGTCTCGTTTATTGTGGGAATTTATGCAGCGTTTTGATGTAGCGCCTGCCTCAGAAAAATCGGTGAGAACGGCACAGGGATTATTTGGCTATACAACATTTGATGCCGTTCAATTCTTCGATACGATTAAGCTCGGGGTACGAAGCGCTCAGCCAAATGCAATTCCCCTGATGCGTTATCGGTTATACCAGTACGTTATTGCAATCAATCATTTTAAGGATGAATTGTTTGTATGTGAAAATAAAATCGCAGGAATGGAAAGCGAAATTTCGATTGTTGAATCATTGATCAAAAGCAAAGATGTGCCTTCTTATCCGTTTCAACCAAAAGGTGAAGAAACGTCGAATATGAAAGATGAAGATTATATCGAAATGGTGAAGAAAGGAATTGCGAGCTGTTATCGCGGTGATGTTTTTCAAATTGTTTTGAGCAGAAGATTTCAGCAAAGTTTCACAGGCGACGAATTCAATGTGTATCGTGCATTGCGCAATATTAATCCATCGCCTTATTTATTCTTTTTTGATTACGGAGATTATAAATTGATCGGCTCATCACCTGAATCACAATTGTTAATTCAAAACGGGAAAGCGGTTGTGCATCCTATAGCAGGCACTTTTAAAAGGACAGGCGATGATAATATTGACCAGGAAATGGCAGATAAATTATTGAAAGATGCAAAAGAAAATGCAGAACATGTAATGCTGGTTGATTTGGCCAGAAATGACCTTAGCCGTATGTGCGATGAAGTTTCGGTTGTGCATTACCGTCAGGTGCAGTATTATTCTCATGTCATTCATTTGGTAAGTGAAGTGCAGGGAAAAGTAAAAGAGAACACGAATCCATTCGAATTGCTTGCGGTAACATTTCCTGCCGGCACATTAAGTGGCGCTCCTAAATTTAAAGCCATGACTTTGATTGATAAATACGAACCGACTTCGCGAAGTTATTATGGCGGTTGTATTGGCTTTGTGGGATTCGACGGAACCTGTGTTCATGCAATCATGATCAGGACTTTTTTAAGCAAACAAAATACATTGTATTATCAGGCTGGAGCAGGCATTGTTGCCGCATCTCAGCCTGCAAGCGAATTGCAGGAAGTGAATAATAAATTGGGAGCGCTGAAGAAGGCAATTGAAGTAGCGTCTTCTATTAGTTCATAGATAATAGTTGATAGTTCATAGGCGAACCAACTATGAACCATTAACTATGAACAATTAATTGGTAAAAATGAAAATATTAGTATTCGATAATTATGATTCTTTCACATATAACCTGGTGCATCTGGTTGAAAAGATTATGCATCAAAAAGTAGATGTTTATAGAAATGATAAGATCGAATTGGAGAAAGTGAAAGAATATGATAAAATAATTTTATCACCTGGGCCTGGAATTCCGGAAGAAGCAGGATTGTTGTTGCCATTAATAAAAGAATATGCGCCTACAAAATCAATACTGGGCGTATGTTTGGGTCATCAGGCAATTGGAGAAGCGTTTGGAGGAAAGTTGATTAATCTTTCAACAGTTTATCATGGTGTTGCAACAGATGTGAATATCGTGAATGGTGAATGGGCAATCGTCAATGAAAAAAATTCACCATTGCCCATTCACCATTCACCAAAGCTTTTTGATGGCTTGCCTGAAAGATTTTCTGTTGGCCGTTATCATAGCTGGATCGTTAGCGATGAAAATTTTCCAGATGAGTTGGAGGTGACAGCGAGAGATGATAATAGTTATATCATGGGCTTGCAACATAAAAAATATGATGTCCAGGGCGTTCAATTTCATCCGGAAAGTGTATTAACACCGAATGGAGAAAAAATTATGAAGAACTGGCTAAAAAAATGATATGAAAAAGATTCTTCAATATTTATTTGAATACAAAACATTATCGCGCGAGCTTGCAAGAGAAGCGCTGATGAATATTTCCAAGGGAACGTATAATGAAAGCGAGATTGCTTCTTTCATAACGGTGTTCCTTATGCGAAGTATTACCATTGATGAGTTGCAGGGCTTTCGCGATGCATTATTGGAACTGTGTGTTCGTGTTGATCTCAATGGCACTGAAACAATTGATATTGTTGGTACAGGTGGTGATGGAAAAAACACTTTTAATATTTCTACGCTTGCATGTTTTATTGTTGCAGGCACAGGACAAAAAGTTTCCAAACATGGAAATTACGGAGCATCATCAATCAGCGGAGCTTCAAATGTGATGGAACAATTGGGGTATAAATTCAAAAATGATCAATCGCAGTTGAAGAAAGAGGTTGAAGAAGCGAATATATGTTTTTTACATGCACCACTTTTTCATCCCGCTTTAAAAACAGTTGGACCAATCAGAAAAAATTTAGGCGTGCGAACTTTTTTTAATATGCTCGGGCCGATGGTTAATCCTGCTTTTCCAAAATTTCAATTGGTTGGAGTTTATAATTTGGAGATGGCAAGAATTTACAATTACTTATTACAGCAAACGGAAGGAACGTTCACGATTATCCATAGTTTGGATGGGTATGATGAAATCTCTCTCACCAATGACACAAAAGTAATTACCAATGAAGGAGAAAAAATAATGACGCCCGAACAATTGGGAAAGCGTTCTGTTGAAGCAAGTGATATTTATGGAGGCAACACAGTAGAGGAAGCGGCGAAAATATTTTTGAAAATTTTGCGAGGTGATGGATCCTGGGCACAAAATGCAGTTGTGTTTGCGAATGCAGCAATGGCGCTGCATTGTACAGGAAATTATAAAAATTATGATGATGCGTATCATGCTGCAGTGGAAAGTTTGGAGAGCGGGAAAGCCAATGATGTTTTAAAGAAATTAATTACAATTCAATAATCGGCTAGCTGCGGTATTTATGCCGGAGAATTATATATGAACATTTTAGAGACCATAATCGAGCAGAAAAAATTAGAAGTTAGAGCTAAAAAATCTCTGGTGAAGATTTCTGATTTGGAGAAAAGCAATTTCTTCAATCGAAAAATATTATCTCTGAAAAAATTTCTGCTCGATGAATCAAGGACAGGAATTATTGCAGAGTTCAAAAGAAAATCTCCTTCAAAAGGAATTATTAATGAAAATGCTGATGTCGTTGAAATAACTTCATGCTTACGCAAAGCAAGGCGCATCTGCATTATCAGTACTAACAGATGAAATTTTTTTTGGAGGAACCAATAATGATTTAATAAAAGCAAGAATTAATCAGGTCCCGATTTTGCGTAAAGATTTTATTATTGATGAATATCAGATAGCGGAAGCAAGATCAATCGGCGCCGATGTTATTTTATTGATTGCAGCATGTTTAACAACGGCAGAAGTAAAACGCCTGGCAAAATTTGCAAAGGATCTTCAATTGGAAGTATTGCTGGAATTGCATGATGAAGAAGAGCTTGAACATATTTGTGATGAAACAGAAATTGTTGGCATTAATAACCGCAACCTGAAAACATTTGAAGTGGACATTGACAGAAGCTTGCGCATGGCTGAAAAAATCCCGGTGGAAAAAATTAAAATTGCCGAAAGTGGGATCAGCTCGATAGAAAATATTAACTTATTCAGGAAACATGGATTTCGCGGTTTCCTTATCGGCGAAAATTTCATGAAAGAAAAAAATCCTGCGATTGCATTTGCCTCATTTGTAAACAAATTAAAAACTGTTACATGAGGGTAAAAGTTTGTGGCATGACACAACTTGAACAGGTAAGGCAGCTTGACCAAATGGGTGTAGATTTCGCTGGTTTTATTTTTTATCCAAAATCGCCACGTTTTGTAGGGCGACATTTGTCCGGCGAAAAATTGAAAAAAGAAAAATTGCGACTGGGCAAAGTTGGCGTTTTTGTGAACGCTACCTATGAAGAGCTGATGAAAAATGTGGATGATTACGGATTGGATATGGTTCAGCTTCACGGCGATGAAACGCCGAGGTTTTGCGAACGCGTGGCAAATTATATTTCAGTCGTAAAAGTTTTTCGCATGGGCGAGAATGATCCCATCGACTGGATTGCAAAACCTTTTGAAGATTATTGCGACATGTTTTTGTTCGACACGGAAGGCGCCGGTTACGGTGGCACCGGAAAAAAATTCAATTGGGATGCGCTGAAAAAATCGGCGATTAATAAATTGTATTTCTTGAGCGGCGGCATTGAGCCAACAGATAGCGATAAATTATTGGCGTTTGCACAGGAGCCGGTTGCGAAAAAATTATTCTCCGTTGATATCAATAGCAAATTTGAAATAAGCAGTGGCATAAAAGATTTGAAGAAAGTGAAAGAGTTCGTTCTTAAACTAAAAAGTTAAGTGGATGTTTTTTGGAAATAGGATTATGTACCCAACGGAAGAATTACTATTGAGCATCGTTGCGTTGCACTCTTTTACGGAAGGAATTCTATTCATCGCTAACAAACAGCAACATGGTAAATATTCGAACAGCAACCGAAAATGATTTGCAGCAGATGTTGGATATATACAATGAAATTATTGCCAACACCACTGCTGTTTTTCAATATGACCTGCACACTTTAGAAATGCGCAGAGAATGGTTTGTGCAAAAACAAAAAGATGGATTCCCGGTTTTTGTGGCAGAAGAAAATAAAGAAGTGGCAGGGTTCGCTACTATCGGGCCGTTCAGGAACTGGCAGGCATATCAATATTCTGTTGAAAATTCTGTGTATGTGAGAAGTGATTTGCGCGGGAAAGGAATCGGAAAAATATTATTGCAGGCAACAATCGATGCCGCAAAAGAAATGAAGATGCATACCATCATCGCCGGCATAGATGCAAGCAATGAAACAAGTATCGCCATGCACAAAAAATTTGGGTTTGTTGAAGTAGCTTATTTTAAAGAGGTGGGTTATAAGTTTGAAAGATGGCTTGATTTAAAATTTTTGCAGTTAATTATCTGAACTGGGATTTATATGATTTTTGAGATTGGTGGGATATAGGAAATGGATAAGTAAATTTTAAAAGTAGGATATGGATGGAAGTATTATTACTTCAATTATAGCTGTAAGTGGAGCGATTATTGTTGCAGCATTAACTTATTTTTTTACAAAAAGCAAAGAATTATCCGCAACACTAAATGAACTGAATGAAGAAAAGTATAGGTCAATGTTAATTTATATGAGTTTGGTATTAAATCCAAACAACTTGTCTCATTTTGTTATGAATGATGATTTGCTCAAAAAAATGAATGCAGAAAAAATACCAAAATACTCAATTGATAAACTTAGAGAATACTATTATCACAGTATTTTATATGCGAGTGATGAAGTTCTTGAAAAGTTAAAAATCTTTATCGCTAATGCAAATAGAGAAAATTATATAAATACAGCATTGGCTATGCGAAAACATTTGTGGGGCAAAAAGACGATAATTAAAGAAATAAAAGAATTTGAATAATTAATCTAAATCCTACTAATCCCAAAAATCACATAAATCCCAGTTCAGACAAATGATTAATCGAACAATCTCTCTCAATAAAGGAACATACAAGCAGCCGAATATTTTCGGATATTATGGAAATTTCGGCGGCGCTTATATTCCGGAGATGCTTCACCGGAATGTGGAAGAGCTTCGTGACAAATATATTAATATCATGTATGAAGAATCTTTTCAAAAAGAATTTCATGCATTACTTAAAGATTATGTCGGTCGTCCATCACCGTTATATTTTGCATCGCGATTAAGCGAACAATACAACACAAAAATTTATTTAAAGCGCGAAGATTTAAATCATACCGGCGCGCATAAAATAAACAATGCAATAGGTCAGGTTTTATTAGCGCAGCGATTAGGCAAAACCCGCATCATTGCTGAGACTGGCGCCGGTCAGCATGGAGTTGCAACTGCAACGGTGTGTGCGTTAAAAGGAATTGAATGTGTGGTGTACATGGGCGTGAAAGACATTGAAAGGCAAGCACCAAATGTGGCACGAATGAAGATGCTTGGCGCAACAGTCGTTCCCGCAACAAGCGGAAGCCAGACTTTGAAAGACGCGACCAATGAAGCCATCAGAGATTGGATCAATAATCCTGCTGATACGCATTATGTGATTGGGAGTGTGGTTGGCCCGCATCCATATCCCGATATGGTAGCGCGTTTTCAAAGTGTGATCAGTGAAGAAATGCGCTGGCAGCTGAAAGAACAAACAGGGAATGAATTGCCTTCGAAAATAATTGCTTGTGTTGGTGGTGGAAGCAATGCGGCGGGCGCGTTCTATCATTTCCTTGACGATCTACATGTCGAACTGATTGCAGTCGAGGCTGCGGGTCTTGGACTTAATAGTGGTCATAGTGCGGCAACAACGCAGCTCGGGAAACCTGGTGTGCTTCACGGCAGCAAAAGTTTGGTGATGCAAACGGAAGATGGCCAGGTGGTAGAGCCACACAGCATTTCAGCAGGTTTGGATTATCCGGGAATTGGGCCTTTGCATGCACATTTATTTGAAAGTGGCCGCGGAAAATTTTTAAGCGCCACAGATGATGAAGCAGTAAAAGCAGCATTTGAATTAACGAAGCTTGAAGGAATTATTCCTGCGCTTGAAAGTGCGCACGCACTTGCTGCGTTGAAGCAAATTCATTTTAAGACAAATGATATAACTGTTTTGTGCCTGAGCGGAAGAGGCGATAAAGATTTGAGCACTTATATGAAATATTTATAGAGATGAAAAGACTGGAAATA
Source organism: uncultured Bacteroidota bacterium (assembly GCA_963718975.1). Classification (GTDB taxonomy): domain Bacteria; phylum Bacteroidota; class Bacteroidia; order Chitinophagales; family Chitinophagaceae; genus Puia. The sequence goes on along the minus strand of CAVRBD010000029.1, from coordinate 31,161 downwards.
TTATTCGAAAAGAAAAAAAATAATGTTCTTAATATTTATTGTACAGCAGGCTATCCGGAATTGAAAAGCACTTTGACAATAATGAAAGCCCTTCAGCAAAACGGTGCAGACATTATTGAGCTTGGTATGCCTTACAGTGACCCGCTTGCAGATGGGCCTGTGATACAAGCCAGTGGCAGCAAGGCTTTGAGCAATGGCATGACCATTTCAAAATTATTTGAACAGCTAAAAGATTTTAGAAAGGAGCTTTTGATACCGCTTATTTTAATGGGTTATATGAACCCCATTTTGCAATATGGATTTGAAAAATTTTGTAAAGATGCGGCAGATGTTGGAGTGGATGGTTTGATATTGCCTGATCTTCCCGAACATGAGTTTGAAAATGAATACGGAGCCATCATAAAAAAATATGGATTGGATTTTATTTTTTTAGTGACACCGGAAACATCTGAAGAAAGGATTAAAAAATTAGATTCGTTAAGCACGGGATTTTTATATGCAGTTTCATCTTCATCAATTACCGGCAAGGACAAAGACTTTTCTCCTGTAGAAAAATATTTGCAACGATTACAAGGAATGAAATTAAAAAACCCAATTCTTGTAGGCTTCGGAATCAAAGACAAACAAACATTTGAATCAGCATGCAAATATGCGAATGGTGCAATTATCGGAACTGCATTTATTAAGACATTAGAAAATGCAAGTGATATTGAAGATGCAACAAAAAAATTTCTGGAAACAATTTTGAAATAGAAAATCGTAGTGCTGGCAATTATCAAATATAACGCAGGCAATATTCAATCTGTTCTTTATGCGCTTGAGCGAATTGGTGTTTCAGCAATAGTTACAGATGATAAAGAACAAATTCAACAAGCGGATAAAGTAATTTTCCCCGGTGTTGGCGAAGCCAGCACGGCGATGAATTATCTAAAAGAAAGAAAATTAGATGTGCTCATCAAAAACCTTACCCAGCCTGTACTTGGCATCTGTCTGGGCATGCAATTAATGTGCAAATATTCAGAGGAAAATAATACAAACTGTTTGGGAATATTCGATGAAGAGGTCATAAGGTTTAAGACGGAAGGTTTAGGATTTAAAATTCCTCAGATTGGCTGGAACAATATTTATGATTTGAAATCGGCGTTGTTTGAAAATATCGAAGAGAAAAGTTATTGTTATTTCGTTCATGGTTATTATGCAACATTAGGTGATCACACAATTGCAACAACTGATTATATTCAGCCTTATAGTTCGGGGTTGCAAAAAAATAATTTTTGCGGAGTTCAGTTTCATCCTGAAAAAAGTGCGTCAGCAGGCGAAAAAATACTAAAGAATTTTCTTGAATTATAAATTTTAATTCGTTCATGCAGATTATTCCCGCGATAGATATCATAGACGGCAAATGTGTTCGGCTAACAGAAGGTGATTATTCGCAAAAAAAAATTTATAATGAACATCCGTTGGAAGTCGCAAAACAATTTGAAGACGTTGGCCTGAGCCGGTTGCATTTAGTAGATCTAGATGGCGCAAAAGAAGGTTCAGTAAAGAATTGGAAAGTGCTTGAAACCATTGCCGGAAAAACTTCTTTGATTATAGATTTTGGTGGTGGCATCAAAAAAGAAAATGATGTGGAAATTGTTTTTAATTCAGGTGCCGCATTGGCAACAGTTGGAAGCATTGCTGTGAAAGATGAAACAGAATTTGTGAAATGGTTATTAATATTCGGTGCTGATAAATTTTTATTAGGTGCAGATGTGAAAGAAGAAAAAATCGCGATTAATGGCTGGCAGAAAAAAACGGATATCGGGATTTATGATTTTATTGAGAAATATATTAATAACGGAGTGAAACAAATTTTTTGTACGGATGTGAGCAAAGATGGAAAGCTTGAAGGGCCATGCTATCGAACTATATAAAAACATCATTCAAAAATTTCCTGAATTATATTTTATTGCCAGCGGCGGAGTAAGCTCAATAAAAGATTTGGTAGACTTAGAATTAATAGGATGCAAAGCTGCAATAATAGGTAAGGCTATTTATGAAGGAAGAATCAAAGTTGCCGATTTAAAGAACTACAAACTATAAACTACAAACAAAAATGATTCCTGAAAATTTTTGGTTGTTTGCACTTACTGCTTTGTTATTAAATCTAACTCCGGGCAACGACATGCTTTTTGTGATTGCCAGAAGTTCATCGCAGGGAAGCCGCGCCGGTATTATTTCTTCGTTTGGCATTATGATGGGTTGCATGGTTCATATGATTGCTGCTGTTGCAGGCCTTTCCGCTATAATTGCAAAATCTGCGCTTGCTTTTAGTATCATTAAATATGTTGGTGCCGCATATTTAATTTATCTCGGCATTCAATCTGTTCTTGATAAAAGCAAGGAACTTCAAATAAATACTTCAATTCAAAAAATCTCTTATCAGAAAATTTTTTGGCAGGGAGTTATTACTAATGTGCTCAACCCGAAAGTTGCATTATTTTTTCTAGCTTTTTTGCCGCAATTTATTAATGTGAAATCAGGCAACACGACATGGCAGATTCTTTTTCTCGGAATATGGTTTAATATAGGAGGAACACTAATAAATATTATTGTTGCATTGTTGTTTGGAAAGATTGGAAAATGGTTGAGCAAGTCTGTAAATTTTGTGCAGTGGCAAAAGAAAATTACCGGCGGAATTTTAATTGCGCTTGGAATTAAAGTGGCATTAAGCTCAAGAAAATAATTATGCTCACAAAAAGAATCATACCATGCCTTGATATTAAAGATGGAAGAACCGTCAAAGGGATCAACTTTGAAAACATTAGAGATGCGGGCGATCCTGTTGAGCTCGGTGCTTTGTACGCTCAACAAGGAGCAGACGAACTGGTTTTTTTGGATATTACTGCTACAATTGAAAAAAGAAAAACATTAAGCGAGCTTGTTAATCGGATTGCGCATCATATCAATATTCCGTTCACTGTTGGCGGGGGCATTTCATCTGTTGAGGATGTAAGTGTGTTGTTGCAAAATGGAGCTGATAAAATTTCTGTGAACAGTTCTGCATTTAAAAGGCCACAACTCATTAATGAACTCGCCAAAGAATTCGGCAGCCAATGCGTGGTGCTGGCCATTGATACAAAAAAAGAAGAAGATAATGAATGGTATGTTTATCTGAATGGCGGCAGAACCAAGACCAATGCAAAATGTTTTGATTGGGCAAAGCAAGCCGTTGATTCTGGCGCAGGCGAAATATTATTGACCTCGATGAATAATGACGGAACAAAGCAAGGTTTTGCATTGGATATTACACGAACTTTGTCAACACAATTGCCCGTGCCGGTGATTGCAAGTGGTGGTGGTGGAACGATGAGACATTTTGTGGATGTATTTGAAGAAGCCAATGCAGATGCAGCTTTGGCAGCAAGTGTCTTTCATTTTAAAGAAATCGGAATTGAAGAGTTGAAAAAATATTTGGATGAAAACAATATAGCTGTACGCATATGACAATAATGATTGCTGCGATTTGTGCAGTTGTGATTTTAATGATAGCCCGCAACAGAATGAGAAGAATAGCATTGATGAAAGGAATATAAAGACGTATGTCTTTATTAATAGAGACAAGTCAGATGTTCAATAGAATTACTTCAGTACAAGAGTGCGACGGCAAGACGATGTTTAATAGAATTACAAATGTTGGTGTATATAAAAAACGATGCGATTGAAAAGATTATTTTCTGTTTTTGTTTATCAGTGTGCTCTTTGATATTATTAGCACAAAATAAAAAACCTGCTGCCATTATTTTTGACAGTGATATGGGCCGGATTACGATGATGTTGGCGCAATCACATTATTGCATGCATTTGCGGATATTGGGAAAGCGAAAATTTTGGCAACCATGGCAAGTACAAAATATGATGGCGTTGCTTCTGTGCTGAATATTTTCAATACCTATTTTAATAAACCGGATATTCCGATTGGTGTTCCAAAAGGAAATGCAGTAATGCTTCGCGACTGGCAACATTGGAGCGATACATTGATTGCAAAATATCCGCATCATATAAAAAGCAATGATGATGCTGAAGATGCAGTGGAGCTTTATCGAAAAATATTATCGGGTCAACCTGAGCACAGCGTTACGATTGTTACTGTTGGCTTTTTGACAAATCTTTCTGGATTATTAAATTCAACGGCAGATAAATATTCTGCTTTGAGTGGAAAAGAATTGGTCGCTCAGAAAGTGAAACACTTAATCTGCATGGCAGGAAAATTTCCGGAGGGATATGAATTTAATGTTGATAAAGACATTCCTTCTTCGCAATATGTTTTTACAAACTGGCCTACAAATATTTTGTTCAGCGGTTTTGAAATCGGAGAAAAAATAAAAGTTGGATTGCCACTAATTAGTAATAACAAAATTCAGAATAGCCCGGTAAAAGATGTTTTTCGCATTGCAATTCCGATGGCAAAGGAAGACAGCGCGGGTAGAAAAAGCTGGGATGAAACGGCTGTACTGGTTGCTGTGAAAGGGTCCGCGCCTTATTATCATCTGCATTACGGCCATATCAATGTTGTGGATGACGGGAAAAATAATTGGATGAATGAAGGAGAAAAGCAAGCATATCTGATCGAATCGGAACCTTATGAAAATGTTCAGTCGCTGATTAATGAAATGATCATGCACCAACCAAAAAAGTAAATTATGGAAATAGATTTCAATAAATATAGTGATGGATTGGTTCCTGCTATTGTGCAGGATTTTGACACGCAGAAGGTATTGATGCTTGGTTTTATGAATGAAGAAGCTGTGAAAAGAACGGAAGAGATTGGGAAGGTGACTTTTTACAGCCGCACAAAAAAAAGCCTGTGGACGAAAGGAGAGGAGAGCGGGAATTTTTTGCTGCTAAAATCAATTGCTGTTGATTGCGATAACGACACGTTGCTTATAAAAGCACAACCGCTTGGCCCGGTTTGCCATACGGGCGCGGATACTTGCTGGGGCGAAAAAAATCGCAGCGATGATTTTCTCATTTACCTGGAAAGCGTCATAAATTTACGCAAGAATGCTTCTCCGGAAGAATCTCACGTAGCGAAATTATTTAAGAAAGGGATTAATAAAATAGCGCAAAAAGTAGGAGAGGAAGCAGTTGAGATGGTCATTGAAGCGAAAGATAATAATGAAGAATTATTTTTGAACGAATCAGCCGATTTATTGTTTCACTATTTGGTGCTTTTGAACGCGAAAGGTTATACTTTAAAACATGTGGTAAACGTTTTAGAAAAACGACATAATAAATAGATTTAGTAATGAAAAATGTAGCAATGATTTTGTTGGCTTTGCCTTTGTTAACGAATGCGCAAACTAAGCCGGAAGCTGTTATTAACGGATCTGTTACAGGTCTGCAGGAAAAATCAGTTGTGTTTCTGACTGATGGCAACAAGCCGACAGACACAGTTGCAAAAAGTACCGTAAATGGAGGCTCATTCAAGCTTTCAGGGCATCTGCCTGAGCGGAATTTGTATGTGCTCAACCTTAATCCGCAAATAAAATTCCCGCTTTTTATCGGCAATGAAAATATTGTTGTTAAAGGCAACATGAACGATTTAAAAAACCTGGAAGTAACAGGATCTTCTTCTCAGAATGATTTTACCGAATTCCAGAAAATTTTTAACCCTTTGATCTCTCAACTGAATGCTTTGGGGCAAATGGCAAACTCTCAACAGTATGTTGGGAAGAATGATTCTTTGATGAAAGAATACACGAATCTTTCAGTCATCATTCAAGCTGAAGAAGACAAATTTATTCAGAAAAAAAAATCATCTGCTGTTTCGCCCTTTGTAATGATCGTGCTTGCGCAGCTTTCAGATAATACTCAACTCGAAAAAAGATTTAGCATGCTAACATCCGAAGCAAAAAGCAGTTTTTTTGGCAAATATGTTCAGGGGCAAATTGAAACTGATAAAATAGGAGAAGTTGGGAGCAATGCAATTGACTTTACGCAGAATGATACGACGGGAAAGCCAGTCCAGCTCTCATCCTTCAAAGGAAAGTATGTGCTGGTCGATTTTTGGGCGAGCTGGTGCCATCCGTGCAGAATGGAAAACCCGAATGTTGTAGCCATGTTCAACAAATTCAAAAATAAAAATTTCACGGTGCTTGGCGTGTCGCTCGATAAAGCAAAAGGCCCGTGGATACAAGCAATCAAAGAAGATAATCTCACGTGGACGCATGTCAGCGACCTCAAGTTCTGGAACAATGACGTTGCCATGAAATACCATATTCAGCAAATACCACAGAACATGCTAATTGGGCCTGATGGGAAAATTGTAGCAAAAAACCTGCGCGGCCCAGGATCTTGAATCAAAACTTTGTGAGCTGCTTGGGTGTAATTAATAATGGCAAGCTTCATAAATTGTATTCATTATTAATTTTCAATTCTTAATTGGTAATTTTTTTTGGTAATCATCCAATCAACTTTTCTCAGCATCCTTGCGTCGCACTCTTGTGCCATATAAACCCTATTCAACTTCAGTTTCATAAACGGAAAAATATTTACTTCAGCTAATAAAAATGAGAAAGCACTTCACTGCTTTCTCATTTTTATTTTCAATTTCTTATTCTTAATTATCCATTAATATCTTTCCCTTCCTGCAAGGTCTTGATTATTTTTTCAACAGTAGCTTTATTAGGTGCATCCGGCGCCAGTGGCTGTGCTTTTTGTGCAAACTCAATTGCTTTTTTATAATTGCCCAGCGCAGAATATGCTCTTGCCATTCCCATATTTGTCGTGAATTCGTTCGGATGTTTGTCATAGTTCATTTTAAAAACATCGAATGCTTCTTTGCTTTTTTTCTGTGCCAGCAATTGTTTCGCATAAATATGAACTTCATTGGTGCTCGCAAAAGGCAATGCTTTTTTCATTACATCAGCCGCTTCGGCACTGCGGCCTAATTTATCAAGCAGCATTGCTTTAGTGAGCCAAGGCTGAAAAACGTGGTCTCCCAGAAAATTAGCGCTGGTAGCACTGTCGCTCCATAGCAAAGCCTCGTCTAAATTTGTATTGTGTTCGAGGCACCATTGCGCAGCCTGATCCCAGGACACCCAGACAAAACCTTTTTCACCTCGCAATTCTTTTCTGAAAGATGCAAGTTGTGATTTTGCATAGTCAACTTCAATCTTAAATGGTATCATCAATTTTTCCCACTGCAAAGCAACAACAGCGCTGTTTTCTGTTTGGTCTGTGAATTCATATTTCAACCTTTCAACAGTTTTATCCAGTGCCACAGGTTTCACTTTTATCTTCAGAACATCTTCTTTCGGATCATAATAATAACTTCCCCACGATGAACTATTTTTAGAAAAAATAATGGTGCATTCATTCGGGTCATAGGCAATAAAAAATCCATACTTGCCCGCAGGCAAATCATTCCCCTCAATTTTTACATCATCAGAAAACCAGATGGTTGTATTTTCATTTGCTCCGGCTCGCCAGGGCGCCAGCTTTGCGCTTCCGAAACCAAGGTCGTTATATCCTGCAGGGATCAATTTCCCCCAAATTTGTCCATCTCTGCCTTTTACGCCCGGGCGACTGTAATCAATGGTTACATCAGTAATGCCTATGCGTTCTGAAACGGAAGCTTTTTTATTTCCGCCACTTGGCAAAGAAGTTAATTGTGAATAAGAAAAATTTGTGAATGCAGATTGCAGTACTGCTATCAACAGCATTGCGGTTATAATTTTTTTCATGTTTGGAAGCTTTGTAGATTAATTAAAAAAGAGAAGGGGCCAAATGTAGATTTAGTTTTTTCGCGTTCCCGATTTTTTTTACCGAAGCATGATATAAAGGATATAAAGCAGGATTGTGGGATAGGTGGAACGTAAGATATAAAAGGAAAGCTGCATTGTGTCTGGTTATTCCAAATTCATTTTTTTAAGCAGTGCGCTAAACTGTGGCTCATTTCTGATGGGATCAAAGGCAGGATCTACCTTTACCCAAAACAAATGATTATCGCGGACTTCATAACTTAATTCTAACTCTTTTAAGGCTTCATCGAAATTTCCAAGCGCGATATATACCTGCGAATTCCTGTAGTGAGATAAATTTGGGTATTTTTTCAAAGTCTCGTTAAACAACGCTTTTGCTTTTATGGTATCTCCCATAATCGCATAACCATAACTCTGCATAATCTGTAGATTATCGATTATAGTGCCATTGGCCATCGGAAGTTTATCAAAAAATTCCTTAGCATTTTGGAAATCATTTTTTTTTAAATAAATGAGCCCAAGGGAAAAATCAGCTATCGATTTCCGCGAATCGGGAAGAACAGATCTCATTCTATTGCACGCTTGAATAGCAAGATCGTATTCACCGGCAAAGTATAGGTTTCTGGAATAGTTCCAATTTACATAATAAGAAAGCGGATCAATATCTAACGCTTTTTTAAATTCTTGCAGGGCTTTATTTTTATCCAACCCTGAATTTATAAGTACTAAGCCATAGAACATATGCGCCGCAGAATTATTTGGATTAAGCATTATGGCTTTTTCCAGGTTCATTTTTGCATCAGCCCAGTTATAATCAAAGTTTTGTTGTATAAAACCCAAAGTGGTAAGTGCTTCACTCAGGTTACTGTCTAATGACAAGGCTTTTTCTATATAAATTTTTGCAATGGGTATCCGGTCCAACTGCGACTGGCCTTTATAATTAACGTCATAGCAATCGGCAAGCCCTGCATAAGCCAGCGCATAATCTGGTTCCAGTTGAACAGCCCTGTTGTAATTGGCTTCTGCGCTGTCATAGTTATTTGCATTCCAAAAATTCCTGCCCCTTAAATAAAATTTATAAGCCTCTGGATTGTCAGTATTCAGTTTGGAGAGATTCTTTTTTTCTTCAGGAGTTATATTAGCTTTTAAAGTAGCGACAATATCCGCGGCTATTTTTGACTGAATGGATAAAATATCTTTACCCTCATATTCAAAATCATCGCCCCACAACCTTTTTTTGTAACCACTTCAATCAGTTCTGCAATGATCCTGGTTTTATTTCCTTGTTTTTGAATGGTGCCGGAAAGGATAGCGGCCACATTAAGTTCATTCGCTATTTCATTCAGCGGCATGCTTGTTTTTTTAACCCTTTAACAGAAAACCAGCCAATTACTTTTTTTAAAGAAGAAATTTTGGAAAGGCTGCCGATAATATCCTGTGTGATGCCATCGGAAATATATTCGTCGCTGTCTGGTGCGCCAATGTTTTCAAAAGGCAGAACGGCAATTGTTTTTTCGCCCGAAAATTCTGTGATGGCATAATGGGCCCGATAAATAAAATAGGAAGCAATTATCAGAAGCAGGCACGCAGCGATCGCTGCCCATTTTATGATTGCCGGTTTTTTTTTGCTTTCTTTCAGCTTGCCGCTGATTTCCTCTTTTTTAGGAACGATTAGCCCTTCATTGGCAATCGCAAAAACTTCTACGGGGTCATCCACATTTTTAAATCCGAAACTGCCAAGCGATACGATTTTGAATTCCTGCTGATTTTTTATTTTGCTGTAAATCTCAGAAGAAAAAAGCACTGAGTTGGCAATGCCCAATGATTGAACACGTGAAGCAACATTTACGCCATCACCAAACACTTTGCCTCCCTCAAAAAGAATCTCACCAATATGCAGGCCAATTCGAACAGGCACTATTGGCTCAATCCTGAGTTGTTGCTGGATTTCCATTGCGCATCTCACAGCTTGCGTAGCGCTTGTAAAAGTACAAAGGTTCCCATCTCCATAATCATTGAGTATCTGGCCGCTGTATGCAGCCACGCACTCTTTCATGACAGTGACATATCTTTTATTGATAGACACAGCAGCCTGTACGTCCTTTTGCATGATGGCAGTGGAGCCAACAATGTCGGTGAAAAGAATTGCGGCGAGCTGGCGGTTTTGTGGCATGAAAATTTTCAATAAAATATAAAAACGATTCTTGTGCTAAAGTTATTTATTTAACGGTTACCGCGACGAGTTATTCAATTTTGAAATCTTTGCCAGCTCGTGCTTGTACATCCTGCTAACTGCAGTTCCTGTTTTGCAATTTCAACCAATTCAGATGTATATGATTCAATTTTATTTAATGAAACGATATAGGAAAGATGAATGCGAGCGAACGAATCTCTTGGCAACATTTCTTCCAGCGAAGAGATAGATTGTTTTGTGATGATTGTTTTGTTTATAGCAACTACTTGATAGAATCTTTGAGGCTTTCAATGTAAAAAAAAATCATTCAGGGCAACTTTTAGCATTTTTCTGTCTGCTCGGAAATATATAAACATGTCCCAATTTTATTTCCATTTTTAGCAATAATTTTTTTATTGAAAGAATATCTCAAAAATATTCGGTTATATGTTACCGTTAGTTTAAGATGTGAACGCTCAAATCAGTTGCCTTTTATATAATTGCACCGCATTTTCATATCCAAGATATAATGCATCGCAAATCAGCGCATGGCCGATGGAGACTTCATCCAGATTTTTTATGTTTTGCGCAAAATATTTCAGGTTGTCAAGGTCAAGATCGTGACCTGCATTTATTCCCAAACCTAATTCAGCAGCACGTTTTGCAGCAGCAACATATGGAGCAATTGCTTTTTCTTTATTAGCAGTAAATTCTTTTGCATAAGCTTCCGTGTACAATTCAATCCTGTCAGTTCCTGTTTCGGCAGCGCCTTCTATCATTGTAATTTCAGGATCAACAAAAATAGAAACGCGAATGCCTGCTTTTTTAAAAACGCTGATTATTTCTATCAAGATAATTTTTGTTTTTTATAGTGTCCCATCCATGATTGGAAGTAATTTGATCTGATGCATCGGGAACCAATGTTACCTGAGTGGGTTTTGCATCAAGAACCAGGTCAACAAACTTTTGTTCTTGCGAATTGCCTTCAATATTAAATTCAGTAGTGATTATTTTTTTGATGTCATAAACATCAGTGTACCTGATATGTCTTTCGTCAGGGCGCGGGTGAACGGTTACGCCATCGGCTCCGAATATTTGTGCGTCAATCGCGGCTTTTAAAACATTGGGATTATTGCCACCGCGGCTGTTTCTAAGTGTCGCAAATTTGTTGATGTTGACGGATAACTTGGTCATGCAACAAAGTTAAAAAAGCAAAATGAAACAGCTTAAAATGAAAAGGAGCCCACCGGGGCTCCAATTTCCTGATAACCGTCTGAAATATCTTATGTAAGTTGAATTATGTTTGATGATCTTCTGTACATAAGATAAGGTTTGGTGAAACTGTTTTTCAATAAGACTGGATTTTAATAAAGTTAAATTGTAATCATGTTCTTTTTTTTGAATTACTAAACTTGTTTAACTGGTTTTTCTGGATGGATCAAATGGTTTTTTTTGGATTACTGGACTTTGGTTTTTAGGATTTTGAATTTAAAGTTTTTTCATTTTTACAGGATTTTAATTTTTAGTTTTTCTCTTCATTTGGATTTGCATATACATTTGCTAATTGCTTGCCAATTAATTTAATATTGGTTATCAATAACTTGTATTTTCTTAATATGAAAATATGTCTAAGTATGGGAAGCGGCCAATCAATGTTGGAACAATTACCAGTTTAAAACCTGGCAACCAGTTTTAAATTCAGTAACCTTGGGGTAAGCCGCTGGGGGATCGCATAAGTAGTGTTGGAAAAATCTTTGATGAGCATGTATGAAATCGTATTCTCTCTGTCAATCAAATTAAATACTTCCAGCGTGGCCCAAATATTTTCAAAATTTCTGAATGGGCTGTGGCTTCTGCGATTACTTTTTTCACCATCGAGCAACAATGCGCTAAAGCCAACATCAATTCTTATATAAGGAGGTATAATTAAGGCATCGCGATATTTTACGCTACCGGGAATGCTATAAGGCATATTGCTGCCGTATAATAAATTAAGATAGAACTTGAAATTTTTATTCGTTGAAAGATAATCCTGGATGAACATGCCTAGCGTGAACAATCTGTCGGTCGGGCGCCGTATCCAGCCTTGCTGAACTTTTATGCTATCAGTTGGATTGTTTGATGAATCCAATGTGTAGTTATAATAAAATGCATTATTTACTTTTTCCATTGTGCGCATAAAGCCAATGCTGATCCAGCTTTCAGCATCTTTTACCAATTCCCCGAACAATCTTGTTTCAATGCCTGCGGCGAATGCTTTCGCATCGTTCTCGCCAAAATATTGAATGTGCACATTGCTGATGTCATAAGGGTCAACATCGGTCATGCCTTTATAATATGCTTCAGTTGCCACCCTGAAAGGCCTTTCGTTTAATTTGAAATTATAATCAAAGCCTGCAGAAACCTGCCAGCTTTTTTGTGCTTTTAAATCTGTATTGAGCGTTCCATCAGGCTTTATCATCTCACGAAAAAAAGGAGGCTGGTCATAAATTCCAATCGCTCCGCGATAAACGATATCCTTTTTCAAATTTTTTGGCCGCCATGAAAAACCAAGCCTTGGTGAAACTAAAAATTGATGATTCAGGTTATTATAATTATACCGTGCGCCGGCTTGCAATGCAAAATCATGAGCTGTATCTAAAAGAATATTATCCTGCACAAACCCTGTGAAGCGGGCAATATTAAGATTTGAATTGCCATTTATGTAGCTGTTGATGGTAACTGTTCCCGGCGTGTATGGAAGTGAGTATCCTGCAGAATCCTGATATTGCCATTCATGCAAATTATCATTTACAGTTTGCAGCTCTGCGCTAATGCCCCATTGTATGAAATGCTTTCCGGCTTCCAGATAACCTTTGTTCGTTGCATTCCAAACGTTGATGCCTAACCGGTCTCTTATATAATTTTGATAGATGCCCGCACCAAGCGGATTTGTAATAAGCCCAAATGTCGGGCTGCTCTTGTCGAAATCACGCTCGCCGAAAAGATAATTGCCGATGATATCCTGCGATTCAATTTCTTTATCATCGAAATGAGATGCCATCCATTTTATGCGCAATTTTTTATTTATCTGCTGAGTAAGCGATAGACCTATCATATCTGTTTGATAAGTGTCTTTTTCTTCTCCTTCAAAATAAATGTCAAGGCCTAAATTTTCAGTGAAAAAAGGAGAGAATACGGAAGATGTTAGCTGCGCAGACTGTGGTATTAAATTGAATTTAGTTTGAGAAAATGTTCCCATCAACTCAAGCAGATTTCTATTGTTTAACTGATAGCTCAGCACAGCCTGAACATCTGATGATGTTGGCTTGTAAGCGCCTTTTGTTTCCTGGCTGTTAAGCAAGCCACTGTTTGTGCGGTTGCGGATTCCTATCAGATAAGTGAATCTATTTTTTGCTGCTGTTCCTTCAAGATGCAAGCCCTGTTCAAGCAAACCAAGGTATGCAGAACCTCCAAAACTTTTCGGCCTTCTATATTCAATGTCAAGAACGGAAGACATCTTGTCTCCATATTTAGCCTGAAAACCGCCGTTATAAAAGCTCACATTCTTTGTCATTTCAGGATTTATAAAACTCAATCCTTCTTGTTGTGCATTGTTAACGAGATATGGGCGAAACACTTCAAAATCGTTTACATAAATCAGGTTTTCATCATAATTGCCACCACGGACAGAATATTGCGAAGTCAATTCGTTATTGGAACCCACAAAAATTTTTATCAGGCTTTCAATGCCACCAATCGGTGCGGGTATATTGATGGCATCTTTGGGGTTTATTTTTATCAGCCCGGCTTCTTTCCTGTCGCGCTGGTCGGTAACAGTAACTTCTTTCAATTGCTGTTCATTTTTTTCCATCCGCACCACAATTTGTTCTTCTTCATTTTCATTCAGCAAAAAATTTCTTTGCTCTGTTTTGTGCCCTGTAGATGAAAACACAAGTGCGAAAGCCTTTTCTGCAGGCACTTTCATGCGAAACGTGCCCGAATCGGAAGTAGTGATGCCAGACTGTTTGCCCAGAATTATGATTGAAACGCGTGCCATGGGAGCTTCATTTTCATCCAATAATTTTCCGGAAATGAAAGCGGTTTTTTTTTGCGCCAGCAGCGGCTGAAACAGGAACAAAGAGGAAAGCAGTAAAATGGTTCTAAGGGCTTTCAATGAAAGTTTTTTACGATTGCCGAAATTAAAAGATTTGAGCTCAATGAAAAAACGCAATAACAGGGAAATTATGTTTATTTGCTCCAATTAATTTTCAGCCAAACCGTTGCTAACTGTTATTATGAAGAAGTTTTTATTTGCAAGTTTTATTGTGTTGCCTTTATTGTTTGCATGCAATGCTAAAAAAACAAAGCGCAAGTATCATTCCGCAAAAAAAGTTGAAAGCATTGAACTCGACACGTCTGCAATCATTTCTTTAAAATCATTTAATGCGGTTCCGCTTAACGAAGCAATTTGCCAGCTTTGGAAAATGGATGATGCCACACAGCAATACTGGAATTATTTGATGTGGGATTCTGCAGAAGATAAACGAAAATATCCCGAACTGGTTTTATATAAAGACTTCAGCGCAACAGAAAATGCGCGTTGCAAAATAAGGATGGGCAAATGGAAAATCGATAAAAAGAAACGGGAGCTGCTGCTCAATTTTTATGATGGAACGCAACAAAAATATTTCATCAAAAAAATATTGCTGCAGAAAATGGTAGTCACAAAAAAAATTAATGATGAAGATGTTGATATCACTTTTATTTCAGATGGGCTTGCGCAAAAAAATATTGTTGAAGATCCGTTTTATCCTGCCAATAATTTATGGCGCATCAAACCAAAACAAGCTGAAAATGAAGAACAGATTTTAAGTCGCGTGAAACAATGCGTTCATTTTTATTCTTTGTTTTTTCAAGATAACCATGAGCGTGCGGCCACTGACATTTCATTTTCCGGTTTGCCAAATTGTTTTGAATGGTATAATGGCGGCATCGGATTGCCGAAAGAACTGGATCTTGATAGAAAATGGATGGACTGTTTTTATTCAGAAAAAAATGCGTTGAGAGGTTATCACATGTTGGAGACTTTGATTGAGCAGCACAAATTGGTTTGGCCGGAAAACCCAACAAGCTGGATCCAGGAAACGCATGAAATGCTGGATCAGATCCATGATAAACTTTGAGATTTTATTTTTTAACTCTCCCTAGCAATAAAAAAACAGGGGAAGAAAAATGTTTTTTGTTGTTATCTGGCCAAATTGATCTTGCTTCTTTTGCAATTTCATCAACAGGATTGAACCCTTTTTCTTTTATGAAATGCTGAACACTGGACCATGTGTTGAAGTAACCGATCAGTTCATCAAAATCCCATTCAACATCAATGCTGAATTTTTCCGCAGGTAGATTTTCAAAATTAAACGGAACAGTTTTATATTCTTCATCAACATATTTTCTTTCTGCGTCCCAGTATTTGCCGACTACATCAACATAAAAATATTTTATCAGTTTGTTGAGCTTCTCGTCGTCAGCTTCAAAAAGGCTATATCCCCAAATGGCAACAACGCAATCATTTTTGCCTACTCTAGTTGCTTCTTTAAAAAATTCATTGAACTGAAACCAATGATAAGCCTGAGCAACTGTTATCAAATCGAAACTGCTATCTGTGAACTGAGTTTTTTCAGCAGAGCCGATTGAATAAATAATTTTTGGATGAGGTATTGATTGATAAATTTGTTTTTCACTCGTGTCAGTTGCAAAAACTTTTTCAAATTTATCTGCATATAAAAGTGCAGCCTGTCCGTTTCCGGTCGCACAATCCCAAGCGACTTGTTTCTTCTCAACAAAATTTAAAATATAATCAATAAGAGCAGATGGATAAGTTGGCCGGTATTTTGCGTAGAGGGTTGCTTGTTTTGAAAATAAATCTTTGGCCATATCAGGAATGTGAACTCACAGATTTTAATTGTGAAATAACTTTCTTGGGATCGGCTGAATTGAAAACGGTGCTGCCGACAACTAAAATATCGGCGCCTGAATGAATAATCCCAGTTGCATTTTCAAGAGTAACGCCGCCATCAACTTCTATAAGCACGTGCAGACCTCTTTGCTGGATCATTTTTTTTAGCTCGCGGATTTTTTCGCAAGTTCGTGGAATAAATTTTTGCCCGCCAAAACCGGGATTAACGCTCATTATGCAAACCTCATCAATATCTTCTAATATCTCGCTTAAAAAACTTACAGGCGTGTGAGGGTTAATTGCCACTGCAGCTTTCATGCCCAACGCTTTTATTTGTTGAATATCGGCAAGAAGGTTTCTGCAGGCTTCGAGATGAATAATCAAAATATCCGCGCCAGCTTTTTTAAATACCTCAGCAAATTTTTTAGGTTCTTCGATCATTAAATGAACTTCGCAAGGTTTTTTTGCAGCCTTTTTTATATGCTCGATCACAGGTACGCCAAAGCTGATATTTGGTACAAAACGCCCATCCATCACATCTAAATGAAACCTGTCGGCTTCACTTTCATTTACCATATTGCATTCATCTTCGAGCCTTAAAAAATTTGATGCTAAAATAGAGGGAGATATAATTGCCATGTTTGTTGGTTAATTGATATGGATAGTTGAATGCAGCAAATTTAGCCACTCACAGACGTACGAACAAATCAACCTGTTAACTACTTGACTTATCAACTCTCTTCAGCGCCTCTTTAGCTTCGATAAAATCTTTATCGAGTTCAACAGCTCGTTGATAATATTCGGCGGCCTGTTGCTTTTTATTTATTGCTTCATAACACAGGCCCATCCAATAATAGGCATCGGGATCAGTGTTAGTAACGGTTGCGGCCATCCTAAAAGTGTTCAGTGCGCCATCATAATTTTTTTGTTTGAAAAATGCGACACCTTTTTCAATATATGCATCTGTGAATTTCCAATCTCTTTTTATGCATGAATCGAATTCGTTGATGGCTGATTCGTAATTTTTAATATTGGAGTAATAAATCCCTTTGATAAAAAAAGGATCAATCAACTCATGCGATGAGTCATTTTGCAATACTTTATCACAAATCAGCAGTGCGGTTTCATCTTTTATTTCGGCGTATAAGTGCGCCAGTTCTAAGCCATAAGTATTTACTTGTTGAAGTGTGTATGCGTTTTTTAAGGAAGCAATTGCTCCGGAAGTGTCTTTTGCCTGTTCCTGCAATATTCCCTTTTCATACCATGCTTCAAAATTCGAAGAATCATTTTTTATAACAGAATCATACAATTCAATTGCTTGTTTTGGTTTTCCTGATTGGATATATGCTTCGCTCAGGAGACGCTTAAATTCGGGCTCTTTCGGAAATTTCTGAATGCAATCTTGCAACAATCTGATTGCCTGGTTTTCTCTGCCTAAAATGGAAAGATTGGATGCATAACGCAAACCTGTTCCTGCATTTTCTTTTAACTCCCACGATTTTTTATAATCATTATTTGCAAATTCATGAAGATTGTTTTGCGCCAACAGCTCAGCTCTTTTAAAATACAAAAGTGCATCATCAGAAAAGCGGTTAATGCTGTCCGTTAGTGTGGCAAATGGCGGTTTGGACAACACATCTTCCGAAATGTTTTTGTTTTTATCAAAAGAATTGCACGATGATGCGCAAAAAATAGCCGACAAGACCAAAATGATATTAAACGCTAATATGCCTTTCATGTAACAAAACTAAACGATTTACTTATTTTGCATCGCATAATATATTTAATACATTCAATTCAATACCTGAACTGATTTTTAAACAACGAATACAAATGAGAAAACTGATTTTAAATTTGTTAATTTTTGCTGCGTTTATTTTTTCAATCACTGCATTTAAAAAAAACACCATCCAGACGGAATCTTTATCTGTAAAGGCTTCCGACACTTTATTATATCCTGATGAAAAGCATTTTAAAAACATCAGGCAATTAACATTTGGCGGCGATAATGCGGAAGCTTATTTCAGTTTTGATGGCAAATGGCTCATCTTTCAGCATAAAAATGAAAAAGAAAATGTGATGTGCGATCAGATGTATATCGGCAAAATACCGGCGACCGCTGATGAAAAATTTGAGCCAAAAATGATCAGCAGCGGAAAGGGAAGAACAACTTGTGGCTTTTTTACAAAAGATGGCAAACATATTATTTATGCATCCACATATCTTGGTGCTGATAGCTGTCCGCCTGTTCCCGACAGGCAAAAAATGAAAAGATATATCTGGCCGATTTACGACACTTACGATATTTTTATGGCTGACCTTGACGGAAAGATTGTGAAGCAACTGACAGCAACAAAAGGTTACGATGCTGAAGCAACCCTTTCGCCAGATGGAAATAAAATGTTATTTACGTCTATGCGTGACGGTGACCTGGATTTATACATCATGGATTTGAATACTTACAAAGTAACTCGTATTACAAACACACTTGGGTATGATGGCGGCGCATGGTTCAGCCCTGATGGAAAGAAAATTATATGGCGTGCTTCCCGCCCAAAAACGCCTGAAGAAATTGGCGACTATAAAAATTTATTAAGTCAGGGCCTTGTTGCACCAACCAGTATGGAAGTTTTTATTGCAAATGCTGATGGAAGCGATGCGAAACAAATAACCAATTACGGACAGGCAAACTGGGCGCCGAATTTTTTGCCAGACAGCAAACGCATTATTTTTTGCAGCAATCATGAATACAAAAGAGGATTTCCTTTCAATATGTACATTACCGACATCAATGGCAACGGGCTCGAAAAAGTGAGCAGAGATAATGGTTTCGATGCATTCCCGATGTTTAGCCCCGATGGAAAGAAAATTGTTTTCAGCAGCAACCGAAATAATGGCGGCGGAAGAGATATTAATATTTTTATTGCCGATTGGGTGGATTAGCTTGTTGTTTGCCGTTTGTAGTTTGTGCGTTACATTGCATTTACTTTTAAATAAATTTTTCGGTCATGAACGCATTCATATTAGCTCTGCACAGTTTATTAAGATGGGCGATTTTAATTTTGTTGATTGTGTCCATTGTAAAAAGTTTTTCAGCCTGGCAGAACAAAAAAGTATTCACGAAGAGTGATCGTAAATTGTGGCTCTTTACCATGATATGCGCCCACACAAATTTGTTAGTTGGCCTATATCTTTTATTTTTTGGAACATATGGAATTATATCTTCCGGATTGCCTGCAGGAACAAAATTGATGAAGGATGATTTCTATCGATTCTTTTGGGTGGAGCATCCTGTCGGATTAATTGTTGCGATCATCTTGATCACGCTCGGTTACGGCATGTCTAAAAAATCGGTGCCAGACGAAACAAAATTTAAAAAAGCTTTCTGGTATTTTTTAATCGCATTGATATTTATCCTGGCAACAGTTCCCTGGCCGTTCAGGCATATTGTAGGCCGGCCTTGGATTCCGGGAATGTAAGAAAGGTTGATGGTTAATATTTCATAGTAGAACCTGCAGCATCAGGAATTGTCAATGAACTTTCTTCAATCTTTCCCCAACAGCGCAACCAATTCCATCAACTCATCATGTTTGTACATGTGTTTATCATTATTAAAACATTTGCTGAATTCTTCAAGCAATGTTTGAATAATTTTTTCGTGACTGATGGGAGCAAAATAGGATGGAACAGGCGGAACAGAAATCCGTTTGAAATAACTTTCTACATCTTTATGTGTGAATACTTGCCCGCTGATCGGGTCAATAAAAAATTCTATACGGGTCATTGATGATTCATGGCTGTGTTTCTCATTCATATATTCAGGCTTGATATAAGCGAGAATAAATTGTTTGGGAATATTGATCGCTTTCACAGGAATGTCCAGCAATTCGGCGAGCAACAAATACAAAATGCCATTTGCAATTGCATTTCCTTTTTTTGCTTCCAACACTTTATTGATCAAAAATTCATCCGGATGCTGGTAACCAACTTCAGTTCCTTTGAGCGCATAATAATTATAAAGAATGCTTGTTAATACATTGATCTGTTCAAGTGGAGTAAGATAATTATTCAACTCAAGCCAAATGTTTCGCCGCAATTTCTCTACATCGCCAAGCACAGGCGCAGAAGGCATTTCAGGATATTGGAACTTTGCTACAAGCATCGATGCGGTGAGTAAATCTTTATAGCTGCTGCCTTTCCATCTTTCAAAATCTTCGGTGAGGTCGTGATAATGCAATTTGTGGATGAGCAATTCAATGCGGACCTGGATTTCCTCACTGATTGTATTTTCCCAAAGATTTTCAAGATTGGGAATGATGCCCCTTCCATAGCTCACGATGCGGTTGCTCACACTGCTGAAAACTTCCGTATCGGGGTCATCAATTAAAGTGAATAATGCGGATATTTCTTTTGTTTCTTCCATGCATTGGGTTTGAGGTAGCGTACAAACGGTTCGCTATTGTAATACGATTGCCGTTAAAAATTATTGCAAATGACTCGATAAATTTCGAAGTAAGATGCCTTGTATGCTAATGTTAAATATCCACAGACTGTTATTAAACAACTATTAATTAGCAATTAATAATTGAAGAAGTTTTAAAGTTGATAAATAATACTGCAGTTATTACTTCTTCGCGGCTTTTTTTGTGGGTGCTTTTTTTGCTGCAACTTTTACTGCCGGAGTTTTTTTCTTGGCTGTTTTTTTATCGAATGCTTTTGGGTCTTGCGATAAGATCATTTTCTTCACTTCATCCAAACTGATGACTGCTAATTCATCGGCAGTATATTTTCCGTTTGCTCCGCCGCCGGTTAACTTCATCATCTTTTTTCCGAAGCGGATGAATGGCCCCCATCTTCCGTTTTCAATCGCGATTTTTTCTTCGGGCCATTGTTGAATAAAGCGATTTGCTTCTTTTTCAATTTTCTTTATGATCAGTTCGTCACAATCTTTTTGTGTGAGATAATCGAAATTATATGCACGGGGAATATTGATAAATAAATCATTCCATTTAATATAAGGCCCAAATCTTCCTTTGCCTTTGGTTATTGGTTTTTGTTCGTAATAACCAATTGGCGCATCTTCTTTTTTCTTTGCTTCAATGATTTCGATCGCTCTGCCCAGATCAACAGTCGTTGCATCTTCGCCTCTTGGTATTGATACAAACTGATCACCGAATTTTACATAAGGGCCGAACCTTCCGATGTTCACAGAAATTTCCTGTCCTTCATATTCACCTAATGGAGCTCCTAATTTAAAAAGATCCAATCCGTCTTCAAGCGAAATTGTTTCAATGCTCTGACCTGTTTTTAATTTTGCAAAGCGCGGTTTCTCTGTTTCGCTTTGTTCGCCAATTTGCACCATCGGCCCATATCTTCCCATTCTTGCTATTACTCTTTTTCCGCTTTCAGGGTCAACGCCGAGCTCTCTTTCGCCACTTGCTCTTGTAGCAGTTTCAATGGTTTTGTCCACATCTTTTTTGAAGGGAACATAAAAATCATCGATCATTGCGTTCCACTTCATTTTTCCTTCCGCTACTTCATCAAACTCTTCTTCAATGCGTGCAGTGAAGCCATAATCCATGATGTCATCAAAATATTGCTTCAAAAAATCTGTCACTACCAACCCAAGGTCTGTAGGAAATAATTTTGATTTCTCTGCTCCGGTATTTTCCTGCTCCGTTACTTTATTAATGCTGTTATTTTTCAAGATCAGGATCCTGAAATTTCTTCTCACGCCTTCCTTATCTCTTTTTTCAACATAGCCTCTTTTCAATATGGTTGATATTGTTGGTGCATAGGTGGAAGGCCTTCCAATGCCCAGCTCTTCCAATTTCTTTACAAGCGATGCTTCGGTATATCTGGGAGACGGCCTGCTGAAGCGCTCAATAGCTTTCATCTCATTCAACGGCAGTAACTGATTAACAGATAGCGGTGGCAGCATGCCTTCTTCGTGTTCATCATCGCTTCTATCTTCATCATCTCTGTCTTCTGTGTATACTTTCAAAAAGCCATCAAATTTCAATACTTCGCCTGTTGCTGTAAGCTCTTCTTTATTAGTTGAGATCTTAATTTTCGCTGTTGTTTTTTCCAGCTCGGCATCTGCCATTTGGCTGGCCATCGTTCTTTTCCAGATGAGCTCATATAAACGTTTGCCGTCTGCATCATCAACGGTTGACGAGTCCATATAAGTTGGCCTGATGGCTTCATGGGCTTCCTGTGCAGATTCATTTTTGTTTTTGAATTTGCGCATCTGAAAATACTTGCCCCCATATTGGCTGCTGATCTGATCTTTGATTGCGTCGACTGCGGTTTCACTCAGGCTCACACTGTCGGTACGCATGTACGTTATCTTTCCGCTTTCGTACAATCTCTGCGCAATCAACATGGTGCGGCTTACGGAATAACCGAGCTTTCTGCTTGCTTCCTGCTGCAGCGTTGATGTAGTGAAAGGCGCTGATGGAGATTTTTTGGTTGGCCTTACCTGAATGTCGCTCACTGTAAAATCTGCGCCGACGCAGCTTTTCAAAAATGTCTCAGCATCTTCTGAGGTTGTGTATTTCTTTCCTTCGGCAGAAAAGGTCACATCATTTTTATTGATATCTTTTGCGGTGAACCTTGCATCTATTTTAAATGTGCTTATCGCGTTGAATGCATTGATTTCCCGCTCTCTCTCTGCAATGATTCTTACCGCAACACTTTGCACTCTTCCTGCGCTGAGGTTGTTCTTCACGCTCATCTTTCTCCACAGAACGGGGCTTAATTCAAAGCCAACAATACGATCCAGGATTCGCCTTGCCTGTTGAGCATTGACCAAATTCATGTCAACGGTTCTTGGCCTGGTTACGGCAGAACGGATGGCGGGTGTTGTTATTTCGTGGAAAACGATGCGCTTTGTAGTTTTCGGATCCAGCCCAAGCACTTCGCAAAGGTGCCAACTGATTGCTTCACCTTCACGGTCGTCATCCGTCGCGAGCCATACTTCATCTGATCTTTTGGCAATGCTTTTCAGCTCTCTCACCACTTTTTCTTTCTCCTCAGGAACGATATAAGTCGGTTTGTATTTATTATTTACGTCGATGCCCATATCTCCTTTTGCAAGATCGCGGATGTGGCCGTAGCAGCTCTTCACCTCGAAATCTTTGCCTAAGATTTTTTCGATGGTTTTTGCCTTCGCAGGGGACTCCACAATCAATAAATTCTTCGCCATGCTTTCAGAAACTGGTTTTTTACAGAGGTTACTCCGGTTGCAAGATTACATTATAACACCCAAATTAAAAAATGACACAAAGAAGCAAACTTATTAAAATGTATTATCAGGCATCGCTCCAACCTCTGCTATTTTCGCTGCATATAACAGCGCCAGCCCCATTTTGTTGTGCAAATTTTTTGCTTTGATCTGTTTTATATGATTGCAGGTTCTTTCCAAAATATTATTTGTTCGTTATATTTTGATGATTTTTTCATTGCAATTATTAATGATCGGTTCTTGCAAACAAATAATAATCATTTATAAACAAGCATTTGCTGTTCATAATACGATGCTGCCGGCCACCTTAAAATAAATGGTTCGATATAAAGCGAAAGATTGTTTCTTTATTTAGAGTATCTTTCTTATAAATTGTGAATTATGAGCATGGCTGATGATTTGCGCAATTACAGAAAAGAACATAAGGAGCAAAGCAAAAAAATGAATGCTTTGCTGAAGGAATTGAAGAAAACCGATAACTCAAGATTGCGTTCAGAGATAATCGGCAAGATTGAAAAAAGATTAAAAGACCTTAGAGAGACCAATCAAAAGATATCAGACATATTAAATAACATCCTGAAATAATCTTTTCTCCTTTCAATCAAAAATATCATCCT
Organism: uncultured Bacteroidota bacterium; assembly: GCA_963718975.1. Taxonomy (GTDB): domain Bacteria; phylum Bacteroidota; class Bacteroidia; order Chitinophagales; family Chitinophagaceae; genus Puia. Next base: position 7,439 of record CAVRBD010000029.1, on the reverse strand, counting down.
GAAAATTAATTTGCAGATTCGATTTGTTGGCGCACTTAAAGATTGATTTATTCTTCTAAATTGCATAACGGTTATACATCCGTATTCTTTCACTTTTGTTTTTCTTTTTTCTGTTGAATTATTTTATAATTAAATTATCCTTATGATATCGGTAGGAACACAAGCGCCTGATTTTTCTTTATCCGCCACTCCAGATCAAAAAGTAAAGCTTAGCCAGCTAAAAGGCAAACGCGTGATCATTGCTTTTTATCCTGCAGACTGGAGCCCTGTTTGCAGCGACCAGATGGCTTTGTATAATGAAACTCTTAAATTATTCCATAAACAAAACGCTGAGGTTATTGGCATTTCTGTTGACAGTAAATGGTGCCACTTTGCTTTTTCGCAGGATAGAAAATTTCATTTCCCTTTGTTGGCCGACTTTGAGCCGAAAGGCGCTGTTGCTAAATTGTATGGAGTATACGATGAAGCAGAAGGCGAATGCAAACGTGCCTTATTTGTTATTGATGAAGAAGGAATTATTCGCTGGAATTATTTGTCGCCTGACGGTATTAATCCCGGAGCTGACGGAATTTTAGATGCACTTGACGAAATGAACAATGCTAAAAAATAATTTTTTATGTCGAAATTGAAACCGCCCATTGACAGTAAAGATCATTTTCAGGGAAAAGAAAATGCGCCGATTGTACTTGTTGAATTTGGCGATTATCAATGCCCACATTGTGGGCGTGCTTACCCAATTATTAAAAACATACAAAAGAAATTGGGCGATCGGTTAAAATTTGTTTTTCGCAATTTTCCCCTGGCAGAATCACACCCCGATGCGACGCATGCAGCCATTGCTGCTGAAGCTGCGTCTGCGCAAAATAAGTTTTGGCAAATGCATGACATTCTTTTTGAGAATCAAATAAGGCTTGATGATATTCATTTAGTGCGCTATGCTGAAAAAATTGGTCTGGATGTTGTGCAATTTGAAAAAGATTTCGAAGCGCCTTTGTATCAGGAAAAGGTAGAAAGCGATTTTGAAAGCGGTGTGCGCAGCGGAGTTAACGGCACGCCCTCTTTTTTTATTAATGGAGAAAAATACAATGGCGATTGGGAAGAAAAACATTTTCTCGATTTTCTTGAAAACCTTCACTAATTGAAATTTAAAATAAGCCACACCATATTTGATCACTAAAAAAATATTTTTATGGATAAGAAATTAAAAAGCGGCGAGGAAGAAGAAAACAAGAAACCGAAAATTTATGGCGATCCTGAATATTCTGCTGCTGATGATATTTATAGCAAAGCTGAAAAAGTGGAATCGATTGATGGAGATGATAATCCGAAAAAAGGAAAAAAGAAAAAAAAGACAGAAGATATGGGACTTGATGTTCCCGGTGCGGAATTGGACGATGCTGATGAAGAAATTGGCGAAGAAGATGAAGAAAATAATTATTATAGTTTGGGCGGAGACGATCATAATGATCTGGAAGAAGATAAAGACGAGTGATAGAATTTGTGAAGCTTCAATTTATCAGTAATATTTGCTGATTAATAAATTGACGATATCGTGCCGACCCAACAAGAACGCGGATTTAAAAAGTTTCTCGACAGACAAATAACAACAAGACAGTTAATTTTTATTGTTCTTGCCTTCCTATGCCTTACGCCATGGATCAGTCCGCCTGTTGCACTTTTTATGGGACTGGTTGTTGCGCAATTTATCGGTCATCCTTTTCTTCATCTCAATCAAAAAGCGACAAGCCTGTTATTGCAAGTGTCCGTTGTTGGCCTTGGTTTCGGAATGAATGTTGCCAGCGCTTTAAAAGCAGGTAAAGAAGGTATTATTTTTACTGTTGTTTCTATTTTTGGAACGCTGATTCTTGGAACAATTTTAGGCAAGCTCTTAAAAATAGATCGAAAAATTTCTCATCTTGTTTCTACCGGCACTGCAATTTGTGGAGGAAGCGCTATTGCTGCTATTTCTCCGATCATACAAGCTGAAGAAAAGCAAATTTCCGTTGCACTGGGCACCATTTTTATTTTAAATTCCGTTGCATTATTTATTTTCCCCTTTATTGGCCATGCACTTCATTTAAATGAAACACAGTTTGGCTTATGGTGCGCTATTGCTATTCATGATACCAGTTCTGTTGTTGGTGCGGCAAGTAAATATGGCCCTCATGCTTTGGAAGTAGCCACTACTGTGAAGTTAGCAAGGGCTTTATGGATCATACCTGTCGCTTTGGGAACTTCTGTTGTTTTCAAAAGCAAGAACAGCAAAATAAAAATCCCTTACTTCATTGCATTTTTTATTGTTGCAATGATCATAAACACTTATGTGCCTGTTGTTGCAACAATAGCTCCTGTTATTGTGATGATTGCCAAAACCGGATTAACGCTCACGCTGTTTTTAATAGGTGCAGGCCTTTCAGGCAAGGTTTTAAGATCCGTTGGCATCGCGCCTTTACTGCAGGGAATTATTTTGTGGGTTGTTATTTCGCTCGCTGCTTTGTGGGCGATTGTTGGGTTGGTTTAAATTTGCGATCTGAAGAGTAGAAATTTGAATCAATTCTCCATTTGGTCGACACATTTGCTGTCTTTACAGCAGTTAACAATCAATACTATCAGTAGCTGCTAATTTTGCCTACTGATCATCACCATTAGTAAAATGATTTTGTGCTGCAGGCAATTGTTGTTGATCTGTAGCTCATTTTTAATCTATCATAAAACATGAAGAGAAAGGATTTTTTGAAACGAAGCACGATGGCGGGTCTTTCATTTACGTTTTTAGGCAAAGCCATTCCGCATAAAACAACATGCGACCCAACTCCCGATGAAACAGAAGGCCATTTTGCCACTCACAAGCCCGGTAAACTGATCACACAAAACATTAAAGCCGGAAAAGCTGGCACTCCTTTGATCATTAATATCGGTATTAATAATATCAATGATAATTGTGCAGGTCTTGCAGGGGTTATTGTAGATATATGGCATTGTGATAGCAAAGGAGAATACTCCGAATATGGCGGCAAGCACGAACATGGCAATCATGGTGGGCCAAATGGAATGCATATGCCGCCTCCGGGCGGTGCGCCACCGGAAACTCATTTTCCTAATGACTCATTGATGAAAAGGCCTGGCATTCCGCCACCGGGCATGATGGGCGGGGGCAGTATGCAAGCGGCTGACCACGTTAAAGAACACTTTTTACGCGGTAGGCAAACCACCAACGCTCATGGATTAGTGTCATTCCATTCCATATATCCCGGTTGGTATTCAAGCAGGGCGCCCCATATTCATTTACATATTTATAATGCTGATGGAAAATCGCTGTTGGTTACACAAGTTGCCTTTCCGGAAGAAGTGAGCAAGGCAGTTTATTCTCAAGGTGTGTATTCTTCGCATGGGCTGCCCGATACAACAAATGCCAACGACAATGTTTTTTTTGACAGCCTCGCCAATGAATTGGCTACTATCACCGGCAACCCTGCCGATGGTTATATTTTAAATCATTCTATTTATATAAAAGCCTAGAATGAAAAAAAATAAGGTTTAACAGCTTAAATGGTTGAAGCAAAGCTATACCAGGTTAAAGGCATTATTTGTCCTTAGTGCAATGACAGTTTCTTTTATGTTTGAAAGATGTTTACATCCTTTGATGATGAAGATTTCTTGCTCTCAGTCTCGCTTTTATAAAATAAGAAATGACATCTTTCCACTGATGTCATTTCATTTGCTTTCAAACTTCTATTTTAACCAAAACTAACAACTCATTATTTGAACATGAGGCTCACATTTCCCTTATCTGTTTTTGCTTTCACTTTTGTTCCTCCGCCATTGAGGGTTCCTTTCATCGATTCGTTGTTTTGTGAGCCGCTGAAATTTTCTATGGAGGGCAAATTCAGTCCTCTGCCCCTCAGGTCAATATCAAGCCCTTTCCCTTTTGGGAGCTCAATAGCAATATCGCCCGATGAATTATCAAGAACAATGTCACCTGTTATTTTATCAACTGATATAGCTATGTTTCCATGATCCGTAGATGCTTCCACGTTGCATGAAAGGTTTTCCAGCGACACATCGCCATGATCTGTTTTGGCAAACAATTCTCCTTCAACAGTGTGGCCGCTTATATTACCATGGTCGGTTACTGCATGTACTTTTCCCTTCACCTTTATCAGTTCAACGTTGCCGTTGGATGTGGTGCAGCTAATTGTTCCTTCACAATTTTTTGCATCAATATTTCCGTGGTTTGTCTATAGGTCAATGTCGTCTTTCGCTCCGCTTACGGAGATGTTGCCATGTGAAGTTTGCGCGGTCAATTTTCCGCTGACGTTTTCAGTATGGATATTGCCGTGGCTCGTTGTGATGTCTTCGCTGGCTTCCATTCCGGTTATGTCAACATTTCCATGGCTTGTTTTCAGTTGTGAAGCAGTGTTCTTTGCAGCATAAATCACCAGGGAAACATTCAGCGAGGTTTGCCCGTTTATAAAATCTTTTGTTCTGCGCACAATGGCGCTGAGCATGTCGCCTGAAACGGAAATGTCAATGGAATAATATTCATCCAGTTTCTTTTGTATCTCTTCCTTGCTTAAAAACACATCGCTGTTGCTGGAGCGCACATATACTTCAATCTTTGCTTCCGTTGCGGGAACAACTGAAACAAAGATGTTGCCATGAGTGGTTTCTGCATTTATTTTTTTGAAAGGACTGTCTTTAAAAGATTTGGTGAGATAAAGATCTTTGGCAGATTCAAACTGCGCATGGGAAACGGAGCATGCTGATATTAATGCAATGGCGAAGGCAATTTTTCTCATTTGTTTTGTTTGTGTATTACAATAATGCAATAAAGACTAAAAGGCATGCCGTTTTCTTCATGGCATGAAAATCAGGAATATAATGGTGAAGTAAAAACCAAATCTGTTCGTTTGTGATACAATGGGTGGGCGGTTTTGGGGAATGGAAAAGAATAAAAAAGATTGGCTGACACAAAATGTATTAAAGTGGATTGTTGAAAATAAACAAGTAGCAACGGATGAATTTTCCCCTTCTGCTAAAGAAGTTATTGATATGATCAGAGAAATAAACGAGAGGCTGGATTAAGCTATAGGCAATGAATAAATATTATTTCTATAATCAAGAAGGCACTCGTTAAAGTGCCTTCTTTTATTAATTTGCCCGGCATGCTATGCAGCGGCAGGAGCTATGGCCGCATTTAATTTTGTTGTTTTGCCAAGCTTTACCGATATGTTATCGATCACATCATCTGCAAAACCTTCTTTGCTCACTTTAATGGAATAGCTGCCGATGGCCAATGGCCTCAGGTCAAAATTGCCTTCCGCATCAGTGGCGCTTGATACATTGTGGCCCACCACTTGCACCAATGCGCCGGCTACAGGCTCGTTGGTTTTGCTCAGCACAGTACCAGCGATGCGTGTGGGCGAAGTGCCGGGGTCAACAATGGTGCGGTTGTTCATGTACGTTACAAAAAAATCAGGGTAGTTGATTTTAAACTGCACGGCTAATTTGTCCATCTGATTTTTCAGCAGCACATCTACCTGTTTAAAAAGGCCGCTCAGTGTTTGGCTGTACGACGAGCGCTGGCTCACCGCATTGCGCGGCGAAACCATTTTGCTGTTGAAGGTTTTAATAGCGCTGTCGAAAGAAAAAACCGTAGCAGCGGTGATACCGCAGCCCGACAACGCCGCCACATTTGCGCTCAGCACATCGCGGATGTTATTGCACACCAGCGAAAGCGTGCTGTCTTTCATTCGGTTTAGCTGGCTCAGCGTAAAATCAGCTTTTTGCTGCATCTCGTTGTAGCCGATGGACACTGCATACGCATACATGACGGCGCACAGATCAGCAGCCTGCTGACAAAGCGCTGTGCGTGCCTGCAACTTATCGGCAGCAATGCCGGTGATCACATCTGCTTCCAGTTGAGCATTGCTGTGGATACTGTCGAGCAGCGTTTGAAAATCAGTGAATGCATCCTGAAAAGCGGGGATGCTGGTGATGATGGTGGAGCTGTCTTCGCAATAGGCGTTCACAGCATCGTACATGTTGAGGCCGGGCCTCCTGGTGTTTGTTCATAAAATACAGATTTAAATGTGAAGAAAAATGATTTACACTGCTAAAATAATTCTTAATGCCGGCGCATGCAATCATGGAAAGTGGGTAAAATTCCGAGGTTTGTACTACAAACGCTATGCATTGACGACTGATGATCGCCTTTGCAAGCAATGATGTTGCTCATTGTAAGCTTCATGTTGCTCATTGTAAGGCCCATGTTGGCGATTGTAAGCTCCGTGTTGCTCATTGTAAGGCCCGTGTTGGCGATTGTAAGCTCCGTGTTGCTCATTGTAAGGCTCCGTGTTGGCGATTGCAAGCTCCGTGTTGCTCATTGTAAGGCCCGTGTTGGCGATTGCAAGCTCTTTGTTGCTCATTGTAAGCTCTCTGTTGGCGATCGTAAATACATGCATTTTCATTTAACTGATTATGTTTCAAATGTTTTGTGAAATATGGTAAGATGGGAAAGAGGAGTTGTGAGGTTTTGGGAGGTTGATTGTAGAAACAGTTTAGCTTTCAGGCGAGTCTCGGCCATAGGCATTTGCCGCATCAGAGATCAATGCGGCACTCGCCGCGGATCATAAAGTACGCTGTGAAAAATATGCTGTTCAAATTTATGGCGAGCCCTGCGGAAGCTCCAAAATAATGCAAGCTCATAAAGCGGGGGCTCGCCTGAGAACATAAAAGAGTTATCAAGATCTTATAAAAAAACTACCCACATTCCTTGATGATTGTGTGTATGGTTTTTTTTTAAATTGCATGATATGGGCCTGATCCGGCTAAAGCCTATCCTTCACCGCGGGCAAGAGTGCATTGCCATTTGCTTTGATCGTGAAGCAAAGCTGGACAGCATTGTGAAAAAATTGCCCAAAGCAAAATGGAGCCAGAAGCACAAGTGCTGGTATATGTCGTTACATCGCGAATCATACCATCAAATTGAAAAGGCGCTGAAAGAAAAAGCAGTCCTCGATATTTCTGCATTAAGGTCTTATTTGCAAAAAAGAAAACAGGTAGCCAACACACCCAAAGTTTTAAAAACTTTGGGTGTGTTGGCAAATGTAAAACAAGCTCATAAACCGCTGCCCACAACTACGGCATGGGGCCTGAGCAAAGAAAACCTGTCAGCACTTGAAAAATTTGTGGAGCAGCTAAAACTGAAAGCATACAGCGGCTCGACTATTAAAACCTACCGCAATGAATTTTTGCAACTGCTGCGCCTGCTGAAGAAAAAACCTGTGAACGACCTGACAGCAGATGACCTGAAAAGATATATGGTGTATGCCATGGAAAAAGAAGGCATTAAAGAAAACACTGCACATAGCAGATTGAATGCTTTGAAATTCTACTTCGAGCAAGTATTACATAAAGAGAAATTTTTTTGGGAGATA
>CAVRBD010000028.1:0-60068 GCA_963718975.1 uncultured Bacteroidota bacterium | reverse complement strand
TAATTTTTCCATTTTGATAAATGGCTTGTATCACCAAGTCTTCAACATTGTCGCCATTGTTGTCAATTTTGAATGTGATCAATGTGTTGGGGTCAAATTTTGCAGCAGCAGTTGCGCTTGGTGCAAGCAACCCTTGCGTATTTGCAACGAACACGAGGTTGTCAGTGTTCTTTCCTTCAAAAACGTACAGGTCGGTAATATCATTTACCGTGCCTTTTACTGCAGGCGCATCATTATGATCGGAGGCATATACAATGCCACCAATAATAATAACCGCACATGCAATCAAGATTGCGATTTTTTTCCGTTTCATTGTGATGATTTTAAAAGTGAAAAAGAGAGATTATATATCAGCTACGAGAAGAAGACTTTTACAGATTTTTTAATTAAAATTTTCATACGATTATTTTATTGTGAAAGAAAAAAGCAAAGTTGATTTCAAAAAACAATTAGTATTAAGAGAAGCAGGTAAATAAAAATATCAGAAGGCTCAGTCGGAAGTTTAAAATATTACAATCGTAAAAATCGCAGAATGATTTTTAGTTGAGGCTTAAATGAAATACGAAGCAACAATGTTTTTGGATTTATTTTTAATAAGTTTATAAAAAAAGAATTTATGATAAGCATTGATGGCTCTAGGCAAATGGCATTATCGTTCCCCGATGCGCAAGAGCTGCCGCACTTTCACCTTGCATCATTCAGGGTGAAAAAGAAAATATTTGCGACGCTTTGGGAAAAAGAAAACCGGGCGATGTTAAAGCTTCCGGTAGCTGAGCAATATGTTTTCTGCGGTTATGATAATAATATTTTTTTTCCGGTGCCGGGTGGCTGGGGCAAGAACGGAGCCACTTTTGTGGATTTAAAAAAAGTAAAAAAAACAATATTGAAAGAAGCGCTTGCGATTGCTTACAACACTATCGCTAAAAAGAAATGAACGAATAATTCCTATTGCTTCAGCAAAATCTTTTTTCCCGATTGCGCGGATTCGCGTGCGGCGCTCAATATCTTCACAACAATTAAATTATTTTCCAAAGAAGACAGATCGTTTGCAGATTCTATTTTTCCATGAAGCACATCAGCGAGATAAACTAAATTATCAGTATATAAAGCTTTGTTCACAGGCACATTAAAATATTCCGTGCTGTCTCGCCTCATAAGTGTATTTGCGTTCAATGCATGCAGGTAAGCCTTCTCACCAAACACTTCAAAATCTTTAATACCAAAAGTCCAATTCCATGATGCTTCAACAATTCCGGTGGCGTTTGGATATTCAATAAGTATTGTTGCATCATCATCAACTTTTGGATAAATATCCGGCTTTATATGCTTGGTTATTGCGGTTACTGAAATCGGCGCTTCTCCGTTCATCATCCATGTCATAAGGTTTGCACCATAACAACCAAAATCAATCAATGCTCCGCCGCCATTTTTTATTGGATCAGTAAGCCATGCCAAAAAATCTTTACTGCACCCAATTTCTTTAGGGCCTGAATGCCCCATGTGCACAATCATTTTACGAACGTTTCCCGCAACATGTGCATCGTGAACCAGTGAATATATTTGTTGATTGCTGGAATACCATGTTGTTTCGTAATTGGTAAGAAGGTTAATGTGATATTGTTTTGCAAGAGAAGCCATTTTATCTGCCTGTTCAACTGTTGTGGCAAGTGGCTTTTCAACCATTACTGAAATCCCTTTTGGCGCACAAGCTTCCACCACTGAAAGATGATCTGCAATGGGATTGTACGCCAATACAGCATCAGGCTTTATATGCTGCAACATTTCATCAACCGTTCTATAAAAAATTGAATCGGGCAATTGAAAGAGCTTCTTGAATTTGTTTACCAGTTGCACATCGCTTTCTGCAATTCCGATAATAATTGCTTCGCCTTTTTTGTGCTGGTTCATGATATTATATACATGATCATGATTAAGCCCTGCAACTCCAACCCGAAGAGGTTGTGAAAAAATAGAATTTGCGACTGCCAATAAAATAATTGTCAGAAAACAAAATAAAAATCGATTCATTTTCATGTCAGATGTTTGAGAACTTGTTAGAAATATTATACATCATTGCAGATAATCCCATCCAAAATAATTTTTAGCATTATTAAAACAGATGTCTTGTATCAGCTTCCCGATCCATTTAATATCGTTTGGCAATTCCCCGTTTTCAATTTCTTCACCAAATAAGTTACACAGTATTCTCCGGAAATATTCATGGCGAGGGAAAGAAAGAAAGCTTCTGGAATCAGTGAGCATCCCAATAAAGCGGCTTAGCAATCCCATATTGGATAAGGCATTCAGCTGTTTTGTGATGCCATCTTTCTGATCAAGGAACCACCATGCCGACCCCCACTGCATTTTTCCGGCAACAGAACCGTCATTAAAATTCCCGATCATTGTTGCCATCATTTCATTATCGCCGGGGTTTAAATTATAAAGAATAGTTTTTGATAGCTTGTTTTTTCTATCGAGGTTATTCAAAAATTTTGACAATGATTTTGCCTGAGAAAAATCACCAATTGAATCAAGGCCTGCGTCTGCACCAATCTGCTGAAGCAGCCTCGCATTATTATTTCGTAAAGCGCCTAAATGAAATTGCTGCACCCAGCTTTTTTCATGATCCCATTCCGAAAAAAACATCAACATGGCCGATTTAAATTTTCTTTTATCAGATTCCTCAAGATTTATGCCGTTGCGCAGTTTGACAAATAATGTTTTTATTTCAGGTTCGGTAAAATCTTCTGCATACATTTCTTCAAGCCCGTGATCTGAAACCGAGCATCCATTTTCTGCAAAAAAATTATGGCGCTTTTTTAAAGCAGCCAGAAAATCATCGAATGAAACGATTGATTGATCAGCTGCTTTTCCCAACCGCGACAAATAGGCGTTGAAGTAAATTGCATCATCCACATTCATTGCCGCATCTGGGCGAAATGCAGGAAGCACGGGTAATTCAATGAAATCTTTTTTTAATTGTTGATGGCATTTCAAATCGTCGGCAGGATCATCGGTAGTACACACCAATTTTACATTTATCTTTTTTAATAAATTTTGCACGTTAAATTCCGGCGTGTTTAATTTTTCGGAACAGATGTTATAAATTTCTTCGGCACTATCTGCATTCAAAATATCTTCAATGCCAAAATATCTTTGTAGTTCAAGATGCGTCCAATGATACAGTGGATTCCGGAGCAAATAAGGAACAGTCTCGGCCCATTTTTGAAATTTATCCCGGTCACTTGCATTGCCGGTAATAAATTTTTCGTGAATTCCATTTGCACGCATTGCTCTCCATTTATAATGATCGCCGTAGAGCCATGCTTGAGTAAGGTTTCCGAACTGATGGTCTTCAGCAATTTGTTGCGCAGGCAAATGACAGTGATAATCTATTATCGGCATCGCTGCGGCAAACTCATGATATAGTTTTTGAGAAGCTTTATTATAAAGCAAAAAATCCGAGCCTAAAAATGATTTCATATTTTCCAACAGCATTAATGCAGAACACAATTAATAAATAGCCTGATCAGTTTGATAAAGATAAGCTACATGCACTTAAAAACACTTCGGCCAATAATCATGATTACGATGTCTTGATCTTATCTTTTTAAAAAACTATTTTTGTTTTAGTGAAAGTTCCCTGAATTTTTTTAGCTCGGAAAGGTCAGTGGCAGAAAGTATTTCATTATTATCAAACTTCACTTTATAAAAAAGCGCTCTTTTATGGCTGGGAAATTTTGCAAGAATATCTTCAATCATCTTGCCTGTTGATTCATCTTTTTGAAACAAAGGTTTTGCAGCCGGCAATTCTGACTTGTACCTTGTGGGCATTTTTTTTATGATGGCTTCAAGTGTTGCAAGCTTTCCCGGCGCAAGCCCATTTATTTTTGATGCCTTGCTGTAAAGCCCCTGCAATTGTTTTTTGCTTAAGCTGCCCATTAACTGATAGCGCTGGTAAAGGCTGATGATGAATGAAGAAACAGGAAATGCCAGGATACATTCTTCCAATATTTCATTAATGATATCAATCCTTCCTTTTTGCTTTTGCATTTTAATTGTAAAGTATTCAAATGTAATAAAAATGTATTTTGAAATGGACAGTTTTTAAAGCGGAGAGATCTGTTACCATAATTATACATTTTATGCAGATAAAATACACCGATGAAAATTGAATGTTTACCTATATTCAGCAGGCAAGGATATTGGTAAAGCGTGTTTTTGTGTATATTGATTCCGAACTCGACATGGTTTCTACTTCAATCGCTAACACCATCTCAAATAGTAATTATGAAAATGAGTATAGCTGCCATGCTAACGAAGACGGTCATCAGGCTCTTGTTATTATTCCTTTTTATCGGTTGTTTTTTTCCGGTGCCCTATAGCTATTACCAAATGCTGCGCTTTGTGTCTCTCGCAGGCTTTGCCATTATCTGCTATCTCGATTACAAAAAAGGTTACTTTTTATGTTTGCTCATTTCAATTCCGGGCATTGTTCTTTTCAATCCTTTTTTCAAGATAACTTTCAAAAAAGAAATTTGGCAAGCAATAGATGAAGCCATTGCTTATTTGCTTATTGTATGGTCGTTAGCAGAATGGGCTTATTGGTTTTATACAGCGAAGAAAATGACAAAACAAATATTGAAAGATGATGAGCTGTATTTTGATCATAGCTTTTTTCTATAGCTGCAATAATAAATCTGATCCTGAAACCATTTCTTTCTAACTTATTTTTTTCTACCCAAAAAATTTATTCCTGTATTTCTTTTTGTTTAATGAGCAATCTGAAATCAAATCTGCATACTTTAGATGTTACAAAAACTAATATGCAAACAGCTTCTTTGCCTTTGCTAAAAAGGCCAATTGACATAGCTATCATCATTTTCTTTATCATTAATCTTTTTTTCATCACTTATATAATAGATATTGAGCAATTGGTGATTGCTGATGCAAATCATTTTCAATATCCGGTTTGGCCGCCGGCAAAAATGGTCGATCTTGTGCATTGGTATGGCCGGAGCTTTGACCCGGTGCTGATTGCGAGGCCGGCGTGGTGGCGTGCAACTATTTGGATTGATGCGTTGTTCTTCGGGCCTTTTTATGTTTTTGCTATTTATGCATATGCAAAAGGCCTTCAATGGATAAGGCTTATAAGCATTGTGTGGGCATCTGTAATGCTCACAAACGTTACTATTATTTTATTTGAAGAAGTAAATGGAGAACATGCTTCGCCAGATCTTTTCCGCGTGTTTCTTGCGAATGCGGCATGGGTTATTTTTCCGCTAATTGTTTTCTTTCGCATGTGGAAATCTGAGAATCCTTTTTCGAGCAAAAAAATATAATCTGAATTAATAATAGTTTTGAGATAAAATGATGGCGCAATAATATAAATGTCATTTTAAAAAAACTATTAATGAAAACATACATCGTTGATGCATTCACGAAAGAACCCTTTAAAGGAAATACTGCTGCTGTCTGTTTTCCCGAAAATAATTTGAGCGAAGAAAAAATGCTACTGATAGCCCGGGAGTTTGGCTTTTCGGAAACCGCATTTGTGATGCAAACGAATGAACCGAATAATTATTCAATCAGATATTTTTCTCCAAAGAAAGAAATTCCTTTATGCGGCCATGCAACACTTGCATCAGCGAAAGTAATTTTTAAGGCCACAGACAAAAACGAAACTCATTTTATTACTGTTGAAAATTTGGATTTATTGATAAGGCGCAGCGATGATGAGGTAATAATGGAGTTCCCGGTTTATGCAACGGCTGCTGCTACTGTGCCCAGCTCGATGTTAGAAGCATTGGGCATTGTTGAAGTTTCGAACACCGCATTCAGCCCAAAAAATAAAATCATCATTTTAGAAATCAGCGATGCATTATTATTGGCAAAGCTGAATCCCGATTTTGACGCGCTGATTAAATCATACAATAACATAAATGGCGTTTTGGTTACAGCGCCATCCAATAATAAAGATTTTGATTATCATTATCGCTATTTCTGGCCATGGTCGGGCACAAATGAAGATCCTGTTACAGGTGGCGTACAAACATTTTTAGCAAAGTATTGGAGCGAAAAATTGAAAAAGAAAAAAATGAGAGCATTCCAATCTTCAGAGCGCACCGGCTCTATGAATATAGAGTTGCAGGAAAATAAAGTTTTGCTCGCCGGCAACGCTGTAATAATATTAGAAGGAAATTTAATCGCTTTCAATTAGCACCACAACTAAGGATTGATTTTTAAAATCAGGAACTGATTATTTACTTCACCAACAGTTCATTGATCAAATCATAAAATTCCTTTTTCTGTTCTTCATAATGTTCGCCGGTGCCAGGCCGTTAAAGCCTGTGTGTATTTTTTCCACTTCACCTTTTTTGTTGATGAAAATAGTGGTGGGAAATCCTTCTATCTTTTCAAGTTGAGGCAAGGTTTTTTCCGAGCGCAGTGAATCATTCACTGAAACATCGGTTATAAGCAAGGTATATTTTACATCAAATCTTTTTTGAAAACTCCGGAGGCTTTTTTGTGATCTTTCAAAATCGGTGCTGCGCTCATACGCAAGCCCGATTATTTCAACTCCCTTGTTTTTATATTTGTCATACAACCCGCTCAGGAACGGAGTTTCATCCATACAATTCGGACACCATGAACCCATGATCTGAATCAGCACCACTTTATTTTTAAATCTTGCATCATTAATGGAAACATTTTTTCCATCGATATCTTTAAATGAAAAATCAAGTTTTGATTCACCAGGTTTTAATTTGGTAAGACTAAATTCATCGGGGAGTTTTGCATCCGGATTTTTTTTAGCAACCCATCCAAGTTTGGAAGTAGGGCCTGAAAAATATTGGCCGCCCACAATACTGTCGCCACTTACTTTTGCAGTGAATAAAAATGCATGGCCACCATCAAAAGTTGAAAGGCGAAGCGAATCGCCATCCATCACGCCTTCCAAAAAACGATAGTCGCCTGTCTCATTCAAAAAAGTTCCTGTCACCTTGTTGCCTTGTTGCACAAATTCACCAATTGAAAGCTCTTCAATTTTGCTCGCTTTCAGAAAATTCACCGCCCATCGCCCTGAAACATTGATTGGCCGGGCGTTTGAAATTGTTTTAAAACGAAAAGGCTCTCCAAAAAATGCAGCGAAAGGAATTGTTTGATAGCCATCTGCAAGCCTTTTATACCAGGTGCCTTTTATTTCACGATCATTGATGAATGCTGCATGAAACTGCGATTCAAAAAATGGCAGCACGATAATAACAGAATCCTTATTGAAAGAAATATCATCAACCAGCAAGCGCTCAGAAGCATTGCGGATATATAAAATTTTTTTGCCAATGCTATCCTTCACTTCGAAATTAAAAACAATCTGATTGCCGTCTTTCCGATTGAGGATTGCACGCCAGGTTCCATTTTGCAAATTTTTATTTTGCCCGAAAGAAATAACATATGTGATCAGGCAAATGCACACAAACAATAATTTTCTACTCATTTAATAAAATTAAGCTGCGAATTTCGTTACAAAATAATAGCCAACCAAATAGTCTACAAAAATAGTAGGCAAATTGTCAAAAAACTGTAAGCTTTGAATGAGCAATAATAATTGAAGAGTTTATTTAAGGTTCTCCAACATATCAGTCGTCATGCGGCTTAGATCAAATTCATGTTTCCAGCCCCAATCCTGTCGGGCAACAGAATCATCGATGCTTTGCGGCCAGCTGTCAGCAATGTGCTGGCGATAATCGGGCGAGTAATCAATATTAAAATTAGGAACGTGTTTTTTGATCTCATCTGCAATTTCTTTAGGCGAGAAACTAATGGCAGAAACGTTGTAAGAAGTACGGATTGAAATTTTATCCATTGGCGCTTCCATCAATTCAATAGTGGCTTTAATAGCATCCGGCATATACATCATCGGCAAATAAGTATCTTCTTTCAAAAAACATTTATAATGATTGTGCTCAAGCGCATCATGAAAAATTTCAATGGCATAATCAGTAGTTCCGCCACCAGGCGCCGATTTGTAACTAATCAAACCAGGATATCTGATGCTTCTTACATCAACAGCAAAACGGTGATGAAAATAATTGCACCAAAACTCACCTGCATATTTGCTGATGCCGTAAACAGTAATAGGTTCGATGATTGTTTGTTGCGGGCAATTGATTTTGGGCGAAGTGGGACCAAAAACCGCAATGCTGCTAGGCCAATATACTTTGTGCAATTTTTCTTCGCGTGCAATATCAAGCACATTCAGCAAACCCTGCATATTCAAATGCCAGGCAAGCCCAGGGTTTTTTTCTCCTGTTGCTGAAAGAATAGCTGCAAGCAAATAAATTTGTGTAATGTTTTGCCTTATTACCTGCACATGCAACATTTCTTTATTCATCACATCCAATGAAACGTATGGCCCGCTTCCCTTTAGCAGCTCATTTTCTTCGCGCAAATCAGATGCAACCACATTTGCGTTGCCATATATTTTTCTCAAAGCGAGCGTGAGCTCCACTCCTATTTGCCCTGATGCTCCAATGACGAGTATTTTTTCCTTAACCATATTAACAAGCGTTACTAAATTTTCTTTTCAATTTTAATACTTCAATTTATCAGCTGTTCAATATGCACCAAAATAAAAATTAAATCTAAAACTTTTATTCTAATCAACTTTAAAAATGTAGGTTTGATACATGCTCTCTGAAAACAACCTTTCAAAATAAATTTTTATTGCTTTTTTATTTTGAATATACGAATATGCATGACCGTTATTTAAGCTAAAAATATTTTTTCGGATACTTTTTCATATTTTGCGCAAATGCCACTTCTAGAAAAAAATCTTTTTATAAAGAAATCAGGGATACCCGGTGCGGGCAAAGGTCTTTTTACGAAAGTGCCTATCCCGAAAGGCGCTCTTATTGTTGAATATAAAGGCAAATTGACCACTTGGAAAGAAGTTGATCATGATGAAGGCCGGAATGGCTATATATATTATGTGAAGCGTTCGCATGTAATAGATGCATCGGCACACAAAAAATCGCTGGGCAGGTACGCCAACGACGCAAAAGGATTACAAAAATTGAAGGGTGTTTCTAATAACTCAGAATATGTGACTGAAGGGCTGAGGGTTTTTATAAGATCGAAAAAAAATATTCCCGCAGGCGCTGAAATACTGGTTGCATATGGGCCAGAATATTGGTCAGTGATCAAATACAATAAAAAAATAGAGGAAGAAGACCAAAAAAGAGCATAGTGCTTATTTCTGGTTATGATATTGTCTTTTCAAAGCAGACGCTGTTCTCAACAGTTTGATATTGCCCGTAATTTGGAATAATCTTATATCCGTTTTTTTTGTAGAGCCCGATTGCTTCAGGCTGTCGCTTGCCGGTTTCTAAAATACATTTTGTGCCGTCTAATTCCTTCGCCCAAATTTCCAATTCCTTCAAAACCTTTGTGGCAATGCCCTTTCCACGTTCATTCAATGGAACATACATTCGTTTTACCTCAAATGTATTTTCTGAATAATTTTTTATGGCACCGCAACCGACTGCTATATTTTTTTCATACGCAACAACGGCATGTCTGATCTTGCTAATTTTATTAAACTGCGAATAGAAAGCATGTTCTTCTCCATCACGCGTTCTTAAATCAGCATCAAGTTCGGCCACCAGTTTTTGAAAGTCTTCATTTTCGGAATCAGTCCTGATACAATCAATCATTTTAATTAAATATTTTATTTAGAGAAAATAATTTATTTATGCTCCTTCGATAATTCCGAATGCTCGAAAAATATTTACGTTACTCAGCACATGAAACTCTTGTTGTGTTTTGGGCTACAGAATTTCATTTTATTTCGGGCTGCCGCAAATTGCGAAAATACTATCAAAGTAATATGATTTGAATTTCGGGTTTTTTAACAAGCTCCCTATTTCTTCCTGAGGATCCCATTTCAAATCATCCACGCTATACGATTCGCCAAGCCATTTTACCAACAAGTTCAAAACCGGTGTCGCAATATTCTTCACCCAATTCTCAGGATATTTATAATCCATAAAACAGCATGTCCCTGTTTCGGGTTTCAGGAATTGAGCAACCTTATAAACCCATTCAGTGCAAATTTTTTTATCATACCAGCAAAGTGCGAATAGTGCCATATCAGCTTTCACATCAATATTCAAAAGATTGATATCAGACTGAATGAAAATTATATTTTTCCAATTATTTTTTTCTGCTTTTTGTTTTGCGAGAGCGAGCATTTTTTCATTTGCATCTACTGCTATTATTTTGCCGCCGGCTTATTATACTTCTTACAGGCTCAAAGCTCAGGCCAGTGCCGCAACAGATATCAATTACTGTATCATCTTTTTTTAATCCTGCAAATTTCAATGCACGAAGGCGGTGAATATGATCACGGCCTAGTTGAAATAGTTTTACAATAAGATCATATTTCTTGTACGATGCATCATACTCCAATGCAAAATTTCTGTCTGGCGAACTATTGGACATTTTCAAGCCTTTGATAAATGCGTGAGACTACCCGCTTTCTAAAAAACTTTTTTCAATATTTTCAAATCTTACCTACGAATCAAGGCTGCTGAAAATTATTTCTCGGGTCTGTCTTCATTTTCAGTTCATAATCATATGGAGGTTCTGCGCCCAATAAATTCTTTACAAAATAATCCCAACGGCGCCGCATCATATAATAAAAATATTTTCCATAGCCATGCCTGGTGCCAGGAAACACAATAAGATCAAAACTCTTATTTGCTTTTTCGAGCGCTTCTATTACAAGAAAGGTATTATATGGAGGCACATTGTCATCAGCAAGACCATGTGCGAGCAATAATTTGCCTTTAAGGTTTTTTGCATAGTTTTCGTTGGCCTGTGCATCATAATTAGATTCATTTATTAAGCCATCATAACGCTCGCCCCAATCATCTTCATAATTTCTGTTATCATGATTGCCCGATTCCGAGATGCCAACTTTGAAGAAATCGGGATAACGGAACATGGCAGTTGCCGTTGCAAAACCACCGCCCGAATGGCCCAGATGCCAACACGGTTTGTATCAATATATGAATAGCGCTGAGACAATTGCCTGATGCCGGCGATCTGATCGGGAATTGTGTTCTCGCCCATGTTCCCATAGTTCATGTCGTGAAAACTTTTTGACCGCAATGGATTGCTTGTGCCTTCAATTTCTACAACTATAAAGCCCAATTCAGCGAGCGCCTGATTGTCCTGCCTTGCGGAGGTAAATGACCAGTTCCTGATCGCGCCACCGGATGGCCCGGATAAATGTAATCGATGATAGGGTATTTTTTTTCCGCATCAAAATGAGTGGGGGTAAACATCAAACCATAGATATCAGTCTTCCCGTCGTGCGCTTTAACGGTAATGGGTACCGGAGGTTTCCATCCCGTAGCTATAAGCCTGCTGATATCCATTTTCTCAAGATTCACAATAATTTTTCCATTCAGGTTGCGCATTACCGTTATAGCCGGCACATCTGGTTTTGAATAGCTGTCAATAAAATAATTTCCGGATGGCGACAGGCTCATCACATGATTGCCGTCTTCCGGAGAAAGCAGCGCAAGGTTTTTTCCATCAAATCCTATTTTATAAAAATGCGAGAAGTATGGATTGCCAGGCTCGCGACCATTTGCCAAAAAATAAAGCATTCTGTTTTTCTCATCTACTTTCAACAATTTTGT
The DNA here is from genome assembly GCA_963718975.1 of uncultured Bacteroidota bacterium. GTDB lineage: Bacteria > Bacteroidota > Bacteroidia > Chitinophagales > Chitinophagaceae > Puia. The sequence continues at coordinate 48,357 of CAVRBD010000028.1, read as the reverse complement.
TACCACGAAATTGCCTTTCGTGATTTGGTTTTTCAGCGCACCTGTTTTCGAATCATACAAATAAAGATGCCCCCAATCATCGCGTTCTGAATACCAGATAAACTCATTTGAATTTGGAAGATACCTCCAGTTAATGCTGCCCTGGCCTGATTCAAATTGAGTCGTTACGTTTTCTTCAAACAGATTTTTCACTTCCCCAGTAGAAGCATTGGCAATTCTAACCTTTTCGTTTTTATGATTTCGCGAAGTTGAAACAAATGCAAGCTCGCTGCCATCTTCTTTCCAGTCTATATCATCAAAAGCGCCACCGCTTGAAATGTCATCGCTGAAAGAAGCCCGGTGCGGATCCGGCGCGCAATTCAGAAAAATTACTTTGGGTTCATTAACATTAATGACGACTCTTTGGATCATGGCAATTTCTTTGTCGCCGACAAGCGGATATTTCCATGTTTTAAGAACAGGCTTGCCCACATTGGTTGAAACCAAATACATATCGCTCACATTTCGCTGGTCTTGTTTAAAAGTGGCAATTTTTTTTGAATCAGGAGACCATAAAAGAACAGGGCCATCGCCACTCTTCCATCCGGCATTATCGGTTGCATATCCAAAATCTTTTACGCCATCAGTAGTTAGCTGCGTTTCTTTATTTGTTGCAAAATCACGTACCCACAAATTATAATCTTTGATATAAGCCGACTTCCTGCCATCCGGCGATTGAATTTCATTCCGATTTAGCGAATGATCCACTTTAGGCGAAGAAGATGCAACAGAACAATGATAATTCTTCAGGTCGCAGGAGTATTGTTTGTCTGAGATTTCGAAACTGATCGAGTCTCCATCATGCAAAAAAATAAATGAGCTGAAAGGAAGGTTTGATGCATTGCAATTTTTTCCGGTTGCAGAAGAAATGGCCGAAGCAAGTTTTTGGTGATCGAAGGCGGCATTGCGGGTTCCTTTAACAGGATCCACCAAAATAAATTCACTTCCCTCAGCAGTAAGATTGCGGTACCAACATTTATCGCCCGAAACCCAGTTGGGATGCACATTTGCGCGATCTACAAGAGCATCGGTGTTATAACCCAACATACTTTCCGCCTGTTCGTATTCTTTTGAAGTAATCGTTCTGATTTGCTGACCATCGGTTTTGAAATAAAAGCTCATTATAATAATGGCAAGAAAAATTTTATTCATTGTTTAGAATTATGAGGTTTGAATGCGAAGCAAATTAAATATTTTGAAGCAATGTATTTGATGAGAAATTTAAGCCCTATTAAAAAAATTAAAAGAAATAATTTTTGACTGACGGGCACAACATGCATTTATCAATTCTTCACTTCGATTTATCAATGCTACATTTTTTTTAATTCTGTTCTTTCGATATTTTCTTTCACTCTAAACCTGACAATCTTTTTTATGAGCTCAAATGGGATGCGCTCTTTTATCGAAAAACGCGCAGTGCCTTTTGAAACTTCATAGCTTAAAAGTTCATTTTTAAATTTCGCGATGCCCGATGCGGTTGGATAAAACCCAATATGTTCCTTGTATGCAGCATAATACACGAGCACTCCCTGAAATTTAAATGCGGGCATATTATAGCTGATCAGTTCTTCAGCCTGAGGAGCTGCTTGTTTAATCGCTTTCCTCATTTCTTTTAAAATCTTTTTTGTGCCTGAAGGGAAAGAAGAAAAATATTCATCCACAGTTTCGAATTTTCTGGCAGAAGCTTTCATCTTTTTTATTTGATGGTCATAAAATAAACCAATATCAAATCCGCAATCTTTTTTGCGATTTCTTTTTGTTTCAAATACACCTGCAATTTAAGCTCTTTCACAGATTTCGCATTCTATTATAAAACGTGCGAAATGTTTGTGGCATTGATTCATAATTGGTTTTCAACAATCAAAATAACCCTTATGTGTTATTGCGGGAAGGTTAATCCTGAAATAATTTCACCATTCATTTAAGCAATTTCAAAAAAATCATTTTAGCATGAAAATCAACAATCCGTTTAATTTCGCATTAGCTGCAATAGCATTGTCTGTCTTTGTCTTCTCTTGCAAAAAAAGCTCAAGCCCATCTGCTCCTAAAGTGCTTACTGTAACTACGTTTGCCGGCACAGGCGCGCAAGGGTCGGCCAATGGCACTGGCACTGCTGCAAGTTTTAATTCGCCATCCGATGTTGCTATCGGAAGCAATGGCGAACTATATGTTGGTGATTGGGCAAACAACCTTGTGCGCACAATCAGTCTGAGCTCGGCCGCTGTGAGCACTTATGCGGGCACGGGCGTTGCCGGGTTATTAAATGGCACAGTTGCATCAGCAGAGTTTAACGGCACAGCTCACATTGTATTTGACAAGCAAAATAATTTGTACGTTGCTGATGAAGAAAATAATGTCATTCGCGAAATTTCAAGTTCAGGCACCGTAACAACCTTTGCAGGTTCGGGTGTGCAAGGATATCAGGATGGGACATTGGCAACTGCGCAATTTTCACATCCCGAAGAAATGGTGTTTGATGCCAACGGTGATATGTATGTGGCAGATGGGCAGAACTATGTGATCCGCAAAATAACTATGTCAAGTGGAATGGTAAGCACTTTTGCAGGAACAGGAACACAAGGGTATACTGATGGCCCTGCAGCTACTGCTGTTTTTAATAATGTGTATGGTTTGGCGATGGATGGCAGCGGAAATCTTTACGTGCCCGACATTGGAAATAATGTGATCCGCAAAATAACCGTTTCAACAGCTACAGTGAGCACTTTTGCCGGCTCCGGCGCGCAAGGTTTTTCCAATGGGCCATCTGCTTCGGCAAGTTTCTATTATCCCATTGCATGTACGTTCGACAAACAAGGCAACCTTTATGTTGCAGATTTATTTAACAATGCCATTCGCGAAATAAGCACCGCAGGTATGGTAAGCACCTATGCAGGCACAGGAACACAAGGCTCCGCAAATGGGCCGGCAACCTCTGCCACATTTTATCATCCTATTGCCATTGCAATTGATGCGAGTGGCAATTTGTACATTGCCGATGAATACAATAATGAAATCCGCAAAATAGGTTTACAGTAATAAAGAATGCTGATTCTTGTATGTTAAAGACTTAAAAGAAATTAATAACGTTGATGAGTAGTTGAAAATTCGAGACTATTAATACTGTTCAATAACAATCACTAAAATGGCGGGCTGAAAGCGCGCCATTTACTTTTTAGGGAAAAACAGATTTTCAAATAAAGTCAGTAAAAATATTTTTAGAGAGGTAGAAGAAATCATCAAACGAAAAAATACATTCAGCCCTAAAAAATTATTTCATTCGTACTTCTACAAGTCCTTATCTTTAATTATCATTTCCATTAGTCTTATCTCTATGTGAGCTGCTGATACCTCCACCATTTGTTTGTTCGAATTTTAATGATACCAAAATTAATTTCATGAGAAAATCTTTGCTTAAAGCATTCTTTGTAGGCTGTATAACGGCCGCAACATTTCTCAGCCATGCGCAAGAAAAAACAATAGTAATTAAAGGCGCTCTTATTTACACGATGGCTGGCAACCCGATTGATAAAGGAATTTTGATTGTGCAAAATGGAAAAATCATTGCGGTTGGTGACGCGAACATGGCCATACCATCAGATGCGCAAGTAATCGATGCCAGCAACAAGGTGATCATTCCCGGCATTGTTGATACGCACTCGCATATTGGTGGCCCTGCAGGTGGCGACAACTCCAATGCGCTCAATCCTGAAGTACGTGTGCTCGACGCCGTTAATCCTGAAAGCAGCAGTTTTAAAAAAGCGCTTGCAGGCGGCATTACAACAGCCAATATAATGCCGGGCTCAGGGCACCTCATGAGCGGGCAAACTATTTACGTAAAGCTTCGCGAAGCAAATACTATTGAAGGCTTGCTTCAAATAAATGAAAAAGGCGTTTACGGCGGCCTGAAAATGGCAAATGGCACTAACTCTATGAGAGGCACAAATGGTTTTCCGGGAACAAGAGCAAAGTCTGCAGCAATGGATCGCGAATTGTATTTGAAAGCAGTTGAATACAAAAAGAAAGTGGACAGCGCAAAAGGCAATGCATCGAAAATGCCTGAAAGAGATTTGCGCATGGAAACATTGGTTGAAGTGCTGGAAGGAAAAAGGATTGTGCATTTTCACACACATAAAATGAATGACATCCTCACTGTGCTTCGCTTGCAAAAAGAATTTGGTTTTCGTGTAGTGCTGCACCACGTTTCGGAAGGATGGAAAGTGGTGGATGAAATTGCAAAAGCAGGAGTTCCTTGTTCAATCATAAATATTGATGCGCCCGGCGGCAAATTAGAAGCAATGAATTGTTCTCCAAAAACCGGAGGCATTCTTGAAAAAGCCGGTGTAGCTGTTGCCATTCATACTGATGACCCGATTACTGATTCAAGGTTTTTGATACGTAGCGCGGCGTTGGAAGTGCGCGAAGGAATGTCGCGGCAAAAAGCGCTGGAGGCGCTTACCATTGCAGGTGCGAAAATGCTTGACCTCGGAAGCAAAGTTGGTTCATTGGAAAAAGGCAAAGACGCAGACTTTGTTATTTTATCGGGCGATCCTTTCAGTGTGTACACACATGTTGAACAAACATGGGTGGAAGGAAAAAAACGTTTCGACAGAAGCGATCCTGCAGACAAGCTTTTTGCTGTTGGCGGCTACAAAGTATTCACACCGGAAAATACTGCCGAAGATGATGATGACGACAAACAATAATCCAATTCTTTCCGACAAAAAATATAACATGAAAAAAATAATTTTCTTTATAAACATTTTAATGATGGCGCTTTCTCTTCATGCGCAAATTGCAGTGAAGGCCGATAAGATTTATACCGTTGCCGGCGATATGATCAGCAATGGCGTTGTGCTGATAAAAAATGGAAAGATTGAAAAAGTAGGCACTGCGTCGTCAATAAAAATTCCTTCCGATTACAAAGTGTATGACGCGAAAGTTGTTACGCCGGGATTAATAGATGCAAGAAGCGAAGTAGGATTATCAGGTGATTTGAACATCCCTACAGATCAGGACCAGCTTGAAAAATCAAATCCAATACAACCAGATCTTCGCGCCATTGATGCATATAATCCCGACGATACGCTGGTTGGCTATTTGCGCATCAACGGAGTAACAACCATTCACACAGGCCATGGCATTGGCGCTTTAGTAAGCGGGCAAACAATGGTCGCAAAAACAAAACCGGGATTGATTGATGCGGTTACACTTGTGCCCGTGGAGATGTTAGCTATGTCGTTGGGAAAAACTGTTCAGGGCAATTTTGCTTCACCGGGAACATCATCAAAAGAAATCGCGATGTTAAGAACCGAATTGCTGAAAGCAGAAGTGTACCAGAAAAAAATGGACACAACAAAAGATGCAAGCAAAAAACCTTCACGCGACCTGAATCTTGAAATGCTTGGCAAGTTGTTGAATGGCGATTTGAAAGCTTTGATATACGCAAATAAGGCCACAGAAATTATTTCCGCCATCAGGCTTGCAAAAGAATTTAATTTGAAATTGGTGATTGAAGGCGCTGCCGAAGGATATCGGCTGATTGATGAAATAAAAAAATCAGGGGCTGAAGTGATTGTGCATGCCACCATGTCGAGGCCTTACGATGAAATGGAGAACATGACTTTCGAGAATGCAGCGATATTGACAAAAGCAGGCATTACTGTTTCCATTGAAAGCGGTTTTGAAGGCTACGTTCCGAAAACAAGAGTCATTTTATACGAAGCTGCAATTGCAACTGCCAACCAAATGCCTTATGATGAAGCTTTAAAATCTATTACTATCAACCCCGCAAAATTATTAGGCCTCGACAAACGAATTGGTTCTATTGAAAAAGGAAAAGATGCGGATATTGTTTTATTCGACGGTGACCCTTTTGAATATACAACGCATGTTTGCAAAGTGATTATTGACGGGCAATTGGTTTCGGATATTTGCAAATGATTTTATACTGAAACTATTTTCTAATTTAGGTTGTCCGTGAGCGTTAGTATAAGCACTTTTTTTATCATGTATTATCCTTTCTAAAGTTCTTAACAAATATTTCAGGCAGCAGGGCTTTGCTGGTTGGTATCTTTTTGCATTCAGGAAAAATCTTTTATAAATTGTGTTTTTCTTTCTATTCATTATTTATTTCTCATTTATTTTTTTTGTGCCAAATTTGCAAGATTATTTTTAAGGATTAACCAAAATAGAATGAGCCAAAAAATCACAGCAGCAATAACCGCAATTGGTGGATATGTTCCCGAAGAACGCCTGACAAATGCCGACCTGATGAAAATGGTTGACACGAACGAAGAATGGATCAGAACAAGGACCGGCATTGAAGAAAGAAGAATATTAACAGAGCCTGGCAAGGCAACATCAGATTTGTGTGTGCCGGCAGTTCTTGAGCTTTGCAAAAAAAGAGGCATCAGCCCTGAAGAAATTGACTGCCTGATTGTGGGCACTGTAACACCTGATATGTTTTTTCCGTCTACTGCAAATTTGGTGTGCGATAAAATCGGCGCGAAAAACGCCTGGGGCTTTGATCTTGCAGCGGCCTGCTCTGGTTTCTTATTCAGCATTACAACAGCTGCAGCCATTATTGAAAGCGGCCGATATAAAAAAGTGGTTGTAGTGGGCTCAGATAAAATGAGCGCAATTGTTGATTACAGCGACCGCACCACTTGTATTATTTTCGGCGACGGTGCCGGCGCTGTTCTTCTGGAACCTAATTATGATGGCTATGGCATTCTTGACAGCATTTTAAGAAGTGATGGCAGCGGCGCTCATTATCTGCACATGAAAGCGGGCGGTTCATTGCATCCTTCATCGTTTGAAACAGTGGCTGCAAAGCAGCATTATATTTATCAGGAAGGACAGGCCGTTTTTAAATTTGCAGTGAAAGGAATGGCAGATGTAAGCGCAGAATTATTAGAAAAAAATAATCTTACCGGAGAAGATATTGCATGGCTGGTGCCTCACCAGGCCAATAAAAGAATTATTGATGCCACAGCAAAGCGCATGGGCCTTTCCAATGATAAAGTAATGATCAATATCAACCGCTATGGCAACACCACAAGCGGCACAATCCCGTTGTGTTTGTGGGATTGGGAAAGCAAGCTCAAAAAAGGCGACAACATCGTATTTGCTGCATTCGGCGGTGGTTTCACATGGGGAGCTACTCTGGTGAAATGGGCATACGAAGGAATTGATGTTTCACAAAAAAATCAATAATCTTTCTACCCTTCAATTGCCTTGTGTCTTTGGCATTTGCATCAGGCTTAATATTCTTATTAATTATCTGTGAAGGGGTCATCCATAAGCTTTCAATATTGTTTAAATTAATTTTCTTCGAAACAAATTATTGCATTACACCAATATTTTATATTTTTCATAGCCAAAAGCATCTATGAAAAAAATTCAACTTTTCTTTTTTATTGTTTGTTTTTTGTTCTGCGAAAATGTTTCAGCGCAGTCGCTCGAAAAGCCTGTGCGTGACGCATTCATGATCAGCCGCATGGTTGAACGTTTCCATATTCAGCCAAGGCCATTGGATGATGAAATGTCTGCCGCCATCTATTCGCGGATGCTTGATGATCTTGATGATGAAAAAACTTTTTTCCTGCAGGAAGACATCAATAAATTATCTGCTTACCAGTTTAAAATTGATGAAGAAATAAAAAACAGGCAATTTGGTTTTTTGCAATTATTGATCAATACTTACAAACTGCGATTGCAACAGGCGGATACAATGGTTGACGACATCTGCAAAAATCCTTTCAATTTTTACATGAAAGAGAAACTTACAATCGCTGAAGACACATCTTATCCTGCAAATATTGCAGCCATGCATAACAAGATTTATAAAATCATGAAGCTGTATATGCTTGCATCTTTAAAAAAGATGGATGATATTTCCGGATCAGGAAAAACATTTTCAAGAAAACAAATTGACAGCCTTGAGCCGATCGTCAGAAAAAAAGCAATCAGCACAATGAAGCGATGGGTGAAAAGAATTTTGCAAAGCCCACAAGGCATAGAATATATTATTGGAAATATTTATTGCGAAACGCTTGCATCATGCTACGACCCACACACAGACTATTTTCCGCCCGATGTAAAAACTTCTTTTGAAAGCATGCTTGGGAATAAACCGCTCGTGTTCGGGTTTTCGCTGGTTGAAAATGAAGATGGCAATCCAGAAATTGGCCGTCTTCAACCGGGCAGCCCGGCTTTTTTATGTGGACAGATAAATGAAGGCGATAAAATACTCAACATTAAATGGGAAAACAAAGAGACGATCGATGTTTCAGATGCAAGCCTGCAAGAACTGAACCACATGCTCGCAGCCTCCGGCGGAGATAAGATAACCATCACCGTTAAAAAAGCGGATGGCACAACCAAACAAGCCACATTGCATAAAGAGAAATTGCAAACAGATGATGAAGATGATAATACCGTGAAAGGGTTTTTGTTAAAAGGCAACAAAACGGTGGGCTATATTTCTTTGCCTGATTTTTATAGTGATTGGGATAACGAATCAGGAGTGAATGGTTGCGCAAATGATGTGGCAAAAGAAATCGTGAAATTGAAAAAAGAAAATATCGATGGGCTGATACTTGATCTTCGTTACAATGGAGGCGGTTCTATAAAAGAAGCTGTTGACCTTGCAGGTATTTTTATTGATGCTGGCCCTGTTGCCGAAGTGAAAAAAAGAGACGCAAAGATGATCACTCTAAAAGATGTAAACCGCGGCACCATTTACGATGGGCCGCTGGTGATTTTGGTGAACGGTTCAACGGCATCCGCTTCCGAGCTTGTTGCGGGCACCCTGCAGGATTATAACAGAGCCCTGATTGTTGGCTCAACCACTTATGGCAAAGCTACGGGCGAGTTAGTGCTGCCGCTTGATACTACCATTAATATTGATACATATAATGGTAAAGCCGAAGCGTTAGGTTATATAAAGCTCACTACAATAAAGTTATTTAGGGTGAACGGAACCACTGCGCAAAGAAATGGAGTGATGCCAAATATTATTTTGCCTGACCCGACTGATGCGCAAAAAGAACGCGAGTCAAATGAAAAATTTGCAATACCTGCATCATATGCAGATGCAAATAAATACTATACACCATTTGCGCCAATAAATGTTATCGCCGCCAATGACATTGCAAAAAAAGAAATCGATTCCTCCGATTACATAAAACAGGTTATTCAATATGTTGAAAAAACAAAAATGCCTCAAAGAAAAAAAGAGGCTTCACTTTTTCTTGATGATTTCATGAAACAAAAAGATGAAGAAAATGATGCTCCCGATATAGACGATTACCCTGAAAAAACACATATCTTTTCAGTAATCAACAATGCTTATGAACAACGAAGAATACAGGCAAATAAAAATTTTCAGGAGACGAATGATGAGATGAAAAAAAATTTATCGGGCGATCCTTATATTAAAATCGGATACAGCGTAATTACCACAATGATCAAATAACAATTTAAACCTTCACAAAATATAAAACCATTTTTATGATTACGTATAAGCATGCATGTTACCTTCTGGTTTTTTTGATAGCCGGGGTTTTCGCAAAAGCCCAGAACCTGAATATGGACAATCCGGGTGATTATATGACCGCTATTGCAAAAGCCCACGGCGATATGGACAGCAAGTATATGCAATACATGAGCGCAGCAGCGCATGGGCGCAGAGCAAGAAAAGTTGAAAAACTACGCCAGCAGGTTATCGATAATATTACCCAAAGCCGTTATAACACTATGGCCATCCCAAAATTCAAAGGCGACAATTCATTAAAACAGGGAACGATTGATTATATTCAATTGTGCTATCATGTTTTTAATGAAGATTATAAAAAGATAATAGATGTGGAAGAGCTGACAGAACAATCAGTTGATGAAATGCAAGCTTATATTCTTTTGCAGGAAAAAGTAAGCGAAAAATTGCACGAAGCATCAACAAACCTTGATAAAATAACCAAAGATTTTGCAACAAAATACAATGTGAACCTGATCGAAGAACAATCACCGCTTGGCAAAAAAATGGAAATTGCGGGAAGGCTGAACAAATACATCAACAATGTTTATCTGGCATTTTTTAAATGCAATTGGGAAGATAATCAGATAACAACGGCAATCAATAATAAAAAAATCAACAACCTTGAGCAATCCAGGAATGCGCTTGCACGATATGCTGATGAAGGATTGTTAGCGTTAGACACACTCAAAAATTTTGATGGCAATCCGTCGCTTGCCAATGCGTGCAGGGAAGCATTGCAATTTTATAAGAACCTCGCCGAAAAAGATATACCTCAACAAACAGATTTTTTCTTAAAACAGGAAGAGTTTGAAAAAACAAAAAAATCATACGAATCAAATTCATCGCATTCAAAAGATGATGTAAATAATTATAACAAAGCTGTAAAAGATTTCAATGCTGCTGTCAACGCCTATAACCAAACCAATAACAGAATGAACAAAGCCAGGACTGAAGCTTTAAACAATTGGCAGGACGCAGAAAAAAAGTTTGCTGATGAGCTAATGCCGCACTACAGATAGTAAAAGGACGGCATATTTTTCATTGCTTTCTATATCCTCTTAAAAAATCTTCAACAAACATTTTCTTTTTGCCTTCCAGCTGGATTTCTTTCAGGTATATATATCCGTTAGAGCAGGCAAAACGGAGATAAGTTTTGTTATCCGTTTCAAAATTTCCGGGCGACACAGATGTTGAGGTTTCTTCTTTTTCCGAACGATAAATCTTTAATAGCTTACTTTCTAAATATGTGAATGCTGCGGGAAATGGAGACAATCCGCGAATCAGGTTGTGTACTTCATCGACGGCTTTGCTCCAATCTATTTTGCATGTTTCTGTGAAAATTTTTGGGGCATGTTTTAGTGAATGGTCAATGGTGAATGGTGAATGGCCGCCTATTGTTGATTGATTCACCATTGACGATGGCTGTGGCCTTTCTTTCAAACTGCCACTTGCAATCCCTTCAACTGTTTTCACTAAAAGATTTGCGCCGATGATTTTCATTCTATCGTGCAATTCACCGGCAGTCTCATTTTCGCCGATCGGTATTTTTTCATTCAATAAAATGTCTCCTGTATCTATTTCATGCTTCAGCTTAAATGTGGTGACGCCCGTTTCTTTTTCTCCATTTATAATCGCCCAATTAATTGGGGCAGCGCCGCGATATTGCGGCAATAATGATCCATGAAGATTTACAGTTCCCATCGGCGGCATATTCCAAACAATTTCGGGCAGCATGCGGAATGCAACAACTATTTGCAAATCGGCTTTGAGCAATTTCAATTCTTCGATAAATTCTGCATTTTTTAATTTTTCAGGTTGCAAAATTTTCAGCCCTTTTTCAACAGCATATTTTTTAACAGCACTTTCATTCATTTTCATGCCACGGCCTGCAGGTTTATCGGGCGCAGTAATCACGGCAACAATACTGCAGCCTGCATTCACCAATGCGTCAAGCGAAGCAACGGCAAATTCAGGTGTGCCCATGAAAATTATTTTTAAGGTTTCCAGTCGTCCCATTCTATATTTCTTTTCTTATTCAAAATCGTCGTATAATAAATATTTCTTTCTGATTTTTTTGAATTCGGTCAATGCTGGTTTCCAGCTTTCTCTTATTTCTTCTTCTGATTTTCCATCTTTTATTTGCTGCATCAAAATATCATTTCCAGCGAGCGTATTAAAATATTTAGTGGCCAGAAAAAATTTATCCTTGTCAGGAAAAAGTTTATACGCTTCAATAACCCATTTCAATTGCAGTTTATTATCAATTTCTTTCAGCACATCAATCTTGCTCAAATCATATCCATAACAAACCTGATTTAATAACGGTGGGTTCTTTGCGCCTTCAACACTTTGAGGAGTGAAACGGTATAAACTATTCGGGAAATAAGGATTGCCAAATTGCTGGAAAGGCTTATCAGTGCCGCGCCCCAGACTTGCGACTGTCCCTTCGAAAAAACAAATGGAAGGATATAAATAAACAGATTGCATATTCGGCAAATTCGGCGATGGCTTTACCGGTAACGCATATCTGCTTTTGTGCGTATAGTTTTTGCATTTGATGACCTGAAAATGAAAAGGCGTATCGGCAGAATTTTCTGCATGCTGATAATATGCGTAACGTTTGTTCGCAGAATCTGAAAGCCATTTTTCTCCGGCAATCATAAACGCATATTCGGCAATCGTCATTCCGTACACAACAGGCACGGGCTGCATTCCAACAAAAGATTTGAATTTCATATCAAGCACCGGCCCATCAACATAAAAGCCATTTGGGTTTGGCCGGTCGAGGATCATCATTGGCTTGCCGTTTTCAAAAGCGGCTTCCATTATTTTTTGAAGCGAAGAAATATAAGTGTAGAAACGTGTGCCCACATCCTGAACATCAAATAAAATCACATCCACATCTTTCAAATCATCGGCAGAAGGTTTTTGCCTGCTGCCATATAAAGAAAAAACGGGCACGCCGGTTTGTTGGTCAGTATAAGAAGAGACATGTTCACCAGCATCAGCTGTTCCACGAAATCCATGTTCTGGCGCAAAAATTTTTTTGATGTTGACGCCGCGCTTTAATAATGTGTCAACCAAATGAGCATTGCCAACAACAGAAGTCTGGTTAGCGAAAACCGCTACTGCTTTACCTTTGAGCAAGGGCAAGTACACATCGATTCTTTCTGCTGCAGTAATAACTTTGGTTGAAGAATTGCTTGGCCGATCGGTTAATTGTGCCGAGCAGCTAAAGTTTGCAATAAACAAAAAGAAAAAAATAATTTTAATAAATTTCATGAAAAAAATTTAGCACTTGTGTTTGAATTATTACAAATCATATTAATATCGAAAATCTTATTTTAGATCGTAAGTTTTATTGGTTAAAGGTAATTATTAGGGTTACTTTTGCACCCGAAATATTTTTTTGGCATGTTTTAAGCATGCCGATTATAAGCCAGCGTTCAATAGAATTGTTACAGTACAAGCGAGTGACCCCGCAATGAATGCGGGGCAGGCTGCACGATGTTGAACAGGATTGCCAAAGCCGGTCAACCAAAAATAATTTATAATAAAAACAAATCCGAATTTATGCAACAAGTAAAAAATGGTGACACAGTGAAAGTGCATTATCATGGAAAACTTACTGATGGGACAACTTTCGATTCTTCTGAAGGCCGCGATCCGCTTGAGTTTGAAGTAGGAAGCGGAATGGTGATCAAAGGTTTTGACGATGGAGTGCTTGGGATGGCAGTGGGCGATAAAAGAACAATTGAGATTCCTGTTGATGAGGCATACGGGCCGTGCAGACCGCAAATGCTGATGGAATTTCCGATTGACAGATTGCCAAAAGATCTGAAACCGGAAATTGGTATGGAACTGACTATGAGAGACAATGCGGGCAATCCGGTTCCTGTTGTTGTTGCAGAAGTGAGGCCTGAAGCGATTATTATAGATGCCAATCATCCGCTTGCGGGCGAAGATCTTGTGTTTGATTTGGAGCTTGTTGAAATTGTGGGCAGCAAGTCGAGGATTATAATGCCCTGAGCAATTTGAGTTTTCAGTTTGCAGTTAGCATTAGCACCACATATAAAATCTTGAGAATAATTTTTTGAATGAGGTGCTAACTGCAAACTGAAAACTATTAACTCTGAATTTCTGGCTTATATCTTTTCTCGTTAAATAAATAAAAGACTGCCGTTGTAATAAAAAGCAAAGCAGTTGTAATAAAAGAACCGTCGAACCCAAAATCACCTCCTGTTATTGAATTGTCTCCCTTGATTTGGATTTGCAACATGGATGAGAAATCAACGCCCCCTATTTTAAATCCGGAGAGTGGCCCTGAAAAATATCCCAGCTAAAATGAAGCACAAAAGAGAACCATAAATTTTTTGTGTAGATATAATTTATTCCCAATAAAATACCTATCAAAAATAGGCTTGCAAATGGTATGGCTCCGATTCCTGGGCTGCCAATATGAAACAATGCAAACATAATTGCAGAAATTAATAGCGCTATCCATTTGTTGAATGACTGCAATAAGTTGTTCAGAATATATCCGCGAAACACAAGCTCCTCGCCAATTGCAATAAATGCCAATATTCCTGCTTCAATAAAAAAATCATTTGCATTGAAAGAAAAATCATCCCATTCAAGATGCTTTGTCAGGTACATAATCAACGAGCCGATGCCAATTAAAGCAGGAGCGAGAAAAAACCGGCAAGCATATTGTTTGTTTGCCCAAATCTGCTAAGGCCGAGGCTGGCAAATGTTTTCCGGTCAATATATTTCCTGAATATAAAAACACAGATAACAGATGTTATGAATTCGATAAGCGCAACAATCCATAAAGAATCTTTTGATGCCAGGGCAGTGAGGGATTGAAAGAAATCAGTTTCACTTCCGGTTGATTTTGTAGAATTGAAGAGCAAAATCGCAGGAATGGTTATCAAAAGCGATATAATAAAATATGCAATAACAAAAAGAATTACACGCAGCCATCCTTGCCTGATCAAAGGTTTTTTTTCTTCAGAATTATCCATAGTAGCTATATTCGTTTCTCTAAATTAATCAAAGTTTATGTTTCAGGATTATACATTTACTGTTGCAGAAAGATTTATGCGATATGTTCAGATTGATTCACAAAGCGATCCGAATTCAGGCACTCATCCTTCTACCGAAAAACAAAAAAATTTAAGTCGCTTATTGGTGGAAGAACTGAAAGCAATGGGTATTTCAAATGCAGAATTAGACAATTACGGTTATGTATATGCGGAAATTCCATCGAATACGGAAAAACAAGTGAGCGTTATTTGCTTTTGCGCACATGTTGACACTGCTCCGGATTGCACGGGAGAAAATGTAAAACCAATCATTCATAAAAATTATGACGGCAATGATATTATTTTGCCCGACGATACATCGCAAATAATTTCTACAAAAGAACATCCTTATCTCAAAGAAAAAATCGGAGATAATATTATCACAGCTTCGGGAACAACATTATTGGGTGCTGATGATAAAGCAGGAGTTACAGTGATTATGGATTTTGCCAATTATTTAATTACTCATCCGGAAATAAAACATGGGGCAATAAAAATTTTATTTACGCCGGATGAAGAGATTGGCCGTGGCGTTGATAAAGTTGATTTAAAAAAACTTGGCGCAGATTTCGGCTACACGCTTGATGGTGGAGAGCTTGGCTCATTTGAGGATGAAACTTTTTCGGCTGATGGCGCAACTTTTACTTTTTATGGAATAAGCGCACATCCGGGTTATGCTAAAGACAAATTAGTGAACGCCGTGAAAGTAGCATCCGCGTTTATTGATTCTTTGCCGAAAGATGAATTAGCGCCGGAAGCAACCGAACATCGCTATGGATTTGTTCATCCTACAGAAATTACGGGCACAGTAGAACGAGCGACAGTAAAATTTATTATCAGAGATTTTTTTACATCGAAGCTTGCAGCTTACGAGAACTATTTAACTGATAAAGCAGACGACGCGATTAAAAAATTTCCCGGAGCGAAATATGAAATGAAGATTACGGAACAATACCGCAATATGAAAGAAATGCTGGATAATCATCCTCATGTTTCTGCATATGCTATTGAAGCAATACAACGGTCTGGCATAACCGTAAAACAAACAAGTGCCAGAGGCGGCACTGACGGATCGCGCCTTTCATTTATGGGACTCCCCTGCCCTAATATTTTTACGGGCGAAATGGCATTTCACGGAAAGCATGAATATGTGAGCATTCACGATATGCAAAAAAGTGTGGAAGTGATTGTAAGATTAGCTATGATTTGGGAAGAAAAAAGTTGAGGGTAAGTGGAAAAGACGGAAAATGCAATGAATAATAAAAAGATTTCTTTTTACTCGTGATTTTCAGCCTTTCGGACTTTACAGACTTCCTGACTTTCTGACTATGGAATTAATTATTTTCACAGCATGCTCTCTTGAGTTTTCAATGAACCAAAGATGGGTGTTCATTCCGCCACAAACTACTCCTGCGAGATAAATATTTTTCATATTGCTTTCCATGGTTTCGGAGTTATAAGCAGGCTGAAGATTTTCATCATTCGATAATTCAATTCCAACCTTTCTTAAAAAATCAAAATTTGGCTGATAACCGGTCAATGCAATCACATAATCGTTTTCAATAGTTATAATCCCTTCAGGTGTTTTGATATCCACTTCTTTTTCACGGATAGCCATAACCGTTGAATGCGCATAAGCTTTTATGCTTCCTTCTTTAATGCGGTTTTCAATATCAGGCTTCACCCAATATTTAACGCGCCTGCCAATCCCCTCGCTTCGTATAACCATAGTTACTTCTGCGCCTTTCCGCCATGTTTCCAAAGCCGCATCCACAGCGGAATTACTGGCACCCACAACAATCACTTTCTGCATCGCATAAAAATGCGGTTCCTTATAATAATGTACAACTTTCGGCAAATTTTCTCCAGGCACATTCATCAAAACGGGAATATCATAAAAACCTGTTGCGATGATAATATCTTTCGCAATATATTTTTGCGCAGAGGTTACAATCTCATATTTATTATCAGACTTATTCACAGCATCAACTTTTTCCTGCAAGTGAATATTGAGATTTCCCGACACAGCAATACGGCGATAATACTCCAAGGCTTCGGGCCTTGTAGGTTTCACATTATTGCTAACAAAAGGAACGCCTCCGATTTCAATTCTTTCCGATGTTGAGAAGAAAGTCATGTTTGCCGGATAATTATAAAGCGAATTCACCAAACATCCTTTCTCAATAATCAGATAATTCAATTTGGCTTTCTTCGCTTCAATTCCACATACAAGACCGATTAGGCCGCCGCCAATAATAATAATATCGTAAGTCGTATTCATTTTATAAAAAATCAAATTTACGTTTTAGAGAATTGTTTTATGAAAACGAAACAAAGAAATTGAACTGTATTCTTCACTTTCATCGCATTCATTGGTTGAAATAAAAAATGGTACATTCACTGTCAAATTTCGTTTATGGAAAATATATATGATTATTGGTGGGTGCTTGTTTTGATATTTATCGTTTTTAGCGGATGGGTAACCGTGAACCAGGGCTATATATATGTCATTACGATGTTTGGGAAATATCGCCGCATCCTTACTCCCGGGCTCAGCTTCAAAATACCTTTTCTGGAGCAGGTTTCAAAGCGCATTAGCATACAGAACAGATCTGTAGAACTCGAATTTCAGGCTGTTACAATAGATCAGGCAAACGTATATTTCAAAAGCATGTTATTATATGCCGTTCAAAATGCAGATGAAGAAACTGTAAAAAAAGTAGCATTCAAATTTATCAGCGATAAGGATTTGATGCAGGCTCTCACACGCACTATTGAAGGAAGCATCCGTGCATTTGTAGCTACTAAAAAACAAGCGGAGATTTTGGGGCTGCGGAAAGATATTGTAGAATTTGTGAAAGACCAGATTGATCATTCGCTGGAAGACTGGGGCTATCATTTAATGGATCTGCAAATAAATGATATCACCTTTGATCAGGCAATCATTGATAGCATGAGCAAAGTTGTAGCAAGCAATAATTTAAAAGCTGCTGCAGAAAATGAAGGGCAGGCATTATTGATCACAAAAACAAAAGCAGCAGAAGCAGAAGGGAATGCGATAAAAATTTCTGCTGAGGCTGAGAAACAAGCAGCGCAGTTACGCGGACAAGGTGTTGCATTATTCCGTGAAGAAGTAGCAAAAGGGATGAGCGAAGCAGCCGAGCAAATGAAAAAAGCAAATCTGGATACCAATGTAATTCTTTTCAGCATGTGGACCGAAGCATTAAAAAATTTTGCAGAAGTTGGAAAAGGAAATGTGATTTTCTTAGATGGCAGCGCACAAGGCATGGATGCAACCATGAAGCATATTCAGGCGCTGATGCTGAAAAAAGATGAGCTGTGAAATCAACAATTTGAAGTGAAATAAGAAATCATAGCCTTTGATTTTTTATTTCGAATCTTCATATTCTTTCAATTGCTTTTTATTCGCTCTCGATTTCCATGCGTCCATCAACAAAACTTTCAGCTCAGCATTTTTTATTTTTGAAAGATGCACAAGCACGCTCGGATAATTGAGGTAGTGATCCGTTATAAAATAAACGGTAGGATTTTTTTTCATCCATTTATCTCTTTCGTCAATTCTCACAACAAGTGTTTCGCCATCTTCTCTTAACCTGCTGATGAATTTTTTATTCACTCTAAATCCAGGCGTTCCGTAACAGGAATATTCTTCTACGCCGGGGAGAGCGAGAATTAATTTCCTTACTGCATCTAGATATTGAAAAGAATCGATGTCCACTTTGCCTTCAATATTTAATAATGAATACTTCGAATTTATTACTCACCAATTTTCAAACCCACTTAAATGGATTACCAGATGCAATATGAGTAATCTTTAGTTCAGGCGTTTTCGGTTGCAGCCAATCCACCAAATACTCCATGCCTGGTTCTTCGCTCACAGAATGACCGAGCACAATCAATGAAGTTTTTCCGCCAAGCGCTTGCGAATCCCGTATGTATTCTGCTGTTTCCCATTCATGCACTTCGCCAACAATAAGCACATCCGGTTTTTCTTTTTCTGCAATTGAAATCTGTGATTGTCCGCCTGCAGCACCGGGCAATAAAGCAATTCGTTGGCATGATTGGTTCATGTCGCCAATTATTCTCAAATGCTCAATATTCAATTTTGATTTTAAATGTGCTATCAAATTTTGCAAACTGATTGAAGGAATTTTTATAATCTCTTTTCCCTGCTCATAATATTTTAACCAGCCAACATTTTTTAAAACACCGTAAAAGATTCCATCTGGTCTATAACTATGCCAGTAATCATGAAAGCGCCAAACAGTAATATTATATTGTTGAAGCAATGCCTGCTTTTCTTTCACCACTTCATTATTCGGAACATAATTAATATTGTCTTCATGATTATAGAAAGTTGGTTCATGCGCAATAATAAAATTGGCATTCAATTTCGCAGCAGCTTTTATCACGTCAATGGTTGCGAACATAGTTGTGACAATGCCCGTTACTTTATTTGTTAAGCTCCCGCTTTTAATTGTGTCAACAGTTTCTTTAAAAGGTGCGCCGGGAATTTCTTTCAGGATGATATCAATCACATCCTGAACAGTATATTCTTTTTTTGATGAATTATTTTTCGCAGCGCCGATAAAAGGAATGCTCAGAAAAGCCGTAGCGCCAGCGGCTTTTAAAGTTGTTACAATAAATTTTCTTCTTGCCGGGTTGGTAGCATTAAAATTATTATCCATAGTAAAAATTTGATAGATAAATATAAGAGAAAGAAAATAAGGAAAATTTAAGCTTAATAAATGATTGAATAAAATCAGGAGTTAATAATGAAAAATAACGCATGAGAAAGTGCAGCTTCTAATATTTTTTCATTTCATGTTTATTATTTCTCATTTCAAATTCATCTTATCTTTTTCGCGATCATCAGCATTCTCTGAGATTTTTTTGAATCGTATTCATTCAGTTCATAATCGCCAAATATTTGTTGCAGTTGCATTCCATAGTATGCAAACATCTCAGTAAAATCGCCGATGCTCAATTTTGCTACTCTTTCAATAAACTCAAGCGGCTCTTTTAGTTTTTCATCTTCGATGAGAATTTTTTTGTAAAAATGTGTTTCATCAAACCATTTGGTGATGTAATAATGAACGCCGTCAATTTCTCTTGTCATTTTATGAACAAGATTGTCTTCTGCGCAACGCGAGTTCAGGTAATCCAACACAAAAACACCGTTGCTGTTCAACGATTGGCAAACAGTGCGCACTGCATTATAATTTTCTCGTTCCGTTCTAAAATATCCGAAGCTGGTAAAAAGATTCAGCGCATAATCAAAATAATTGATCCAGAATGGCAGCCGCATATCGTGCTCATAAAAGTGCAAGCGCTCATTCTCGAACTGCTTTGCATATTGAATATTCTCGGGCGATAGGTCAAATGCGGTAACATCAAACCCTTTAGCAGCAAGCATCCTGGCATGCCGCCCTCTGCCGCATGCAACATCAAGCATCGTAGAATCAGAAGAAGGTTTTAAATAATCAAGAAGATGGTTAATAAAAGATTCTGCTTCTTTGTCATTTCTCTCAAAATAAAGTTTATGGTAATACGGGGAATTGAACCATTCTCTGAACCAATCGGCAGAAACTTTCATTTACAGGATTTTTACAAAAATAAGGTGCAAATATAGTTTCATGCAAACAAGGCGGCCAATACAACGAAATAAAGACTGAAAATTATTTTGCACTGAAAAAATATTTGGGAATAACAATTTCGCTTTTGTGAATAATTTTCACGCTCTGCTCTCACTACTTTCTATTGAAGCTACGTTATGCCTTTGCCTGAGGTAACCCATAAACCATTAAAATTTTTATTGTTTTTTTTGATAACATTAAATTCTCACAAATTCTTTTGTGGTTTCGCGTTTCATGCTGGCAAAGCTTTATTTTTGTTATACTAATTTTAATCTATAAAAGAGAGACAACGTGGCATTGATAAAGAGCATTTCAGGAATTAGGGGCACAATTGGCGGAAAGCCCGAAGAAACCTTATCTCCGCTTGATGTTGTTAAGTTCACCGCTGCTTATGGCAGTTGGGTGAAGCAAAATAACAAAGGGACCAAAATTATTGTTGGCCGCGATGCGCGCATCAGCGGCGCAATGATTTCAAATATAGTCACCAGCACACTTGCAAGCCTTGGCCTTGATGTGATTGATGTTGGCCTTTCCACTACACCAACTGTTGAGCTTGCTGTTATTTGGGAAAAAGCTGCCGGCGGCATTATCATCACTGCCAGCCATAACCCGAAAGAATGGAATGCCTTGAAACTGCTTAATCATGACGGAGAATTTATTAGTGCGAGCGATGGTGCAACAGTTCTTGAAAAAGCTAAGAAAGAAGATTTTATTTTTTCTTCAATAGATAAATTGGGCACGCACACATTCAACAATTCTTATTTGCAAAAGCATATTGATGCGGTTGTAAATTATCCGCTTGTTGATGTTGAATCGATAAAGAAAAAAAATTATAAAGTTGTTGTTGATGCTATTAACTCAACCGGCGCAACAGCCATTCCTTCATTATTAAAAGCGCTTGGTGCTGAAGAAGTGATTGTGCTGAACGGAGAAGAGAATGGAAAATTTGCTCACAATCCTGAGCCTCTACCTGAAAATCTTTCTGTGCTAAGCGCTATGGTTAAAAAATCAAAAGCAGATTTTGGGATTGCTGTGGATCCAGATGTTGACAGGCTTTGTTTTGTGAGCGAAGATGGAAGCATGTTCGGAGAAGAATACACATTGGTTGCTGTTGCAGATTATGTGCTTGGCAAAAAGAAAGGCAACACCGTGAGCAATATGAGCAGCACAAAAGCTTTGAAAGACATTACGCTGAAACATGGCGGAGAATATTTCCCGTCTGCAGTTGGCGAAGTAAATGTGGTGAACAAAATGAAAGAAGTGAATGCAGTGGTTGGTGGTGAAGGCAACGGCGGCATCATCATTCCCGATCTTCATTACGGCCGCGATGCGCTTATTGGCATCGGGCTTTTCTTAAGCGCCTTGTCGCACCACAAAAACGGCATGCGGTCTTTCCGCACACGCTATCCTGATTATTTTATTTCAAAAAATAAAATCGAGCTGCAGAGAGGAATTGATGTAGCACAGATTTTTGATAAGATAAAAAGAAAATACAAAAACCAGCCCGTCAATACAGAAGATGGATTAAAAATCGAATTCGATAATGACTGGGTGCATCTGCGCACATCCAACACAGAGCCCATCATCCGCATTTATGCAGAAAGCAATTTCGAGACCACTGCAAATAATATAGCGCTGCGATTGATGCACGATATCAAAGAATTTATCTAAGCATCCAATTATTAATTAGTAATTATTAATTGATAATTTTTGGATACCGGCTTCATTAACTCCGATTGTACATTCTTGCGTCGCAATCCTTTCATAGATGGAATATGAATTGAGCGATGGTTTCATAAATAGCCACCGCATTTTATAACAGTTATGTGTAACCGATATTTCTATTCGTTCAACCATAATTCCATTCTTATATCCGCTCTTGCATATGGTGTTTGGTCAATCGGTATTTCAATAAAACCCAATCGCAGGTAAAGACTAATGGCAGGCACTAATTTCCTGCTTGATTCCAGCCATATTCTTTTTGCCCCTTCGGCTTTTGCTTTTTCAATGGCAGCAAGCCCTAGCAATTTCCCGATCTGCTTTCCCTGAAATGCGGGCGCTACGCCCATTTTGGCAAGATAAAATTCTTTCTCCCCTGACTTTATTAACGCACAGGTGCCCACTATTTCATGGCATGATTTAGCAAATAATATATGCCCTCCTTTTGATAGTATATGTTCTTCAGGGTGTTCTAATTCAGCGAGGTCGTGTTTTTCAACCACAAAATATTTCCGGATCCATTCAACATTCAATGTTTTAAAAGCAGCCGCATATTCCGGTTCGTAAACGACTATTGAAACTTCGCTCATAAAAAATAAAATTATAGTTTATAAAATCTTTTGTAATAAGTCTTTTCTTCAAGCAATGCTTCCATTTCCTGTAATGCATTTAATAAATTATTGGTTTGGCTTTCCATCAATTGCTTGTTGAGCCTGCCAATTTTGTTCCATACTTTTTGAAAAGAAGGCAACGCTGCTTTACCCTTTTTAGACAGTCGCAGCAGGCGTTTCCGCAAATCGTCCGGCGCTTGTACGGATTCGATGTATCCCTTTTTTTCAAGTTCTTTAGCCATGTGAATAATAGCCGGGTGCGTGAGGCTAAGCTCTTCCGCAATTTCCATAATACTAATGCTGCCTCGCTTGCTGACTAAATAGAACAGCGCAAAATATTTTGTTTCAAATTCAAGGCCGTGTTCAACATATATCTTTCCAACATCTCTTGCCAATACATCTATCAGCCTGCGCATACGGGCACCTATAGCCAATTCTCCAAGTTCGTTAATGATGTTTTGCTTCATTATGTAATAATTTACGTAAATACTTACGCAAATATAATAAAAAACAGAAACACTATCCTTTGATCACATATAAATTTTATTTCTTCGTTGCAGGCACTGTTAACATAATAATAACTGAATTTGCCGCACATTGATAAAACTAAAGCGTTACAAAAACGTCAAACTCTCTTAAATGACTGTTAAGGGCTTGTAAATATAAAAGCTGCTGAATAATTTTGACAGATCAGTAATTACAAAAATTAAACCCGTATTTCTAAAATTGATTTTATGAGACATATTTTTAACGCTATCTGTGTTTTTTCGCTTATCGGTATTTTATCAGGCTGCAGCAGTTCGAGAAGGGCTGGCAAAGATTATGTCCCTTTCACGCGACAGCTTAAAGAAAGGTTGGAAAAAGAAAATATCGATATCAAACAAGTGCAATTTTATGTTGACCAAAAACTGATCATGTCAAGATATCTGGATGATGACAAAGCCCAGGTAAAATCAGGAGTGGTGAAACTTGAAAATGGAAGGTATGTGAACGAAGTAGTGGTTCAGCCTTTTACACCGGGCGTTTGTGAAGACATCACAAACGGCAACTTGATGATCAGTTTCGAAAAAGGAAGCAATGATCTCGGATTCGGTATTGGAAGCGGTTACACCAATGATCAATATGTACTGTACGGCTTTGACTGGAAGAACGGCACAGCCGTTGTAAATTTCGACAGCAATAAATTCCGCGTGCGCTGCGGCACATGCACCGATGTTGCGAGCGCAAAGCTCATGATCAAAAAAAGCATAGTAGATAAATTTGAAAAGAAGACACGTGTGCTGCAAGGAAGGAAAGTGGAATAAAAAAGATATTTATATTTATTAAGGACCTGCCACGTTAAAAACCTGGCAGGTTTTTAATTTAAATTGATTTCTTTGAACTGTTGCAACCTATGGCATAAATTAGCATGTTGACGACAATCTAAAATCATCGCTTCTTGACAAGATATATGCCAACAAACAAATTCAAATCGAATCTATAAAGCGCCAATACGAAGCGTTGCCACAATGCTACAATCATTTTAAACCATCAAGCTAACGATACAATATGTTCGAAAAGATTAGAGATAAATTTCCACAGCTAAATGATAAATGGGACGAGTATATAGGCTATTATAAGCGCATTGAAGTGCCTGCCAAAACTGCATTATTGAAAGAAGGAGAGATTTCTAAGAAAGCATTTTTGATTGAGAAAGGAAGCTTGCGTATTTGGTTCAATAATAATGGCAAGGATATCACTTTTCAGTTTTTTTTTGAAAATGAAGGAGTGTCTTCAGCAGAAAGCTTCAGAAAAAATATACCAAGTTATTTTACCATAGAAACAATTGAGCCCTGCATCCTTCATTGGATCCACAAAAAAGACCTGGATCGAATTGTGAAGGAAACAAATGAAATCCCTGAATTAAGAAATAATATGATGAACATTATGTTTGAACGCCAGCTTCATTACATGAAACATTTTCTTTCCTTTATAAAAGACAGCCCGACTCAACGATACTTAAATTTAATCAAAGAAAATCCGAAAATAATCCAGCGTGTACCGCAACAATATATCGCCTCTTACCTTGGCATTACGCCTGTTTCATTGAGCCGCATTCGAAACAAAATTAAAAAATAGTATTTCTTATCTTTTGTTATTTTCTACAGAAAAATACTTGCTGACTTTTGTACAAAACAAATAATTATATGAAAGCAGCAGTCATAAAAAAATTCGGAGATATACCGCAGTATAAAGATTTTCCGGATCCCATTGTTGGCAACGATGATATATTTATTCAAGTGAAAGCAGTAGTGCTGGAAAATTTTGATAAGCTAACGGCATCCGGAAAACATTATGCAAGCAATCACATCTTTCCCAATTTTCCTGCAATTGTAGGGCATAGCGGTGTAGGTGAAATGGCAGATGGCTCATTGATCGCTTTCGGTGGTCTGCTGCCACCATATGGTACTATGGCAGAAAAAGCAGTTGTGCCGAAGCAATATAAAATGTATCTGGCACCTGTTCCAAAAGCTGTTGATCCATTAGTTGCCGCAGCTCTGCCGGCATCAGCGCTTACCTCATATTTCCCTTTGCAATGGAGCGCGAAATTAGAAAAAGGCGAAAGCATATTGATCAACGGAGCAACGGGTGTTTCCGGAAAATTGGCTATCCAGATTGCAAAGTTGCTTGGAGTAGGAAGAATTATTGCAACGGGGAGAGATGAAGCAGGTTTGCAGAAAATCTTGCAACTGGGCGCGGATGCCGCGATTGACCTGAAGCAGCCTGACGAACAAATTAAAGAGGCATTTAAAAAAGAAGCGGGGAAAGGATATGATATTGTTCTTGATTTTCTTTGGGGACATCCGACAGAATTATTATTGAATACACTTGTTCCAAAACGAGCCGGATTTGCAACGCACAGAACCCGTTTTGTACAGATAGGCCAATCAGCAGGTGAAAACATTAATTTACCGGCCGAAACGCTTCGAACATCAGGGCTTGAATTAATGGGCGTTGGCAAAATATCACCCGAGGTTATTCCAGAAGCGCTGCAGCAGGTCTGGGATTGGTTGCAAAACAATCAGCTTACGATCGATATTGAAAAAGTTTTCTTGAAAGATATTTCAGAAGCATGGAACCGAAAAACAGAAGGGAAAAGAATTGTGATTGTACCTTAAAGACAGCGCCAACCCATGCACGTTTTAATTCATAAGTAATTTTCATGTATTACTAACTTGAATAAATTTGAATTCTTGTAAGATTATAATCTGTTTGTTAATTAAGCTTAACTTCAAATCATGAAACTGCCGATAAATAATCGTACAAAATTCATTACAACTTTTGTCTGCTTTATATTATCTGTTGTTGGTTTTTTAGTTAAACTGCCTTCCGCTTTCAGGCATATGGATAAAGAATTACATAGCCTTTTTTATTTTTCGGCTGCGGCTCTCTTAAATATCTTTTTTGCAAACGGAAATATCCTTAAGCACATTTTGATATTTGTTATTCTTTATTTATTCGGAGTGTCAATTGAATATGCACAAGAATATTCAAACCAGCTATTACATATGAGAATTCATGGCCGTTACGACCCGGAAGATGTGAAGGCCAATTTGAGAGGGCTGGTATTTTTTTCAATAATTTGGATAATATATTTTATTGCAAGAATGGTCTATAAACAAGCGATAACTAAAGAAGCAACAAATAATAAGAAATGATTTTATAATAAAGTTGCGCTCATCATGGTCTCGGCTCTTGTTTTTTTATAAAAACAATTTCTGGAGAATAATGGTTAGAAAATTATTAATCTTCTTATTCTATTTAAAATAATTTTTTAGACAAACCCATTCGATTATAACAATAAAATCTGCTCACTTTTTTTATTGCTTTATTATTTTAAGAGATTGAATATGCTTTTCCCCAAGCGCAATAACATACCATCCGGCAGGCCAGTTTGCAGTATTTAATGTAGTGCTTGTTCCGGTAATGACGTTTGAATAAAGCATTTTTCCATTTCCGTCAAATACTTTAATTGAGTTTTCATTGCCGGTTTTAAGTGCAGTTGTTACAACCACCTGGCCTTGCGTTGGATTTGGGAAAACAGTTGCTTGAAAAGCGCTTGCGTTGTAAATAGAAATTACCGGGCTGTAAACAATTTCTCCATCAGCGTTAAAAATTTTCAGTCGATAAAAATTTGTACCGCTCTCGGGGAATGAATCAGTGAAATCAAAAGAAACAGATGAGTCAGCATTCTTTTTAATGACGCTAAGATCTGTAAAGGAAGTCCCATTATTGTTTCGCTGAACAACAAATGAGTCTAATTCGCTATTAGGTCCATATGTCCAAACAAGATCGTTATAATTCTCAACCGAGCTTACTTTCCATTGTATCAAACCAATTAAAGGTTGTTGAGAATTATTGGGTTCACTTTCGGGCGGTGAGACAACAATTGGTGTGCTGTCGGCCGGTGGCATGACCACTGGCGGTGTGACAACCGGCGGCGTAACGACTGGAGGGGTGACTACCGGTGGTATTATAACAACAGGAGTACTATCGGCTGGTGGCGTAACTACAGGCGGAGCAACAACAACTGGCGTGGTGTCCGCTGGTGGTGTAACCACTGGCGGCGTTATAACAACCGGAGTGCTATCAACCGGAGGTACAACCACAGGCGGAGCAACAACAACTGGCGTGGTGTCCGCTGGTGGTGTAACCATTGGAGGTGTTATAACAACCGGAGTACTATCGATCGGGGGTACAACCACAGGTGGCGTAACAACAACTGGGGTGCTGTCCGCTGGTGGTGTAACAACTGGCGGCGTTATAACGACCGGAGTGCTATCAACGGGTGGTATGACAACAACAGGTGGGGTGACAACAGGCGAATCTTTTTTCGCTGTATCAACAGGCGGCACAACAGTTGCCAAAATCTGGTACGCTCCTATATCTATTGAATCAACAGGAAGCCTTGTGGCTCCGGTATGGTCGGTAGTAGGCGCATTTGTAGTAGTGCCCGCATCAATTGCAATACTGCCCGGCTGCAATTGAAAATTCGCAGTCAGCGGATTAATGGAGGCCAAAACAAATGAAGGGTTACCAACTTTAGTGTTGGTGCCGAAAGGATTTGCGAGCGTGGAATTGGAAGCCCAAATATTATGGTCAGCAGTAATATTTGTTGAAACATACTGCCCTATGGGCGGTAATCCGGGGCTGGACTGCGAGATGTTATTTATAAAACTAATATTTCCTGAATAAATCGCCGACAGTTCAGGACCAGGTATGGTTGGGCTCAGGCAATTAAGGTACACTGTATTGTTGATTACAATTACATTATCAGATTTAAAGGCATGGATGCCATGACCTCCATTATTAAACACCACATTGTTTGCAATGTATGTAGTGCTTTTATAAGGCCCTAATGTAGAGTTGCCCTGTAAATTTCTTGAATCATCTACAATAATGCCATTGCCATCCGTAACTGAGTCAACAAAAAAAGAAGGGATGTAATCGCGGTTGCCATAACACGTGTTATTAGTAACATAGTTTTTTGTGGTGATAACTGAATCAGAATTCCAGTTTTGATAAAGTGAAATGGCACTTGCATCATAAGGCGAATACCATCCACAATTCGACACGGTGTTATTAAAGACAGTTATGTAATCCGAATTCACGCTCGCAATACCACCGCCGCCGCATTTTGTTACCGAACAGTTTCTTATAATAATGTGTTGAGAATGATTTGTATTGTCGCTGAAACTATTTTGAATGGAAATACCACTGCCCGATGTGGAAGGATTGCCCAAATTAGTTTGCTGTGATTGTGCATACGAAAGTGTGATGTTGTCATTATTGCCAATAACCGTGAAGCCATCAACAATAACATAAGCTGCTCCGGCTAAAGCAATGGCCGACCAATTTGCTGATAGCTGTATGATTGGCGTATGGCCAGGGTAATTTTTAAAAACAAGCCATTTAGAGGCTGATGCTTTTGTGCTTATTACGGCTACACTCGAGGCATACACTAAATTGGTATATGTGCCGTTCATAACAAAAACGGTATCGCCTCCTACAGCAATATTTGCAGCTTGTTGAATTGTGTTGAATGCAGTTTGGGTAGAAAGACCGGAAGTATTATTTCCTGAAGGGCTGACATAATAAACAGCGCAAAAAGCTTGCGTTGACGCAAACAAAAATAAAAGCAGCAAAGGGAAACGGTTTTTCATGGTAGCGGATTTGTGTAAAAATATCTTCCCTTTGATCAAAGCCCTAATCTATAAAGACAAAGAATCGATCCGGAAAATTCTATTTTGATTGTTGTGAATTCATGCTTCGCTGCAACAAACATCTTGCTGCATTTTTCATAAATGACAAAACAATCGGTACATGCTTAAAAAAGGAAAACTCTAAAAGCAGAAACTGCTTTTCTAACCCAACTTGATGTTCCATTTTAAAACGCCAGAAAGATTTCATCTAAAAAGAAACATCTTTTTCTAACCTTACAATATTTCATTATAAGCTTAGAACACACTATAACCAAAGATTATGCCATTGACTTAAAAAAATGCAAAAAATTCGAAAGTTGATGAGAGATATTTGTTGATGGGCACGTCTTCTGGAAGTCAGCCCCACCCTATGCTTGAGGTTTAGAGCAATATGGCTTTAGAGAAATAATTTGCAAACAAGATTTCCACAGATTCATTTTTATTTATCCTTCAGAAGCTTCTCTAATTTTTCTATCCTTTTATTTTGATCTTCAATAATTTTTTGTTGCTGTTGAATGGACTTTGCAAGTATTGCAATAAGCTCTGTTGTGTTTAGCCCAAGATTTTTTTCATCCAAATTATTTACCAGGTCATAGCCCTTATCCATATTATTGGCTTTCATTACAGTTTCTACATCTTGAGCTATAAAGCCCAATGATTTTGTTTGGTTGTTTGCATTGTTATAAACAAATTCCACTGGTCGCAATCCCATAATAAAATCCAACCCAACTGGAAGTTCTTTAATATCATGCTTCAGTTTTCTGTCGGAAGCATTGGTCCATGAAGCGGCATAGATACGATAAGAATTGTTCGAAGAATTGCCAACGGTGACTTCATTGCTGATAGCAGCAGATGAAGGTTGTGCGTTATCGCCGATAATAATATTATTATTGCCTGAATTTAAGCTGGTGGCAGCACTGTACCCAAGCGCTGTATTGTCAGAGCCTGAGACATTATTTTGCAGCGCCTGATAACCAATTGCGGTATTGTTATTGGCGTTGGTGTTAGCGCCTAAAGATGCTGCACCGACAGCAGTATTGTTATTGCCAGTCTGGTTAGCGTTTAGAGAAATGTAACCCATGGCAGTGTTATTGTTCCCACTGATATTTGTTTGCATGCTTTGAGTTCCGTAAGCAGTATTGAGACCACCGAATGTATTGTATTGCATTGCAAATACGCCCACCGCTGTGTTCAAATAGCCAGACGTGTTGTTTTGCAGCGCTTCAGAGCCCACTGCTATATTTTGTGCCCCAGACGTGTTTGAGCTTAAAGCCGAATCTCCAATTGCAGAATTAGAACCACCTGTAGAAGTCAATGGCAAAGAATTAAATCCAAAAGCTGTATTGGACAATGAATAATTGAGCCAGCCTGAAACCGTGTTTTTTATTTTAAATACCAAGTCAGTATTATCTGTAGTGCCAACGAAGTTAGTTCCTGCTGTTGTAGCTGTATTTCCTGTAATGTTCCAGAAATTGGCATTTGCATTTAAACTCGACCATTTGGTTCCATCATTATAATAAATTCCGGGTGCAACATCATTAACACTTGCCGTATTAAATACAAACATGCCTTGCACATGAGCTGTGAGCGGGGCAGGTAAAGTGGTTTG
This sequence comes from uncultured Bacteroidota bacterium, assembly GCA_963718975.1. GTDB lineage: Bacteria > Bacteroidota > Bacteroidia > Chitinophagales > Chitinophagaceae > Puia. Next base: position 17,858 of record CAVRBD010000028.1, on the reverse strand, counting down.
TGTTAATGCAATCCGGGGGAGCAAAAGCCCTTTGTTTAAAGATTCCAGTTCAAGCAAAGAATTTGTGTTGATAGTCGTAGGATTGTTGCCAAATTTTACTTGAGAAATTGCATGTAAACACAACAACATGAAAATGTTAATCAATAAGGTTTGTTTTACAGTTTTCATTTTTCTATTTTAAAATAACTTTAAAAAATTGCAAAAATTAGTATTGCCTTTATCTAATCAATAAGACCGTGCCTTTTTTCAGAATTGTTTTTCCATTGGTATCTATTCCTTCGGCCATATACACAAAAGTAGCTGCTCCTTGTGAAATGTTATTTATTTTACCATCCCAGCCAACAGTTGCGTTCGATGTAAAAAAAACTTGCTTGCCCCATCGGTCGTAAACGGCAAAATATTTGAAGGTTTGAATGCCAATAGGCAAAGCTTTTAAAATATCATTCTTGCCATCACCGTTTGGGGTGAAGGCATTGGGCACATATATTTCAGGCCCTGGAAATACTTTGATCGAAATCTGAGCAACAGCCTCACAACCATTAGGGGCTACGCCGGTTACAGTGTAGGTGATATCTTTGTTAAGTGTAGCAATGGGATTTTCAATTGAAGGATTGTTGAGACCATAAGAAGGTGACCATGTAAATTGATTATATCCAGTACTATCTTCATCAACTGCGTTTAATTGAAAAGGCTGGTCGATGGCAACGCTGGTATCATTGCCTGCAAAAATAATCCCAGCCGGAGCACTTGCAACATTTACGTTTATGCTACTCGTTAGGCCAAAGCTGTCCTCTATCGTCACTACATAATTCCCTGAATCAAGGCTATTGAAAATATTGCCCGATTGAAAGCCTACCCCATTCAAAGAATATTGATACGGCACCACTCCTTCTGCTCCGCTTGCGGTTATTGATCCATTAAGTTTGCCGCAGCTCACAGGAGTTGAAATAGCAGTGACAACTGGTGGCAGATCGAACCCAAGGGTGAAAGCAGCATAATCTGAAAAATTTATATTCTCTGTGGTGCTTATCGTATTACCAGGCGTGAGCCCACTAGCTGTGCTGCCTGGCAATATCTCCCATTGAGCTGTAGAAATTCTCCAGCCGATAATAAAAAATGTAGCTAAAGTTGTTGAGCTGTAATCTCCCTGGAAAGTGAGAGATAGATTTCCGGTTGGGCTACCCGAGCTGTTGACATTCCAATATTCTGTCGAACTTACGTTTAGGCCTGCTGGTATTATAGAAGATGTTGTGAAAGGGCCGCCTTCAAAAGCCGCTGCAGAATTAGGGCTTGAATTATAATATGCAGCTACAATTGAATTCCCTGCGCCAAAAGCACTAATCGTTATTGGCGCATATACGTTTCCGCCGGCAACCGGAAATGTAAAATTGGCTGCGTCCCCATCTTTTTTCAAATATCCATTAACGTTATTTGAAGCGTCGCTCCCTGAAATGGACGCATTGGCGTCGATATGCAAATTATTGACCCCAATTGAGGTTATGTCCCTCAAAGTAGTCACCTGCCCTCTCTGCGCATTAAAATTAAAATTGGTCAAAACTTCCAATCCTGTGGAAGAATTATTGATAAATAATCCCCCCGTTCCATTTTGCAATATTACATTGCCAACCTGTGTTGCAGTAGCGCCGACTGACTTTGATAAAAGCTGATGCTGTTTATTATTTGCGCTTCCAATAAAGTACACAGTTGCTGAAGTGGCGCTCTTTATAGACCCGTCATTATAAGTAGTATCCGAAAATATGCCCTGAGCGCTGTTATTTTCTAAATAGCCAGTGCTCCCTGAGTTGCTATATCCCCCGTATTGGCCATACAATACATGCAGCTGTGCGCAAAAGAATAATAAGCAAGTCAAAAATGTTTTCATTTTTTCAGGAACATTCAACGCATAAAACTATACAAATGCAACCACATCTCATAACAAGCAATACTCCATATTTCAACATTTGTTTTCATTATCGCATCAAGGATTTCATTTGAGCTTTATACCGCAAAAAGTGCATAAAAGAAAATTTTCCGGAGCTAAAGAACCTAATGTAAGTGGGTATAATGGGAGTTCAAATTTATTAATGGCCAAAAAAAAGGGTATCACTTTCAAAATTTGTGCTATATTGCAGAGTGTACTCTTTAAGCCTAAGTTACAAAACAGGCTTTTTCATAGCTTTATGAGTTTAGAAAGACATTACATTTTAAGATAATAGAGTACTTGTAAGATTGTTTTATTCTTCCAATTTCCTGGGTGCGTGTTATTTTACCCTAGCCTCCGATTGTTTGCCAGATTAATCCTATGATTAATCATAATTCTTAACTTATGATTAGAAATTGGCGGTATATCTATCCGGTTGTCAGTATTTTAATTTCTTCTATTTTATCTTCATGCATTGACATGAAAAAAACTACTTATTTCAATAATCTTAATGATGGAGAAATAACCTCTGAAGAAGCAACAACTCCGCTGATTCATAAAAATGATATCCTCAGCATTTCTGTAAGCAGCCTAAGTTCAGATGCATCGGCGGTTTTCAATGCCCCCAATCTTCTCCCAACGTCATACTCTACAGTTTTAGGATCAACTTCTCAATTGGTCGGATACCTTGTTAACCCAAATGGGAACATTCTTTTTGCTGTTATAGGGAACGTACGCGCAGAAGGCTTATCAACAAAACAGCTTGGCGATAGTATCAGTAAAAAGCTGACAGACAAAAAATTACTTATTGACCCGATTGTTTCTGTCCGCATTACCAATTTCAAAATCACTGTTCTAGGTGAAGTGGGGCACCCGGGCGTAATACCCGTGCCAAACGAGCAGATCACCATTTTGGAAGCATTGGGCTTCGCTGGTGACCTTACAATTTATGGACGTCGGGATAATGTGCTATTGATACGGGAAGAGGATAGAAAAAAAATTATAAAACATATAGATCTGAACTCAAAGGATATTCTTAGTTCCTCTTTTTATAACCTGAAACCGAATGACGTGATTTATGTGGAGCCGAATAAAAACAAGGCTAGAAGCGTAAGCGATTCAAGGCAGTTATTACCTGCGGTATTTGCAGCCCTGTCTTTCCTTACTATTGTAGTTAGCTTGGCAATAAATAAACAATTATGAGACGAATGAAAGTTTCGAAAAATGCAGATATTGAAACAACAGAAACAAATTTGTTGCAACAATTTGTTTCCAGATACCTGCCTTATTGGCCATTATTTTTAATAGCCTTGATTTTTAGCGCTGCTATCGGGTTTTTATATCTCAAATACGAAACACCTATATACGAGGTAACTGCCTCTATACTGATAAAGGATGAAAAACGTGGCATGGACGATTCAAAAGTACTTGATGCGCTTAACCTCTTCGGCGCAAAAAAAATTGTGGAGAACGAAATTGAAGTGCTCCATTCCAGGTCAATCATGTCAGAGATAGTTACAGACCTGCAACTATATGCACCCACCGAACAAAAGTCTGGCTTTTTATATCGCCCGGCGTACACTACTAGCCCTGTCAAAATTGAAATAAAAGATCCCAAATCTCTGATTGAAGCAACCAGGGTTGGTTTCAAGTATGACAAAGGTTCAAATCTTGTTAATGTATCAGGCAAGCCGTATCGCATTAACGAATGGGAGACTTCTCCGTGGGGAACAATCCGCTTTTCTGAGAACCCGCTTTATTCAGAAACAGGTTCAAATAAACAATTTTTCTTTTCGCTTGTGAATGTTCCTAAAAAAATCAATGAGCTACAGAATTCTATTGAGATAACCCCATCAAACAAATTGTCAACTGTAATAAACATTAACCTGAGAGACGCAGTGCCGCAGCGCGGCGAAGATATTTTAAATGAGCTGATCAACGATTATGACAAAGCATCCATCAACGATAAAAATGCAATGGCTTCCAACACACTGGAATTTGTTGAGAAAAGACTTCAGCTAGTGGTAAAAGAATTGAATGTTCTTGAAACGGGCATTCAAAAATTCAGAACAAATAATGGAGTTGTTGATATTAGCCAGCAAAGCAATCAATACTTACAAAATGTAAGCGAAAATGATCAGAAACTAAGCGAGATGGATGTGCAATTATCTGTTTTGGAGCAAATAGAAAAATATATTCAGTCGAAGAATGGCCAGGCAGGATTAGTGCCTACAACTTTTGGGATTACAGATCCTTTACTATCACAATTGCTGGAAAAATTGTACGATTCCGAAATTCAATATGAGAAATTAAAAAAGACAACAGGAGAAAATAGCTCAGTTCTTATCTCTGTAAAAAATGAAATTGCCAAAATCAAACCCAGCATTCTTGAGAATGTAAAAAACCAACGCAATAGTATTGAAGCAGCCCGAAAAAATCTTCTCGGTACAAGTGCCCGCTATAACGCAATGCTAAATACTTTGCCTGAAAAAGAAAAACAATTAGTGGAGATCAGCAGGCAGCAAAATATAAAAAATAGTATTTATAGTTTCTTGCTTCAAAAAAAAGAAGAAGCTGCATTATCATTTAATTCTGCTGTTTCAGACAGCCGCCTTTTAGACAAAGCGCAATCATCAATAAATCCGGCCAGCCCAAAGGCTTGGATGGTATATCTAATAGCATTGTTATTTCCAATCCCTTTTCTAGCCGGCCTTATTAGCTTAAAAGAATTGATTGGCGCCAAAATTTTGTTCAGGCATGCAATAGAAGATTACACGGTATTGCCGATAATTGGAGAATTGAGCTACGATAAATCAAAACAATCATTGGTAGCTAAAAACAGTCACCGGACTCTAATTACAGAACAATTCAGAGGTCTGCGAAGCGCCATATCATCAAGGCTTTCGAAGCAAAAGGGCAAGAAAATAATGGTTACTTCTTCCATTTCGGGCGAAGGAAAAAGCTTTGTGGCGAGCAACCTGGCCATGATTTTTGCGCTCGCTGGCAAAAAAGTTGTTTTAGTAGAAGCGGATATGTATAAGCCAAAGTTAGGTTCGATATTTGATTTATCGGATAATACGGGCTTAAGCGATATACTCCAAAATGAGAACCCTGACGATATCATTTCGAAATCCTTGGCTCACCCTGTGAGCATGAACAATAACCTTTTTGTTATTCCTGCAGGCAATGTGCCTGAAAGCCCTTCAGAATTGTTGATGAATGATAAGATTGATAGGTTGATGAAGATACTTGAAAACGAATTTGATATCATCATCATTGATTCAGTGCCGGTGAACCCCGTGTCTGACGCATATATCATTGGAAGGTTCGCAGATATCACCTTGTTTGTTGTCAGGCACGGCGTTACGCCCAAAACAAATATCAGGCTGCTCGACGAAAATATGGAAATGCAGCGCCTGAAGGATGTGAATATTGTATTCAATGGCATAAAGAAAAGAGGCTTTGGAACAGCGGGGTATGGGTTTGTTTATGGGTATGGCTATAATAGCAACATTGGGTACGGATATTTTAGCAAAGGAAATAGTAAAAAGAAAATTGCTTCCGAAAACTAAGCAGTTTCTTTTTAAAAAGATTTTTTTGGACTAAATGCTCCCGGTTTTTTAACGTGGGGGTGGATTAGCGAAGCTGTGCCCTTAGAAGATAATTTTAGAATTTAACACCGTAAAACTATGCAGATATCCAGGAAATGGTACGCAGTTTATACAAAGCAACGATGGGAAAAAAAAGTTGCTGAATTATTAACAAAAAAGAATATTGAAGCCTATTGCCCCGTCAACAAAGTGAGCCGGCAATGGAGCGATCGAAAGAAAATAATATTTGAGCCGTTATTTAGCTGTTATGTATTTGTGAACATTGAAGAAACGGAACAACTGGCTGTTCGTTCTACCGACGGCATCATCAATTTTGTTCATTGGCTTAGAAAGCCTGCCATAATCTTGAACCAGGAAATAGACGCAATCAAAAAATTCCTTGGTGAATATGAAAATGTGCAATTGGAAAAAATACCGGTAAAGCACAACGATGCAGTTCGAATCACAAGCGGCGTTTTTATGGGACAGGAAGGTCACGCGATATCAATAAACAACAAAACTGTAAAAGTCCATCTTCCATCGCTAGGTTTTATGATGAAAGCGGAAGTGAAGATTTCAAATATTGAAGTCATCAATTTGAAAATGCTTAGTCTTCCCGAAGATCAGGGATTACAACACAGCCTTGGTTAGGGCATCATTTTCTCGCAAATATTCCCGGAACCGACCTACATTTTTATAAAAAATGATTAGAGGTTGTTCAAGCCCTCAGTGTTTTATTCAAAAAAATAATGAAGCATCTTCAAAACTGTAATCTTTTAAATTTACAGGTTGAGCATTTATAAATCACGATTAATATTTCTATTGCTTAATCAGCTCATTAAACTATGGCGCTCTTAATTGCCTTAGCGGGTACTACTTTAATTTTATTCTTTTTTTACTTTTTTAAAACTAAATACCAAAGGCAGTCTTATCTGCTTTTTGTTGTTTATTTTTTTCCTTTGATGAGCCTGGGGGTAACTCCTGCAGCGTTCGGCGGCCTAACAGTTTTTGATGCCCTTTCTTATTTTTGCTTTTTTTTCTTTTTTAAAGACTTCATTTTTCTCTCTAATAAGAATAGGATTTATTTTTATTTATTCAATATTTTAATTGTCATCCTCTTTGCAGGCAGCCTTCATTCAAAATTTATCAGTCATTCATTAATAAGCATACTATCAGTTTTCCCGATTTTCATTTTCTCCAGGTTGTTGGTCAAAGAACTAGCGACTAATCCTGATCTTGGAAGAAAGATGATTCAGGGATTTCAAGTGTGTTTTTTTGTAGCAGTTCTTTTTATAATCTTGCAAATGTTGATAGGCATGCAGTTTTCTTTCTATCGTGATCTTAATCCAAATGTGATCACTTCAGAAGGCACTCGATATCCCGGGTTTTTTGGTGATTCACAAATCAACGCACTATTTCTGGGCATGACAAGTTTTTTGTTTCTGATCAACTTTAAAAATGTTCAAAAGCCGGCCTTCCGTCAGTATCTTTTTTTCAGCACAGCTGTTATTGCTATGTTCTTTGTAGGTGGGCGATCAGCTTTTGTGGGCCTTCTCGCAGGCCTTATTTTTCTTTTGCTATTTTTTGCGTGGAGATTAAAATACTTTATCATCTTCTGCGCGATTATATTGGTTGCATTGTCTCCGGTTTTGAAAGACTCCTTTATTTTGTTTCAGAGGTTAGACAGATTCGACGATTCCTATAAATTTCGTGCTTATATATGGAATGAGGCTTATGATATTTATAATAAACATAAATTTTTGGGGATTGGCATTGGCAATTACAAAGATTATGTGGGACGCTATTCCGGAGATCAATATTTCTTGTTCGAGGATAATAACATTTTGATTTTTGATCAGCCGGAAAACGGCTATCTTAAAATTTTGACAGAATTGGGCGCGTTTGGCTTTATCATTTCTTTCTTGATGATCCTTATCCCTATTGCAAAAGCCCTCTATGCACATTTTACTGCTAAAAAAAATTATATTTTGCTTTTGTTCATTGCACCTATCATTTGCTGGTTCATTTCATTTAACTCTCTTTATACTTTAAGTGATAGCAGGATCATTATTTTGTTTGTTTCTTTGATTTGTTTTATAATAAAATCTCCTTATACACATTTAAAGAAAGCGCAAACTGATTTGGTAAAGAATAAAATATTTTCAGCTTAGCTCAGTTAGGTGTACAGCTTATCACTATGGTCACTCACTATATAAAAAAAATTATTTCATTGCGTAAGTCAACCCTGGCGCGCAATAGTTTTTGGGGCCTTGCCGCTAACGTTGCACAAGCGGTATTGCTAAGCTTGTTTTACGTGATCCTTGCAAGAAAATATGCCACTGCAGAGTTCTCTTATTTTCTTATAGCGAATTCCGTTTACCAGTTTTTAACCGCCATCTCCAACCTTGGGTTGGGGCAATGGTTTACCCGGGAAATTGTAGGCTCCCCAACGCACGGGGAAGTGGTAAATAAGTTTTTGAAAATACAACTGTACTCCGGCCTTTGCTTTTATGTTATTAATTTTTTTGTAGCGTTAACTTTGTACCCCCATACTGAAACCCGCATTTTGATTGTTATAATGGGCGCAAACATTGTTTTCGACAATTTGATATATGTAATAAAATCCCTGAACGTTGCCAGGTATCAGCAGGACATAACTTTTAAGATTACCATACTCGATGCAGTGCTCAAATTTCTGATTGTATTTCTGTTGTTTTTCTACCCTTTTTCTATAGTTGCATTGTCAATCGGTTTGATATGCATTCGATTCTTAACATTGAATTTATTTTTGAAATACGGTTCAGCACATACTATCAACCTGCGGTTGCTATGGGTTTATAAAATATCTTTTGTTGAATTTAAAAAAATTGTGCTTGCCAACTGGCCGTTCCTGGTCATCGGCAGCGTGTCTATCGTCTATTGGCGCATTGCCAATATCATCATTTCCAAAACACTCACGCTTTTAGATGTGGCGATGTATGAAATTTCGTTCAGGGTTTTTTCAATCGGCCAGATTTTACCGATTATTATTTCCGCATCTTTATATCCTCATTTGATAGATCTAAATAATTCGGGGGATAAGCTGAAATTAAATAAATACTACAAAAAATATTTTTACCTCTTTGGCTTATATGGGCTATTTATGTACACTTTTATATACTCATTTGCCGACCAAATTATACCTTATGTATTTGGTCACGCATATAGCGCCACACCAATTTACACAAAGCAGATGTTTTTGACATTATTGCTTTTCCCAACTGCCATACTGCAAGCTACCATGCTGAACTCCATGAAGCTTGAAAGAGTAGATATGGGGATTAATGTGATAAGCCTTATTGTGAGCATCTTGTCAATGATTGTCGGGCTTTCATTTTCAAAATCACTCTCGGTTATTAATTATTCTATTTTTATTTCTTTTTTGGTTTTTCATATTTGTCAGGACGCCATATTGTTGAAGAAGGGAATAACCACTTTAATGAACATTTTGCAATTCTATTCGGTAATTACTATTTTCATTTTAGGATATGTATTGCTTGCACCTAAGCTTTCACCGCCCATTCTTTTTTTTACAACATGGAGCTTGGGGATAATAGTATTTATGATCGCTCAAAAAGCACAAATGAATTCAAAAGCCAGGGCTCTTAGTTAATATGATAACAGAATTGCATGATCGCATTTTTCCAATCTGTGATTATCACTTTGTTATTAATTAGTTTCATAACAAAAAAAGCAAGAACTACGATACTGCTGAATGAAAACAAAAATGTCTTTTTTCCAATTTATCACCCAGGATTGGAAGGCTAATAAAGTAAGCTCGAAAGGAAGGATAATCATGTTTCTTTTCAGGATAGCCAACTATTGTTCAACGCGCAAGGTTTACTATTACATCGGATTCCCATATTTACTATTTTACAGGATTTTAGTTGAGTGGTTTTTCTGTATTGAGATACCGTGGAATGTAAAGATTGGCAGGAACCTCACTCTGTTCCATGGCCAATGTTTAGTTATGAACAACGCGGTTGTAATTGGCGAAAACTGCATATTGAGGCATTGTACAACTATTGGCAACAAACAATTAAATGATGGCAGCTTTAGTAGATCACCTGTCATCGGCAATAATGTGGACATAGGCAGCAATGCTTGCATCATTGGTGATCTTAATATTGGCGATAATGTGAAAATAGGTTGCGGAGCTGTCGTTATCAAAAGTGTGCCCAATGATCATATTGCAGTGGGAAACCCGGCTATTGAAAAAATCAGGAAACAAACAATTTGATAAGGTTAATTTTGGTGCTACCTATTTCGATGAAAAGATAAAGCAATCTGAGAAATGTCTCGAAATGTGTTGAGCACAACCGATAACAGATCTTTGATTAAAATACAAAACAATACGCAAACCTTTGTGAAAATACTAATAGGAATAAATCTCCGTGCTCATGTGCTCCTTTCAAATGATGAGCTAAAAGGATTAAATGATATTGGCTTTCAGTGCAGATCAACCAGGTATGGCCGCAATGATTTTTCAAAAACCGGAACTTTGGCAAGGTTATTAGATGTTGTAAAAAACGCATTTGCAATAATAGTTGCATTGTATAAATTCTCTCCTGCTATTTTATATGTAAATTCAAGATTTGACCGCATTGCTTGCACCAGGGATCTTATTACTATATTCTTAATAAAGTGCTTCTATTTCAAAAAAATAAAAATTGTTATAAAAGCACACGGTTCTGAGCTATCCGTGCTTACTAAAAAGTCATTTTTTTATAGGCAAATATTAATTCCTTATTTATCCAAACATGTTGATGCATGGTTTTTTCTTTCACAAGAAGAAAAAGCAATGATCAGTCAATACAATCCCGGCATAGCGAAAAAAATATTCATTACTTCCAATATTATTAATCCGGCGCGATTCATATCTTCCATGAAATTTAGAAAAAAATATCAGCTTGATAAAGACAAGGATAAAATATTGTTCATTGGCCGGGTTACTCATGAAAAAGGGGTCTTTGAAGTGCTTAATGCAATACCTTTAACAAATTGTAAAGACCAATGTGATTTTATTTTTGTTGGAGATGGGCCAGATTTGAAAAAATTGAAAGAGCTCGCAACAAAACTGAACATTTCATCACACACAAAATTTTTGGGGTGGCTCGATGAAGAGGAAGCTGACAATTTTTATGCAAATTGCGATATGTTAGTATTCCCAACTTATTTTGATGAAGGGTTCCCTATGGCGCTTTTTAAATCAGTTGCGGCAGGCCTTCCTGTTATTACTACCCGAACCAGGGCTGCTATTGACCATTTAAAAATGCCAGACAATGTTTTGTGGGTCGATGCAAAATCTGAGAATCAAGTAGCAAAAGCTATTAATGAATTGAGGGGAAATGACGCACTCAGAATATCAATGCGTCAAAATAATAAATTGTTGGGTACTCAATTTTCGCAAGATAAAATTTGTGAGGAGATGGGCAAAGTATTCATGTCTTTATAATTAGATTTTGAAATAATATCAAAGTTGAAAGCACAAAATCAATTCTTATACTTTGAAAAATATTTTGTTGAGCGCTTATGCTTGTTCGCCAATAAGGGGCTCTGAACCAGGAAATGGCTGGGTTTGGGCTTTCACTTTGGCTGAAAAAGGATATAACGTTTGGTGCCTTACAAATGTTGAAGACAAGGATGCTGTTATGTTAGAACATAAAAAAATAAATTTGCCTAACCTGAAATTTATTTTTGTTTCTCTGCCATTTGGCATGGATAAGTATTTGCTGGATGTATCTTCAAAAAAAATTTACCTGCATTACAGGCTTTGGCAAAAAAAAATATTGACCGTTGCAAAGGAACTGCATTCCAAAATACATTTTGATATCATTCATCACGTTACTTTTGGTAGCCTTCAACAGGCCAGCCATCTGTGGAAATTAAACGGTGCAAAATTTATTCTTGGCCCTGTTGGCGGAGGACAAAAAGCTTTGAAAGAATTTAAAAGCTACTTTGGGTCTTCATGGAAAATTGAAATTGCAAGAAACATGATATCTGAATATTTATTAAAGTTCAGCTCAAATTTGAAAAATATGATCAAAAACGCAGATCATATTCTTGCAGCCAATGAGGATACAAAAGAGATGATAATAAAACGTGGGTATTGTGGCCCAGAAAAAATTCATCTGGTACTTGACAATGCTGTGCCGCTTTCAATGCAGAACCTACCCTATCCGGAACGACCTGCTCATACAAAGCTTAATCTCATTTGGGTGGGCAGAATGCTGCCAAGAAAAGGCCTGAAACTATTGATACATGCGGTATCATTATTGCCTGATGAAATAGATTACAGCTTCACTATTGTTGGAGGAGGAGAGCAGTTCCCATTGCTTAAAGATTGGATAAAAGAGTTCAATCTGAATTCGGATAGGCTGCACATTGTTGGGCAAATACCTTTTGCGGAAGTAAGCGAGCACTATAAAAAATCGGATGTTTTTCTTTTTTGTTCCCTTAGAGATTCATGCGGTGCACAAATAAGCGAAGCGATGGCTTTTGGTTTGCCTGTAATTGCTTTGAACATTCATGGCTCAGCTCTGGCAGTGCCTGATGACTGTGGCATAAAAATAAACCCGACGACCATTGAAAGTACAGCAGCAGCCATTTCAAACGCAATCATTCAGTTTAGCCGTAATAAAGAATACCTGAGAACATGCTCAATCAATGCATTCAATTACGCAAAAAAAAATACCTGGCGAAATAAAATCGATAGTGTTACCTCAGCTTTTTATTAATAAGTTTAGAAGCTGTTTGAGTTCACCGGTATTTTATCAATAACTGATTTTTTAAAAAATAATGAATGTCAGAATTTCCGGTTTTTTTGATTCATTAAAATACAAAAGATGCATTATTTTTAAGTACTATTATTTCAAAATAATTATGTCAAAAGCTTTTTAAGCTATTGATATATTAAATAACCCTTATCAGTAAGTGTGAATGCCAACAATAAAATAATTAAGATTTTAAAAAAAGCAAGGAACGAGTTCCTAAGGAAAATTATCTACAAAAGATATTCCATTGGAAAAGGCTTTTCATCAGGCTTGCGTGTTAGGATATGGGGCAGACGAGAAATAAGAATAGGTAAAAATTTTTATATCGGAAGAGATTCTTTTATTGAAAGCGATGTGATTATTGGAGATAATGTAATGTGGGGGAACAGGGTGGCTTTGGTGGGAAGGTACGATCACAATTACCAACAACTAGGTGTCCCAATCAGGTTTTCCAGTTCCGTAAGGGATAAGGATTATAATTGGAAAGGGAAAAACATAACAACTGTAATAGAAGATGATGTTTGGGTGGGCTATGGCACAACAATATTGGCAGGAGTGAAAATTGGGGAAGGCAGCATTGTTGGAGCATCGAGTTTAGTCGCGAAAGATATCGAACCTTACTCTATATATATCGGAATCCCTGCAAAAAAAATCAAGAACAGGTTCAATACAACCGAAGACTTGCATAAACATCTTGAGCTTGTAAAATCAAAATACCTGGGCATTTTATAAATGTTTTATTTATCTATTCATGCAAAAAGATCAACTCATAAATTTTGATCTTTCTGTCGGCAGCTATTCATCATTCGTCTCCGACATTATTGATCTCGCTAAGAAAAAATCTTCATCTTATGTGTGCATCGCCAATGTGCACATGTTTGTGGAAGCACATTGGGACAAGAGCTTTTGCAAAGTAGTACGCGAAGCTGATATCGTTACCCCTGATGGAAAACCTTTGACCTGGGGACTGCGCTTACTGAATGGCATCAAACAGGACAGAGTGGCTGGTGGCGACATATCCGACGACCTGTTGCAACAATGCGAGCAGCAAAATCTTTCTGTTTTTTTTTATGGCGGTTCTCAAAAATTATTGGACGGCACATCTGATTTTCTGAAAAAAAAATACCCGAATTTAAGGCCGGCAGGTTTATACAGCCCGCCATTCAGGCAACTGAGCGAAGAAGAAAAGCAGGATGTGGTTTCAAGAATAAATAACTCTGAGGCAAATATTGTTATGGTTGTGCTTGGTTGCCCTAAGCAGGAAAAGTGGATGGCTTCCATGAAAGGGCAAATCAACGCTGTAATGATTGGCATTGGAGGTGCGCTCCCCTTTATGATAGGAGCGCAAAAAAGGGCACCTAAATGGATGCAGAATTATGGGCTGGAGTGGCTATTCAGATTATCCATCGAACCAAAGCGCCTATTTAAAAGGTATGCAGTTACCAACACAGTTTTCATTTATATCATGCTCAAAGAATTCCTTCGCATCAAGCTGCTAAAAAAAGCAAGCTGACTTTGAATCTGATTTTATTCAAGCTTATTTAATCTTTCACTAGTTTTTAAACTAAGTTTATGAACAAGCGTTTTCTTCCTGCAATGCAATTGCTCTTGGCAAGCCTGGACTTGTTGTCACTAAATATAATATACTGCCTGGGATGTTATTATTTTCGAGAGCGTTTTACAGGATTGTTTTATGAGTATGCTTTCTTTATGCTCTATTTGAACATAGCATGGGTGGTCATAGCGTTGCTCGTAAAAGAATATAGCGAGAAAAACGTTAGTTCGTTTGAGCTTTTTTCAAAAAGCGCCATGCGTGCTTTTTTCTATTTCATGCTATCTTGCATCATCTATCTCTTTTTCTCCCATCAATTTTTAATCTCAAGGCTTTTCACGATTGTGGTGCTTTTGAGCTTTTCTTTAGCATTGCTTTTTAACCGTTTTTTATATCTTTTTATTTACAACCACTACAAAAAAAAAGGCAGCCTGTTGAACAGAGTGGTTATCATTGGCTATAATAACTTGTCAAAAAAATTAGCCGGCTATCTTGAAAAAGATTTTTCAAACAAAACCATTGTGGGCTATTGCGAAGAATCGGAAAACGTTAGCGAACTATCCAATTATCCCATTTTAAGCAATGTAAGAGACACGCTTTCAGTTTGCATGCAATATGGAGCAACAGAAATATATTCTACCATTGCGCCCGAGCAAAACCGCGACATATATAATATCATAAATGAGGCTGAGATCAATTGCATCCGTTTCAAGGTGATCCCGGATTTGAAAATATTTATCAATGGGTATGGTCAGATTGATTTCATAAATGACATACCGGTTATATCGCTAAGGCATGAGCCTCTTGAAGATATTGACAACAGGATGAAAAAGCGTGCGTTCGATGTAATATTTAGTTCCATTGCCATACTCTTTTTATTAAGCTGGCTGTTCCCTATAATCGCTTTGCTCATCAAATTGAGTTCGAGAGGCCCTGTATTGTTCCTGCAAGGCAGAGTGGGGAGAGACAACAAAATTTTTAAAGTATACAAATTCAGGACACTGAAAACGAATGATGATGATGATAAAAATTTCAAACAGGTAACCAAAAACGATTTTAGGATAACCAGTATTGGGAAGTTTCTACGAAAAACAAACATGGACGAACTGCCGCAGTTTTTTAACGTGCTTGCAGGACAAATGAGCATTTGCGGCCCAAGGCCTCATGTGCCTGCTTTGGATAATGCTTATAAAAAAATTGTTCACGAATATATGGTAAGGCAGTTTTTAAAACCGGGCATCACAGGCTGGGCACAAGTAAACGGACAACGAGGAGAAACAAAAAGCGCCTTTAAAATGAAAAAAAGAATTGAATGTGATTTGTGGTACCTGGAAAACTGGAGCCTGTGGCTGGATGTCAAGATAATATTTCTTACTGTGTATAAAATGATAAAGGGCGATGAGGATGCTTTTTAAATATTGGTTTCATTTTACTATTTTAAAGAGAATATTCAACATTAGATTTCACAGATTCGAATGTATTTCTTATCGGAACCAGCGCTAACGAATTAAAAAAATGAGCGAAGAAATTAAAAAAAAGAAAATAGTTTGGGTAACCCCTGATTCATTTACGGACGTTGATTTCAACCCACTGTTATTTAAGTTGCTATTAGAAAAGTATGACATAAAATGGATAATCATATTCCCTAAGAATGAATCCAGGTTTACAGAAGCTGATTTTAAGGAATTAAATTCTTTAACGGGGTTGGATATTCAATTCATATACTGCAACTATCGCCAAAGAGACCCCCGCAGGTTATTTTTCAACCTTTCATTATACCGCAAAATAAATGATCGGAAATATGATTTATTGTACATCAGCTATGGCCCAGACCGATCCGTATTCAATTCCGCTGTTTTGGTCTTTGCCCAAGCACAAATCTCTTTTTGCAGTTCATGAAGGAAATATCAATGATAATTTTAAGCTTCCGGTTATCAGCAATGTGATTTTGAAATCCATTTATCCTTTTGTGAAATATGCTCATTTATTTTCGCCTTCTTCAGCAAAAATTTTTCATAACAATTATCCCAAAGCAAAAATTTTTTCAATTCCGATGGGGCTGAAAAATTTCGGCTCCAGCACTTTATCAAAACCTTCCGATCATATCAAATTTCTTTGTTTTGGCATCATCAGCTTTGCAAAAAATATTGACCTATTGATTGATGCCGCTTGCAATATTTATGAGCAGGGATACAAGGGCTTTAAAATATCTATAAACGGCTCCTGCAATAATTGGGCATTTTATGAATCCAGGATGAGGTACCCTGAAATTTTTGTGTACGATATCAGAAAGATTGAAAATGCAGAAATCGCCGATTTATTTAGCAGCAGCCACTATCTGGTGCAGCCGTACAGGTCAAGTGCACAGAGCGGTGTATTGAAAATAGCCCTTAATTACAATGTACCAATTATTGCATCAGATCTTCCAGGCTTTAAAGATGAAATTGAAGAAGGAGTGAATGGCTTTTTTTTTAAGAAAGGCGATGTCAAAGATTTGGAAAAGGTGCTCATTTCAGTATTGAATGAACATAATAATCAATATGAGGGATTATTGAAAAAAATGCAAGATCACACAAACTCAAAATATTCTGCCGATGCTTTAAATACTCAGTTTGTAAACATGGTCAACGATGTTGTTTGCAAATAAAGAACAATTAGAATTCTAAGCTGGCGCAATTGAGGAAAGCAATAAAATCGAACAGATGAAAAAATTGAAACTGTGCATAGTAGATACTTCTTCCATCAACGGATCACACGGAGGCGTAGCGCCGTTTATGAAAAATCTTGACCCCTATTTGAAAGATGCATTTGATGTTACTTATTTAGTGCTTCCTGATTATACAAATAAAATCAAATTCATACCGAAGCGCCTTATTCTTATGTTATACCTAATGAAGAAACGAAGGGAAATAAAAAACTCAAATGTAATTTTGTCCCATACTCCTGAAGGCTCTTTTGTTGTTTCGTTTGCTCCCGTTCCTTTCGTGCACATCTTCCATGGCAATTTCAATCCTATGACGCAGTCGCGCTTTTGGTACGGAAAATATTTTAAATTTTTCTTTCAGCTATTTGAAAAAAGGATTATCAAAAAGGCATCTTTACTGTACACTGTAGGGAACGACCGGCAAGGCATACCCAAAATTTTAAACCCGA
The DNA here is from genome assembly GCA_963718975.1 of uncultured Bacteroidota bacterium. GTDB lineage: Bacteria > Bacteroidota > Bacteroidia > Chitinophagales > Chitinophagaceae > Puia. The sequence continues at coordinate 830 of CAVRBD010000028.1, read as the reverse complement.
TTCATAATAATGTAAAATTTAAAAATATTGATTCAAGAACTGGGTTTATATTTTCCGGGCGGCTGGAGAAAATCAAGAATATCGATAAAATAATCACTGTGTATTCAAAATTAAATCGCAGTATTCAAGAGCGCAATTCATTGTTCATTGCCGGAATGGGAACTCAGGAAGCAAAGTTAAAACAGCACGCAGCATCGTTGCCAATTTATGGCAAAGTAATTTTTATGGGCAATCTGAGCAATGAAGATGTTATTGAAGCAGTGTCTTCAAAAAAAATTCATCTGATGGCATCTTCTCAAGAGGGTTTCCCGATGGCAATAGCTGAAGCCCTTTCAGCAAGTGTGCCTGTTATTGCTACTGACACAGGTGATATTGCCAGATTTCTGAAAAGCGACTACAACGGTTTTCTTTTACCAGTAGCATTTAGTGATGAAGAATATATTATGAGCATTGAAAAAATATTGAATGATTATGAAAGGTTTTCGAAAAATGCATTTGCTTCGTCATCTGTTTTTAAAGCCGACCTCGTAGCTAAGGGCTTAGCTGATGATATTAATAAAGCACTCGCAAAAAAAGTTTGAGCTGAATAACCCAGGCTCGCATTTATAGATTTATACAGAAAAATAACGTGAAATATTTTTAAAAAATGCTCAGGCAAAATCAAGACTTTTTTTTGGCAACATTTTTTCTTTTTATAGCCTTTGCCGCCAAAGCAAACAATTATTATTTCTCCTCCATGCAAGGCGATGATTCCAGAAGCAGCATTCAAGCGCAAAACCCGGCAACGCCATGGAAAACTATTAACAAACTAAATTCATTTTTTACGTATT
>CAVRBD010000027.1:0-218711 GCA_963718975.1 uncultured Bacteroidota bacterium | reverse complement strand
CATCATTGCATATCTTGTTGTTTCCATGCCAAATACTTTTATTTTCTCTCCCCATTTGCTTATGTCTGTGTTTTTAACAGCATCCGAACAATAATCATAACTGGCATTTACATAATACATCACGGAATCTTTTGTTTGAGCAGATGCTCTTTTTCCATATCAGCAGAGCCCGCAAATGCCGGCGGTTTCTGGTCTGTGGCTTTTGACATCAGGAAACAATTTCCTTGCGCAAGGTGCAGCATTTGCTGAGCAAAATTTCTAACGCTGTCAACCGGAACAGCTTTGAACATGTATTTGTCCGCAGGCATAGTGTTCAAATACTCATCTGTGTATGCTTTTGCGCGATCCCATTCTTTTAAGGTTTGTGCTTTAATATCTTCTGGGCTCAAGGTTTGCGAAAAGCTTTTGAAACAAAAGCAGGAAAGAAAAATAATAGCTAAAAAAGATTTGTAAGAAATAATGTTTTTCATATCGCAGTGTTTTAGAAAAACAAGGTAACGCAAATATGATTGCCGAAAAAAACTATCTCAATGCACATGCCTGCGTTTCATAATACCGCCGGATGTTTCTTTAATTGTACTGGCGAAAACAAATGCTTTGGGATCAACATCTTCAACAACATTTTTCAGTTTGCGAAGCTCAAGCCTTGTAATAATAGTGAAAATAATATCGCAATCAGTATGCACTTCAAAATTGCCCGGCAAATATCCTCTCTCACCTTTGTAAACTGTGATGCCGCGTCCCAATTCATTCACCAGCCTGTCTTTCACTATTTCGCTCTTTCCTGAAATAATTGTAACGCCTGTATAAGCTTCAAGCCCTTCAACAACATAATCAACTGTTTTGGAAGCTGTGAAATAAGTGAACATTGAATACAGCGCTTTTTCCATTCCAAACTGTGTTGCTGCAATACTAAAAATAATGATGTTCAGTCCAAGAATAATTTCGCTGATGGTGAAACTCGTTTTGCGCCATGTATAAAGTGCCAGCACTTCAATGCCATCAACAGCGCAGCCTGCACGCATAGTAGCGCCAATTCCGAGCCCAAGAAAAAAACCTCCGAATATAGATACAAGCAAGGTGTCTTTTGTAATATAGAACTGTGGCAAATAATGAAAACATATGCCAAGCATGATAATACAAAAAAGAGTTTTTATAGCGAACCGAAGGCTGATGGCGTATATGCTTAGTATGATCAGTGGCAGGTTGGTCAACAAAATCACAACGCCCAAATTGAATTTATATATTTCACTTATCAAAAGCGATATGCCGGTTATCCCACCATCAAAAAAATTATTTGGCACTAAAAAACTTTTGAGCGCAAAGGCAGCTACCAACACTCCGAAAACAATTAAAATGATGTCTGATATTGCAAAATCATGATGACTTATAATTAAAGAAGATTGTGCCTTTTTTTTCAGCGCCCTGAGATTGTGCTCTTGTTTTGATGCAAGCTTGCTGATGGCTGTTTCTGTAAAATAATGATGTGATTCCAAAAACTCAACCTGAAATTTTATCCATTTGTTTTTGTTTTTTCGAAAAGCCGGCAATTTGCAATTCGTGGTACAATGTGTCGGCAATCGGAAAATAATGTTCTGTGCCGAGATAATACAGATCGGCATCGCAAAGTATCTCTTCAAGTTTTGTTGAAGGGTTCTGCGGCATCTTGGTTGCCATAATGAGCTTGCAGACTTCTTCAATTTCTTCCTGAGTGTAATCAAATTCCGGCAAGTGCTTTCTTGCTATCGAGCAAGAAACTTCTTCATGGCCATCATATATTTCAATAAAGCCTGAATCGTGAAACCATGCAGCAGTTGCCAAAATATCGGTTTCATAAGGGCTGATTTTTTCAGCGGATGCAAGTTGAAGTGCATATTCAGTAACTCTTTTTGTATGATGAGCATTGTGATACCCAAGATAAGCGGGCAGCTCTTTTTCAAGCTTATGAAATATAAAAGTCCGTGCGGCATGTAGTTGCATAAGTTACCAATTGTTCGTTCAATTCGTAAAAGTAATCGATTTAGGCAAGACTACTAATAACCGAAACTCCATTACAAAAAATTAATCTTGCAATTATAATTTATCAAATATTTCTCCACATTCGTTTATTAAGTTTCAATTTCAAAAAAACGGCCAGATGCAGCGTTAGCTCTTATTGTTAATGAATGGCTACAAACGCATGAACTTTATATCAGAACATTTTAATTAATATCTTCGTCTTATAACATAACCACAAATTAATTCTTGAGAATTCCTTTTTTTATCTGCAACTACGTTATTATAATATTCTATAATCAACTCTTATCTTATACTTTAAAATTGAACCGGGAATGAAAAGGATTTTATGGTGCTTTATGTTGTTTTTGAACGGACGTATTTTTGCGCAGGATACAACAAGCTCCAAATCAAATCTCACCATCAGCGGATATCTTGAAGCGTATTATTCATATGATTTTAATAATCCTGCAAATAATTCCAAGCCTTCTTTTATATATAATTTCAATCGCAACAATGAAGTGAATATCAATCTCGGCTTTATCAAAGCATCTTACGAAACAGAAAAAGTTCGGGCGCATATTGTTTTAGGCACGGGTACTTATATGAATGCAAATTATGCTTCAGAACCTGGCGTGCTAAAAAATATTTTTGAAGCAAATGGAGGCGTAAAAATTTCAAAGAAAAATAACCTGTGGGTTGATGCAGGGATCTTTTCATCGCATATCGGTTTTGAAAGCGCGATTGGTTCATCATGTTGGAATCTTATGAGAAGCATTGTTGCTGACAACACACCCTATTATGAAAGCGGCGCAAAAATCAGTTATACTTCAAAAAACGAAAAATGGTTTCTGAGCGCTTTGTTATTAAACGGATGGCAACATATTGAGCGGCCCAATTATAATACCACTCCGGCTTTTGGCGTACAGGCAACCTTCACTCCTTCTGCAAACGCAACTATTAATTATAGCAATTTTATTGGCAATGATAAACCGGATAGTGCAAAGCAAATGCGGTATTACAATAATTTTTATGGCATTTTTCAACTCAACAAATTAATTGGCTTAACAATTGGCTTTGATTATGGCCTTCAACAAAAAGCAAAGGGAAGCTCAGGGCTAAGCGGTTTATATGCACCTGTTGTGGTTTTAAAAATAAGCCCTGATGAAAAAAACAGCATCGCATTACGAGGTGAATATTATTCGGATCGTGACAGTATTATTGTGAGTGCCGGCACACCAGACGGCTTTAAGATTTTTGGAGCAAGCTTGAATTACGACAGGCAAATTATCAAAAATGCTTTTTTCAGAATTGAATTAAGAGATCTGATGGGCAAAGACGATTATTTTACCAAGCACAATAATAGTTTGAGCAAGAACGATATTTTTTTAACGACATCTCTTTCAATAAGTTTTTAAAACCAGATTAAAAGAATTTTGCGCTAGCCATTATTTTTTCAGTTGCATATTGAATGAATTGCATCGCCACAAGCCTCATTATTTTATTTGTTTTGATATTGAATAAATCAGGCAGCCGAAATCAGATTTATTGCACACTTCAGAATGTCTTCAGGATTGCTATTCACATTGCAACTTGCTTTTCATCAGAGATACACTAAAACAAATAATGCGGGTATTAATTTTTATTATTTTTTCTATTCCAATTTTCAGTTTTGCGCAGGATAATTATGAGATACAAGTATATGCTTCACCCACTGTTGGAAAAGATACTACGATGGTTGAGCTGCACAGCAATTTTAGCTTGATCGGAAATGGTGCGGCTAATGGAGTTGTATCCACCAATCACATGGATAGAGAAACCATTGAGATAACACACGGTTTTACTCCATGGTTTGAAGTTGGTTTTTATATTTTCAATGCTATTGCTGATCTGGGGCGTACAAATTATGTGGGCAGCCATCTCCGCCCTCGCGTGATGGCGCCAACTAGCTGGAACTGGCCTGTGGGCGTAAGCATTTCATTTGAAGGTGGATTTGTGAAAGATGGATATGACCCGGATATCTGGACCCTGGAAATAAGGCCCATCATTGATAAACAAATAGGCCCGGTTTATCTTGCCCTGAACCCCGTGCTGGATGCAACTTTTAAAGGAGCCGATGCGGGCCGTGGCCTTGTGTTCGCGCCGGATTTCAAATTCAGTTACCAGATTGGAAAAGTGTTCGCATATGGAGTTGAATATTATGGATCATTTGGGCCAATCACAAAATTTGATCCCATCAGTGTGCAACAGCACCAGTTGTTTTTAGCTGTTGACGCTGATTTTGATCCGCGCTGGGAATTCAATGCCGGCTATGGTTTCGGGCTTACACCCAGCATCGACAGAAGTATTTTCAAAGTTATTTTGGGAAGAAGGTTTGGCGGCAAAAAGCACGTTGCTAAAACAGCAGGAAATTTCAGGCATGGGGGATTCAGGATGTAATTCAGGAATGACAAACGTAAAGTATAAAATATTTTTTTGCACACAACCTAAATTTTTCTCTGCCGTATCTAATTAACAGTAATGTGTTTTAAAACATTTTAGCCTATGGGAAAGATTTTTTTTCTTTTTTTCTTCACCGTTCTTTTTTCCGCAACTGGCTGGCATAATAATATGCAGGAAGCAAAACAAATTGCACAAAAGGAACACAAACATATCCTGCTCAATTTTTCCGGCTCCGACTGGTGCGGCCCATGCATCAGGATGCACACTGAAATTTTTGTAAGCGATGTTTTCAAAAATATGGCAGACACCCAACTCGTGCTGGTAAATGCAGATTTTCCAAGAATGAAAAAAAATCAGTTGTCTGCGCAACAGCAGGAAATAAATAACAAAATGGCAGATCAATATAATCCGCAGGGGAAATTTCCATACACATTATTGTTAGATGCAAATGGAAAAGTGCTGAAACAATGGGATGGCCTTCCAAATGAATCACCACAAGAATTTACCATTGAAGTCAGAAATGGCATTTATGCCGACAGATAAAATGCTGGAGCAGCAAAAAGTTTTCAGTAAAAGCCTGAAATTAATGGGCAACAGTTTTCAGCTAAGCGTTGTTGCTGAAAAAGAAGATTGGGCCAATGAAAGAATTAATGCGGGTATTCATGAAATCCGGCGGATAGAAAAATTGCTTACCACATTTAATGAGGAAAGCGAAACAGCGATCATCAATAAAAATGCAGGAATGGAGCCGGTTGCCGTTAGCCAGGAAACATTCAACATCATTGAGCGATCTGTGAGAATTTCAACAATAACGCAAGGCGCATTTGATATCACGTATGGTTCGGTTGACAAGCGCTTGTGGAATTTTGACACGAATATGAAATCACTGCCTGATAAAGAAACAGCCAGGAAAATGGTTAAGCTGATTAATTATCGCAACATTATTCTTGATAAAGAAAAAACAACCGTGTTGCTGAAAGAAAAGGGAATGCGCATAGGCTTTGGCGGCATTGGAAAAGGTTATGCGGCAGAACAAGCAAAGCAGGTGATGAAGGAAATGGGAACAGAAAGCGGTGTCGTGAATGCTTCTGGCGATATGACCACCTGGGGCTATCAGCCCAATGGCAATCCATGGACAATCGGGATTGCTAACCCAAATGCAAAACATGAAATATTTTCTTACATGAACATTACCAACCTTGCTGTTGCCACTTCTGGCAATTATGAAAAATATATCATGGTGAATGGAAAAAAATATTCTCACACCATCGACCCGCGAACAGGCTTACCCGTTCGAGGGATTAAAAGCGTGACCATCATTAGTGCAAATGCTGAAATAGCAGATGCAATGGCAACTCCTGTCATGATCATGGGAATAAATGCAGGATTAAACCTGATCAATCAAATGAAAGATATTGAAACAATCATTATTGATGACAATAATAAAATTTATAAATCCGATCATATTCATTTTAACTAAAAATTTATGATGAAAAGAAAAACATTATTAAAATATTGTTGCGCAGTTCCACTTGCAGGTATGATCTTCACTTCATGCGCACATGTGAGAGAATATCAAAAAAGCAGGATTAACGATTCCGAAATGATATTGGCAAACAGAAAAGTAGAAAAGAACGAGCTCAATGCACAATCATACCGTGAAGGATCATCAGGCGCCAATGGCGGCAAAACCGGCGGCGGCTGCGGTTGCAACTAATTCAATAACCAACTGGAAAACACTACATGAAAAAAATCTGCCTTACTGTTGTTGGCATGTACCTGATGTTATTGCATGCATTCTCTCAGGTTTCTGTAAAAGATACTTCAACTTATAAACCCAAGAAACTAAAGCTCGACGAGATCAACCTGGTGTCAAGTTATTACAACCAAACCGCAGACAAATCTGCTGTGATGGGTGGAAGGACCGATAGCAAAGGCATTGGCGACGTTACAGATCTTGCAAATGGCATCGACATAAAATTTATAGGATGGGATGGCAAGCAAAGGAAAAATTCACTGACAGGAGGCATCGGGATTGATTACCACACTGCGGCATCGCAGGCTTATGTTGATTCAAATGGGCATGCGCGCAATAACGGCACAAGAATTTATCCGACATTAGATTGGACAATCGAGAATGAAAAAAAGGGAACTGAGTTTGGGATAGGCGCTTATTATTCTACAGAGCACAATTATTATCATTCAATAGGTCTCAATACTTCCTTCTCAAAAAAAACGCACAACAACGGCGAATTCAGTTTCAAGCTCACAGGCTATTTCGATAATATAAAAATGATAAAGCCTTCTGAATTTGTGCCGGTTGATTCTATAAAAAATGTTTCGCCAACTGATAGTATTGTATATATAACAACCGCAAGCGGCCACACGGAAGCTGTCGTATATCAAAACGGCGGCGTTGTTAGCACCAGCAAAGGTTCAAGGGTGGTTACGCCATCCAAGCCGCGAGATACTTACACGGCATCGTTTTCTTTTGCACAGGTCATCAATCAGCGCATGCAGGGAAGCATCGCGTTGGAACTGGTGTATATGAACGGATATCTCGGGCTTCCTTTTCACCGAGTTTATTTTAACAACGGAAAAGACACCATTGAAAACCTTCCGTCGCAACGATTTAAATTCCCCATTGGCATCCGAATGAATTATTTTTTGGGTGATAATATTATACTGCGCGGTTATTATCGTTTTTATGTGGATAGCTGGGGATTAATATCGCACACTGCAAGCATTGAAGTGCCAATAAAGATTACGCCATTCATTTCTCTTTCTCCGTTTTACAGATATTATGTGCAGAGCGCCGCAAAATATTTTGCGCCATATGAAGGACATTCTCCAACGGATCAATATTACAGCAGCAATTATGCACTGGCTGCATTTTCAAGTCAATCATTCGGAATGGGCTTTCGGCTTGCGCCTCCGAAAGGAGTATTAATAAAAAGTTTGAGCGTGCTTGAACTTAGATATTCGCATTACACTCAAACAACGGATCTTGTAGCAGATATGATTTCGCTGAATTTGAAATTCAAGTAATAAGTTCATCACAAAAAAATGACAGCTTATGAAGAAATCATTTTATCTTTTTTTGATGACAGTTTTTACTGCATGCAGCGTTAAACTAATACCTCCTTCACAAGGAGATGTCGACAGAGTTTCTGCTAAATATCCGGGCTACACTTTAGCAGCATTGAATGACGGCAAAGCATTATTCGAGCAGACATGCAGCAGGTGCCATCGATTAAAAAACCCGGCCTCCGGGAATGAAGACAAGTGGAAAGAGATCGTGCCCAAAATGATCGGTAAATTGAATAAGAAGGAAGGCAAAGAAGTTATAGATAGCAAGCAACAGGAATCTATTTTGCAATATCTGGTTACCATGAGCTCTGCTCCGAAACCTTCGAAATAATATTTGTTGCTGGTGAGTTGATGAAATTTTTTTTGCAAAATCGGCTTGTTATTAATGAGCAAGCGCATCATCCTCTTGCTAATTAATAACAACTTGAATGTTGTACAAAACACACGCAAGTATATACGGCATCATATTATTCTTCACGTGCCCGCTATTTGCTATCTCCCAAAACAGTGGAGATACAATCAGAAAAAAAGATCTGATCAATATTGTAGGAAACCTTTTTCGCAAGAATAGTAATGAAGTCACAGAAAAAAAAGCGAAGAAAATTTATTTTTCTTTTTTGCCGGTAAGCGCCGAGGCGCCGGAGCCGGCATCGCGTTGGTCACATCCACAACTGCAGGATTTTATATCGGTGAACGAAAAGCACTTCGTTGTCGACGATTACATTTTCACCTTACATCACTTTTAATGGCCGGCTCGGATATACTTTCCGTTCTAACCTTTGGTTGAAAGATGACAGGTGGGAGATTATGGGAGATACCCGTTTTCTTTATTATCCTCAATACACCTGGGGATTGGGCGGCAATACTAATTATCAGGATAAACTTTCAGTGAATTATAAATATGTAAGGTTTTGCCATTATCCGCTCCAAAGGTGATCATGCTTTATTTGGCGGCTTTAACACCAACGACATGAAACGCAAGCTCGGTGTGCCGGCCAGCAGGCCATTGGCAGATTTTTTGCCAACGCTCACCATCAAAGCAAAAGATTTTGCAACAGAACTCACCAGCCATAATGTGCTTGAAAAAGATTTGCAAGGTGGTGATGCCATCAGCAAAGAGCATGTTGACAATAATCTAGCAGTGCGCAAAATGCTGAAGGAGCGTGGCGTTCAGCCCGAGGCATTACCTGCTGTTGAAGACGTAAAGAAAGTGCAGCGAAGATTAGAAGGTGAAGAGAAGGGAATATTGAAGCCAAAGAAATTGTGATAATAAATAGAAGCCCTTCATTTTTTTATTCATATAACTCATCATCGTCATTTCGAACGAAGCCATTCGGGGGTTGAAATATTTGCAGTGGCGGCGAAGTGAGAAATCTGCTGATAATAAAAACTGTTTTGGCTATTATTTTCTTCCGAAATCCGCAGGATTTTCGCCCCACGCTCTTGTTTCCCATTTAAGTATTTTGTTCGGGTAACTATTTTCCTTTAGCCATTTTTCTGCCCGTTCAATCAATTCAAAAAGCTTTTTGTTAGCTTTGTTTTCTGTTTGTTTGGTCCTTGCGGATTTTCTCTTTGCCCAACTAATAGCAGTCCTGCTATCCGAATAAATCGGCAAACTCATGTTCTTGTTTTTGCAATAAGCCAATGCATGAACGATTGCAAGAAATTCAACTATATTATTTGTGCCGTCCTCAAATGGCCTTGATGAAATAATTCTTTTTTTGTTTTAAAATCAATTCCGCGATATTCAGCCGCACCTGATATAGTATTCCATGCTCCATCAACTATAATGCTTTCTTCAATAGGGTTACCGATTAGCGATAATTCTTGCTCTGTGAGCGTTGATTCGATGAAATTATGTCCGATGAATTCGCTGCTTTCTCCGTCAAATGCATGTTCAGCTAATTGTATTGTTTCAAAAGATTTGTACTCCGCTCCCGTATACCCATGAATCTGCTTCCTGCATTCTTCCCAGGTTTCATAAATGCCTGGCTGATGACCTTTCCAGACAACATAATATTTCTGTTTAGCCATAAAATGTTAGTTTAATCATTGTTCAAATTTAAAACATTATTTTGTTTTATTATCAAACATTTTTAATTTCACACAAAACCCAATCTTAAATATGGCAACATCTGTTTCGCAAAAAGAGATAGGAAAAAGAATTATGGAAATGCGCAAAGCAAAAGGATGGTCGCAGGAAGAGCTTGCGCAGAACCTCGGCATTCCCAGAACAGCTATTGTTCAGATTGAACAGGGCAACCGGTTTATGGATGTGCAGGAATTGTTCAGGCTTTCAATCTTACTGCAATTTTCGATGGATGAATTTTTGTCGAAAGAATTTCAGCCGGCTGACAAAGAAGAACTAAAAGAAATAAAGACGACAAAGCAAAAACAGGATGAGCGCATTGTTGTGCCGGAAATGAATGTGACCAAATTCAAAAACGTGCTGCTTTATATTTTGGAGAAATGCGCAGGCAAGCCAAATGTTGGCGAAACGGTTTTGTACAAGCTGCTTTATTTTTCCGATTTCAATTATTATGAATTGTATGAAGAGCATCTTTCAGGCGCCCGTTATCGCAAGCTGCCATTCGGTCCCGTGCCGCGGCGGTTTGAAAGCATCGTGAATTCGATGATTGAAAAAAACGAACTGAAAAAAATCAAGACGGAATATTTTGATAAAACGCAAACACGTTACATCCCGCTGGTGAAGCCTGATTTGACAAAATTTCAGGCAAGCGAAAAAGAAGTGATTGACCGCGTGATTGAGCAAATGAGCGACTGGAGCGCTTCGGGCATCAGCAATTATTCACACAACGATATGCCGTGGAAAGCATCGAAAGAAGGCGACGAAATAAGTTACGAGCTGGCTTTGTACCGCAGGCCGCCCTATTCTGTAAGAGCTTATAAAGAAGACGATGAATGAGATAACCTTTGAAGAACTGGCAGAGTATAATAAAGACCTGAAACAGCTACTGAAAAAATTCAGAAGCTTGTCGGATGATATTGTTGAACTGAAAAAGGTGCTGGCTATTGAACCGGATGCTTCGCCGCCATTCAGTTTTCGTATTGATGGGCTTGGCATTACCACATGCGTTATCAAAGTTAAAAAGATTGCCTGCCGCTCATTAAAAGGGCGCGGCGTGAACAGCGGGCTGCGACTGATTTATGCATGGTTTGAAATTGAAAAAAGGATGGTGATGGTGGAGATTTATCATAAGAATGATAAGGAGATTGAGGATAGGGCAAGAATAAAGAAGAATTTTAAATGAACGGGACTTAAAACATGTCAGGCTTGTTAACTTAATGTGACTAACCTTTGGAATAATCATTACTCAAAAGTTTATTATTTTACGCAGGAAAATCTTAGATTTTCTCAGAAGGATATATTTTTAGAATAGGTTGATTGATTAAAAACGATTTGGTAATGCATGTAAAGAAAAAAAGCACCAAGCTTAAAAGCAATTTAAAGGCAGTTGATTTTTTTTGCTCCGGAGGAGGGATGACTGCTGGGTTCCGCAAAGCAGGCGTCCGTGTATTGGGTGGAATTGACATTGATTTGGAATGCAAAGAGACTTATACGAAAAATAATAAAGGCTCGAAATTCATTCATGCAGATATTAAGGAGCTTGAATTTTCAACACTTGAAAAAAAGTTGAAAATTAAAAAGAATGTCGATGAACTGATATTTATAGGCTGCAGCCCATGCCAGTATTGGAGCAATATCAAAACCATCAAAGCAAAATCCGAAGAGTCAAAAAATTTGCTGAGTGATTTTCAAAAATTTGTTGCACATTTTAAACCTGGTCATATTGTTGTTGAAAATGTCCCTGGAATTTTGAATAAGGTTGAAGAAAGCCCTCTAAAATCTTTTTTGGAATTTCTTGACAAAGAAAAATATGTTTATAAGCATGCTGTAATCAACGCTTCGCATTTCGGTGTGCCGCAAACAAGAAGAAGATTTTTGTTGATAGCATCGCGTATTACAAAAAATGTATCGTTGCCCATTGCAGATACGAAAGAAAAAATTCCTACAGTTAAAAAATTTATCGGAAGTAAAAAAAGATTCAAGCCCATTCATGCCGGGCATAAGGACAAAACAAATTTTATTCATACTACTGCCGGGCTGACGGATAATAATTTGCAAAGGCTAAAGTTAACACCTCACAATGGCGGAACAAGAATGGCATGGAAAGATACAGACTTGCAAATACCCGCTTACATCGATAAAGACGATTCTTTTCAGGATATTTATGGAAGGATGTTTTGGGATAGACCTGCACCAACCATCACAACAAAATTTTTAAGTATTACTAATGGAAGGTTCGCGCATCCTGAGCAAGACAGAGGTATTTCACTGAGAGAAGGTGCAGCTCTTCAAACATTTGATTTGCGCTATAAATTTTATACGAATTCATTAGCATCTGCTGCAAAAATAATTGGCAATGCTGTTCCGCCACAATTATCAAAGAGAATTGCTTTATCAATTGTAAATGCAAAACGGAATGAGTGATGAAAAATTAATAATGACTTTCGAGCCTAATACAATTGAGCACTTAGGTGTCAAAATGTATTCTACTTTGCCTCCGGCACTAGCTGAAATGATTGCAAATTCTTATGATGCTTGCGCTAAAAAGGTTACAATAAACATATATGATACTGATGTTGACGATAAGAAAATAATCATTGAGGATGACGGAATAGGAATGTCGTTCAAAGAAGTTAATGATTATTTTTTGCGGATAGGAAGAAATAGAAGAGACGAAGGGATGAAAGAAACTTCGTGTGACAGAGTTGCTACTGGGAAAAAGGGATTGGGGAAATTAGCTTTATTTGGCATCGGAGAAAAGATTATAATCGAAACAATTCAAAATAATGATGGCGTAAAATTCATCCTTGATTGGAGCGAAATAATGAGCTGTGAGAATGTGCATTATCAACCTAAGTTTGAGCTTTTTAAATCAGAAATTAACAGAGGAACAAAAATTACTCTTGAAAATCTAAAAAGGAAAACAGCATATTCGCTGGAATCTTTAGCCTTTAGTTTATCCATGTTATTTAATTTCTGGGATAAGGATTTTGAAGTTTTGATTTCATTAAATGACAGTACTCCAATCGCAGTAAATAATAAATTGAAATATCAAAATATTGAATCTGAATTTGAGTGGGAATACAAGGATTTTATAAATGAAATAGAATCTGTATATGAATACAAAAACGAAATTGATGGTTTGATATTAACTACAGAAAAACCTCTTAAGCCTGGATTAAGAGGAATAACATTATTTGCAAATGGCAGAATGATTAATAGTCCAGAATTCTTTGGGCAATCAGAATCAAGCCATTTCTTTTCATATACAGCGGGATGGTTTAATGTAGATTTTGTTGATGATTGGAAAGAAGATGTTATTTCTACTAATAGGCAATCAATCGACTGGGACAATGAAAAAACTGCTGAATTAAGAATGTTTTTGAGAGAGTGTTTGAATTTTATTGAAAGAAAATGGAGGATTAAGCGAAAAGAGAAAAGGATTGAAAATATCGAAACAAAAACTAGTGTCAATATAAAGGAATGGTATAAGACACTGCCTGCAGAGGTCTTGGCAAGAATAGAACCTATTATTAATTCAGTTGATGAATCAGAACTTCTCCCAAACGAACAAGCTGATGTAGTTCAGAATATTCATTCGCTTGTTCCAGAATATCCGTATTATCATTGGAGGCATTTGCATTCATTTGTTCAAAACTCGTCGAAAGATGATTATGAGAATGCAGATTATTATAGAGCTTTTATTGAGGCGATGAAAAAGTATATTAACGATGTAAGAAATAAATCTGCAAGTAGAAATGCAAGTGATGCAAGTATGATGGGGGAAGTATTTGGGAAAAATGGGAGCAAACTATTAGTCTCAAAAAAATATATAAAACCAGACGGTAGTCATTTTCAAGAAACAACAAAGGAAAATATTGAAGAGGGGCAAAAATTTTTATCAATGGGTATTGTAAATGGCGGGAGAAATCCTGTATCTCACGAAGAGATTACAAGCCTGAGAGAATCTGGTTCTGTTTTCTGAGAAAGATTGTTTAGATGCGTTAAGCTTGTTATCACATCTCTTTAGAAGACTTGATGATGCTGAAACTAATTCCCCTTAATGCCTGATATCTTCACAAAAAAGAAGCGCAGTGAAATCATGTCTTTGATTTCAGCTAAAGAAACAAAGCCTGAAATTGCTGTAAGAAGTTTTTTATTCAAACAGGGTTTTCGTTTTCGAAAAAATGTAAGCTCACTTCCCGGCAAACCTGATATTGTTTTGCCAAAATATCACACAATCATTTTCATTCACGGCTGTTTTTGGCATGGGCATGTAAATTGTAAGAAAGCATCGATACCTTCTACTAATGTTGATTTCTGGCAAAACAAAATTCAAAATAATATTAGTAGAGATAAAAAAGTGAAAAATCAATTAAAGAAATCCGATTGGAAAATTATCACAGTTTGGGAATGTGAACTTAAGTCAAAACAAAAGTTTGAGAGAGCAATGAAAAAAATATTATTACGATTGAATAATTCCAAACTTTGAATCTCACGTCAACACCCCTCCACCCCCACCAACTGAATCCCCGGATTTGATTTCATCATCTCGTTTAATAATGCAGTGTAGCCGAACCAAGGCAATAATGAAAAAGAAATATATCACCCTACAACCTCACAATATTTAAAATTTCAATCTGTTCTTGCAATAAATCGCCGTTGGTAGGTTTGGTATAAAATTGCTCTATCAGTTCCATTCCTTTTATAACTTGCCCAAACGCAGCATATCCTTGTCCGTCGGGATTGTTGACACCACCATAATCAAATCCTTTTTGGTCGCCGATGCAAATAAAAAATTCTGTGTTGGCTGTTCCGGGTTCCTGCCGCGCAAGAGAAATAGTTCCGTTTGTATGTGAGAGTTTTGTTTGCTGTGTGCTTTCATGTGGAATGCCGGGGATTTTCATTCCACGTTTTGTTTTCCAAATGCCACCTTGTATCATCGCTGTTTCTGCATTGCCTGTTTGCTGATTGTCTTCGTTCAACGCTCTGTAAAAAGAAGCATTTTTATAATAGCCGGAATCAACATAAGATAAAAAAGCAGCCACGCTTTTTGGTGCATTGTCAGGGAAAAGTTCCACTTCAATATCTCCGAATTTTGTTTGTATTTCCACATGCGGATTTTTATATTTTTTTCCGGCACATGAAATGCACAAACAAAAAACAGCAAGTGCTGCATAAAAATATCTCATAAAAAATATTGGTATGAAGGTACTCGTTTTCTTCCTTTTTGTTTTAGATCAGGCATTCAGGAGGTGTTTTATTTAGACATTTTTTCAACTCACGAACTTGTCATGCCGAGGCACGAGGCATCTGAGAGATTCCTCCTTCGTCGGAATGACAGATCTCTGATAGAATGACAAATCCTTAATATTTATTATTCAAACTGAGACATATTCAGCATAAATGATATTATTTATACAAATGCTTTTTTAATAACACACATGCATAACCGAAAATAAATGCCAACTAAAATAAGTTGTTGTCAGGCGACCAACAAAGGCAAGTTGTGAAATTTTTTCACCTCAACTCACTGCTTTTGCCAATAAAAATGCAGCGGCTGCTGCAACGATACCCGTTACCGTTACTTTGAGTGTTCCTTTAATAAGTGGTTGCCCGGTTACTTTACTTTTAAAATATCCGAATATGATTAAAGCCATTACAGTAACGATGCAGGAAATATAGAAAGCCTGCCTGCTATCGTGAATAATAATATAAGGGAACAACGGAATAAAGCCTCCTACCAGATAGGAAAGCGCAATGGTGCCGGCGCTTTTGGCGGCGCGGTTTTTAGCAGGCTTTTCCATTTCCAGTTCAAGCTTCATCATAAAATCTGCCCAGCGGTTTTTGTCTTTGCTGATTTGCAAAGCCACTTGTTTGCTCAATGTTTCATCCACACCCATATTGGTAATGATCTCTTCCACTTCTTTCAATTCCAGTTGCGGCACGCTTTCTATTTCTTCATATTCACGTTTTAATTCCGATGCATAATGCTCCACTTCAGATTCACCGGCGAGATAACCGCCAAGCCCCATAGAAATACAGCCTGCAGCAATTTCAGATAAACCGGAAACAATGATGAGATGCGTGGTATTCAACACGCCACTTAATCCGGCTGTCAGTGCAAATGGAACGGTCAGCCCGTCGGACATTCCGATGATGATGTCTTTTACTAAATCAGAATTGTTGTTGTGTGTTTCTTTGTTCACAGACCGAAATAGATTTAATGAATGAAGATGGTTTGTGCGGACAAGAACCATAGCGTTGGGCAGTTTGATTAGTCACTTATTCTTTCCCGTTTCCGTCCGAGTACATTGTTATTAATGACTGAATGCTGTCTTTCAATGCACCTGAAGCCTCATCGAAAAAATTGTCTTTATTTTTTTTGGATGCTTTATTATCAGTAGACTTTTTGATAGAAGCTCTCACCGTATCAAGGTCGTTAAAATAAGTGCCTACTTTTTTTTCATAAAAACTATTTTCGGCCTCAATTTTCATCAGCACGTTTTCATATTCATGCACGATGCTGTTGATGTCTTTCACATTTTCTATGGAATGCCTTCTTGGTATCCTGTCAAACAATGCGGTCAACGCTGTAGTCGTTTCATTCATGCCAAACCGTTTTTGATGTTCGGGACAAATGTACAGTAAACCGCTTGCCGGATTTTAATTGAACTTTAAATGGCATTTGACCAATTTCAATCATTATCTTTTTTCAAACCTATTACCGGAAGCTGTTTTTGATTAATGAGTTTGTTGAGTGCCGGCAAATTTTCCGTCATAATTTTTTTCAATTTATTCAACTGAACATCGGCTTGCGACGAAAGATCGGCAAACGATTCTTTCATTGGTTTTGATGGAGGATTATAACCACTTGCAGCCACATCATACAATCCGGCGATCTTATCATTTAACCGTATCGGATAATTCAGCACATCTTGCCCGCTTTTCGATTTCGTTTGATACAATGCTTCTTCAATTGTTTTGATCTGCTTGTTGATGGTGTCGGCCATCTGTTTGATTTCTTTATTGTTCGTAGTATCCATGCGCGAAGTGAAATCATTGATCTGTGATCTGATCTCGCGGATATTTTTGATGGCTTTCTGCACTTCAGTGAATTTATCTCTTATCTGCAGTAGCATCCCGACCTGAGCGTCATAATCAGCTTCCGTCATAGCATAATTGGGATCGCCTTTTATAACAAAAGAGACTTCGGCAGAATCATTATCGTACCTGAACCTTGCCTTGTATTTTCCTGGGGCCACTTCAGGGCCATCCACATTTCCGTTCCATAAAATGAGGCCATCTAACTTTTCAGCCGGAGGATAAAGCATATCCCACACGAACTGGTTCATTCCTTTATTAAATTCTAATTTATCATTTTCTTTTTTGGCATCTTTTGTAAATGTTTTAATAAGGGTTCCGTTTTTGTCAAAGATGGTGATGCTTACCTTGGAAGAATCATTAGCATCTTTCAACCAATAATTAAAAACGGCTCCGTTTGGCGGGTTTATCCCTGCATTTAACGGTGCATGATGCTTGCGCCTGTTATCCCCTCCTTCCATCCTGTAGCTGTCATTTACACCAAATACAAATAATTTTTTTTCCAGAATGCTTTTGCTTTTTTGCTGCAACAAGCTTAAATCATCAATCACCCAAAAGCCGCGGCCTTGCGTAGCAACAATGAGATCATTTTCTTTGATAGTAAGATCGGTGATGGGAACTGTGGGAAGATTCAGTTGAAATTTATTCCAATTTGATCCATAATCGTAACTGATGTACATGCCGAATTCCGTTCCTGCATATAATAAGCCAGGCAATTTTTTATCTGCCCTCACTACTCTAGTAAAATGCAATTTGTCAATACCGTTTGTGATCAGCAACCAGGTTTTTCCGTAGTCGGTAGTTTTATATATGTATGGCGTATAATCATCAGATTTATATTTTGTGCCAACAACATAAAATGTTCCTTTTTGAAAAGGATCTGTTTCGATGGAATTCCACATCATCCATTTCGGGCAATCTTTTGGTGTTATATTTTCCCAATGAAGCCCTGCATCTTTACTGATGCTTAATATGCCGTCATCGCTTCCTGTCATCAACAAATCTTTTTCTAATGGTGATTCCATTGCAGTGAAAATGGTGCAATAATATTCCACCGATGTATTGTCTTTTGTAATGGGCCACCGCTTGATGCCTGTTTCGATTTATCATTTGTGGTAAGATCGGGGCTGATTGTTTCCCATGTCTGTCCGTCGTTTTCTGTAACGAATAATTGGTTGCCGCAGGTGTACAAACGTTTAGGGTTATGCGGAGAAATGAAAATCGGGAAGTTCCATTGAAAGCGATATTTCTGCACGTCAGCGCCTGCGCCCATCGGGTTATCGGGCCATACATTGATAGCGCGGTTCTCTCCTGTTTTATGATCTAATCTTGATAAGAAACCACCATAATTGCCACCATAAACTACATCAGGATTTAAAGGGCTTGCAACAACATATCCGCTTTCTGCGCCTGCTGTTGGCTGCCAGTCATCTTGCGTGATTGCCTCACCATAAGTTCTGCTTTTTATCCTCACCGTGGAATTATCCTGTTGCGCACCGAGTATGCGATAAGGAAAAGAATTGTCGGTGGTAACACGATAAAACTGGCCCGTTGGCTGATTGTAATAATTACTGAAATTCTCAGCTCCGTCAAAACTTACTTGCGCGCCACCATCATCAGCAATGATCATCCGGTTGCCATCGGCAGGATCGATCCACAGATCATGGTGATCGCCGTGTGGTGTGCTGTTCACTGACTGAAATGTTTTGCCGCCATCTCTGCTGCGCATGAAACTTACATTCGTGCTATAAACAAGGTTCTCATTTTTAGGATCAACAAATACCCTCGAATAATACCATGCACGCTGACGGATATTGTTATCACTTGACCGCAGTTCCCATGTTTCGCCGCCATCTTCGCTTGCAAACAAACCACCTGCCGCATTCTCGATCAATGCATATATTTTATCAGTATTGCTCGGTGCAACCGCAACCCCCACGATGCCCCAGGTGCCTTTTGGAAATCCTTTTTTAGTGGAAAGATTTGTCCATGTTTCTCCTGCATCTGCGCTCTTCCACAAACCACTTCCATCTCCGCCGCTTTCCATGCTATAAGGCGTTCTGATCACATGCCACAAACCTGCATATAATACAGACGGATTATTAGGTTCCATGATCAGATCATCACAGCCGGTTTGATTGTTCACATATAAAACTCTTTTCCAGTTTTTGCCGCCATCTATTGTTTTGTAAACACCGCGTTCTTCATTGGGGCCGAACAGATGTCCCATAACGGCAACCCATACCGTATTTGGGTCCTTCGGATGAATTACAATCTTGACAATATGCCTTGCATCTTTTAATCCAATATTTTTCCAGCTTCTTCCACCATCATCGCTTCGCCACATTCCGCCCAAACCTTCGCTTACATTTCCGCGCATGGTACTTTCGCCTTCGCCTGCATACAAAACAGTTTCATCGCCTGGTGCAACTGCAACTGCGCCGATGCTTCCGCCGAAATATTTATCAGAAATATTTTTCCAATTGTTCCCCCCATCCGTTGTTTTCCAAACACCGCCGCCGGTTGCACCAAAATAAAAAGTGTTTTTGTCTCTATATGATCCCGCAACTGCGCCGCTTCTCCCACCACGAAAAGGCCCGACCTCACGGTATTTTATTTTGGAGAAAAAAACAGAATCGCTGTCTTTTTCAGTCGCCAATTCAGATGAGGTTTTCTTTTTTTTCTGTGAAAATGAAAACAGCACTGCGGTCATAAGTGCGATGAAAAAAATAATCTTTCTCATGTTGATTTACATTGTTGGTTTTGGTTTTTTATGCGTAGTCTGTTAGGAAAAATTCTCTACTCCATCATATCTGAATCAAATGTAAATCCTTTTGCAATACAATCAGCATGCTTGTCATGTGTGCATTTATCCAATCAGTACAACTGAAAACGATTTCATCACACAGCTAAAAAGATTTTCGAATAGCTATATTTGTCTGCATGAAAGATTCGGATTTACTTGAGCTCTCAAATGATGCAGGCCTTGCTGCAACCGTGGTGCTCACATTTAATTTTCTGTTGGGCATGCTGCTCGCTACAGCATATAAAAAAAATATTTACTGGCGAAAGCTGCCAGATCGTATCCGCCAGTTGGATATTAATAACCTGCACAACTGGACTGCTTATGTTGCTTTGATACTTGTAGTCATCCATCCGGTGCTTTTGCTTTTTGCACCGTCCACGAAATTTACTTTTATAGATATCATTTTTCCGGTGAACGCACCTAATCAAAAAATATTTGTTGCGATGGGAACGCTTTCGCTGTTTGCACTTATCATTGTCATCATCACTACACAAAAAAAACTGAAAAGCATGATGAGCTTTCGTGTATGGAAAAACGTCCATCTTATTTCTTACGGCACAGCATTGCTGTTTGTGATTCATGGTATTTTCATGGACGCAACATTTGAAAGATCAATCACCGGACCTTTTTGATGGGGAAAAATTGACTTCTGAAGTGTGTGGCATTTTATTAATTGCTGCTTCAATTTTTCGCTACCGATATTATTCAAAAACAAAAAAAGAAGCTTAGGCTTTTTATACTATCGGTTCAGCTTCGCTTTGGGTTGTTTCCATCTAATGATTTTGTAGTATATTTAAAAATGCAGGCCACAAAAGCTTCAGATTGAAAAAGATTATCTCCATTTTATTAACTGTAGTTTTATGCAATAGCATAGCTTACTACGGCTATTTTACGCTATCAATGGCGCGGGTAAAATTTGAAGCGATCCAAAATACATTGGAATCGGATGAAAATGCGCCTGGTGTTTTAAAAGTTGCAGTAGCTAAATTGGATAAAGATGAGCAAGACGAAGTATGGTATCAGCAGAAATTATATGATGTTGTAAAAAGAAAGACAATAAACGATACCAGCTATGTTTATATTTTGCACGATGATGATGAAGAACAATTGCTGGCAGACAACTGTAATTATTTCCGCGATGAAAATGGCATTTTTTGCGCTACCAATTTTAAGATCCCGCATTCGAAAAAAACAATTTCGTTATCCAACTATCAATATTTATTGATTGTCATTCAAAAAATCAATCACACCAACTTTACTTCATCCGCTCCAACTGTTAAGAATAAATATTTTGTCAACCTTTTTAATATTGAGGTAGCCACACCTCCTCCAAAATTATAGTTTGTAATACTGCTTCATATCAATTCTGGCATTGTAGTTAATGCATGAAACAGGTTATTGTGTTCATTCATTCAACTCCGCTAAAATTTTTTCTGCCCGGAATATCCCGATTTATTTTTTATTGAAACAAAACTGCTTTTTTGTATGTCGAAAAAATATAGATTCATTCATACGATCTTCCTTTTTTTATTGTCAACTACGCTTCACGCTCAAAACGAATTAAGCGGAACAATCAAAGATTTTCATACAGGCGCATTTCTGAGAGGTGCAACTATTTATATTCCCGACCTGCATGTTGGTTCAATTTCCGATTCAACCGGAAATTATAGCATCAAAAATATTCCCGCAGGAAATTATCTTGTTAAAATTTCGATCATTGGTTTCAGTTCAATAGTTGAACGTGTCAATATCAAGGGGATCATCAAACAGGATTATGCATTGAACGAATTTGCATCAGCACTGAAAGATGTAATTGTTACCGGCGTATCGTCAGCAACAGATCAACAAAAAAACCCGATTTCTGTTAGCACAATGAATTACAAAGATCTGCTTGAAAATTCATCCACCAATGTAATTGATGCGATTGCCAAAGTGCCTGGAGTTTCCGCTATCACCGATGGGCAAAGCATTTCAAAACCGGTAATTCGTGGCTTAGGGTATAATCGTGTGCTAACCGTCAATGACGGCGTTGAACAAGTTGACCAGGCATGGTTCGATGAATTTGGCATTGAAGCAGATCCGGATGCTGTGAACAGATATGAAATATTAAAAGGGCCTGCTTCACTTGCTTATGGTTCAGATGCCATTGCCGGTGTTGTTAACCTGATTCCGGAACAACCGCTTCCTGAAGGACAAACAAAAGGAGATATTCTTGCAAACTACCAAACCAACAATGGCCTCATCAATACAATGGCGCATTTTGCAGGAACAAAAAAAGGCATTGCATGGAGCGCAAGAATTGACAACACGATGGCTCATGCATATCAGGATCCGCAGGATGGCTATGTGCTCAATTCACAATTCAGCAATTTTAATGTGGATGGAACACTTGGCCTTCACAGAAAATGGGGCTACACTCAATTGCATGCAAGCTATTTTGATATGCACACAGGCATTGTTGATGGCACACGCGATTCTGCAACAGGCATCATGGAGCGGCAGGTGGCATATCCTGATTTGAATGGCGGTGCGCCGAGCTATGAAATTCCAACACAACAGGAACAAAAATCATATACGCCATTTGTTATTTATCAAAGGATCAGGCACACAAAAATAGTTTGGGACAATAGTGTTGCTGTTGGCAGTGGCCGTATTACAGGAATATTTTCATGGCAAAAAAATCAGCGCCAGGAAACGAATGATCCTACAATACCCAACACTCCCGATATTTATTATTCATCGAATGCGGCGACCTATGATCTACGTTACATCTCGCCACAAATTGGCGGCTTCAATATTTCCGGCGGCATTAATGGCGTTTATCAGGACTCTAAAAGTCTTGGGACGCTTTTGCTTATTCCTAATTATAATTTTTTTGAGATTGGTGGTTTTGCCATAGCCAATCAAAAAATTGGCAAGCTGAATTTAAGTGGTGGCATTCGGTTCGATACAAGAACATTTAACGGCATTGATCATTGGGTGGATTCTACAACTCAGGCTCCGGCTGCACCGGATGCGCCAAACGCATTTCATGAATTCCCTGGTTTTACTTCTCATTTTAATGGCATGTCTTTCAGTTTTGGCGGAGCTTATGATATTACGAAAAGCCTTTTTGTAAAAGCAAATATTGCAAGAGGATGGCGTGCGCCGAATGTTGCGGAATGTGCAGCAAACGGTGTTCATGATGGAACCGTTGTTTATGAAATCGGCGACAATACCCTCAATCCGGAAACAAGCCTTGAAGAAGATATCGCCATTGGCATTAATTCGAAAGAAATAAACGTTGAAGTTGATCTTTTCAATAACAACATTAATAAGTTCATTTACGCAGAAGGGCTGCAAAGTGTGTTTGGTGGCGATTCTATCAATAACTCACTCAACGCTGCAGGCCTTGGCGCTGCTCCGGTTTATAAGTATACGCAGGGCAAAGCAGTTTTGTACGGTGGAGAAATCATGTTGAATATCCATCCTTCTTCTTTGCCATGGATAGAATTGAATTCTTCATTGAGCATGGTTTATGGCGGTTTATCAAATGCACCGGACTCGATAAAATATTTGCCCTTTGTGCCTCCAACAAGAATTACTGCAGATCTTAAATTTCCTATTAAGCAATTAAGCAAAGGCATTAAAAATGCATACCTGAAATTTGGTCTGCTGAATTGTTTTCAGCAAAGCAATATTTATCAGCAGTATGCCATTTATAATGGGCTGAATACTGCGCTCACACCTTATGAATATGCAGCAAGCACATCAGCAACCAAAGGTTATACTTTGTTTAATGCAGGCATTGGCGGAGATATACTTTCCAGAGGACATACTTTTTGCCAGCTTTATTTTATTTGCACTAATCTTTTCAATACTACTTATATGGATTATATGAGCAGGTTCAAATATTATCCGGTCAATTATACAACAGGCCGCGTGGGCGTATTTAATATGGGAAGAAATTTGTCAATCAAAGTTTTGATCCCGCTTGATTTCAAAAGCTGATAAAAATATCCTGAACATTTTTTTGATTTATGATGAGCGAATGTTCACTTTTTAAAACATTTAATTAACATGCTTTAGCCGTTTTCATTCGATCAGCAGTTGAACTGCTGATCGAATGAATCAAATTAATCAGTGAAAAATTTTTGATTCAAATTCATCCCATTTCTTTTGAAGAGAAGTAAGTGCTGCGTTTGTTTTAGTCACAGCTTCAATAAGCTGTTGGGTCGGCGCGGCGTCTGACTCTTCTAAATTATGCAACAGATTATCGAAGGTGCTCATTAAAGAATTAAAATTTTCTTCACCCGAGCCGCCTCTTCTTCTGGCTTGATTTTTACCTGCAAATGCCGACAACTGTTGTTCAATTTCTTTTGTAGCATTTTTTGAATGCGCGTTTATTTTATCGATGTATGACGAAGCTTTTATTCTGTCGTTGTAACAAAGCAATGCTAAATCGTGTTGTTGTTTCAAATCTTTCATCGTCGTTTTTACGCGGGGATCCATTTTCAAAGAAAAAGATTGACTGTATGATTTTCCATTCACTGTTAACACTGCAATATATTTTCCCGGCATTGCCCATGGCGAAGTTGCAACAGGCGCAGTGTTCCCGAATGTTGCAGCAATAGGATAAATGGGAGGTTCGGGAAGCGGTGCGTAATGCAGTGTCCCATAAAAACCTGTGAGAACCGGAAGCTGCTGAAAGTATTTGCTGTGGCCTGATCCAATACAAAGGAATATTTACAGGTGGTATATCGTAAGGTTTGTCATCGCTCCTGAATACTCTGATAATTTTATTGGATGAATCTTTTATTTCAAGCGTGATGACATCATTGGTTTTTTCTTTTAAATAATAATCGATGATAGCTCCGTCGGGTGGGTTCTCACCAGCAGGCTCTTCCTGTGGCAACGGTGTATCAGGATTCATATTCCATCTTACTCTCGTTGCAGTTTGCGGCTTAAATAAAATAACATCGTTTTTGTGAAGAGCAACATTCGCCAACTGTCGGAGGGCTGTAATATCATCCAATATCCAAAAAGAACGGCCATGTGTTGCAACAACAATATCATCATCTTTAATAACCAAATCACGAATAGAAGTGCACGGCATATTCAGTTGCAGGGTTTGCCAATGTTCGCCATCATCAAAAGATACATAGACAGCTCTTTCAGAACCTGCAAATAATAATCCTTTGGTGAGTGGATCTTCTTTCACTGAATTGATTGGGTCATCAGGCAATCCATTAATAATTTCTTTCCAGGTTTTTCCTTCGTCATTAGTTTTGTAAATATACGGGTGCATGTCGTCGCAGCGAATTCTGTTCACCGCAGCATATGCTGTTGCTTCATCAAAATGACTGGCTTCAACAATCGAAATTTTGCTCCATGAGGTAATGGAAGATGGTGTTACATTTTTCCAATTTTTTCCGCCATCTTTTGTAAGCTGTACATAACCATCATCAGTGCCGCACCAAATAATATCAATATTTTTTGGCGATGGTGCAACTGTATAAATCACCCCTCGCCTGTTCATTTTTTTCACATCATCTGTTGCATAGATACCAACGCTTGCAGGAATATCCCATGATTCTCTTGTCAGGTCGGGACTTATCACCTGCCATGAATGGCCGCCATTATTTGTTTTGAATAATACATTGCCTGCAAAAAACAATGTTTTAGGATCGATGGGAGAAAATAATACAGGCGCAGTTCTTAAGAAACGATATTTACCTGAACGCACTGCTTCTGGCGCAATGTTCTGAACCTGCCCTGTTCGTTTATCGTACTTCGTTATTTTTCCGCCATAAATAATATTCGGATCGAGCGGATCTGCAGCAACATATCCATATTCTTCAACAGCAACAGGATGCCATTCGCGGAAAGTGATTTCACCATCATTGCCACGCGATGCAATGCCCACAGAACCGCTCTCCTGCTGGCCGCCATACACATTATATGGAAATGCATTGTCTGTACTTACATGATAGAATTGCGCAGTAGGTTGATTATACCAGGATGAAAATGTTTGGCCACCATTCACCGTGATAATGGCACCCTGGTCTGCAGCAATTAATATGATGTCTGAATTTTCAGGATTGATCCATATGCGGTGATAATCATCGCCACCCGGAGCGCCGCGAAAATCTTTCCAGGAGTTTCCACCGTTGACAGATTTCCATACAACAACATTTGCAGTGTAAACAATATCCTCATTTTTCGGGTCTGCTTTCACTTCTGCAAAATCGCTTCCTCTTCCCCAATATCTTCCGTCATTACTAATGCTTTTCCAGTTTTCGCCGGCATCATCACTTCTATACATGCCTCCGTAATCTCCTGCATCAACTGTAGCATACATTCTATTTGGGTTGCCTGAAGCTATGCAAAAACCGATTCTTCCCAAACCTTGCTCAACTGTTGGCAAACCATTTTTTAATTTTATCCACGTAGTTCCTCCGTCAGAAGATTTGTACAAGCCACTTTCAGGCCCGTTCCATGCGCCGTTTTCCCAGGGCCTTGCCTTCCTGCCCATAAGTCTGCGTAAATAATATTGGGGTTTTTAGGATTGATGGAAACCTGCACGGCGCCTGTGTTTTCATCTTTATACAAAACCTTTTCCCAGGTTTTACCAGCATCGACTGTACGATAAACCCCACGAGTTGTATTCGGGCCATAAGGATGACCAAGCACTGCAACAAAAACTTTATTTTCATTAGTGGGGTCGATTGCAATGCCGCCGATCTGTTGCCCATCATCCAATCCTAAATGCTCCCATGTTTTTCCAGCATCAATAGATTTATACATTCCATTGCCAACAGAAAGATCAGGCCTTTGTAATCCTTCACCACTCCCAACGTAAATCACATTGGGATTAGATGGCGCGACGGCAACGTCGCCAATAGACCCCGTTGGCTGGCTGTCAAAAATCGGAGACCATGTTCTTCCATAATCTGTCGTTTTCCATACGCCACCATTATTCACTCCGATATAAAAAACGCCGGGCTGCTGCGGTACGCCAACCGCTCCAACAGTCCTTCCACCGCGGTGCGACCGATCATCCGCCACTTGATCGAGTCAAAAAAAGAACTGTCGGTTTGGGCATAAACAAATGTGTTTAATACGACAAGCGAGAGCAATAGTTGCAGCAGTTTTGTTTTTTTCATTGATGATACATTGTTCACTAATGTATGAATAAAAACAAAAGGTTTTATTTTGAGTTGAGAAATAGTTCATTTAAGTCGTCGGGCAAACTCAAGTAGATGAAATGTTTTGCATAATCATGTCATCAATCCGTCAGGATTTTAAAAAGCAATAGTACAAATTCCGATTGCTATTCAGTCTGCCAGCCTTGTGGCAAACCTTCTGTTAGCGGTAGTTTTATTGGAAAGACCCAGGTCTTTGCCACAAAGGCCAACTGATTTAATAAAAGTCTCTTTGAAACTATTCAAGAGCTCTGCGGAGATAATTAACTTGTCCCAAATGATAATTTAAGTGCAGTAGTAATTGGGTCAATACATAACTATTTGTCGCGCCTTCCTTATCAAAAAATCGGGGATACGGCGATTCCATTTGCTCTGCTGTCAATTGACTTATTGTTTTCTTTATCATTGGAATGATTTCTTCCAGTTGCTGTACAATTATTTTTCTTTTTATCCCTTTGCTAGCGAACTCCTGGTCGCGGTTTCGGACAAATTGAGTATGAAAAAGAGTGGCTCCGATTAAAAAATTTAACCCGCCTATGATATGTAATGATAAGTTTCCGCTAGCGTTCTTGATTGACCCGAAAGTCTTCCAAAGATTTTCTTCGCTTTTAAATAAATTAATTTCTTCGATAAGTTTGAGGATGTCTCGCTCATACAATCCTGCAATTTCAATATTCGTCATATATGTATATTTTATGGTTGACTATGACAAAATTACTGCCAACGTCTACGGCTTGGGGCAGGCATGGCATCGTTGTTTGTCCAGCCCAGAACAGAAGCCGAATAAAAAATTTAGTTGAAGTTAACGACTACTACTGAAAAGAATTTCGTATTGCAGATATTAGCTGATGGTAGTACAAATGTTCAATGTTATTCCGTCCGCCAGCATAGCGGCAAGCCGAATGTTAGCGGTAGTTTTTTTTTTCGTTATACAAATGTCTCAAATAATTAATTGCATTTTCTTGCTCTTCTTTGTTTTGCTGGAATTCAAATTTTAATGAAAGTCCATTTGAAATCATTTCAAACAGTTCTGTCATTATGAATAGCGATTTCCAGTTATTTTCTATGTTAGAGTCTGAATATGTTTGCAGCACCTATGGCGTAATCGTCCATTGTCAAATATTTGTTCATTAACTTTCCTGCTTTGCCAAATGAAATTAAAAAGTCATTTTCACTCCTATTTTCCATTCAATTATTTTCATGAACATTGGTCTTACGATTGTTTCAAATATTTCTTTTGCATAAGTAATTTCTTTCCTTATTAATCCCTTTGCGACGTAAGTACTTACCCACCAAAATTCATTGCAAGTATCTAAAAATTCCTTTTCTGTTAGGTTTTCGGATATAATAATCCGTGTCAGCTCGGTGGTGGGACATTGGTAAATAAATTGTCTTTGTCAAGCCAGACGATTGTCAAACTGTCAATGCTTAAAATCTGTTCTTAGGACCTTCTCCACTGGGAATAATGTTAAGTCTATCCGATTGCCGTCTTTGAAAAGCATCAAGTAACTGAAACCCATCGCTTCATCTTATTGCTTTCATTTCCTAAAGTCATTTCATCAGGCAATTGGTGAATTAATTTCTCCCCAAAATCGTTTGTCCATTTATGGTCACTTACAAAATCTTCATAGCTGCTAACAATAAAAACTATGTCAAAGTCCTGTAGTTTGTCGTGTTGGATATTTGGGTTGGCTCTCGAGCCGTTTAGCAAAACAGCCCTAATTCTTTTGTCTTTGGTGGCAAAGTCTATTATTAGATTTTTTATTTCATTTTCATTTCTCACTGGGAATGTAGTCAGTTAAAATTACCGCTAACGCATGTATTGTCGCAACTAAATTACGCCATTGGAACTAAATGTAGCATCAGTCGCGCAATTGATGTTCCTATTGCAATGGTTCCTGTCATTACAAACCAATTTAATACATTAAACACATCTCGAATCGTGAATTCATGAACCGAGGCGTTCGGGTAGGGTGCCTATATGAAGCAGGGATTTGTCGGATTAGTTTTCAACTGTATGTATTGGCGATGTGCCTGAATTCTAAAAACCGCTTTATAAATCACTGTACTTATTTTTTTATTCAACGTTATTCATTTCTCATTTTTTGTAGAATCTCTCACCGCAAGTGTTGAAGGCAGAATTACATTTTTCTCTTCAATCTTAAAACTGGTTTTTTCCAGTGATTTAAAAAGCAAAGCTGCTGCCGCTTCGCCTATTTCAAATGCAGGCTGTGTAATGGTTGTGAGCGATGGGTTCAATACCATTGCGGATGGCAGGTTAGAAAAGCCAATAACTTTCACGTCATCGGGTATGCGTAAATTTAATTCTCTGCAAACTTTGTAAATGGTGAGGATGAGTTTCTCAACGGAAGCAAGTATCCCGTCAGGCCGGTTTTTGCTGCTCATCAATTTCTTAATCACGTCATAATTATTAGCTTCCTCGTTTGAGCAAAACACAATATTATTTTCGGATGCGGCCATATTATTTCCTTGCAACGCTTTTTTATATCCCTCCATCCTGCTGTTTGAAATTGAAAGGCTGTTTGAAATAGACAAATAAGTTATCTGAATGCAGCCTCTTTCAATAAGATGTTTTGTTGCAAGCAAGCCGCTTTCAAAATCATTAGTACCAACTTTGGGGATTTCAATATCTTCAAAAACCCTATCAAACAGCACAACAGGAATACCGCTTGCTTTCAGATCGCAAATATGCTGCGCTTGTT
Organism: uncultured Bacteroidota bacterium; assembly: GCA_963718975.1. Taxonomy (GTDB): domain Bacteria; phylum Bacteroidota; class Bacteroidia; order Chitinophagales; family Chitinophagaceae; genus Puia. The sequence goes on along the minus strand of CAVRBD010000027.1, from coordinate 189,278 downwards.
TTGTTTCGCTTGTAATTGAAATCAATACTCCATCCACCCTGCCACTTTTGAAATCATTCAATATTTCCTCTTCTTTCAAAAAATTTTCGTGCGTTAAATAAATAAGCACATGATAGCCTTTTTTTTGCGCCACAGATTCAATGCCGTTGATCGCCAGAGAAAAAAAACTATCAGCCACTTCGGGGAGCACAACAGCAATGGTTTTGCTGCGCTTTTTTCGCAGGCTGCTCGCGTAAACATTCGGCACATAATCTAATTTCTTTGCCAGCGCAAGCACTCTTTCTTTTGTTTCAGCGCTTATCTCATAGCTATCCTTCAGCGCCTTTGACACTGTGCCCGGCGAAAGGCCAAGCTCTTTTGCTAATGTGCGGATGTTAATTTGAGACATGAGTTGCTAGTAAGTTAGAAAGACGGGAAGTCAGAAAAGCCCGAAAGAAAAAAGCTCTTTTACTTTTCTGACTTTCGGTCTTTCCATCTCCCGGACTTTTAATTCTCAAAGTTAACATTACGAAAACGGTTTCGTAAATAAAACCGATGCAATATGACAAAGGCAAGATTAAAAACTGCATATTAGTGCTGTTGAAATTTTGTTTGCCCGAAAAAATTTTTGTTATGCAACAACAAATTAAAATATCTGAATCCGAATTAAACCCAATGAGCAGCCTGGATGTGTGGGAAGACGATGTGCTGGAGCGTTATCCGGAACCTGGAACAATTGCAAAAGAAAAAAACAAAGAAGAGTTCAGAAATTATGAAGACCCGAAAAGAGAGACTGTGCGCGAGTTTTACAGATTGAACCACAAGTATCAGTCTTATGATTTTGTTCTTGCAAAAAGAAAAGCAATTCCTACAATTCGATAAAAAGCAAATGCCTGTTTGGGAAGCATTTCAATTTTTAAATCAGTTGGTTGATGATTCCGATCCTGATACGGACTTAGATCAGTTTCAACATTTGCTGCAGACTTCTGAAGCAATCCGCAGAGACGGTCATCCTGACTGGATGGTGCTTGCGGGATTGCTTCACGATATGGGCAAAGTGCTTTGCCTTTTTGGCGAGCCGCAATGGGCGGTTGTCGGCGACACATTTCCAGTTGGCTGTGCATTCTCAGATAAAATTGTTTACTCAGAATTTTTTAAAGATAATCCTGACATCAGTGATGAAAAATACAATACAAAGCTCGGCGTATATTCACCAAATTGCGGCCTGAAAAATGTTCACATGTCCTGGGGGCACGATGAATATGTTTACCATATGGTGAAAGATTATTTGCCCGAGCCTGCTTTATACATGCTGCGCTACCACTCCTTCTATCCGCAGCACCGCGAAAATGCTTATGCGCATTTATTGGATAGCCATGACCGTGAAATGTTCAAATGGGTTGATGCTTTTAATCCTTATGACCTGTATTCAAAAAATCCTGTTCCACCAAATTGGCATGAGCTTCGGTCTTATTATGAAGACCTTGTAGCAAAATATTTGCCTGATACATTGAAGTTTTAGTTCTTCGAATTATTGATTGTATGAATCAGTGAGGAAAGCTGCACATTGTTCAATAAAGAATCAACTGTACAAGTGTGCGACCCCGCAATAAATGCGGGGCAGGCTGCACGATGATTAATAGTAGCAATGCAGTCGGGAACATAAAATTATTCTTTGTTATTAAATGCTGTTTATACAAATAAGGGATTATCAGAACATCGTTAACGGTAAAAGATTCAGAGATCACCATTGTTTAACTGCTTATATGAAATTTTCTCTTCGCAAATTTCTTTTCTTTTTTGTGTGTATGTTTTTATTTGCATGCAGGCATAGTGATAAACCAACTATGTTCACCGAAGTGTCTCCTTCGCAATCGCACATCGATTTCAGGAATGATATAAAAGAAGATGAAAATTATAACATACTCACTTACGAATATCTGTACAATGGCGGCGGCGTTGCCGTTGGCGATGTGAATGGCGACGGATTGCCTGATATTATCTTCACGGGCAACATGACCTCAAATAAATTATATCTCAACAAAGGAAATTTTCAGTTTGAAGATATCACTGATAAAGCCGGTGTTGGCGGGCGTTCCAGATGGAAGACGGGCGTTGTGATGGCTGATGTGAATGGCGATGGGCTGCTTGATATTTATGTTTGTTATTCCGGGCCGGGAACAGATGAAGACAGAAGAAATGAGTTGTATATAAATCAGGGATTGAAAGATGGTGTTCCGGTTTTTAAAGAATCCGCAAAGGAATATGGTCTTGATGCGCCCGGTACTTACACTACTACAGTTGCCTTTTTTGATATGGATAACGACGGTGATCTGGATATGTTCATGGTGAACCATGCGGATATGTTTTATAACCCATACTTCAACACAAATAAATTGCGCTCAACAAGAAATGCAAAATTTGGGAATCGTTTATATCGCAATGACAACGGGCATTTTACTGATGTGAGCGAAGAGGCACATATTAATGGCAGCGGTCTCAATTTTGGGCTAAGCGTTGCCGTTAGTGATATTAATAATGATGGCTGGGCAGATATTTATGTTACGAATGATTACGACGAAAGAGATTTTCTTTATCTCAATAATCACGATGGAACTTTTCGCGAAGTGCTTGGAAAAGCAGCAGGCCATATTTCAGAGTTTGCAATGGGCAGTGATATTGCTGATTATAATAATGATGAGAAGACTGATATTGCAGTGCTTGATATGCTGCCCGAAAGCAATCACCGCCAGAAATTATTAAAAGGTGCAGATGGCTATGATAAATACATGATACGTTTTAATGCAGGCTTTCATCACCAACAAATGCGGAACACATTGCAATTGAACAATGGCAATGATAGCAGCGGCACGCCCATTTTTAGCGAGGTAGGGCAAATGGCCGGCGTATCTGCAACAGACTGGAGCTGGTCGCCACTATTTGCAGATTTTGACAACGATGGATGGAAGGACCTTTTTATTTCGGATGGCATATTCAGAGATATTACCAATCTTGACTTCGTAAAATATACTTCAGGTTATTCAGCTCAATACGTTAAGCCCGAAAATAACAAAGCGGAAATGTGGAAGCTCGTTCAGCAGATGCCATCTACCAAATTGAGCAATTATCTTTTTAGAAATAACCACCAACTTGGCTTCACCAACATGACCGAAGATTGGGGCCTTACAAAAAAATCGGTGAATAACGGTGCTGTATATGCGGATTTAGATAATGACGGAGCTCTGGATTTGGTCATCAGCAATCTCAACGACTTTGCAACCGTCTACAAGAATAATATTTCAGAAGATAAGCATGCTCATTATGTGAGGATAAAATTAAATGGCGAAGGGAAAAACACGGCCGGCATTGGTGCCAAAGTATATGTGAAAACTGCGCACAACAGCCAGATGCAGGAACAATATACATCAAGAGGCTTTCAATCTTCTGTTGATCCGGTAATGCATATTGGCCTGGGCGATGACAGCATTATTCAATCGATTAAAATAAAATGGGTTGGTGGCAAAGAATCTTTTCTGCAAAATATTAAAGCAGATACTTTATTGGTGATCAGCCAAAATACAGCACCTGTTCCAACACAGTCAAATGCTAACGTTGATGCACAACCTATTTTTAAAGATGTAACCCAAAACTCAGGGATCAGCTATCAGCATCAGCAGTCTACGTTTGTTGATTTTAAAATTTCTCCGCTGCTTCCTTATCAATTATCAAAAGTTGGCCCTTGCATTGCAAAAGCTGATGTGAATGGCGATGGGCTGGAAGATCTTTTCATTGGCGGTTCTGCGGATCATGAAAGCATTTTGTATCTGCAAACAAAGGATGGAAAATTTATTCCTGCACCGGCTCAGCCATGGAACAATAATAAAAAACCAACTAATACGGATGCGCTTTTTTTTGACGCGGATGGTGACGGCGATATGGATCTGTATTTGGTGAGCGGCGGTGCAGATTATCCATTGAACGATAAAAATTATCAGGACAGGATTTTCGAGAATGATGGTCATGGTAATTTTAAAGAATTGAATGATGCATTGCCCGCAGAAACAGTGAGCGGCAGTTGCGCACGTGCTGCTGATATGAATAAAGATGGCTTGCCGGATTTATTTATCGGCGGCGGATGCAAGCCAGGCTTGTTTCCCGAAGCGCCCGAAAGTTTTATATTGAAAAACAAAAGCGTTCCCGGGAAAATAAAATTTGAAAAAGATGCATCGCAAACTGACAGCAGCTTATCATTTGCGGGAATGGTCACTGATGCGCTTTGGGTTGATATTAATAAAGATGGATGGGAAGATTTGGTTGTTGTCGGGCAATTTATGCCTATCTCTGTTTTTGAAAATCATCAGGGAAAATTAGTGAACGCAACAAACGCTTATGGTTTAGGTGGCACCAATGGCTGGTGGACCCGCATTCTGGCAGATGATTTTGATAATGATGGCGACACAGATATTGTAGTTGGCAACCTTGGATTGAACACACAATTCAAAGCTTCAGCAAATGAACCGATGAGCATTACCTACGCAGATTTTATGGGCAACGGGCTAATCGATCCCATTTTGTGTTATTACAATCAGGGCAAAAGCTATCCTTATTTTTCGAAAGATGAAATCGCATCGCAAATACCTTCCTTGCAAAAGAGATTTTTGCATTATGCTGATTATGCAGATGCGCAACTGAGCGATATGTTCCGCGAAGAGCAGTTGCAAAATGCAAAATCGGTGGAAATAAAAACATTGCAATCGGTGTTTCTCAGAAATAACGGGCATAAGAAATTTGACATATCTGCATTGCCACCTTATGCGCAAATAAGCGCTGCGAACGGGATGGTTTCATTTGATATGAATAAGAACGGAAAAAAAGATATTCTGCTGGCAGGGAATTTTTATCCTTTCCGAACGCAGATGGGCCACTGGATGCGGGCATTGGGCTAGTGCTCAAAAACAATGGCAACGGCAGTTTCGAAGCTTTGGACTATTCGCAAACGCATTTATATATTCCGGGCGATGTGCGCAATATCATAATTGTTAAAAGCAAGAACAGTTTCTTTATTGTAGCAGCAAAAAATAATGGCACTGTACAAATATTTAAACCGTCATTCTAATAAATTATGCAACACTTGCTTCATCGGATACAGGCTGAAAATGACGAAAACGCTTTCAAGGAGTTTTATAAGGAAAACGTTTTTAAGTTATTTCAGTTTGCTTTTGCGTTTGTTCGCGATAAAGAGATGTCTGAAGAAATAGTGAATGATGTTTTTTTGAACCTATGGAGAAACAGAAGCAAAATATCTCAAATAAAAAACATCAGTGTGTATTTATATGTGTCGGTAAAAAATACTGCTTTCAATTATTTAAAGAAAAGCAATTCGAAAAAAACAATTGATATCGATGGGCTGTCATCAGATCATTTTTATCTAAGTCCCGATCAGGAGCAGATACTTATTACTGATGAATTAAAAAAACGAATTGAAGAATCCATTAACAAACTGCCTCCAAAGTGCAAGCTCATTTTTAAAATGGTTAAAGAAGACGGGTTGAATAACATTGAAGTGGCGACCATACTTGGCATATCTTACAAAACAGTTACTACCCAGTTCACCATCGCGCTGCAAAAACTCGAGCTATTGTTGCAGCCAACCTTGATAGAATATACTCTGAAGATTTAAAAAACTCCATCTATTTTCTTCCCCCTGCTTCCCCGGCTCACTGCAAATATTTTTTTTGAAAAAAACTAATCCCCTTTAAGAAAAAGAGAATATTGCATTGTCCTTCTTACTGAATGACCAAAACAAGGATTTTAGAGCTGATGGCAAAAAAGTTTTCAAGCGATGCTTCGAAAGAAGAGCTTGATGAGCTTGCTGCTCTATTCGTGCAATATCCTGACTATGCTTATTTGCATGAAGTAGTGCTTTCATTAAAAGGTAGCAAGAGCCATTTTGAAAAAGACATCCCTAAAGAAGAGCTTGTGAACCATGGCTGGGAACACCTCGCCGGCAAATTAAATATCCATCAGCTTTCAACAGATGAAAAGCAAGATGAAACAGGAACGAAAAGCAATTTGAAAAAAATAATTTATTTCAGAAAGTTTTGGATGGTTGCTGCAATAGCTGTCATTATTATTGGCAGCGGGCTTTTTTATTATAAAGAATATTTTAGCAGGCAGCAATTAGCCGCTAGTAAAAAAATCGCAGAAGTACATTATGGCACCACTTCCAAACTGACATTGTCTGATGGTTCGCAAGTGTGGCTAAATGCCGGCAGCAAGCTGATCTATCCTGAAAAATTTTCTGCAACACAAAGAGAGGTGACGCTGGATGGAGAAGGTTTTTTTGAAGTCACAAAAAATGTGCATCTGCCATTTCTTGTTCATGCAGGCAAAATAACGGTGAGGGTGCTCGGCACAAAATTTAACGTGAAAGCATATAGCGAAGATCCTGCTATTGAAACCACACTGATCAGCGGCAAAGTGCAGGTGATATTAAATGACGATCCGGAAAAGGAGATTGTATTATCACCAAATGAAAAATTGACTGTCAGCAACGCAAAAAATAATAAACCATCATCTCCTGATCAGGCGAGCAATGAACTGAAATTTCAGGTGCAATCGCTGCCGGCAGCCAGCAGTACGAACCTTTCGGAAACTGCGTGGCTAAATAATAAGCTCATTTTTAGTAATGAAAGCCTTATAAATGTGGCAAGAATGCTTGAAAGAAAATATGCCGTTCATATCAATTTTCAAAAAGAAGAATTAAAAGATGAGTATGTGACAGGGATGTTTGAAAAGGAAAACATTCAACAGGCATTGGACCTGCTTAAAATGACCACACATTTCAATTATGTTATTAAAAGAGAAAATATCAGTCTTTATTAAAGACGAAAAACATTTTATAAATAACCCAAAGCGATTGCTATGAAACCGATCAACGTTTTTTCAGATTCATGATTTTTATAAATAAAAAAGAGAAGAGGTGACGCTCTTCCCTTTTAGAAGAAAAACAAAGAGCAAAGAAGCTTGAAACCATTTGCTCTCATTATTAATCAACCAAAACAAAATTATGAAGAAATCCAAAAAGGCTAAAGCTTATCATGCCTTAGCGCCATGCCTTAAATTTCTGCTGCTTATGAAAGTTAGTTTTGTTATCGTTTTAATTACATGCCTGCAGGTTTCAGCAAAAACCTATTCACAGGAAAAATTCAGCCTGCACTTCAAACAAGCTGAAGTAGTCAAAATTTTAAATGTTATACAAAAGCAAAGCAAATACAAGTTTTTTTATAACAATGGCTACATAAATAAGCTCGGAAGAGTTGACCTGGATGTAAAAAATAGTGAGCTCGAGAACATACTCAAAATTATTCTTGGCAACAAATTCAGCTATACCATCAATGATGGGGAAAGTGTGATTATATCGCCCACAAATGTTGAAGAATTTAAAGACAATGCCGCCGATAGCAATTTGATAAAAGGAAAAATAGTGGATGAGAATGGAAAGCCTTTAGGTGGCGTTACCATCAAATTAAAAAATTCAGATAAAGCGGCTACCACAGATGAGAATGGAGAGTTTTCCATAGTTGCACCACCAAATTCCGAACTGATTATTAGTTATGTTGGGTATAAGGAACAATCTTATGCTGTGAAAAAGCAAAAATCAATTGCAGTGCAATTACAGCCGAACACAACAGGCCTTAATGAAGTAGTGGTAGTTGGTTATGGCACGCAGAAAAAAAGAGATCTTACCGGAAGCATCAGCACAGTGAAGGGCGATGATTTCAAAAACCTGCCAGTCAGCAATCCTGCAAATGCATTGCAGGGAAGAGCCGCAGGTGTTGAAATTGTCAGGAGTGACGGTTCTCCCGGAAGTGTGCCTAATATTAATATCAGAGGCATTGGCACCATCAACAGCTCTGCTCCGTTGATTGTTATTGATGGCGTTCCGGCAGGCGGATTGAATGATGTGAACTCGAATGATATCGCCTCTATTGAAATTCTCAAAGATGCTTCCGCTTCTGCCATTTACGGTTCTCGTGCTGCCAATGGCGTTGTGATGATAACAACAAAGAAGGGAAGTCTCAATGAAAAATTAAAGACAACTGTGAACTTGTATGCTGGTGCAAACAGCCCCGTAAAATTTATAAATATGCTTACGGCTCCTGAGTTGGCTCAACTAAAAACAGAAGCATATACCAATGATGGTGCTCCGGTTCCTTCATTATGGGGAACTACTTATTATCAAACACAGCGCACAGATTGGCAGCGTGCATTAATGGGAACAGGCCATGTTCAAAATGCTGATGTTGCAGTAAGAGGTGGCAACGCAACGTCCATCTATAGCATGTCAGGCAATTATTACAATGAGCAGGGCATGATCTCAAATTCTTTTTTCACGCGTTACAATTTCAGGATCAACTCTGAGCACAAAGCAACAAACTGGCTTAAGTTAGGAGAGAATGTGCTTTTTTCTAATTCAAATATTGTTTCTCCAAATACACAGTCATCGCAAACCGGTTTGGTGTGGAGCGCTATTCGTTTTAATCCTGCCATACCTGTTCGCAATCCTGATGGCACGTGGGGATCTTCCCAATCAGATCAAAGCGATCTGGGCGATATCAACAATCCCGTTTTAACAGCAGCTGCAACCGACGCATACAATAAGACCAACAGGTTATTGGCAAATGCTTATGCTGAAGTTGAAATTATTAAAGGGCTGTCAATTCGCGCCAACTACAGCGTGGATCATTCGAATACGGAATCTTATAATTTCCAGGTTCCTTTCCCTACACAAACCAGAGGGCCTGCCAACTCTTCTTTATCACAAGGCTTCAATAAGGGGAACACATTTTTGGAAGAATATTTTTTGACCTACAACAAAAAGATCAAGGATGTTCATAATATAACATTCACCGGAGGATATTCTGCTCAGTTATACAATGGCAATTATTTTAATGCCTTCGCAAATAATTATGCAGATACAAATAACAGCCAAAGAGTGCTGAATCTTGGCAATAACCCCGGCAGCAATGGTAATAATTATGCAAGCGAAGGATTGCAATCTTATTTCGGCAGGTTAAATTATGATTACAAGGGCAAATATTTATTAACTGTTACCATGCGCGCAGACGGATCAAGCAAATTTGCTCCGGGCAAACAATGGGGATATTTTCCTGCCTTTTCTGCAGGGTGGAGAATATCGGATGAAAAATTTTTCAGTGGCGCAAAGGATGTAATCAATTCATTAAAGATAACCGGCGGTTGGGGACAATTGGGCAACCAAAATATTCCTGACTTTCAATACCTGAGCATTATAGGCACAGCAGCCAATGGAAATTATGGTTATGCATTGGGATCGCCAACTTCTATTCAAGCGGGTTCTTATGTAACAGGGCTTTCTAACCCAAATATTACATGGGAACGCGCAGTGATGACAAACATATCAGTTGACTTTTCCACATTGAAGAATCGCGTGAATGGAACCATCACTTATTTTAATAAGAACACGAGCGATATGCTGATCCCATATCAATTGGTTGAAACTTTTGGTGCACAAACCAATTTGCCTGATGATCCCGGCCAGATCACTTTGCCAAATCAAAACATTGGCAGCATGAACAATCATGGTGTTGAAATTGAATTGAACTATCACAACACAGCCGGCAAATTCGGATATGTGTTTGGAGCAAATGTTTCTTTCCTGCAGAACAAGGTGACTAAGTTATACGGAAACAGTAATTATATAGCTTCAGTTCCATATGGCAGAGAAAATGCAGATATTTCCCGCACTTATCAAGGCCAATCGATTGCTTCGTTCTATGGTTTTAAAGCCAATGGCTTGTACCAAACACAATCAGATATTGATAATGACCCGAACATTAAAAACAACCCTAACAAAGCAAACATCCAGCCTGGCGACGTGAGATTCCTGGATATAAACGGAGATGGTGTGATCAACGATAAAGATCGCGTTAACCTCGGCAATCCAAATCCGCATACTATTTTCGGATTTCATGGTTCTATAACTTATAGCCATTTTGATCTGGTCTTCAATTTTGCCGGTTCTGCCGGTTTCAAATTGTTTAATGCTGACAGGCTTGCCGGCATAGATGCTACACAGATTTTTAATTGGTATCAGGAACAGATGGGCAGATGGCATGGCGCGGGAACAAGCAATAGCATACCAAGATTAAGTGTTGCAAATTTGAACAATAACTATCGCTCTTCCAGCCTTTTTGTGCAAAACGGATCTTACCTCTCTTTAAAAAATGTTTCATTAGGATATACAATAACAAAAAGACGCATAGGCACTATTGATGTTCCCGACATACGCATTTACGTTAGCTCTTATAATGTTTTTATGCTAACAGGATATAAAGGATATACACCTGAGTTGGGTTACACGAATGCAAGCAATGTTCCTGCAAATTCTCAAAGAGGTGTTGATCTGGCACAATATCCGGCAGCAAGGAATGTGACGCTTGGCGCAACAATTAATTTTTAAAATAGATTAAAAAATATTTTATGCTATTGAAGAATTTTAAATTAATCATCTCAGCTTTTCTGCTCGGCTTATTGCTATTGGGATGTATTAAACATCCGCTTGATCAAACGCCCACCGGCGAATATACAACCGGCACGTATTGGCGAAACCAAAGCGATGTGATTGCGGGTGTATTGGGCATTTACAATGTGCTCTATACAGAAGATTGGGTTGGCCACGATCTTTATGCTTATGACAACCAATCTGATGATATTGCGATGGATGGCAATCACCCCGACATGATTTCTATTGAATCATTTAATGCCGATCCAACGCTGCAGTTAATTTATGTTACTTGGCCATTTGCTTACGAGCAAATTGAAAGAGCTAACAATGCCTTGATCTATATACCTAAGGTGCCGGCTTCAGCCATTGATCCTGCAATACAAAGCCGTTCAATGGGAGAAGCATATTTTTTAAGGGCACATGCATATTTTGTGCTCAGTCAGATTTATGGAGATGTTCCATTGATCCTTGAGCAAAATGTACAAAGCGAATCATATAATGTGCGCAAATCTGCACAGGATACTGTTTGGATGCAGGTTGAATCTGATTTGCTAAAAGCAGCAAGCTTGTTGCCCGAAACCTATGTTGCAGCAGATAAAGGACGCGTGAGCAAAGGCGCCGCATGGGGAATGCTGAGCAAGCTATATCTTTTTGAAAATAACTTTGCAGCAGCAATTACTTACGGTGATTCTGTAATCAATGATCCCAATTATGCATTGGCACCTAATTATACAGACAATTTTACGCCCGGTGTTCAGCAGGCAATGAGCCCTGAACTGCTCTTTGCGGTTTGGAACGAGAACAGTGAGATCGCCAATTCTGCTCAATCTTCAATCAGTATTTATTTTACGCCCGGTGATTGGCAGGGCTGGGGATTTCATCATCCTACTCAAAACTTTGCAGATGAATTTGAAGCAAAAGATACTATCCGCAAACAAGCTACATTGATTTCGGTTGGAGATACAATTCCTTATCAAACCAATTTGACAACAATCACCGGAGCTGACGCTTATCAAATGTTTACTGGCATGACCGGACAAAAAACGGGAAGGTTTTTGCCGAGCATGTCGAACACTGGTTATTGTATTAAAAAATATACTGCCTTCATGCCAAGTGGAGATGGGAATATAAATTTTGATTTAAAACAGCCGCTTCTTAGAAGTGCAGAAGTTTATTTAATTGTGGCTGAAGCAAAAATCAGATCAGGTGGCTCAGGCGATGCTGAAATAAATGCAGTGCGCAACCGGGTTGGGCTAGCGCCAGTTAGCAGCGCCACCATGACGGACCTTATGCACGAAAAGAGAGTTGAGCTGGGCGGCGAAAATGTTCGCTGGCAAGATATGCTTCGCTGGGACAAGGCTCAAATTATAGATCTGACCACAATTCTTAATCAACCAAAACTTGCTTCGCCATTACCACCATTCAATGGATCAGTCGATGTTCCTGCAAGAACTTTTGTGCGGCCAAAAGATTATTTTATGCCCATCCCGCAAGAAATTATTGATGAAAGCAATGGAGTGATAACGCAAAACCCAAATTATTGATAGCATCTTTTCGATAATGGTTAAGCAATGAAAAAACCTGTAAAGCGTAAAAACTTTATAGGTTTCTTTTTATAAAATAATACCATGAAATTTTTAAAAATCATTTTATCAGTTATTTTATTGGCAAACAACCGTCAGGCTTTATGTCAATTGAATAAACAGTCTGTTGATGCTTTTATCCAGCGTATCGTAAAAGAAAAATCAGTTTCATTCATTGCAGAATATATCCCTCCCCAAAATGGAAAAGATATTTTTGAGATAGAAAGCAAAAAAGGAAAAATAATCCTTCGCGGCAGCAACGGCATAAGCATTGCATCTGCATTAAATTATTACCTGAAAAATTATTGTCATTCCTTAATAACATGGAATGGCATTAATATGAACTTGCCACAAGCGTTGCCATTAGTGAAAGAAAAAATTCATAAAGAAACTCCTTATCAATATCGTTATTATCTGAATTATTGCACTTTCAATTATTCCATGAGTTGGTGGAATTGGGAAAGATGGCAGAAGGAAATCGATTGGATGGCACTCAACGGTATTAATATGCCATTGGCAGTAACTGGCGAAGAAGCAATATGGCAAAAGGTTTACAAGCAAATGGGTTTTACTGATAATGAGCTTGATAAATTTTTTTCCGGCCCTGCATATTTTTCATGGTTCTGGATGGGCAATTTAGATGCATGGGGCGGCCCGATTATCACAACATTGGAAAGATGAGCATGAAGCGTTGCAGAAAAAAATTTTAGAATCAGAAAGAGCGATGGGAATGAAACCAGTGCTGCCTGCATTCACGGGACATGTGCCACCATCGTTCAAAGAAAAATTCCCTTCAGCCAAAATAAAAAAAACAAACTGGGGCGCTGGCTTCAATGATGTATATATACTTGATCCTTCTGACCCAATGTTCGAAAGCATTGGCAAATCATTTATCGAAGCGCAGACAAAAGAATATGGCACAGATCATTTATATTCTGCCGACACATTTAATGAAAACCTTCCACCAACAAATGATTCATCTTATCTGAATGATATCAGCAAAAAAGTTTTTCAGTCGATGGCAATTGCCGATCCAAAAGCAATCTGGGTGATGCAGGGATGGATGTTTCATTATCAATCTGATTTTTGGAAACCGACGCAAATACAAGCTTTATTAAATGCTGTACCAAATGATCACATGATCATGCTTGACTTGTATAGCGAAAGTCATCCTTTGTGGAACCGCACAAATGCTTATTATGGCAAGCCCTGGATCTGGAATATGCTGCACAATTTTGGTGGCAACATTTCTTTGTGGGGAAGAATGAAAAGCGTTGCTGAAAATCCCGCTGCTGCATTGCATGATAAATCTTCAGGCAAAATGATTGGTATTGGTTTAACACCGGAAGGCATCGAACAAAATCCTGCATTATATCAGTTGATGCTTGAAAATGTTTGGAATGATAAACCAATCAATTTATCGGAGTGGTTGAAAGCGTATGTGCATCAGCGTTATGAATCTGAAAATGAAGATATCAACAAAGCATGGAAAATACTTTCGGAAACAGTTTATAATGGCGGCTTTGGTGAAGGCGGCCCGGAATCAATCATCGTGGCAAGACCAACTACAAATGGCTGGTCAGACAGAGTGAGAACAAAACTTGACTATAATCCCAAAGATTTATCATCTGCATGGGAATTATTTGTGAAAGCAATTCCTTCATTACAAAATAGCGATGGTTTTCAATACGATCTTGTTGATGTGACAAGACAAGTCCTCGCGAATTATGCATTGCCGCTGCAACAGAAATGGGCGCTTGCTTATTTTCAGCACGACACGATTTCTTATAATAAATATTCAAACCAATTTATCGAGTTGATGGATGATATGGATGAATTATTATCGACCCGAAAAGATTTTTTATTAGGCAAATGGATTGCAGATGCAAGAAGTTGCGGTGCTGATGAAAAAGAAAAAGATTTATACGAAATGAATGCAAGAGATATTATCACATTATGGGGTGATAAAGAAAGCGGATTGCATGAATACTCAAATCGTCAGTGGGCGGGGCTTATAAAAGGTTTTTATAAACCACGCTGGCAGCAGTATTTTGAATATATGAAACAAAAGATGCTTCACGGCGACAGAATGGAAACAAATGATTTTGAAAAAGCAATCAAAGATTGGGAATGGAAATGGGTGAATGCACATGATACTTATACTTCAGCGCCTGAAGGAAACGCATCTGAAATTGTAAACAGACTATTTAAAAAATACGCTTTGCAAATTCGGCAAGATTAAAAAAGTGAAAGCAAAAAAACAGAAAAGAAAAAATCATTAGTGATGAAGATGCAAAATTTCCGTTTCATTTTTTTGGCTATCGCTTTGAATATTTCATTATTAAATTTATGCGCTCAAAAAAATATCTCTGTTTCATCCCATCGTTTAATTTCACTGAAATCAGATAAACTGATTTTAAATATCAATAGCAGTACGGGGCTGCCTTATAATTATAGCCTGAAAGGAAACATCATCTGGGGCGAAGATTCAGGCCGAAAGGTCCAAGCTATCATTTGCAGATTGCATCCAAGAAATTATTTTTCAGTCGCTGTAGTTCCTTCCATCATAAAAAAAACGGCGACAGAAGCTGACATCCTATTTAATGTAGCTTATGAAAATAATATTGCTGCTACATTTTACATCAAATATATCCTGCAAAATGCTTCCGTAATGATAACGATGGAACAGGTAACCGAGCAAACGGGATATGAATTGATTGAAGCATCCATGCCCGATCTTGCAACGGTGCGCCAGGAAAATGGAACAGCGTGGTTGGCGCATGGTCTCGGTGGCGGCGCATTGGTTGATTTGAATAATAAAGCCGCGCATGCATACAGCTTGCCAAATGATGAAAATTTCGGAAGCATTGGTTATGTGCTGCCTGTTGCAATGGTTGGCACAGCCAAAGCAGTTTGCGCAATGGAAGTTTCTGCGTTTATGGATGGCACTAAAATTGAAATTGCTGGAAGCAATCGCAACCTTCATGCACGCATCGGGACAGTGCAGGTGTACAGAGTGCATGGTGGCCGATCTTATAATATGAACGATGGCAATGATGCAGTTGCAGGAAATCAAAACACGCCGAATTTATTAGTAGGCCAGATTTCCCGCTGCAGGCTTGATTTCGCAGGCGATTATGATTCTAACGGAAAGGTTGACTGGCTTGATGGTGCTAAGATCATTGCTGAGCGCATGCTCTCATCGCCAACAAAATATTTCAATGATAAATTTATTTACCTGATCGGCGGAAAATATAAACTGGAAAAAGAACCGCGCACAACTTTTGCGCAAAGCGAGCAACTGATAAAAGATATTGCGATGCTTACTGACTTTGCGCCGCAAGTGCCATTGATCAGTGGTTGGGTGTATGATGGGCAAGACACAGGCTTCCCTTCTGAAGACAGCGTGAATGAAACGCTTGGTGGCCATCAGGCGCTGAAACATTTGTTATCGCAAGGAGCAAGATATAATGCCAACATTAGTTTCAACACAAACTATGATGATGCATATAAAAGCAGCCCGTTGTTCGATACGGCTTTTATTGCGAGGCGCCCCGATGGCAAGATTTGGAGAAGCCGTGATTGGGCCGACGAATATTCTTACATCGTTGGCATGGCTAAATACATGACCCAATGGGGAGCAAAGCGCATTGAGTATATGATGGATCATTATAAAATACATGACGCGCTATTGATTGATGCCATGTCGTGGTACGCGATCAGAAACGATTGGGATATTGATCATCCTGCAAGTGGTTATAAAAATTTAGTTGATGGCAAGTTCAAGATCATTGATGCATTTGAAAAAAGAGGCGTGCATGTGATTTCAGAACAACTGCGCTATCCATTTATTGGAAAGCTTGCAGTAACTGCTGACGGAACCGGCAATGGCACATGCCCTTTTGGTGGTGAGCCCATTCCATTGGTTGCTGCGATTTATCGCAAGTCTGCCATTTGGGGCACAGGCGATTTTTCGCACAATGACCAACAGCGGAATCTTTTCTGGAATTGCCGTTCAATACAATGGTATGTCAACTCAACTGATCGTGCTTCCATTACTGATTTTTATTATCTCACCGTGCTTCCTTTCAACAAAGTCCATGATCTTGCTATTGAATCATATAACAGAAACGGATTCCAGACATTGATAGGGCTCAGCCATGGTTCATCCATTGAAAACGATTGGATGAGCCAGGATTATTCAATCAAATTAAATAGTGTTGAAATAGCGGGCCATGGCGCAACTTTCTGCCCGCTCGATGAAGATCGCATTGCTTGTTATTCACGCAACGGCCAGCAGATTGCAATTGATTTGCCAAAAGAATGGAATGCAGATTCTTTAGCTGTGCGTGCTTTATTCAATGATCATCGCGAGCCATTTCATTATGAAATAGAAAATAAAAAAATCGTTGTGAATGTGCCTGCAGCAAGGCCAATTATTATTTATCGCAATGCGGTTATTGCAGACAAGCTGCATTAAATGATTCATCACTTCAAAAAAAATATATGAAAAGAAGGACACTATTAAAATCTTTAGCTGGCGCAATACCGGCTATGAGCTTATCAAAAATGCTGATGGCAGAACATTTTATTGATCAATCCAAAACTGGTGAAACAATGGCTGATGGCTCGTTTCAGCCAACATGGGATTCTTTGAAAAATTACCAGGTACCCGATTGGTTCCGCAATGCAAAGTTTGGCATCTGGGCTCATTGGGGGCCGCAATGCCAGCCAGAGCATGGCGATTGGTATGCACGTTCGATGTATATGGAGGGAAGTGATGATTACAAATTCCATCTGCAGAAATATGGTCATCCATCCAGGTTTGGTTTTAAAGATGTGATACATGAATGGAAAGCGGATAAATGGGATCCGGAGCAATTGGTTGCGCTATACAAGCTCGCAGGTGCTAAATATTTTGTTGCGCTGGCTAACCATCATGACAATTTTGATAACTATGACAGCAGCTATCAACAATGGAATTCAATTAAACTTGGCCCCAAAAAAGATTTGATCGCAGGTTGGGCTAATGCGGCAAAAAAAAACGGGCTGAGGTTTGGCGTGAGCGTCCATGCATCGCATGCATGGATGTTTTATGAGAAGGCGCAGAAAGCGGATACAGCGGGCAATTTTGCAGGCATCCCCTACGATGGGAATATAAAAAAAGAGTCAGGCAAAAATACATGGTGGGATGGTTTAGACCCGCAGGAACTATATGCGCAACATCATGCGCTCAGCATCAATGCAGATGTGGATGAAGTTTTTTATAAACAATGGGACTGGTCGCATGGCGCAAGTGTGCCTGATAAAAAATATTGCGATAAATTTTTTAACCGCACCATTGAGCTCATCAATAAATATGATCCCGATCTGGTTTATTTTGATGACACCATATTACCGCTCTATCCATTCAGCGATGCAGGCCTTCGCATTGCAGCACATCTTTACAATAAAAGCATCAAAAAAAATAATGGCAAACTGGAAGCTGTTCTCAATGGGAAAATATTAGATGAGATGCAGCGCAAATGCATGGTGTGGGATATTGAAAGAGGGCAGAGCAATGGCATTGAACCGCTGCCCTGGCAAACGGACACCTGCATCGGCAACTGGCATTACGACCGTGCTTTGTATGATGCGAAAGGTTACAAAAGCGCAGCAACCATTATCCACAGTTTAGCAGATATCGTGAGCAAGAATGGGAACTTGTTGCTCAGCATTCCTGTGCGCGGTGATGGCACCATTGATGAACTGGAGCTCGCCATTGTAAAAGAAATTGCTGCGTGGATGCAAGTGAATGGTGAAAGTATTTTTGATACCCGCCCATGGAAAATATTCGGAGAAGGCCCTGCCATTGCATCTGCACAAGCCTTGACCGATCAGGGTTTCAATGAAGGCTTAGGAAAACCGTTTACATCAGAAGATATCCGTTTCACTTCAAAAGGCGATGTGCTGTATGCGATTGTGCTTGGCGAACCGCCGGCAGGCAAAGTGGTTCTCAAATCGCTTGCTGCTGACAGCAAGATCTATCAAAATAAAATTGTGCGCATTAGTTTATCAGGCAGTAATGAAACGTTACCAATAATCCGAAATGAAGAAGGTTTGATTGTGAGCATACCTGAGAAATACCCAAAACAATTGGCTTATGTGCTTAAAATTTTATCAGCTTGATGAATGCGGCTATCGTGAAAACTATTTAAATTTAACGCGTTGCACTATTTAAAAAAACATGTTGCTGTTCAAGAAACCATCATGGAACCGCTGCTGTTCACCACAGTAGCACATAGTTCAATCGAAGCTCCTTCCCCAAAACGTGATGTATATCGTTTTGGGGTCGCCTTTTTTGGTACTTTTTTGGCGAAGCAAAAAAGTACAAACAATAGTTTGAATCAAAATTCACTTCCATGCTGAATTATTCGACAATTTAATTATACAACATGTTAAGCAATCCTATCCATGCAATTCAATTTCAAATCGCTACTAACTTTTAAGAAAATGCTTAAATACATCTGCTACATTTTTATTCTTTCTAATCTTGATATAAACGATCTACTTGCGGAATCACTAAAAATTTCTCTGGCAACATGTGAAAGCAAGATAAATCCATTGGGAGTTCCATTGGCTGATATCCATTTTAGCTGGCAATTGGAAAGCAAGAAAAGAAACACAACACAAAAGTCATATCAGCTCGCGATAGCAACTACAGCAGAACATTTGCAGAAGGAGAAAATAGACGTGTATAATTCGGGCATCGTCCAAACTGATCAGAATATTCTTATCAGTTATAAAATAAAAGAATTAAAATCCGGCACCACTTATTACTGGAAAGTAAAAGTCTGGGACAATCACAATCAAACTTCTGCCTGGAGCGATACGCAACATTTCACCACAGGATTATTTGATAGCAAGGACTGGAGCGGAGCTAAATGGATTGGCTATGAAGAGCTGCCGGATTCCTTGCTGGTCTGGCCAGGTGTGCCTGATACCAGCGGGCTTGGAAATAAATGCATCCGCCGCAGCACCATTCCTTATTTCAGGAAACAATTTGCGATTGATAAAAAACCATTGCGGGCATTGGCTTTTATAAGCGGTCTTGGGCAATATGAGATGAGCATCAATGGAAAAAAAATCGGTAACAGTTTTTTATCACCTGGCTGGACTTATTATGATAAAAGATGCCTGTACAATATGTATAATGTCACTGCACAGATCAATAAAGGAGATAATGCCATTGGCGTAATTGTAGGAAATGGCTTTTATAATATCAACAGAGAACGCTATTATAAATTGGTTGATGCATTCGGTGCGCCCAAAATGATCTGCAAAATAATCATCACCTACGATGATGGCAGTACCGATATCATCATATCAGATGAACAATGGAAAACATCGCCATCACCCGTAACATTTAGCAGCATATATGGTGGTGAAGATTATGATGGAACGCATGATCAGAGCGGATGGGATATTGCAGGCTTTGATGATGCGCACTGGAAAAATGCATTGCTTATAAAATCGCCTTCTATAAAATTAGAGCCTGAAACAGATTATCCTTTGCAGGTTATGGAAAGTATTGCTGCGAAGAAAATTAGAAAGATAAATGATCATACATTTCTATACGACTTCGGGCAAAATGCATCCGGCATTGTGCAGTTGAATGTAATGGGGCATAAAGGAGATACTATCAAACTAACGCCCGCCGAGCTGATTGATTCAAATAATCTCCCCAATCAGAACGCATCCGGAAAGCCATATTATTATACTTATATTTTAAAAGCCGAGGGCAATGAAACATGGCAACCAAAATTCAGTTACTATGGTTTTCGTTATGTGCTGATAGAAGGAGGAGCGCCTTACCATGTTTTAAATGAGCCAATCTGGCCTTTATTACAATTAACGTTATTGCACACACGTAATAGCGCACCTGCATCTGGAATATTTTCCTGCTCCGATACCTTGTTCAACAAGATCAATACGTTGATACAATGGGCTATCAAAAGCAATATGCAAAGTGTGATCACCGATTGCCCACACCGCGAAAAACTGGGCTGGATGGAACAGAACTACCTTATGGGTACTTCTATACAATACAATTACAACATTCACCTTCTTTATAAAAAACTAGTGAGAGACATGATGGATGCGCAAACCCAGGAAGGTTTGGTGCCTGATATTGCGCCCGAGTTTGTTGTCTTTGATCAGGGTTTCCGAGATTCTCCTGAATGGGGAAGCGCAGCAGTTATATTGCCCTGGCTTTTGTACACATGGTACGGAGATAAGCAATCCATAGAAGAGGCATACGATATGATGAAAAGATATGTTGATTACTTAGAAAGCAAATCAATCAATCATATTTTATCTTATGGGTTGGGTGACTGGTACGATTATGGACCGGGTTTTCCCGGTTATGCGCAGCTTACGCCTGTTGCTTTAACGGCAACGGCTATCTTCTTTTATGATGTAACGCTGCTAAACAATATGGCAATATTGATGCACGATAAAAATGAACAGCAAAAACTGAATGCATTAGCTGTTCAAATTAAAAATGCATTCAATCAGAAATTTTTCAGCCAACAGACAAAAATCTATTCCACGGGAAGCCAGACAGCGATGGCAATGCCTTATTGTGTTGGTTTGGTTGAAGAAAAAGACAAGCCATTTGTATTAAAAAATCTGGTTGATTCAATCACTCAAACCGGGTTCAGATTAACTGCGGGCGATATTGGTTTTCATTTTCTCATTAAAGCACTGGATGATGGCGGCGCTTCTCAGATGATTTATGAAATGAACCATCGCGATGATGTGGCGGGCTATGGTTTTCAGTTGAAGAAAGGAGCCACTGCATTAACGGAATCATGGGCTGCGCTGGAAGAGGTTTCAAATAATCACCTGATGCTGGGGCATATCATGGAATGGTTTTACAGCGGGCTTGCGGGAATCAGCCAACAGGAAAATTCCATCGCATATAAACACATCATAATCCGCCCGCAGTTGGTTGGGCATATTGCTTCGGCAAAAGGAAGTTTTCAATCACCCAATGGCTTGATCTTAAGTGAATGGAAAAAAGATGGCAACAGTTTTTTGCTGCATGTGATCATACCCGTTAATTCGAAAGCTACTATTTATTTGCCAGCAACACCAACATCAAAAATCACTGAAAGCGATAAAACTTTTTCTAAAGCATTCATAAAAATCAGTACTAAAAGCGCCATCATAGATGTTGGCTCTGGAGAATATTGGTTCAAAGTGTATTGAGCAAAGTTTCTTTCTATAAATAAGTTTTCGTCACTATAAAACACGATACTATTTTTTTCTGCAAGATTGCAATCGCAGGTTGCGGCAAAGCATTAGCCATTCTTCAATTGCCACAAACATTTATATTTCAATCCTGTATATTTATACATTAGTATCTTCAAACATTTATTACAAAATAACCAAATAGATTCGAAAAAATCAATCATGATAAAATTCAAACAAAACTTTTTTATTGCGCTAATAATTTCAGTGTCTTTATCAGAAACAGTTTCAGCACAAGCACCAAAGCTTTCTGCAAACCAGGAATTGGCGCGGAGTATTTTTAAAGAACTTATCGAGACCAATACTGTTCATTCAACAGGTAACACAACAACTGCTGCGGATGCAATGGCTGCGCGATTAAAATTGGCGGGCTATGCTGAAACAGATATTCAGGTTGTTGGCCCACATTGCGCAACCGAAATATAGTTGTGCGTTTGCATGGCACTGGCAAACGCAAGCCCATTCTATTTTTGGCGCATCTTGATGTGGTAGAAGCTCGTCGTGAAGATTGGTCATTAGATCCGTTCAAACTCACTGAACGCGATGGATATTTTTATGGCCGGGGCACGATGGACATAAAAGATGGCGCTGCAATTCTTGTTGCAAATTTTATAAGATTAAAGCAAGAAGGTTATATGCCCGACCGCGATCTGATACTTGCACTCACTACTGGTGAAGAAAGCGGCGCTGAATACAATGGCGTGGAATGGTTATTAAAAAATCAACGTGCATTGATCGATGCAGAGTTTTGCATTAATATGGATGCAGGTGATCCGCAAATTAAAAATGGAAAAAGAATTAACCGCACGGTGCAGGCAAGCGAGAAAGCTGTTTTGAATTTGACATTGCAAGTAAAAAATCCCGGCGGCCATAGTTCATTGCCTTCAAAAGATAATGCGATCTATCGTTTAGCAAACGGATTAACAAAAATGGAAGTGTATGATTTTCCTGTGCAGTTTAATGAGGTGACAAAATCTTATTTCGCAAAAATGTCTTCATTTGAAAATGGGCAATTGGCTGATGACATGAAAGCGGTTTCACAAAATTCACCTGATGATATTGTGATCAGGCGTTTGGCAACATCAGCATATTATAATGCGATGATGCGCACCACTTGTGTTGCAACGATGCTTGATGCCGGGCATGCAATCAATGCATTGCCGCAATCTGCAAAAGCAACTGTGAATTGTCGTGTGATGCCGGGAAGCACGCAAGCTGAAATTCAAAAACAAATTATTGATGTAGTAGCAGACAGCCAGATTGTTGTTTCAGTTATGACCGGATTAAAAAATAATCCTGCTTCTGCACTAAAACCTGAGCTGATGCAAACTGTTGAAGACCTTACAAAAAAATTGTGGCCTGGGATTCCTGTGCTGCCTGTGATGGAAGTTGGCGCAACCGATGGTATTTATTTGCGTGGCGAAGGCATTCCTACTTACGGAATCTCAGGTGTGTTTATTGATGTTGATGATAATCGCGCACACGGAAAAGATGAACGTATCGGCGTGAAAGAATTTTATAACAGGCTTGAATATGAATATCAGTTGATAAAGGCGTTTTCGGGGGAAATGATTTGCTTTCCGATTTAATTATTATTTCATTAGATTAAAACAAGCCAAAAGAACCGAATATAATAATTAGCTTACTGAATCGACTTTACCATAACTCTCCAACCAAAAGATAGAATGATAATTTTTTGCTTAATTTTCCAAAATATTACATTTTATATTTAATGCTTGAGTTTGAGAAATATTTTAAATCATTGCAGTCGCAGAGAATAAGTGACATTACAGAACATACGCATCGCCCTGCTTTAAAGGATTTGGTTGAGAGTTTGGCTGGTTCAAAAGTAAAAATTCTCCATGAGCCCAAGCGTGAAGGCAAATTCGGCTCACCTGATTTCAAAATAACCAATACTGAAAGTATTATTGGATATATTGAGAATAAAAAGATTGATGAGAACCTTGACAAAATTCTTAAAAGTGACCAGATTAAAAAGTATCAGTCACTTTCAGATAATATATTAATCACCAACTATATTGAGTGGATTTGGATTAAAGAAGGAAAGCTTCAGCAACGCGAAACACTTTGTTTTCTTACAGACATAGGGAACAAAAAAGTAAAACTGGATCCTTCAAAAGTTTCAGCGGTTGAGAAACTGATAAAATCTTTTCTTTACAAGCGCCTAAAGAAATTGCTGACGCAAAGCTGTTGGCTGAGGCTCTTGCAGTCAGAGCAAAACTCTTGAAAGATTTTTTGCTTGAGGAACTGAAACGACAGGAACTCGAACATACAGAAGGAAGATTATATAACTCTATGAAACATTCAAAACTTTTGTTTTCCATGAGCTTACTGTAATGAATTTTCCGATGCTTTTTCTGAAAACCTTGTATATGGTTTATTTCTGGCACAACTTAATGCGTTGTAAAGCCCATTATCGGAATATTGCTTGGGATTCATTCCATCATCCTTTGGGCTTATCAAAGAGTTAGTAGACTTTCTTAAAGAATTGAAGCGTGAAGAATACAGGGAAACAAAATGGATAGTTGAAGAAGTTCTTACCATAATGAATAACCTTGACCTAAAAGCTATTCAAGGATCACTTTCTTTTACTAAGAGAAAAAAGGGCACAGAAAACTATGACCCATACATTTATTTATACGAAAAATATCTTAGCTGCTTACGATAAAAAACTTCGTCAGGCAAAGGGTGTTTATTATACACCGCCTCAGGTCGTAAACTTTATCGTTCGGGCTATTGATGATATTTTGTAAATATTTTCCTATTAAAGATGGGCTTGGCGACAGGAATAAAGTAACAGTTTTAGATTTTGCCACGGGCACAGGAACTTTCTTAGTAGAAGTACTGCAGCAAATCTTTGACAAACTCCCAAAAGGCTCAGGCAAAAAAGATTTAGTTGTTAAAGAACATGTGCTTAAAAATATTTTCGGGTTTGAATATTTGATTGCTCCTTACACCATTGCTCACTTAAAACTTTCTCAATTCCTAAAAGACAATGGTTACACTTTAGCTGAGAATGAGCGACTGCAGATTTTTCTCACTAACACACTTGATCCCGTAAATATTCAGCAGCGTATTCCTTTTCTGCCTGCGCTCACTGAAGAAAGCAAACAAGCACAGAAAATAAAAGACAAGCCGATTTTGGTTATCACAGGTAATCCGCCATATTCAGGACACTCAAAGAATAATGGCGAATGGATAAGCAACAAAATCAAAGATTATTATTTCGTTGACGGAAAGCCTTTGGGAGAAAAAAACTCAAAATGGCTTCAAGACGATTATGTAAAATTTATTCGATTTGCTCAGGATAAAATGGAAAAAGTTGAGGAAGGTGTAGTTGGAATAATTACAAATCACCGATTTCTAACCAACCCAACATTTAGAGGAATGAGGCAAAGTTTAATGAAAACTTTTGACCAGATTTACATTATTGATTTACATGGAAGTAATAAGCCAAAAGAATTTGCGCCTGACGGCGGTAAAGATGAAAATGTTTTTGACATTGAGCAAGGTGTCGCTATTTCCTTTTTTGTAAAAAAGAAAGGAGTTGAGAAGAAAATTGCGCATTCTGACTTTTGGGGAACGCGACTAGAAAAATATGAAAGAAGTTTAGAAGATAATTATACAAGTATTGCATGGGAAATTCTTTCGCCTGCAAAACCCCACTATCTATTTGTTTCTCAAAACATCAAATTAAGGAACAAATACGATAAAGGAATTCCACTTAATGAAATATTCATAAAAAATAGTTTGGCAATCGTCACAGGGAAAGATGATTTATTCATTGATTTTGATGACAAAGCACTTATTAGGAAAATGAAACTTGCTTTTCCAAATGATAAAATAGAAGCAGCCAAAATCAAGCCGATTGCTTACAGAGTCTTTGATACACGCTATATCTATTACGATAACAAATTTCTCAAAAGACCAAGAATAGAAATAATGCATAATTTATTCTTTGGAAATATTGCTTTGAATTCTGCGAAGTACGGTAGACAGCTTGGTTCGTATAATTATTTCGTAACAAAAAATATTACAAGCAAAGACTTAACTTCCTCTATTGACAGTGTCAATACTTTTCCATTATATATTATTACATCAGATTCCTCAAAAGAAATAAATTTTAGCGCTGCTTTAAAAAAAATAATTTCAAGTTATCAGACTGAACTGAGCAATGAAAAAATTTTGGGTTACATATATTCTATTCTTTACAGTCCAACCTACCGTAGCAAGTATGCAGAGTTTTTAAAAATAGATTTCCCGAGAATCCCTTTCACAGAAGATAAGAAACTTTTCAAAGAATTATCAGAGTTAGGAAATGATCTGATAAAAGTCCATTTGCTGGAAACTGAAATAAGAAATTCGGCAGGCAATTTTATGGGTAAAGGAAATAATATCGTTGAAGAAATTAGTTTTAAAGTTGAAAATAAAATAGGAAAATTGTTTATAAACAAAACCCAATATTTCGATCACATTTCAAATGAAGTTTTTGAATTCAACATTGGTGGCTATCAGGTTCTACATAAATATTTATCCGAACGAAAGGGAATGAAACTTCATTTGGAATTGGAGCGCCTAGAAGATGTGATCAAAGCACTTGACTTTACAATTATGCAAATGAGTAAAATCGATGAACTCACAAATAACTGGATTTAATATGGAACTTGTATTTTACAAAAGCAAAGAACACAAAGACTATTATCTTATTTACAAAGGAAAAAATGGCGTGACCGCAAAAGTATTTTTAGAAAAAATCACACATACGGGTCAGCATGTAAACAGTGGGCATTACCATGCAGAAATTGAATTGGGCTTTGTATTGAAAACGGATTTTGACTATAAATTTTTTGATTATCTCATTGAGTACGTTGCAACCAATCACATACATAACCCTGATTACGACAATGCAACGTTCAGGTCTTGGTATGAATTTAAAGAAATCAATAACACAGATAAATGGCTGAATGATTTTTTTGATTTTCAAAAACAAAGCCTGTATGAATTACAAAAAGCAAATGGAATTGGAATGCAAACAGCTTTGTTCTAATATTGATTCATATCACATAAAAGATTTTACAGTCTCGCGAATACCGATTGCAAAAGGTGTTGGGCTGATGCCAAATCTTTTTTCGAATTTGCTGCTGTCGAAAAAATAATCGCGATCGCTTTGGTAAGAAATATCACTGATCTCTTTTATCTGCGGCATAAAAATTCCTAAAATGCTCATCATCCAAACAGGCAACACCTGATATTTTGGCTGCACGTTCATTTCTTTCGCAATGGCTTCGATCCATTGTTTGCCATTCATTTTTTCATGGCTTGTTGGCAAATGCCAAACCTGATTATAAGCATCCGCTGTGTTGCCGAGCAAGGCAGTGGCTTTGCCCGCATCGGGTGTGTATGTGAAGTTGTGAATCTTATCAGCGCTCGCCAACCAATCGGCCTTTTTTCCTTTTTTAAAATTATCAATGATCATTTGTGTGATGTTGTTGTTAGCATTCGGCCCATAAAAATCTGCAGAGCGTGCAATCAAAGCAGTGAGCGTTCCATTTGCAACTTCATCCAAAATCATTTGCGCGATCGCTGCACGAATCTTTCCTTTTTTAGCGGAAGGGTTAATGCGTGAATTTTCTGTCATGTGCGGAATTTCTGATTTATCATACATGTAAATATTGTCGAAAAAAACCAGCTTCGCATGATGCTTTTTGCAAGATTCAATTACGGTGCGCATCAATGTGGGCCAATTTTTCTGCCAAACTTTTAATTTGTATTCAAACCCAATCGTTAAGTAAACAATATCTGAACCTGCGATTGCTTTATCAACTTGTGCCGCATCAGTAAGATCTGCGGGAAATAATTCATCCGAGTCATTTACCTTTTTTGGTTTTCTGCTAACAATGCGAATTTGGCTAGTGTAATTTTTTAATGATTTAGCGAGTTCAGTGCCAATCGTTCCACTCGCTCCCAAAATAGTTTGCATGATTTTTATATTTTAAGATTTATTTTAATGATTTAGGATTAGGCAGAATAAATGTAAAACTTGCTCTTATTAGCGACTTGTCATTTCGAGCCCGTGCGTCTTCATTAGCTACCATCATTAGTGAATAGGGCGAGAAATCTCGTGTTATATGTTTGCCGGCTCTAAAGATTCCTCATCCTATATTCTTCTATTTAATATTTCCTTTGTTTCGCCGGATTCGGAATGACAAGTCCCTGCTATGTTTGAGATTATTCTATCTGATCCTAAAATGATTTTATTTTTTATTATCAGATTTTTCAGAAATAATAATTTGAATACTGTTCGGATCTTCGCAAATTGTAAGCCCTGGAATTTTCGTGGCTGAATGCAATGTCAGATTATTTTCGTGAGAAGCGCTTAATGATTTGCTAAGATATAATTCAACTTCCAGATCATTATCAGATTCGACGAACAAAAGCCTGATGCTTTTAGAATGAATAACGAAATGCGTGGCAGAGGATTCTTTAATTGCCATTCCAAGTTCATTAACAAAAAAATCTTTTGTTTCTTTTAGTTTGGAAGTCCTGAACACCACAGCTTTTAATTCAGTCGGCATTATTTATTCTTTTTAATTTTAAAAGAATAACCAATACTTACATTGATAATAAGTGGAGTGAGACCGATGCCGGGACCATAGGTTTTTATTTGCTGATTCGATTCTGTCGATTTATTGAAGTAGGTGAAATTATTATTCTTCGTGGAAGCTACAGTTGGCCAGTACCTGATGCTTGGCGCGATCGTAATTCCTTTCAGAAAATTTTCTTTCTTTTTAAATGGCTGATAGCAACCATACAAACCAAGCCCAAGCGTGAACGTATTATAAGATGTGATTTGATTGCTTTGATATTTATTTTCATTATCATAATAAAATTCAAAGCGATGCCATTTCGGTTCTACTCTTAAATTTACCCATTCGGTTATTCTGTAACCAACACCAAAGCCAACAGTCCAGGGCATGTGAAGATCAATATTCTGATTTCTTAATTCATTTGGCAGTGCATTGCCTTTGAATTGCAAAAAAACTCCTTGAGAGAAATCAATAATGATTCGTTTATGAATGTAGTTCAGTTCAAAATTAAAACCGTGGCAGAGCACAGGTTGAGAGAGACCGAAAAGCACATTGAATTTTTCTTCCGTTTTCCAGTCCTGTGCTTTTGCAGATAAGCCGCTAGCAATAAAAAATAATGCAACAAATAAATTGAGCAGGTTTGATTTTTTGTGTGTCATAATTTTGTTTTTAATTATTAAGACACAAAACTCGCACAGTGCAAAACCAATTTCGTTCACATTTGGTAAGAACTAATTTTTGTTGATAGTTTAAATGATTTTTTTCACACCGGGGATCAATACAATTACAGAAGCCAGCAGGAAGCTGAGCACGACAGCCAATGGAGCTACCAATAAAAGTTTTAATGCAGGATCAATGCTCCAGTTCCTTATTGAAAGAGAAAGAGAGATAAGAACCAGCGGATGAAAAATGTAGACTGCGAAAGTATATCGTGATAAGCTCATTATAAAACCAGATTGTTTATTCCATAATTTTTTGCCGAAACAAAGCAATGCGGTTATGATTGAAAAACCAATGAGCTGTTCCCAAACGGCATATAATAGTTGCTGCCAGTGAAATCCTCCGCTGAACCAATCCTGCGGCATGTGCGACGTTTTTTCTATTATATAAAAAACCACAAGGAAGAGCAATGACAATCGCGCAAATACAGCAAGCCGTTTGCCAGTGCTAAAAGCAATTGTATTGAGCCAATTGTTTTTTGATGCGATCAGGCCCAATATAAAAAGCGCTATGTATTGTGAAAAATGCCCGAACTGGAAACCTAGTGGTTTTAGTTGCCATCCCACCGGAAATATTATCCTTACAAAAAAACTAATGACACCAACACCCGCTGCAAACAAAATGACTGAGCCCGCGCTTGGTGCAGGCAAAGATTTCGATAGCTGGATTTTAAAAATATTTCTGCATAGCTACATAAATGAGCGTGAAAAGCAATAGACGCAGCCACAAACCAAAGCACACCAAAATCTATCCAGTCATCAAAACCACTCAAGTATTGCAAATAAGTTATGTGGTTCCCTTTTCCGAAATAATAAACAAGATAGCTTAACAGCGGTGAGAGAATAAAAGAATAGAACAACAGCGGCACTCCAAGCCTCAACAAACGGTCAGCAACAAAACGCGATGCTCCTTTTCTTTCATAAGATGGCCTTATGAAATAGGAAGACAGAAAGAAAAAAAAGCCCATAAAAAAAGCCTGGTTGATGCTCACAAATAAGGTCATGGGGATCAGCGCAGCCGTCTTTGTTGTTGCTTCTTTATAGTACCATCCGCCAGGCGCACCGTAAGTAATAAAAGCATGATGCAGCACAACAAGTATGGTCAGCACTACTTTGAGATGATCGATGTAGAAAATTTTTTTAGATTGTCCGGAGATAAGCGCTGATGATGTGTCCTGAGCTTGCATAGTTCAAAAATTTTATTTTTCATTTCTTAACCTGCTCAATGATTGAGGCTTTATGCCAAGGTAAGCAGCAATATAATATTGAGGAACACGATTAAGCAGATCAGGTTTTTCCTGCATGAATTTATAATACCGCTGTTTGCCATTAAGCATCGCGAGATCAGCGCCATGCTGCGCAGTGCTCATAAATGAAAGTTCTGTATAGAAGTTTTTCAGCGCCATGAATTTAGGTTGCCAATGAAAAAGCTCCTGCATTTTCATTGCAGATAGCTTAAGAATTTTTGTGTCTTCTAATGCTTTTATTGCTACATCTGCAGGAGTGCCATTTGCAAAGCTTGCCAGGTAAGCGAGCCACATTCCTTCAGGAGTAAAATCAATTGGGATCTCAATGCCATCATATATTTTATAATGCATGCCCAGCCCGGATATGATAAAAGCAACATGATGGCTGACTTCTCCCATCTTAAGAAAATGATCGCCTTTTGCAATAAATCCTTCTGTTAAATAACTGAAGAACTGATCAATTTCTTCATCAGAAAAATTGTCAATTTTTTTTATATCACTGATCAGTTTGTTGATCATGTTTTTGCTTTTCTTATTACTTTTCTTTTCTTAATCTGCTTAACGATTGCGGCTTTATACCTAAATAAGCAGCTATATAATATTGAGGAACGCGATTAATCACGTCGTGGCTTTCGCGCATAAATTTATAGTAACGTTGTTTTGCATTGAGCATAGCTAAATCAGAGCCATGCTGCATATTCTTGATAAATGAAAGTTCTGTATAATGATCTTTCAAGGCGATTAATTTTGGTTGCAATTGAAATGCTTTTTGCAAATTCGTTGCGGAT
The DNA here is from genome assembly GCA_963718975.1 of uncultured Bacteroidota bacterium. GTDB lineage: Bacteria > Bacteroidota > Bacteroidia > Chitinophagales > Chitinophagaceae > Puia. The sequence goes on along the minus strand of CAVRBD010000027.1, from coordinate 158,511 downwards.
ATCCTTAACAGCCATGTATCCTCAAGTGCTTTGATAGCGCTATCTGCAGGCTCTCTGTTCCCAAAATTTTTAAGGGCACCTATCCATTGGTTCTCTATTCTGAATGCACGTGGGATCTCCACTCCATCATGCACTTCATAATGCATAGTCAATCCGGAAGTGATGTAAGCAACATAATGACTGACTTGCCCTTCACTAAGAAAATGATCTCCTTTTGCGATAAAACTTTCCTCCAAAAAACTAAAAAATAGTTCAATGTCTTCTTCGGAAAAATTACCGATTGATTTTATTTCATTAACCAGTATGTCATTCATCTTGCTGATTATCCTTCTAAATATAATCATAAACTGCGTCATGCGTTCCAACTTCTTAACAATTGTGAATGAAATTAAAATTTACGGAAGCCACATTTGTATTCTAAAACAAAAAAACATGAGTAACATAATTCAGATGCTGCAAAGAATAGCACCATTATCAGAAGAAGATTGTAAGAGGTTCATGGAAATCACCACCATTTCCAAATTGAATAAAGGTGATTACTGGATAGAATCCGAAAAGATGACTACCAAAGTATCTTTTTTAGAAGAAGGATATCTAAGAAAATTTTACGTGAAGGATGGAAATGAAATAACAGATTTCTTTTATTTTAAAAACGATTTTTGTGCAGACCTGCCTTCCATTTTTGGTCGTTCATTGCCGCATGCAAGTATTGTTGCTATGGAAGAAACTACATTAACAGAATTCTCTTATAATGATTTTAATGAACTTTGTAAAACTGCTCTAGCCCTGGAACATTTAAATCGTGTTATCGCGCAATTTACTTTTTTACGTTTTCACAACAGGACTGTTTCTTTTATTTTTAAAACTCCCAAAGAACGGTATGAAGAACTGTTGATCAATGAACCAAAAGTTTTACAAAATGTCGCCCAAGATCACATTGCCTCTTACATTGGAATTAGCACGGAATATTTAGTTAGCCTTAGAGCAGGAAATTAATTTCTTAAAAAGTTTGGTAGTGTTTCTGTGCCTTAGTGGCAATATTAACCAGGCACAGAAGCGCTGAAAAACTGAATATTTAATTCTAAAAATTCAAACTGAACACTACCAAAAGGTTCAAAATTATTTCATTCAGTAACCTTTACTTAAAAACATCAATATGAACATTAATAATTTAGAAAAAATAAATGTCAGCAACTCTGAGCAATGGATCTTGGTTCGTGGTAAAAAAGGTGCACCGCTTATACTTCATGTGCAGGCAGTGTCCGGGCTTGCCGATGATCCCAGAAGCTAATACAATGGAAAAATTATTGCATCTTGAAAATAATTATCTCGTTGCCTATTGGGATCAGCGTGGTTGTGGCAAATCTTTTAATAAGAACATCGACCCGAAAACAATAAACTTTTCTCAATTAACCGATGATATTATTGAGTGCACAAAATATCTTTTGAAGAAGTATAATAAAGAAAATTTAATTCTCATGGGTTACTCCATTGGCGCAACAACAGGCTTGATGGCAGCTACAAGAGACAGCAGTATTTTCAGCCAATTGTTTTTAACAGGCATTGATATTGACATCCCAACGGCAAATAAATATGCACTTGAATTTGCCATGTCTAAAGCCCGTGAAAAAAACAAACCAAAGCTGGTGAAGCAGGTGATAAAGCTAAAAGATAAAACATTTATTGATTCAAAAACATTTCAGGAACGCGCCAAGATACTTTCGGATTTAGGTGGAATAAAAACAGACAGTAGTTATAACCAATTATTAATGTCCGCCATAAAGAATATGCTTTTTAGTAAAGCTTATAAATTAAGCGATGTTTTAAAAACAATAAAGGGAATGGAGTTTTGTCAGAATGCGCTACTGCCTGAAATGGATACTTTAAATCTTTTTGATAAAATAACTTCCGTTAAAGTTCCAGTACATTTTATCCAAGGCAAATTAGATGGCATTGCTTCATATCAAACTGCTGTTAAGTTCTATGAATATTTGCAAGCTGACACAAAATCATTTACAGCTTTTGAGCATTCTGCACACATGCCACAATATGAAGAGCCCGAAAAATTTGCAAGACTGTTAAATGAAAAAATAAAATAAAGCACTTCTTTATGTTTCAAATCCTTTCTTAACATTTGTGAACTGTTTAGTTGTTCAGCGCAGTTAGCTTTGCTTTATAAAATTTATAAAATGAAAAATAAAACATTCTCACAAGACATTATTCCATCCTATGAAAATGTGACAACTGTTGTGAAGCTGAATGGAAGAGATGTAAAAGTTCATGCATTATGCACAGGAACTGTGGCTGTAAAAACTAATTTCAGAAAAAAGAATGGCGTTGGCGAATTAGCAAAATTGAATATGCTTTTTGACAAACATTATACCGAATATATGCCGATATGGGTTTGGGTAATAGAGCATCCCGAAGGATTGATGGTAGTGGATACAGGAGAAATCTCGGCTGTAAAAAACCTCGATAAATACCTTGCAAAAGAGAGCGCGTTCTTCAGATATTTTTTCAAGCACTCTGCAAAATTTGGAGTCGATGAAAAAGACGAGCTCAATTATCAGTTTGAAAAAGTGAACCTGAAATTAGCTGATGTGAAATTAGTAGTGCTGACACATTTGCATTTGGATCATACTGATGGGCTTAAATTTTTTCCCAAGCAAGAAATAATTGTTGGTGATGCAGAGTTTGCTCGCGCCAGTGGTAATATGCCAACCACTTATCCATCCTGGTTCAAGCCAAACAAAGTAAATTATAAACAAAACAGGATAGATATTTTCAATGAGGCTTTTCCAATTACATCTGCTGAAGATTTATTGTATGTGCCTACGCCGGGACACACGGCAGGACATAGTTCTGTCGTTTTTAAAACGGACGATTTCGATATCTTTTTTGCAGGAGATACTTCTTACAATCAAGGCCAGGTTTTAAACGGTGAATTAGCAGGCGTAAATGCTGATTATAAAAAATCAGGAGAGACTTATAAAAAATTGATGGCTTATGCAGCAAATCATAAGACAATTTATTTGCCGAGTCATGACGCAGGCTCGGGGTTGCGCTTGCAGGATGAAAGTTTTTTAGTTTGAGCCAGCAATGGCCGGTCAGCGCAATAGAACGATTTGCTCCCCTGGAGAACCTGAGCTCATCAAAAGCATTGTGCGCATCTTTTAAAATAATTTCCAGGTTTGTATTGATTCCAGCAGAATTGCTAACGGCCTTGCATACGCCACGCGAACTTTTGTCCCAGTTCTCTGGGCAACAAAACAATAAAGCCCGGTAAAATGTCTCTTTTCTCGTTGTTCAAAACAATGCGCAGTACAATCGGCGATTTGCCATTCTTGTCTTGCTGCATTGTGCGGCAAAAAAAATTGAAGCGGGTGTTTACCAGTACCTGTTTGATTTGCGATTTGTAAAATTTCAGGTGGTGTGCCTTAACGGCTACGTATAACCGCGCAATGGCATGCATAAAAAATATCTATAGTTTTAGAACAAAATGCTGTGCTGACCTGCACGTGTCTGCATTTATTTGCGGGTAAAAAGCGGAGGGAGAGGGATTCGAACCCCCGGACCTGTGACAGTCAACGGTTTTCAAGACCGCCTCATTAAACCGCTCTGACATCCCTCCGGCTGCAAAATAAGTGTTCGAAAACTTATTTTCCAAATAATAATATTTTAACTTTTTTAGAAATTTTGTACATTACATAAAACGATTGTCCACCAAAACTTGAATAAATGAAAAAGGTAGCCGATATACTTAAGCACAAAGAAGGCAGAGCTGCTTCCATTACTGTTTCACCAGATACTACAGTTCTAGAAGCATTAAAAATTATGGCTGATAAAAATATCGGCTCTGTGATGGTCATGAATGCCGATGAATATCTTGGCATTATGACAGAAAGAGATTATTCAAGGAAAGTAATATTGAAAGGAAAATCATCTACTGACACAAAGGTTTCTGAAATTATGTCCGACGACCTTCCCCGCGTGAATCCATATGATACAGTTGATTTTTGCATGCAACTGATGTCAGAAAAGAATATTCGATACCTGCCTGTTTTTGACGAAACAAAACTCATCGGCATTGTTTCCATCAACGACCTTGTTAAAGAAACCATCCGCACGCACGAAGAAACAATTACAAACCTGAAAGATTATTTGCATTCGCACGTGTAGAACTATGTGTTTATAGTTCATGGTTCATAGCTCTTTCATCATGTTCTGATTCTTGCTATGAACCATCAACCATTAACTATGAACAACAGGCCATGAACTCTTTATTCAAACTTTACCACTTCAAACGAACTCGCCTGTATATTTCCCAATTGGTGCAGGTCATCGTTATTCCATCTTTCATCCGGCGCACCGCTGATATACATATTGCTGCCAATGTCGGCAAGTATTAATCCATATTTTTTCATGGCTGTTAAAATAACCTGAAGCTGCGGCGAATAGTTGCTTATATCAAAACTGTTTTTTAAACGGATCTTCGCGCCAAAAGGAAGCGAGTATTGGCCGCCGGAACTGTTTACGCTGTGGCGAGCCGGCGAAATATAGGCTGGCTTTACGTTTGAGCTACTTAATGTAAAGCGTATGGCATGATCAATAGTTCCTTTCAATACTTCATCATATCGCACAAGGCCCGGAAATATCGGCAGGCCGGCAGCATCAGCAGATGTCCATCCATCAGGGCGCAGTGCATCTGATTTCAAATTAAAAATTGCTCCCGACGACGCCTCCCAATGATTTCCATTTACGCTTGCATTATACAGTTCATATAAAATGCCATTGTCTTTATCCACAGAAATCACATGTGCATCACCGTTACCATTGCCTTCAATCGGCGCATTTAATGGAATGGCGTAAGGCCCCGCATCGCTTTCATCACCATAATCTCCATCGTAAGAATTAGCTCTGAACACAACCTGAATTTTTGCCTGACTTCCGCACACCACAACAAATGGAATTCCAATCGGCGCATTATCCCAAAGACCGCTGCCAAAATCTGCATGCAATCCTGAAGAAGAAAAATTCGCAATAATCTGATCGCTATTCGGGTCAACCGGCTCTGAAGAAATATCCTGGTTCCAGGAATTATCCGCCGGAAATATTTTTATAGCTTCTGCATCAGCAATTGTCGCTGTGCATGAATCATTGTGGATCGGCGTGCTTTGTGCTTCACTTGTATGTGAATCTTTTTTGCAACTAAAAATCAAAATCCCACAAACAAAAAATATCCACCAATGGGAAAGAAAAGGCAGTTTCATAGATACGAATTTGGATAACAGTTATTCGAAATAATTGTGCCAGAAAACTTAAATGAAAAATATTGTGCTTAAAAATTGCATATGCAGAAAAAGTGATTAGGGCTTTTATGTTCCCAACTTCATTGCACTATTGAACTCCGGTGGAACCCGTCCCGCAGCATTCCGGGATCACTCACTTGTGCTGAAGGAATTCTGTTGAGCGCCTTACTAACGGCAACGTGTAACCGCTTTCCAACAAATCAAATGAATTCAGGTTCAGACATTTCTCCAGGCCTTTCTCAAAAACCTCACCCAATTTCCATGCATGATATTTTCAATGTCTTGTCTTGAATAACCCCTTGAATTTAAAATGGTGGGAATTTTTTGCTCATCTGCAATTGTTTCAATATCATAAGGAGACTGCTCTTTACCAAACGCGCCATCCAGATCAGATCCGATGCCGACATGTTCCGTATTGCCGGCAATCTGACAAATATGATCTACATGATCTATTAATTTTTCGAGATTGCAATTTGTATTTTGCGGTGTCGATTTTCCGCGAGCCAATCCGGCACAATCATCCATGCATCCATGGCTGCGCCAATCACCGCATCTCTTTCTATTAATGCTTTTATCATCTCATCGCTAAATTGCCGGTTGTGATTTACAATTGCCCTGCAATTATTATGGCTCGCCCAAACATCCCCTTTGAAATAATCGAGCGCTTGCCAAAATGCATCATCGCATAAATGCGTCGCATCTAAAATAATATTCAGCTCTTCCATTTTTTTCAAAAGGCTCAAACCATTCTTATTCATCTTTCCGGTAGCATCTGTCCCGTTTGCATATCTGCCCGGGCCGTAATGCGCTGGCCCGAGTGCACGCAACCCATATTCATAAGCCCTTTCAAGGTGATTAATAGATACAATTGAGTCTGCCCCTTCAAGGCTTAATATATATCCAATCTTTTTTCTTTCATTATTATTGCCATCATTCCAATATTTTAAATGTCTTTCAAGCAAATCGACATTTCTAATCATGGTCATCTCCCCTGCTTCTTCCATTGACTGATACCATGCAAGCTGGGCTTGCGTTTGAGCCCATGCTTGCTCCGGCGAATGCCAGCCCGGCAAAGGATTATCAGGAGCAACATATCTTGCTATTTGCGTAGCGACGACGATTCCGATATTTCCTTTTCTTAGCTCAGGAAAACAAACGGTGTTGTTGCCACGGTCAGGTTTGTCATCCATCTTTTTTTCCCGCTCACGGATTTCGGTTATGGATAACCGTAAGTCTCTGTTCCATTCCATCGCATTCATACTAAGATCCAAATGTGCGTCGACAATCAGCATCGTTGTGTTTGTAGTTTTAAGTTCGGTCTTATTATTAATTGGGCAAAGTGCAAACCCTCTATACATTTATCTTCCTGTCTCTCGCAATAGTACGCCACTCGCCATTTGCAAAGTGATCATTCACTGTCAGCGCTCTTTCATACAAGGCAATCGTTGGGCAAATGTGCATTGGCAGCCCATACAATATATCGGCTACTTTATACCGATGCCCAGCCCCGGCTTCCACTACCAAATGTTCTTCACTTTGGCTAATGGCTTTCAGTTCAGGAGCATTTAAGAAATATATTCTTTTGGTAATTTCATTTTCTGCAGCAACGGATTTATGCCCGAGGTCGATACACAGTTTTGTTTCCGATGGCGACGATATCACTCGCGCAATCACCAATGCCGCGGACAAAAAATTTTGTTCAGGGCACAAATCCATATAAGTCTTATCCCAATAAATGAATGTGCCGGGACTGCATTCCATATTTTCTCTTTTACTGTGAATGGAAAACGTTGGTGAACCACCCGCAATAATCACTGGCTCATCCAGTCCGCATCTCATGATTTCATTTTTGACTAACAAAACTTTTTCGAAGCATTCATCACATTTTTCCTTGCGCTCAATAAAATCAACGTCACGAATATGCCCGTCATAAGCGTGAAGCCCAACAGGTCTTATGCCTTTTAACTTTGAACATTGAATGTATAATTCAGCAGCATGCTCAGGCAAAATGCCTGTTCTGTTTTGCCCGATATTCAAATCAAGATAAACCGGAACAACAAGATTGCTTGCAGCAAATTTTGCAGACATCTCTATCGCGGCAGGGTAATTATCAGTTAAACAGGAATATTTTGTAGAAGGATATTTTTCAATCACTGAAATAAATCTTTTCAATTTCGGGCCAACGGGCTGATAAGCCAGCAATACATCATTTGCGTTGCACATGCCCAGCATCTCTGCTTCAGCAATGGTTGCACATTTAAACTTTGTAATCCCTTCATCCAACATCAATACTACTGCCTCTATGCATTTGTTGGTTTTTACGTGTGGCCGTAACTGTTGAACATCTCCAATCATTTCGACAGCAGTATGAATATTTGCTTTTACACGCTGCGGATAAATAACAAGCGCGGGCGAATCAATTTCATTTATATTATTGATCTGATACCATTGGTTTATTTGCTCGTTCATAAAATTTATTTTTTCGAAAGATCAATAAATATTAATAAAAGAATCCAAATTCATTATTGACCTTTCACCATTAACTAAACCAGTTCAAACAATCCTTCTATCTCAACCGAAATATTATTTGGGAGCGAACCCATGCCCACAGCGCTTCTTACACCAATGCCATTTTCATCGCCCCATATTTTTGCGAAAAGCTCGCTGCAACCATTAATTACATAAGGATGTTTTTCAAATTCAGGAGTTGAATTCACCATTCCCAATACTTTGATCACTCTTTTTACCTTGTCCAATGAACCCAGTTCTTTTTTCAAAGTGGCAAGAATAGTTAAACCCACCTGCTGCGCCGCATTTTTACCCTGGTCTACATCCAAGTCTTTTCCGATTTTTCCGGTTATCAACTTTCCATCGGGAAGATAAGGGCCTTGCCCTGAAATAAAACAATATTTGCCGTCAATAAGCACAGGCTTATAAACACCTTTGGGTGTTGGCGCTTCCGGTAATGTTAAACCAAGATTGATTAGATTTTGTTCTGCTGACATAATATTTGTTTTATAATAAAGAATTCAAAATTACTGCGCCTGCCAATCCCATTACTGATACGATGGTCTCCATCAGTGACCAGGACAAAAAAGTTTCCTTCACTGTGATATTAAAATATTCTTTGAACATCCAAAAACCGGCATCATTTACATGAGAGAAAAATAAACTGCCCGCTCCTACTGAAAGCACCATCAAATTCGGGTTGATATGTTCTTGCATAACCAATGGCGCAATCATGCCGGCCGCAGTCAAACCTGCTACTGTAGCGGATCCTACGCACACCCTAATAATCGCAGCAACCAGCCAGCCAAGCACTAAGGGATTAACAGATAAACTATGAAGACCATCAGCAACCTGAGTGCTGATGCCACTGTCAATAAACACTTGTTTCAATCCGCCGGCACCGGCAATTACCAAAAGAATCATGGCGATATCTTTTATAGCATCAGCATAATGTTCCATAATTTCTTTTATATGCCTTCCCCGCTTAATTCCCAAAGTATATGTTGCAACAGTTAATGACACAAGCATTACAACAACCGGGCTTCCAAAAAAAGACAGCACATTTTTGGTGTTCTCATTTCGTATGTCCATAAACGCTAGCAATGTAAAAAACATTAACAATAAAACAGGCAACAAAGAAGTTAGAAAACTATTTGCAGTGCCGGGCATTTTTTCTTCAGGAATGTATTTTGGAAGAAAGGTTTGCAATGGAACGGAATTTATTTTTTTTAATGTCTTCGAAAATAATGGCCCTGCAATAATAACCGTTGGTATCGCAACTACAAGCCCATATAATAATGTTAGCCCCATGTTTGCATGAAATTCCGATACCAATGCAACCGGCGCGGGATGAGGCGGTAAAAATCCGTGAGTAACTGAAATAGCTGCCATCATTGGAATACCGATATAAACCGCGGGCAGTTTATACTGGTACACCACTGAAAAAACGAGCGGTATCATTAACACAAAACTCACATCAAAAAATAATGGCAACCCCACAATAAAGCCTGTGACCATAACCGCCCACTGAATATATTTTTCTCCAAAAATTTTTTTGAGAGAACCAGCAATCACCTGCGCTGCACCACTTTCAGCTACTAATTTGCCAAGCATTGCCCCAACACAAATTACGATGGCCAAAGATCCCAGCATGTCACCAATACCGTGCTGGACGGAGCTTACAATTTTATTTTTAGGCATGCCAAGCAGCCAGCCTGCCAATAATGAAACTACTAAAAAAGCTAGAAATGAATTTATTTTTCCCCACGTGATGAGCACCACTAATAATACAATACAAAACAAAACAATTAAAATTGTCATCGGCAAAACAAAATAGAAAATGAATTGGTAGCCGAATTTAAGAAAATAAATGTATGGTAGGCTTATATAAAATTTATCAATGCCTTTTACAAATCATTTTATTCTTTTGATACGAAGTTGTTGAAAAATTCTTGAGAGGTCTGCTTTCTTTCTGTACGAAACATTTGTAGCAGAAGTATCTTTCGCATTTAGCGCCCTGCTGTTGCTATAATCCGAATTGAGAAGAACGAGGATATCTTTTCTTCCCTGACCCGAGCTTACATATTCATTTTGTTTTGTTATCAGGTTTGTTCTTTTATTTTGAACAATTAAAAGAAATGTGTCGCTCTGCAGGTTTTCAAATTTAAATTTGAACCTTCCCTTTGCATCTGTTTCAGTTTGGCTCTGAATTGGGCTGCTGATTTTTACGACCGCATCAACAGGCACAACCACATCTTTGCTGGAAGAAACAACACCGGAGATTTCAGTGTATTTGCTGCTCTTGAATTGGTTGTACATTGTAATGGAAAAAGTAATGATCCCTGCAATTGTTACAAAAATCACTTTACCCTTGGTGAACCAGTCAGTTATTTTGGAAAATTCCATAAACAGTGTGTTGATAAATTTACTAAAAAAATTTAGCCGTTTTTCCGGCTTGCTTTTTCTTAATTGAATTATTCGCCGTATGATCATGGTTTCATCAGTAAAATAGTGAGTATTTCCGGGATGGAGGTTTTACTATTTTCATCCAAATAATCATTCATATCAACAGCTACAAGTTCGTGCTTTTTCGTGGATTGGACAAGCGTGCTGATATATTTTATTGTGGGATAGATCCGTCTAACCTGTTCAGTACCCTTTTCATTTTGCGGCCGATGGCAAAACGCCTTGCATAAACGAGCCTGTAAACGCCTGCGTTGAAATAATATTTATAATCAGATGTGTTCCCTTCGGTGCTTATCCGGCTGCCAATCCACGACAGGCTTGCATTCCATCGGTTTGCATTATAACCCGCACCCAGCCTGAAAATATAATCTGCCCAAACGCCGATTTTCGTGCCTGTGCTTTCTCCTATCTCTCGTGAAAAGCTGAAATTAAGCCCTACATTTAACGAGCCCATCAAAAAGAAATGGTCTTGGATCACTAACGTATATGCATACCCAACTCCCGGGCCTACTTCAAACAAATGAAGTTTTCGAATATCACGCTGATTGTAAATCGTGTCTACAGCATTTGGCACAAACGAGCTGTCTGCATTCGAAGCAATATAAAAAGCTTCCGCTCCGATTAGAAATGATCCGGCCGATTTTTTTTGCCAGGAATTTTGAGAAAGCGCTGCGCCATAAGAAAATTTCTGATCATTCAGTACCCGATAAACACTTACGCCGCCCAACTGCACACCAACGTCAGGGCGAATATAGAAGCCTTGCCCATTTTGCGTTGCAAGACCCTGAGGCGATAAATAATACCCTTTACTGAAACTTGCTATTGCATCAACCGTCCATTTTCTTTTATACAAACGCAATTGAAAATCGGTGAAAGTTGTCTTTCCTTTTTTGTCGTCAGAGCTCAGAAAATTATCAAGACTTTTTGAAATGCTTACTGATAAAGCTTTATAGGTAACGCCTACACCAATGCTTAGCGTCGTATTTGCATGATAGCTCATATTTGGTAAAGAATTTGGCGGATCCATCCTGAAAACAGAATATTTTCTGGAAAGAAAAACACGCGTTATTATAGTTCCTTTATAAGACCTATAATAAGTAGTGTCATGATCCGGCTTAAAAACAAATTGAGCGGACGTGGGTGAGCTGACTACCAGGAAAACCAGTATTGATAGGAAGGTTATTTTCATACTTCAATATAAAGAAATTCCTTTTACTGAAGCCGTATTAAGCAGTGGTTAACAAAAAATGAATGCTTCTTGTCTACGTATAAAAAATTTTATTGATGAGGCAGTCTTTTTATTGCCTGAATTTTTTCAATGATCAGTTGCAGCTTGTCTTCCGTTACATCATTTTTTACGAGATAATCAAATGCGCCGTTTTCCATGGCAATAATCGGCACATGAATTTCTTCCTGGCCTGAAATAAAAACCACAAAAATATCAGGATTGTATTTTTTTATTTCTGTAAGAACATCAAACCCATTCATAGGTTTCATGTAATGATCCAACAAAATTAAATCAGGCTGAAGCACCAGGCTGTTGATGCAATCTTTGCCGTTATCAAAAAGATAAATATCTTTTAGCCCCAGGTTTTTCAAATGATAATGATAAAGCTGTAGGCAAAAAGGATCGTCGTCAACTAAAAAAGTACAAAAAGGGTAATCTTGGCTCATATGACTGGATTTAGAACTTGCAAATAAACATAAGTCATATTTCAAAACGAAATTGTTTTGCCTTTAGTGTGAGGGTGCATAATGAAAGCCTTATCCACAGAGGCATTCGTAAATTTACCAATCCTCTTCGTAATGTAACGAAGGAGTTAGCGGATAATCCAGCTAATTTTTGCTGTAAACAACATTTTGTGTTCGAGTTAGCAAATTCCTTACGCCATTTGCTTCTTAGTTATTGATTGCTCCGAAATCAATTCAGATTCTTTTTTATGAATGATTAAGTTTGGTTATTTTGTTGTGCGCTCATTTATTAATTCAATATTGATTCAGCATGAAAAAACTAAAGCTTCTCTTGATTCTTTCACTATTCTTTTTTTCATCGTTTTCTCAACAAAAATATTTGCCCGAAATAAAAACAGGCACATTATTTCAATACGAATTCAAAGGCAAAGACGGCACTGTGCTAATTGTAAATGGCGCAGTCACTTCAACTGATAAAAACGCATTGGCATTTGTTGACACACTGAAATTCAATGGCAAATTTCAGGTATACAAGACCGTTATTTCAAAAACAGCCATGGATAAGGCTGATAAAATGAAACCTCCGAAAGATGAATCGACTTCCACTTCAAATGGAGTTTCACTGTTTGTGCTGTCAGATGACAAAACCGATCATTGTTTTTCGCGCCATTTCTTCAAAACAATCAAAGAACAAAAATCTGCCACTTATGGAGGCATCACCTACAACCTGACAGACATGACGGCAAATAATATTTTTAAATTGGATGACAGAGAAGTGGATGCAATCTATATTGTATCTGCAAATGGCCAGAAAAAATTCTGGATATTGAACAACCCAATGTATCCATTTATTCTGAAGTCAAGCAGCGAAAATGTGAATGCGCTTTTAACCGGCATCAGTAATAATTAAAGTAATTCAGTATTTATTAAAGAAGAATATAAAGTATGAGCTCAACATGTCATTCAGAATATGGAAAATTAAAATCTCTTTTTATTAAGAAATGTGCTGATGCTTTTGTGAGTGATTCACAAATCGAAAAACAATGGAGCCAATTAAATTTCCTTGGAAAGCCTGATTTTCAAAAGGCAATTTCAGAATACGGAAGTTTCGAATCCATTCTAACAAAACATACAGAAACAATTTATCATTTGCCGGCGGATAATAATGTGACAATGGATTCTATTTATTGTCGCGATGCAGCCATTGCGACAAATAATGGAATGATTATTTGCAACATGGGCAAAGCTGCAAGAAACAATGAACCTTTTGCAGAACAAAAAGCTTTTGAAGAAAATAACATTCCCGTGCTTGGCATTATTAAATCGCCGGGAACTGTTGAAGGCGGTGATGTTGCATGGCTGGATGAAAACACGCTCGCAGTTGGTCATACTTATCGCACAAATGAAGAAGGCATTGAGCAACTGCGCCAATTATTAAAACCGATAGGTGTTGACATTGTTGTTACTTCGCTGCCGCATTATAAAGGAACAAGCGATGTATTTCATCTCATGTCCATTTTTAGTCCCGTTGATAAAAACCTTGCTGTTGTTTATTCTCCGTTAATGCCGATTGCTTTTAGAAATTTATTACTAAATAAAAATTATGAGTTGGTTGAAGTTCCTGATGAGGAATTTGAATCGATGGGTTGCAATGTGCTTGCACTTGCTCCACGCCAATGCCTGATGGTTGAAGGGAATTCGAAAACAAAATCATTGCTTGAAAAAGCAGGATGTAAAGTAACAGAATACAAAGGAAATGAAATAAGCGTGAAAGGCGGCGGCGGCCAACATGCCTGACCAGGCCTATATGGAGACAAGCTTGAACAATTGGTTCACGATAAAAATATCAGTACAGTTTACACATCAAATTCTTTATAAACAGCAATACGGATTAATTTCAAATGCTCGTCGAATGTGTAAAGTCTTGGCGAACCGGTTGGCAAATTCACTTCAGCAATTGCTTCGGCGCTTAAATTTTCCAGATACATCATCAATGCCCGAAGGCTATTTCCATGTGCAACAATCAGAATATTTTTTCCTGTTTTCAATAGTGGCTCAATTTCTTTTTTATAATAAGGGATTACTCTTGCGGCTGTATCTTCCAGGCTTTCTCCGCCCGGAGGCCTGACAGCATAGCTTCTCCGCCAAATATCTATTTGGGGCTGACCATACTTTTCAGCCATCTCTGCTTTATTCAACCCTTGCAAATCACCATAATTTCTTTCATTTAAAGCCTTGTCCCTTTTTACGGGTATGCCTGGCTGTTGTATTTCCTGTAATATGATCTGAAGTGTTTCTTCAGCTCTTTTTAATAATGAAGTAAAACAATAATCGAAATGAATTTCTTTCAAATCTTTTCCGGCTTCGTGCGCTTCTCTCCTTCCGGTTTCAGTCAAATCAACATCCACATCGCCCGTGAACCTGTTTTCAAGATTCCACACCGACTGACCATGACGAACGATTACCAATAAAGGCATATAAAAATTTATTTTGCTTGCACAGCAAAAATATCATTAAAATCCTTTCGCACTATTATTGATTGATTTTACGGCTTGAGGAAATATTTTGCAAGAAAAAGAAGCTTAAAGAAACTGACCAGATTGTCCAGCCCGAATAAAAAAATCGTTGGATCAATCCTTCATAACCATTCCGCAAATTTGGAATGGTCCGCAATAAAATAAGCATCATTAAAATAAAACTGATCACTGAAATTATCCTGATTAAAAAAAAATCTTTTCCTCTCCATAAAATAATTGCCAACAACACTCCAATAATTAATATCAAAGGAAGTGGGCCAATGGATCCATGCAATACATGGCGCATGGGAAATATTGCCGCCCAAAACATGGATATGGACAAACTAAGGATTGTCAATACCGGAATAACATTCATGCGAAGCTTTCTGCACACCTTATAAAAACCGACAATAGAAAATATGCTCAAAATGCCAAGCAGCATTTCGGTAGTTGACATGAATGCTTCTGATTTAGTTCCGATGGCTCCTAATTCACTCACAACATTGTGCAAGTGATTATAGTTGCCATGAATGAAACCGCCGATAATTGTTATGACCCAAAAAAACAAAGGAGCAATTATTCCGAAATACAATAATGGTTTTGTTTGTAAAGATTTTCTTTTCGCGAAAGCTATTAGCGTGATTATTATTAAGGTTGAAACTACAATAACAATAATGTTCGTATGCTGAAACACTGGCTCATTTGCAGTAGCTATTTCAGTTGGAAATGATTTACCATTGAGTGAGATAATGAAATCATATTTATCGCCGGGTTTTACATGGAATGAAATAGAATCATTATTGCTGATATAACTTACTTTCTGTTCTTTGAAAGATCTTTCCAAAGTAAAAATATCAAAATCGGTTCCGGGTTTTGTATCAGGCTCTACATACCAATATCCAACATTTTGTCCATCTACTTTAATAGTGATTGTTGTTGAATCGGATTTTAATATCGGTAATTTTTGCTGCGCGAGAACAATTTGAGAAATGATGAAAGCAACCAGTACCAGCAATATTTTTTTGATCACAGAAACAGTTTTGATTTTTAAAATTCAATAATGAAATATCTTTTATTGCACTGCCTTCATCACTTTACCATATTGTCCATCATCGTTGATCGTTTTGGCTGTTTTTAAAAAAGCTGCTTTCACGTTTTCAGTTTTCGGCATTTTCTGTGCCATTTCAACCAGTAAATTGCTTTTGTCAAAATCGGACGAAATATTTGCGGCCTTACTGATCAGCCATATCCATTCATCATCAGTATTGACTAATTTCTCCATCACTTTTTTATAAAGATTCACTTTGTCCATTTCAGAACCAAAATGATTTATCACTTCCACCACATCATTAAATTGGTCTGCCGGAATTTCATTTTTATCGATCATTTTTGAAATCAGATTTGATTTGTCCATATCCGATCCAAAATGATTTATTACTTCAATGACATCATTAAATTGGTTTGTTGGGATTGCATTTTTGTCTATCAGTTTTGAAATAAGATTTGACTTGTCCATATCAGAACCGAAATGACTTATCAGCTCCATCGTATTGTTAAATTGATTTGCGGGAATTTCATTTTTATCCATTAACAACGAAAGTACATTTGCTTTATCCATATCCGAACCAAAGTGCGACAAGATGTGTATCATCTTAGCAAAGCTTTCTTCGGAAATTGTATCCTGATCAATATAATGTTTTAACAAGTTTGCTTTATCCATGTCTGAATTGATATGATCAATTGAGCTAAGCCATTGATTATTCATCAGTGAATCTTTCAATTGAGCAGCAGTGAACTTGCTTAAATATCTTGCTTTATCCATATCAGATCCCATTGAATCAATCTGATTGATTATTCTGCCGAGTTCATTTTTTGTAAGGCTATCATTCTTAAACAAACGATCCAAATAAAATCCCTTTACATTATCCATTTTTATATTTGCCATCTCGGCTAATAATGCGCTGTCGCCACCTCTTTTATAAATGCGTTCCACTCTGCCTTCAGCATCAAAACCCCACGATATCATTTCTTTGATATATGCCGCTATCAATTTTTTGCTGCTGTCATTAAGAGGCAGCTTCTCATTGTCGTTATATAATTCATAAGTAACCTCGCCGCGAGTGTTGCTTTCTGCTATCATCTTTTTTTCATTGTTCCTGTATTTCAGATAACCGCCGGGAGAAATATTTTTAATAATTGTTTCATCATCACTTAATGTAATCCTTCCCGACCAGTCCATTTGTTCAATAAGCCCTTCGCTTTTAATTGTCATGTTACCCTCTTCATTACTATTGCCATGCCTTGTAGCTCCAAAATAAAATCGGAGGAATATCAGAGAAAAAGCAATCAAGAAAAATGTAAGTTTCATTCTGTTACTTTTTAGTGGAGCATTATTGCTTGTCGGGCTGTTTTGTAAAAAGGTAGAACACCAAAAAACCCGCAGCGACACTAAATGCCATGATGGCGATTGTATGAACACCATAAGGCTTAAAGAGCGTTATCAAAGTAAGGCCAATGCCGATGCTTGTAAGCACGCATATCCACTGCAATATCAAATTGCGGTTGTCTTTTTTGTCGGGTTGCAAAACTTTTGTCACAATATTTTCTTCAGTGCCCTTGTCTAATATTTTGTGCTTTATTTTCTGATCAAGGGTTCGCTTAATAATGTTCATTATAAAAGATGTGGCAATATAAATAAACAACACTGTAGAGCCGATATGGAGCACATCAAAAAGAAAATCCCTGCTTTTAAAAGGATCAAAATTGTTTTCGCTGGGTTCCTGTGCATATGCTGCAAATGCAGTAAGAAGGATGATAACGGTTGCTTTTATTTTTTTCATTTTGCTTGTTTATTATGAATGATGAAAGATTAGACAGTTGTGCTTATTGATTGTTGCAGATATTTCAATTAAAATTTAAAAGGCTCATTCTCTTTTGATGTTTTTTGTACATCCCCACAGCATTAAAAATGATGATAATGACAGTAATAATTATGAGAGCATAAATAAACGATGAATACATGCCGGCAAAAATGTAAGCAATATATATCCTGAAAAGATATGCCGGGAGAATGATTGCAAACGCAACAATTGAAGCAAGCGCAAGCACAAAATATTTTTGGAATGAAGGAACTGGCTTTGCTTGCGGCAATTGCTCTAAAACCAAAGCCGACAAATTAAAATCGAAAGAAGGTTTTGGCTGTTGCTTTATTTCAGCAAAAAGAAGCTGATAAGTTGCCGCTTTTATTTTGCAACGCTCACAGTCATGCATATGCGCAATAATATCATCGCCACAATTTGTTTTATCCAAAACATACTGCTGGATGTCAATTTCAGAAAGATGTTTGCTTATCATAGTTCTTCTTTTTTGTATTTGCTCAATATGCTTTCTTTCAAAGCTTTTCTTGCCCTGAACAAGTAGCTTTTCACCGTTCCAACCGGCAATCCGGTAATCACTGAAATTTCTTCGTAACTCAATTCTTCGTGATGAAATAAAGTGATGAGTGTTTTATGAACAGGCGCAAGCATTTCTATTTCATATTTTATAATTGATGAAAGCTGTTTTTGGCTTATTATATTTTCAGCAACATTATCAATTGTCCGTGTTGACCTGGCGCTTAATAAATCCAAAGCATCTTCATCATTTTCTATGTCTTCAAATTTATGATCAGGAAAAATCAATTTTTTCTTTTCGAGATAATTTAAGCAGGTATTGTAAGCAATTTGTCCGATCCAGGTTGAAAGTTTTGATTGGAATTTAAAACCGGATAATTTATTAAAAGCTTTTAGATAAATATCCTGAGCAATATCTTTTCTTTCTTCCATATTATTGATCATTTTAAAAACAATTTGGGCAACCAATCCTTCCGTGCTTTTTATAATTGCAGAAAAGGCATTGCTGTTTCCATACAATACCTCATTCACCAGTTGTTGGTCGGTTAAGCTATGATCAATTCTATTGCTCAATGAATGATTAGACAGGAGACCGTTTGAAATGTTGCAGTAAAACTAACTCAAAATGCATTCTTGCATACTGCCGGAGAATCATTTCCTTTTCCATCATGCAGAAACTAAAAATAAATGAATTAAAATTGTTGATAATTCCAAAAAAGATGATGCATGAAATTCGACATACCAAGATTTGCAAATGTCCGTCGCAGCGAAACCAATAATATAACATATGCGCATATTTGCATCCACAGTAATAATTTTATCTTTGTTATGATACTAATAAGGCATATTCCATAACTATAAGGATAAAAATCCTGAACCAAAAGAAGATTTGACATGACAGCATCTCAAAGCAGCAACATAGGGACAAAACAGAAAGCTCTGGAATTGAACCTTGACCCCAAAATATATGGAACATTTGCAGAGGTTGGGGCCGGTCAGGATGTAGCTGCCAATTTTTTTAAAGCAGGTGCTTCATCCGGCACAGTTGCCAAAACGATGTCGGCTTACGATATGATTTTTTCCGATGCTATTTATGGAGTTGAAGAGAAGAAACGGTATGTGAGCGAGGACAGGCTCATGAAAATGCTCGACCGGGAATATGGATTGCTCATCGAGCGTTTGCAAGACAAACGTGGCAAAAGTTCAACTTTCTTTGCATTTGCAAATACTGTTGCAGCGCTTAATTATCACAAAACAAACACAGGCCATGGTTGGATGGGCGTTCGTTTTCAACTACAACCCGAGAGCGAATTCAATGATGTGGTGCTACACGTGAAGCTATCAGATAATGACAACAACCTGCAGCAGCAGGCGGTAGGAATTCTTGGAGTTAATCTTATCTACGCCTGTTTCCGCTATCACCAGAACCCCATATTATTTTTATTATCATTGATTGATGATCTTTCAAAAGACCGTTTGCAGATTGATATGATCCGCTTTGAAGGCCCCGATTTTTTGAAAGTTGATAACAGGCTGATGAGCCTGCATTTGGTAAAGTTTGGTTTTTCCGATGCTGCCGTTTTCTGGCCCTGACGGGAAAAACCAACAGCCAACCGAAGTGTTGTACAAGAAACATATCGTGGTGGTGAGAGGCCGCTTTCGCCCTGTGATCAATGTGCACCTGGATATGCTTAGAACAGGGATGAAACAATTTCTGGAAGAAAAAGATGTTGACCCAAAAAATGTAGTTGTGCTTACTGAGCTTACATTGCAAGGGCTGAAAGAGCGGAATGCTTCTGTGGATGCAGATATTGATGACAAGGATTTTCTTGACAGGGTCGATATCCTCTGCTCGCTCGGCCAGACCGTGATGATATCAGATTTTCATGAATATTATAAACTCGCTGCTTACCTTTCTTCCATTACCAAATTGAAGCTTGGTGTCGTGCTTGGATATCCTAACCTGGAATATATCTTTTCAGAAGAACATTATGCTTCTTTGCAGGGTGGCATTTTAGAATCGTTCGCAACATTGTTTAGCCGTAATGTTAAATTGTATATCTATCCAACGCTGCGTGATGGCGTAATCCAGAATTGTCAGCGCCTGCAGTTGCCCCCGCACTTAATAGACCTTTACCGCTATCTGATTACTAATAATAAAATTGAAGATATTCTTAATTACAATAAAAGTAATCTCAACATTCAGACAGACAAAGTTCTTGAGCTCATTAAAGCAGGATCCCCCGGCTGGGAAGAATATGTGCCGGCAGAAGTAGTAGTTATGATCAAAAGGCGCTGCCTTTTCGGCTACCCTTGCGAAATAAAAACTATTCCGGAGTAAGATTTGTTAGGATAAATAATTTCTTCATCTTCAGCGGTTTTTGCTGTTCCTCAGCAACAACAATTTTCAGCGAGAGATTAATAATTGAGCTCAAGAATTATCGATGAACATTTGTACATTTAATAAGCATCAACAATCACAAAAACTAACAAAAAAATGAAACAAACTCTGCTGCTTTACATAGTATTATTGAGCACAAATGTTTTTGCACAGTTATCTTCCAAACAAATAGATTCATTGGTGCAAAATGCAATGGTAAAATTCAATGTTGCAGGTGTTGCAGTGGCCATTGTAAAAGATGGGAAGGTTGTTCATGAAAAAGGTTATGGAGTAAAATCTGTTACAACAAAGTTGCCCGTTGATGAACATACCAATTTTCAGATAGCCTCTAACAGCAAGGCTTTTACCACAGCCGCTTTATCTATTTTAATTGATGAAGGAAAGCTGAATTGGAAAGATAAAGTGAGGACTTACCTTCCCGAATTTAAAATGTACAACGATTACGTGACTGAGAATTTCTTAATAGAAGATCTTTTGTGCCATAGAAGCGGTCTTGGCCTTGGGGCTGGCGACCTGATGGATTTCCCCGACGGCACTGACTTTACTATTAAGGACAAGCTAACCATTTTTCAATACTTCAAACCAGTATCAAGTTTCAGGACCCAGTTTGATTATGACAACCAACTTTATGTTATAGCCGGAGAATTGATAGCAAGAGTAAGCGGCATGACCTGGGAGAAATTTATCCAATCAAGAATTCTTGATCCATTGCAAATGACTAATTCTTTTTCATCGCAGGATGCAATGAAAGACAAAAGCAATGTTGCTACACCACATTCAACCGAAACCGGAACGATAAGAACCATCGGCACATTTCATGACATGATCAACGGAGCAGCAGGCGGCATTGTATCTAACGTGGATGATATGTGCAAGTGGATGATCACACAGATAAACAAAGGAAAATATGGAGCGAATTTAGAAAAGCAATTATTTACTGAAGCAAGGCAAAAAGAAATGTGGACCATCCACACAATTACCGGAATAAATCCAGATCCAAGATACAACCAGCACTTTGGTGGCTATGGTTTAGGTTGGGGGCTTGCAGATATAAAAGGCAATCTTCAGGCATCGCATACAGGCGGCTTGCCTGGCATGCTTACAAGCGTTACCATTATTCCCGACATGAAATTGGGGGTTGTTATTTTAACCAATACAGAAAGCGGCGGTGGCGCTTTGTTCAGTGCTGTAAGGCAAACAATCATTGACAGCTATTTGGGCCTTGATGATAATGGCTGGGTAGATAAATACAGCAAGCGCTTACAATCAAGAAATGGAAGCGCAGATTCTGTAGTGACAAAAGTTTGGCAAACAGTTGCCGCTGCAAAAAGCACAAAGGTGAATGCTGCAGATTATACAGGCATTTATGAAGATAAATGGTTTGGCAAGATTGAAATTTTTCTAAAAGGAGATCAGTTATGGTTTAAAGCATTGCGCTCACCAAAACTAAACGGGCCGATGAGTTTTTATAAGGCCAACACATTCGCCATTAAATGGGAATACCAGGATATGAACTGTGATGCCTTTGCGATGTTCAGCCTCGATGAAAATGGCAAAGCAGAAAGCATAAAGATGAAAGGCATTTCACCGAATATAGATTTCAGTTTCGATTTTCAGGATCTGGATCTGGAAAGAGTAAAAAAATAAAAGTCTGTGCGCTGAAGTGAAATTAAAAAAATGAGGAATAATTTTCAATAACATTTATAGACATAAGGATTAGTATCTCGCCTGAGGCCAGATTAATATAAAGCGCCAATGCGAAGCGTTGACAGTGATTAAAATGACCTTCACTGTTACCGAAAAACATCGTTGAAACAACTACAGACACAACTTGGGAATAGACATTCGCGCAATTTCAATCATCAACACATTCTGTTTTTTATGAAATTCATTTAGATTTATGCGACCCTGATTTTTAGGCTATGACAATAACAAAAAGGTATATTACTGCTCAGTTGCCAAAAGAATATTTAAAGAGATAAAATGTATGTATATTTAGTTACATCGATTTTATAGATATCCTCCCAAAAATCATTTGTTGGCTTGGCTCCTGAAGCTATATGACTAAAATTATTTCACCTTTCTTCAATATAAAGAAATCTAGCTGATGAAAATCATACAAGCATTATTGGCATGCATATTTTTTCTTTTCTATTCAAATTTTCTGCACGCCCAGCTTTGGAAACAATTGGCAGATTCGGCAAAATTATATAGCGACCGTATGAATGTAGAGAAAGCGATAGATTTCGCTTTTAAAGAAAGAGATGAACTTCAGAAAGACTCAATTGGCAGCCTCACTTACGCCCAGCTTTGTTTTTCATTAGGTGTGGCAATGTACCGTACGCAACGATTTGATGACGCGGAGAAATTGTACATCGAGTCAAAACAAATACGTGAAAAAGTACTAGGAAAGGAACACCCCGATTATGCCAGTTCATGCAACAACCTGGCTGACATTTACGAAGACAGGAAGCAATATGGTAAGGCTGAGCCACTTTATCTCGAATCTAAACAGATACGTGCAAAAACATTGGGAAAGGAACATCCTGAATATGCAAGTTCCTGCAACAATTTGGCCATCCTTTACATGGATATGGGGCTTTATGAAAAATCAGAACAGCAATACCTTGAAGCAAAAAGTATACGTGAAAAAACGCCGGGAAAAGAAAGCCGTGAATATGCGAATAATTGCGATAACCTGTCAATCTTGTACCGGTTGATGGGACAAAACTTCAAAGCTTTGGAGTTTGGCAAAGAAGGTATGCAGATCCGTGCGAGGGTGCTGGGTAAATATCATCCGTCGTTTGGGGCAAGCTGTTACAATTTGGCGACCATTTATTTCTCTATGGGGGAGTATGACAGCGCTGAAGCTTATTATCAGACAGCTAAGCAAATCAAAGAAAAAGCCTTCGGCAAAAAAAGCCCCAGTTATGCAATGGTTTGCAATAGCATTGCGCTGCTCTATACTGAAACTGGCGCATACGGCAAGGCAGAGCCTCTTTACCAGGAAGCAATTCATATACAAGAAAAAGCAACTGGAAAAGAAAACCCCAGTTATGCGATGTTCTGTAATAATCTAGGCAGCCTATATCTTAATATGGGACAGTTTAAGAATGCAGAAATGCAATATAAAGAAGCAAAAGATATCCAGGAAAAAGTGTCTGGAAAAGAACACCCCAATTATGCAGGAAACTGCGACAATCTCGCAAGAGTATATGTCTGCATGGACAGCCCTGATAAAGCAGAAACACTGTACCTGGAAGCAAAGCAGGTACAGGAAAAAGTACTCGGTAAGGAGCACCCGGAGTATGCGAAGTCTTGCAATAGTTTGGCTAACCTGTATGAGATGAAAGGCCAATATGATAAAGCCGAACCGCTGTACGCAGAGGCAAAAAACATTCGCGCAAAGCTGCTTGGAACGCAGCATGTAGATTATGCGCAATCTTGTACAGGCCTTGGCACTTTGTATAAGGATCAAGGCCAGTTTGACAAAGCAGAGACGCTTTACATTGAGGCAAAACAGATCTGGGGCAAAGCGGTTGGAACGCAAAATCCTTCATATGCCATATCGTGTGATGACCTGGCAAACCTGTATTGGCTTATGCACAAACCGGGGCAAGCAATGAAGGAATTCGCAGAATCATTTTCCATCAAATCGAATAATTTATACTCCATCTTTCAATTCACAAATGAAAAAGAAAAATATGATTATATCAAAAATGTGTCCGGCGAAGATGATATTGCATACTCCTTTTATTTATCAGAAAAAATAAAATCTGATCAGCCATATTCTCTTGCGTTGTTCCATCGCAATCTTATTCTTTATTCATCTCAAGAGTTTAGGAAGCAGTTATTTTATTCTAAAGATTCCGTATTGATAAATAAATATAAAGAATGGAATGATTTAAGAAATTACCTCGCAGTCTTATATTCAAAGCCCATTGATAAAAGGAAAGAAGATTTTTCAGAAACAAAAGAAAAAGCAGATCGGCTGGAAGAAGAGCTGACCCGTCTTTCAGCAACTTTTAAAAAGCAACAGGAAAATGTGCGTTGGAAAGATATTCAAAACAAGCTGATGCCCAATGAAGCAGCAATAGAATTTACATCCTTCAATTTTTATAACGGCAAGCGATGGTCTGACAGCACCTTTTACATTGCGTTGATTTTAACAAAAGATAAGAAAGAAGCAGAGTTGGTGCCTCTGTTCGAAACCAAACAATTGGATTCAATATTGAACGAATCTGGCAATGTTGCTGCGGATAACAAAATAAACAATCTTTATGCGGGCAACAGCGCTTTGTACAATCTCATCTGGAAACCAATGGAGAAAAGCCTTAAAGGGATTACAAAAATTTACTTTGCTCCATCGGGCAATCTTCATAAAATAGCTTTTGCTGCACTGCTTATAGATAACAACAAAGTGCTAAGCGATAAATATCGGCTGACAGAATTGAGCACAACATCTGTCATCACAGATCAGGTTGCATCTTATATAGATTCAACAGATAACATAAAGCTTTATGGTGGTGTTAAATATGATGCTGACTCTGCTTCTTTAAAACAGGCTGCTGATGTGTATGCGTTAAATAAAGATACCGCCTCCACGGTAACAAGATTTAATAATCAGGATCGCGGCAGTAAATTTAATTATCTTCCTGGCACGGAAACTGAGATTGAATACATAAAAAATCAAGCGCAGAAAATAAACAATCATGTAATTGCTTTATCAGGTGTCAACGCAACAGAAGAATCATTCAAAGCATTAAATGGCAAAGCATCGCCTGCAGTCATACATATCGCAACTCATGGATTTTTCTTTCCAGACCCGAAACTGGAAAAAGATAAAACCCTTGCAGTTTTTGAGACGAGCGGCAGAGTCTTCAAGCAATCTGATGATCCCTTTTTTCGGTCAGGGCTTTTATTTGCGGGCGCTAATAACGCATGGGCAGGCAAACCTATTGAAGGCATTGAAGATGGCATCCTCACTTCGTATGAGGTATCTGATATGTATCTCCCGAACACAAAATTGGTGGTGCTTTCTGCATGTGAAACAGCACTTGGAGACATCCGTGGCAGTGAAGGTGTTTATGGATTGCAACGTGCTTTCAAAATTGCCGGGGCAAAGAATCTGGTGATGAGCCTCTGGAAAGTGCCCGATCAGGAGACCGCAGAATTTATGCAGCTATTCTATGATAATTTATTCTCAAGGCAATCCGTTAGCGATGCATTTTTTCATGCACAAACAAAAATGAAAAATAAGTACAGGAGCGAGCCTTATAAATGGGCCGCGTGGATATTAATAAGATAATCGTATTAAATTGGAGTAATACAGGTCATAAGTATCAAAATCAGCAAATCCCTGGCAAGCACCTTGGCGTATTAGCGGCTAAATGGCATAAAGCTTATCGTTAATGCAACCAGCGCTGCCGCTACAACAGCTTTTTTTATTCAACTTTTTTTAAACATGAAGTATTTGCAGTTAGGCTATAAAAGCAATTCAATACATTGAACAAAAAGATATTTGTTTCTAAGTACTTTCGCACGATAAATCGAGCAATCATTATTTAGAGCAAATAGCTGTTCTATGTGCAAAGGATCAAGGAATGCCTGAATTTTGTTAAATCAATTATTATGAAAAGCCCAGAAGATGAAAATGCTAATTAAAAAGCAGACAACATTACATTGGCGATTTGCAGTACACAATAAGGCTCTCATTATAATTAACATTAGTACATTTATAAGCATTGACAGCTCATCTCGCCTGAGGCGAGGCAGCATAAAGCGCCAATGCGAAGCGTTGGATGGCCATCACAAAAAAAAACAGTTTTGGTCAAATTAAATTGGAGCAATCAGAGAAAATAATTAAAACAGAAAAAAAATGAAAAGACAATATGATTATGTAACGAAACTTGACATCAGGTTTGATCATTTGCAACTAATCGATATTCCGGAAATGGTAGCAGCCTGCAAAGACAAATGGTTTAACGAAACACTTACAAAAGTTAATGACAGTGTTATTAGAATAGGAATAGTTGAAGGTGAATATCATTGGCACAAACACGACAATGACGATGAATTTTTCTTTGTGCTTCAAGGCCAGTTATTGATAGATCTGGAAGGCCGCACCATTGAGTTAAATCCAAATCAAGGCATAACAATTTCAAAAGGAATATTGCATCGAACCAGAGCGCCAAAAAAGACAGTGATGTTAATGGTTGAAAACAGCACCATTCAACCAACAGGTGACGAGTAATAAATTAATCGGGCTTTCTCGCCACATTAAAATAAAATAACGAACCACTGCATGTAGGGCGGTATTATTGCAAGGAAATTATGAATTTGCACAATGGAAAAAAATAAAACTGAGGACAAGCCGAAAAATCCGGCCCATAGCGTTTTTGTGCAGACTTTCTTCCACGGAACAAAGGCTGACCTAAAGATTGGAGACTTCATTGAAATTGGTTTTAACTCAAACTACGGACAAAGAAAAAATGCGAAATATATATACCTGACTGCAACTTTGGATGCCGCTATTTGGGGCGCAGAGCTTGCGCTTGGCGAAGGGCGCGAAAGAATTTATTTAGTAGAACCAACAGGGCTAATTGAAGATGACCCTAATTTAACTGATAAAAAATTCCCGGGCAACCCAACAAAGTCTTATCGCTCTTTACATCCGTTCAAGGTTGTAGGTGAAATTACAATTTGGCAAGGGCATTCACCAGAACAAATTAAAGCAATGAAAGAAGGATCAGCAAAACTTAAAGAACAAGGTATTGAAGCAATAGAGGATTAAGAAATTTTATGAAATTAAATTTCACTGATCAGGCTATGTAAAAAACTGTTACACCTCTACCGGTTCTCGATGCGCTTGCTTTGCAGCTCTTCCGGTTCTTTCGGGCGTTTTGATTCGTTGCTGCTGTTACCAAACCGCCAGGTGAATGTTAGGGAGGCTCTTGCGCTGTAGGTGATCCGTTGCCAGTCCAAAAGCAATGCGTCGCTGACTCGCAAAAAAGCGGGTCTCCGGGTATTGAAAATATCCCGGGTGTTGAACGACAACGTTGCCTTGTTGTGCGCAAAATCATACTTCGCCCCTGCGTCAAAGCCATAAGCCCGGCGATACCGATCTTGCAGAATAAATTCGCTGGCCTTATAATCTGCCCTTATTTGCACGCTCAGCCCTTTGGCAAGCAAAAAGTCGTTAGTAATATTTCCATTCCAGCTAATGCCACTGGTGGCTGCGATGCCAAATTGAGGTGCCGCTGAGTTAATACGACCGTAGATATTTACATTCGCTGTAAAGCTCCAAATTCTGGACACCCGCAGGCTGCCGATAAGTTCAAGCCCTGTATTGATTGCCCGCTTAAGGTTTTCAGCAATGGTAAATGTTACATCATTAACAGGATTGGTCTGGATATGCTTGATCACATTATTCACCTGATTATAATATAACCCCGAAGTAAGGTTGAAAGACGGCCAGTTTTTTTTGTAGGCCAGTTCAATAGAATTAATTTCTTCGGGTTGAAGCGTCGTATTGCCCTCATCATAATTTACGGGATCGGATACGTCTGGAAAAGGATTGATCTCTCCTGGAGTTGGCCTGTTGATCCGGCGTGTATAACTAAGTTGTACTTGCTGAGCATATTTGAACTGGCGGGTGACGAACAGGGCTGGATAGAGCCCGTTGGTATTAACACGGATGGGTGTATTGACAAGGGCGCCAGTAGAATCATAGTTTTGTAAAGTGGCAGCGAATCTTCCCGCCTCTGCCCTAAGCCCGGCCTGGATTGTATAGGTCTTGAACTGCTCCCTGTAATTGATATAAACCGCATGCACCTGGTTGTGGGTTTTAAAGAAATCAATCAAGGAATAATCGGCATCATACCCGCCACTCAATGTATCGAAGTTCGCATCCCATTGCCTGGCATTGCTTAGGGCTATTTGGCTGCGCGTTCCGGCTTCCAATCGACCTCCTTTGCCAATTGGAAGGCTATAATCCAGTTGAATATTGTAATTGCTGTTCTCTCCTCCTTTTGTGTCTTGCAATATATCCGCTGTCGGCTTAACAGAGTAACCGTCGATATTGTAGACATCCGTACTATATATCTGAAAGTTGTTGCCCGAACCAGTGGACAACGCAAAATCAAAGTCCAGTTCCTCTGCAGGTTTTTTAAACTTATGCGTCAAATCTAGTGTTATTCCCCAACTGGTATTCCAGCTCTTGATGATATTGGTCCTGTTGCTAAGTTGCGTTGGGGTTTGTTGCTGAGTCAGGTTATCGACCGTCAGGTATTCATGCCTATTTTTTGTAGAGGAATTGTATTGCCCGGTGACGCTGAGTAAGCCGTAAGGCGATAAAGCATAATCTACACCCACTTGCGCAACATGTAAATCAGTGATGGTCATGGATGGGAATAGCTCATTTGAATAATAAGTGGAATCTCCCGAATTCAAATAAGTCATGTTCTGAAAGCCATTGCTATAGGTGTTCTTACGCTGGAAACTATAGTTCCCATATAGGTCAATCTTACTTGTCCGGTAGCTGATGCTTGCTCCGAAATTGTAATTCTCCATTGTTCCGACTGATGCTGAGACGGCACTGTTAAATCCGAACTTCCCGCCCCTTTTCAAAATAATATTGATGACTCCCTGTCCTTCGGAATCATATTTTGCAGAGGGATCGGTGATGACTTCAATTTTATCGATGGAGGATGCCGGAATAGATGCAAGCACGTTTGCGACAGAGCCTCCGCCGATGAGCGATTGCTTCCCGTCAACCAGCACTTTTACATTCGTTGCTCCCCGCAGGCTGATGTTCCCGTTAGCGTCCAACTGTAGTGTGGGAATATTCTGCAACAGGTCGGCCGCAGAGCCACCCAAACTTATCAGGCTTTGATTAACGGAAAAGACTTTCTTATCCAGACCAGTACGAAGCGTAGCGCCTTTTCCAACCACTTCTACCTCTTTGAAAACACGAACAGTATTCAGGAAAGCTGAATCCCGGAAAGGCGTTTGAGCCATCGGGCGAAGGATTGTGCTTACAACCAGAATGGTTGTGAGGAGGGTGACTTTCATGCCGGTTATTTGACGGGGATGAGAATGGTTAATTTCTCCCAAATGAGCGAGAATCCCCTTCTGTCGATTTTGTATTCCAATGCTTCTGTATTGTCGGCAGATGATAAAGGAGATACATCCACTCGCAGCTGATCTTTTGTGGAGTCATATTTAAAAGCGCCCCATTGATTTGGAACGTTGTTAAAAATCGCCGTCCATGGCGCCATTTTGCGGGGAAGCAAGAAAAAGCCGTATTTCCCAGGCGGCAACAGTTTTCCGGCAACCTTGATCGCTTTGTCGGTTTCGAATGTTGTGGCTTCGTTTGCCCCTGCCCGCCATATACTGTCATAAGGAACAAGCCCACCCCATATTTTCCGGCCCTTTACCGAAGGGCTGCTGTAGGCAATCGCAATATTGGTTTTTTTAACCATTCCGAATACAGACCTCGCCGGGCTTACACGCGGCTTCGCATTTTGGGCGAAGGCAGCTGAGCAAAGGAGCGTCGTGGTAACGACAAAAAGAAGACGGGAAAATGTTTGCATATTTTTAATTTTCAGCAAATGAACGGTGCATATCCCTGCTCCATCACAACAATTCAACCCATGTGCTAACTGACTAAATAAACAGGCTATTCGGCACGTATTGAGAGAAAAAGGGAATTTATTGAATCTTGCCCCTAATCCTTTTCCAAATGAATTATTTTGCGGCATGTTATGAGTTATTTCTCAAGAAAAAAGATAACACTGAGCCAGCTTCAATACCTGGTTTGGTCTGCTATTCTACTGATCAGCTTTATTTCGATGCTGTCGTCGGATGGCGTTGCACTCTCGGCGCTCTTCGCGTTTAATGCCGTCTCTTTTTATGCCCTCATCATCTATGGAAATATCCAATTCCTTTATCCCCGCTATTTCCAAACCAAGCGATATGTCTTGTATGCCATTGGATCAGTGTTGCTGGTGGGCATAGCAGGGTTTGCAAAAGGCTATCTTTCCCTTTATATCAGCAGTCAGCATTTTGCCACAGCAATCAGGATTCAGGACGCGGGCACACATCTTTCATTCTTTCTCTCCGGCGTCACAGTATTTGTGCTGAGCCTGATCATCCGATTGGCCATCGCATACTTCGCCGTGAAACAACAATCGGAGGAGGCTTTGTTACAACGCAGCCAGTTCGAATTAAAGCTGCTCAAGGCGCAGGTACAGCCTCATTTCCTTTTCAATACGCTCAACAACATTTACTATGAAGCCTATATGGAAGCTCCCCGCACCGCGTTGCTTATCGAGCGGCTCTCGGATATCATGCGCTATTTTATCGATCAGGATATTCAGGACATGGTTGCTATAGAAACCGAAGTACAGTTTTTGGATAATTATATCGCTCTGGAAAAAATCCGGATCATGCCGGAGCCTGAGCTTGATTTTGAAAAGCATTTCAAAGCAGGTACTCAGCTTCCACCAATGCTGCTAATGACGTTCGTGGAAAACATCTTCAAGCACGGTATCGATAAAATAAGCGGCAATAACAAAATCCGGGTCAGAATTGCCGAACAGGAAGGCAGCCTTATTTTTGAAACTAAGAATAGCATCAATCGACATCCGGGCAAGACTAAATCAAATGGTTTAGGGTTAAAGAATCTTAGACAGCGATTGTCAATACTGTATGGAACCAACTTCGAAATGACCACTCGGGACGATGGCCAATATTTTACAGCATTTCTCAAAATACCTTTGTCATGAATTTGCGCTGTATCATAGTAGATGATGAACCAAACGCAGTAAACCTGCTGGAAGTGCTGATTGGCCAGACGACGGGCTGGCAGTTGCTTGCAAAATGTCTGAATGCATTGGATGCAATTTCGTTCTTAAAAAATAACCATGTTGACCTTGTATTTTTAGATATAGAAATGCCGTTGCTCAGTGGGATGGAGCTTGCGGGTTTGTTGTCGGCTGATACGGCCATCGTTTTTACTACCGCCTACAAGGAGCATGCGGCAGAAAGTTATTCCTTTAATACGATCGATTATTTATTGAAGCCCATTACGCTTAAGCGGTTTATTACTTCAACAAAGAAAATAGAGAACTATTTCCTAAACCTACTGGCGGCAGAGAAGAAGGATACGGAAGATGAAGACGGGTATTTCTTTGCAAAAACAGGCACTGAGTTGCGCAAGATCCTGCTTTCTGAAATATTCTATTTTGAAAGTCAGAAGGAGTATGTAAAAATCGTGACCAGTAAATTTGAGGTCCTTACCTATCGCCGGCTAAAGGATATTGAAGCCCAGTTGAAACCGCCTTTTATCAGGGTGCACCATTCTTTCATCGTTAATATCAAGCAGCTTAGCAAGATTCAGGGCAGCTCCATTTTTATTGCAGAAAAACAAATTCCTATCGGCGATAAATTCAAAGAAGAATTGATGGCCATCATCCAAAAAAGAACTTTTTGACTTTACGGCCTGCAAAAATAGTTCATGCAAAATCGTGTCATCCTCTGTCGCATTCCTCACCAACAACTGAATTTTAGTTTGCATATTTGCTGTTGTTGGCGGCCGACTGCCAGCCTGGTTTTATTTGAATGAAATTTCACAAAGCCCGCTTATCATTTTACAATTTCATATTGGTTATGAAAAAAATATTGATTCTTATTGTCCTTTTTTTGAACAATGAACTTCATGCGCAAAGTTTTTTCAAAATAAACGGCAGCGATATTGTGCTCAGCAATGGAGTTGTGTCAAGAACAATCAAAATTGAACACGATAGCATTTATTCTTACAAACTTTATCTAAACACCGACAGCAACAATTTTATCGAAACAAGCAAAGAGTTTTCTTTTTTATGCAATAACAATTGGTTTGATGGATATAGTAGCTGGGAACTTGCAGCAACAGAAGCCATACAAGATGCGCACAATGGCTCCGGCGTTAAAATCATGCTGACAGGAAAAAATAAATGTGCAGGTATCAGGCTTGAATTAAATTATTTGCTCTATCCTAAATTCCCCGTAATCAGAAAATGGATCAGCATTACGAACGAAAGTGCAGAAGATATTAAATTGGAAGCATTGCAAATCGAAGATCTCCAATCTGACCTTTCGCATGTAAGCGCTGTGGTTTATAATAATTATGGAAGGATGAAACATCTTGGGCGTTTTGTTGGCAACTGGGATGATCCATTAGTTGTGGTGCACGATATTTCAGAAAGAAGAGGAATGGCATTGGGCAATGAAGCACCGGGCGTAATGAAGCGAACTGCTTTTCATACCAAAGAAAATAATATTGAAGTTGGCCTCACTTTTCCCGGGCAAGATTTCCCTTTTCGAAAATGGATAAAGCACGGCGAAACATGGGAAAGCCCGAAAACATTTATTGCTCTTTATTCAAATTGCGATAATGGTTTTGATGTGATCAATCAGCAAGTAAATGAATTTATTGTTGCATGCATGCAGCCAAAGGTGATTGAGCTTCAGCAAAAGCCCACATTTGTTTACAATACATGGAACCCATTCAGATCTTTTATCAGCGATTCATTGATCCGCAGTGTTGCCAAAGCTGCATCAGAATGCGGTATACAGGAATTTGTGATTGATGACGGATGGCAGGTAAATGCGGGCTCATCATCTTCAACGCTGGGATATGGCGCCAACTACGGAGATTGGTTGGTTGATGAAAATAAATTTCCGAAAGGATTAAAATCAACATTCGATTATATTCATTCGCTGGGCATGAAGCCCGGTCTTTGGATCAGCATTGGCTCTGCAACAAAAGATGCAAAAGTGTTTAAAGAACATCCTGAATGGTTTGTGGAAACTAAATTTAATAAGCCCGGCAATCTTCATACGAATGATACCACAAGCGGGTTTTATACAAGCTGCTTCGGCACAGATTGGTTTGAGTATATCAAAAAAACAATTCTCAGGCTTGTGAAAGATTATGGTCTTGCCTATGCAAAACTGGATCTGTCTGTGATCACGAGCGCATACACAAACGACAATAGCATTTCCGGTTGCTATGCAAAAAATCATGCGCTGCATAAAGATCATGAAGAGTCATTCATTATTATTTATGAAAGAGTATTGAAATTATTTGATGAACTACACCAATACGCACCCGACTTATTCATTGACTGCACATTTGAAACCGCCGGAAAATTACAGTTGATGGATTATGCTATTGCGCAACATGCGGAAGGCAACTGGTTATCCAATTTTGAAGAACCCTCTCCTGTTCGCCCATTAAGGATAAGACAAATGGCGTGGTGGCGCACACCGGCATTGCCTGCAAGTTCATTGGTGATTGGCAATTTTCAATTGAATGACCCGGATTTTGAATTTGGCTTGAAATCGTTAATAGGAACGCTGCCGATTGTATTGGGCGATCCACGCAAATTATCGCAGGAGAAAAGAGCGGTTATAAAAAAATGGTCTGCCTGGATGAAGAAGATGCAGGAGAAATATGATTACATGAGTTACCGGAAAGATCTGCCCGGCTTTGGCGAACCGCAGGAAGGGTCTTACGATGGATGGATGAGGATCAATTGGAAGAACCATAACAGCGGTATTTTCGGCATCTTTCGACAAGGCGCATTGGAAGGCGACCGCAGAATATTTTTAAAGGATCTTGACAGCAATAAACGCTACACTATTCGGCTTGCACCAGACGGAATTGAAATGCAAAAAGCAACCGGAAAAGAATTAATGCAGAAAGGATTTGTTGTGCACTTTGATAAATTGTATGACGGGAAGATTTATGAAGTGAGCGGCGAGTAAACAGGCTAATATATGAAATCATAAAATGGTTCTCCCGGGTGCCTTTTTGTTTTACCAATCAAGTTTGCGAAAGAGATGGGATTGTTTAGAAAAAAAATTATAGATAGATTTCTCTGACTGAGAAAAAATATTTCAATAAATATTTGGGTAACTCAAAAGTTACTTATAATTTTGGGTAACTTTTAAGTTACTCATTATGCAAAAAGAAATTAAACAAACATGGCACTTCAGCCAATCACCACAAGAGGTTTGGGAATATCTTACCAAACCCGAATTACTGGAACTATGGCTTACGAAAACCGATTTTCAGCCAATAGCAGGGCACAAATTCAGTTTCATCAGTTCATACGGCAATCATTCATATTGCGAAGTGCTGGAGGTAAAACCATTCACGAACCTCTCTTATTCATGGCAAAAAAATTCAGCCAAAGACAATAAGCCTTTCACTTCAAAAGTGATGTGGACTCTTATCCCGAAAGAAATGGGGACTGAATTACAATTGGTGCATAATGGTTTCATAGCACTGGAAGATGTATCTCCTCACGAAAATGGCTGGAACATTTGTTTAGAGCAATTTCAAAAACTAATAAAACTGTCAAATGGTAACAACACAAACCTTTGATGCATTTCAGGTAATCGCCGACCCAAGCCGCAGGCAAATGATGCAACTGCTTTCAAAAGACAGCATGACGATAAACGCTTTGGCTGAAAATTTTGACATGAGCCGCCGGCCGTTTCAAAACACATAAAAATCATGTACAATGCGGGCTTCATTTCAATAACAGATATAGGCAGAGAACGCTATTGCACACTGAAGCAAGATGGCTTTAATGAATTGCAGGATTGGATCAACTACTTTGACAAATTCTGGGCAAGCAAACTCAAAAAATTGGAAACATTATTAAACAATAAAGCAAGTAAAAATGAAAAACAAAAATGATTTCAATTGCAGCATTACTGCAAACATTAGTGCCAGTCAGGCCATCAAAAAAATTAGCAAAATACCTGAGTGGTGGGGAGTAAGTTTTAGCGGAAGTTCCGAAAAGCTGAATGACAAATTCATCAT
Source organism: uncultured Bacteroidota bacterium (assembly GCA_963718975.1). Classification (GTDB taxonomy): domain Bacteria; phylum Bacteroidota; class Bacteroidia; order Chitinophagales; family Chitinophagaceae; genus Puia. The sequence continues at coordinate 123,349 of CAVRBD010000027.1, read as the reverse complement.
TAAAATGGGCGGAGATTCCTTCTTCAACTTTACAATTACAGAATTAATTCCTGATAAAAAAATTGTTTGGTTAGTTACCGATTGCAATATGCCCTGGTTTTCCGACAAAAAAGAATGGGCTAACACAAAACTGATTTACGACCTCTCTGAAAATAATGGAGAAACTACATTGAATTTTACGCATGAAGGCCTTATACCACAAGTTGATTGTTACCAGGCCTGTGAAAAAGGTTGGACGCACTGGATAACGACGAGCTTATTGTCCTATTTTAATACGGGTAAAGGCAATTTTAATCAGCCTAAATAAATTGGGACAAATGAAAAGCAAAAGTTACACCGCAACAATAGAAGTTACAAAATTCCCGGAAGATGTTTTTAAAGCTATAACGGCGCATGTATCAAAATGGTGGGGAGGCAAAGACCTTACGGGAAGTTGTTTAAAGCTCCATGATGAATTTGTTATTCTTCACCCAGGTGCCCATTATTCAAAACAAAAATTGGTTGAAGTTGTCCCGAATAAAAAAGTTGTTTGGCTTGTTACGGAAAGCAAACTTGATTGGCTTGAAAAAAATCAGCATGAATGGGCAAGCACTAAAATGGTTTTTGAGATAACGCCCAAAGAGCATAGCACTATACTTCAGTTCACGCACGAAGGCCTTGTTCCGGAAATGGAATGTTATGTGATGTGCTCTGAAGGTTGGAAAATGGTTATTACAAATTGGTTATTCAATTTTATCGCCAACGGCAAAGCACATTTTTAAATGTTTATAAAAATTAATTCATAAAATGGAAAAGAAAAATTTTAACAGAACAATTAAAGTAAATGCTTCCGCTGCGGAAGCAATGAAAAAAATCAATCAGGTAAATAAGTGGTGGGCAAAAAAATTTTCTGGCAAAGCAGAAAAATTGAACGATGAATTTACAGTGGAGTTCGGAGATACGTTCGTTGATTTTAAGATTACAGAATTGGTGCCAAACAAAAAAATAGTTTGGAAAGTAACTGATTGCAATTTGCATTGGATCAATAATAAGAAAGAGTGGAACAATACTAATGTGGCTTTTGAAATTTCAGAAAAAGAAAATGCTTCACAAATTAATTTCACTCATATAGGTTTAGTGCCCGGCGTTGAATGCTATAATGATTGCGAAGCAGGATGGAATGGACATATCACAGACAGTCTTGTAAAATTTATTAATGAAGGAAAGGGAATGCCGGAGTAATTTTAAAGAATTGAAAAGTGACAGTTAACTTTATTACATGCAGTTTGATGAAAAAGTAATCATACAAAAACCCTTTTTGAGAAAGAAAGTTCGCCGCCAATTATTGCCCCATCCAACTCACAGCTCCTCTCCAATCATAAAATAATGAATACAATTTGCTAAGCCCGAATGTGCCGGCCTCTCCATAATCCACTATCAGCCTGGTTTTCCCGTCATAAGATATTTTCGTTCCTGATGTGGGCTCGTCTGGCCGGTTCACTTTATATCTTTCTTTTAAATTTTCAAGCTTTATGTATTTTAAAACTTCTATCAGTTCATTAAACTCTTTATCCTTAAGAATTCCCTGGTACACCCCTTCCCTCTCATTAAATTTTACGGCCTGATAAACGATGGATCTGTCTTTATTGACTATCATTTGAAAAACCGGGCAACTGCCATTGCACATATCCGTTTTAAAAATTATTTTTTCAAATTGTATGCTTTTGAGAGGATTGGGATTGTACTCAACAAATTTTTGAAACACGTAAACAAGTGTATCAAATTGCAGCGCCGGGCTTTGCTCTTGCTGGATAATAATTTTTTTTACCGACGATAAGCTGTCAACATTAATTAATTTGGTACTATATAAATAAGATGCAGCCCTGTCAAGATAATGAACTACATAACCTTGCTTTCCATTATCAAGCACAACCATTAAATGCTTACCATTAATAAGCAAATCGGTTAAATGATTGTTATCGATATCAATTTTCAAAAACTTATTTCTGCCAAATGCAGAGGTATCGGACTTTTCATCCTTTACGAGAATCGGGAAGTCTTTTATTTTTTTATTTATTCTTTTTGCAAGAAAATTATTGACATCTTCATTTGTTACCAGCTTATCAATTTCATTTGCAAATGATATTTGTGAGATGAGAAGAAAAAATATAAACTGGCGAATTTTCATGACATGATTTTAAAAATAATCTCATTTTCAGATTTCTCGTTACCATCCTATTCCGTAGTCCACTCCGTAATTGCTGCTGCCACCCCAGAATGTTCCGTGCTTCCAATCAAAATAAATGGCATTGATTGGCCCACTGGTCCCATCTCTTAACGTTAATGTATATCCCATTTTCTGTAAATCTTTTTTAACATAATCCGGTGTTCCGCTATTTAACAGTATATGGCCAGGATGTGGTTTGCGGTCATCAATTTTTTCACCACCAAGCGAGAGCCAAAGCTGATCGGTGTTTATGTTTTGCGCTTCTGTTGCTTCCTGCGCTGTCATCCCGAATTCAACAACATTCAAAAAAAACTGTAATAAATTTTGATCCTGTGTGTCACCGCCCTGAACGGCAAAAGCAAGGAACGGCTTACCATCTTTCATAGCAAGAGATGGCGTTAATGTCACACGCGGTTTTTTATGCGGTTCAACAACATTGAAAGGGTTAAGCGATGAGTCAAGCACAAAACTTTGCATGCGCTGGCTCATGCCAACGCCCGTGTGGCCTGCAATGCAAGCAGGCGTCCAGCCTCCGCTCGGCGTTACGGAAACCACCCAACCTTCTTTATCTGCTGCTTCAATTGAAGTGGTGCCAAGCCATAGCCGTTGCATGTATAAACTATCTATCGACGCTGTTGCATTGGCGACGCCGCGCTGCTGCAATAAATTCAAATAAGGATTTGTTTTGCCTTCGTACGGATAGGGATCGCCAGGAGCAATATCAGCATTATTTTTATCGGGCAAAATCAATTTGGCTCTTTCTTTTGCATAGTCCTTACTTAGCAAACCTTTAATCGGTTCCTGTGGTGGAAAATAAGGATCGCCATAATAAAAATCTCTGTCAGCAAATGTAAGGCTCATCGTTTGATAAATGGTGTTGATATAACGAGTGCTGTTATAGCCCATTCCTTTCAGGTCAAAATTTTCTAAAATATTCAATGCCTGCAGCATTGCAGGCCCCTGCGACCATTGTTGCAATTTATATACTTCAATACCTTTATAATTCACATGCAATGGTTCTTCCTCAACAGGTTTCCATTGCGCAAGATCTTCCATCGTTATTAACCCGCCTTGTTCCTGGCAACCACGTACAAATTCTTTTGCGATATCACCTTTGTAAAAACGGTCGTAAGCCGCGTAGATGGCCTCTTTGTGACTTTTCTTTTTCTTCAATGCATCTTGTTCCGCATCCACCATTTTGGTTAATGTTTCCAACAAATCTTTCTGCACAAAAACTTCTCCTTGTTCCGGTGCTTCTCTTTTTTCTCCGAGGTGTGTAAGAAAAACTGCTTTGCTATAAGGCCATTCTTTAATCCGCTTTTTATTTGCTTCAATCACATTGCACAAAGGCGCGTCAATGGCATAACCTGCTGCCTGCTCCATTGCAGGCGCAAGCACTTCTTTTAAGCTCATGGTGCCGTATTCAGCAAGCATGTAGCACAATCCGCCGGGAGTTCCCGGAGTTACTGCAGCAAGCGGGCCATATTCAGGCGGGAAATTCATTCCCTTATCTTTAAAAAATTTGACAGTTGCTCCGGTGGGTGCATAACCCAGCGCATCGATAGAAACTATTTTTCCGGTATGTGGATTGTAAATGATTGCCTGTGTTTCGCCGCCCCAACTCAATGTGGTTCACGTGGTACAAACCGATGCAAGCATGGCGCAAGCTGCATCTACAGCGTTCCCACCCTTTTGAAAAATTTGTGCACCAGCTTCTGCGCCGTAGGTTTTGCCGGTTATTGCCATCCAGTTCTTGCCATATAATTGCGGCTTTTGCGTTTGCTGTGCGTTGATGAATTGAAAAGAAAAAATAATGATAATGAAAAGAAAGAAGCATTTCATGTGCAGATGTTTTGATGCTTAAAGTTAAAACATAAAAGAAATGCATGCACCCAAAAACTGAAATAGATTTCTTTTTGACACAAGATTTCTGCAATTCAAATCAAGTATGGCAAAGCAAGCAGCTTAATTTTTCACAAAAACATACGAGCACCAGCCTCCGGGAGTGATAGCGCTGGAAAGTGTTAAAGTATCGTTTGTAATACTCATATACATACCGTCGAATTCGGAAACTACCTGATTGTTTTGCCCTATTTCATACACATAAAATAAAGAAAATATGCCTGTTGTATTAAAATTATTTAATTGCAAAATCTGATTAGAATTGTACGATTGGCCATTGCTGATAGAATATGTTCCGTTTGATATAACGGTTCCGTTTAAAGACGAAAAATAAGAGCTATCAGCGTTTAACAGCAGCAACACTGATGAATCTGCCGCAGGCACAATTACTTTTGAATAGGGCCGAATACCTGATTTTTTTGTTGCAATTGCCAACCCTTCAATGCAGTTAGTGTTTGTAAGTTATTAGTTGATGCCGATTTTTTACAAGCAAATAATACAAGTACTGAAAAAATAAGAAAACAGCCCAAAGCTTTCATGATCTTTTTTTTCTCTGACATGCTTTCTTATATTACCGTTGCATTTGCGCAAATTTTTTTTTTGCTCAGATAGCTGTTAGTTTTTCATTCATTTTCAAAACCATATTCTTTTTGATCAACGCTATTAAATTAAGTTTGGTGGTGAACTTCCGCAATCAAAAAATTATTTATTTACTGAATATTCATTTCTTAATAATTCCAGAAGCTCGTGATTGGCTTTTATATATTGTGCAAACTGAGACTGTCTTGATGACCGCATCATGATCACATAATAGTATGCCAGATTTTCTGCTTCCTTTTTAGACAGTTCATCATAATTTAAAAGTTTTATACTCGCAGAAAGCTGTGCACTATCCTGATGCAACGCTTCTGCCATCGATAAATCACCTTCATGAATAACCGAATCCAATAGTCTGAAATCAAAATGTTTTAGAACAAAAGGCCTCAGATAAGTGGATGCGAAATTATATTCCTGCTGCTGGCGCTCTCTCAGCTTTGCGATGTCAACACTAAGTTCCCCGATTTTATTCTGCACTTCCATATTGCGGAAATAACGAAGCGTGCCCGAATTCCTGAGCTGGTTCAATACGCCATCGCTCGGTTCAAAAGTGACAGCAGTCGTCATAAAAAAACCCCATGTGAAAGCAGAATAAAATCGCTTCGGCGGATTATTCATATTGCTGTCTTCTATTGATTTCCTGACAAAAATCAGGCTCAGTTCTTTTGTTGAACGCAGAGCGATTGTCTTCTGAACATTAATTGAATCAGTATATGCTTCCTGATAAAGGCTTCTCGCCAATTCCTCCGCTTGTCTGTTCTCGGAAATTTTTTCCCTGATGGTTTCTGCAAAAAAACCCATCGTTACTGCAAGAAATATCATCAAGAACTCCAAAAAATATTCTTTGAAATTTTTCTTTTCTACGTGTGGGTGATGATGGACTTCCATAGTATGATAATTGAAACTGTTTATTCTTCATTAAGTTGATACTGCTGTTTTATAAAACCAATCAGACTGATTGCCACTTTTTTCTTGAACTGTAGAATTGATAAGTAATTGTCAAGTGAATGCCTTAGGTCTATCAGCTTAAAACCGTAGATGCCCAACGTTATTTCATTATTTGTGAGCAACCGGAATTTTTTTGACGCACCGGAGCTATATTTTTCAAAACTTGTTCCCCAATCTAAGGGTTTCAAACCATCGGTCAGCAATGCGCCATCGAATATGGCGGCAGCGGCATCCCTTGCTTTTACCTGGAATACATCTCTGCACCTTTCGGCCTGTATTACTGATCTTTCATTTAAGTCACCATAATAAAGAATGCTGTCCGCAACTTTTTTCTTGCGGATTAATATAAGCCCGTTTTCTTTTTCAAGTTGCCTAATGGCATTCGTTTGCGGGATATGCACTGAGTAATGTACGGACGCTGTAAAATACAGGTAATACATTTTTGCTAATAAGCTATCGGGTAGAGGTTTTTTAGCACAGTCAAAAACCAGGTAAGTGAGCGTATCTATGCCAAGCATAGTGTTGGATGTGTTATTCGCTCTGACCTGCATGTCGCTTGTATCTTTTTTTAAATCTTCCAGCATTTGCGAGATGAGCTCATACTCTCTTTGGTGGCTGCTTATGCTTTCTCTTATATTCCCTGCAAAAAATCCCATTGTCACGGCAAGAAATATCATTAAGAACTCCAAAAAATATTCCTTGAAATTTTTCTTTTCTACATGTGGGTGATGATGGACTTCCATATTTTAAGTTTGCAGTTTCCAGTTCTTTATTCAAAGTTGATGATTCAATATACACATGTCCATTAGCGTGAATTTCTTTCCGACACCCGACTCCCGATGTTTCTCCATTCACCATTGACCATTCACCTCTTCACTCATTTCCTAAATCATATTCTTTATTTAAAGCCGTTAATAACACCGTTTCTTCTTTCAATATTTTTTTATAAAGCCCAAGCAAATCGTTAAGTAAATTATCCATTGCATCCAGCTTATTCAAGTAATTAAAGAATGCATTTTTGTCGTACGTCTTTAAACGGGTCATCGCAGGTATATCATTGTCAGTAATAGAACCATATTCTGCATTGGTCTTCAAGTAAACATTGTCAATCAATTCCCGCAGTGCAGTTCTGTTGATAATGCCTGCAGTAGCTGTATCCATAGCATGTTCGGCAGCAAGTGTAAACTGGCTGTAGTTTACGTACGTATTAACAAGGCCATTAAAATTTACAATTTCTGCTTTTATTGTTTCATTTTTTATCAGATTAAAACTGCCGGAGTTTTTTAGGATTTCCAATGCTACCTGCGGAGGGGAATAAAAATTCCAGTTGGTAGCATTGATCAGCGCTTTGGCTATTTTCTTTTCATTGCCTTTTAAAGGGAGCGAGCTGATATAAACATCCACAGAATCAGCCCACGCCTGATGTTCGGGCATGTAGCGGTTGATGATGATGTTGAGGTTAACGGTATCCTTTTTAATATCATTAAACAGCGCAGCAATAGCATCTTTTTCTTTTCTTTTATCAACCAAATGCTCCCGGTAGCTTTCTGCAAAAAATCCCATCGTAACAGCAAGAAATATCATTAAGAATTCCAAAAAATATTCTTTGAATTTTTTTCTTTTGTGATGCAGATCGGGATGATGATGTACTTCCATATTTTCTATTTTTCAATTTCGTATTTATCCTTAATTAACTGTTTAATGTTTCCTGCTTTGCTTTTTATTTGCATAATCATCTGGCTTATGCCTCTGCTTAAACCTCTAATATTGCTTATGCCAAGCAGGCAATCATTAATAACATCAGCATTTGTTGATCTGAGATATAAAGTTGTGGATGGATTAACAATATGATCCAGGCTATCAGAAATTTTATCGTAATCGAGTCCGTTGAGAAGAGGGCGGATGCTTTTTGACAACTCAGATTTCATTGCGATCAACGCTTGCTGCAGGTCGGCAACAAATGCAATACTCTTGTAATAATCAACCAGACTGTCTGCAATTTGTTTGTTGGAAATGAGGCGCATTTCGCCAGCGTTTTTTAATTGCTCAATTGTTCTGCTGGTAACAAAGACACTGATATTCTGTTGCCTTGTTATAACACGGAGAAAGCGATAAATATCGTTCGCCCGAGTTGTGCTGGCAGCATTGGTTAATAATTCTGGCAGAGAATCTGCAGGAAGTATCTGCTGATAATGAATGGCATTTATTAATCCAGGCAACTCAATTTCATCGTTTGATAAATCTTCATAAAAAGATTTGATGTATTGTTTCTCTTTTTCTTTATTCTCAAAATGCTCCCTGATATTCTCAGCAAAAAAGCCCATGGTCACAGCAAGAAATATCATCAAGAATTCTAAAAAATATTCTTTGAAATTTTTCTTTTCTACGTGTGGGTGATGATGGACTTCCATTTTTTATTTCTGATTTAGGGATGTTTTATTTTTTGATTCCGGGCTTTCGATCTTTCCGAATTATGTCTCTTGGCTTCCGACTTTATTCACCATTCACTGTTTACTTTCAAAATGATATTCATTATTGATCTGATCAATTAAATCTGTAGCCATCACTTTTGCTTCATTGATGTTAGTATAATAGCCCCAGTTTCTTGATTTGTAATTAGTGAAGCTGTTTGCAAAACGATTTAGTGTTACCGAATCCTTAACTACAATCGCCATATCATACACGGCGCCGTTTTCCATATCGTATTGTGCAGCTTTGTTCTGCATATTATTATCTGTTTGGTCATTAAATAACGATTCATTGCACAGGTCATCTTCGAACGCATAAATTTTTTCCGTTGCTCCATTTATACTTTCCGTTTCTGATTTCATGCGGCCTTGAATGAAAGACTGGTATTCCAATATTTTATTTAACACGGCTTCACTTTCAATCAATCGCAAATTGCCTGAACTGGTTAACTGTTGAATAGTTGGCATCGTTGGCAGGTAAGGAAGCCGTGTTTCATTGATCGGCGTATTCCATTTGCCAAGCAACACATAATCGTAACGCCTCGCTTCATGCACATTTTTGAACAAAGAGTCGAGCAATGGCCTGAGGTAATATATTTTGTTCAATGTTTTGTTGTACTGTGCTGTATCGTATTTCAGTTCGTTTACCATCGAAGACAGGTATTTTCTTTCCTTGCCTTTATCGCTGATATACTCACGCAAGCTTTCGGCAAAAAAGCCCATCGTAACTGCAAGAAAAATCATTAAGAACTCCAGAAAATATTCTTTGAAGTTTTTCTTTTCTACTTGCGGGTGGTGATGAACTTCCATGGTTATTTATTTTCTAAATGATATTCTTTTTTCAATATGGTTAATAAACTTTCGGCTCTTTTATTAACCGTTTCTATCCTTACAAGTACTAATTTCAGGTTGAATGATTGCAACTGGCAAAGATTGGCGTACTGTATAAAATCTTCTTTCTTGTTTGAAAGCAGCGGAAATGATTTCTTTTTAAATGAATCAATCTTATCAGTGGTGATAGTAAGCTCCATGATTTCGTCAAGATACCACGCGTCGAATATTTTATCCCTTGCTGTAATCAGTTGGCTATACACTAAATCCAGAAAAGGAAAAGCATCCCTCATGTCTTGTACTGCCTGGTCATATTGTGCAATAGCATAAGCAACATTGTGTTTTTGAAATAGCCGAAGGTCGCCTGAACTTAACAATTGCTTTAGAGTAGCATCCTGAAGTGATACGTTCAATTTCCTTGTCCCAAATCTTCCAAAATATGTCCAAGTACCAGCGGGAAGCTCATCAATAGCCTTTGTATGAACCAGCTTCCGGAAAGTATCTATTTTGGGAATTACAAAATTTTTCTCATTGATAGCTGCATTCAATAAAGTTGTATCTACGTTAAGATCTTCGTATAATGTTTGGGCATATTGTTCTTCACGTTCACCATCTACGATATGCTCGCGCAAACTCTCTGCAAAAAAACCAAGTGTTACAGCAAGAAATATCATTAAGCCTTCCAAAAAATATTCTTTGAAATTTTTCTTTTCTACGTTTGGGTGATGATGGACTTCCATGTTTTATTCTTTTTCAAAATGATATTCTTTATCAATTAATTGTACAAGTACGATATCAGCAAGCTTTTCTGCACTGAGCGCTTTGATTTCTCCTTCGAAAGTTGACCTTTTTTGATGCAGATAATAAGTGAACTGGTTGATGATATCTTTATTAAAATTTCTCAACTGGGGATTGCCGGCAGGTTTTTGAAAATCGGATTTATGAGAGTTGGCGGCATCTTTCTCTGCGAAATTGTTATTTGTAGCATGGGTAGTGACCATTTGATTAAATACTGAAGCCTCAAACAGGTTGCCTATAAGCGGGTAAAGCAATTCTGATTCACGGGCTGCCACACTATTCAAAGTGAAATATCTTCCTTTGATTTTTTCAATATCTATCAATCCATTCAATATATCCTGATTTCGTATCAGCCTGAAATTCCCTGAGTTCTTTAATTCAGTGATGGTGTTATCATTTGCTTCGAATAATTGCACTCTCGTGCTGAGCCGGGCAAGAAAATACATTTCACTTCCGCAATCTGTATTTTCAGGGTGTTGCAAGATAGATATCAATGTGTCGAAGTTTGCTATGCTTTCGCTCTCCGCCAGTATCCAGATATTCAAGCTGGCAGTATCTATCATCAAATCTTTCCTGATGTGGCCGATATATTCCCTTTCTTTTGATTGATCACTCAGGTGCTCACGGATGTTCTCTGCAATAAAACCCATCGTTACAGCAAGAAATATCATTAAGAACTCCAGAAAATATTCTTTGAAATTTTTCTTTTCTACGTGCGGGTGGTGATGAACTTCCATTTTTTGATTTCTGATTTAGGGATGTATGATTTTTTGATTTCTTTCGGACTTCCTGTCTCCTGACTTCCGACTTTCTTCACCATTCACTATTTGTTTTCTAAATGATATTCTTTCTCTAATGTAGAAATAAGGCGAAAACATGCTTCCCGCTCATCTGATAGCATTCTTATATAATTAGTCAATACAGCATTGGCTACCTGCAATTGAGCTATATATGTATTTTGATCGCTAACACTTGCATTTAAAAAACTAAATTTTTTTTCAAGGCTCAACAGTTTATTAACAGAACCGCTAGTAATGCCTCTAAGCAGCGACCAATCAAATATGCGATAGCTGGTTTGAAGAGCCTCGTGTCGAAAAGTATTAGTGAAGATATCAATTTGCTCATCTGCCCTGTCAACAGCTTCATAATAATTTATTATACTGTCAGAAGCTGCCTTGCTTTGCACCAAAGACATTCCCCCGGCATTTCTTAACTGATCTATTGTTCTATGAGTGAACCAAACCTTGTGGCGGGTATTTGTATATTTTCTATATAAATAATACATGTATCGGATAGATGAATCAGTATACGGTTTGGAATACCAACAGTTGATCAAAGAATCATAACCTTTACTTTGTTCGATATTAAGCTGAATGACCTGGTTTAATTTTGCAGTGTCTGCTTCCAGGTCTTTATTGAGCGATCTGATGTATTCTTTCTCTTTATGGTTATCTACAATACTTTCACGAATATTCTCTGCAAAAAAACCCATTGTTACTGCAAGAAATATCATTAAGAATTCGAGAAAATATTCTTTGAAACTTTTCTTTCTCTACGTGCGGGTGATGATGTACTTCCATATTAGTTTACAGTTTTGAGTTTGTAGTTGCCAGTTGTGCAATTCGAAATTTTTGATTTAATATTTATAAGTCTATTTGCCCAATTTCATTCTCAATTTTGATTCACAACTCACCGTTATTTTTCCAATTGCGCATTAACCATTGCAACCAAATTTTGATTAGATGCGTATAAATTGCGAATTCGCCGCAGATCAGATTGCGACTGATAGATATATGTTACATAATAATAAACGATTGAGTTGCGCTGTTCCACAGTCAAGTGTTCAAAAGGTTTTATATCCGGAACATGCGCAGCAAGAAGGTTATAAGACGCGCTGGTATCTGCTGAAACCATATCATGAAAGTCTTGCAGTTTGCTTATTTCAAACGTGTTGTTTATAATGCCCTGAAGAACCCGGTTGTTATAATTTTTGATTGTTTCAATTTGCCCTTTATAGGCAGACATGCTGTCGCGTAAATCAATGTCGCTGATATATCTCAATGCTCCAGAATTTACGATTTGGTCATAAGAAGAGGTATTGATAGGGATTTCAACAAGCGTTAAGCCTTGTGTTGTCAATCTTTTCAGGGCATCCATTTTTGTATTTTCTTCGCCATTAAAAAAAATGAGCCTGATGCTATCACAAAAAATTATTTTCTTTTGATAAATTTTTTTGTAAGTGTTGTACAGGATTTGTTGCTGCAATAGTTCATCGCGATAAGTTTCAAGATATTCTTTTGTATTTGCTTTCTCAGTATAATGCTCTCGAATATTCTCTGCAAAAAATCCCATGGTCACTGCAAGAAATATCATTAAGAATTCCAAAAAATATTCTTTGAAATTTTTCTTTTCTACTTGGGGGTGGTGATGTACTTCCATTTTTTAATAATTATTTCAATTAAGATCGTATGTTCGGTTCAGCAAGTCAATCAACCGGTTTGCATTTTGCAGTTGCAATCCCAAATGATAAGTGTAAAACTTTTTCAGGCCGACATCCATTGTAGCTATTGTATTGAAAAGCTCAACTACCGAAGCCCTGTTTCCGCTGACAATTCGTGATGTCTCTGTTAAATTATCCGGTTCAATTAATTTATGGTATAAATTAAAAATCTGCCGCTGGAAATAATTAATATAGTCAGTGTTTTCATCAAGCACACCATTGAAATCATAATAAGCAAAAATACTATCCACCACATTCTGCTGTTTAACAAGCCTGAAACCATCAGCGCTTTTCATTTGGTCAAACGCAACTTTACTGATCCTGAAAAAATCGAAACCCATAGCTGTGTCTATGCATAAGAAAAATTCTTTGAGGATTTTTGTGTCTGTTAAATCCCGATAACGAAATCTGTCTAAGCTGTCAAGACTTCTTACTCTTGATTTAGTGAACTTAATAATTTCGTGCAGGTGGATGGTATCGGTTTTTAAATTCGACACAATAGTTTCCATGTTTCTTGTCACAGTCTCACGATTAACAATGCCTTCTCTGATATTCTCTGCAAAAAAACCCATGGTCACTGCAAGGAATATCATGATGAATTCCAGAAAATATTCTTTGAAATTTTTCTTCTCTACGTTCGGGTGATGATGCACTTCCATGTTTTAAGTTTGCAGTTTTGAGTTTTCAGTTTCCAGTTCTTTATTCGAAGCTGATGATTCAATATTAACAGTTTCACTATCATGAATTTCTTTCGGCCTCTCTTCATTCACCATTGACCATTCACTTCTTTCCGACTTCTGCCTCCTGACTTCCGACTTTATTCACTCTTTTTCAAAATGATATTCTTTGCGCAATGCTTCCAACAATTCATGGTTCTTTTCGGTATAAGCTTGATAATGTATCTGTCTGGTTGCTCTGATGATCAACAAATAATAAGCAACAATGCCCTCCGCATCCTGCCTTTTAAAATCTTGCATATTCTTTATAATCGGTTTGAACGAAGAGTGAAAATCAACTTGCGACAATGCCTGCAAAATGCTGAGCTTGCCATTTTGTGTGTAACCATCCATCCATTTAAAATCGTAGTGTTTCAGCACAAAAGGCCTCACGAATTCCTCTATAAAGCGATATTCTTGACCATTCCTGTCTCTTATATTTGAAATAGCAACGCTGATACGGCTTATGCAATTTTGGAGGTGTGTGCTTTTGAAATAACGAAGTGCTCCTGAGTTCCGTAATTGGCTCAATTCTCCATCATTGGGTTCAAAAATAATACTGGTTGTTAAAACTGCTGTCCACGCAAAGCTGGGATAAAATTTTTCAGACAGATTGATAAGATTGCTGTCAATGATATATTCCCTGAAATAACTCATCTGCTCTTCTTTTTCAAACCGCATCTTTAATTTATTCTGCATGCTGATTGAATCGGCATACACTTCCTTGTAAAGACTTTCTGCCAATTCTTTTGCTTTAGAATCTTCTGAAATTCCTTCTCTGATTGTTTCCGCAAAAAATCCCATGGTTACAGCAAGAAATATCATTAAGAATTCCAGAAAATATTCTTTGAAATTTTTCTTTTCTACGTTCGGATGATGATGTACTTCCATTTTGGTTTACAGTTTTGGTTGCAATACAATTGATCATTCCGCGCTTTATTCAGCGATGGAATTAAGATTTATAGATGGCTTAAAAAATATATGAGATTTTTTCGGGGGATGTAGGCTTCGATCTTTTCAAAACTGATTAATAAAAATACCAAAGCAAATTCAAAACTCAGCATACACTTATTCACTCATTCTTCAGGTCATATTCTTTTTCAAGAAAGCCAATCAGCCTTGTAGCAAAAGGAAGCCTGCGTTTTATATTCTTTATATAGTTGTCAGTAGCGCCAATTTCAAAATCGACCATATTGAATAACATTTTTATTTTTTGCGGATCATTACTGGCAAAAGGGAGCGGCTTATCAGTCAACGAATCATTTTTAAAATAAGAGGTATCGTAATAGGTTGAATAGTCAAGCACTTCACGATCAGCTTTAATGCCATAATCAGTAGTGTTGGAATAAAATACTTCTGCTGCATAAATAATTTTTACCGCATTATCATAAAATGAAATGCTATCGGCAACATTCTTTTTTTTGATGAGCCTTAGCCCGCCGGAATTTTTGAGCTGCAGCATGGTTGCATCATTGCTTTTAAAAACAGAATAATATCCTATAAAATTGCAGCTTTTATAAAATCGTTTTCTTATCATAGGGTCGTTCAAATTTTTAAAAGAAAATGACATCAGTTCTTTCAGCTTTTCAATTTTCATTTTGTTTTCTGCAAGCACATTTGTCATAGATGTTGTATCATCTTTCAGGTTTTGAACAAAGCTTTCAATGTATTCTTTTTCCTTTTCTTTATCAGTAATGTTTTCGCGCAAGCTCTCTGCAAAAAATCCCATCGTTACTGCAAGGAATATCATTAGGAACTCCAGAAAATATTCTTTGAAGTTTTTCTTTTCTACTTGTGGGTGATGATGTACTTCCATATTTTAAGTTTGCAGTTTTGAGTTTTCAGTTTCCAGTTCTTTATTCGAAATTGATGGTTCAATATTAGCAGTTTCACTATCATGAATTTCTTTCAGTCTCTCTTCATTCACCATTCACTTCTTTCCGACTCCCGTCTCCTGACTTCCGACTTTATTTTTTTTATCACTCGTTATTTGTCCCGAATTCTTTATCGATCATTTTAATCAAAGCCGCCGCATCTTCTTTTTGCTTATGAAGAATCAAAATTTCCGCCGCAAAGGTGGATCGTCGTTGATGCAAAATATATATATAATCATTGATCCTCTCTCGGTCGGTTGAGAGCAATTGAGGATTGCCTTGTGGTTCTTTAAACACGTTTTGGAAACCACCAAGCAGTGTGTTGCTTCCCGTGAGAGTAGAGTCGGTAATGGGTTTGCTCATATCGTTAAATATAAAAGCGTTGAAAATTTTCATTTGAGGACCGTAAAATTCACGCGCTTCATAGGAATCGTATTCACTTACTCTTTTGTAATTGTCAATGTCGTTTTGGTAGGCCACTATTTTTTCTGCAATGGCTTTGTTTCGTATTAGCCGGAAATTGCCGGAAATATTCAACTGGATCAGGGTGTTGTTATTGTCTTCAAAAACAGTTCCACGGGTGCTTAGCCGGGCGAGGTAATATAATCGTGAACCGTTTGTGAGTTTGTCGGGTTGTCGCAACATGTTAACTACAGAATCATATTGTTGTATACGGTCGTTAAAACCCACTATCCATGTTTTAGTGTTGATAGTGTCGGTGATCAGGTCTTTTCTTAATGAATGGATGTATTCATTTTCTTTTGAATTATCGTTGACGTATTCGCGCAAACTTTCTGCAAAAAAACCCATCGTCACTGCAAGAAATATCATTAAGAATTCTAAAAAATATTCCTTGAAATTTTTCTTTTCTACGTTCGGGTGATGATGTACTTCCATGGTTTTATGCGGCCATTATGGCTCGGGGTTTTGTTTGGCTCAATTTACAATTGTTTACGTTTATTAATCATTTTCTGCCGGCCTGCTGGCGCTGGTTTTCTGCGGCTTTCACTGCATGCTTTGGTGATGAATGAGCCCCACTTCGTGAGATTCTCGATTTGTATCTTTTCCCTAGGCCTTCAGGAATATATATATTCATATATGTGTCGTATCAAGTGCGTCATAAGTGCGTCAACTAACGCACTTATGACGCACTTGATACAGACAAATGGCAAAGAAAGTATTTATTTAACATGAGGAATAATAGCTGCAAAATGACCGGGCGCTTTATTCATCCCGGTATTCTTTTTTAATCAGATCCAATGTTTTTAAGCCTTGTCTATTTCTTTGATATTGTCTCTCCTTAATTCTGAGTAAAGAGTTATTACCTCGTTTATATATTTCAAAATATTTTTTTTCGCTCCCGCTTCTATTTCACGGATGGCGAAATTATCCGGCAAAATAATTTGCTTTTGTTTTGGTATGATTGTATCGGGCAGCAACTGCTCATCTATGTTTTCTTTTTTTAAATGAAATAAAACAACCGGATCTATTAATTTTTCTACATACTGGTTCATTTGATTTGCGAGATCGACCTGTAACGGTTCGTATTCTTTTCTGTTCCTTACAAACACATCATAGCCGATCAGCGCATCTGATACTTTTTGATTTCGGATCAACCGCAGATTACCTGCATTTTTTAGTTGCTGCATCGTCTTATCTGAAGGGAAGAACCGCAGAATATCCCAATGTGGCCATTGATGCAATCTGTACACGGTTTTTGCTTCTTTCATATATCTGTCAGAGGAAATCAGCTCAAGCAGTGTGTCAAGTTCAAAAACACGATTTTTGCGCACAGCTATTAAATGCTGCAGTTGAGCTGTGTCGGATTTTAAATCTTCCACCATTGTTTTTATATATTGTTCCTCTCGTTCAGCCTCTGTATACCGCTCTCGAAGGTTCTCTACAAAAAACCCAAGCGATACTGCAAGAAAAAGCATGAAGAACTCAAACAAATAATGTTTCCATCCGTGGCCGGGTGCTTTGTGCAGATCATGTGCGTGGATTTCCGTATTTTTAGTTGGCAGTTTTACGTCGACAGTTGACAGTTCTTTATTCGATATCGCCGATTTTATATTAGCAGTTCCATTGGCAAGATTTTCTTTCGGACATTCGGTCTTTCAGTCTTCCGGTCTCTCTTCATTCACTATTCACGTAACTATTCAATTTTCTTAAGCTCGCCTTTTTGCCCTGTGTTAATGAACCAGGCTTTTATTACTTTGCCAGTGCTATCCACTTCAAATTCTATTTGCCTGTCTGTTCCATCTCCATAAAAAAATTTTGTTTCTGATTCAGGTTTTAATTCTATATCGGGCGTTCCTATCGCGGTGGCGATAAAGCTTGCCGTCTTTTTTAATGAACACTAATGTAAGGAATGCGGAATATTTTCCAACATAACGATTGATCAATGAAGTATCAATTTTTATTTCTTTATGCTCATAAGGCATTATCAGATCTTCGCCTGCCAAAATAGATTCAATGCCTGCCCTTATAAAGCCATTCATGGTTTCATTATTAGAAAGCCCGATAATGGTTTCATCAATATCAACTCGTCGAACCAAAAGAGTTGCATATCCCGGCCAGCCACCAGTATGCGAAATCACTTTGCCTCTTGGTGTTTTTGGTTGAACCATTACGCCAAAGCCATAAAAACTTGTTGAATCTCTTGGCGACATTTGCACCAATGGTGAAAGCATTTCATCCAGTGTTGGTTTGCTCACGAGTTTTGTTGTGTACAAAGCCCTGTCCCATTTCAACAGATCGCCTGTAGTGGAATTTACACAGCCATCACCAACAATGCCATCAAGATAATAAACCAAGTCAAATTTCTTCAGACTGTCTGGCAGAATATAACGTTTAAGGCTATCTGAAAAAACAAATCCCAATGCATAGTTGGCTGGTATTTTTCCTGTTGAGCGACGTGTGTTGTAAATAAATGTATTCGTCATTCCCAGCGGCTGAAAAATATTCTTTGCCATAAAATCATTATAACTTTTCCCTGAAACTTTTTCAATAATGTAAGCGAGCACTGCAAAACCGGTATTGCAATATTTCCAGCTTGTTCCGGGTTTAAAGAACAATGTATCTTTTTCCTGTTTCAACATCTCAAGAATGTCTTTATTGAATGCAATCTTTTTTCGATCCCATTTTTTTTCAAATTGTTCCTCATAACCAGGAAGGCCGGAAGTATGAGTAAGCAGATTCCGGATGGTAATATTATCATAAGGAAAATCAGGAAAGAATTTTTTTATGTTGTCATCGTAGCTCAACAGTTTTTTTTCTTTCAGTATCATGATGCCCATCGCCGTGAATTGTTTGGAAAGAGAAGCCAGTTCAAAAACGGAACTGTCATTCAACAATCTTTTTGAATTAAAATCAGCGTAGCCAAGATCTTGCTGATAAATAATGTTGCCGCCTTTTGCTACAAGTACGTTTCCATTGAAACGAAAATAATCATGTTGGCCTGTCATGAACTGTCTCAGCAATGCAGAATAATCTTTTTGAGCCGTTAAAGAAAACGGGAGCAATAAAAGAAGGATGAATTTTCTCATGTTTGTTGTTTATATAAATGAAAAATATTTTTATTCGGTTTGATATTATTTCTTTTATTTCCTTCCAGTTTCTCAATCGTCTTCTTCGCCGCCGCTAATCGTATCTGCTTTATTCTTCTCCACTAATTTTTTTGTTGCCCATTTTTCTAACCGATGATGAAGCGGGACAAGTAATGCCGCAATGCAAACCAATGTGAGCAACATTAATACAGGCGAATGATTTGTTATTCTTTCTAAAAAAGGATGCAATAATAAATTGAGGAATTCAAACACAATCAGCAAAGCAATCACTCCGAAAAACTCAATCGCTTTTTCATTCGTAATAAAACTTCTGCTGAGCAATAAATAAAGAATGATAAGTATTACTATGCCGAATGCAATTAATGCATATTGAATATTTTCTTTGCGCTGCTCTTCTTGTATTGCCAACTTTTCTTGTTCATCAATGAGCCGAAGCTTTTCGCTGAATGCCAATGATTGGATTTTGTTCAGATTGCTTTGACCAAAAACAGAATCTTTCATTGCTGATTCCAATCGTGAATAATAATAAGCACTATCAGTTTTGTGATATAAATCAAATATATTACTAAGCGTTCCTGCAGCAATTCTTTGCACATCGAAATTGTTTTCTTTTATGGCTAATGCCATAAGCTGCCTTGCCTGCTTTTCTGCTTCCACATTTCTGTTCATCTGCAACAGAAAATCAATGTAATATTTTTTGATCTCAAATTTTGCATACGTATAATCAACAGAATCTACTATTAAAACAGCTCTCTTCCAATAAGTATCAGCAAACACACTATCTCCCGTTTTTGAGTAAATGCTGCCCATCATTCCGTATGCCGCGCATTCGTAAACTGGGCTTTTTAAATAAAGATTTGACTCTTTTAATGCCTGTGCATAATGCAAAGCGGAATCTAATTTCTGCAACAGAAAAAAATGATAAGAAAGCTGGTATTGAATTTGAACAAGCAAATAAAAATACATCGGCGAAGATTGCATTGGCAAATTTTCTGATGCTTTTGTAAGATACTTTATCTGCTCATCAAGATTGCTCAGCTTCAAATAAACCTGTGCAATATCTATATACACAGAGCTTATCCTTCTTTTGTCTTTTGCTTTTTCTGCAAAAGGCAATGCCTTAAAAAAAAATTCCAAAGCTTTACTGTAATCCCCATTATAAAAAAAGAAGTAATTGCCTACAATATTATATCCAATTGCCAATAAAGAATCATTATCTAATTGCGTGGCAATCCTCAGCATTTCTAAACACAAAGAGGAATCTACATTACCATGACCACTGATGAAAAAATAATCGGCTATTTTATTTTCTAAGGCAAATTGATCAAAAGGTTTAGCTGTATTGGCTAAAACAGTTTTCAAACTATCAACATATTTATTTTGTGCAATGCTGTGGAATGCAACGACAAAAAATAAAGTAGTGATAAATATTTTTTTCATTTCAATTATTTAGCTTGATTGTCCCCAAATTTTTCAATTATTTTTTTCGCCGCCGCTAATTTTATCACTTTATTTTTCTCCACTAATTTTTTTGTTGCCCAGTTTTCTAAACGATGATGAAGCGGCACAAGTAATGCCGCAATGCAAACCAGTGCAAGCAACATTAATACAGGAGAATGATTTGTTATTCTTTCTAAAAAAGGATGAAGTAATAAATTAAGAAACTCAAACACAATCAGCAATGCAACCACACCAAAAAATTCTATTATTTTTTCATTCGCAATAAAACTTCTGCTCAATAATAAATAAAAAAGAAGCAGTGTCACGATGCCAAGCAGAATCAATGCGTATTGGATATTTTCTTTGCGCTGTTCTTCCGCCTCTTTAATTTTCGATTCTTCATCAATATCTTTTAGTTGCTGCGTAAATGTGATGTTCTGCATTTCCGAAATCCTTTTTTCGTTGCTCACTGAATCCTTATAGGAAATCTGCATTTCGGCATAATAAAATGCACTGTCTTTTTTATTATCATGATTGTATATTTTCTTTAGGCTTTCAGCAACATTGCTAATGCCATCATTGCTTATTGTGTTGCGGGCAAGCGACAAAATTTCCAAAGCCAACACTTTTGCTTTTGCATAATCTCCACGTTTCAATAAGTAAGCGCAATAACGGTTTGCATCTCTGATATAGGAAGAAATCAATTTTTCTTTTTTGCAATAAGCCAGCGTTTTTTTATAATACACATCCGCCAAATCTTCATCCTGTCTCAATTGATAGCTAGCGGAGAATTGAACAAGCAAAATTGCATTCATTGTAGGATCAGGCGCATTGCCCGAACCCGCCTCTGCCTTCTGGAGATACAATAAAGCTGTATCAGGCTTTTGCTGCGCATTATAGGCAGCACCATAAAATATACCGATAACAACATTTTTGAGGTATGGCGTGTTAGCAAGAGAATCAGCTTTTTTTATATAGCTAAGACCTAAGTTATCATTCCCAATAAGCGTGTACAAGTAACCGACTGCAGCATAAGTTCTTGATCTGCGAAAATCATCTTTGGCATACTCCAACGCTTTAAAATAAGAAGTAAGTGCAAAGTTGTAATCTGATTTATGCACAAGCATATTTCCGATGGCGTTGTATGTGGTAGCCAAAAGCGAATCGCTCAATAGCCCTACGGCGATATTGTACAATTCCAATTGCGCATGCCTTGAGCTATCGTATTGCCCGGTTGTATAGTAATGCCTGTCCAAACTATAATAACCGGAAAATTTTTCTTCAGGAGTTTTTGCATGAAGAATTATTTGCCGCGCAGAATCTGCAGTAACGTATTGTTGAATACTCTGAGCATATAAATATGCCGAACAAAACACAAGCAGTAATGAAAAAATTAATTTCATGTTGCAGTTATTTTTTAATCTCAACACAAATCACTTTTAAATCTTTGTCACCAATATTTTTTAATGCATGAGGCCCCAATGGTTCGCTCCATATTGCTGTTGATGGCGAAAATGTTTTACCCAGCGTGCGCGAATCCAGCATCACATTCCCATCTGCATCATATCTTATAAAATCAGTCCAACTGATGATATATAATGAAGCCTGCCATTGATGTGTATGCACGGCTGTTATTTCGCCCGGAGGAATGCATGCATCAATCACACGCACAAAATCATTTTCAAATAATAACTTGTGATGTTGCGGCGATGCCGTTAATGCATCAAGTGCTTCAGGCCATTTTTCAAAAGAG
This sequence comes from uncultured Bacteroidota bacterium, assembly GCA_963718975.1. GTDB lineage: Bacteria > Bacteroidota > Bacteroidia > Chitinophagales > Chitinophagaceae > Puia. The sequence goes on along the minus strand of CAVRBD010000027.1, from coordinate 101,747 downwards.
GATTGCATAAATGATTGTTTATTTTTTCTCTCATTATTCTTATTGAATTTTATTCTTTGTCAATTGCCAATATTGTTTTCAACAAAACATTCGCGCCGTTTGCCATATCACTCGCTTTTGAAAATTCTTTAGGCGAATGGCTGATGCCGCCAATGCTCGGAACGAAAATCATTGCCACTGGCGCAATGTGTGAAATCTCCTGCGCATCATGCCCCGCGCCGCTTTGCATTGTTTTGTAAGTAAAGCCCAATGACTTTGCTGAGGCCGCGATTTTTTCCTGTAAAGTTTTATCAGTCAATGCAGCCTTTGTTCCATTGGCCTGATGAACAAAAGAAATATTAGTGCCTGATGATGTTGCAATATCCGCGGCTCTCTTTTCAATGGCATGAAATAATTGCCAGACTTTTTCATCAGACAAATCTCTTACCTCTAATCCCATCACAACTTTGCCGGGAATAACATTATAAGCACCAGGCTGCGCAGCAATTTTTCCAACAGTTCCTACTTGTCTTCCATCCACGCTGGTAATGACTTCATTTACCGCTATAATAAATTTTGCTGCTGCCAGCAACGCATCATGGCGCATATTCATCGGTGTTGTTCCCGCATGATTTGCAAAGCCATTCACCGTCACTTCCCAATGATTAATTCCTACAATTCCTTCCACAATGCCGATCTGAATATTTTCTTTTTCCAAAATCCCACCTTGTTCAATATGCAATTCCAAAAGTGCTTTGATGTCGCCTTTTTTACGAGCACCATAAAGAACACTATCCGGATTGCCGCCAATTGCTTTAATGCCATCAGCCATGGTTACACCGCTTTGGCTTTTTTGTTTCAATCCTTCCGCAGTTAACATGCCTGCCATCGCCATACTTCCAACTGTGCCACCTTCTTCATTCGAAAAAATAATTACTTCGAGTGGATGTTGTGTGATGATTTTATTTTCATTCATCACTTCAATCATTTCTAAAGCTGCAATAGAACCGACAGCCCCATCATAATTTCCACCATCAGGAACCATATCAAGATGAGAACCAAAAGCAATCGGTTTTAGCGATGGATTTTTTCCTTTTCGTTTGCCGATTATATTACCTGCATAATCAATAGAAACTTCAAGGCCTGCTTTTTTCATCAGATCAATAAACCATGCTCTTCCTTCAATATCTCCTTTTGTATAAGCAACTCTATAACCTCTACCGATGGAATCTTTGCCGAATTTTGCAAGATCAAAAATGCGCTGCTCTATTCGCTGCTGATTTATTTTGATGCTGCTCGTTTGACTGAATGCTACAATTGATGCAAGCATCAATCCGCACAAAAAAAATATTTTCATTTTATTAATGTGTTTCGATGATTGATGTACGATGTTAGATGTCTCTTATTCTAAATTTCTTTCGGACATTCGGACTTTCTGACTTTCGCTCTCGCTTCATTCACTGTTGCCCATTCCCCATTCGCGACTTCGCTCCTTGCGGCTCATTTATTCAAGCTGATATTGTTCTTTGATAAATGCCAATATGCTTTTTCCTTCCTTGTTCACGTCTTTTAAACGTTCTATTAATATTGACATAGCATAACTCCACACTTTTCTATTAGCATACGCTTCATTCACTAATTTCTTTCCTTGCTCTGAGAGCGGAATAGGAATGTTTTTATTTTTATTCAAACTGATAAAATCAAAAAGCTGACTATAGATATGCTGATCACCAAGCACTCTGTTCATCAGATCAGCTTGCCCATAAAAATTTCTTACTATCAGGTCATATTTCAATATGCTGTCAGCGACTGCTTTATTCCTTATCAATCTCAATCCGCCACTATTTTTTAATTGTTGTATCGTTCCATCGTTATAAATAAAATCAGCAAACCCGAGATTCTTGCTCCATAAACGAAAAGCATTATTTGAGTTGTTGATTATCTCAGGAGATGATAATGCTTCCATTACACTATCTATTCCAGCCATTGTTCTGTTCAACCTTATCAATACTTTGTTTGATAGCAACGTGTCTGATTTAATATCTTCAACAAGAGAATGCATATATTCCTTTTCATGGTTGTGCTCTCCCAATTGCTCACGCCAGTTCTCTGCTAAAAAGCCGCAGAACACAGCAAGGAACAACATAAAAAATTCAAAGAAATAATGTTTCCATCCGTGACCGGGCGCTTTGTGAAGATCATGTGCGTGGGTTTCCATTTTTTTAGTTTGCAGTTTTGAGTTTACAGTTGGCAGTTCTTTATTCGATATCTCTGATTTTTTATAAGCAGTTTCATTGGCAATATTTTCTCTCTGACTTTCGGTCTTTTAGTCTTCCGGTCTCTCTTCATTCACTATTCATTGTTTAAATCATATTAATAGGAACATGATTCAAAAAAATTTCTCTTGGAATATTTACATTGAGGTTGGTAGTATTCTTTTTAAGGTCTTGCAATAATTGCCCACTTCGTTGATGTGCATGTTCTTTATCGGCGAAATATTCCCTGATATGCCCGTAAAAAAACCCATGGTCACTGCAAGAAATATCATTAAGAACTCCAGAAAATATGCTGCGAAATTTTTCTTCTCTTCGTTTGGGTGATGATGTACTTCCATCTTTTATGCCTGATTTAATGTAAATTAATTTTGTAGTTTACTGTTTTTTTTAGCCTACTGTTCATCTATACAATTTCACATTCATTTTTTCAATTTGTGCCAAAAAAAAGCAATCCCAAAACCAATCACTATATAGATAAGCATTTTGATGAGCAAATATTTTGTCCTGCTTTTCATTCATTATTTTATTATGGTCAAAATAAAATTTTTTAAACTCCACTCGTTTTCAGATATAGTTTTCAATTCGGAGTTTCAGCTTTGCGCAATTATTGCCAGTAGCATTCATTTTCACTTAACACGAATTGCGCATTGTGATTTCCGCGAAAAATTTTACTAATAAAGTTTAATAAATCAGGATAAGGCGGGAGATAATCAGATATAGTTGGTTGATGCCGTTAAGATAATTATTAAACTCAAGATGAACAAAAAAGCATACAGGAGGGAAACCTATTTCTGAAAGATTTTTACGTCGCCATTTTCAAATCCTGCAATCACTTTTGAGGCCATATTGATGAACAGCCCATTTTCAACAACACCTACAATCAAATTTATTTTCTCATGTAATTCAGCAGGGTCAAGAATTTCGCCGAACGCGCAATCAATAATATAATTACCGTTATCTGTTACATAAGGTTTGTCAGGCCCTGATCTCAACTTGGGGAACGAATGAAGCATAGAAAGTTTTTGAAAAACTTTTTCCCATCCGAAAACAACTGTTTCAACAGGCAATGAAAATTTGCCAAGATGTTTTACCAGTTTGCTTTCATCAACAACAATAATCAGTTGATCGCTATTTGATGCAACAATTTTTTCGCGCAATAATGCGCCGCCGCCGCCTTTTATCAGGTTTAAATTTTCGTCTGTTTCATCTGCGCCATCAATGGTGATATCTATTTTATCAATCTCGGCAAATGAAACAATCGGGATGCCGAGAGAAAGTGCTTGTTCCTCGGAACGTTTGGAAGTAGCAATGGCCTTTATCTTCAATTCCTTATTTTTCACTTTTTCGCCGATCATTTCAATAGCCCAGTAAGCGGTTGAGCCGGTACCAAGGCCGACTATCATTCCTGTTTTGATAAATGAAACTGCTTTTGATGCTGCAATCTGTTTTGCGTTCATGAAGCAAAGATCAGGATAAGTGATGAATTAATAAAAGCCACAACGGTTAACCAAAATAAAATCTCAAAGATTAAAAGAAGTTCAGCTTTAAAAATCATCAACTTCATTTATATTTGAACAAACTGCTACACATGACACATCTTAACCAAAATTGCCTGAAACAGGCTATCCGTCTGACTTTCACCGCATGCATCATTTTATTTTCCAAATTTGCGAATGCGCAAGCGCCAAAAATGTATGATTCAGTTTTTATTGAGGGATTAAAAAAAGAAGCGCTGGCTTCCGTTGCTTCTAAAGAAAAAAGTGTTCAGGAAATGGTCGACATGATTTTCAGTTTTGGCGAGCTCGGATTTCAGGAATTTGAAACATCAAAATATATTACCGATATACTCGCAAAAAATGGTTTTAGTGTTGAAAAAGGAATTGCCGGCATCCCAACTGCATGGATGGCAAAATGGGGAAGCGGAAGCCCTGTGATTGCTCTGGGCAGCGATTTGGACTGCATCCCAAAAGCGTCGCAAAAGCCCGGCGTTGCTTATAAAGATCCCATTGTTGAAGGCGCTCCCGGTCATGGCGAAGGACATAACTCAGGGCAGGCCGTAATTATTTTTGCAGCCATTGCGGTAAAAGATCTGATGATCAAAAATCACATGCCCGGAACGATTATTATCTGGCCCGGCGTTGCTGAAGAATTGCTTGGCAGCAAAGCATGGTATATACGCGATGGCTATTTTAAAAATGTGGATGCATGCATCTTCACGCATGTGAGCGGCCACTTTAGCGTTGGCTATGGAGATCCGGGAATGAACGGGCTTGTGTCAGTAAAATTTTCCTTTGATGGTGAAGCAGCGCATGCAGCCGGGGCTCCGTGGCGTGGCAAAAGCGCACTTGATGCAGTTGAGCTGATGGATGTGGGCTGGAATTTCAAACGCGAACACCTGAAACCCACACAGCGCTCGCATTATGTGATTACCGATGGCGGCGACCAGCCAAATGTTGTTCCATCAAAAGCAGGTGTGTGGTATTATTTCCGTGAAAGGACTTATGATGATATCAAAAGCATGTACGATGCAGGAATTAGAATTGCGCAGGGCGCGGCAATGATGACCGACACAAAAATGAAATATCAGATTATCGGCACTGCGTGGCCCGGCCATTTTAATAAACCGCTTGCTGAAACTATGTACACAAATATAAAACGGGTAGGCATGCCTGTTTGGAGCGATGCTGATGTGAAACTCGCAGCGGCAGTTCAAAAATTAGTAGAGGCACCAAAGATTGATGAAGAAGGGAATTCTGTTGATGGATTAAAAACCAAAGTAGATACCATTAGAGGATCTGTGCCATTTTCATGGGGTGGCGGCTCAGATGATATTGCCGATATTTCATGGAATGTGCCGACAATTGTTCTTTGGTACCCGTCAAATATTCCCGGCACTAAAGGCCATCATTGGGCTGATGCAATTGCTATGGCAACACCAATCGCCCACAAAGGCGCGCTGGCCGGTGCTAAAGCGGCTGCACTTACATTAATTGATTTGTTCACGACCCCGAAAATTATTGACAGCGCAAAAAGCTATTTCACAAATGTGCAAAATAAAGATGTTCATTATAAGCCTTTCATCACAGCAAATGATCCTCCGCCAATATACCTGAACACGGAAACCATGGCGAAATACAGAGATGAGATGAAAAAATATTATTACAACCCGGCGAAATATAAAACTTATCTGGAGCAATTGGGAATTGCATATCCGACCCTGGAGAAGAAATAATTAATATAAGCTTTTCCAAAGTTCCAAACTTTGGAAAAGCTTTTGCTTCGTTAATATCGCAACATGAAAAAATTATTATGCATCTTGCTTTTCTTAAGTTGTTTTGAATTTATTTCTGCGCAAAAAGATATTTCTGAAATAAAAGCAAAGAGGTTATCATCGAACAAAGCTATTGCAGCTCACGACATCAGCGGCATCTCAGAATTTTTGATGGAAGATTTCGTGCAAATCAAAGGAAACGCAAGCCATATAACGGGAAAGGACACTGTCATTGCCTCGTGGAAACAATTTTTTGCAGCCAATCCAACAGTGAGCTATATACGTAATCCAACAGAAATCATAATCAGCGATAATGATACGCTTGCATGGGAAACCGGCAAATGGATTGGGATAAATTCGTACAGCAAAGGCGGCAATTATTCAGCGATGTGGCGCAAGTCGAACAATGTATGGAAAATTCAGGCAGAGCTTTTTGTTTCTTTGAACGATTAAATCATATATACAAGAATTTTTGGGAATTTATTAAATCATTTAACCGATTCTTCTTGCGGCTTATCCTTCACAACTGTTAAATCGCTTAGCTCAACTGTAATGGGTATTAATCCCAATTGCACGACTGCTTTTTTTCCTCGCACTTCTTTCAATACGCCAACCTGATGATTTTTTTTCATCATCACTTTGTCGCCCACTTTTGCTTCGCCGCCAACCTCAGCATATTTTAAATCGAATTTCTTTTTTACTTTTTCATTTACCTGTTTTTCTTTTTGTTTGAAAAGAAGTGCCTGCATTTCTTTGATCACTTCATTTTTATTTTCTGCTTTGCGCCAATCGAAAATAATTTGCTTCAGCTTGCGCTCCATATCTTTTAAGTAAGCAATCCGTTCTTCTGAAATTTGATTTTGTTGCTTCAGCAATTCAATTTGTTGCTGGTGTTTCTCTTTGCGAATCAATATTTCCATTTCTTTTTTGAGGCGCTCATTTTCTTTTAATGATTTCTGTAATTCTTTTTTTTCTTTGTCGATGTGCTGCAAGTCTTGCTCAGTGCGGTTTAATAATGTATCCAACTGAAAATGGCCTTCATCAACCAATGTCCTTGCACGTTTTATTAATCTCGGCTCAAGGCCAATTCTTTCTGCGATAGAAAATGTATAAGAAGAACCCGGTTTTCCGATAATGAGCTTGTATAATGGAAGTAAATTTTTTTCATCAAATGCCATGGCGCCGTTAATAATGCCGGGCGTTTTATTGGCCATCACTTTCAAATTCAGGTAATGCGTAGTAACAATTCCCAAAGAATGTTTTCTCACCAATTCTTCCAAAATCACTTCAGCAAAAGCGCCGCCAAGATTCGGATCGCTGCCACTTCCAAGCTCATCAATAAAAAACAATGTTCTTCCATTCACATTCTCCATAAAATATTTCATGTTCATTAAATGCGAACTGTAAGTGCTTAGTTCAAATTCCAGGCTTTGTGTGTCACCGATATGGATCATCAATTGTTTAAAAATCCCGAGCTCTGAATTTGGGTGAACCGGAATCAGCAAGCCGCTCTGTATCATTAATTGCAAAAGGCCAACTGTTTTTAATGTAACCGTTTTCCCTCCTGCATTCGGGCCGGAAATAACGAGGATGCGATTTTTCTCATCGAGCTCAATATTTGTCGGGATGGTTGGCTTCTGACTTTTTTTATTGTATAGATATAACAAAGGGTGATATGCCTCTTTTAGGTGAACATGCGCTTTATCATTCAGCAAAGGATGATTGCCATTGATATCAACAGCCAGTTTTCCTTTTGCATTTATGAAATCGTATTCGCCCAGGATATCATGATAAGCTATTAACAGTGATGCATAACCGGAAAATTTGCCCGTTAGCTCGCGAAGAATGCGATGAACTTCGCGGTTTTCTTCATGCTCTAATGAAAACACTTCGTTATTCAAGCCGATTGTTTCTTCAGGCTCAATGAATGATGTTCTTTTCGTGTCGCTTTCGCCATGAAGGATGCCTTTTACCTGTCGCTTATTTTCTGCGAAAATCGCAACCACTCTCCTTCCATTTAAAAACGCTTCTTCGGTTTCTGCAACATAACCTGATTTGGCAAGCCTGGATAATATCCTGTCGAATGCGCGGCGAAGCTCGTTGCGCTTGCGGTACAAGCTCAATCTGATATTGGCTAAATTCTCTGAGGCGCTGTCTTTCACGTTTCCGCTTTCGTCAATAATTTCATCAATCAAAGCAATGATCGCTTTTTCGTAGTGGGTATGTTCAATCACTTTTGCAAGTGCCGGATACGCAAGTTTCTTTTCATTATCAAACCAACGAAAAATGTTCTTGATATTTTCTGCCAGCTTGCGGATCTCTAAAAAATCTTCTCCTTTTAAAACAGCGCCGGGAATGCTGAGCAATTTCAGTTCTCTGGAAATATTCAATACAAAATCATTGGGGAAATATTGCGCATGCTGAATGAGCAATTTGAATTCATTCGATTGCTGCAATTCAAGCTCGATAAATTCACGCCTTGTATGAATGCGAAGATTATTTGCTTTTTCGGCAGCATATTGTGTTTTGCAATGCGCCGCGAGCAATGTTTTTACTTTGTCAAACTCCAATTGTGATAATGCCGATTCGGGAAAAAATTTCATGGGCTGAAATTAATAAGGAATTTGAAATTAGAAATAAGAAATGAGGAGTGATGTCGCCGACTATTAATCGTGCCACGGTTTGAAACCGTGGCACGGTAGCAAACTCGCCGGTTGTGAACCACCGCTCCATAGAATTGTTATAGTACAAGAGTGCGACGCAACAATGCTTAATAGTGTTCATATTGCCTGCTACAAAAAAATGAGAAAGCAAATAAGGCATCGAATATCAGAACTTGTTAACAAACAATTAAAGCGTTCCGATTGTCATATTCCTTACATAACAGGCAAGAACCAAAAGCTAATTTGCAACGTAAATGAATTTAATTTTGCACAATATTTTAAAAATGAAAATTATGAGCGTTTTTGCTTTTATTGCATCGCTGTCATTGATTGCAAGTTCATGCGAACAACCTAACACACAAAAAATAAATATGAGCGAAACTACTATTCCGGCTGGTGTTAAGACTGACACGGCCACTTTTGCCAACGGATGTTTTTGGTGCACCGAAGCGATTTTTCAACGATTGAAAGGCGTACTGAAAGCCACTTCAGGCTATTCGGGCGGCCATATTGTGAACCCTTCGTATGAAGATGTTTGCACGGGCACAACCGGCCATGCTGAGGCATTGCAAATTATATATGACCCGAAAGTGATTTCTTTTGATGAATTGCTGGAAGTGTTTTGGGAAAGTCACGACCCAACTACTCTTAACAGACAAGGCAATGATGCCGGCCCGCAATATCGCAGTGCTGTTTTTTATCACAACGCGGAACAAAAGGAAAAAGCTGAGCATTACAAAGCCGAACTTGATAAAAGCAAAGCTTACGACAAGCCGATTGTTACTGAAATAACAGCTTTCACAAATTTTTATCCTGCAGAAAATTATCACCAGGATTATTACAACACGCATGGAAATTATCCATATTGCTCATTCGTGATAAGGCCTAAAGTGGAGAAGTTTGAAAAAGCGTTCAAGAATAAACTAAAGACCGGCAATCAGTAATAAATAAAGCCATATCAAATCTATCTAAAGCCGCTTCAGTAGCGGCTTTTTGTATACAGCAGTTCGTGATGTTTTGCTTTGATACCCGGTTATTTTGTATCTTTTTGAACCTTCACTGCACCAAAAAATATTTTTTCAACTGAGGTACAATCTTAGCTCAATGAAAGCAACATCAGGCTCAAAGACGATTTCAAAGAGTTGGCAGATCCTCATAAAGGCAAATTAAAAGGTGACCGTAATAATTGGGTTAGCGCTTATAATTATCTTAATAAATTTTCAAACAGTAATTGTAGATAAAAATTGTCACAGACAATTTTTATAATGAGTTTAAAGGTTTTTGCAACAGTCTTCAACGTTTGCCAAGAACAAGAAACAACTTGCCAATAATTCAGCCTTCAGATATTTTAATATATTTAAAAGGGTTGTCAGAAAAGCTTTCAAAGAAAAATTACTTTCTCAAGAAATATCTTTTTCATAAAACTTTTTTAAAATGAATGAATGAAATTTATATTTTAAGGATGTGAAATAAATATGGGAAGATTAGTTGTTTTAACAATCAATGCTGCTCTGCTTTCTTTCAGCAAACTGGAAACTAAATTTCTTCCATAAGCACCCATCACCAGAAATATGCTTCTCCTTTCAAACACATATTTGAACAATTCTTCTTCCGGTTCGCCGTATAAAATTTCAACATGCACATCGCTGTAATAATTTTTCAGCCAATGCAATATTTTTGGTTTTGCTTTTAATGTTAGTTCTTTTGTTTTGTTTACTTCAACTACTGTGACCTTTTTACAGCTCAATTCAGGAAACAGATAGGTGAATTGTTTGATGGCAAACACTGACGACCTGCTTCCATCATAAGAAAATATGATTTCATTCAGCCCATCAAAACTTTGAGGTGCAATCATCACCGGACATTCAGTTTCCGAAAGAACATCTTTCACAAAACCAGATGGCGAGCCTTCTAATCTTTTCTTAAAAGACATGTCAGGTTCAATAATGATCAAATCTGCAAAGCGGCTTTCTTCAATAATTTCAGCGGCAGGTATTCCCCTGTCCCGATGGATGTATGCATTCACTCCTCTTTCCTCGCATGCTTCTTTGAAGAAATGAATGCTATTGTCTACGATTGCGTTTCGCTGATTTTGGGACAGCTCATTTTCATTGAGAGAAGATGCATAAACTTCTTCAGCAATCTCTTCGCTCAAAACATTTTCAAGAAAAACGCCGGTGAGTTTTGATTTTGTAAGTGATGCAACATAGCATGCAAAATCAATCGAAGGGGTATGTATGTTTAATGCATCGATGGCCAATAATATTTTCCGCATAAAAAAATTTAGCCAAAAATATTTAATGAATAAATTTTTATCTATGATTTCAGTTTGTGCTAATAATGACTCTGGTCATTTTCGAAAACATCCCGAGCTGAATGAATTTGCCATTGGTCATTTGAATAAAGCCTATCAAAGCTTACTGATCAGGTTCAATTGAACACGTGATAATAGTCATGATTATTATTTCTCCTTGTTTTCATATTTGTATCCTAAAATAAACACTATGTCATACTCAATCACACATTCCGAAGCCAATTATCAATATCACATGGCTTTAAAAAAGCCATCTGCATTCACTCGGTTTTTCATCTGGGCAGCAAACGAAGATGCCGAACACCACATCGCCTGGGTTGGCGTGTCCATAACAGCAATGGCTACAGTTTTCTTCCCATTGACAATGTCTGTTGTTCTTATGAATGACGCTCAGTTCGGGTTGATCATTGGCGCTATGGCTGCTTTAGTTCTGGTAGTTGTCTCTAACCTTGCAGCAATGGAAACCAAGTACACCATCCCGCTTTTCTTTCTGGGCGTCTTTACAGATGTTGTAATTGTTGTTGCAAGTTTCTATATTCATTAATAAGGATTGCTTCACAGTCGGAGGGAGTTTCATAAGAATCTCCCTTTTTTATTTTAAAATATTTCATCATTAAAATCAAAAAAGCATCAGAGAATATCTTGATGCTTTACAGTTACAATTCACAGCTACACCTTTAACATGCAGGTGTAAAAGTTAAATGAGTTGTTTGTTTTTCCTAAATAAAGAAAAAGATTCTTCTTCCAGTCTTTCACGATGAATTGGATGTGCAATTTTTATTAATGAAGCTGCGCGTTCTTTCAAATTCTTTCCATACAAATAAGCAATTCCGTATTCTGTGACGATGTAATGAACATGAGCCCTCGTTGTAACAACACCAGCACCAGGTTTCAAAAAATTCACAATCTTGCTCATTCCTTTTGCAGTGGTTGATGGCATGGCGATGATCGGCTTGCCGCCTTCGGATAATGATGCGCCTCTCATAAAATCCATTTGACCGCCGACGCCGGAATACATTTTGTTTCCGATAGAATCTGCACAAATCTGTCCTGTCAAATCTACTTCCACTGCACTGTTGATGGCAGTAACATTCGGGTTTTGCCTGATGATATGCGTGTCGTTCACATAAGCAATATCAAGCATTTCAATCAGTGGGTTATCATGAACAAATTTATACAAACGCTTTGTGCCAAGCATAAAGCTCGAAACAATTTTGTATGGATGTTTCTTTTTCATTTCGCCCGTTATTACGTCGCTTTCAATTAAATCTATCACGCCATCAGAAAACATTTCAGTATGAATGCCTAATTTTCGATGGCCTTTCAACATCGACAATACTGCATTCGGAATATTGCCAATTCCCATTTGAAGTGTTGCTCCATTTTCAACAAGCATCGCAACATAACTTGCAATGCGCATCGTTGTCTCATCAGGTTTTTCAATCTCAACCTCAGGGATCGCATCATTCACTTCAACCATTTTTTCAATCCGGCTCACGTGAATAAACCCATTGCCATGCGTTCGCGGCATATTTGGATTCACTTGCGCAATAATATGTTTTGCTGTTTCAAGCACAGCCGGTGCAATGTCCACCGAAACCCCTAGCGAACAATATCCATGCGCATCAGGCGGTGAAACATGTATCAATGCATAATCAATTTCAATGGCTTTTCTTCTGAACAGCGCTGGAATCTCGCTGAGAAAAACAGGAATATATTGCGCTCTTCCTTCCTGTACAGCATTGCGAAGGTTCGCTCCAATAAAAAAACAATTCACATTAAAAACGTCTTCGTGTTCCGGCGCAGCATAAGGCGCATCGCCTTCTGTGTGCATCTGATAAATCGTCACATCATGCAGTTCATGCGCTCTTGCGGTCATTGCATTTATTAATTGCTGAGGCGCAGCAGCAGCTGTTTGAATAAAAACGCTACTGTTCGGTTTGATAATGCTTACTGCTTCTTCAACGGTTGAATACATTGCTGCCAAATTTTTTTTATTATGAACTTCATCAGCATTGCTACTATTAAGCTTTGCTTGCGTCGCACTCTTGTACTTTTAGTAATTCTATTCGGCTATGTGCAACTCTCTGAAAAAATTTATCTCTCATCAATTGCTACTCGTTGCTCAAAATCACTTTCAATGCTTTTTCTCTCGCAGCATTTCCAAAGGTTTCATACGCATTGATAATATCGCTCAGTTTAAAATGGTGCGTGATGAGTTTTTGTGAGTCCAGTTTTTTTGATTGAATTGTTTTCAGCAACATCGGAGTTGTAACAGTATCCACTAATCTTGTAGTGATTGTTATATTATGTGCCCACAAAGTTTCGAGATGAAGAACTGCACTTTTTCCATGCACACCAATATTTGCAATAATTCCTCCCGGCGCAATAATTGACTGGCACAGTTCAAACGTTGCCGGAATACCAACGGCTTCAATCGCAGTATCAACGCCTTTGCCATTTGTAAGCTGTTTCACTTTATCGACTGCGTCTTCTTTACTGTTATTAATCACTTGTGTGGCGCCAAATTTCTTTGCAGTCTCCAAACGATTATCATCGGGGTCAATCATAATAATTTCTGCAGGCGAATAAAATTGTGCCGTCAACAATGCTGCTAATCCTATCGGGCCAGAGCCAACAATAGCAACTGTATTTCCCGGTTGTACTTTACCGTTAAGTACACCGCATTCAAAACCTGTTGGCAAAATATCGCTGAGCATTACCAATGCTTCTTCATCGCTTCCTGCAGGAATGTGATAAAGGCTGTTATCAGCAAAAGGAATCCTTACATATTCCGCTTGTGTGCCATCAATCAGATGACCTAATATCCATCCGCCATTTTCACAATGCGAATACATGCCACGTTTGCAATAATCACATTTGCCACATGAAGTGATGCATGATATAATTACTCTGTCGCCTTTTTTAAAATTGGTAACGCCATTTCCTGTTTCTTCAATCACACCTACTCCTTCATGGCCGAGAATTCTTCCATCAACTACTTCAGGAACATCTCCTTTCATAATATGCAAATCGGTCCCGCAAATAGTCGTCTTCGTAATTCTGACAACTGCATCTGTCGATTGCTGAATAACGGGTTTGGGCTTATCTTCCCATGATTTTTTTCCTTGTCCATGATATACTAATGCTTTCATTGTAGTGGCTTTCTTTGTTTCTTCATTTCGTGCGCCTGCTAATTTTTTTTGAGGAGCAATATTAATAGTTGCCATAAAATTTGATTTAAACGTTTATATTATTATAGTACCAAGGTTCATCATTTGTTTCGAATCTGCCCGATTTTTCTTTCAGCACAATCCTGAATACAACACCTTTTATTTCATTCACATTGTCAGGCGCAAAAGGCCACTGCTCACCCAATTGCATTTTTTTTGAGCTCATAAAAGGATAGACACGACTTAATAAAACTTTAAGAGCTTTTGCTCGTTCTTCGTTATCCATTACGTCTTCAAACTCACCCCATGCAATTACGCTTTTCCATGTTGCCATATTCTCCAGTGTATCCACTTCAACACAGACATTCGGGTTCTGACGCATCATTTTTGTTTTCATTCCTTCCTGCGTGTGACAATAAATATATTTTCCATCGTACGCATAACTGATAGGAACTACGTAAGTTTTATCATCTGCATGGCATCCAATCCTGCAGACAAATTGACGTTTAAGCACGTCTTCAATTTCTTCATTGGCTAATGTTCCAAACATGGCTTCTTGTTTTTTGTAAAACTACTGCACACAGCATCTTTCAAACATGAGGATGCTCAATCGGATGCATGACATTTATCATAAAACTCAAAAGCTGATTTGAATCATAAAAGGAAGTGATTGATATCATGTTCTGCTGCTTTTGGAAAAGATAATTTTATTGATGAAAAATTCTTTTATGAAACCCATTATAGTTGCTACCGATTTTTCCAAACCCTCTGTTAATGCAGCACATTATGCGGCCGATTTGGCAAAATCGATTCATGCCGATATCATCCTTGCTCATGTAATAGAAATACCTGTCAATGCTTTTCAGGTGCCTGTGACGGAAATGGAAGTTTCTGCAATTGAAAATGCGGCACGTGCAAGCCTTGCGGGCTTACAAAAAGAACTTCTGGAAAGAACAAAAAATAAAATAAATGTGCTTGTAGAAATTCATTATGGGTCAGTGAATTTCGAAATTGAAAAAATTGCTTACGAAAAAAAGCCCATGGCAATAGCTGTTGGAATAAAGAACCATGCAGATATCAGCCGGTTTTTCTCGGCAGCAATACCCTTAGGTTTATTCATCATTCAGTTTATCCCGTTTTAATAATCCCTGAAAATGTTTCTTACAGAAAAATAAAAAATATTGCAATAGCATCTGATTTGACAGGGCATGAAAACGGCATCTCAGTGCTGCATACAAAAGAATGGCTGAATGCGCTGCATATTTCGCCGAGTATTATTCATGTTAAAACAGGAAACAAAACAGAGCAATGGATTGATGCAGGCATGAAAAGTTTGCAAAACAATCTTGCAGAATTCTCCCCTAAATTTTGTTTCATTAATGAAAAAGAAATCGATGGGGGCATTAATACATTTATTGCTGAAGACAAAACTGACCTTCTTATTGTAATTCCTGAAAAACATGGCTTGTTGGAGTCAATATTTTTCAAAAGCGATTCCAGAGAAATTATTCTTCATGCTCATTTGCCGGTATTATCTGTTTTCTCAGGTGTTGCGGCAAGAACAAAAAATCATCGAAGCGAAAACAATCATGATCATTCATGTAAAACATGTAATGGTGATTGTGCAAACAAAATGCAGACAAAAGCCACTATTGATGAAACTCATCCGACGGCATAACTATTGTCCTTCACTTTAATTAGCATGCAAAATATTTTCGTGAAGTACATTTTTAAAGGTTTGCAAATAATTAATGAACATTTAGAAACTAAATATGATGTTGCAGATTGATAAAAGAAGTTCGCTGAAGAGCATTCAGAAGCAGTTCACAGCTTATTATCCTTTTTTAAAGATTGAGTTCTTTAAAAGGATCCCTGTAGACCAGCTTCTGTACAAAACTGATTTATACCCTATCAATGAATCCCGCAAATATATTGATGGTTTTTATGACGGTCTTGCAACTATTGATATCAGCCGTAAACGAACCGTGTATCAGGTAGAGAAAGAGTTTGAAAAGACATTAGGATTATCGGCACACATCTTCCGCAAATCAGGAAATGTGTGGGTAGAAACCACCTTAACCAACGATTGGCCGCTCGAAGAACAGAACGAAGAAGGCAAACAAATAAGCAGCCATTTTACAGATAACAAAAAAACCTAGAAAATATTCAACTAACGTCAATGATTATCCAAAAACAAATAGGATATAAAGAGGCGCTGAGAATAGAGCATAAGGAAATTGGAATGATGATCAATGAAATTATTAATGACATAAGACCGCAAGAATAAAGAAAACAAGGAATCAGGCAAAGGCGAATTTAAAAAATGGGTAATGCCTGAAGAACCCAAAGGTTATATCCACACAAAAAAGAATGATCCATTGTAAGCTTCCAAAAATCTCATGTTTGTTCTTGACTCCGCTATAACAAGAGTAGATTAATACCTTGGATACTCACATCTTGTCTTTTACACTGGCACATGATGACAATCATATCAACTATTAACAGCAATCATATTTTAAAATTCACACAAAAATATTTTTGTATATCAAAATTTTAACAATGAATAATGATATACCAAAAGAAAAATTTAAGCCAACAGGGGCAATTGCATTTTTCATTTTGCTCGTAATCCTCGGATTGATTATTTGGTTTGGAATTTTTTTTCTGATGCTTCAGCGCAACTAAAAAATATTTTATGCATCGACAAATTTGAAAAACGAATTATTGCAATCACAGTCATCATTTCAATGCTTTTTATTTTTTCCATTCTTTATGCGAAAACAAGCAGAAGGATTGATGTGCCTGAATGTTTGCCTTATAACAAGACGTATGAAGAGCCAAAAGTGGTAAAGCTCGATACTAATTTATATCAGGTGTATGCTGTAGCGCAGATGTGGCAATTTCAACCTGCACAAATTTATATTCCGGTAGGCAGCACCGTTGATTTTTATCTTACTTCAAAAGACGTTGTTCATGGCTTCAATATTTTCGACAAAAACGTGAACATGATGGCTGTTTATGGCGGCGTGAATAAAACAACTGTGAAGTTTGACGAGCCCGGTGTGTACAAAATAACATGCCATGAATATTGTGGCATTGGTCATCACAACATGCAGGCAGAAATCATTGTCAATAATCCAACACGCAAAATAAATTTTCATTTATGCAACTAAGCCGTTCGTTAAAAAATATAATTTTCATCGAGCTATTGCTTCCGATTACTTTATTGATCATCGGCATTTATCATGGGCTGATGCAAACTATTTATCGCAGTGGCGCTATTCATCAAACGAGTGCTGCACATCTAGATTATTATCAGGGGCTCACACTGCACGGAGTTATTAATGCTGTGGTGCTTACCAGTTTTTTTGCAGTTGCATTTGGTCACGCAACGATGACATATCATTTAAAAAAAGAACCGAACAAATTTGTTGCCTGGCTTATCGCTTTGGTTAATGGTGATCGGCACTTTGCTTGCAGCATGGGCAATGCTTGCAGGAAAAGCTTCCGTTCTTTATACATTTTATCCTCCATTAAAAGCGCATCCATTTTTTTATCTCGGTGCTGCTTTGTTAATTGTTGGCTCATGGGTTCCATTGTTTAATTGGGCATCGATGTATGTGAAATGGCGCAAAGAAAATCCTGAACAAAAAATGCCCCTGGCTGTGCTTGGCACATTCGTGAATTTTACCATTTGGTTCGTGTGCACATTAGCAGTTGCGTATGAAGTGCTCGTGTTGCTGCTGCCATGGTCTTTAGGCATGACCGAAGGCGTGAACGTAACACTCGCACGTACTTTGTTCTGGTTCTTCGGTCACGCATTGGTGTACTTCTGGCTGCTACCAGCCTACATTATGTATTATACCATTTTGCCGAAAGTTGCCGGCGGAAGATTATATTCAGATTTAGCAGGGAGAATTGGTTTTTTTCTTTTCTTATTATTATCAGTTCCTGTGGGTGTGCATCATCAGTTCAGTGATCCTAATATTGAAAGAGGCACAAAATTTTTTCAATCAATGCTGACATTCGGTGTTGCAATTCCAAGTTTTATTACAGCGTTCACCATTGCAGCCTCTCTTGAATATGCCGGAAGATTACGCGGAAGCAAAGGACTGTTCAGCTGGATGAACAAACTCCCTTATCTCGATAAAAATAATTACCTGTTTGCTTATTTAATAAGTGGGCTGATCCTTTTTATTTTCGGTGGATTGACCGGCATCGTGAATGCATCATATCAATTAAATAATGTGGTGCATAACACGGCATGGATACCAGGACATTTTCATATGACCGTTGCCGGCCCTGTGTTTCTCGGAATCATCGGAATGAGCCTTTATCTTTTCTCCACATTACAAGGGAAAAAAATATTTCTTCCACGCATTAATGTCATCGTTCCTTATTTGTGGGTCATCGGTGTGCTGATTTTTTCAACAGGATTAATGTGGGGCGGCTTGATTGGCGAACCACGAAGAACCAATCTTGGCATGACTTATCTCAATCCATCCAATTCGTTATATCACCCGCAATGGGTACCGACAACATTTCTTGCAATGTGTGGCGGCATCATCATGACCATTTCAGGGTTATTATATTTTATTGTTTTCTTCGGCACGTTGTTCAGCAAAAAAACAGAAGAAGCAGTTCTTGTTTTACCTGAAGCAACACCTTATCATGATGAAAGAAGAATCCGTTTTTTCGACACGTTCAAACCTTGGCTTGTTATCATGGCAGTTATTATTGTGATTGCTTATGTGCCTGCATTAATAAATGTATTAAAAAATTCAGGCCCTTCCGCACCTACTTTTTTACCTGCTAACCCAACACCAGGCTCAAAATAATCTCAACAAAATCTTATGCAATTATTAAAAAGATCGATATGGATAATAACAGGGCTCATCATTGCAGTGCCATTCTTTGTTTACGCTTTTGTGAATTGGTATGAATTGAAGTTTGAAAAACTGCCTGTGTATGGAGAAACAACTATTGACATGAATGGAAATAAAATTGTTCATCAAATAGAAAAATTTGAATTCAAAAATCAGGATGGGAGAATAATTTCTACTAATGAATTGAAAAATAAAATCATAGTGGCGAATTTCTTTTTCACAAGCTGTGCGGGCATTTGCCCGAATATGATGAAGCATGTGAAAACTGTTCAAAAAATATTTTTGAATGATAATCGCATTGCTTTTGTCTCATTCACTGTTGATCCTTCACGCGACAGCGAACAAAGATTGAAGTGGTATGCTAGTCAATACAATATTAATAATACCGACTGGAACTTATTAACCGGAGATAAAAAGCAGATTTATAAACTGGCAAGAAAAAGTTTTTACTTATCTGCTAATGGTGGAGATGGTGGCGATAATGATTTTATCCATAGCGAGCAATTGGTGCTGATTGATGCAGACAAACACATTCGCGGTTATTATAACGGCACAGACGATAAAGCTGTAGAACAATTAAAACATGACATAAAAAAACTCGAATATGAAAATTAAAATTGCATGTATTATTTTATTTACAACATTATTTATAAAATTTTCATTTGCGAACACAACTTCTTCAATTGATGATGGCAAAGCTATTTTCAGTGTTCGTTGCGCCGCCTGCCATAATGTGAATGTAAAAGTAGTCGGGCCTGCACTTGCAGGCGTTGACCAAAGGCGAAGCATTAACTGGATTATAAACTTCGTTCATTCTTCACAAACATTGGTAAAGAAAAATGATAAAGATGCTGTTGCATTATTCAATGAGTTCAACTACACTGTGATGCCCGACCATCCGGATCTTTCAGATGACCAAATTAAAAGCATTGTGGATTATGTCAAGTCGCAAACAAAATCTGCAAGCTCTGATGCAGCTCCTTTTGCAAGACCGGGAAGATTACAGCCAAATTATATTCCTGTATCGATTTCTAACCTTGGTTTTTTCATTCCTTACATTGCATTAATATTTGTGATGATAGCATGCATGGTAATTGCTGTGAAGGTGAAAGAACTGCAAAGAGAAAATAAAAAAGAAGAGAACAAAATATATTAAGCCTGATAATTCTTAAACCGACGGCAAACATTTTTAGTAACTTCCGTAAATATTTTATCGCTCAATAAAAATCAACCGGAGTAAAAAATGTTCAGGCATCGAGGCAAGACACGAACGTTTAGCCATAATTTAAAAATCGCTTCTTTATTATCTTTCGTTGCAGGATTAGTGAATGTTGTGGGCTTTCTTGCCGTTCAACGGCTGACAACAAATGTTACGGGGCATTTTGCATTTTTTATGGGTGAGGTTTCCAGGCTCAATTACTGGCAGGGCTTCATTTATCTTTTATATATATTTTTCTTTTTACTCGGCTCTTTCTCTTCGAATTTTTTGATCGAACTGATATCGAGAACGGATGATCATTATATCTACGTTGTGCCTGCGTCTATTGAATGCGCTATTTTATTTACGATTGGCTTTTCGGGCGCACATTTGATCCAGCAACATCCGGATTTGGTAACGTTTAGTTTACTTTTTGCGATGGGCTTGCAAAATTCATTGGTTACCACGATATCCAAAGCTACGGTGCGAACTACGCATCTCACAGGCCTCTTTACCGATCTTGGCATTGAGCTATCACAACTTTTTTTCTATAAGGCGCCTGACCAAAGAAAGAAATTATTTTCATCGATAAAATTGCGCCTCACTATCATCAGTTTCTTTTTTATTGGCGGCATCGTTGGAGATATTATATATGCTAAAGTAAAATTGTACGCATTGGTATTTGCCGCGCTGATATTATCGCTGGGGCTGGTCTACGATAATATAAAATTCAAACTGATCCTTTTGCAGAGAAAACTAAAAAGCAGTTGATACGATAAAAAATACTTCAAAAAATAAATCAGTAAGGGAGGTCTCTCAATTTTTTTTCATTCAGGATTATAATTTTTCCTGGTTCGAGATTGATCAGTTTTTCAGATTTAAAATCCGCAAGGGTTCTTATGAGAGATTCTGTTGCAACGCCGGTTATCTGTGCAAGATTTTCCCGGGAGAGTTCCAGAATTTCATTTTTGTTTTCTTCTTTTCTGTATTTATCAAGCACCTGCACTAGCCCATAAGCTACTTTTCTGCGCAGCGAATTGTAAGCCAGATTGACAAGCGTTTCTTCTTTATCAAGAATATTCTTTGTTATAATCCTGATAAATTGTTTTGCAATTTGCGTGTCATTTGTTGCAAGCGAAATAAAATCTTCTCTGGGAATCAACATCAATTGGGCATCTTCGAGCACTTGTGCATTTTCGCTGTAATTCATGTTCTCAAGAACATAAGTGTAGCCAAAAAAATCACCTTCACTAACAATGTCTGTAATCAGTTCTTTTCCCTCTTTGCTCGATTTAAATATTTTTATCTTACCACTGATGACATAATATACTGCTTTGGGTCTTTGTCCTTCTGAATATATAATTTGTTTTTTTCTGAAATCATATACTTCACGCTCGTCAGATACCAGAGAGACATTCCATGACTGCTTAGCTGTATCTAAAAATTCTTTCACTTTTTCCGTGGTATCACCAGCATTCTTTTTGAGGTTATCCGTTTTTTTCAAACGGATTTCTACCGCATTCAACAATTCAATGCCATCAAATGGCTTAGTGATATAATCATCAGCACCGAGTTCCATGCCTTTTCTGAAATCTGCTTTTTCCGACTTTGCGGTGAGAAAAATAAAAGGAATTCCAAACGTTTCTTTATGCCTGCTCAATAAATGAAGAACGCCGTAGCCATCCAACACGGGCATCATGATATCGCAGATCACTAAATCCGGATTTTCCTTCATCGCCATTTCAACGCCAGCTTTGCCATCAGGAGCCTGAATAACTTTATAATCAGACAGCTCCAATATTTCAACAATATTTTCTCTCACATCTGTGTTGTCTTCTATCACTAAAATTTTTTTCATGATTAATTATTAGAGGGAATAAATACACTGAATGCAGATCCTTGGTTCAATGCGCTCACAAGCGTAATGCTTCCGTTCATTAGCTCAAGATATTTTGAAACAATATGCAAACCAAGTCCTGTGCCTTGAATGTTCACTGCATTTTTTGCGCGGAAAAAACGCTCGAACAAATGTTGCTGATCCTCTTCTGAAATACCAATGCCATTATCTTTCACAGTGCATTTCAATCCCATATCCGATATTTCATAAATAACGTCGATTGTTCCCGTTTCAGACGAAAATTTAATAGCGTTTTGAATGAGGTTAACGATTATATGCTTGAAAAGATGTTTATCTAAATGAACATGGCTACTTCCAATATGCTGAAGATTTATTTTTTGCCCGTGTTTTATACTTAGTTTCAAATCTGCAATGATGCCTGAAACTTCATTCAATAATTCCTCAGCGCTCATTTGTTGCTTATCAACTCTAACAATGCCTTCTTCCAATTTGCCAAGAGACAAAAAATCTTCCAGAATGTTTTTCATGTCTGCAACGGCAGACTTGATTCTTTCAATATGTTTCTCTCTTTTTGCAGGTTCATTAATCTCATTATATTTTTCCAATAAATAAGAAGAAGACAAAATAGTGCTGAGCGGTGTCCTGAATTCATGCGAGGCGGTCGTAACAAATCTTGATTTCAACTCATTCAATTCTTTTTCCTTTTCAAGCGCTTCATTTAATTCATCTTTTGATTTTTCAAGCTCTGTCAATGTTTCGCGAAGCATCTTTGTCCGGTATTCAACTTTCTGTTCCAGTTCAATATTTAATTTTTTTATTTGAGCGGTAACTATTTCCAGTTCCTTTTTTTGGTCTATTACTATTGCTTCATTTTTTTTCCGAACAGTTATATCGATCACAAACGCAATCACAAATATTTCCCCATTGATTTCATAATTGCTCAAGCTCACCTCAACCGGAAATTCTGTGCCGTCCTTTTTTTGAGCAAAGAGATCTCTCCCTTCGCCCATCCTGCGTGGTTCGGGATGTTTGTAAAAGTTTTCCCGAAGGTTATGATGTGCAGCCTGAACTTTTCGGGGCACTAACAAATCAACAGTTTTCTCAATTAACTCCTCTTTCGAATATCCAAATTGAGTTTCTGCATATTTATTGATATTAATAATATTTCCTTTTTTATTAGTAATAACAATCCCTATGCTCGCGTAATTAAAAAGTGCCTCAAATTGTTGTAAGACAGTGATCATAATTAGTATAAAAAATTAAAAATCAGTTTGGCTAAAGTAATCGAAATTCAGGAATATGATTTGTGAGAAATTTTAAAAAATCCAATCTAATTCGCTTTACATCGTTGCTGTAGGGCATATAATAAACTGAAGACCGGAAAATAATTCAATAAGAATATGCTGCAAAGCCCTGTCATAATGTTGGCATTTCTAAAATTTGAACAAGATAAAAGTATAAAATTTGATTTTTTATTAGACTGAGCCCTTTTTTTCCCGTTTACAATAGCAGGTAAGATTATGTCAAAAAATTTTCTTTTTGAAAAAGATAATTTACAGCGCTTATGCAATCCTGAATAAAAAAGAGAAACGCATTTACATATATCAGATTTTGCTCAATGTGTTTATAAGCATCATTGATATAGCATGTCTGGCGCTACTATTGTTTATTGTAAATTTTTATTCGTCTGGCATTGACATTGGTCTGTCTTTTTTGCATTCCAAATTATTCAATTCGAATTCATTATTTCTAATAGCTGCTTTTCTTCTTCTGTTTTCGTTAAAAAGCATTGCGGGATACTTCACCGTGAGGTCTCAATATAAATTTCTTTATAAAACAGCATCCAGAATTTCAGAAGACAATTTGTTTTATTATTTAGAAGGCAGCTATAATAGCTTTATAAATATTGATTCGGCTGTTTTTACGAGAAAAATAATACACCAGCCAATTGAATTTGCGCACTATGTGCTGTCGGGAATTCAACAAATAATAACCGAGAGCGTACTTGTATTATTAACGGCGATAGCTATCTTTTTTTTAAGCGCAAAATTATTTCTGTTATTGTTTCTTTTGTTGCTGCCCGCAATAATAGCAATTGCCTATTTAATTAAACGAAAATTGAAATCGCTGAGGGCAAACATTAAAACAGAAGGCGAAAAGGCGCTGCAATATTTAAATGAAAGCCTTTCTGGCTTTGTTGAAAGCAATATCTATGACCGTAATTATTATTTCACAAGGCGTTATTCTTTCCATCAGCAATCTGTGAATAGATATCTTGCAGACTTACAAATAACACAAGGCGTATCGGGGCGGCTTATAGAAACATTTGCAATATTTGGGCTATTTGTATTAATTGCCGCCAATAAATATTTGGGAAATGGAGGAACAATAAAGCTCGCTACTTTCGGCGCCTTCATAACTGCTGCTTACAAAATTATTCCCGGCATCGTAAAAATATTCAATTCAAGCGGCAATGTTAAGGCCTATTCATTTACATTGAATGGCTTTGCGAATATGGAGCATACAAAAAATGTAGCGCCACAAAAACCTCAACAAAAGATAGAATCGGTCGCATTCAAATCTGTTTCATTTAAATACAACAGGAATAATTTAGTCGACAACCTAAATTTTGAAATTAGGCCAACAGATTTTATCGGCATATCCGGAATTTCCGGAAAAGGAAAAACAACAATTGCAAATTTGTTATTGGGTTTTTTAGAACCAACTGAAGGTTCAATCTTAATCAACGATGTTGCAATTTCCCCACAAGAAAAAAGATATTTCTGGAATGATATTTCTTATGTGAAACAACAAGCCTTTCTGATTCATGATTCTATTTTAAACAATATTATTTTAGGAGATAGCCAATGCGATAATAAAAAATTAACAGAGGCATTGAAAATATCCGGTCTCAATTCGTTGTTGAAACAACATCCGGAAGGGCTGCAAAAAATAATTACTGAAAACGGGAAAAATATCAGTGGCGGGCAAAGACAAAGAATTTCAATTGCAAGAGCCTTATATAGAGACGCTTCGCTCCTTATTTTAGATGAGCCTTTTAATGAGCTTGAAGAAGATTCGGAATATGCAGTCCTTGATTATCTGCAATGCCTATCCAAATCCGGAAAGATGATTGTGCTCATCACGCACAATAAAAAAAATTTTTCGTTCTGCAACAAGATGATTTATTTGAATGAACAATAAAACACTCATAATACTATCTCCAGGATTTCCCGCTGACGAAACGGATTCAACATGCCTTCCTTCTCAACAATTGTTCATCAAAGAAATCAACAAACACTTTCCGCATATACAGGTTATTGTTCTTGCTTTTCAATATCCATTTTTTAAATCTGAATATAAATGGAATAATAATACTGTGATTGCGTTTGGCGGAAAGAGCAAAAGCAAAATCAACAGGTTGCTTTTATGGAAAAAAGTTTGGGATAAATTAATTCAATTACAAAATGAAAATAAAATAATTGGCTTGCTCAGCTTTTGGTGCGGCGAGTGCGCCTTGATTGGAAGCAGATTTCAGAGAAAAAAAAACATAAAACATTATTGCTGGATTTTAGGGCAGGACGCAAAAAAGGAAAACAAATATGTGAAATGGTTGCAGCCGCACCAGATGAATTAATAGCAATGTCTGATTTTCTCGCTGAACAGTTTTATAAGAACCACAAAATAATGCCGAAACATATTGTTCCTAACGGAACCTCCAAAAATCTTTCACTTACTGAAAATGTCTATAAGGACATTTCTATATCAGCAGCCGGCTCTTTAATTGCCCTGAAACAATATGACATTTTTATTTCCGCAATAAAAAAAATAAGAGATGTAATTCCTGAAGCTAATGCTGTTTTATGTGGCAAAGGGCCTGAAGAAAATAAATTGAAGATGCTTATTTCAGAATTGGATCTGAATAAAACCATTTCACTAACAGGCGAGCTTTCTCATGACAATGTTTTAAAAATTATGGCCCGCAGCAAAATATTTCTGCATCCTTCAAATTATGAAGGTTTCAGCAGCACATGTTTAGAAGCGTTGTCTGCCGGAGCCTATGTCATCAGTTTCTGCAAGCCAATGAACGCCGCTATTAATCATTGGCATGTTGTTAATTCAGAAAAAGAGATGGTAGAAAAAACATTAGAGATTTTGTTAAGCTCTGAAACTCGCTATAGTCAGGTGTTTCCGTATTTGATGGAAGGTAGTGCAAAAGAAATCATGGCATTATTCAGGTTATAGCGAAGCTGTTATTTCCTGAATACCTTTTCTTTTCAATTTTTTTATCAGCAGCATTGCTCTCTCAAAAATTTCTTCAGGCTTATACCTCGTCATGCATCTACTATCCCCATGTTTGCAAAACTCTTTCATACAATTGCCACATTCAAGATCTGAAGAATCAAGAAAAGAACTGTGCTCGCCTAAGGGCCTTGCCCAATCACTGCGCGTGGAGCCGAACAATGCCAATGTAGGAATTCCTGAAACCCATGCCATGTGCATTAATCCTGAATCTTCCGATAAAACAAATTTTGAAATGTTCACAATCGCAAAAGCCTGTGAGGTAGTAGTTTTTCCGACAAGGCCAATCAACTTGTCATTCAAAACAGATTTTAATATTTTTTCTTTTTTTGAAATCAAGCCTAAACCCATTATTACAAACTGTGTATTCGGAAATTGTTGAAGCCACAAATTTGCAAAGTCAATATAATTTTTAATAGGCCAGTTGCGGGTTTCAAATGCTCCTGCAGGATTCAATATCACCAAATCATTATTATATCGCCAACCATTTTGAATCACTATGTCAATCGCTTCTTTTGTGTTCCTCAATTTTATATTTGAATCTGCACAGCAATTTTTGAATCCGGCTGCTTCAATTGTAAGTCGTGTTCTCTCGCCTGCGGGGACGGGCGAGAATCTGTCAAACTCCGACCATGCTTTGGGCATTAATCCTTTCCGAAAGAACTTGCTGACAATATTATTTTGCAAATCAAGCACCACATCATAACGATTGAAAAATAATACTGGCAGCAATAAGGTTGAATAAAGCAATTGCTTTTTATAATTCCGTCCTCCGCCGATTGAATAAATTTTATCGAACAAAAAAATATTTCGCGGGATATCATCAGTTTCTTTTCTTATCAACAAATCTAATCTGGACCCGGCAGGTAAACTTTTTTTTAGCTGTGTGAGATATGGAAAAGTGATAACAACATCGCCGATTGCATGAAGGCGAATAGCCAGGATTCTAGTGGGAGAATAATTTTCCTTCCATGGCTTTGAAGGGATCTTTTGTGAATGATATTCCATCAAATATTTTTTAACAGTTTTTCATTCATAACGAGATTGGCAATGCTGCTTCAGAATAATACTTCTTTACTTCATTTATCAACTCCGGCAAATTTCCCTTTACATATTTTTCTCGCCCATTTAAACTGATCTTGCTAAAATTTCTGAAATCAATATTTGATTTCTCTAATTGATTTTTTATTTCACCGTCAAATAATTGAATATTTCCTCCGTAAATAACCATTAAAATGTCTTCAGGATTTAATAAAAAAAAAGCATCATAGTCGTTCAGCCTATCTTTCTTTTTCGCAATAACAATATCTGCGTAATATTCATTCTTGATTTCTCCAATCTTCCCCAAACCCCACACTGTTGCTGGTTTTGAAACCAAGGTGTCAAACAATTCTTCATCAGTAAGCATTTTTTCCTTTCTCGCCAACCTGATTTGCTCCCAAATATTCCAGCCTGAAGTAAGTGTAGAATCCGAACCGAAAAGGATATTTGTTTTGTCTTTCAGGAAATCAATGGCGGCCGTTTTATTAAGTAAAAAATAATTCGAAGCCGGACACCAAACAAGCGCATGAAAATAAGCCGCCTGTTCATAATCCATCGCAACGCCATGTATGCCCACAATTTTTTTCCTAAAAATATTCCATTGAATAAGCTTACTTATTTCATCATGCGAAACTTCATCTTTGCCTTCGCCAATATGCATTGCAACCGGCCATTTATTTTTTAAAGGGTTATTCAGTTTCCATCGCCAACGCTTTTCAAATCCAACGGAATGCATGCAATAAGTTTTTTGAAAAACATTTACCAAATCATTTTCAATTTTTAAATGCTCACCATGATTAACAACTGTTGTGAAACCGTTCAATAAATTTTTATATATGCCAAATTGCGTTCGCACCTGTTTTGGAACACTCAGCACTTTAGTGATTTCATTTTTATTGTTCTGATGAATATCTTTTCCCCACTCCGTATAATTATTGTAAATTTTATTCTTTAAAGAAGGGAACAAGTTGAAATCAAGATGATCGTGTGAATTGATCAGGCCCGGAAAAGCAATCGCGTTATTGAAAAATATGGAATGCATTTTTTCATATTCTTCTTCACTTGTTTCGTAAGAACGAACGGACTGGATGATCCCATTTTTGATAAAAATATTTTTTGAGCCTTGTTGCCCAACAACTGAAACATTACCGAGCAGCATTTATTTTTTTTAGGTGAATACCATAAATAACAGGAACATTTTGAAATTTGCGAAAAAGATGCAGCGCATTGTGCTTTTCATAATAACTTTTGACAGATTCATCAATCTTTTTTTCAGAAAAGCAAATTTGCTTCCAGCCAAGCTGAACAGCCTTTTTTTGAATTTGATCAACCGTATAAATATTGTTTTTAACAGCGATGATTTCTTCATTATGCTTAAATGTTCTGTTGCCTCCTTTCGAAAGCAGTTCCGGATGATAATCAGTAAGAACAATTTCTCCATTCGTCTTCAGCACACGGTTCCATTCATTCATTGCTTCTCCCAGATTTTCAATATGCGCAATTGTAAGCGTACAAATAATAACGTCGCATGATTCATTATCCAGCTTGCCGAGACAATTATTATCAAGATTATTTGTTTCAGCACCAGGAAATTTTTTCTTCAGCATTGAAAGCATTCCTTCAGAAACATCGTATCCGATTAATTTCTTCGGCTGAAGTGATAACAATTTCTTCCAATGCCTGCCGGTTCCGCAGCCTATATCAACAATTATTTTTTCTTTGAATGAAATATCATCAATTAAAATTGAAAATATTTCTTCATCTAATGCAAGCATTAAATTATCAGGCTGATCATCGTAAGATAAAGCCCAAAGATCATAAGCCTGTTCAGGATTTGTTTGACTTTGAGATGAAGCAAAAGGTCTCTTTAAAATGTTTTTAACCGCTGCCAAAGATCGCATGCAAGTTGTTTCTTATGTAAACGCAGAATTTCACGCAAGGGCTATTATTTTTTTCGAATTCTTACTGTTGCATTTTGTCAATGGCTTGCCTTTCGTTGAATAGAATTCCAGCCGTACAAGAGTGCGACGCAAGAAAAGCCTGACAGAAGCAATGCGGCCCGTTACAAAATAAAAAAAGCATTGGCAAAAAGCTGGCAACCACTTATATGGCATAACCGTTTTTATTATTTGATAATGAGCAAAATTCTTTTATTCAATCCGAGAAGCGCAATTGCGAAATATAGGGTGCCGAATTCAATTATGAATATTGCTGCTTCTGTTGAAGGAAAATATGAATGGGCGATAGTGGATGGGAATTGCGAAAGCAATGTGCATGTGAAAATAGAAAGCTATTTGCGCGACCCTTCTTTCAAATACATTGGCTTTACAGTAATGCCTGGCCCGCAACTTCGTGAGGCAATAGAGACTGCAAAAAAAATCAAAGAAAATTTTCCAAGTACTGTGATGATTTGGGGTGGGTATTTTGCAACCAATCAACATAAAGTAGTGTTGAATTCAGGTTATGTAGATTTTGTTGTGAATGGCCCTGGCGACCACGCTTTTCCGCAACTGATAGATGCGCTTGAAAATAATAAACCTTATGAGCTGATAAAAAATTTGATTTATAAAGCAGGAGAGAAAATTATTAAATCTGCAAAAGAAGATTTGATTGAACAGGAAACATTACCGCCATTGCCTTACGATAAACTGAACAGCTTTTATCCAATGCCAAAATATCTGGGCAAAACTTATCTGGGCAATAAAACGCTGGCGTATCATTCAAGCATTGGTTGTCCTTTCACTTGTTCTTTTTGCGCGGTGGTTCCCATTTATGAGGCCCGGTGGAAAGCAAAATCTGCTCAAACAGTTTATAAAGACATTAAATACATCAAAGAAAAATGGGGCGCTGATGCCATCGAATTTCATGATAATAATTTTTTTGTTTCCGAAAAAAGAGCAGTTGAGTTTTCAAAACTGATAATGCATGAAAGCATGAACTGGTGGGGCATGGCGAGGATTGATACGATGAGCAAATTTTCAGATCACTCACTGGTAACCATTCGTGAAGCAGGTTGTAAAATGATTTTTTTTGGTGCCGAAAGTGGCAACGACAGCGTATTGAAACAAGTGGATAAAGGCGGAACGCAATCGGGCGAACAGATTGCAACTTTTGCAGCGAGGATGAAGAAATTTGATATCATTCCTGAATATTCTTTCGTGCTTGGCACACCTGCGGCAACACCAAAAAAGGTGATGGAGCAAATTGATTTTGATATCACTTTCATAAAAAGAATAAAACAGATTAACCCGAACACAGAAATCGTGATTTACATATATAGCCCTGTGCCAACGGAAGGATCTGAGCTTTTTAACCAGGCACTTGCCAACGGTTTTTCATTTCCCGAAACACTCGAAGCATGGATCAATCCTCAATGGCAAAATTTTGATTTGCGCAAAAACCCGCTCACACCGTGGCTTACAGCGGAAATGGTAGATAAGATTAAGAATTTCGAATCTGTGCTGAATGGTTATTACCCAACGGTGTCGGACATACGCTTAAATGCATGGAAGCGCAGTTTGCTTAAGTTGGCCGCCGGACTTAGATATAAAATCAATTTTTATAATAAACCTTATGAAATAAAATTATTGCAAAAAGTTTGGAAGTACAGGCAACCGGAAATTCAGGGTTTTTAATTACGTGTATACATTATAGTGATTTTTTATGACGCAATCTTTATTGCCAACATTAAATATCGTGGCGTCGCACTCTTCTGCTATTAAAATCCTATTCAGCAATGCACAGCCTAAAATATTGAATCTGACATTCATCAATAATTAATTTGAGAATTGAAATGAAAGAGAATTTATTACCACAAAACAAAATGGATGCCTTTGAAACTCATTATCATAGTCTACGCGTAACAGAAAAGCGAATCTATTCAAACGAAGAAATCGCGAAGCTACCTGAAATCCCATTTGAACATCCACACTATAAGGAATGGCTGATCAGGAAAAATTCAAGCAAAAGATTTATTGATCATCTTAAAAAGAAATCCAAAAAATTGCACATTCTTGAAGCTGGTTGCGGAAATGGATGGTTCGCCGCAAAAATGTCCGAAATAGAAAATGCCGATGTCACTGGAATTGATATTAATCGAATGGAATTGATGCAAGCCGTAACAGCTTTTGACAAAAAAGAAAAATTGCATTTTGTATACGGCGACATAAGCCACTCAGGATTAACCAAGCACTCCTTCGATGTGGTTCTGTTTGCTTCATCAATACAATATTTTTCCAGTCTCACTGAAATTATAAATACAGCTCTTCACCTGCTTAATGAAAACGGAGAGATCCATATTCTAGACACTCCGTTTTACAGTGGTCAAGAAATTCATAACGCCACCAAAAGAACGGAGCAATATTATGCTGGTATTGGGTTTCAGCAAATGACTGATTTTTATTTTCACCATTCGGTTAAAGAATTAAAACAATTTGATTATAAAATTTTATACAATCCCTGGTCGCTCGCAAACAGGTTCAAAAAAAAGGATTATCCATTTCCCTGGATAATGATTAAGCAAAAGAATTGATATGGCTGTGCAATCATTATATCAAATATTTCAGCGCTTTGCTACTTTGCAAACACACAAAATATCAGCGCTGCCAATTGTAATATTGATGCCGCACAGCGCCTGCAATTGTCGCTGTGTAATGTGTGATATATGGAAAAGCAATAAAAATTTAAAACAACTAACCGAACAGGACGTAGCAAAACTGATGACCACGCTGAAAAAATTTCAGACAAAACAAGTGGTCATGTCTGGCGGAGAAGCCTTGTTGAACCCAAATTTTTTTCGCTTTTGCGAAATACTAAAAAAAGAAAACATAAAAATTTCATTGCTATCCACCGGATTAACGATAAAAAAAAATGCGCAACAATTGGTTGAATGGGTAGATGACATTATTGTTTCAATTGATGGCGATGAAGCATTGCATGATTCAATAAGAAATGTGCCGGGCGCATTCAATAAAATTTGCGAAGGAGTGCACTATATAAAATCAATCGAGGCTGATTATAAAATCACGGCAAGAACAGTGATCCACAAATTAAATTATCAGTTTTGGGATTTGATAGTTGACAGTGCAAAACAAATTGGGGTGGATCAAATTAGCTTTTTGCCCGCTGATGTAAGTAGCCATGCATTCAACCGTGAAGTGCTTTGGAATAATGAAAGACAAAACGAAATTTTAATACCCAAAGAAGGTTTGCCCCAGCTTCAGGATATGATTAACTATTTGGTTGAAAACCGTAAATCAGCATTCGCAAATCATTTCATAGCCGAGTCGCCACAAAAAATCCAAAAAATTTATGACTACTATGCCGCTTTGCACGGATTAAATCCATTCCCTTTTAAAAAATGCAACGCGCCCTGGGTATCAACCGTAATTGAAGCCAACGGGACTGTCCGCCCATGCTTTTTTCACCATGCATTGGGAAATATTCATGAAAATAATCTTGAAAACATTTTAAACAGTGAAAAAGCCATTCATTTCAGAAAGTCACTTGACATAAGCGCAAATAGCATTTGTGCAAAATGTGTGTGCCATCTGAATTTGCCGGCTACTGCAAATGCCGCAAGATGACAAAATTAAATTCAAATATTGCCCCATTAAAATATGTGCTGCTATGCACATTTATTTTTTTTATTGTGAGTGCGATTGGAATTTTTAATCATGAACTCTGGCTGGATGAAGCACAACACTTTCTTATTGCACGCGACAGCAATTCCTTGACAAGCCTTTATAATAATATGCAGTATGACGGTCATGTGCGCTTGTGGAATTACCTGCTATTTTTCATCACTCATTATATTTCTTCAAGCCCGGTTGCGATGCAGACTTTTCACCTGATCATCATCACAGCAACGGTTTATATCTTCTTACAATTTGCACCATTTGACTTTGTTACAAAGTTGCTGATCATATCAGGCTACTTTTTTTTATATGAATATAATGTGCTCAGCAGAAATTATGCGTTGGGCATTTTATTTTTATTTGCTTGCTGCAGATTACTGCTTAATGAAAATAAAAATATTTGGTGGATCGGGTTGATGATGATTTTGATGTGCAACACACATTTGTTTTTTGCATTTGCGACTTCAGGAATTTTCCTGTACACATTTGCAAAAAGATTAAAAAAGAAAAATCTTAATAAGCAGTTTTTTATTTTATCATGTCTATTTATTGTCGCAATATCAAGTGTTGTCATTCAGATAAAAATCCCTCCTGACAATACTTATTTTCACCCTGAGCAAAACAAGTGGAGTTCGTGGGATAATTTTTTCATGGCATTTTACGGAATTGCCAAAGGGCTTTTGCCATTGCCGTTATCAATCAACGGAGATTTCTGGAATCATTTTCTTTTTGATAAAATATCGTCTCCCTTTAAATTTTTATTGGCGATTGTATTGATAGCGTATCCATTTATACTCCTTCGGAAAAGCAAGTCTGTTCTAATTTTCTATGCATCCAGTGTTTCTTTGTTGTTCACTTTTTTATTTATTTCCCAAAGTTGGGCAAGCAGGTATTATGGAATGACATTTATCTTTTTTATTACTGCCGCATGGCTTGCTGGCAATGATTCAATCTCTGTTTTTTCTATTGAAAAAATTTCGCAGCATTCAATGAGAAAAAAATTACTCTATGGCTTCATATATTTTATTTTCCTCTGTCATATTTTTTCAGGTGCTTATGCTTATGTTACTGATGTTTTAAGGCCATTCACCGAGGCGAAAGCAGTTGTAGGATATCTGAAATTAAATCAGTTTGACAAGGAAATAATAGTTGTAGATGGATACGGAGCAGGCCGCAGTCAGCGCTTATCTTGGTGATAAAGTTTTTTATTTGAACATTGATCAGATCGGGAGCTACTGTTATTTCAAAAAATCTTATTTCGAAAGCTCAATGAGTTCATTGGATGTGCAATTGAAAAATTCCATTTATGCCAATTCGCATGATAGCTTTTTGCTTGTATCAATAAGAAAAGCGAATGAGAAAGAAATTCGTTGTGGTAATTCTGTGTTTCAATTTCAGGAATTAAGCCGTTTTAAAAACGGCATTATCAAACCTGATTATTATATCTACAACGTTATACGAAGAGGAAACAGCTATGCAACGGTAATAAAAACAAAATGAAATGAAAAACATTCTCTTCGCACATTCATATTTTCTGCGCTTCGACAAAAAGCAATGGCAAACAGCACAACCCTATGCGCCGCTTGGCACTTTGTATGCAGCTTCAGTTATGCGGGAGAATGGTTTTCATGTTTCATTGTTCGACACCATGTTTTCCGAAAACCCTGATGAGGTTATTGCTTACATAAATAAATACAACCCCGATTTTTTTGTGATTTATGACGATGGTTTTAATTATCTCACAAAAATGTGCCTCACCAATATGCGCGAAGCCGCATTTAAGATGTGCAGGATTGCAAAACAAAGTCATTGCAAAGTGATTGTATCCGGCTCCGACTCAACTGATCATTTCGAAAAATATTTAGATGCAGGTGCAGATTTTGTTTTGCTTGGCGAGGCAGAATTAACATTAGCTGAATTAATAATTGCACTAAGCAAAAATGAAAATGATTTTTCCCAGATACACGGATTGGCATTCAGGAAAAATAATTGCGTTGTGAAAACTGTGAAGCGAAATGTGATCAAGAACCTTGACGAGCTTCCTTTTCCGGCATGGGATATTATTGATATGGAGCCTTATCGGCGGATGTGGATCAAGAGTTCCGGCTATTTTTCAATGAACATGGCGACCACGAGAGGCTGTCCTTTTAAATGTAATTGGTGTGCAAAGCCCATTTACGGAAATCGCTATAACGCACGGTCGCCAAAAAATGTAATTGATGAATTAAAACTGCTGAAAGAAAAATTCCAGTTCAGCCATATTTGGTTCTGTGATGATATTTTCGGCCTCAAACCCGGATGGGTAAATGAGTTTGCCGAATTAGTAGAAAAAAAAAACATTAAATTCAAATTTAAAATTCAGGCAAGAGCAGATTTATTAGTGCAAGAAAACTATATCAAAGACCTCGCTCGTGCCGGCTGTGATAATATTTGGATGGGTGCGGAAAGCGGCTCTCAAAAAATTCTTGATGCAATGGATAAGGGAACGAAGATTGAACAAATTTATACTGCCACAAAACTGCTTAAAGAGAATTACATCAAGCCTTCATTCTTTATTCAATTTGGTTACCCTGGCGAAACAAAAGAGGATATTAAAAAAACAATAGCAATGATTAATAAATTGTTACCGCATAGCATTGGAATTTCCGTTTCTTACCCATTGCCCGGCACTGTTTTTTTTGAAAGGGTAAAAGAACAGCTAAAAGAAAAAGCGAACTGGTCGCATTCTGATGAATTGAAATTAATGTTCCGCAATACATATTCAGCAGTTTTTTATAAGCAGTTGCATCGATACGTGCATAAAGAATACCGAAAGCATCTTGCATTTGAAAACATCAGAAAATTACTTTTCAAACCATCCGCTTTAACATCTGAGGCCCTGAAAAAAATGGCATCAGTATTTTATTATATGCCCGCAGCTTTTTTGGCAAAGCAAAAGTTAAATGCAATTGAAAATCATCACGCATGAAAAAAACGGTTCAAAGCATCAATGAACAGTTGGCTGCTTCAGCATTTAGCAAACAATCTTCCATTTTTGATGAAATATATATTGCCGACACAATCATTCAATATAAAAGAGAACGCGTGCGTGATCACATTGAAAAATTGCTAACTCCAAACAGCAAAATATTAGAGCTGAATGCAGGAACAGGAGAAGATGCAATTTATTTTGCAAGAAAGGGACATCATGTTCATGCTACCGATATTTCTGAAGGCATGCAAGATCAACTAGTGAAGAAGATTAATCGTTTTAGTTTAACAAAAAATATCAGCACCGAAATTTGTTCCTTTACAGATTTGAAACATCTTAAAAATAAAAGTTCGTATGATCTGATCTTTTCAAATTTTGCAGGCCTCAATTGCACTGCTAATTTAAAAACCGTTCTTGATTCATTTTCATCTTTACTAAAACCGAATGGGAAGGTGACGCTTGTATTGCTTCCAAAATTTTGTTTATGGGAAACATTGCTCGTGTTCAAAGGAAAATTCAAAACAGCGTTCAGAAGATTTTTCAAGAGCAAAGGCGCCAGTTCTCATGTGGAAGGAATTTATTTCAAATGCTGGTATTACAATCCTTCTTATATCATCCGTTACCTTAAAAAATCTTTTGATGCAATTGCTGTCGAAGGCCTTTGCACAATTGTGCCGCCTTCATACATTAAAGGCTTTGCAGAGAAACATCCGGGGATTTATGCGTTTTTTAAAAAGAAAGAAAACAAATTAAAATCAAAGTGGCCATGGAAATATATTGGCGACTATTACATCATTTCATTAATTAAGAGAAGCTGATTTTGCTGCGGCATTCATCTTTTCAAGTTTCCTGTTTATCTCACTCAACTGTGAATGATATTTGCCTAATAATTTTTTCTGGAAAAAATCAGGATTTGGTTTGCAAAAATGTTTATCAGTTTTTAGCCCCATCCTTCTGCCGTTTTTATTCACTTTCTTTTCGCTTTCCTTCTGCTTCCATCTCTTGTTAGTAATTTTCATCAGGCAATCATCGAGCCAATTGCCAAAGTCATTATTAAATAAAAATTCAATCGCTTTCTTGATGAAACTGTTTCTACCATTCATTATTGGGCTCAATTTTTTGACTGCATAATTCGGACAATAACAATTCACCCAATTATTTATTTTATAGAATTCAACAACAGTATTATCACCGCAAGATGGTATTAATGTAAACACCTCAATTGCGGTAAATTCATTTTGTTCCATTATCTCCAGCGCCTTTTTATCAATATAATAATTCATGCACAAACAATGCTGTTTGCCAATAATGAAGCTTAGCTTTTTAAGCAAATGCATCATGGTTCTGGCAATCCATAACCTGTTTGCAGCAGTAATGATGAAAAAATCAATGTCAGTATCTTCACCGGCAAAATTTTTTGAAAGCGATCCTGATATAAATACGCCCCGAACGAACGGGAACATAAAGAGAATCTTTGAGATTTTATTCGCCTTCGCCAACAAGTGGCTCGCCCGTATATTGCCCTTTATCCTTCTTTCATACATTGCCGTATCGTCTTGAAGCGAATAAAATTTTCCTGCCTGGAATATGACGCCTGAATTTTTAAGGTCCGATAAAGCGTCCGATAGTTCGATTGAAGAAATTTTTTGATCAAGAAAAATTATTATTTCTTCTTTTGTTAATGGGTAATTAAACTGATTGAAATAGGCAAGAATTTTTAATATGCTGTTTTCCTTTTCCAAATAATTATGCTTGAGGAATTATCGAAATTTTTTGTCCTTTTCACTCAGAATTACTGCAAGGATTTATTGTTAAACCCAGGCCAGATATAATTTTCAGGCAACCGCACCACTCAACATGCGCTTATAGTATTAGAAACTATTAATCAGGAAAAAGGGTTGCTTGCAGTTCTCAATTTTATCATTATAAAAAAGTATTTGATGGTTGGCGTTAATCGCTACTCAAGTCGCAGATTTTCTTCTAAATATTCTTTGCCGCAATTCCATGCCTTTGTTTCGAGTTGTTCAAAATATTAGCTTTAAACCTGTTCGCCAAACACTTGAGTGAGGCATTACTTTGCATTGGCCATGAAAAAAATGAAAAAAAGAAACTAAAAAAGAATATGCCTTTATTTGTGTCGAGAATATTTTCGGAAAGTGAGACAATTGCAATGATTGCCAGAAAGCTAAATGCAAAAATATCTTTCGTATAAAAAGCATTAGCGAAGCCACTTATTAAAATAAAAAGATACAAAATCAATCCTCCAATCCCCGATTTAATTGCAATACTCAGGTATTCGTTATGTGCATTTAATTCATTCAAATAAGAAACGTATAAATGGTTTTGAAAATATTTCTCTTTAAGTAGCTTTACTTCTGAACCGCTGCCATAGCCAATTATAGGAGATTGTCTAATCAATTTCCATGCGCAATTCCATCTTGCAACTCTTGACTCAAAAGTTTGAAATCCATTTTCTTGTTTTGATAAATCTTGCTTTGTTTCTGCGATAAGCCTTTTTTTAAAAGAATCCACTTGCATGATCGACAAAATAGCAATTGCAGATAACAGCATAGCACAGATAATAAATATTATCCGTGTTTTTTTTTGCGCAATAAAAAATGGGAATACAAAGTTGACAATAATCAAAATTGCAGTTAGCGCAGAACGCGATGAGAGCTGAATGATTGAAAAGAATAAGACAATAATGCAAGCTGCATAGAAAATGTGATTGATTATTTTCTTTGCTCCAATAAAGCAATGTATTAATATCACGAGCGACAAAGCGATATACATTGAAAGATAAGTCGCATGCATTTCAATAGGAGAAGCAAAATTTTGATTGGTAAATTCAGGATTAAAAATGTTCGCGAAAGCCATTTTATGATATTGCATTATATGCAAAACATCGACGAATAAATATATGCTCGCAACGACACATGTTATCGCAAACATCTTTAAAAGCTGTATCCTGTAATTCTTTATATTAATTGAAACAATTGAAAATATAACCGGGAATATTAAAATGGCTAATTGCTTTCCCCAATCGGCAAACGCTTGCTGCTTAGCGCTTGAATAAATTGTACATACAATCGTGAGCAGATACAAAGAGATAAGGAGCAAAAAAGGTCTACCAAAACGCAACAAATTTTGTCTTCTGAAATTAATAACAGTGTGGATAGTTAAGCTGATTGAAATTAGCTCACTGTAAAATCTGTCAAATGGAAGCATCATAAGAAATGCAAGCAAATGATAGTAAGTAATCTTATTTGTAAGAGTATCGCTGATAATAAATATTCTTTTCAATTTTCTTTTGGTTATAACAATAAAAAATAAAATTTTCGTACTGATTTATTATATCATCCCATTTATATTGTTTCTGAACTTTGATTAAATTATTTCGTATCATCTGTTTATTATTTTCACTGATACCGCTCTCAATAATTTCTTTTATATCATTTGAATTTGAAAAATAAAAAGCATTTTCGCCAAGCACTTCTTTATTAAAATCATTTTCATGCGCGGCTATTACTGCCCTGCTTGCCATTGCTTCAAGCAAAGACGGGTTTGTTCCTCCGGTGCTATGCCCATGAAAATATTTTTTGCAATAATGACAAAGGCTATGCTTTATTTGTTTATCGTAGATTGAACCAGAAAAACAAATCCTCTCGTCGGCGCTGAATTTTCGGGTGAGGTATTTTCCGAATTTGTTGGCAACATTTCCTACAACAATCATTTTCTTTTCAGAGCTGCTGGATGCAAAACCATCTAATATCATTTCAATATTATTCTCCGGTTCAATTCTCGCAACTGTTAAATAGTATTTGAATTTTTCTGTTCGATAAAATTGCAAAGCATTTTCATTTTCATCATTCCTGGTTTCGGCACCATAGGCGATGTGTTCACTCTTTATATTGTATTTATTTTGAAAATAGGTTTTAATTAATGGCGAATCAGAAATAAAATAGTCCCCAAACTTTATAGCAAGTTTTTCTGCGTACAACAAAAATTTTTTTACTGCGCTCGAATATTTCGCTCTCTTCCATTCAAAACCATCCATATTAAAAATTGTAACAGCATTCTTAGGAAAGAAAGCGCCACATACAGAAATGCTCGTATATCCAAGAATCAACAGCACATCGAAATTTCTTTTTCTTGCATCCATTATACAATTAAAATCATAAATAAATTGCCCTGATGATCCAAGCTTATCTTCAGGATCATAACAGTGAACAAGCGACACTCCTCTCCACTTTTTTTCTTTGCATGGATGACTATGAGAATTGTAAACAGTTACTTCGTGGCCTCTTTCAAACAGTCCAACAGAAAGATATTCTGCTAACTGCTCAAACCCTCCATAATTGTTGGGAATGCCTCTGGTGCTTAATATGCCGATGCGTAATGACATTAATTTTTCAAAATTTGTTTGTATGCTTTAATTGTTTGCAGTGAAGCTTTTTCCCAAGTGTAATCAGAAAGAACTTTGCGATTTAAACTTTCATTTGATGGCAACCCGCTTGCAATGGATACAGCATCAAAAATGCTTTTTGCTGATCCCGGTTCACAATAAATAGCATCATCACCAAAGTATTCTCTGGTGTATCCTTTATCCGTAATAACAATATTGCAACCCATTGCCGCTGCTTCCAAAGAGCTTAACCCGGTTGTCTCAAACCAACTTGGAAGAATGTGCACTTTCGCTTGCGCATAATATTGCATCAACTCTTGCTGAGGCAAATGTTGAATGAAAACAATGTTTGGCGCAGCAGTTTTTCTACATTCCTTATAATAAGAAATTTGGTTCGGTGCGGGTTGCCCGATAATAAATAATTTATACTCCGTATTGTTAAGTGCTTTTATGAGGTTTAACTGATTTTTGATCCCTTCGATACGAGCTGCACAAATAACCATGTACGGATTTTTATCAGCTTGATTGCTATTTTGAAATAGTTCTTTATTCACGCCATTCGTTATAGCAGCATAGTGCGGCTTCAAGTTATATGTGTTTGCAATGGCTTCGTATTCAGCATGCGAATTTGGCAGCAATAATTTTGCTTTTCTTATTATTTCGGTTATGCATTTACGTTGCCCTTTTATCAGATATGCAAGCGGAGCCATCTTCTCCTGTCGCAACATAAATCTTAAACAGGTTTTCAAATATTCTACATTATCGGAAGAAAACATTTTAAAAATCACTCCTGACAAGCCTTTTCGATGATTTTTATCATAATTACTGTAATCGACAAAATTGGTTGAAACAACAAAAGGTTTTTTTGATTTTTTTATATGATAAAGAATATCAGCTGGTCTTGTGATATTAAAAAAATGAAGAAGATTGTATTCGTCGTACTTAAACATTTCATTTGACAATCTAATGTCAATGCAAATACCAAGTTCAATCAAGTGTTTGGCTATTTCAAAAACCTGAACTGTGTCTCCACCGGGTATGGAATATAAATTTGATCTTGTAATAAACGCAACTTTCATATTTATTTTTTAAAGCTTGTTCGGACTCAATTTGTGCAACCACCTGATTATTTTCTCCGGTAAATAACTTGCAAAAAGCAATGCATAATTGTCAAAGCGTAATGGATATATATTGATAGCTTTTTTTATTTGTATGCGTGCTTTTTGTGGTTGATAATTATCTGCCAGAAATTTTTTTCCGCAAAGCGCATGATATGCTGCAAGTTTTATTTCATCAGTATTTTTTTCTTTGATGATACCAAGAAGTTCAGTTCCTTCCTTTTCAGTTATGGTCCCGCGGCGAATAACCTTTCTTTTCAGGCTGCGAAATTTATGGCTCCTCCATTTTTCATCAATAGTAAGTGAAGCAGGATTGAACCTTACTTTTATTAACGGTTTTGAAATGTTATGCAGCTTTCCTTTTTTTGCAAGCTGCGCCCACAATAAATAATCTTCAAAATGATGAGCATGTTCCGAATAATATCCGGCTTCTATTACAACGTCCTTTCTATACATCACACTTGAATGTATGATTGGACAATAGAAAAATAATTTCCCGATTATTTCACCGTGCTCGTGCGCAATGCATTTGAAATTGAAAAGAAATTCCCCGGTCGCAAGAATATATTCAGCATCGCTACCTGTTAATAAATAATTCGGGTGTGTTTCCAAAAAAGCTATTTGCTTTTGAAGCCTTTCAGGAAAACAGATATCATCAGCATCAAACCGCGCAATGTATTTTCCTTTTGCATATTTAAGCCCGGTATTCAAGGCTTTCGAAATTCCTTCATGACTTTTATTTATCAACACAATCCTGTCATCAAAAAAATTTCTGATGATTTTTTCTGTTCCATCGGTTGAGCCATCATTAACTATTAATAATTCAAAATCAATAAATGTCTGTTGCAAAACAGATTGAATCGCTTCGCCAATATATCGCTCAGCATTATATGCAGGCATCAATACTGTTATAGCTGTTTCATTGATCATGATGTTTGCTAAGATTATTTTCTTTTATATTCAGGAACATCAACAATTCGAAAAATGGGACAACTGACAACTGCTCGAACCAATATCCAAAAGCAAATGCACTTATCATAATAAATAAAAAAGGAATTGCATCAATCAACTTAACTAAGCGCTTGATAAAAAAAAAGATATAGAAAATTAAAAATGCTGCAATGCCCGCCAGGCCATACTCTCCCATAAGCTGATTGTAAACGGAATCGGGTGTGTTAGCAACAGAATGCAGTTCTCGCTGCTTAGTAAAAAAATATAAAAACACAGCCAAATGATTGTTTGCAAAATCTTCATTTATGTAGGAAATCTTTTCAGGATAACCACCTGAAAGCTTTAGCGCGGTGGCGCGAAATGCCAATTTGGAAGAGAAACAGCCCATTCCATTGCCTGTAATTATTTTTTTCGGGCTACGCTGAAAGAAGGATAATGTTTGTTGCGCCGAAATTAATTTGCCGGGTTTTTTTTGCCAATCATCTTTAATGGTTAGCGCAATAGAA
Source organism: uncultured Bacteroidota bacterium (assembly GCA_963718975.1). Taxonomy (GTDB): domain Bacteria; phylum Bacteroidota; class Bacteroidia; order Chitinophagales; family Chitinophagaceae; genus Puia. The sequence goes on along the minus strand of CAVRBD010000027.1, from coordinate 59,199 downwards.
TCCTGCTGGTGTTTTTTTGTAAAGACTATCAATTCTCTCCGGGAATTGTTTGTGTCATTTCTGTTTTGATATTCCGGCGCATTAATATCTGGTTGCGGAATGGAAGGTTTTATTTTCGGAGCATTTGAAATGATGGCATCTAATAATCCTTTTTGTTGCAAAATGGAATATCCTTTATCAAGTTTTTTTTGTGCGATTTTTTGCTTTTGCACCTCAGGCGAAAGCACAGAGGCGACAGAAACATTCGCAGCAGTTACTTTTTTATTTTCAGTTGGAAAAAATTTTTTGAAAACACCTCTTCCATATTCATTATTCTGCGGCGAAATTTTTCCCATAAAAATTACAAAGAGACAAATGCAAACAACGATAATACTTTTTTGTTCGCCGGTACTTTTGAAAATGAATATGAAAAAAAGTGATAACAGTATCAATATGTTTGTCGTATTGCTTCCTGTAAGCAACAGAACACACATGCACAATAAAACCATTAAAAGCTTATTGTGTTTTAAAAAATATACAATGCCGAATGCGTTGAGCAAAGCGTTTGTTGTTGACGTATCGAATGATATGCCTTTTATATGATCGCCTGTTCCGATAAAATATTTCTGGAACATGCCTTGATACCGATAAGGATTTATTGCACCTGTTTCAACAACAATTGATAGAAGATTAACTAATGAAGCAAGCGAATTGATAACGAAGAAAACAACCAAAGTCTTCAATATAATTTCCGAATCAATTTTTTCAGTAAATAATTTTAATTGATGAATTGCAAGAATGCTCATCACCCAAATACATATTCCTGTAATGAAAACCGTGTCGTAATTGATGTTTTGAAACAACTTATAAAGAAAGAGATTCAAACAAGCAACTCCAATCACAATTAAATAAAACAGTGGAAGCCTTGATGAGCCTAGCTTAAAGCCAAATTTAAAATTGTCGTTAAGGGCATAAATCAAAATGACGGCAAGCACTTTTATTATCAGTTTCACATTCAGAAATAATAAAAGAAACAGCAACAATTTCCAATCAATTTTTTGGACGTTCTTTTTAAAATAAGAATATAGATCACTTATTTTCATTGATCAAATTGTTCATTTCTTTTTCTTCAAATTAAATACGCGTGATAAATTGAAACCGAAATAAATTCCTCCATTGCCCCAATTACCTGTTGTCTGGCTGATGTATTGTGTTTCGATAATGCTTTGCGAATTTGTAAACACCAATTGAAAAACGTGGCCGCCCGTTTCAATATCCCAGCCCAGCGAAAACGAATTGTGAGTTTTGATGGTCTCAACCTGATTTGAGGGGAGATAAGTGTACTCAGCATCGATGCTCATCCGTTTTGTAATTTTCATTCTGCCACCTGCGCCAATTGCAAATACACTATTCTTATCAGCGCCCTGCGTAAAGTTGTAATACAAATATGTTGGAACCAATTGAAGTGAAAAATTACTGCTGAATTTTCTGGCAATTAAAAGTTGAGTCGCATACGAAGTGCGCTGAATTGCGGTCATATTTGGCGATTCAGGAATATTGATTGTATAGTTTGTAATAATGCCGAGGAGGCTTATGCTTATCGGAATTTTATTTGTTCCATCAGTTTGCATAAGCAACTTATATTTCAGATAACCGTCAAAAGTTTTTTGATAAGAACTTCTTCCGATGCCAACGGCAAGTCGATCGCTAATACCATAATCAAAGCCAAGACGAAGAGTTGCATTATCCAATCCGAAAAAATTATATGAACCGCTATTAAGTTGACCGAAACGATGTTGAATTAAAAAAACGAGCGCATTTTTTCCGGGCGATTCAATTGTTTGCATATTCACGATGTGGCCTGCTTTGAAAGTTCCTGTGACAGGAAACAGTTTTCTATTCATGGTCATTGAATCGTTCAACATCTTGAGCAAAGTACTGTCTTGCCCATGCAGCGATTGAACACAAACAAACATCAGCAACAAAAAAAAATACTTGAACCTCATAATAAATTATTTAGAAGAGCATTCGATATTTACTCTTACAGTTATTTCATTTGTAATTTTCTCTCTTACTATTGAAGGGATACTTATATTGAAATCCTCAGGCTTCAGTTTGAATTCAGATTTGCCGAAAACCTTACCTGACTTGACTTCCAACATTGCAGGCACTTCAATTGATTTAGTGATATTATGCAGCGTGAGGCTACCCTTTACCAATACATTATAAATGCCCTCTTTATCAATTGAAAAATTTCCTGTAAAGCTTCCTGTGAAATTCGCTTTCGGATATTTGTCGCTCTCTATATAATTTTCATTGAAGTGCTCCTGCATTAATTCTTTTGTGAAAATGAAGCCTTTCATTAAAAGCGTAAATGCAATATTTTTTTTTAATGCATCAATGGCAGCATACACTTGATTATTTTCTGCCTTAATATCTTCAACAGGTGTTTTTGAGTAAAACCCTATAAAGCCGTTTCGCGTGGTGAATACCTGGCTGTTCGCGTTACAGCAGCAAATAATAAAGCCGGCAACTAAAATAATTTTTGTCATATCTGATTTTTATTGTTGTTCGCCTTGGTTTACCCACGCAACAATTATATTTATTTCGCATGCGGAAAGTTGAGGCTTGCCATAAGGCATGCCGATAAAACCCTTATCATGCCTCACATCTCCAATTAGGTAGCCGATATCTGCCCAGCCTTTTACATTATCATACCCTTCAAGACTAATACCATTGCTGAATGCAGCGTTTTTATTGCTGTGGCACGGATAGCAATAGCTTTCAATAATCGGCAAAACATTTTTTGAATAAGTAAGAGCAGATGTGTCACAAAAATTTGAGCCTGACCCCACCGGTTGATTTGATTTTACACAAGCATTTATTAACATGCATATTAAAATCAACGCTATAAAAATTATTTTCCAGTTAATCATAATGCTTCACGTTTTCTATTTTGCTATGTGCTTAGCTTCATTCACGCACGCAATCCACCAAATTCACGTCCATCAAAAATCCGGTACACTTTCCTTTTATTGTTATGATGCTGTCGGCAGGTATTATAAAATCCGTTTTGTCTTTTTCAGCGGTCATCTGGCAATTAATGCCTCCTGAAGAAATTTTATCAAGCACATAAGATTGTGCATTGCCATTATTTGTAGCCTCAGAAATTTTTCCTCTCACAAGTATCACTTTGTTCAAAAATTTCCTGTTTGCTTCTGCTTCATTTGCCGAGTATTGATTGTATAAATCAGCCGCATTAATCGAAATATCAGCTTTTAAGTTTTTAGTGCTTTCATGTTTTCTTGAGAATAAAAAATAGCTCCACACACTAAATAGAAAAAGACACAAAAGAATACCTGCCAAAAAAAATTTTCCTTTTTTTTGCATACATTTTTTACAATAAATAATAAATGATTGCGCTAAACCCTTTTGCTAAGCCCAATATTCAAAACAAAACTCGAAACGAAAAGGTGCCCTATCCCAACTAATGCAAACGGCAATTTTGCATATGCCTCTATTAGTATGTTACCTATTTTTCCAAACCAAAATTCATAACCTGATTTAGGTTCAATATCGAAAGACAATAATTTTAGAACCATTTCTCGCGTATTGCTTCATTTTGCGCAGCGCCTTCAATTATATTGAGTATTTTTTCCGATCCTCCGTTCCGCTTAAATATTCAATCTATATAAACTGATAATTAGCTTAAAGAGTTGCCAGATTAATGCGAAGCGAATAATTTTAAAGTAAATCAATATCCAACGAGAGAAAGTTGCCGGAATTATGGATGCTGAGCGAGAGTGAAAGTTTGAATCTTCTTTTTGTATTGATGTGATGCACCGAATGAAATATTTTCTTTTATCTTCATTCATCAGTCAATTCAATTTTACATTAATGCAACACAACGCAAAATATTTATCGAATCTCACGCCGTTGCGCGGCATTGCTGCATTGCTTGTTGCCATCTTTCATTTTGAAATGGCCATTGCGCGTTTTGTTCCCGCACAGCGAACCATGTTTTTTGAAAAGTGTTACCTGATGGTTGATTTATTTTTCATCATGAGCGGTTTCATCATGTTCCATGTTTATGGAGAATATTTCAAATTATCAGTGCATAAAAAATCGTTCCGGCAATTTATTATAGCAAGGTTTGCAAGAATTTACCCGCTACATTTTTTTTCTTTACTATTACTGATCATTGTTATTGCAACATTGCCTGCTGCAGATTCGCAGGCTAGGCTGATTGAAGCCCCTTCTGCCCTGCCGGCGAATTTTCTTTTGCTGCATTCATTTTATATAACCAAAATCTACACATGGAATATACCATCCTGGAGCATTAGTCCTGAATGGTGGAGCTATATGATTTTCCCTTTACTTGCATTGTTCATGAATAAGAAAAAAATTCCGGCAATCATTATTTTCATCTTATTTGTTGTAGCCGCTTATTACAGCATCATGTATTTATTACCAAGAAAAAATCCATTATATCCTTCGGCCGCAGTGCCGCATAATATTAATTCCACTTATGATTATGGTTTCCTGCGCGGTATTGCAGGTTTCATGATTGGGATAATTATTTATCAATTCTATAAAATTTCTTTTATCCAAAAAATATTTCAGAAAGATATTCTGACAATATTGATATTAATTTTTGTGATGCTCGCATTGCATTTCGCCGTGAACGATTCATTCTGCGTGATTCTTTTTGCATTGTTGGTGCTTTGCTTCGCGAGCAATAATGAATTTATACACAAAGCCTGCAATACCGGTATTTTACAATTCATCGGCAATATTTCTTTCTCCATTTATATGATGCAGATATTTTTTCAAGTGCCCTTTTCGCACGGTTTCCGGTTGCCGGGCGTAACAGGAATCGGAAGAGGAAAATTAAATATTGATTTTTCAAGCGGGTTGATGTATTGCAGCGTTTATATTTTATTGTTAATCGCAATATCATCTATAACATATTATGGAATTGAAAAACCTTGCAGGAAATATATAAACTCGACTTATGCAAATTGAAACGAGTTTTCGCGAACTATTACTAAGAAGTTTATTTTTATAATAAAATCTTATAAAATGAAAATTATTTTTTCTTTTCTTTTTTTAATTGTTATTGGGCAAACATGCATAAGCCAGAACATTGAAAAAAAATTCACGCATGCAGATACATTGAGAGGCTCGGTAACTCCTGAAAGAGCTTGGTGGGATGTGCTTCGGTACGATATTGATGTTAAGCCCGATTATCTTGCAAAAACAATAAAAGGCAGCAACGAAATCACTTTTAAAGTAATTCACAATGGCAATAAAATGCAAATCGATTTACAACAACCGCTGGAAATAACCGCTATTGAGTGGAACAAAAATCAATTGAAATATTCAAGAGATGGAAATGTATTTTGGATAGAATTTCCGATGCAGTTGACTACAGGCAAAAACGAGAAAATAAAAATACTCTATGAAGGCAAACCTCGCGAAGCAGTTCGCCCACCGTGGGATGGCGGGTGGATTTTCACCAAAGACAAAATGGGAAGACCTTGGATGAGCGTTGCCTGTCAAGGTTTGGGCGCAAGCGTGTGGTATCCCTGCAAAGATTATCAGGGAGATGAACCTGATAACGGCGCATCATTAACTATAACAGTTCCTGATACACTTGTTGCAGTTGGCAACGGAAGATTGAAAGAAAAAAAATTGAACAATGATGGAACTGCAACTTATAAATGGGAAGTTGCTGATCCGATTAATAATTATGACATCATTCCTTACATCGGAAAATATGCAACATGGCATGAAGATTATAATGGAGAAAAAGGAAAATTAGATTGTAATTATTGGGTGCTTGATTATAATCTTGAAAAAGCAAAACAACAATTTAAGCAAGCCGACAGCATGCTAAAATGTTTTGAATATTGGTTTGGCCCATATCCGTTTTATGAAGATGGGTACAAGCTTGTTGAAGCACCGCACCTTGGAATGGAGCACCAGAGCGCAGTTGCTTATGGCAACCATTTTGAAAACGGATACCTGGGAAAAGATTTATCATCAACAGGCTGGGGATTGAAATGGGATTTCATCATCGTTCATGAAAGCGGGCACGAATGGTTCGGAAATAATATTACTTCAAAAGATATAGCTGATATGTGGGTGCATGAAGGCTTTACCAATTATTCAGAAACATTGTACACTACTTGCCAGGATGGAACAGAAGCGGGCAACGATTATTGCATCGGCACCAGAAAAAGAATAAGAAATGACAAGCCCATCATTGCGCATTATGGAGTGAACGAAGAAGGCTCAGGCGATATGTATTACAAAGGCGGCAACATGCTTCATACCATTCGGCAGATTATCAATGATGATTCATTGTTCAGGCAAATATGGAGAGGTTTGAATAAAGATTTTTATCATCAAACAGTGGCCGCAAAACAGATTGAAGATTATATCAGCAGTCATGCCAAAAAAGATTTCTCCAAAGTGTTTGATCAATATTTGAGAACAACAAAAATACCTGTGCTTGAATATAAAATAAATGGAACTACTCTTTCTTATCGTTGGACAAATTGTGTAACCGGTTTTAATATGCCATTAAAAATAACGACCGGAAAACAACAATGGATCCAGCCTTCAGAAGAATGGAAAACGCTTGAAACACTCGCTGGCGCTGAATTTAAAGCAGACCGCAATTTCTATATCGATTTGAAAAAGGCAGATTGATTAAAAGCTTGCATCTTTGCATGCTGTAAAACTTAACAACCCGCATGAGCACAATCCGCCGGCAAAGCATTATTTCATCTGGCATTGTTTATTTCGGCTTTGCGCTGGGTTTTTTATATACTTATCTTTTTACAAAGCAAGGAGGTTTCACTGAGTCGCAATACGGACTGATCGGAACTTTTATCGCCATCTCAAATGTTATGTATTCCTTCGCCAATTTGGGAATGCTTGCATATATCTATAAATTCTATCCGTATTACAACGACAATCTGCCTCCCGAAAAAAACGATCTTATAACAGTAGCGCTGCTAACAAGCGTTGCAGGTTTTATTTTGGTGATAGCGGGCGGATGGGTTTTTAAAGATCTTGTAATCCGCAAGTTTGGGGCACATTCTGCAGAACTGGTAAAGTATTATTACTGGATATTTCCTTTGGGGTTTGGACTCACGCTGTACAACCTGCTTGAAGGATATGCATGGCAGTTAAAGAAATCTGTTTTCACCAATTACCTGCGGGAAATACAATTCCGATTATTCAATATATTATTAGTCATTCTTTTTTTAACCGGCATCATCAAAAGTTTTAGCCTCTTTATTAAAATATATGCATTAGGCTATCTTTTACTGGCATTCACTTTATTACTCACGCTGATCATTAACCGTAAATTATTTTTCACTTTTTCGATAAGCAGGGTCACAAAAAAATTCCGGAAAAAGATACTGACTCTGGCAAGCCTGATATGGAGCGGCGGCGTTGTATTCAGCATTTCGAATTTTTTTGCCGTGATAGTAATTGCCGCGGTAATTCCCGAAGGACTTAAATTTGCAGGCATTTACATTCTGGCACAATATATAGCCAGCCTTATACAAGCCCCGCAACGCGGCATCATCGCGGCTTCAATCGCTCCGCTTTCTCAGGCATGGAAAGATAAAGATTACGAAAAAATAAACCGCATCTATCAGCATTCTTCAATCAATCAATTGCTATTTTCTGCCGGCATGTTTGTGCTGATCTGGATCAATTTCAAAGATGGCGTTTCTACTTTTGCATTAAAGAAAGATTATCTGGATGCGCAATATATTTTTTTATTTATCGGTCTGGCGAAAGTTTTAGATATGGGCACCGGCGTCAATTCTCAGGTCATTGCCACCTCCACGTTTTGGCGCTTCGATTTTTTTTGGGCCTTTTGCTACTGGCCATCACGCTTCCCTTAAATTATATTCTTGCAAAAAGACTGGGCGCGATAGGGCCTGCCATTGCAGACCTTATTACTTTCACCATTTATAATGCGATAAGGTATTTTTTTCTGCTGAGAAAATTTGGCATGCAGCCTTTTAGTGCAAAAACATTTTACACATTGATAAGCGCGTTAGCATGTTATTTTCTATGCCATTATCTGTTCCGCGAACATTATGGTATTTTATGGATCATATTGCGCAGCAGTGTGTTCATTTTCGCTTATCTTTCTATTGCCATTTATTTCAACTTGTCAACCGATATTGCGCCGGTTTGGAAAACAATGAAGAAAAGACTCGGCTTAAAATCCTAAAGAAAAATTACCCATTTTCCTGTTACTTATTTTTGAAGTTCGCAATATTTTATATTGTACCTTTTCCGAAATTTTTTCTTTCATTGTTTAACCTTAAAACAAACTATTATGCAATTTTTATGGTTCATTTTGATTGGAGCTATTGCAGGATGGCTTGCAGGCCAAATTACCAAGGGCGGCGGCTTTGGGCTTATCGGTAATATTATTGTGGGAATACTTGGCGCAGTAATTGGCGGTTGGCTGGCTGGCGTTTTGGGCATTGGCGGCAGCGGGCTGCTCGGCGCAATTCTTATTGCAACCGGCGGCGCAATTGTACTTTTATTTGTTGTGAGCCTGATTAAAAAATAACATTGCTTATGCAAAAAAGCCTCGTCAAAAAAACGAGGCTTTTTATTGCGGAAAATTGTTTGAGAAATTAATTTCAGATTTGTTTTTTATAAAAGCGATTTGATCATCTTTCAATTATCGTTTCACTCTTCATCCTCTTCATAATTATAAAAGCTTTCATTGTCTTTCTGAACAGTTTGCCATTCTTTCATTTTTTCTTCATCCAGCAATTCGAGGATTTCAAAAATGTCGTCTGTTTTTTTTCTCCATTCAAGCAAAGTAGTTTCAACATACTTTGAAACATAAGCACAATAATCTGTTTCAAAATTCACTTTCACCAATTCAATTGGCCCGTTTTCTTTTTCCTGAATCAGGTAATAACAATTCTTTTCCAGTAGCGCATACGAATACATACAGCACAATTTTTTGTTGAGATAAAATTTGAATAATGGGCTCGCAAGAACTTAATGGGGCAATGTTACAATCGGCGCTTCATGCAGTTGGGTTAGAAATGTTCAAGGGTATGATGTTGAACGAAGCAGTGTAAATTTACAGATTATACAGCAATCAATGATAATCCATTTCTCAAAACTCCCAATTTTACAAAAAAATAACCTTAACAGGTTGAAAATCAATTAAAAAAATGGGCGCAGTCCATTGAAGCCCTGCGCCCTGGGGAATAGGGGAAATAAAAATTTGAAATTATTTGCCGCCGAAACAATATCCTATGTTGATGCTGAAAACACCATTTTTATCTTTGAATTCACTTGAATAGGCACTACCGCTAACGCTTGTCAACCCGAGATCGTAAGAAAGGCTGATTGTAGCCATATTCATATAACGAAATCCTCCAATAAACTGAAGCCCAAAGTCAAAGCGCTTTGCAGAATTATTACCGCTTCCAAAGGAGTTGTCATCGGGAGTACCATCTCCATATTTAATTTTTCCACCAATGCCGTAGGCAAAATAAGGCCCCAAGCCAGCAAAAACAGTACTATTGTCCATTACCGGCATTTGAAAAAGTGCATCAATAGGCAGCTCAATATAATTATACCGATAATTTTCCAGTGAAGTTCCTGAACCATATTTCCCGCCTTTTTCAATAAACTCTAATCCTGCCATTCCTGCAACCTGACCAGGTCCGATTGATAAAAACGGATGCGCCGCAAATACGCCTGCGTTAAAACCTACTTTGCTTTTGTAAGCCGAGTAATATCCAGCCGGCACACCGTTATAGGTTTCATGAATATTTGCAAAATCAATTGATGCTTGAACGATAATAATGGTTGACATATCATCGCTTTTACCAGGCTTAAATTTTGGCGATGAAATATTAACCGCATCGGTTTGAGCGAACAAGCTGTTGCATAGAAAAAACACCATCAAAAAAAATAAAAAAAAATTTCTGGCCTTCGAACATGTTTTCAAGAAGATCAATAAAGAGCGTTTCATGTTTTACTTTTTATATAGGTTAAAAAATTAATTAGAACCTGTATGCGAGGCATAACCCAAAAGCACGAATACCATAATAAGGACCTACCAATTTAGCTTCAACTGTATTTGTTGCAGGCGTAACAGTTGCAGTTGTTTTATACAATGGCAATTTAACACTTTCTATGTTATTTTTAAGATTTGCCAGATCTTGTTGTGACATATCGTCCATCATAGGGTCTGTGCCGACGAAATCTGCTGTTACAGTTGTTCCGTAATAAGGCCCTACAATCCACCAGTCAATTGCCCAATGCGGGCCAATCAAAAACTGGTCTCCTATTAAAAAACCTGCGCCAAAACCAGAAAATTGCGCATTCAGGTGAGCGTGGTGCAAAATATCATCGCTTGGCGTAAATGTATAATCCTGACTACATTTCATATTCATATAGCGAACGAACGGCGCAAAATAAAGGCCTTTGGGAGCGTTGCCGCTGAAGTAAAATCTATACTCAAGCGTGGCAGTATATTTTGTAAAGCGCGTTGTGTTGATTGCCCGCACCGCATCTGAATCAGTTTTGAAATCATTTGTCAACGTGCTTTTAAATGGCAACGGCACATTGGGAGAAATGCCAACGGTAAAAGCAATTGACTGGCTTTTGCCGATCACTCGCTCATATTGCAACTGATATGTATTAAGAACAACACCAGACACATTAAACTTAATGAGGTTTTTGCCAAAAACAGATTGCATGACTTGTGCAGCCTGAGTTTGCGTAGGTGGCGTAACCGGCTGCGTTTGCGCATTTGCGGCTATGCAAAAAATAAAAAGGAGAAATGCGATGAATGTTATTTGTTTTATCATAATTGTACAGTTTATTATTTGAGAGGAGATTGGATTTAAAGCAGAACTCAAAAGCAGCAATGTGTTTTGCTGAAAGCTTTAGGTTAAAAGCAATAATGTACATTTTCAAGGAAGCACAACTATGATTTTATTGCTCAAATTAAAATGCCAAAGAATTATAAGCAATAACGCATTTGAGTTATTTTGAATAAAATAGTGAAAAGAACTGCGCTCAATAAAGCTGTGAACCGGAAAACGATTTTCTCTTTCCAAAGCAATGACTTCTTTGGTTAGGCAAAAATTTCTAATTCACACTATAAATTTCCAATAGTAATAATGCCCGTCAAATACTTAGTTCTAACTATTTTTTGAAGAAGAATGTTTGCCACAGATTTTACGGAAAAACAAAAAAAACAAATTATATAACGATCCTTTTTGTATTGATAATTATCTACGCGAATCAGTGTAATCTGTGGCGAAAAAAAAATCATGAAACGAGGCCGTGCTGCTTTGCAAAATTTAGCAGCCCAACAGGAGTGTAGATATTGAGCTTTCGGCAAATATTTCTTCTATGAGTATTGATAGTAAATTCGCTCACAAATAATTCGCCGGCAATTTCCTTGCTGGTGAGCCCCTCAGCAATTTTGCAAATGATTTCTGCTTCTCTTTCGGTAAGCTGATACTTCTTCATGAAATCATTCATAAAAAGCTCGGATTGTTTAATTTCCGGATGAAGATCCTGGAACCATGTATTGCCCGTGGCAACTGAAGCCACCGCTTCTTTTAAAATAATGGAAGAACTGTTTTTCAAAAGATATCCGTTTGCGCCCAGCGTTTTTATTTCTTTAATTAATTTGGGCTGGCCATAATTGGTAAACACCAAAATTTTAAGTTTCGGAAAATCTTTTTTTAAAATTTTCAGTGAATCGATGCCATCCATTTTAGGCATTTGCAGATCAAGCAAAACCATATCAACTGAGGTTTTGCGCAAAATGCTGATCAGTTCCCACCCATTTTCTGCAGAAGCAATTACTTCAATATCTTGAATTTCTTCAAGCAGTTTTTTCAAACCATCAATGAGGAGTGGGTGATCGTCTGCAATGACTAATTTCAAAGCCATGTTTTGTTAATTGCCTTTTGTTTTTACACATTAATTTCAATTACAATCAATGTGCCTTTGTCTTTCTTTTTTTGGATTTCTACCTGTCCATTAAGATACGTAATTTTTGAAAGAATTGTTTTAAGGCCTTTGCCTTTTGCAAGAGCATGATCATCTATCCCAATGCCATCATCTTCAACCACAGCAGAAATATGGTGCTCGTGCTCAACAAGCTCAAGCATAGCGTTGGAAGCATGTGCATGTTTTAATATATTATGAACAAGCTCCTGTAAGATCCTGAATAAATTATTCAACAGCGAAATGGGGTATTTGCTGTCGTCATCAAAACCAATGATCAATGTTTGCAGTTTTATTTTTTGAGAAAGGTTAACTGCATGACCCATATCTTCAATCGCTTTTTTAAACCCATATTTTTCAATAACCAGTGGCGTAAGCCGGTGGCTGATATCTCTGATGCTTGATGAAACCGATGTCAATATTTCATGCGCCTTCTCAATTTTTTGCTGCGATTGAGAATCGTCTTTACCTTTTTCAAGAACAGATGAAATATTCAGCGATGCAAGTGCCAGCATGGAACCCGCTTCATCGTGCAGCTGATCGGCAATTTTGTGGCGCTCATTTTCTTCTGCATCAATGGCACCTTGCATCACATCAATGCGGTGCTGTTTTTGCATCTCCATGATTTTATTTTGCTGAAGGATTTCATTTTGCGCAGCAATTTGTTCAGCCTGTAGTTTTCTGTGATTTTGATTTCTTGCATAAGCAACCAGCAATGCAATAATCAGCGCAGCAAGTGAAGTAAAAATAATCAGCCCAATCCATTGTTGTCGGAGCTCTCTTTTTTTTGCATCATTCTCGATATTCAATTGATTAATCTGTTGCTCTTTGTCGTGCACGCGCATTCTCGTTTCCACTTCCTGAATAGCCCGATAGCGGTTGATGTTGGATAAAGAATCTTTGATTGAATAAAAAGTTTCAAGTGCTTTATTGTATTCAGGATTATTTCCTTTTGATTTCATCAGCTCTGCATAATATTTATAATAGTAAAAGCCAATCGCAGAATAAGTCCGCGTTTTTAAAATCGGCGAAAGCTGAGCAAACAATTTTTGTGCGGAATCTGATTTATTATTCAAAATCAGTTCATGCGCATAATAAATTTCAGGTGGCATCAAATGCAGGCCATAAGCCATGCTCCCATTTTTATAAGCAGTTTCATAATCCTGCAAAGCATCTTTTAATTTCTCTTCATGTTCTGCAATCATGCCAGCAGCCAAATGATAAGTTGGATAAGTAATTTTATTTTCAGGAAGATTAAATAAATCAAAACTTTTAGCAAGAAAATTTTTGGCATCAGCATATTCTCTCTGATAAGCTTTTACCATTGCCATTACTGAATTGAAAGCGGCAGCCTGAGCACCGCGAGGATTGGGTTTCACAGTAGCATCATAAAAAAGTTCTGCAAATTTTTCAGCATTGTAGTAATCAGTCAGCAAAAGGTTTACAAGCATCAGTTGATAATAAATACTTGGAACCGGTTTCCGAAAAGAAAAAGCTGTGCGTTCATATAGCCTTGGCTTATTTGCTAAAGTTGAATCTTTTGAAAGCTCCAACAATTCATCCAACTCACCAACCTGTTGCTGCAAATTAAATTGACTGTAAAAAACTGTGCGGTTATACTTTGCCGTGAACAGTGCATTTTTATTCGGAAGATTTTGTGCAAGAAGAATGGCGCTATCAAGATTCTTTCGCATCAAAGCATTGTCTTCCATATTCGACAATGCTTTGAAAGTATACATGAAAGATAGATTTTCATTGTCTTTATTTTCTCTGCATTTTTTTTCGCCAAGCGATAAATATTTTTCGAGCAAATCTTCCTTGCCCCATTCAAGATACATCAGCACCGTGCCAACTAATGCTTCGTCATAATTGCGTGGATTATTTACTGCATTATCTCTTGCAAATCTGTACAAAGAATCTGCTTCATCAAAAGCAGTTAAAGATTCTTTTGCTTTTGCCCAGTTCATGAGCAAAACATGCGCCCATTGCCTGTTTCCTGTCGATTTTATAATTGAATAATATTCTGCAAGAAATTGATAAGCGAGATTTAGATTTGTTTGACCAACATCCTGAATTAAATCGCAAGCCTGACGAAAAACTTCTTCAGTAACAGCTTTTTTCTTCAAACTTAGCCATTCGGTTTTCGCTTCATCATCAGTATATGATTTTGCACTGGCCGTATTGCAAAAAAGCAACACCAAAAAGCAGTAAGTGAGCAGAAATTTTGGCATTACATAAATATAAGAAAACAGAGAGAGAAAATAAGAAGCAGGATTCTTCACTTCAGTGTTTCTGTGCCTCTGTGGCTAATTCAGCTTGCCACTGAAACACAGAAAATCTGAATATATACGTTACTAAAGAAATAATGATTATTTAATAATTTTTCCATTTTCCAATCGAAGAAAATGATTCAAGCATTCTGGAATTTGATTTTGGTAATGGCTCACATAAATAAGTGTTGTATTGAAAGCAATACAAATTTGGTTGATGAGGTTTTTAAAATAATCAGTTTGTTCATCATCCAAACCCTGACAAGGTTCGTCGAGAATCAACAATGGCGGTGTTTTGATAAACGCACGGGCGAGCAACGTTTTTCTTTGTTCGCTGAGAGAAATCTGAAATAATCTTTTTGACTGAAGTTTTTCCAATTGAAATAATTTCATCCATAATAAAACTTTTTCTTTTTGTTGCTCGTTCAATTGCCTGAATAAACCAATGGTGTCAAATAAGCCAGAAGCAATTACTTCAAAACAGGTTGCACTGAAATCAAAAAAAACATGAAGCTCGGGAGAAACAAATCCGATTTTTTGTTTGATGTCCCAAATGCTTTCGCCACTTCCTCTTCGCTTATCGAACAGATAAATTTCATTCGCATAAGCTTGAGGGTTATCTGCAGTTATTAAACTCAGCAATGTTGATTTGCCTGCGCCATTTGGGCCTGACAAATTCCATCGCTCGCCTTTTTTCACTTCCCAATTAATATTTTGAAGAATTTGTTTGTCGCCATATCTGATATTTACATTCATCATTTTGATGGCCGTGCTGAAATCATTTGCTGTCGGAGATTTTAGCTGATTTAATAATTCATTATTTAATACAGATTTATTATTTAATGAATTATTCTTTAGCGAGAATTCGCGCTTTTCATTCGCGAAAATCAGCTTCCCATTTTCCAAGCATGCAATATGTGTGATGCTTTCAGGAATTTCATTGAAAGAACTGATTAATAAAACGTGAATCCCTTTTTGTGAAATAGATTGAATAATGTGATGCAATGTTTTTCTGCCTTCAACATCCAAACCGATGAACGGGTTATCTAATATTAATAACTCAGGATTTTCCAAGTAAGTGCAATAATAAGCTGCACTCTTTTATTTTCTCCATTTGATAATTGTATTAATGGTTCATTCAGCAATTTGCGAACATCAAGTTTGTCTATCCATTCGTTATGGATAAAGTCTTCTTCAGCGAAATGCTCCAGCAATTCCTGTTGAACGGTAATTGTTTGTTCTGAATCATAACTATTGAATCGTTGTTGATAATATAAGTCGCTCGTATTGGAAAGATTTTTTAAACGATGCTGTTGCTCGACAACAATAATGCTGCTTTTATTATCTTTTCTTATTGGAAAATGATAATCGATTTTGCCGCGAATAAAAATTTCTTCCGGTAATTGTGTTAGCCAATAATGTTTTCCCACTTCCTGATGAGCCGATGATTGCCCATTGTTCATTTCGATGAATTGTGAAACTGATATTATTCAGAAGAATTTTTCCGCCTGAATTAACTGTAACATTTTCTAATTCTAAAAACTTTTCAGCCATGAGCGAAAATAATCTTTTCAGTTTGTTTGCCACTGAAACACAGAAGCACTGAAATATTCTGTGTTTCAGTGAGGCATCGGAAGGCTGCAAATGAATAATAAATTTTATAGTTGTTTTTAAAGCCGTCAGATACCTTGTAACTGCAATCCCAAAAATAATTCTGCAATGTGCAAATGTGCATTTTTAATTTGTTGCCGCTGAAACACTGAAGCACTGAAATATTCTGTGTTTCAGCGGCAACAAATTATTCACATTGTGCATAACGCCAAAATTCTTCTGTGGTTGCGTTTGTTTATATTTGCGCGTTTGGAGATTTATCTCGCAAAGGCGCAGCGGCGCAAAGTTTTTCTGAAAGCAAAGACCTGTGAGGTTTTGAAGACCTGACAGGTCTGGAAGAGGCTAATAGTTTTGCAGAGCTGAATAGAATTGCTTCAGTACAAGTGAGTGACACAACGATGCTGAAGAGAGAACAAATGCTGGTTTCAAACCAAAAAGAATTAATAATTAAGAATTAAAAATTAATAATGAAGTACAGGTTGGAGAAATCGTACATCGTAAATCGTACATAAAAAAATGGCTGACAAACAAAACCTTTTTGAATACACGGAAGAAAGTATTAAGAGCCTCGACTGGCGCGAACATATCCGTATTCGCCCGGGAATGTATATTGGAAAACTCGGCGACGGCAGCAGCGCAGATGATGGCATTTATGTGCTGCTGAAAGAAGTGGTTGACAATTGCATTGATGAATACACGATGGGCTACGGCAAACAAGTTGATATAACGATTGATAATAAAACGGTGGCGGTGCGAGATTACGGGCGTGGCATACCGTTGGGAAAAGTGGTGGATGTGGTGAGCAAAATAAATACCGGCGCGAAGTATGACAGCAAAGCGTTTCAGAAATCTGTTGGATTGAACGGCGTGGGTACAAAAGCAGTGAATGCCCTGAGCAATTATTTTAAAGTGAGCGCATTTCGCGAAGGCAAAGAAAAAACTGCAGAATTTGAAAAAGGCATCTTGATCAAGGAATATAAAGAAGCAAAAACATCGGAATCGAATGGAACGTTGATAACATTCATTCCCGATGAATCCGTGTTTAAAAATTTTCATTATAACAATGATTATCTCGAAAATCAATTCTGGAATTATTGTTATCTGAATGCAGGATTGGTGATTAATTGCAATGGCAAAAAATTTATTTCCAAAAATGGCTTGCTTGATTTATTAAAACGCCGCACGAATGAAGATGAACTTCGGTATCCGATCATCCATTTGAAAGGAAATGATATTGAAGTGGCGCTCACGCACAACAATGATTATGGCGAAGAAATTTTCAGCTTTGTGAATGGACAATTTACTACACAAGGCGGAACGCACCAGCAGGCATTTCGCGAAGCATTTGTGAAAGTGATTCGTGATTTTTATAAAAAAGATTATGACACTTCTGATATACGGCAGAGCATTGTTGCTGCCGTTTCAGTCCGTGTGGTTGAACCTGTTTTTGAATCGCAGACAAAAACAAAACTTGGTTCGCAATATGTGGAAGAAGGTGGCGCGAGCATGAAAAATTTTATCTATGATTTTTTGGCTAAAGAACTAGATAATTATCTTCACAAAAATCCTTCCACCGCTGATGCATTGAAAAAACGCATCGAGCAAAACGAAAAAGAAAGAAAAGAATTAGCGGGCATAAAAAAACTTGCAAACGAACGTGCGAAAAAAGCAAATCTGCATAATAAAAAATTGCGCGATTGCCGTTTTCATTACAACGATGAAGCAACAGGAAAAGAAAAAGATGCGATTATTGAAAAACAAAAAGAAAGCACCATTTTTATTACGGAAGGAGATTCTGCAAGTGGCTCCATCACCAAAGCAAGAAATGTTGAAACGCAGGCTGTATTTAGCTTGCGTGGAAAACCGCTGAATTGTTTTGGCCTCACAAAAAAAGTAGTGTATGAAAATGAAGAGTTCAATTTATTGCAACATGCACTGAATATTGAAGACGGATTAGAAGGGCTGCGATATAATAATATCGTATTCGCAACAGATGCTGATGTGGATGGGATGCATATCCGTTTATTATTAATGACATTCTTCCTGCAATTTTTTCCTGACCTTGTGAAAAATGGACATGTGTATATTTTAGAAACTCCATTGTTCCGCGTTCGCAATAAACAGAAAACAATTTATTGCTATGATGAAACGGAAAAACAAGCTGCTGTGAAAGAATTGGGCAACAAGCCGGAAATCACGCGATTCAAAGGCTTGGGAGAAATTTCGCCAGATGAATTTGCACGTTTCATCGGGCCTGATATGCGCAAAGAACCAGTGCTGGTAATGCCCGAAACACATATTCAGCAGATATTGGAATATTACATGGGCAAGAACACGCAGGAACGTCAGGAATTTATTATCGGGAATTTGAAAGTGGAGATTGATTTGGCGGAAGAGGAAGTGGTGAAGAACTAAATTAAGAATTAATAATTAGTAATTAATAATTCTGTGAAACAGAACAACCTTATTCTTGACAAAACATTTTTGTTTGCATTAAGAATTATTAAATTATTCGCTCATCTAAAAACAAAAAAAATTGAGCGGGAATTATCAGTTCAGATTTTAAAAAGCGGGACTTCAGTTGGAGCAAATACAGAAGAAGCTATTGGAGCTTCTTCAAAAAAAGATTTCATTCATAAATTAGAAATCGCATGCAGAGAAGCAAGAGAAACGAGGTATTGGCTAAGGCTTTTGAAAGAAAGCAAATTGCTGGAAGAAAAATTAGCCTTGTCATTCATTCAAGAATGTGAGGAAATTATGAAAATCCTGACAGCAATATTAAAATCTTCAAAATCATAAGCAATTATTAATTCTTAATTATTAATTATTAATTTATAAATGATACATATAGTTTTTAACGAAGCGGATATAGAAGCGCTAAGAAAAAGTTTTGAACTCGATGAAACATTAAGAAGTGAAATCATTCAGATAAAAGATGATTTTGCAGTTGGTGCCTTTAAAAAATATTTTTTCTGATGAAGGATGGGAATTGCGCAAACAATGGTGGCGCGATGTTTTAGCAAATGGTGATTATGATGGAACGGTTGATGACGGCTCTATTCCCGATGATAGAAAAACTGTTGCGGATTTAATTGAGAAATTAAATAATGACCAACAAGAAACAATCTGGATTTGGGCTGCGCAAAATAAACATGATGTAAGCGGTTATTACTGGCTGATGAGCCAGCTTAAAGATTTTCAGGGAAGGATTTATATTTTGTATCTGAACAATCTTCCTTTTATTAATGAGAAAGGAAATCTTTTTTATCCGATCTGGCTGCATACCATTCCTGCCAAAGAATTTGTGAAAGCAAAAAAATTAGCAAGACCAATTACGCTTAGTGAATTTGAAGTTGACCCAGATGAATGGACCAGATTATGCAATGAAGAAAAAGGTGTTCGCTTATTGGAAGGCGGGAAAAAATTAGTGCAGCGCGACTTCGATTTTTATGATGCTGAATTAAAAAAATTTATTACAGCTAATTGGCAAACCGCTCATAAGATAATCAGCACATTTTTGCACAAAGCAACCAATACTACCGGCGATGCCTATCTGCTTTGGAGATTGAAACTGATATTGACTTCAGGCGAATATGATATTCAGGGCGAACAAAAAAAGATGAAAGATTTTGAAATAAAACTGAAAGTCGCCCAGCCCGAAACCGAAGCTTCACCTGCGTAATATTTTTTTGATGCAAAAAATTGCCTGCTGCATATTGATTCTCCTTTCGTCTTTACAATCAATCGGGCAAACAACTGCACAGGAAATTGACGAATTATTAAAAGCATATTCAAATCAAAATTCTTTCAACGGCTCGGCATTGGTGGCACAAAAAGGCAACATATTATTGGAGAAAGGTTATGGGTATAAAAACGCATCGACAAATAGTTTGAATGATTCAAATACTATTTTCCAGATTGCATCGCTTACTAAACAATTCACTTCTGCTGTGATTTTGCAATTGCAGGAACTAGGAATGCTTTCAGTTCATGATAAGCTTTCAAAATATATTCCTGATTATCCAAATGGCGATAGCATTAGCATTGAAAATTTATTAACGCACACTTCAGGCATTCATAATTTCAATGATGAGGCATTCATGGAAAACAATGCCAGCAAGACAATGAAACTGGAAAGCATTATTGCATTATTTAAAAATGTACCAACAGATTTTAAGCCCGGAACAAATTACAATTACAGTAATTCAAATTATATTTTATTGGGTTTTATTATTGAAAAAATAACCGGAAAATCTTACTACCAAAATATTCGTGAAAGAATTTTTCAGCCTTTGCAGATGAATCATTCAGGTTTTGATTTTACATTTTTGAAAAGCTCAGATAAAGCGACTGGTTATTCGAAGCTAAATGCCAACAATAAAAAGCCGGCGCAAATTTTAGATTCTTCGATATTATATGCTGCCGGCGGAATGTATTCGACTGTGGGCGATTTATATAAGTGGGATAGAGCTTTATATACTGACAAAATAATTCATGATTCATCGCGACAAAAAGCTTTCACCCCATTCAAAAATAATTACGGTTATGGATGGCTGATAGATTCAGCGTATAATAAAAAAGCGGTGCTGCACGAAGGCGCAACATCAGGTTTCACGTCATTTATCGGAAGGATTATTGATGACAGTACTTGCATTATTTTACTTGATAATAAACAATCAAATGGCTTAATAAAAATTGCCGAAGATATTAACGCTATATTAAATCATCAGCCTTACGATTTTCCAAAACCAAGAACTGAAATTGAAGTTGACACCGCTATACTGAAGCAGTACGTCGGCGATTATCAGTTAAGCCCGGAATTAATTCTGACAATTGCTTTGGAAGATGGGCAATTAACAGCGGCAGCAAAGGGTCAGGGAAAAACTGAACTGTTTGCTGAAAA
This sequence comes from uncultured Bacteroidota bacterium, assembly GCA_963718975.1. Taxonomy (GTDB): domain Bacteria; phylum Bacteroidota; class Bacteroidia; order Chitinophagales; family Chitinophagaceae; genus Puia. The sequence goes on along the minus strand of CAVRBD010000027.1, from coordinate 38,394 downwards.
AGAAAATTTCTTTTTTGTGAAGATGGCGGACATGCAGATTGAGTTCACCAAAAATGCTTTGGGCAAAGTGACCAAACTGATTTTCTATCAAAATGGTCAGCAATTGCTGGCATTGAAAATAAGATAATAATAATGAAAACACCCCATCGTCATTTCGAACGAAGCCAGAATCAACATGCAACACCAACAGGCAGCGGCGTAGTGAGAAATCCAACGCATATAATTGCGCTTTTAATTGCGTGGGATTCCTCATCCCGCTTAACACCATGCTGGTTAAAGTTCTTGTTGCTGGGTTCGAAATGACGATGAAGTTTTAAGTTTACAAATAAATTGACATTCGCTTGTTATATATAATCTTGATAAATTAACATGAAAAATATCCTGAAGCTCGAAGAGTTTGCGATGTTTCTATTCAGCATCTATCTTTTCAGCCAACTTCATTTCGCGTGGTGGTGGTATCTTGCATTAATTTTGCTACCAGATATAAGCATGGTTGGTTATTTGGTAAATAATAAAATCGGCGCAGCTTGTTATAACATTGCACATCACAAAGGAATTGCGCTTGTCATTTATGTAGCTGGTTTGTATCTACATAATGAAACTGTTCAATTAATAGGGATTATTTTATTCGGGCATTCATCGATGGACAGGACAATGGGTTATGGATTGAAATACAACGAAGGATTTAAGTTCACACATCTTGGAGAAATTGGAAACAAATAAAATGAAAATAAATTCAATTCATCATATTGCGATTATAACCGACGATTATCAAACAAGCAAAAAGTTTTATACTGAAATTTTAGGATTTGAAATCATCAGAGAAGTATATCGCAAGGAAAGAGATTCATATAAATTAGATTTGTCGGTGAATGGGAAATATCAAATTGAATTGTTTTCATTTCCACATCCACGCGAAAGAGGCTCCCGCCCTGAACCAAAAGGCTTAAGACATTTGGCATTTGCAGTAACTAATATTGAAGAGCAAGTGAAGGAATTGCAAGCTAAAGGCGTGATGGTGGAAGATATTCGAATGGATGAATTCACTAATAAAAAATTTACATTTTTTAGCGATCCGAACGGGCAGCCTTTGGAATTATATGAAGAGTGAGTTGTGAATGGTGAGTAGTGAATGAGGGTTCGTTACTCACCACTGACAACTCACCACTCACAAAAAAGACATTATAATCAGACACTAAAAGTTATGGCAAAAATTAAAAATATCGCAGAGGACTTTCATCAAAACGAATCAGGCATAACAGGCCAATATAAAAACTGGTTCCTGGATTATGCATCTTATGTGATTCTTGGAACGAGCCGTGCCAGCCATTGCAGGACGGCTTGAAACCTGTTCAGCGCCGCATTTTGCATGCCATGAAAGAAATGGATGACGGAAGATTTAATAAAGTGGCGAACATTATTGGCCAGTCCATGCAATATCATCCGCACGGAGATGCATGCATCGGCGACGCACTGGTGAATCTGGGGCAAAAAGATTTGTTGATTGAAACCCAGGGAAACTGGGGAGATGTACGAACGGGCGATGACGCCGCCGCCGCACGATATATTGAAGCGAGACTCAGCAAATTTGCGTTGGAAGTGGCTTTCAATGCCAAAACCACTGATTGGCAACTGAGTTATGACGGAAGAAAAAATGAACCGATCACATTGCCCATGAAATTTCCTTTGTTGCTGGCTCAGGGTGCAGAAGGCATTGCCGTCGGGCTGGCGACCAAAATTCTTCCCCATAATTTTTGCGAAATCTGCCAGGCTGCGGTAAAATATCTCGCGGGGAAAAAAATTTGAATTGTTCCCTGATTTTCAGACCGGCGGTATGATCGATGTCATCAATTATAACGATGGGAAGCGGGGAGCCAGGGTTAGGGTAAGGGCCATATTGAGGAAATGGATAAAAAAACCCTGATGATCACGAGATGTTCCTTACGGCGTAACCACCAGCCAGCTGATAGATTCCATCATCAAAGCCAATGACCAGGGAAAAATCAAAATTCACAAAGTGACCGATAATACTGCCGCGGAAGTGGAAATTCAGGTTGATCTTGGCTCCGGGCATTTCGCCTGATATCACCATTGATGCGCTTTATGCATTTACCGATTGCGAGATCAGTATTTCGCCCAGCGCCTGTGTCATCAACCAACAGAAACCGGAGTTTCCTTCCATGTCTGAATTGCTAAGAATTTCAGTGGATCTTACCAAGGACCTGCTCAAAAGAGAACTGGAAATCAAGTTTTCTGAATTGCAGGAAAAATGGCATTTCACTTCTTTGGAAAAAATATTTTTTGAAGAAAAAATTTATAAGGAACTCGAAAAAAAACATGCCACATGGGAAAAAGTATTGCAGGCCATTGCGACAGCATTTGAACCTTTCCGTAAACAACTGAAAAAAAATATCAGCCGGGAAGATATCGTTAAGCTGACTGAAAAACCTGTACGAAGAATCTATAAACTGGACATCGACGAACTGAATGCGCAGATCAAAGGGCTGGAAGCGGAAATCAAACAAGTCAAACATGATCTGAACAATCTGACTGATTTTGCAGTGCATTATTTTGAAGATCTGTTGCGCAAATACGGAAAGGGCAGGGAAAGAAAAACAGAGATCAGACTTTTTGATAGCCATTCAGGCAAAACAGGTGGCAATCGCCAATACCAAAATTTATGTGAACCGTTCGGAAGGGTTTATTGGAACTGGTCTTAAGAAAGATGAGTTTGTCACTGAAGCTTCTGACCTCGATGATATCATCGCCTTTACCAGTGGAGGTACCATGAAAATTGTTAAAGTAGCCGAAAAGACCTTTATCGGTAAAGACATTTTGTATGTCGCGTATTTTTCAAAAAAATGATGAAAGAACTACTTACAATATGATTTATGTCGACGGGAAAACTGGTATGAGTTATGGGAAACGGTTTAATGTTACCGGTGTTACCCGGGAAAAAGAATATGACCTTACGAAGAATGAGAAAAAGCCAAAGTGCATTATTTTTCCGCCAATTCAAATGGGGAAGCCGAATTGGTGCGGGTAATCTTGAGCCCTAATTGCTCGGCACGCCATAAAGAATTTGATTTTGATTTTCAGACCCTGGAAATAAAAGGCGGACTTCACTGGGTAATCAGGTGACAAAATATCCAATTAAAACGGTGAAATTCAAACAGGCCGGCAAAGCTACGCTTGACGCACGCAACCTATGGTTCGACGATACGTTCGGCAGGCTTAATACGGAAGAGAAAGGAAGTTTTCTTGGCAAATTTGGCCCTGAGGACAGGACTGCTGGTTATCTATAGTGATGGCAATTATGAACTAACTGATCAGGAACTCACCCAGCGCTTTGATGCCGATAAGATTCTGCTGATCGAAAAATTTGATCCGGAAAAAATTGTGACGGCTGTTTACCTGGACAGTGAAAAAGCGCAATATAGCATCAAGCGGTTTAAAATTGAAACCAATTCGCTACACAATAAATTTATGTTTATCAAAGAAGGAGAAGGCAACCAGCTGAGAGACAGTGAGTACCGATGATGAACCGATTTTGATTGTTCAAAGCGGCCGGGGCACACAGGTGCGAAAAGCAAAAATCAAAGTGGAAAGTCGTTGAAGTGATGGGCTGGAAAGCAGTCGGCACCAAACTGGTTGATTATACCAAAAGCATCGAAATGGAATGGGAAAAGAAAAAGGGAGGTGATAGGCAGGGGGAATTGTTTGAGTAGCGGGTTTTCAGAGGTGACTTCTTTTAGAAAGGTCTCACCTTTAAGGGCATTTGAATAGTGAAGTCCTAGCTGTCTATTTTCTTTGTATTTGCTAATAACCAGGAAACTATCTCGTCAAATTTAATAATGCCTGAAGCAATATCAATAATGAACTCGTATCTGTTGTCACAAGAAGCTGTAATGTCAATATTATTATGTAATAGGAAAAGCCTGAGCAAGAAATATCCTATTCGTTTATTACCGTCTATAAAAGGATGATTTATCAACAAGCTTTCTACTAAGGCAGCAGCCTTTTCGATTGGATATTGATATAAACTGGCATTGTCAAACGTTTGAAATGGTCTTGCCAATGCAGACTCGAGGGTAGCCTTGTCCCGAATCCCATGCGAACCACCGAATTTATCAATAAGTAGTTTTTGCAGGCGTTCAACTTCAGTAATAGAAATCATTTTGCAAGTTTCTGGAGAAGTTCTCTGTCCTCACCTAAAATTTTTTCAATAGTCATTTTGTCGAATAAAAATGAAGATTCATCATTGTCAAATCTCTTAAGATAGCTTAATAGTTTTTCTAATGCCTCATCTGGAAGATGGTCAAGAACTTTGTTTATTTCATCTTTTATTTCATCTTTTGACACTTGTCGAGATTTACTTTAAAGATAGTTATTTTTTAAAGAATTATAGATTGACTCATCGGGTTAGCGCCTTTTATGGAAGCGCATAAAAGATGACGGCGTGTTATTATGATGAAGTTGTTGCGATTGAGGAGATGGACTGATGTTAGAAAGATGACATCTTTTTAAAAGATGTCATCTCTGTGCGAATCTCTACGCTTCCGCCAATTGCACATCCGCAACTTTCACTTTCTCCTTCTGCTGCATTTTTATCATCCTGCTCACTCGATAGACCATGAAAATACAAATCACGCTTAATCCAACTATTACAAAGCCGAGCGTGTTGTAATGTTCAAGCGGGCTGAATTTATCTTTTTGATAAACAATCAGGCCACCAACACCTGCTGCAATGCCGCCTGATATTTGCTGCAGCGATGAACTGATGCTCATAAATGCGCCGCGGTCCTGCAGTTTGGGCAATGCGGAAACCATTGCCGAGGATGGGACCATACGGCTCATAATGCCAATCATAAAAAACACATTCATCATCATCACAACGCCAATAGGCACAGGTGTGAGGTTAGTGTAAATGAGCACCATCACGATCATCCACACAGAGGCGGTTGCAAAAACTTTGAACTTGTCGATCTTATCGCTCAACCTTCCTATTAATGGCATGATGATAAGAGAGCTTATACCTGAAACCATGAACAACATTGGCAATTGATGCTGGGTGACCTTCAGATTATTGATAGCAAAAGCGCTTCCCCACGGCATCATCATGAAACCACCAAGCGATAACATCGCAGTCGCTAAAAAGCCAATGCGATAATTTCGTTTTGATATCGTGTGCAGTAAATGTGTGAGCGCTGATTTATCTGTTTGCACTTTGAGGTGCGCAATGACGGGTTTCAATTTAACCAACACAAGCAACCACACAATCGCGGCGAGCACAACAATCATTAAGAACGGTGATTGCCAGCCCCAACTGTTTGCGATATATAAGCCGATAGGAATTCCCAACACCTGGCTTGCACCAAACGACATTTGCATGAAACCCATCACACGACCGCGTTTTTCAATCGGAAATAAATCTGCCACAATTGCCATCGATATAGATCCGATGACGCCGCCGAATAATCCGGTGATGATGCGTGCTGCAATCAACATTGGGTAAGTAGTTGCGATGCTGCAGAAAAATGTGCCTACTATAAAACCGATATAAAAAAACAATAGCAATTTCTTTCTGTCGAACCTGTCTGCAAAACCTGCGGTTAATAAACCGGAAAAGCCTGCGCTAAAAGCATAGCTGGAAACAGCAAAACCAAATTGCGATGTTTTCAGGTTCATAGATTTCATGAGCATATCGCCAAGCGGGGACATTACCATGAAATCCAGTATCACAGTGAATTGTGTGAGCGCAAGCATCACGATTACCAATACCTGATACGGAGTGAATTTTTTTAAATGTATTTCGTTGGTCATTATTAAAAATTATTTGATCGAATTAAGGTTAATTGAAAAATCGTTTTAAAAATGTGGACGATTGAAAAAGAGATTTATTTTATAAATGGTAAATATTATTATCGCTTAAAAAAATCAGATCTTCATCTTTAATCAATCAGCAAGTTCTTCACAGAAATATCCTGCTTTTGTTATCAGCCCAATGATTTCATTTATATCATCAGAAAAAGATTCAATGCGCAGAATGTGATCAACATCGCTCCTATCAACATTCCATTTTATAATAAAATGAGAAGCATCGAGAAACGGCGCAACTGTTTTCACATCTTTTTTGAACCGGATATTTGTTTTAAAAACAAGCACAAATACCGAGCTGATTTTTTGTAACGATTTGGATAAAGTTTTTTGTGTAGGCATAAAATGAATATTCAGTTAGTTAATAAATAGCATCATGGTTGAAGCGCTTTTAATACAAGTTCAAAAGTTTCCATCATTATTTTTTCAGAGAACACAAATTTGCGGCCGCCAAAACTTTTACCAGCCTGATGAAACTTTATGAGATTATATAACGGTGCAAAAGCAATTGACCAATACACTTCAACTGACAAATTAACCAGCTCTTTTCGCTTGATGGCATTGTGCACAAATGACTGCATGTTGATTTTAAAGCTTTCATTCATCAGCCCCATGTATTTTTCATGTAAGCTTGAATAGCGAATTTGCTCCAGGAACAACAATTGGTCAGGATATTTTAAGCAATATTTTGCCCTGTTAACCCATTGCACTTTTAAGCCTTCATTAAAACTCATGGATGGGTCGAAATTTTTAAATGTCATTTCCATCATTTTTTCTCCGGCCTCTTTGCAAAGCTGAAGAAGCAAATCTTCTTTGTCTTTGAAATAGATATAAAGCGTTGCAGGCGATACATTAGCAGCCCTGGCAAGTTTTTGCATGCTAAGACTTTCAATGCCTTGCTTCGCCACTATTTGCATGGCTTTTTCTTTAATTGCTTTTTGTTTTTGCCCGTCTCTTTCTCTCATTGTTTTGCAAATATAAATGAATGTTCATTCACTTAAAAATATTTTAAATTATTTTTTAAGCTCCTTAGGAGCTTTTGGTAGGTAGCAAGAAAATTTGGTGAAGCACGAAACGCTCCTTCGGAACGTATGGTGCTGTTCGTTATAGACCTACCGACAATTTGTGCCTATGGCAGAATCCATAAATCAGTCAGTTTCACACATAAATAACTATTTCACGCAAACGATTTCTCATTCGTAGTTGGGCAATAATGATTAATTTGTTGCTAATCAAAACTACTATCAGTGTCAACAGCCATTCATGCACAATCAGCCATCGAAACAAAGAAAGATTATACCAGGCCATTATTAATTATCGGAGCATTATTTTTCATCTTTGGATTTGTAACCTGGGTGAACAGCACGCTCATCCCCTATTTGCAGATAGCATGCGAGCTGTCGACTTCAGATGCAGTGCTGGTTACATTTGCATTTTATATTTCTTATGCAGTCATGGCATTCCCATCATCGTGGGTTTTGAAGGCAACAGGATTCAAAAAAGGCATGATGCTTGGCCTGCTGGTAATGGCCATCGGCGCTTTGGTTTTTATCCCCGCTGCAAAGACAAGAAATTATGCACTATTCCTCACTGGTTTGTTTATAATCGGAACTGGGTTGGCTTTGCTGCAAACTGCATCTAATCCATACATCACTATCCTTGGCCCGATTGAAAGCGCAGCAAAAAGAATCAGCATTATGGGCATCTGCAACAAAGGCGCTGGCGCCATTGCTCCATTAATTATGGGAGCAATTATGTTGAAAGATTCTTCTGCATTGGTAGAAAGATTGAAAACAATGGATGCCACACAAAAAGCAGTTGAGCTGGATGCAATGGCTTCTCGTGTGATTGTTCCTTATATTATTATTGCATTGGTATTGGCTGCGCTTGCGGTGTTTATTTATTTTTCAAATCTGCCTGAAGTAAAAGCAGCAGGGGAAGATGATACAAAAGCAAATTCAACTTCAAACAGAGCAAGCATTTTTCAATATCCTTATTTGTGGCTCGGCTTTGTAACGTTGTTTTTATATGTTGGCGTAGAAGTAATGGCTGGTGATATTATTCAAGTGTACGGGAAATCGATTGGGATCAGTCTGGATATTGCAAAACATTTCACCACTTACACCATGCTGAGCATGTTGCTTGGTTATGTGATTGGTATTACAGCAATACCAAAATATTTGTCACAGACAACGGCGCTCAAAACATCTGCGATTATTGGAGTTGTGTTTTCCATCTGCGCGATTTTCACAAGCGGTTATACATCGGTGTTATTTATTGCTTTATTAGGATTAGCAAATGCATTGATTTGGCCTGCACTCTGGCCACTTGCCATTAATGGCTTGGGCAAATTCACAAAGCAAGGTGCTGCATTGCTAATTGTAGGTATTGCCGGTGGCGCAGTGTTGCCAAAAGTTTGGGCGGCATTAGGTGCTAATGAAAATATTGGTCTGCAAAAAGCTTTCTGGATAATGGTGCCATGCTATCTCTTCATTTTATATTTCGCGATTGCGGGTCATAAGGTTGGGCTGATAAAAAAGGTAGAAAACTAATTTGATTACGTCTTGCCCATGTAAGTGGGATTCCTGCCTGCGCAGGAATGACGGCGACGCTCTAATTATTTCTATACACTCAAGATGCATTAAGTTCGAATATTAACAAACGCACTTACCGTCATTCCCGCGCATGCGGGAATCACACCCAACACATAATCCATTAAAAGCGTTTCAGAAAACAAAATAAAAAATCATTTCTTCTTCCTTCTCAACCTCACTGTAGAGCTCTGCGTAAGGCTGCTGCTCATATACACTTCATACCGGTTCTTTCCGTCTGAAACTATCATCAGCGCTGTGTTTGGCGGAATGCTGCCGAGGTTCTCAGCAAACATGCTAATTTCGTTCAGGTCTGTTGTGCTATCTAACTGCACATAAAGATTAATGGCTTTTGCAGATAAGCCCTGATGTGATAATACTAATTTATTATTTAGAAAAACAGAAATGCTGTCTCCGTCAATATCGCCGTTATCATAAAAAGTAACTTTTACTGAATCGGATTCAATCAGCAAATCTCTGTCATAAGTGTTCTTTCTTTTCTTATACGCTTCAGTAATTTTTTTTGTGTCATCCGCTTCTTTCACCGGAGTAACATCTGTTACTTTTAACGGCGGGCCATCCATTTTTATATTTGCTTTTTCTGATGGCGCCAATCGTGCAATTTCTTCTTTTTTTGTTTCTAATGCGCTTACTACAAAATCATCGGGCTGTGGTTTCCAGATTTTTTTTGCAGCTACGCTGCTTTGCAAAACGCTGTCCTGGTTTTCATTTACATCAAGTGTGTATGTTACCCGTAAATCCGGGCAAGTGTATTTATATTTTCCATCGTGATAAAAATGGCCGTTGATCCCTTTTTTTACTGTAGACACAAACAGCGTTCCGATAAAATCCGTGTTGCATTCAATACTGTTTACAGTTGAGTTTGTGCCGAAATAAATTACGGGAATATCCTGAATGGTAATTTCTTTTGTCTTCGCATTGTATTTTCCGTGAATGAAAAAGCTTTGGTACACATCTTTGAAATAATAACCGAAGATGCCTTCTATTTCATCGCCCTTTTGTTTGATGATTAATTCAGTGAGATAATTGCTGAAGTTGCCGGCCATATCGACATCAGCTTTTCCATACCATGAGCCCGTGACAGTGTTGTTATTATTCTTTTGCGCGGCAAGAATATTGCAGGTAAAAAGAAAAAGAGGTAGCAGCAGTTTTTTCATATCGTGAAATTAGAAAAAAAATGAGCTGTTTGTGTTAGTGATTTGTTAGAATAAACGCATTCACTTGCAAAAAATTTTATTAAAGAATATTTCTCGCAAAGCAACATAAGGAGCAAAGCCGCAAAAGAACACAATGTTTTCTTTGCGCCTTACTCTCTTCGCGCCTTTGCGTGAAAACAAAACCCGCCGCCAACAAACCACAGTTCAATTCATATTCTAACGATGAACGGATTGCGACGCAACGATGACCAATCGGAGTTACTGAAGCTCGTATTGTAAAATTTCACGCAAAGCAACATAAGGAGCAAAGCCGCAAAAGAACACAAGGTTTTCTTTGCGCCTTACTCTCTTCGCGCCTTTGCGTGAAAACAAAACCCGCCACCAACAAACCACAGTTCAATTCATATTCTAACGATGAACGGATTGGTTATAAAATTCATTTCCACTGGAAATAAATTTTATAACAGAACAAGTTCGCAACGATGACCAATCGGAGTTACTGAAGCTCGTATTGTGAAATTTCTCGCAAAGCAGCATAAGAAGCAAAGTCGCAAAATTCATCGTTGTATTTCTCTGCGTCTTTGCGCCTCTGCGTGAAATTCTTCAAACAAAAAAGCCCCGCTTTCGCGAGGCTTTGTAAAACAAATATGTTGTTTTGTTATTCTTTTGTTGGCTCTTCGCTGCCGGTGGCTGGTGTTCCGCCCTTCTCTTCCTGCTGCAGTTTTTCCTTAATTTCAGCCAATGCTCCAAGATCGCCGAGTGTTGGTTTTTCAACCTTGCTCTGGATATTCTTTACGGCTTTGCGTGTCTGATCTGCTTCGGTTTTTTCCGCTTTTCTCGCAACTTCTTTTTCTTCGGCTTTCGCCTGTTCCCAGATGCGTGTGTGAGAAAGAACGATGCGTTTTTCATTGCGGTCGAATTCGATCACCATGAACTGCGCAGTTTCATCAGCATTGATTTGCTTGCCATCTTCTTTTGACAAGATGACGGTTAGGAGCAAATCCTTCAAGACCATAAGGCAATTGCACAAGTGCACCTTTATCATCTTTGCGGGTTACAGTTCCTTCGTGAATTGTAGCCGATAGCAAAGTGTTTGCTCGAGTGCATTCCATGGATCTTCTTCCAGTTGTTTGTGTCCTAATTGCAATTTGCGGTTTTCTTTATCGATACCAAGAATGATCACTTCGATATTCTGTCCAACTTTTGTGTATTCTGATGGATGATTGAAACGTTTCAGCCAGCTAAGATCGCTGATATGGATCATGCCGCCAATGCCCGGCGAAAGTTCAACAAATACGCCATAAGGAGTGATGTTTTTCACCAAACCTGTGTGCTTGCTGTCCTTAGGGAATTTGGTTTCAATAGTGCTCCAGGGATCTTCACTGAGTTGTTTGATAGAAAGGCTCATTTTGCGGGCGTCCTTTATCAAGCGTTACAATTTTTGCCTGGTGCTCATCACCCAGCTTGAAGAATTCTTTTGCATTGATCGGCGTGTTTGCCCATGTGATTTCACTTACGTGAACCAGGCCTTCAACACCCGGCATGATTTCGAGGAATGCACCGTAATCTTCAATGTTCACCACTTTGCCTTTCACAATTTCACCTTCCTTGATTGTTTCAGGCAAGCACATCCCAAGGATGTGGCGTCAATTGTTTCAAACCAAGACTGATACGTTTTTTGCCATCATCAAAATCAAGCACTACAACTTGCAATTTCTGATCAAGTTTAAGCACTTCGCTTGGATGAGTGATTCGTCCCCAGCTAATATCTGTGATGTATAACAAACCATCCAATCCGCCAAGATCCATAAATGCACCGAAGTCGGTTATGTTTTTAATTGTTCCTTCAAGCACCTGCCCTTTTTCAAGTTTGCTCATGATCTCTGCACGTTGTGCTTCGATATCACTTTCAATAAGTGCTTTGTGAGATACAACGGCGTTCTTAATCGTTTCGTTGATTTTCACCACTTTAAACTCCATTGTTTTATCTAACAAACTGGTCGTAGTCGGTAACAGGCTTCACGTCGATCTGTGATCCCGGCAAGAAAGTTTCCATGCCGAACACATCAACGATCAAGTCCGCCTTTTGTTTTGCTGGTAACAGTACCTGTAACCACTTCGCCTGTTTTGTGAACTTCAACAATGCGCTGCCATGCACGTGTGATGCGTGCCTGTTTGCGGCTCAGGTGAAGATGGCCTTCGCGGTCTTCTTTTTCAACCACCATCACTTCCACTTCATCACCGGTTTTTAAATTCGGCAGTGTCGCGGAATTCGTTCAGTGAAACAAGGCCATCGCTTTTAAAACCGATGTTGATGACAACATCTGTTTTTGTGAGCGCAACCACGGTTCCTTTCACCATTTCGCTGTCGGTGATGGTAACAAATGTGTTGTCGTACACATTGTCGTACTTTTCTTTTTCTTCTTTCGTGTAAGGGATAACATTGCGCTTGTCGATGCTCCAGTCAAAATCATCGTGAGCGGTCACAATTCTTTCCTGAACTGGTGCAGGTGTAGCAACTTGAACAACCGGAGTTTCCGGCGCTTCTGCCACAGGTGCATTTGTTGTCGCTGAAACCTCTGCACTTGCAGCAGGCTCCTGTGATTCAGCGTTTGAGTTAACAATATTGTTTTCTGACATAATTGAATTCCCGATGTTTTAAAATTCGGGCTGCAAAGATAAGAAAAATATAGATATTTTCAGAGAAGTTTTCCTTTAGCAGTCCGCAATTTTCGGTGTTTTATAGCATCAGCGATTATACGTTTTTTAAGGCAATTCAGCAGAAAACTGAAGCGGCTCTGGGTGCATCCTTTTGGCTTTAATCGGCATTGCTGAGCCGCAATGCTGTGGAGAGGTGGTTTATAATCGGCAAGCGCAGTTGATTGCAAATACGAATCAGACATTCTTATTTCGGCGATTATAAATTGCCTTTTAGTTCCTAAAACTTATTCGAAATGCATTTATAATTTGCTTTCATTTTAATTAGCTTTGATTATCTGCAAACATTTTAACAGCATTTCAACATGCATCCAAAACTGACACGCTTTTCCTGCGCCTTCTTTTGCATAGCCCTATTATTAATGTGCCAACCATCTTTTTCCCAAACAAACAATGTTACGCTGCAATACCAGTTGCAATTGTTCGACAGCAGTATTCACGTGGAATTATTATTCAACCCAATTGATAGTGACAGTTCAAAATTCACTTATGGCATGCCTGCATTCGGCGGACAAAAAGATATTTTGAAAGGACTACAAAACTTGCAGGCACAAAGCCCCGCAAAAATCAGCATCGATACTACCAAACGTGTTGTAGAATTCTACTATCATCAAACCGATCCCGTTGTTGTCAATTACGACGTGGCAGATACCAGAAAAGAAAACAGCACGAGGAGCCAGCTATTCCGCCCGATTATTATGCCGGATTATTTTTTTATTCACGGCGTTAATTTATTGCTCACTCCTGATTTCAGAAAAACAGATTCAACTATCAGAGTTTCTCTTCAATGGAAAAAATTGCCACCTTTTAAAATGTTCTACACTTTCGATCCTGATAACGATGGATCGAAACCTACAATTACCACTGCTGATTCCATTTCATTTCGTTTTTTAACAGGTGCAAAAGATTTAAGCGTGAAAAAATTCTCTTCTGAAAGCGGTGATAATTATCTCGTGCTCCGCACCAATGGCATCACAACTGCCACAGCAAAAGAAGTGGAAGATTTTTACCTTGGCTACAACACAACCATGCGGCAATTCTGGAACGACAAACGAAAGATAAAATATTCCCTCGTGCTGCAACCTTATATGAACGTGAATCATTCTATGTCAGGCGTTTCATTCGGCAACGGGTTTATTGGCAAATACAACAGGCCTGATTCACTTGCAAAAGGAGAAAGAAAATTCGTCGTGTCGCACGAAATCGGGCATTATTATATGGGCGACCTTGAAGCGCAAGCAGGCGAGAACAGCGAAGGGCAATGGTTCAATGAAGGCTTCAATGATTATATCACATTTTTCAATCTGGTGCGCGGCAATAGCATGGAGCCGCAGGAATTCGAAGCAGGCCTCAATAGAATTTTCAAAAGCCTTTATAATAGCAGCATTAAAAACACGCCCAACAAAAAGATTTTTGAAAACTTCTGGCTGCTCGGCGATTATGCCAAGCTACCTTACTGGCGTGGCTGCATTTTTGCTTTTTATGTCGATAATAAAATCTCTCTCGCTACAAAAAACAAAAGCACGCTTCGCAACCTCATGCTCGACCTGAAAGAATTGGTGAAAGAAAGAAGCAAAAAAATGTTCACAGATGACGAGTTTATTCATGAAGTATCAAAATATTTGCCAAAAGAAGATTTTAAAAAAGCATTTGATGAATATATCATTAATGGAAATACAATTGCTTTTTCCAATAATATTCTAATACCTTTTTTCACAATTGAAATAAAAGAACAAGCTCCAGTGTTGAAAATCGTCAACAAAAAACAGTTTATTGACCATTACCAATTCAACTAACCAGCGATGACTGATCAAAAACATAATTACAAGTTATCAAGAAAAAATTTTGTATCTCTCATGGCCGCCATGCCGTTAGCGTTGAATGTTCCTTTGCACGAAGGAGTTCAAAAAAATGAAAATATTTTTCCGGCCAAAGATGAATTTGATATTAAAGGCACTTTCATTAATGCCGCGTACACACACCCTATGAGCAAGGGGAGTTTTAATGAGGTCAGGCGCTTTCTTGATCAGCGGATGGTGAACCGACATGTGCCTGCAAGCTATGATGGTTTTGAACGCAGCGGAGCACTAGCCAACTTTGCAAAACTCATTAATGCCGGCACAGATGAAATCGCATGGGTGCCAAGCACTATGTATGGCGAAAATCTTATTGTGAACGGATTGTCTTTGCCAGGGTCAAAGGAGAGAGTAGTTACCGATGCTTTGCATTTCCATGGTTCTTTGCACATGTATGGCCAGCTTGCAAAAAATGGCCTGGACCTTGCAGTTGTAAAACCTGTACACAATCGCATCGACCTGAATGACCTTGATAAAGCCATTACGCCAGGAACCAGACTGGTGGCTATTTCTCTTGTTTCAGCTACAAATGGTTTTCAGCACAATCTAAAAGAAGTTTGCAAACTGGCGCATGCACGCGGCGCATTGGTGTACGCAGATATCATACAAGCTGCAGGCGCAGTGCCCATTGACGTGAAAGAAAGCAATGTTGATTTTTGCGCCTGTGCAACTTACAAATGGCTGATGGGAGATTTTGGTGTCGGGTTTTTATATGCAAAAAAAGATTTGCTGCCATCCTTGAAGCGAACGCTGATTGGTTACAGGCAAATGACAAATCTTGTAACACATATTTTACCATTTGATCCACCGGGGAACACGATTTTTGAATCGGGCACCAAAGAAGACGCTTCGGGCCATTTTGAAGTAGGCACTTTTGCAAGCGAAGGCATTGCATCGCTTCGTTATTCGCTCGAATATCTCAACAAAATTGGAGTAGCAAATGTTCAAGATTATAGGCAACCAATGATTAGCCGCCTGCAGCAACAAATCCCAACCAATAAATTCATTCCTTTAACTCCGGCCGATTCAACATCACCAATCGTAAGCTTTGCATTCAAAGATGCGATGAATATTATTAAGCCAAAGTTGGATGCAGCAGATGTGAACATACAAGTGTATGATAATATGATCCGCATTTCTCCTTCATTTTATAATGATATGAATGATATCGAAAAATTGATTTCAGTTTTAAAATCTGTTTCGTGAAATACAAATCGGCATGCATGAAGCAATGTGTTCTTTTATTTATTTTGATATTATTTGTGTGGAATGCAAACGCTCAAAATGAAAGAAGCGCTGTTAGTGATGGCGTTGTTACGATCAATGGAAAAGAAATAAAATACAAAGCAGCCGTTCGTGAATTTTTTATTCCTTCCAAAGACAGTGCTATTGCTTCTGTGATCGCTACTTCTTACGAACAGGAAAATACAGATACGCTAAACCGCCCGGTTCTTTTTTTATTCAATGGTGGACCCGGCGCATCTTCTTCACCGCTTCATCTGCATGCATTTGGCCCGGTGCGCCTTCACAAAGAACCTGATACAACAAAACAAATTAACAACCCTTACAGTCTGCTTGATGCAGCTGATCTTGTTTTCATTGATCCAATCGGCACCGGCTTTACAAAAATATTTGACCAGCAAAAAGCGGAAGACTATATGGATGTGGTGGCAGACGCAAAATGCATCGTTCATGTAATTAAATTATGGCAACAGGAACATCATCGTTCATCCTCGCCTTTTTTTATTTGCGGGGAAAGTTACGGTACTATACGTGCTGTAAAAACGCTTGGCGTTCAAGAACATTCTCCGGCAAAAGGCGTGCTGCTATTTTCAGCAGACCTCAACGTGAGCATGATGGCGTCCGTTGGAGAAAATGATATGCCTTTTCTGCTTAATCTTCCTTCAATGGCCGCCATTGCGTGGTATCACGGAAAAATTGAGAAAAGAGGCAGGACAGTACAACAGATATTCAACGAAGCAATTGATTTTGCAAACACCACATATTTACATGCATTATTCAAAGGCAATTTGATTACTCCGGAAGAACTTGGAGCCGTTGCCGATAAGCTTTCGAAAATATATGGTTTGCCTGCAACAACAATTAGTGCGAAGAAACTGCGCGTCAGTTCGGAAGATTTCGAAATGCTGTTAATGGAAAATGAACATATGCGCATCGGAAAACTGAATGGCCAGATTGCCACTCTTCTTCCAAAAGAACAAAAACCTTATAATGCAAAAGAAGATCCATCACTTGTTGTGAATACCAATCTACAAAAAGATTTTGCAGGAAAATATTTTACGGGCACATTAAAATTTCCTGCTGAAGGATTATATCGTGGAATTAATTTCGATGTAAATGCCCGCTGGAAATGGAACTCCATGGATGCCTATCTCGGTTATTTTTCAGTGGTGCCAGATCTTGAAACGGCAATGAAAAATAATCAACATTTGAAATTATTGATCGCCGGTGGAATGTATGATCTGGCAACGCCATTGTATGCAACAGAATATCTTTTAAATCACAGTGAAGTTCCTAAAGACCGCACAACTTTTCTTTCATTTCCGTCAGGTCATTCCATATTCGATAATGAAGAACAGCTGCCAAAACTTTCTGAAGCTGTTAAAAAGTTTATACTGGCGAACTAGTTTATGCAATTCGAAAATTCCCGGTCTCTCCGCGAATTTGCACAAAAGAATCAAAACAATGTGAGAGCAGTGCAAGCCTCTTAGCGCATAAATCACTCTTTGTATTTCTTGTGGTTTTCCTGTGTCTTTGTTGTGGTCTTATTATGTATTTCTTGTGGTTTTGGGCTATAAGACCACAAGAAGAACACAGCAAAGTAACTACAAAACCACAACAATACCACTAACAAACCAATCATGGTTAAAGAATGTCAATATAAGTTCAAAATATAATCTTTCGTATTTTTATCAACCTGAAAAAAATGAAATTTTATACTGAATAAACAAATTCAAAAAAGGACAAATGACCATAAGAAAAGCAACCGAAAATGATTTAGAAACGCTATCAGAATTTGAGCAAAATATCATCAATGCAGAACGGCCTTTTGATGTAACGCTAAAAACAGAACCGACTTATTACTATAATCTGGGAAAAATGATCAGTTCAGATACTGTTCATTTGGTAGTTGCCGAGTTAGATGGAAAACTGATTGCATCAGGATATGCACGCATCGAGGCATCAGATCATTTTTTGAAACATGATAAACATGCATTTCTTGGAATGATGTACGTCGTTCCCGAGCATCGCGGCAAAGGCATCAACAAAAAAATTATCGACGAACTGATTGCCTGGGCAATTTCAAAAAACTTAAAAGAATTCAGACTGCTCACTTATGATGAAAACCTACCGGCTATAAACGCTTACGAAAAAATTGGTTTCAAAAAACATATTGCAGAAATGCGAATGGGGTTATAAAAAGTTTCTCGCGAAAGCTCAGGATACTTAGAGTTACGGACATTGATTAAATTTTCGCTAAGCTCTGCATCAAATATTGCAATAATAAATTTGTATCTTCCTTTATTAAAATCAAACTCCATGCGACTATTAACGGTACTCCTTTTTTGCATCAGCACTGCATTCGTCGGCACAAAAAAAATAAGCAAATTAAATGATTTAAACGGCGCCTGGGTTCCCGTTAAACAAGAAATGAACGGCACAGCAATTCCTGAATCCGGTTTTCAGAAACAGCGTTTGATCATTAACGATAGCAATTATATTTTCACCGCGGAAAGCATAGACAAAGGCATTGCAAAATTCAGTGATGGAAAATTAGACTTATATGGCAAAGAAGGTGTGAACGCCGGAAAACATTTTACTGCTATTTATAAATTTGAAAATGAACTGCTGACGATTTGCTACAATCTAAAAGGAGATAGCTATCCCGAAGCTTTCGATACTAAAGGGAAACCTTTGTTTTTTCTTTGTGTGTTTAAAAAAGAAACATCATACTAAAGCTTCATGAGATTGCCATTATGAAAAAAACTTCATTGCTTTTAATTTCGCAGTCATCAATTTTAAGAACCAGTCTTTCTTCGTTTATCAACACGCCTTAGATTCCGTAAAAATTATGCAATACAAACGGATGCCCATCGAAATAGAATCGCCTGAAAATTTGGGCTATGACTCTATTGAACGCAATCTTGCTGAAAGCTCTGTGAGAGACGTTCTTTTCAAAGAAATTGATATCAACTTAAATGATTTGGTGATTGCTTATGGCGATCATATTGGCAAATCCGAGTTAAGGAAATTAATTGCCAACGATTATAAAAATATTTCTGCAAGTGATGTGTTGCTCACAGTTGGCGCAGCAGGCGCATTGTTTATTATCAATACTTCATTACTAAAAAAAGAAGATCATTTAATTATTATTCGCCCAAACTATGCGACCAACATTGAAACGCCGAGAGCAATTGGCTGCGAAATCAGCTTTATTGATTTGCTGTTTGAAGAAAAATATGCACTTGATATTGAGAAAATAAAATCTGCTATTCGCCCGAACACAAAACTCATTAGCATTACCACGCCGCACAACCCAACAGGAACAATGCTTAGCGAGGAACAACTTATTGCATTATCAAAACTTGCTGAAGAAAAAAAATGCTATTTATTGGTTGATGAAACTTATCGTGACATTTCATTTCAATCTCCTACTCCATTGGCAGCAACATTAAGCAAGAATGCAATCAGTATTTCATCCGTGTCGAAAGCTTACGGCATTCCGGGAATTCGTTTGGGATGGCTTATCACTCAAGACAAAAATTTGCAACATCTTTTTCTTGCAGCAAAAGAACAAATTCATATATGCAATTCCATTGTGGATGAAGAAATTTGTTATCAATATTTAAAGAAAAAAGAAAAATATTTTCCTGCTATTCGGGAAGAAGTAAAAACCAATTTCGATATTCTAAAAAATTGGATAATCAATCATGAATATCTAGAATGGATTGAACCTTCAGGCGGAGTTGTTTGCTTTCCTCGATTTCAAGAATGAAGTTGACATTGATATTGAGAAATTTTATAAAGTTTTATTGGAAGATTATAAAACTTATGTCGGGTCCGGACATTGGTTCGAACAAAGCAAACGCAGTTTTAGATTGGGTTTTGGATGGGAGAAGCAAGAAGCATTTGAGAAGGGATTGAAGAATATTGATAAGGCGATTGAGAGATTTCACACAAAGTAATTACGAATACAACAAGACAAAGAATCGTTGTTCACTTAGTATTGTTTGTCTCGTGGCGTGAAATAGTTCTCGCCGCTATAAACCCACTCGTCCATGCATGCTGAAAATTAAATCCACCGGTAATTCCATCTACATCCATTACTTCGCCTGCAAAAAATAAGTTCGGGAGAATTTTACTTTCCATCTTGTTTGGGTCGATCTCTGATAATTTAATTCCACCGGCAGTTACAAATTCTTCTTTAAAAGTAGTTTTTCCTTTCACATCAAATTGTTGGGCAATTAAGTTTTGAATTAAATTATTTTGAAGTTTTATAGGCAAATCAGCCCAACGCATATTTTCGGTTATGCCTGACTGTTGAATTAAATATTCCCACAATCTTTGCGGCAACCCGAAAACGTTTTTATTAATCATTTTTTGAGATGCATTATCGATTCTTAGTTCCTGAAATTTTTCCCGCAGCGATTCCGAATTATATTCAGGAATCCAATTAATCGAAACCGCAAACTGATAATTGCTAACTGCTAATTCTCTGGCTCCCCACGCAGATAATCTCAGTACTGCAGGCCCGCTCAATCCCCAATGAGTTATTAATACATGGCCCTTGCTCAGATAGTTTTGAGTCAACAATTTTCACTCTTGCATTGGCAACTGAAACGCCCATCAATTTTGTGATAGAATGATTAGGCAAATTAAAAGTGAACAGTGAAGGAACTGGCTCTTCAATAGAATGACCAATATTTTTCAACCAATCAAACATGGAAGATTTTGGATAACCGCCACTTGCGATGCAAATGAAGTCTGCAGTTTGCAATTGGCAGTTTGCAGTTGTAATTTGCCACATACCATTCAACATCTCAATTTTATCAACTTGTTTGTTCATCAAAATTTCAACAGCATATTTATTCACTTCTTTAATCAGGCATTCAATAATTGTTTGCGATGAATCTGTTACCGGGAACATTCTTCCATCTTCTTCCTCCTTAAGCCTCACACCTCTTTCCTCAAACCATTCAATGGTATCTTTTGCAAAAAACTGATGAAATGCTTTCTTCACAAAATGTTGTCCACGTGGATATTTTTTCATCATCTCATGAATATCAAAACATGCATGCGTAACGTTGCAACGCCCGCCGCCACTGACTTTCACCTTGCTTAATAATTTGGAAGATTTTTCAAGAATTGTCACTTTCAAATCAGGATTCATTCTTGCAGCATTAATTGCACAGAAAAAACCTGCTGCGCCACCACCAATCACGATTAAAGTTCTGGGCATATTATTCGGGTTGCATCAGCATAATGGAAGACAATGTTTCAATCCCATTCCAGAAATTTTGCAAACGCAGGTTTTCATTTTCCGCATGTTGATTATTATCATGATTTGCAATCGGAACGATGATTGTTTTTGCATTCAGATATTTTTCAAACAAAAACAACGGTAAGCTTCCGCCAAGCGAAGGAAACAAAACAATTCTATCATCAATTGTTTTTTGCACAGCAGCTATTATATTTTTAGCAATGGGCAAACTCATGGAAGTTCGTTGCGCATTATAACCATCATCAGGCACAATTGCTTTAATAATTTTTGCATGAGCTGCTCTTTCTTCATCAGTCGGCTCATGGTCAATCACATAATATCCTTGTTGACGAATATGCTCAATCACTTTTTGTTGTTGCTTCTTCCAATCGTTTCCCAATACCAATCTCAAATCAAGCACAGCAGATGCAGTGGTAGGAATCACATTGCTGGCTTGTTTACCAACATTGCCACTCGACATACCATTAATATTAAGCGAAGGAAGATTAATAGATTCAACCAAAGTTTTGCCGGGCATTTCATTGGCAGAAATACCTAATTCTTTTTTCATCTGTTCATCAACAGGAGGAATTTCAGCAAGCGCTTTTTTCTCAGTGTCATTGAATGGAGTTACATCAGCATAAAAATCTTTTATTGTTATCTTTCCTTCGTCATCTTTCATCGATGCTAATAATTTCGCAAGCATCATTGCAGGATTAGGTGCCCAATTTCCATAATGTCCGCTGTGCAATGGACGCTTGGAAGCATAGACAGTCAAATCAATATGACAATCACCTCGAACACCAAACACAATTTGTTTTTTTCCGGATTGATGAACCGGCCCGTCGCAGATTATCCAAACATCAGATTGAAGAAGCGATTTGTATTTTTCCAAAATCTCCGAAAGATGCGTGGAGCCTGCTTCTTCTTCACCTTCAAAAAAGAATTTGATATTATAATGAAGTTTCAATCCTGATTTCATAATCGCATCATATGCATTTAAAATAGCAGCGACTCCGCCTTTATCATCCGAACCGCCACGTGCATAAATTCTCCATTCAGGATTGAATGAAGTATTGTCATCAGGAAAAGAAATGATGGCTGCATTTTTTTCAAGCGAGCCATTTAATAATTGCGGTTTGAATGGTTCAAGTGGTTGTGCCCATTGCAAAGGATTTACGGGCTGACCATCATAATGCGCATAAAAAATAATCGTGTGCTTTGCTCCGGGAACATTTGCTTCCCCGTAAACAACAGGAGGTTTTGATGGAGTGATAGGTGATAATAACTGAACATTTTGAATGCTTCGCTTATTCATCATGCCCATGATGAATGCTGCATTCTTTTTTATATTGATGGAATCATCTGCGATATTGGGAATGGAAAGAAATGAAACAAACTCATTGATGATTGCATGTTCATTTTGTTCTCTGAATTTTCTGACTTTTAAAACTTCGGGTGATTGTGAGAAGGAAGATTGAGTGATGAAGCAGAAAGCAAAGAAGGTTGATAAAAATCTTTTCATACTGAAAGTTAACGCGAATTGGCGCGACCGGAAAAACATTTTTCTTTTATTCGAAAGGAGAATACTGATATCAATATGCCTGATTTGTTTAGTGAGATTCCTGCCTAAAAGCAGGAATGACGGGCGACTCTCTAATAAAATTATCAATTTGTTTATGCATTTGTTGTTGGTCGGCAACCAACAACGGCAAGAACTCAATTAGCGAAAATTCGTTTCAATTCGTGTTGTAATTAGCGAACAAATTCACGTTCGCTTTTTCTGCTGCTTCTATAATGCTATAATCGGAAAGTATATCTGCTTTATTTTTTTGAACGTGCACATCATGCTCAAAATGCACAGATGGCTTGTGGTCTTTTGTGCGTACTGTCCAGCCATCATCTTCTGTGTACACATCTTTCACACCGAGATTGATCATCGGCTCGATGGCAATCACCAAACCTTCTTTCATTTTTGGTCCGCTGCCACGCTTGCCATAATTAGGAACCTGCGGGTCTTCGTGCATGCTTTTTCCCAAGCCATGACCAACGAGCTCACGAACTACTCCGTAACCATATTTTTTTTCAGTGTGTTCCTGAATGGCAAAAGAAATATCTCCCACACGATTTCCGGCAACAGCTTTTTCAATGCCTTTGTATAATGATTCTTTTGTCACTCTTATTAATTGAGCAACGGGCTCACTGATTTCACCTAACGCGAATGTATATGCGTGATCGCCGTGGTAACCATTTTTGACAACACCGGTATCAATGGAAACAATATCACCCTCTTTCAATTCTTCTTTATTTGGAAAGCCATGCACCACCACATCATTTACTGAAATGCATGAATTGAAAGGGTAGCCACGATAATTTAAAAAATTAGGAGCTGCTTTATTATCTCTGATGAACTCACCTATGATTTTATCAAGCGAAAGAGTAGTGATGCCGGGCTTTAAAATTTTTGCAATCTCAGTAAGCGTTTTGCTTACGAGCAAAGCGCTTTGCCTCATCAGTTCAATTTCAGCTTGTGTTTTATAATAAATCATGAGGTGAATGGTGAATGGTCAATAGTTCTTTATAACACTAATTATTACGAATTACACGAATTTTCCTGAAGCTTAATAATTCGTGTAATTCGGTTAAAATTTGTGCAATAAAAGTTATCACTCTATAATTACAAATAAACCTGTCAGCGGTTCGCATAACAGGTTCATTATAAAAAAATCTGAAAATATTTTTAGATGACGGCTCCGGAAACAGTGGATGACTGGCGTCCTTGAATCCTTCCGCTTTTCATCAAGCCATCATATTGGCGCATCAGCAATTGTGTTTCCACTTGTTGCAATGTATCGAGGATTACTCCGACCATAATCAACAATGAAGTGCCGCCGAAGAATGATGCGAACGACTGCGTGATTCCGAGGCGTTGCGCAAACCCAGGCAGGATACCGATTATAGCCAATAAGATTGCACCAGGCAAAGTAATTTTATCCATCACCGAACCGATATAATCTGCTGTTGGCTGACCAGGTTTCACACCAGGAATAAATCCGTTGTTACGCTTAAGGTCTTCAGAAATTTGTTTCGGGTTAAAAATTAAAGCAGTATATAAGAACGTGAATGCAATCACAATCACCGCGTAGATTATCATGTGGAGATAATCTTTCGGGTCAGAAAATATTCTTGATATACCTTCTTTATTTTCGAAGCTTGTGTAAGAAATCAATGTTGGAAGGAACATAATTGCTTGCGCAAATATGATGGGCATTACACCGGCGCTGTTCACTTTCAATGGAAGAAATTGTCTGGCGCCACCGAATTGTTTATTGCCGACAATCTGCTTGGCATAATTCACGGGAACCTTTCGAACGCCTTGTATGAGCACAATTAATCCCATGATGATGCCGATGAGTATTGCAATTTCAATAACGAAAATTAATATGCCACCACTTCCGATTGCAAGTTTCGCTGTAAGCTCCTGCCTGAAAGCATTTGGCAGCCTTGCTAAAATTCCAATCATGATGATTAATGAAGTACCGTTGCCCAAACCTTTATCAGTGATTTTTTCACCGAGCCACATCACGAACAATGTTCCTGCTGTGAGCACAATGGGAGTAGTGATCCATAAATAAGCTGAGAAGGAATCTATCACTGCGTCCTTCGCCATCGTTCTTAAATAAGTAACATATGCATAAGCCTGAACGAATGTGACGATAACAGTAAGATATCTTGTCCATTGGTTGATTTTTTTTCTACCGCTTTCACCTTCTTTCTGAACCTTCTGCATTTGAGGAACGAGGATCGTCATCAATTGCATAAAGATAGAAGCAGAGATATAAGGCATGATTCCTAGTGCAACAATGGAGGCTTGCAAAAAAGCGCCGCCTGAAAATGCATCAATCAATCCAAGTGCGCCACCTTTTGCGCCAGACAATGAACCTAATTTATGAGGGTCAATTCCGGGCAATGTTATATAAGTACACACCCTGAAAATGAAGATGAGAAGCAAAGTTGTAAGTATCTTACCCTTCAGCTCCTCAATGCCCCAGATATTTTTTAGTGTTTGAATTAGTTTCTTCACGAATGTTGTAATTTTTTATTTAGAAGCCAAAACAAAAAAGACGCATTTCACGCGCCTTGCAAGTTACACAAAAATTACTTGAGAATTTCTATAGTTCCGCCAGCCTCTTCAATAGCAGCTTTTGCCTTAGCGCTCACTGCATTTACTTTGAAAGCGATTTTGGTTTTCAATTCGCCATTGCCAAGAACTTTCACCAATGAAGTTTGGCTGATAAGACCGTTGATGTATAAATTTTCCGGAGAGAATTCTTTAATGCCATATTTCTCAATCAGATGGTCGATTTGACCAAGATTGAAAACATTGTATTCTATTCTGTTGATGTTTTTGAAACCGCGTTTTGGAAGCCTTCTCTGAATTGGCATCTGACCACCTTCGTGGGCCATTTTGCGCTGATAACCTGCGCGGCTCTGTCCGCCTTTATTGCCTTTTGTTGATGTGCCCCCTTTTCCGGAAGCTTCACCGCGACCTAGTCTTTTTTCTTTGTGAGTAGAACCTTTTGCAGGCCTGATTGTGTGTAATTTCATTTTATCTGATTTTAACTCAACGGGGAATCGCCCCTCGCTTTATTGAATGTGATGATTCGATAATTTGATAATTAGCTAATGGAAAAACAGGATTTCATTACCCCATTATCGAATTATCAAATTAGCTATTTAACTTCTTCCACTTTAACCAAATGATGCACCGTGCGCACCATGCCTAAAATTTGCGGAGTTGCTTCTACTTCTTTTGTAGCATGCATTTTTTTTAAGCCAAGCGCCACCAATGTTTGCTTCTGGCGTTCTGGTCTGTCAATTCCACTTTTGACCTGTGTTATTTTAATTTTTTTCATAACTCAACTATTGAACTGTCAACTGAATTATTATCCGTTAAAAATTTTCTTTAAAGATAAATGGCGTGTTCTTGAAACAGTAATCGGCTCTCTCAGCATCGCCAATGCCTTGAATGTTGCTTTCACCACATTGTGAGGATTTGCAGAACCAAGCGATTTTGCAAGAACGTCCGTTACGCCTGCGCTTTCAAGAACTGCGCGCATGCTGCCTCCTGCAATTACACCTGTACCATGAGCAGCTGGCTTGATCAACACTTTCGCTGCGCCTTCTTTAGCAAGCTGATCGTGAGGAATAGTGCCGTGAATAATCGGAACTTTAATCAAATTCTTTTTTGCATCTTCAATTCCTTTGGTGATAGCTTCCTGAACTTCTTTTGCTTTGCCCAAACCATGACCAACTACGCCACTTTCATTGCCAACAACAACGAGTGCAGAAAAACTAAATGCACGTCCGCCTTTTGTTGTTTTCACAACACGGTTGATAGCAACTACTTTTTCTTTTAGCTCAAGGTCGCCGGCTTTTACTTTCGTTAAGATTACTTTTGCCATAATATTTTTACGATTTGAGATGTATTAGTTACAATACACCGTAAACTTCAAAATTTAAAATTTCAATCCGCCTTCACGTGCGCCATCAGCGACTGCTTTCACACGACCATGATATAGATTACCGCCGCGGTCAAATGTGCATTCCTTCAAGCCAAGCTCAGTTGCTTTGCGTGCAATAGCGGCTCCAACTAATTTGCTTTTTTCGCTCTTGTTTCCTTTCTGAGCAGAGATATCTTTGTCACGAGAAGAAGCTGATGCCAACGTTTTTCCATCATTATCATCAATCAACTGCACATAAATATCGCTGTTGCTTCTGAACACTGCCAGTCTTGGTTTTTCTGCAGAGCCGCTAACTTTTTTTCGGATGCGGTACTGAACCTTTTGTTTCTTGACAAATTTCTTATCCATACTTTTTATTTTGCAATCCTGATACTGCCAGGATTTTAATTAACTCAATTATTTACCAGCAGCTTTACCAGCTTTCTTGCGAACCACTTCACCAACATAGCGAACACCTTTTCCTTTGTATGGTTCTGGTTTGCGAAGACCACGAATTTTAGCAGCAACCTGACCAATCAATTGTTTGTCGATTCCTTCCAGAGAAATTTTCGGGTTCTCTCCTTTTTCCTGTGCCGTAGCCAATTTCAGTTCTTTAGGAATTTCAAAAATAATATTGTGAGAATATCCTAATGATAAATCTAAAAGATTGCCCTGGTTAGATGCTTTGAAACCTACACCAATCAATTCCAGTTTTCTTGTATAACCTTCAGTAACACCTTTCACCATATTTGAAACCAAAGAACGATACAAGCCATGCAACGCACGATGACGAATTTGGTCAGTCGGACGGGCAAATTCAATCTGACCATCTTTCACTTCCGCTTTGATATCGCGATCAAGCGTTTGTTTCAATTCACCTTTAGGTCCTTTCACAGTAATCACATTGTCCGCACTAACGGTGATGGTTACCCCACTTGGAACTGTTACCGGTTTTTTTCCTATACGAGACATAATCTTAATTTAATAATTTGATGATTCGCTAATTTGATAATGATTTCAGAAGTGTTCAGCCGCCGTATAGAAGGCTTAAATTATCTTCTTATGTTTACAATAATTTGATGTCATCATCACATCATCAAATTATTCAATCAGCTTATTAATAAATGTAGCAAAGAACCTCTCCGCCTACATTCTGCGCCTTCGCTTCTTTATCAGTCATCACACCTTTTGATGTTGAAATGATAGCAACGCCCAAACCATTTTTCACACGCTCAAATTCTGCAGGGCTTGAATATTGGCGAAGACCCGGGCGGCTCACTCTTTCCAGAGATTTGATAGCCGGCTCTTTTGTCGTCGGGTCATACTTCAAAGCGATTTTAATTACGCCTTGTTTAGTATCATCCTCAAATTTGTATTTAAGAATATATCCTTTATCGTATAAAATTTCTGTTATACGCTTTTTCAAATTAGAAGCAGGAATCTCAACAATACGGTGATTAGCCATTTGCGCGTTGCGCACTCTCGTTAAGTAATCTGCAATTGGATCAGTAACCATTGTTTACTCTATTAATATTTTTTCAATTTTTTTTCGGTCATCTGTCTTCAGCCCGCCGACTGCCAACTGATGACTGTCGACTGTTTTACCAGCTGGCTTTTCTAACGCCTGGTATTTTTCCAGCCAATGCCATGTCACGGAAAACCAATCTCGATACACCAAAGTATCTCATGTAGCCTCTTGGTCTGCCTGTTAACTGGCAACGATTTTTTAAGCGCACGGGAGATGCATTTTTTGGAAGCAAATCCAACGCTGCATAGTTGCCTTCTGCTTTTAAAGCAGCGCGTCTATCGGCATACTTTGCTACCATTGCTTCTCTTTTTCTTTGCCTGGCTTTTACTGACTCTTTCGCCATTATTTATTTAATTTAAAATTTTAATCTTCTTTTTTTGCTGCATTCTTGAATGGCATACCTAATTCTTTCAATAATTCGTATGCTTCTTCATTTGTATTTGCGGTAGTCACAAATGTGATATCCATGCCTGTTATCTTATTCACTTTGTCAATATCCACTTCAGGGAAAATGATTTGTTCAGTAACTCCTAATGTGTAGTTACCACGGCCGTCGAATGATTTTTCATTCACACCTTTAAAGTCACGCACTCGTGGCAATGCTGTTGATACCAATCTGTCAAGAAATTCATACATCTTCTCACCGCGCAATGTTACACGTGCTCCAATTGGAATATTTTTTCTCAATTTGAAGTTTGAGATATCTTTCTTCGACATCGTTGGCACTGCCTTCTGACCAGTGATTAATGTCAGCTCATCAAGAGCGACATCAACCAATTTTTTGTCGTTCACTGCGCCATTCACGCCGCGGTTCAAACAAATTTTTTCAAGTCTTGGAGCTTGCATAACGCTGGTGTATCCAAATTTTTTCATCAATGCAGGCACCACTTCATTTTTGTACTTTCCGATTAATCTCGGAGAATATTTTTCTGTGCTCATTATTTAATTACCCCCTCTGATTTTTTTGATATGCGAACTAATTTTCCGTTCTCTCTTGTGCGTTTCACTTTGGTTGCTTCACCTGCTTTTGCATCCCACAACATTACATTTGAAATGTGGATAGCAGCTTCAATTTTCACGATGCCGCCTTTTGTGTTCTGCGCAGAAGGCTTTGTATGCTTAGTAACGATATTAACGCCTTCTACCAAAACTTTCGCTTTGTCAGGAAAAACTTCCAGCACTTTGCGAGGTTTCTTCAGGTCCTTATCATCACCAGCAATCACCACAACGCTGTCGCCTTTTTTAATATTAAACTTCGGTTTAAATCTGTTGCTCATTTTTAAAAGTTTCCAGTTTACAATTTTCAGTTTCCAGTTCTTTGGTTTTAAGTTTCATTTTGAATTTCAAATTTGCAGAACTGGAAACTTGAAACGAGAAACTCGAAACTATTTTCTTACAGCACTTCAGGTGCTAATGAAATAATTTTCATGTATCCTTTATCACGAAGCTCTCTTGCCACCGGCCCGAAAATACGTGTGCCTCTTGGCTCTTCAGATTGGTTCAGCAACACCACAGCATTATCATCAAACCTGATATAAGAACCGTCTTTGCGGCGCAATTTATTTTTCGTGCGAACGATAACCGCTTTTGTTACTGTTCCTTTTTTGATGCCGCCGGCAGGCAATGCATCTTTCACAGTCACAACAATTTTATCGCCGATTTTAGCATAATCCTGACCACTGTTCCCAAGCACGCGGATGCAAAGAACTTCTTTGGCACCGCTGTTGTCTGCTACATTTAATCTGCTTTCTTGCTGAATCATTTTATTTCGCTTTGAACTGATAGCTTCGGGTTGTTAGCCTCGAGCTACGAGCAATTATAAATTCTTAATCAATCTTTTATGCTGTGGCTCGAAGCTTGTTGCTCATAGCTCACAGCTTCCTACTACTTCGCTTTCTCAATTACTTCCACCAGTCTCCAGCGCTTTGTTTTGCTAAGCGGGCGGCTCTCCATAATCTTCACAATATCTCCAACTGTGCACTCATTTTTTTCATCGTGCGCATGAAAGCTTGTTGTTTTCTTTACAAACTTCCCGTAGATCGGATGTTTTACTTTTCTTTCAACAGTAACAGTGATGGTCTTATCCATCTTGTTGCTTTTTACAACACCCGTTCTTGTTTTTCGCAAATTTCTTTCAGCCATTTTATTAAGCTTTTGATTTCTTTTTATTCAATTCTGTTTTCAGCCTGCAATGTCTTGTCTCAAAGCGCGTATGCTCATCGGGTTTTCCAATGGTGAAATAGCATGCGCAAATTCAAGCTTCTTCAAACGCTGTTCATCTTCCTGAATCCGCGATTTCAAATCCACATCACTCAAATCTCTGATGCTTTTTACAAAATCAATTCTCTTGGACATCTTATCTGATTTATAAATTTTTATTTAGCAGCAACGATTGCAACTGCATCACGGCGAACAACAAATTTTGTTTTAATGGGCAACTTTTGAGCAGCAAGCAACAATGCTTCCTTAGCAACTTGTTCTGTGACGCCATCTGCTTCAAACAGAATACGTCCTGGCTCAACTACCGCCGCCCAATATTCAGGGTTACCTTTACCTTTACCCATTCTCACTTCCTGAGGTTTCTTTGTGATTGGCTTGTCAGGAAATATTCGTATCCAAACATTACCTTCACGTTTCATGTGGCGGGTCAATGCCTGACGTGCAGCTTCAAGCTGACGGTTTGTTAACCATATTGCCTCAAGCGCTTTCAATCCGTAAGAACCAAAAGCAATAGTGCTTCCTCTTTTTGCTGTTTCACGAATCCTGCCTTTTTGTGCTTTCCTATGTTTCGATCTTTTCGGTTGTAACATTTTATTCTAATTTGATAATTCGATAATTTACTTAATCTGTTCTAATTCTTTTACTTGCGCAAACTACACATTGGCAACCGGCAATTAAATTTAATGTCTTCTGTCTCCACCACCTCTTCCGCCTCTGTCACCGCCGCCTCTTCTGTCGCCACCACCGCCTCTTCCGCCTCTGTCATCTCTTCTATCGCGATGATCATCTCTTCTTCCACCACCATCTCGTCTATCGCCACCCGGTGCGCCACCTTCTTTACCACCAACAAAATTTGGATTCAAATCACGCTTTGCTAAAACTTCACCTTTGCAAATCCAAACTTTAACACCAATTTTTCCATATACTGTCTGCGCAAACACGCTTGCATAATCAATATCCATACGAAGGGTATGCAACGGAGTACGTCCTTGTTTAATTTCTTCAGTACGAGCAATTTCATTTCCACCCAAACGACCACCCACTTTTACTTTAATCCCTTCTGCTCCCATTCGCAGTGCAGAAGCTATTGCCATTTTAATAGCACGTTTGTAGTTGATGCGGTTTTCAATTTGTCGGGCAATCGTATCGCCAACAATATTTGCATCCAGTTCAGGGCGTCGGATTTCCAGAATATTGATCTGAACATCTTCTTTGCCGGTCAGTTTTTTCAACTCTTCTTTTATACGGTCAACTTCTCCACCACCTTTACCAATGATGATACCAGGCTTTGAAGTGTGAATTGTTACAATCAGTTTATTAAGTGTGCGCTCAATAACAATTTTTGCAATGCCGCCTTTATTGATACGTGCATTGAGATAAGTTCTGATTTTATTATCTTCAATCAGTTTGGATGCATAATCTTTTTTACTTCCAAACCAGTTAGATTCCCAACCGCGGATGATTCCCAGTCTTGCACCAATAGGATTTGTTTTTTGACCCATATTATGCTTTAATGTGTTTTATTAATTTTTTGATTCGGCAATTGCTTTTACATCAACTATAATCGTTACATGGTTGCTGCGCTTGCGAACGCGGTAGCCACGGCCTTGCGGTGCAGGGCGCATGCGCTTGAGCACCCTTCCATTATCTACAAAAACAGTTTTCACTACAAGGCTTGCATCTGCTGCGCTTTTGCCTTCATTTTTTTGTTCCCAGTTCTTCACTGCGCTCCATAATAATTTATACAACGGAGTAGAAGAATGTTGCGGATGATGTTCCAACAAAGCCAATGCTTTTTCTACATGCAACCCGCGGATTTCATCAGCCAGCAAGCGCATCTTGCGTGGTGATGTCGGATAATTTCTCAATTTAGCTACTGCTTCCATTTTATTTAGTTTGCAGTTTCCGGTTTTCAGTTTGCAGTTCATTGAATAACTGCCGACTGATAACTGTCAACTGTTTTTACGCTATCTTTTTACTAGAGTGTCCTTTGAACTGGCGTGTTGGCGCAAATTCACCGAGCTTATGACCAACCATAAATTCTGTTACATAAACAGGAATAAATTTGTTGCCATTATGAACCGCCAATGTGTGCCCTACGAAATCCGGTGTGATCGTTGAACGACGGCTCCATGTTTTGAATAACACCTTTCTTTAGTTTGCCTTCGTTGATGTCCAACACCTTTTTTTCGAGGTTTGCATCTACATAAGGACCTTTTTTAATTGAACGAGCCATGTTTTATTTTATAATTTGATGATTCGATAACTGTGATCATAAAATCAAATTATCAGTTCAAAATTTTATTTCGCTAACTTCTTACCGTTCTTTCTCTGGATAATAAATTTATCAGTTCCTTTTCCTTTCGTTCTTGTTTTCAAGCCTCTTGAATACTGGCCGTTTCTTGAACGAGGCTGACCGCCCGATGCTTTACCTTCACCACCACCCATCGGATGGTCAACTGGGTTCATGGCAACGCCACGGGTTCGTGGACGAATCCCTCTCCAGCGATTACGACCTGCCTTGCCCATGCTCTGCAAATTGTGGTCGCTGTTTGAAACAACACCTACAGTTGCATAGCAGTTTATCAAAACTTTTCTCAACTCACCGGAAGGCATTTTGAACACAGCATATTTTTCTTCTTTGTTAGTGAGCTGTGCCGATGTTCCTGCACTGCGAACTAATTTTCCACCCTGACCAGGTTGCATTTCAATGTTATGAACATTTGTACCAAGCGGCATATTTTTCATTTGCAATGCATTTCCTAATTCAGGCGCAACATCATCGCCAGATAATACCTTTGCACCAACCTGCAATCCTTGCGGAGCGATAATATATCTTTTTTCCCCATCAGCATAATTCAACAATGCGATGAATGCTGTGCGGTTCGGATCGTATTCGATTGACACAACAGTAGCAGGAATATCTTTTTTATTTCTCTTGAAATCAATAACACGGAACATTTTCTTGTGCCCGCCGCCAATGTAGCGCATAGCTCTTCTTCCCTGCGACGTTCCTTCCGCCGGTAGATTTTACTTTTTCAAGCAAGCTTTTTTCAGGAACGTCATTTGTAATCTCAACATACGCGTTGCCAATTCTCCAACGAGTTCCTGCTGTAATCGGTTTATATTTTCTTAGTGCCATACTTTAAATCCCAAAGGGTTTTTAAAATTTATTTTCAACTTTTTGCGGCAGTTGATGCCATTACTTCATTATTATCAATTCTGAAAATCAGAATTAAATGTTAGAATACAAATCAATCGTTTCGCCTTCTGCGATTGTTACCAAAGCTTTTTTGTAAGATGGTTTGCGGCCTTCTACAATGCCTGCTTTAGTTGAACGTGTTTTATGTTTTGCAGGAACAATTATTGTGTTTACATCAACAATCGTTACTCCGTAAAATCCTTCCACAGCTTTTTTTATTTCCAGCTTGTTTGCCTTTCTGTTCACTCTGAAAGCATATCTTCTCAACTTTTCCTGTTGCGCATTTGCTTTTTCAGTGAGTATCGGCTTTATTAAAACTTCAGAAAGTTTCATTTTTATTTAGTTTGAAATTCTTTATTAATTATTCATCACCAGTTTGATTATCAGAAAAAACTTTTGCAGCACTTTCTGACAGCACCAATACATCAGCATTCACGATATCATAGGTATTCATATCAGCCAACAATGCGCTGCTCACTTTTTCAACATTGCGCAAGCTGAGGTATAAATTATCATTGTACTCAGGGAATACAAACAATGTTTTCTTGTCAGCAACATTCAAGGCTTTTCAAAATGCCTGCGAATTCTTTTGTTTTTGGCTTATCCAATTTGATATCTTCCACAATAACAATCGCATTGTCTTTTGCTTTGTATGAAAGCGAAGACATCTTTGCCAGATCTTTCACCTTCGGTTCAATTTGAAATCATAGCTGTGCGGCTTAGGCCCAAAAATAGTTCCACCACCTTTATACAATGGGTTACGGATATTTCCTTTACGGGAGCCACCCGTTCCTTTTTGCTTGTGCAATTTTTTGGAAGAACCTTTCACTTCCATACGGGTCTTCACCTTATGTGTTCCCTGGCGCTGAGCAGCGAGATACTGCTTAACGGCCAAGTACATCACGTGATCGTTTGGTTCAATGCCAAAAATCTCTTCAGGCAACTCAACCGTTCGGCCTGTTTTCTTTCCTTTTATATCTAAAACTTCTACTTGCATGTTTTTTAATTTGATAATGTGATGATTTGCCGATTAGCTAATTTCTCACATCCTATTTTCGATTTTAAGTTTTTACATTAGCTAATTATCACCTTAGCTAATTATCAAATTACTTCTGAATATAAACAATTGAACCGATATGACCGGGAACAGAGCCGCTGATCAGAATGTAATTTTTCTCAGCGAATATTTTTACCACTTTCAGGCTTTTGATTTTTACTCTGTCACTGCCCATGCGGCCAGCCATGCGCACACCTTTCATTACACGTGATGCATCCGAAGAGTTACCAAGAGAACCCGGAGCACGCTGACGGTCATGCTGACCATGTGACTGCTGACCAACGCCATGGAATCCGTGGCGTTTAACAACACCCTGAAATCCTTTTCCTTTGGATGTTCCAACTACATTCACCTTCTCGCCTTCAGCGAAAATGTCAACTGTTATTGATTCACCTAAATTTTTTTCTATTGAGAAATTGCGGAATTCTTTGACGAATTTTTTGGGAGCTGTGTTTGATTTGGCGAAGTGATTTTTTTCTGCGGAGATGCTGTGTTTTTCTGTCTTGTCGCCGAAACCTAATTGAAGAGCGCTGTAACCATCATTATCTTTTGTTTTCACCTGTGTGACGACACAAGGACCTGCTTCGATGATGGTGCAGGCTGTCTGCTTGCCATCAGGACTGAAGATGCTGGTCATCCCAATTTTCTTGCCAATAATACCTTTCATTTTTTACAATTTGCGCCGTAGGTATAAGGACAATCATTGGGTTTCGCATCTGAATGGCAATAAGCAAGATTTCAATCCCTCGTTTGCAGCCGACCTTTTCTGTTAGATGAACTTATTCATCAGAAGTACCAGCAGTAAACAAACCCGAACGGCTTGTTCATATGTATCTCTCTTTGCAGAGAGAGTTAATAATTTAAAATCCAGCGCTGTTTTATCTGTGAGAACCTCACAAAGTTTGCAGATAGATTATATAAAGAACTTTTAATGCTAAAGCGTCATGCTTTAATCTCAACATCAACACCACTTGGCAAATCCAGTTTTGATAGCGCATCTACAGTTCTTGATGAAGAAGTATAGATATCCAGCAAACGCTTGTGCGTGTGCAACTGGAACTGCTCACGTGCTTTCTTGTTCACGTGCGGCGAGCGCAAAACTGTGAAGATTTTCTTTTTAGTAGGTAAAGGAATAGGACCTGTAACTACTGCACCAGTGCTGCGCACGGTTTTTACGATTTTTTCGGCAGATTTATCTACCAGATTATGATCGTATGACTGTAATTTGATTCTTATTCGTTGAGACATAAGCCAAACCCATTTTTAGAATGGGAGTGCAAAGGTATGGGCAATCTGTTAAACAGACAAAGATTTGTGAGATTTTTTTTGGCTTTCATTTTACGGCGGAATTTAGACAGGCTGCAGAAGGAATTTATTGTTAATCATTGAATGTTCTGTCCGCACAAGGTCGCGCATGCGTTTGCTTTTATGAAATCTTTTATGGCAAAAGTTTTAGCCGCCCGGGCATATTGCTTTTTTAATTAAGCATAATATTTCTTAATGAATAAGGCTCTTTAAATTTACTAGATGATGAGCAAGGTTTTATTTATACTATTTATTGCTTTAAGCACAGATTGTTATGCTCAGCCTAAATATTCTGATAGCCTGAATAATCAGCTTGAGAAAACATTTTCTCCGATCAGTAGATTCGATCTTATCAATAAAATCCTTGAGCATAAGGTAAACAATGGCGAAAATATTGATACGGCTCTTTGTTTGGAAATGGTTCGGCTTGCTCAGAATTTAGGCAACGATTCATTGCTGGCAATTGGTTACAACATGGCGGGCTCTTACACCGGAAGAAAAGGTGACTACCCCACGGCGCTTGAATATTTATTCAAAGCCATCCCGCTGGCTGAAAAAGTAAAGGATAAAAGAAGAATCAGCTCTCTTTATTTTGATATTGCCCTCACTTATGTAATACTTCAAAACCCAAGAGAAACTTATTATTATAACTTGAAAGGAAAAGAAAACTTACCTGAAAAATCTAATCCCTTATACGATTTTATGGCAGCTCAGTTCAACAGGAATATGGTAAGGTATTATTTATTGAGCAGCAAGCCAGATTCAGCATTGCCTTATGTGCAACATTTGGAACAAGAAGGAAGAACATCGAAAATGCCTGTTATCAGTTTGCCATCATTGTTTCTGAGCGGTGCCGTTTATGCTTTATTAGGCAAAAAAGATTCCGCTGAATTTTACTTCAAAGCTGCAGTGAGTTTTTCTGATTCTATCAGTTCTATCGGCCTTAAGTGGACTAACGACAGATATTACATTCCTTATCTGCTCAACAACGGCCGATACGAGGAAGCGAAAATCCGTGCATTCAATTTGATAAAGCTTGGAGAACAGCATCATAATCCTGACGTGCAATTAACAGCAGCAGGTTTTTTGCGAATGATATACGACAAGTCGCATCAGTCGGATAGCGCTTATTATTTTTCGAGAGTGGAATTATCGATGAAGGATTCCGTTTTTAATGAAAATAATCTTAATAAAGAACAAGCGCTCGCATTCAATGAAAAACTGCGCAACATTGAAGAGCAACGCCAGATCGAAGATCAGAAAAAAGCAGAATGAACAAAACCTGCTGCTGGTAATAATTGCTTTTTGTATCGTTTCCCTCATTCTTCTATTTATATATCAACTTAGAAAGCGGCGCAGGGAAATGGAAAACAAACTGGCAACGCAACGCGAAAGGATTTCAAGAGAATTGCATGATAATGTTGGGTCGCAGCTATCCTATATCAGCGGTAATATTGATTTGCTTATTGATTCAAAAGATTTTTTAAGCAAAGAAGACGAAATCAGGAAACTGTTGTTGGTCAGCGACACTTCAAAAAACTTGGTGAGTGACCTGAGGGAAACCATCTGGGTGATCAAAAAAGAATCAATCACGCTAGAAGAATTTTCCGATCGTTTGAAATCATTTCTTCAGGATCAAATAGTGCTTTCGCCGGATATAGATTTTGAGATCATTGAAAGCATTAAGAAAGATTATCGTTTTCAACCGACCGAATCGCTAAATACATATCGTATTTGTCAGGAAGCGATCAACAATTCCATTAAACATTCTTCGGCCAATAAAATCGTTTTAAAAATATTCTCTGATGCCGAGAAAAATTATTATTTCTCCATTTCCGACAACGGAAAAGGTTTTGATACCCTGATTAAAAAAGATGGCCATTACGGACTGGAAAATATGCAGCAAAGAGCTAAAGAGGTTGGTGCTGAAATAACGATAGAATCCGAGCTCGGCAAAAGCACGACAGTAATCATTCAAAAACACGCATAGTGTTTTCAAAATTCAGCAATCGCAATATTTAGATCATAATTATTTTCATCTGCCTCCTGGCGGGCAATGTTCTCTCAAATAATCCGTGCATAAAGTTTTTAAATGCTCGGTGGTTCCTGGGCCTTCAGAAATGGCATGTGTTCTATTTGGATAAGACATCAGTTGAAATTGCCTGTTGTATTTTATCAATTCATTAATCAACATCTCTGCGTTATTGTAATGCACATTATCATCGCCTGTTCCATGAATATATAATAAGCTACCGAGAAGATTTTTTGCATAAGTAATTGGTGAGCCTTTTATAAAATCATCTTTGTTTTCTTGTGGCAGGCCCATATATCTTTCCTGATAAATATTATCGTAGGTAAGCTGATATCCAACTGCTGCAATTGCAATTCCTGTTTTATAAATTTCCGGATATTTGAACATCAGGTTCAATGTTGCAGAACCGCCACCGCTCCATCCCCAAACAGCAACACGTGATGAATCTACAAAAGGCCATTTCAAAATTTCTTTCGCAGCCATTGCCTGATCACTGATATTTGTCAACCCTATCTTTCTGTAAATACATTTTCTCCATGCGCTGCCTTTCGGTGCGGGCGTTCCCCGGTTATCAATTGAAATATAGATGTATCCATCATCTGCCATATTTCCGCTATAGATTTTGTTGTTCGTTATTCCATATGAATCTTTTACATTTTGTCCTGCAGGTTCTGTGTAAACATAAAACACAACAGGATATTTTTTTGATGCATCAAAATGAGATGGCTTTGCCATCCACGCATCCATCTCCACTCCTTCTTCAGTTTTTATTTTAAAAAAGCTAATATTCGATTTCGTTGAATCAGCAGCTTCAACAGCATGAT
>CAVRBD010000026.1:0-35133 GCA_963718975.1 uncultured Bacteroidota bacterium | reverse complement strand
TTCAAAGGCTCGTCAGGTCCTGATAACCATTGATGAGCTCGATGCGTAACAACCCTTGACTCGGCCTCGAGTCCGTGCCACTCATGGTGGCGCCGTTTCAACTCGACTCACTGAACCAGCCCGAACCGGGACGGGGTCGTCACGCCGCCGCCTCAGGGCGCAAGCACCACCGGGTCCTCTGGACGGTGCTCACAATCCTCCTCGTCGTCATCGTGGCCGCCGCCGCTTTCGTCGTGGTCCGCCTACCGCCCCCGCCGCATCAGCGGCAGTGGTCTCCACGCTCCGATCCACCATGACCGTCACCGCCACCCAACCACAGCTGCCCTGGGCCGCCGTCGGCCAATCCGCTATCGCCGTGCCAGCGCTCGGCGTCAGGGAATCGTCGGGGCCCGAAACCCCAGTGCCCATCGCCAGCATCACCAAACTCATGACGGCCTACCTCATCCTGCGTGATCATCCACTCGCCCTCGGCCAGAGCGGCCCGAATATCGCCATCACCCCGGCCGACGTGGCCGACTACAACAACGACCTGCAGACCGATCAGGCCAATGCCCAGCTGGTCAACGGGGAGGTCCTGACCGAACGCCAGATGCTCGAAGGCATGCTCGTCCACTCCGCCAATGATTTCGCCGATGCGCTCGCCACTTGGGACTCCGGCACCATCCCGGCCTTCGTCACCAAAATGAACACGACAGCCCAACAACTCGGCATGCATCACACCCATTACGCCGATGACAGCGGCGACGACACGGCCTCACAATCGACGGCGGCAGACATTCTGGTGGTGGCCGCACCCGACATGGCCAACCCCACCTTCGCCGCCATCGTGCGCATGCCATCGGTGACGCTGCCGATCGCCGGCCTCCTCACGTCATATACGCCTTACCTGGG
This sequence comes from uncultured Bacteroidota bacterium, assembly GCA_963718975.1. GTDB lineage: Bacteria > Bacteroidota > Bacteroidia > Chitinophagales > Chitinophagaceae > Puia. Next base: position 34,242 of record CAVRBD010000026.1, on the reverse strand, counting down.
CGACTTCGGGGTCGTCGGGGTGAAATCGGGGTACACCAGCGAAGCCGGTGGCTGCGACGTTATGGCCGTTACCCGGACCGTGCACGGGCAGAAGGTGCTCATTCTCGCCGCCGTGACCGGGCAGGTCTCGAACCAGGAAGCGAACGTGCTCTTGGCCCCCGGTGTGGCTGCCTTCGAGTAGCCGCCGAAATCACCACGTCCATCGGCTTCCGTACGGTGGTCAGCGCCGGGGCCATCGTCGCCCACGTCTCGTTGGACGGCCACGTCGTGGACGCCACGGCCCAATCCACCGTTCGGGTCCTGAGCTGGCCCGGTCTGAAGGTGAGCCGGGTGCTGGTGGCCACGCACGCCGTCACGGCGGGAGACCGGCGGGGGACCCACGTCGGGTTCATTGTGGTGGCCGTTGAAAACCATCGAACGATGGTTGATGTGCGGCTCAGCCAGGCCCTTCCCCGAGAGACACTCCGCCAGCGCATTTCTGACGGCGTGCGCGCTGGAGCCCCAGCCTCGTCCGCCAACCTCGGGCCGGGCTTTGATGTCCTGGCCCTCGCTGAATCTCTATGTCCAGGTCGACGTGGAGCCGGCCGACAGCCTGACTGTCAGCAGCTCAGGTGAGGGCGCCGGTCTGCACGACGACGACACACACCTGGCCGTCTGTGTGGTGAGCGAAGTGCTGGGCCATGACCACTTTGCCGTGACCGTGCACTCGCAAATACCCGTATCGAGAGGGTTGGGCTCCTAGCTGCCCTGGCTGTGGCCGCCGCCGCGGCGGCCGGCGCCGAAGACCCGCTGGCTGTAGCTGCCGCCTATGACGGTCATCCCGAGAATGCCGCAGCCAGTGTCCATGGCGGCCTGGTTGCCGCCTCCATGGTCGACGGCCGTGTGGTGGCGGCCGACCTCCAACTGAGCGACGAGCTGGCCTTTGTGGTGATTGTGCCGGATCGCTCCTTAAGCACGGCCGAGGCCCGCCGGGTGCTGCCCGATCCCGTAGCCCGGACCGACGTCACCTTCAACCTGGGACGTATGGGCCTGCTCCTGGCCGGACTGGCTCACCCGGAGCAGCTCGTGGCGGCCGCCACGGGGGACCGTCTGCATCAAGATGCGCGCACGATCCTCTTCCCCGAAGCCCCCTCCCTCCTGGCCGCCCTGGTGGAATCGGGCTCCCTGGGCTCATGCTGGTCGGGCGCCGGACCGTCGCTGCTGGGCATCGCCACCGGATCGAGCGTGGAGAGTGTGGCGACAGGCGTGAAGGCGGCCCTCGAGCAGATGAGCTTTGCGGCCCAGGTGCTCACGTTGCGGGCGGACCGTCAGGGTCTCGTCGTCGGAGACGCCGCCGTACTCAGCTAGAGAGCGTGACGACCGAGCGGTCGAGTCTCCGCGACGAGGCCGGCCAGGTTGGACTGGGCCAAGGCAGACTTGTAACCCGCTTCAGTGGGTGGCGCACCGCCGACAAGAGCGAACCCCTCTTCGGCATTCAAGGCGTCCTGGTGCGCTCTGGTGATGGAGTCCTGACTGACGCCGGCATTTCGCAACTTCTTCAGCACGCTGGCGTAGGTGCCGAGGTGAGGCGTCATGGCCGCGTCCTCGTGCTCGATGCACTGGTAGGGGTTGGTGACCTTCTCACATGCGTCTGTCTTCCGGCTGTAGGCGTCGAACTGTTTGACCAGTGTCTTGTCGGCCGTGGTCAGATCCTTGGCCCGATGGGAAGGTGTCGATCCAGACCCGATCACAAAACCAATGACAAGGGCGACGGCCACGACGACCACGGCCGTCCCGATCAAGATGGTTCGCTTGTCAGCCCGTGTTGCAGCGTGGCGCTGCGGTGGCGGCGAGTCAGGGGTCGACGGCACAGACATCGGGACCGGATGTTACGGCAGGCCTGTCCGGCCCCATTGTCACCCGCCAATCGGGTGAGGGAGGGGGCCGTAGACTCGCCGGGATGCCCAAGTCCTTCTACATCCGCACGTTCGGGTGCCAGATGAACGAGCACGACTCCGAGCGGCTGGCCGGCATGCTGGTGGCCGACGGCATGGAGCCAGACCGACGTCATGGACGAGGCCGATGTGGTCGTCCTCAATACCTGCTGCATCCGGGAGAACGCCGATCAGAAGCTCTACGGCACCTTGGGCAGCCTCAAGACCCTGGTCGACGCCAAGCCGGGGCTGCAGATCGCCGTCGGCGGATGTCTGGCCCAAAAGGACCGGGAGCTGATTCAGAAGAAGGTGGGTTGGGTCGACGTCGTCTTCGGTACCCACAACCTGGCGAGCGCACCGGACCTGCTGCGGCGGGCCGACACCGAGGGTCAGGTCATGGAGATCCTCGATGCGCCCGATCCCGAGATCGATCACCAACCATCTCATGGCCCCCGCCGCCGTGCGCGAGCTTCCCTACGCGGCCTGGGTGAACATCCAGATGGGTTGCGACAACTCGTGTGCCTTCTGCATCGTGCCGTCGGTGCGGGGACCCGAAGTGAGCCGTCCGGTCGACGACATTGTCAGCGAGGTCGAAGATCTGGCCCGGCGCGGCGTGACCGAAGTCACCCTGCTCGGTCAGAACGTCAACTCCTACGGGCGTGACATCACGCGACCGCCGGCCGCTCTTCGCCGACCTGTTCCTTGGTCGGGGCGGTCGACGGCATCGGGCGCATCCGTTTCACCAGCCCGCATCCCAAGGACCTGCGACCCGAGACGATCGAGGCCATGGCCGAAACGCCCGAGGTGTGTGAGCAACTTCATCTCCCGCTGCAGTCGGGGAGTAACACGCGTGCTCGTCGGCCATGCGGCGCGGCTACACGGCCGAGCGATACTTGGAGCGCTTGGCCGCGGCACGGGCCGCCATCGACGACCTAGCCGTCACCACCGACATCATCGTGGGCTTCCCCGGGGAGACCGAAGAGGACTTTGAGGACACGTTGGCCGTTGCGGCCGAGGCGGCCTACGACAGCGCCTACACCTTCATCTTCTCGCCCCGACCCGGTACGAGGGCGGCCGACATGGAGGCGGACTTCATTCGCCGCCGAGGTGATCGCCGAGCGCTTCGCCCGGCTCAAGACAGTGGTCGAGCGCTCCGCCCTGGCCCGGCACCAGGCCCGGGTCGGGCGGGTCGAAGAGGTGTTGGTCGAGGGAGTGAGCCGACGTGACGAGTCGATGCTGACGGGTCGGACCCGCCAAGGCAAGCTGGTCCACTTCGCCGCCACCGGTCCGGGCATGGCGGGCACACCGGTCGGCCGGCTGCCTGGCCGAGGTCGACCATCACGGGCGGGCATCCCCATCACCTGTCCGGGCATCTTGGGCACGGTGACGGCCCGGCCGCGGCACAGGATGCGCATTCCGGTGGCCAGCGCTTGACCGCAGTCGCCCTGGTCGGGGTGACGGCGTCGGGTAAGTCGGAAGCGGCCGTGGCTGTGGCCCTGCGGCGGGGCGACACCGAAATCGTGTCGGTCGACTCCATGTGTGTCTACCGGGGGATGGACATCGGGACCTCCAAACCGACGGCGAGCCGAGCGGGCCGAGGTACCGCACCATCTGCTCGACCTGGTCGACCCGGGCGAGCGAGTTCACCGTCACCGAGTTCCAGCGGGCGGCCCGCCGTTCACTCGACGACATCGCCGCCCGCCAGCGCCACGCCCTCCTCGTCGGGGGTACCGGGCTCTACCTGCGCTCGGTGGCGACGACTTGCAGATCCCGGGCGCTACCCCGAGGTGGCAGCCGCCCTCGAAGCAGAACTGGAGCAGGGCACGGTCGAGGTCACCGGGCTGCACACCCGCCTGGCCGAGCTGGACCCGGTTGGGGCCGGGCGCATGGAGTCGAACAACCGGCGTCGCATCGTGCGGGCGCTGGAGGTGACCATCGGCTCGGGCCGGCCGTTCTCGGACTTCGGGCCCGGGCTTGGAGGACTACCCACCATCGAGATTCGCCATGGTGGGCATCGCCATCGAGCCCGACGAGGTCGATCGCCGCATTGAGGAACGCTTCGCCGGCTGGATGGCGGCCGGCCTGCTCGAAGAGGTCCGAGCCCTGGCCGCAAGCCCCGAAGGCCTCAGTCGCACGGCCCGCCAGGCGCTGGGGTACCGGGAGTTGTTGGGGCACATTGAAGGCGGTCGGGACCTCGGTGAGTGCGTGGAGGAGGCAGTGCGCCGAACTCGCACCCTGGCCCGGCGCCAGGCCAGCTGGTTCCGCCGTGACCCCGAATCGTCTGGACCGAACCGGGGGAGCCCGCCATCGCCCTGTTGGACCAGCTCCTCGACGTGCACGAACCGCCCGATGACCTGCGAGAATGGATAGGTGCACTTCACCAAGCACGAAGGAGCGGGCAACGACTTCCTGGTCGCCCTGGACCCGCAGGACACGCTCCGCTTGAGCGGAGAACAGATCCGCCTGCTCTGCGATCGGCGCCGTGGCATCGGGGCCGACGGGCTGATCCGGATCGGTCCCGGGCGCGACGGCGCCGATCTGTCCATGCAGTTGCACAACGCCGACGGTGGCGAGGCCGAAATGAGCGGGAACGGGATCCGCTGCCTGGCCCAGGCTGCCGTGGCGGCCGGACTGGTCACGCCTCCCGATCTTACCGTTTGGACACCTGGGCGGCATCGCGCACCGTGACCTATCAAGCCGGGCGAGCGATCCAAGCAGGGCCCAAGCCAGCGTCGATATGGGAGCCGTCACCTTCGGCACCCGACCAACCGAAGCGTCGACGGACGCCAGGCCCGCTTGGTCAACGTGGGCAACCCGCACCTGGTGCTCCTGGGCGACGGCGTGGCCGAGGTCGATGTGGGCACCGATGGACCCGAGCTGCAGGCAGCGCTTCCCGACGGGATCAACGTGGAGTGGATCGCCTGGCACACGAAGACGACCATGGGGAGCTGTCTCGAGTTGCGGGTCTGGGAACGCGGTGCCGGCGAGACCTTGGCCTGTGGCACCGGGAGCGTGGCCGCCGCCGCGGCAGCACACCAATGGGGCATCGTCAGCGCCACCGGCCCCGTTCGGGTCCACAATCCGGGCGGCATGCTCGAGGTGACGCTCGGGACCCACCCGACGGCGACTCAGCCGTACTGGCCGGACCCGTCCGCTTCATGGCCGACATCGACGTTCACCCCGGGATGCTCTCTTGAGCAACACGTTGCCGGGGACGCTGATCGACCGGTCGTTCCGGGAGCGCATCATTCTGGTCGGCGTGGCCTTTCCGGGGAGCACGACGGAGGCCGTCGACGAGGCCATGGACGAGTTGGCCCAGCTGGTTGACAGCGCCGGCGCCGACGTCGTCGCCAGGGTGGTCCAGCGGCGCGACGCCCCCGACCCAGCCACCTTCGTCGGCCGCGGCAAAGCGCAGGAGATCGCCGAATTGAGCCGGTCCGTCGATGCCGACACGGTCGTCTTCGACGAGGAGCTCAGCCCGGCCCAGCAACGGAACCTCGAAACGATATTCGGGCGGACGGCTATCGACCGCACCGCCGTGATCCTCGATATCTTCGCCCAGAACGCCCGCAGCCCCGAGGGCAAGGCCCAGGTCGAGCTGGCCCTCTTGCGTTACCGCCTCCCTCGCCTACGGGGACGGGGCGGCGGCCTCTCGCAACAGGCCGGTGGGATCGGGACCCGGGGACCGGGCGAGACCCAGCTCGAAGTGGATCGCCGCCGCCTGGTCCGGCGCATGCACCGCCTCGAAGCCGACCTGCGCGAAGTGGACCGCACCCGCTCGCTGCAGCGGCGCAGCCGGGCCCGGGGCAGGCATTTAGACTGGGCTTTTAGTGCAATGGTTCCTAGTTTAATGGAAGATTGAGACGACGATATTTCCAATTCTTTAGAATAATATTTTTCCTGGCCAACTGCGCTTACAAGAATTAAATACCTGCCTTGCTTAAGCCCAGAAATTTCAAATTTGCCATCTTTATTAGAAACAGAAGCTGCGGCTTTCGATGAATCCCGAGCGTTTAAAACTGATATTGTTGCAAATTCAACGGCTTTTTGTGAATCGTCACTTACTGATCCACTTATTTTCCCGACGGATTCCTGAGCATTGGCTGCTATTGAAATAAGAAGCATTGTGCATACAGTCAGTTGATTAATAAGTCTTTTCATAACAGTTATTTTAAATAAGTTTTGTATTTTCGGCTATGACAGTACAAAATTCAGTACTTTGTATAACATAGAACATTGTTTTATGATAGTAGGTTGCATTTAATGATAGCTGGCAGTTGCTGAAACCTGCTAATGAGACGGACAAACCGATAGCTGGTTACAAAAAATTACAACTCTTGGATGAGCGGAAATTTTCCATTTGTAATGGTGATCACTAAAAAATAAAAGAATGAAACGCTAAGCTGTAGCTTCGTTCGGAGATGGCTTCTTTTTTAGCGTAATAAGAAGAGTTGCGCCTGTAATAATTAATAATGTCGAGATTATTTCTGCCTGCGTGGGGTGGAATCCGAAAATATCATACTTGCTATTGACTCTAATTTTTTCAATAAAAAATCTTTCAATGCCGTTCACCAAAAGGTAAAGCCCAAACAATTTTCCCGGAACTGTGATCCGCTTGCGGAAATACCAAAGAAATGAAAACAGAAGGATTCCAAGTATCATTTCATAAAAAGGTGTTGGGAAAACGGGCAATGGAAGATGGCCGCAGTATTGTTCTTTGCAGCCTGGTATTTGAACGCCTTCGCTGATTACGTTGTGCGGATAGGAATATGCAACCATCCAGTCTGGCAAGAAAGAGGGAGCTTTGGCGCTCAAATGCGGCACTTTATCTAAGGAACCAAACTGGTTCATATAAAAGCCGGCATTCTGAGTGATTGTTTCCTGAAATTGATTTCCCGTGGCGAGCACTGCTTTGCTATCCGCGGTTGTATAATATGCACTGTTGATGATTCCCCAGTCTCCATCACCCGAAACCTGGCAACCAATTCTTCCAACACCGTAAGCAAGCATTAAGCCGGGAGCAGCAGCATCATTTAATTGCCAAAAACCTATGTTATGTTTTTTTGCGTAATACCAAATTGCCAAAGCTGCACAAATAAGGCCACCATAAAAAGTAAGACCACTAAATGAAACTAGAGAAGCAATCGGGTTTTTTATAAAATCGCTCCATGTCTCGAACCCGTTAAAAATCTTGGCTCCCAAAAAACCAAATATTGCTGCATATATGGTGAGGTCTCCTACCCTGTCGTGAGGCCAAATCCTGATTTTCCTTTCTTCAGGCTGAGCTAATTTTTGTTTGTTTTTTTCCCACCAATTCAATCCGGCAAATAAAAGACCTAATAAGATGCCGGCAATCCAGCTTCCTTCAGATGAAAGAATAAAATCCTGAGGGCTTGATGCCAATGGGCTGTCAGAAAGAAAAAGCCCGATGAATTTATATCCCAATAAAAAACCAAAAATAAAATTGATGAGCAAAGCCTGAAAAGATGCAGGCTTGCCAACAACAATCGTTTCATCTTGTGGCTGCAGCAATCCCTGCCTTTCTTTTCTTTTAAGTTCCATTGATAGTACGACCGCTGCGCATACAAAAGCAATTGCCACAAAAAAACCAAAGGTATTTACGAAGCGCAAAAATTTCAAGTCAGCACCAAACAAATCCTTAACAGCATAATAAAGGTTGGGATACATATTGAGTGATTTCCAATTGCTAAGTCAACTAAAAATTGAGAAGTGCAAGTTTAGGCTAAAAATCTGGTTTGGCAATTTATGTAATGTACATTATCATACAAAGTAAAAACTCCCTCTTAAAAGAAGGAGTTATTGATAATGTTTTTGATTTTAACTCTTAGCAATATGCGTTAAACGCTGCAATTAAGTTGTGTGCGATCATTTGAGCAGAGCGGCCTTCAATCTGGTGCCTTTCAATCATGTGAACAAGCTCTCCGTTTTTGAACAATGCAATGGCAGGTGAAGATGGCGGGTAAGGCAACAAATGCTCTCTCACTTTCCTTACTGCGGCTTCATCAAAACCTGCAAAAGCAGTTGTGAGATGGTCGGGCGCTTTTTCGCTGTTTGCCACAGCCATTAGCACGCCAGGCCTTGCACTGCCTGCTGAACATCCGCAAACGGAGTTCACCATTACTAATGTTGTTCCGTCTTGTTTAAGTTGAGTGTCCACTTGTTCAGGGGTCAATAATTCTGAAAAGCCATTTTCGGTCAGCTCTTCTTTCATTGGTAAAACTATTTCTGCTGGATACATTTTTTTATTTTTTTGTTGAAATTAAAACGCAAAATTAATCAAAAAAGTTCACTGAGCAGGCTTATAAATTTTTGAGGCATTTGATTTTGCTAAACAAGAATTTGTGTCAGCATTTTTTAAAATTCAATGCTATAATGTCGCAGAAAATGAAAAATTATTGACGAAAATGCATTTTACAATACTCATTTGGCAAATGGTATATTATTTGGTCAACCTAAGCAAAACAATCATTTTATAAAATAAAATAGAAATTCTATGCAACTATTAAAAGTCAACGGCAGCCCAAGAACAATCAACAATGTGTTTGATGAATTATTGAATGAATTTCCTGGGTTCAATGGAAAAGAATGGGGTAACTGGAATTTTCCTCCGGTAAATATTCATGAAACGAAAGAAGCTTATCATGTTGAGCTCAGCGTTCCTGGCCGCGTGAAAGAAGATTTTAAGATCAATGTTGACAACGGTCTTCTTACCGTTTCTTATGAAAAGAAAGAAGAAACTAAACAGGAAGACTATAAAACGGTGAAACGCGAATTTACTTATCGCAGTTTCAAGCGCAGTTTTAATGTTGATGACAACGTTGACGCGAATAATATTCAGGCAAAATATGAAAACGGTTTGTTAAAATTATTTGTGCCAAAAAAAGAACAGGAAAAAGCAAACAGCAGGCAAATTACCATTGAATAAGGATTTGCTGCGATCACAAATTGAAAATAGCAGTTGGTTTTGGTTTTTTAAAAACCCTCTTAATTCTTTAAGAGGGTTTTTTATGCTGTTTTATAGCTGTATTGTTTTAATTTCGCAGCTTTAAAAATCAAGCTAGCATTAATAAATGTAATGATGACAGGAAAAAGGCACTGCATATATTTCTTTTCATTAATTTTGGCAATCATTTCTTCTGCACAATGTTTTTCGCAAGATCCTCTTTTGCATATTCCTGACTCAACAGACACAACAAAAAAACCTGAAGACACGGTATTGCGCATCCGGAACCTGAATCCTTATTTCACATTGCATGTAGATTCAACTTTGAATTATCACCTCGAGATTAATAAAGACCCTTCGCATTATTATTGGTATCTAAAAAATTCGCCTGTCGGATTAAAAATCAACAAAGACAATGGCACATTATCATTCAAAGCAGAAAAATCTTTTTTTCTTTCAGGCAGATTGAAATATGATTTTGATTACAAAGTAAATATCGGCGTACAAAATTTGAACAACCCCAGTGAAAGGATAGATACTTCGTTTACTATTTTATTTTTTACAACCGAAATAATTCATTCAAGAGTAAAGGCAAGCGTGAGCAGCACTTTGTTTATTGATGAAGGCGATACGATCAATTTTAAAATTGAATGTGAAACAGGAACTTTTCCTATTGAAGACATCACGTTTTTTTCAAACATGCCAATCAGAAATAATACTGATGTAAAAAAATGTGGCGACGAATTTAAATGGTCGCCGAATTTTGATTTTGTGAAAGAAACCGATTCGGCAAAACAAAAATTTTTATTGCTAAGTTTTGTTGGCAGTGATAAGTTCTTTAACAAAGACACTTGCAATGTAAAAATCTATGTAAAAGATGCTTTAAACTTTCCCGTTGCAGTGGTTGACTATAATAAAATTGAAAAAAGATTTTCTACGTACATCCTTCAATTGAAATATGCATTTGTTCAATTAGATAAGAAAGTGAAGAAAACAAAAAATTCGCGTACTACTTTTGATATGACTACCGCCGCAACGGCACTTGGAGGAACCATCTTTTCTTCCGAAAGTTCAACCGATGCACAAAATGCAGGCAAGATATTGCCCAGTGCAGGCGTGGCTTTGGTGCCGGTAAAAGAAACTGTTTCTCCGCCAATGACTGCAGAGCAAAACTCCGCCTCGCTTGTGCGGTCATCAATAAAAAGGCTTGAATATACGCTTACTGAAAATAGCCTTGTTGGCGAAAAAGATGCAGACATTCTGAAGAAAATGAACAAGCTGAAAGACGAGTTGAAACAAACACAAATTCAGTTAATAGATATCCCGATTGATGAAACTACAAATATGACAGAAGAACAATTGAATGAATATTTCAACAACCCAAAAGTGAATAAAAAATACAGGCTTAAAAATAAATAGTATCATTCACAACCCTGCTTTCTTCTCGTATCAATCACATATTGAATTTTCCATTTGCCATTTATGCGGACCATCTGAAAGGAATCAACTCCACAATGGCTGAATTTCCCTTCGTAATAAAATTTGTAGGGCGCCCACACAATAGCCAATGGCCCATCGATTTTCACCACATCAAACTGTACCCTCTCATCCGCAACATTTTTTGCTAATTTGCGAATAAGACTTGCAAATTCACTAACCGATTCATTCTTCACTTCAAGTTTCCCCTCTTTGGAAGTAACTATCGTTTGCACTATAGCACTGTCGGCAAAACTTGATGAAAGCAAAGCAGAATCAGCATTCTTCATGCCTGTGAAAAGCTGGTTCACCGCAGCTTTTACGGAATCTTCTGTTGATTGTGCGGTTGCAATATTATAAAATGCAAGACTGGCTATAACTAGAAAATATTTCATTTGATTGTTGTTTTATTTAGAAACAATATTGCAAGTGCAGCCAACCCTTTTAACCATTAAACCGTTCAACTAACGCCTACGTATATCCCAAAATCTTCAGCATACTCTGCGCAGTTTGTTCTTTTGCATACAACCAATCTACCAGTTTGCCGTTTTTATCGTAGCCAACAATCACATGCTTTGGAGAAGGAATCAGGCAATGCTTGATACCGCCATAACCGCTGATCTGATCCTGATAAGCGCCGGTATGAAAAAAGCCAAGATAAAGCGGCTCGCCATTATTTAATTTTGGAAGAAAAACTTCATTGATATGTTCTTCTGAATCATAGTAATCATGACTATCGCAGGTAATGCCACCCAAAACAACACGCTGATATTCCACATCCCATTTATTGATCGGCAGCATCAGAAATCGTTCGCCGATTCCCCATGTATCAGGCAGTGTTGTGATAAACGAAGAATCGATCATATACCAGGTCTCTCGGTCGTTCTGCATTTTTTGGCCAATAATGCTGTAAATATGCGCCATGCTTTCTCCAACCGTATAACTTCCGAATTCAGTGAAAATATTCGGCATCGGCACATTGCTTTTTTTGCAGGCTTTTTTAATATTGCCAACAATTTCATTGATCATGAATTGATAATTATATTCAAATCCCAGTGAATGTTTGATTGGGAAACCTCCGCCAATATTTATTGAATCCAATCTCGGGACAAATCTTTTTCAAGCTGGCAATAAAGATTGATAACTTTATTCAATTCACTCCAATAATAGATATCATCTTTTATTCCTTTGTTCAAAAAAATATGGAGCATTTTTAATTGAAACCTATCTTCATTTCCTTCAATCTTATCTACATAAAATTCCAGCACGTCTCTTGGCCTGAAACCCAACCTGCTTGTATAAAAAGGAAATGTTGGCTCTTCTTCTGCAGCAACGCGGATGCCTAATTTGAAAGGTGCTTTTACTGATTTTTTATATTGCTGCAATTCATCTTTATTATCAAGAACAGGGATCACATTTTTAAATCCTGTATTCAGCAAAGATGCAATGCGGCTGATATAAGGCTTTTGTTTGAAACCATTGCAGATGATAAAAATATCTTTGTTTATTTTTTTTCGTGCATATAATTTTTTGATGATATCAATATCATATGCATAAGAAGTTTCCAAATGAATATCATTGTTCAGCGCTTCTTCCACAATAAAAGAAAAATGAGAACTTTTTGTGCAGTAGCAATAGAAATATTTTCCTTCGTAACGGTGACGCTTAAACGCAGTTGCGAACATCTTCTTTGCTTTTTTGATCTGCATGCCGATTTTCGGAAGGTAAGTAAGCTTCATCGGTGTGCCATATTTATCGATCAAAGCCTTCAGGTCAACTCCGTTATATTCAAAATAGTTATCTACAACATCAAAATCTTCCTGCGGAAAGTTAAAGGTTTGCTTTACCAGGTCAGTATACGTATTGTTCATTGAGTTTTCCAGTTGATAAACTTTTAAGTGGTTGAAGAAATTTTAAAAAGCGGTACAAATGTAATTTTTTGAGAGATGCCACAAAATAAAAAAACCGAAAGTTAACATTACTTCCGGTTTACATATTGATAAGCTTTCGCAGAGCGCTCTATTTTACTGAAGCAATCAGTTGCTTGAAAGTCTCAGGTTCGTTCATCGCAATATCTGCCAGCACTTTTCTGATCAAGCGTGATTCCTTTTTCATTTAATTTATGGATGAACTGAGAATAGTTCAATCCTTCCGCTCTCACGGCTGCATTGATACGCGCAATCCATAATGTGCGGTATTCTCTCTTTTTCAATTTACGGCCTACATATCTGTAAGTAAGACCTTTTTCAAGAACGTTTTTGGCAACGGTATAAACATTTTTACGTTTGCCGTAAAAACCTTTTGCGCCTTTTAAGATGCGCTTTCTGCGTGCCTTTGAAGCGACTGCATTTACTGAACGTGGCATATAATAATAAGTTTAAAAATTAAAAATTGGATAGATTACTTCAGCCTTAATAAGCGTTTTACAAAATCAGTGTTAGGCGCACTAACATTGCCTTTTTTGTTCATCAGGCGCTTGCGCTTTTTTGATTTTTTGGTGAGAATGTGACGCTTGAAAGCTTTCTGGAAAGTGATTTTTCCGGTGCCGGTAACTTTGAACCTTTTCTTGGCACTCGAGTTGGTTTTAACCTTTGGCATTTTATTATGCTTTTTCAATTACACCCTGATGGCGTCCCGCTCAGGCGGGAACTTATGGAGCCGGTTGGGCAATATGGCTTTCAGATTTACCGAAAGCGCTTTTCCTTAAAGGAGCGCAAAGGTATGAGTTTTTATTGAAATTTCAAGAGTATTTCATGCAAAGATCGCAAACAATGCAAAGACGAAGGTTTTTCAGGTAAAGCAAAGGAAGAAACTTAAGCGAATCAACTGATTTGTCAGCAACTTCTTTGCGTTCGTAGTATTCGTCGCGTTCGTTGCGTAAAAACAAAAGCCGCACTCTCATGCGGCTTCGAAATTTTATTAATAAATGTCTACTTTTTCTTTTGCGGCTTAGGCGCCCAAATGGCGAGCATTCTTTTGCCTTCCATTTTCGGCATGCCTTCGAGAATGCCGGTTTCAGTTAGCCTCTCAGCGAACTTTAATAGTAATAATTCGCCTCTTTCTTTGAACTGTATCGCACGGCCTTTAAACTGCACATACGCTTTCACTTTATTACCATCTTTCAAAAACTTCTCAGCATGTTTTGCTTTGAAATCGAAGTCATGGTCATCAGTGTTTGGAGTAAAGCGTATCTCTTTCACTTCGCTGGCCTTGCTCTTGGCCTTCATCTCTTTTTCCTTCTTCTTCTTCTCGTATAAAAATTTATTATAGTCGATGATTTTACAAACAGGAGGATCGGCGTTCGGAGAAATTTCCACCAGGTCCAGCTGTTGCTCCTGCGCAAACTTCAGCGCTTCCTGAATAGAATAAACACCTACTGTTACATTGTCTCCAACCAACCGCACTTGCGGCACACGGATCATGTGATTGGTACGGTGTTCCTGTTGTTGTTCTTTCCTAAACCTTGGGTTAAAACTGCCTCTTGGAGGCCTCTGGTTAAATGTCATTTACGATTTTTAAGTGAAGCTCCATCCCTCAGGGAGCTGTTGATTTTCATTTTTTGTTATTACTCTTCTTCAGGGAAAGAAGGACTTGCTTATTATTAACGGCAAGTTCGTGTTTTTTGTTTTGTTTTTTTGTGCTCCGAACATCTGTTGTCTTATCAACATCGTTGCGTCGCACTCTTGTACTTTTAATTCTTTGTGCGGCTTCCGTTTTATTAGCGGCCAATGATCGCAGCCTAAAGTTCGGTTAAGCATTGCCGTTGAAGTGTGCGACGCAACGAAGTTGAATAGAACTCCTTTGCTCGCCTCACAATATTCAATATCAATTTCGCAACCATTCGCCAATTTTTAAGAACTAAAGAGTAACAACTACAAACCTGAAACTGTTCATTCGCTTTTTCGTTCGCGAATTTCGGCTTTGATCTCATTCACAAACTCATCCACATTTTTTGCTCCCAAATCTCCTTTGCCATGCTTGCGGATGGAAACTTTCCCTTCATTCACTTCTTTCTCTCCTATCACCAGCATGTAAGGAACTTTTGCCAACTCGGTATCGCGAATCTTTTTGCCGATTTTCTCGCTCCTGTCGTCAACTTCACTACGAATATCCGCATTTTTCAGAGATTGCAAAACAGTTTGTGCATAATCCATGAATTTGTCGCTGATTGGCAAAATCTTCACTTGCAAAGGCGCGAGCCAGGTCGGGAAATTGCCGGCATAATGTTCCAGTAAAAAACCAATGAACCGCTCATGTGTGCCAAGTGGCGCACGATGAATGATCAATGGGATTTCCGATGAGTTATCTTTATTAGTAAACGATAATTTAAAACTTCTCGGTTGCGCAAAATCCACCTGATTAGTAGCCAATGTAAATTCTCTTCCGATGGTGCTCCAAATCTGCACGTCAATTTTTGGCCCGTAAAAAGCACCTTCGCCTTTCACTTCAACAAACGGAACGCCGGTTTCAATCAGCGCATCTCTTACCATTTGCTCTGTCTCGAGCCAAAGCTTTGGTTCATTAATATATTTCTGTCCTAATTTTTCAGGATCGTGCAAACTCAGGCGCATCACAAATTTATCGATACCGAAAATTTTAAAATATTTCAGGTACATATCATTCACCGCTTTGAACTCTGAAGCGAACTGTTCCTTGCTGCAATAAATATGAGCATCGTTCATGTGCAGGCAGCGAACGCGCATCAAGCCAAATAATTCGCCGCTCTGTTCATAGCGATAACAAGTTCCATATTCCGCGAGGCGATAAGGCATGTCGCGATAGCTTTTTGGCTCAGCATCAAATATTTTGTGATGATGCGGGCAGTTCATCGACTTAAGGTAATATTTCTCGCCATCCATTTCCATTGGCGGAAACATGCTATCGGCATAATAAGGCAAGTGACCGCTGGTTATATACAAATTTTCTTTCGCAATATGTGGCGTAACCACTCTTTTATATCCGGCAGCGAGCTCAGTTTCTTTCGCCAGTTTCTCGAGCTCTTCAATAATAATAGTTCCATTCGGCATCCATAAAATAAGGCCTGCACCGATATCATCGTTGGTAGTAAAAATGCTGAGTTCTTTTCCAAGTTTTCGATGGTCGCGTTTCTTCGCTTCTTCCAGCATGTTCAGGTATTCGTCCAATTCTTTTTGCGAAGGGAAAGTGATCCCATAAATGCGTGTGAGCATTTTATTTTTTTCATCACCCTTCCAATAAGCGCCGGCAATGTTGGTGAGCTTAATGGCTTTAATAAAACTTGTATTCGGAATATGCGGCCCGCGACAGAGATCAGTGAAATTTCCCTGAGTATAAAAAGTGATTTCGCCGTCATTCAAATTTTGAAGAAGGTCGAGTTTGTATTCATCGCCTTTATCAGAAAAATATTTTACGGCTTCTGCTTTTGGCATTTCTTTTCTCACATATACCTCATTATTTTTTGCAAGCTCAGCCATTTTTTTTTCGAGCTTGCGCAGGTCTTCTTCAGTGATCTGTTTCCCGCCAAGATCCATGTCGTAATAAAATCCATTTTCAACAGGCGGCCCGACCCAGAATTTTGTTCCCGGAAATAAAGATTCGACCGCTTCAGCCAACAAGTGAGCAGAGGAATGCCAGAAAGTTGATTTGCCTTCACCGTCGTTCCATGCAAGCAATTTTAATGAAGCATCTTCATACAAAGGGCGCGTTGCATCCTGCACTTTTCCATTCACACTTGCAGCCAAAATTTTTCTTGCCAATCCTTCGCTGATTGATTTTGCAATATCGATTGGAGTAATGCCAGCTTCGTATTCTCTTACAGCACCATCCGGGAAAGTAATTTTTATCATCTTGTTTTAATAAATTCTTTTAATACTCAATTCGAGATTTACATCTTATGCCTTGTCTCTTGTTGCTTCTCTGAAAAGAGTGCAAATTTAACAAACTCTTGCCAGATAACATTTATGAATGGAGATTGCATGAAAAAATATTTAGGTAATTTGCCATCTTGAATAGTGCAAAAAATGAAAAAAGTTTATCCTTTAGTTTTTCTTTTTTTTATTTCAGTTTCAATCAATGCACAGGATCTGACGGGCATTTGGCGCGGTCATTTTCGTGCCAATAATTCCATCAGCAGAATGATGAATTATGATGACCGTTATAAAATAGAAGTGCAGATTGCCCAGCATGGAAGCGCTTTTGAAGCGGTCACCTATTCATATTTGACTACGGTATTTTATGGAAAAGCCGAAGCGAACGGCACTGTGAACTCAGCCGCAAAAAAAGTTTTGCTTCGCGAATTAAAATTGGTTGAAGTGAGAATGAGCTCGGGAGATGTTTATTCGATGACTTATTTTCTAAAATATTCCAAGCTCGGCGACGAAGAGTTTTTGGAAGGAACATACACGAGCATGAATATCCGCGATTCTTCAAAAGGCGAAGGAGGCACCGTTTTTTTGCATAAAGTAATAACATCTGATTTCAGCAAAGAACCTTTTTTAGAAAAACGGGAGAAAGAAATCGAAAAAGAAAAACATAGAACTGACGACTCGCCGGCTCCTTCTGCTGATGTGAAAAAAAATACTTCCGTAAAGCCATCCACAAAGCCGTCTTCGTTAAAACCATTGGCAAAAAAGCCTGCTGTAAAAACAGATAGCGCATTGAAAAAACCTGTTTACATAGCTAAAAATAATTTGCAAAAAAATAATACAATTAGGCATGCTGTTCCAAAACCGGCTACCAAGGCTGATTTGGCCAAGACAGATCTGCCGAAACAAAATAATGTTCCATCAATTGCAGATTCGTCGCATAAAATTGATAAAAAGCCTGCTCCTGTTTTAATTATTCCCAAAGTTTTAACGAACAGGCAAAATGAATTGGTTAGGACCATTACTGTGAACACCAATGAAATTGAATTAAGGATTTACGATGACGGAGCAATTGACAATGATACGGTGTCAGTTTATGTCGATAAAAAAAATGTAGTATATCATGCCATGCTAACTGAAAAACCTATTATCGTTAGGCTGCATATGGATGACGACAACAACTATCATGAAGTTGTAATGGTTGCTGAAAACGAAGGCGAGATACCGCCAAATACTTCATTAATGGTGGTGAAAGCAGGAGATAAAGAATATGAAGTTCGCATTGTTTCAACCGAACAAAAAAATGCAATTGTTATTTTTAAGTTTGAAAAATAAAAGCAGTTGCCGGCTTTATCGCCGGGTAAAATTTTTTTGTACCAAATTTTCTTCGGCACTTGAAAACCATTTAAATAATTTATTTCAGTTACATTGGTCTGATTTGAATCTTCCTTTAAATTTACAGATGCGGTTTTTTTTTCTTTTGATACTATTGTTCCCGGGTTTTCTTTTTGCTGAAGATTTGAATGGCATTTGGAAAGGCACATTAACACAAGGCCCCGGTGGCTGCTATCCGGCTTATTTTTTAGAATTGCAGATCAATTTCTCTGATAATAATATTACCGGAAAAGTGTATGATTATTACGACACTTCAAAATTTGTGAAACTAAGTTTTACAGGTAAATACAATCCGCAGACACACAGATTGGTGCTGATTGAAAACAAGGTATTGCAGTCGCACATACCAATTGATTGTATACCGTGCATTAAAACATACGACCTTATTTATACAAAAAAAGACAGTACTGAAATGCTCGAAGGCGAATGGAAGGGGCATATTGTAGAAAAGCAAAACGCCTGTCCACCGGGCAAAATTATTTTAAAAAAATCTCCTCATTCTGATTTTCCCGTTGACATTGATCAGACTGATGAGCTTGCAAGCGCTCAAAAAAATTTTCACATTGAACAAAGAGAAATCGATTTGAAAAAAATCATTACGCTTGATTCTTCAAAAATAAAACTGGAGTTTTATGATGATGCGGAAATTGATGGCGATACCATCAGTGTTTTTATAAATAATAAATTGCTGCTCTATCGGCAAGGCCTAACCGAAAAGCCGCTTACGCTTTATTTCAATGCATTTCCGGGAACTGAATATGAATTGGTGATGTATGCTAATAACCTTGGCACCATTCCACCAAATACAGCATTGATGGTTGTTACGGCAGGGAACCAAAAATTGGATGTATACCTTTCTTCAAGCGAACAGAAAAGTGCTGCAGTAAAATTTTTGTATAAGCCGAAGAACTGATTATTGAATTCTATTCACCGGGATGATATGTTTTTTCAACATGCTGCATCACATCTTCTTTATAGAAAAAAATATCTTTTAATTTTCCCTCAATAAACATATCAGCCTGATCTGAAAAATGTTTTGAATCGGGATTAAAAGATTCACCGCCTGTAGATATTGTTTTTGCTTTTACTTTTTTCCCAAACTCAACAGCTGCAATAAAACTGTTGCCGGAAACTCCGTACATTTTTTTCGTGCCATTGAATTGCCTTGTTTCAAATGCGGGAATGCTGCCCCATCTGGAAGATGTTGACGCTACGGGCAAGCTTGGCAACTCATCATTAAATATTTCTTTAAAGCCGCTGGTATTTCGCTGGAACCTGTTTATTTCGCCCCACGCAATTTTCCACGTACCATATTTTGATTGCAATTTTCGCAATGCGGAAACAAGAATTTTCAATTGTTCTTTCACAGGAGTTTTTTTTGCAAGCAGCTTGAACAATTCAATCTGATCACTTTCATTTTCCTCTTCCTTTAATTGAGGAATTTTTTGGATCATGATATTTCCCCATTCAACAGCGATTGTGGTGGCTACGGAATTTTCAGATGAATAATAATCCCATGATTGCAATATTTTAATAGCATCTTCAACTTGTTTTTTAGTTGAATCGTTTTCAGAAGTATTTTTATACGAATCCAGCAATGATGGTATCAAAATAGCGAACACAGAAAGATAGTGATCGTAACCTGAAGCAATTACTTTATCTAAAGTCATTTTTTTATCATTATCAAAAAGCCTCATAGCATTCAATCCGCGGCCATTTTGCGCGTCCATCGACATATAAGCAGGATAATCTTTTTTCTTCGGGCTGCTTTTGCCCGAGCAGGTAAATGGAGTGGAATTGCAATTCTGTATAAACCCTGTTTCGGGATTATAAATATGAATTGTTTCATCAACGGTGTGCAAGCCTTTCCAATCTGTTGCAGCAATTGACCCATCTAACGGCAATGCATAGTTGAATTTTGTATTGCGGATTGGCATAAAATTCCCATGCCAATACGCAATATTCCCTTTATCATCTGCAAAGACGGTGTTATTGGTATTGTTCGAACGCAGTTCCATAATTTTCCTGAACTCATCAAACCCATTTGCTTTTGTGCGCAGCCAGGATTGCAGCAAAGAAGTATACGAGCGATTATGTTCTTTCAAGCTAAGCCATTTGCCATTGCGGCTTCCCATCACCGGCCCGTGGTTTGTGAAATAAACGGTTAGCGGCATTTCAACAATACCAGTATCTTTTTTATACCTGATGATGAGCTGTTTTGTGCGCACAGGTTTTAACTGATTGCCGTATTCGCTGTAAAGAGAGTCACCCTTAGTAATTATCTTCTCTTCATATAAATCAGCAACATCAGCATAACTCGACGTGTGCATCCATCCACAATGTTCGTTGAAGCCCTGATAAATAAAAAACTGTCCCCATGTAGATGCGCCATATGCATTTAGGCCTTCTTCACTTGCCATTTGTGCTTCCATGCGAAAATAAAAAGTTACATGCGGGTTGATGTATAAAATGGCATTTCCTGATTCGGTTCTAGAAGGCGCAAATGCAAAGCCGTTGGAGCCACTCAATATTTCTCGATTTGATGTGTTTTCATTATCAGCCATCGCAGTTACTGCAAGGTTTTTTAATGGGTATAAATTCTTTACATCCTGCGTTGTCAAGCCCCCGGTTTCAGTTGCTGAAATACTTCCATCAGTATACATCAAAGGAAACCATGGCTCGAAATGATTTAGCACATGTGCATGAACGTTAGGGTGTTTGTACAAATAAAAATTCACGCCATCAGCAAATGCGTTTAATATTTTTTTGAACCAATCAGGGCTGTTTATATAATCTTTTTTTGCTTCGGAAGAATCATAAATCAATTGCATCTGCAAATCATCATACACTTTATTAACGCCGTCCACTTCTGCCAATCTTCCCATTACTTCCAGATAATTTCTTTCTACTCTTTCAAAATTTTCTTCGCATTCGGCGTACATCAATCCAAACACAGCGTCAGCATCCGTCTTTCCATAAATATGCGGAATGCCCCAGGTGTCGCGGATAATAGTAACCTGATTTGCCTGTTGCTGCCACGCTGAAACCGTTTGCTGGCTGGCGTTCTGGGTGAAAGAAATAAATGGGAATAACAATAACGGAAGCAGTTGTTTCATTTTATAGAATTGGGGGAACAAGAATTTAAAAATAAGGATTAGTCGGGATAGAAAAGCAGGTGCTCAAAGTTATTGACAAGAAGCAAGCGTTTAATTTCGAAGCCGTGTATTTGCTTACACCTTAAAATTCCAGGTAACCGAAGGAATGATCGGGAATAATGAAACCTGCCTTGCTTGTACTTTCAACGTGCCGTTATAAGGGCTTCCGGTTTGATTGTAATAAATGAAATAAGGGTTCAGGCGATCGTATACATTGTAAATACTGAAGACCCAACTGCCGTGTATTTTTTTATTTGGCTTGAACACCGGCGTGTAAGTAGCCGCAAAATCGAGCCTGCTATAAGCCGGTAAACGATATTGATCGATCTTGCTGTATTCCTGTGTGAGCACGCCATTGATAATATAAAACTGAGTTGGCAAAGTAGTGGGCATGCCGCTTCCATATACAAACACGGCTGATAATTTCCAATGCTTGTTCAGCTCATAGCTTGCAACAACGGAGAGGTCGTGCCTCCGGTCATACTTTGCATAATATTTTTCTCCATTATTCAGATCAGGAAATTGTCGCCAGGTCCATGATAATGTGTAACCGATCCAGCCTGTCAATCGCCCTCTCGATTTGTTGATATAAAGTTCTGAACCGTAGCTCCAGCCTTTTCCAAAAACAAATTGCGTTTCCGGATCTTGCAACGATGGGGTATATCCATCTTTGTATTCAATTTGATTCTGCATGGTTTTATAATAAAACTCAATGGAAGTTTCGTACATGTTGTCTTTAAAATTTTTGAACAAGCCTGTAGCATATTGCCAGCTTATTTGTGGCTTCACAATAAATGTGCTTGGCACCCAAAGATCGGTTGGCAGCGTTGTTCCTGCGTTGCTCACAAGATGAATGTACTGATAATTGTGAGTGATCGCTGCTTTTATTGAAGTTTCATCATCTAGTGAATATCGGAGCATCAAACGTGGTTCGAGACCACCATAAGTTTTAATGTTTTTTCCACTGCCATAGTAAGTGCTGTCAAGCTTATTGCCATTTGAATCAGTTTGGTAAACTGTGTAAGGCCCGATCTGTGAAAACCCGCTCCAGCGAAGGCCTGCATTGATTTTGAATTTATCGCTCACCTCCCATTCATCCTGCACATACAAAGCCATTTCGCGTGCATATTTTTTATCAGCATTGTTTGGTTGAAAAACTGTTGAGTCCTGCTGACCTGTTAAAATATTTGGTGTAAATGTGTGATAAGTATACAGGCCTCCGAATTTTATTTTATGTTTTGGGCTTGCATAATAATCAAAATCTGTTTTTGCATTCAGGTCGTGAATGCCAGATGAAAGCTTGAGAGAAAAATCTTGTTGCGTTGCGCCAAATGCAAAATTATATTTGTTATAAACCAGGGTTGTATTTGCAAATAATTTTTTGTTGAAAACATGGTTCCATCGCAATGATGCGGTTGCGTTGCCCCATGGAATATTTGCCTTAAATGAATTTTGCGCATTATTAAAATTGAAAACATCCTGCCCAAAATATCCGCTGAGATATAACCTGTCCTTCTCCGAAAAAATATAATTCACTTTTAAATTCAAATCATAAAAATAATATCCCGAGCCATAAAAATTGCTCGACTTTGGTATGAACGGTTTTGTGAGCACATCAATATATGTTCTTCTTCCCGACACAATAAATGATGCCTTATTTTTTTTGATTGGCCCCTGAATGGACAATCGTGAAGCTATTAATCCAATGCCGCCTTCAGCTTCGAATTTATTAATGTTGCCTTCTTTCATGGTCACATCAATTACTGAAGAAAGACGGCCGCCGTATTGAGCAGGTATATCGCCTTTTATGAGCGTGACATTTTTTATTGCATCAGAATTAAAAATGGAAAAGAAGCCGAACAAATGGCCCGTGTTATAAACGATGGCATCATCAAGCATAATTAAATTTTGGTCGGCCCGCCGCCACGCACATACAGCCCGGTGTTTCCTTCACCTGCGTTGCGAACGCCGGGAAGCAGTTGCAAAGATTTCATGATATCCACTTCGCCCAATAAAACCGGAAGCGATTTTACTTGCGCAATTGAAAGAGACACTTGTCCCATTTGCGTGTTCTTCACATTGGCATCGCGCTTTTTTGAATGGACAACCACTTCTTCATTGGTTGAAATTTTTGGCAGCAGAAAAAAATCATATGCAACATTTTTTGAGAGATCAATTTGAATCCTTCGCGGTTGATAGCCCACATAACTGCAGGTGATGATATAATTTCCTGAGGGCAAGGTGATGGAATAGAAACCGTATTGATTGCTGTTGACGCCGGCGTTTTTACTATCAATCGCCAATGCAGCACCAATCAGCGTTTCGCCGGACAGAGAATCTTTGACGTAACCTGTTAGCGTGAATTTATTTTGTGCGTTGATTGCCTGAGCAAAAAAATAAAAGGTAAGGCTGAATAATAATTTCTTCATGCTTCAATTATAATTTCCATAAGGCAGAGTTATCATAAAATAATCTTTATAACTGATTTTGTTTAACTGTGATTTAGAAATAACGAAGCGCTTAATAGTAGCAAATCCGATGAAAGGATTGCGACGCAACGATGTTCAATCGGAGTTACTGAAGCTGGTATCATAAAATTATTTCTTTGTAAAATCAAGCGAATCGACCATCTCGCCACAGCCCACCATTTTTGCCTGATATACCGGATGTTTATTGCCGAGATATGGATTGACAACTTTGTTCACATTTGTGAGCCAGTAAGCTTCTGCAGAATCACCGAAAGCCATCGGGCAGCGCATGTGATAAATAGTTTGGCCGCTATATCGAACAGTCCTTATAATATTATACATCTCGTCCGTGAGCATATTGAACGACCTGCGCTTTTCCTCAATGCTGTCTTCGCCAATAAAACCTTTCATTTCGCTGCTGATGCTGGCAGCAAAATTTTTTGCAGTAAGGATAACAACAGAATCGCCTTTCAATTCTGAAAATGGCAGGCTGTCAGCTTTTTGTTCCAATGTTTTTGCAGCAGTATTTGCTTTTAAAGTATCCCAATTAACAAGCGCATCATGAAGAGAATAATAATCGTTCATAAGTTTTGAAAAAGAAATATCGAAAACAGTTGAATTTTTTGAGATGGCAAGCGGCGAATCGTTTTTTTCTTCAGCGGGTTTTTCAACTTTGCGCGGGAAAAATTGCCATGCGACAAATACTGCGAGCGCAGCAACAGCAATGATCAAAAGCAGTTTCTTCATATTGTAATTTTTAGCTCACGCAGCGGCGCTGAGGCGCGAAGAATGATTTCAGATAAATTTCATTTTTTCTTTGAGCTTGGTGTGAAAACTTCTTCTTTGCGTGAAATCTTGGCCGCTAAGTTAACTCTTAAAAATTATCCCGTTTGTTTGCACTAAATTTGCGACTTCATTTAACAAAAAATTTTTCAAAATACTATGCTGGCAGGGCTACAGAACGTTACGTTTGAATTTGGCGCGAGAGTGATTTTAGAGAATGCCACATGGCATATACAGCCGAATGAACGGATTGGATTGATCGGGTATAATGGCACAGGAAAATCTACCCTGCTAAAGTTGTTGGCCGGCGAATACATGCCATCTGAGGGTACTGTAGAAAGAAGCCGCACTACAACTATCGGCTATCTGCACCAGGATTTATTAAGCTTTGACACAAACGGATCGATTCTTGAAGTGGCACTGGGCGCATTTGAAAAAGTGCTTTGGCTGGAAAAAGAAATTGAGCGCCTCGGGCTTGAGCTTGAAAAAAATTCTGAAGATGAAAATTTGCTGCATCAATATACCGATGCGCTTCATGAAATGGATGTGCTTGGCGGTTATAATATTCATCATCAAACAGAAGAAGTGCTGCAAGGCCTTGGTTTTTCAAATGCCGATCTGCAAAGGCCTTTCCGGAAGTTCAGCGGCGGCTGGAGAATGCGGGTTTTACTTGCAAAAATGATTTTGCAAAAACCTGATCTGTTATTGCTTGATGAGCCGACAAACCACATGGATCTTCCTTCAATTGAATGGCTCGAAAAATATCTCGTGCATTATCAGGGCTCGGTTGTTATCGTTAGCCACGATAAATATTTTTTGAACCGGATGGTTACAAAAATTGTTGAGGTATATCAAAGAGAATTGCATGTATACAATGGCAATTATAATTTTTATGAAACAGAAAAAGAAATGCGCGTAGAATTGCAGCAGCGTGCGTTCGAAAATCAGCAGGATTATATTCGCCAGCAGGAAAGATTTATTGAGCGCTTTAAAGCAAAAGCAAGCAAAGCGGCAGCGGCACAAAGCGCGATGAAGCGATTGGAAAAAATAGAAAGGATCGAAGATGTTGAAATAGAAAGGCCAAATATTAAAATAAATTTTCGCATTGATAAAACACCGGGCAAAGTACTTGCCACATTAAAAGATGTGAGCAAAAATTTCGGGGATATACAAATCGTTGATCACAGTTCTGCAGAAATTGACAGAGGAGATAAAATTGCACTGATCGGCGCAAATGGAAAAGGCAAATCAACTTTATTAAGGATCATTGCAGGTGTTGAAACTTTTGAAGGAGAAAGAACCTGGGGACATAATGTAGAAGAGAGCTTTTATGCACAACATCAGCTGGAAGCATTAGATGTAAACAACACTGTTCTTGATGAAATGAAAGCATGCGGCAGCCAGAAGAATGACCTTGAGCTGAGAATTTTGCTTGGCTGTTTTTTATTCAGCGGCGATGATGTTGACAAAAAAATTAAAGTGCTGAGCGGTGGTGAAAAAGCAAGAGTTGCATTGGCGAAAACAATTGTGAGCAAAGCAAATTTCTTAATGCTTGATGAACCTACGAACCATCTTGATATGCATTCCTGCGATTTACTGATTGACGCACTAAATAAATATGAAGGCAGTTTTATTTTGGTTAGCCATGACCGTTATTTTATTTCTAAAACCGCTAATAAAATTTGGGAAATAGATAATCATCAGATTAAAGAATTTAAAGGCCGCTATGAAGAATGGGTGGAATGGAAAGAGCGCATGGCTGCGAAGAGCGATGAGTTGAAAGTTCAGAATGCAGAGCCGGAAATTCAAAATAAAAAAATACAGCCCGAACCTGCAAAACCCAATAGCGACAAACAATCAGCGAATAACATTCCTATTAACAAAGAAGCAAAAAAAGAACTTCAAAAGCAACAAAAAATTTTTCAGCAATTGGAAGAAAAAATTGCTCAGCTTAGCGGCCAGAAAGTTGAGATGGAAAAACTATTAACTGACCCTTCGGTTTATTCTGACAAAAATAAATTTTCAGAGACTGAAAAAAACCTTGCAAAAAAAGCCCAGGAACTTTCTTTATTGAATAAACAATATGAAGAAGTGTTCGAAAAAATTATGCATTTGGAAGCAATCCAATAAGCTTTATTTCTCTGCTAAGGATAGTGGGCAATTTCAGAATTAATAACTAATATTCATAAATTATTAATTACCTTTTCGCCCTATTTTCTAACTAAAAAAAATTACTATGAACAAAAGACCTTTTAACTGTGCTGCGCTTATTCTTGGAGTATTATTTATGAGCGCAACGCTTGTGTCCTGTGGAGTGAAAGATTCTACTATTCAGGAAAAAATTTCGGAAGCAGCGAAAGCCACGCCTGAACTGGCAACAGTTACATCAAATGTAAAAGATGGTGTTGTTACTTTAACCGGCGAAGTAAAAGACGATGCTGCAAAAGCTGCAAGCGAAGCTGCTGTAAAAGCAATCAAAGGAGTTAAAGATGTTGTTGACAATATCACAATAACTCCACCCCCGCCGCCACCTCCTGTTGTTACAATTAACCCTGATGACGAATTGAAAAAAGGAGTTACTGATGCAACAAAAGATTTTGCTTCTGTGAAAGCAGATGTTGCTGATGGAGTAATTACTTTGACCGGCGATATTAAAAGAAGCAGCTTGCCAAAATTGATGCAGAGCTTAAATTCATTGAAGCCGAAAAAAATAAATAATCAATTAACCATTAAATAAAAGTTATGGCATTACAGGATAAATACAAAGACCTTATCGACACTGCAAATGCATCCGGCGTTTCTAATCTGCAAGTGAACGAGCAGGATAATGTTTTATATGTTGATGGCGATGCGCCAAGTGGTGCGGTAAAAGATAAATTATGGGATGTTTATAATAAAATTGATCCTGATTACCGTTCGGGCGATCTTATTCTGAATGTGAATGTTGTTGCCGTGCCGGGAACAAAAGCAAAAGTGACCACCGACAGTTCCAATCTTAATATCAGAAAAGGGCCGGGCACTGATCAACCAATTGTTGGCAAAGCAGCTCACCTTGAAATTGTTACTGTTCTTAGCCAAACTAGCGCCCAATGGTGGCTTATAAAGACTGATGCAGGTGCTGAAGGTTATGCGTTTGCGCAATATCTGGCGCCACAATAAGAGTCGGGAAGTTAGAAAGACCGAAAGTCGGAATGAAGGAAAATATTTTTAGAATAAAGGCTGCAGAAATTTTTGCAGCCTTTTTATTTAAGTTTATTATGTCCTTAGCATATTGCTACTATTAAGCATCGTGTAGCCTGCCCCGCATTCATTGCGGGGTCGCACACTTGTACATTTTAGCGCTATTCAGCCTGGCTTAGCAGTCATGCATATCCGTAAAATATTTCCATTCGTTTTTATAAATAATTTCAAAATTGAAACTGAAGTATCATTTCAGCACTACAGATGAACGGAGCGTCGCAACGATGTTCAACCGGAGCTGCTTAGCTGGAATCATAATAGTGCATAGTTGATTGCTCATAGTGTTGAGTTGCGTCTGACCATGAACTATCAACTTATATTTCAGTTTAGTTCGTGATATTCAACAACTTTGTGATTCTTTCATAACTTATATTGCTCGGAATAGCAACGCCAGGCGGAACCACTACATATCTGACCTGTGCATTCGGGTAAATATCCGCCGCGCCGACAGGAACAGCGCCAATAGGCGTGGTTGCTGAAATAGTGAAACCTCCGCCACCAGCCTGAAACGAGGCTTCGATAACGAATGTAGCATCGCCGCCAGTTACAGAAACAGTATAAGGAAGCAGGAACGGCGAGTTTGTTGCGCTGTCAGGCCTCATGTACACGAGCACAATTCCAGAATCCAGTATTTGACCTGTGATTGCAGTTGCAACCACTAAATTTGATGTTGCCGAAGCAGAAACGGACTTTGTCCAGGCAATATCGATCCATTGGCTGTACTGCACATTAGCAACACCGGTATCACCTTGTGGGCCGGTCGTCCCGTTGGGCCGGCGCCGCCAGTTGCTCCAGTTGCGCCGGTAGCACCTGTAGGGCCTGTTTTTGTGCAAGAAAAAATGGTGAAAAGGATTGCTGCGAAAGCTAACAATAATGCAAACTTTGGTTGTTTCATAGCTTACTATTTAGGGATTAAATAATTGGATTTTAAATCAGGTTTATATATTAAAAATTGTGCCGGATTTGAGTGAGTAGATGTGTGGTTGATTTTTCATAACGGTAAGCTGACAAGATATAATTTATACCTGGCATTTGCAAGCATCAGGCTTATAGGCCTTTACTATACAGCTGATATTTATCTAAAAGCTAACCAAGCATGTTGTATTCGCAAAAAAAGTATTCAATGTTTAAGCCTAACTTAGCAGTGTTATTTTTACCGCGAACCTCTTTCGTTTTCAAATTCATGAGATATTTTTTTTTCTTCTTCGCTTCGGTGTTTTTCTTTACAAGCTTACATGCACAAGATAGCTCTGCTCATAAGCGCCCAAAAATCGGGCTCACGTTAAGTGGTGGCGGTGCAAAAGGCCTCGCTCATATCGGCATTTTAAAAGCCATCGATTCTGCAGGATTAAAAATTGATTATGTTACCGGCACCAGCATGGGCAGCATTATCGGAGTTTTATATGCAGTGGGCTATTCAGGCGATTCAATTGAAAAAATTGCTCAAACAATTGATTGGGACCTATTGTTATCGAATCAGCTTTTCCTGCGAAGTGTTATTATGGAAGAGAAAAACGAATACTTCAAATATGATGTTGAGCTTCCCTGGGTGAACAACTGGTTCCGAATTTCAACCGGCGTTTTAGAAGGACAGGAATTATGGCTGAAATTATCAGAACTTCTTTTCCCCGTTTATAAGATCAAAAAATTCAATGACTTTAAAATTCCTTTTAAATGTATTGCAACAGACGTTTCAACAGGACAGGCAGTGGTGCTCGATTCCGGAGAAATCGTTTCCGCTATCAGAAGCAGCATGGCAATACCTTCTTTATTCACTGCTGTTGAATTCAACGGAAAAAAATTAGTGGATGGCGGCGTCGTTAGAAATTTTCCGGTTAAGGATGTACGTGAAATGGGCGCAGATATTGTTATTGGCTGCAATGTATCCAGCGCATTGCTTGCTCCTGAAAAAGTAAAAAATGCCATTCAGGTACTGATGCAGGTTGCTTTTTTCAGAGAAGCGGAAGACACAAGAACACAAGTGCCTCTTTGCAATATTTATGTGCCGATGCCACTGGAAAATTATAGCATGGTGAGTTTTGGAAATGCAAACGACATTATACAATATGGCGTTGATGAAGGAAGAAGACTGTATCCTGAATTTAAAAAATTAGCTGATTCATTAAATGCCATTTATGGCGCACCAGATAGCGCCATAAAAAAGCTTCCGGTTGGGGGACACGTAAAAATTTCATCGTATGAAGTAAGAGGAGTAAACCATACTTCGAAAGAATTTTTTATTCATGCGCTTGATCTTTATATCAATCGCCCATATACTTCAGAGTGCCTGGCCCGAATGGTGCGCCGTGCATCCGGCACCCGTTATTATAGCAAAATTGTTTATTCATTACAGCCCCAAAGCGACAGCACATGCAAAGCAATTTTTGATGTGGAAGAAAGCCCGCTCACATTTGCAAAAATCGGTTTGAACTATAATCAGTTCAGTGGCATCAGTGCAATTATTAATTTAACGACACGCGATTTCTTCACGCCAAATTCGCGCAGTTTGGTAACTGTTAATATTGGCCAGAATTTCAGAGCCCGCGCAGAGCATTTGCAATACCTTGGAAGGATCAGCAACTTTGCTTTTGATTTGAATACGCAATTTGATCAGTTTGATATTACTACTTATAACGATTATAAAGCAACAGGCTTGTATGATCAAAATTATTTCAAATTAGATGCCAGGCTTTCTTACTCAACAAGCAGGAATATTTTAACCGGCATTGGAACGAGATTTGAATGGATAAGTTACAGCCCTTCAATCACGTCTTCTTTGGAATTTGAAGGAAGAAATAATTTTATTACCAGCTATGCATTTTTTAAACACAATACTTTAGACAGACCGGTATTACCCAAAAAAGGATTGAAAATTGATATTGAAGGCGACTGGGTTTATGAACAAAACCCAAATGTAACAGCACACCCCGTTTCTCAATTTCAGGATACTGTTTTTTCTGCGAGCCCTTATGCAAGAATTTTGTTCAGCCTTGAAAATTATGCCCCGCTTAGCTTGAAGAGTGTTTTTCTTTTGAACCTTCAATCAGGGATTAATTTTAATTACCAGAATAATATCATGAATGAATTTTCGATTGGCGGCCTCGTAAATCAATTCCATAATCAGATTACTTTTGCCGGCTTGCGCGAAGGCACTTTTTATTCACCGAGCGTTGCAGAAATTCAAATAGGCTTGCGCTACCAATTATTCAGCAACACTTTTATTGCGGCAAAAGCAAATGTGCTTTTCAATAATTTTTTTACTACCAGCAATTTTTTTACGAACCCTGATTTTTTATCTGGCTACTCTTTAACTGCGACATACAATTTTGCTTTGGGGCCTTTGGAGCTCAGCGCCATGTATTGCGACCAATCCAGAAGAGTGATTGGATATGTGAATATTGGGATACCGTTTTGAGAGAGACGGAAAGTTAGAAGGACTGGAACCGAAACAAAGCTGAAGCATCTGAAAACCGATAAAAAAAATGTAGATTCATTTTGTATTTAAACCTAAAACTTATCCTTATGAGCATCAATTACTCTCTCATCTTCCTGCAATTTCAGGATAGCAAAAAAAAATTATAGCCACATTTCGCATTGCATGTTTTAGCAAATTTTTTTCACAATAAAATTTTGCTAACATGTTCTTTCTATGCGATAGCTATATTATTATTCATAGCCATGGGCCACCGTAAATTTATTTCAGTGGTTTGTTGTAATAAATTTGTTTTATCTCAGCTTGAATATTATGATGAAAAAATATTTTGGTTTCTTTATCGGGTTTCTTCTTTTTTCTGGTTTTCTGAAAGCGCAGCAATTGAAGGACAGCAGCAAGGCGCAAGGGTTGAAGAGTTTTTTGAAATTGAAAGTAAGCGATATAAGCGGATTAGAATGGGAGCAAAAGATTACGCAAAAGTCCGTGATAAGCGCGTTTGCGGGTTTGCAATATGGCATGGTTGCAGATGGATTTTCTGATTCACAAACCATTTTAAATACTCAATATATAATTACGCCATATGCCTACATTCAATATCGCAATTACTATAATTTGAACAAACGGATGAACAGGAAAAAAAATATAAAAAACAACTCAGCCAATTTTTTATATGCAGATGTAGCAAATCTTTATCCGATAAAACATCAAAATTATTTTGGGCTTTTATTTATCCAGGGCTGGGGCATGCAGCGCGTTTTAGGGAAAAATGGTTTATGGAAAAAAATAAATGTTGATTGTCATTTGGGCATTATAGAACATTTTTATTACGACAAGCCGCCAAGTGGCGGGTTCAATTATTTGAAAATTGAACCACAAATAACTGGCTCTTTTTTTTATGTTTTTTAATTTATTCACTTTACTAAAACAATAATTCATGAAAAAAATAATGTATCTTATTATAGCTGTTACGGTTTTAATATTTTACTCTTGTAGTAAAAATGATTTTGGAAATGCTGTTCAACCAGCGTGTGTAACATCCCCAGTGCCGCAACAAATACAGTTAGATTGGTCATACTTTGAACCGTCTTATTTCGAGATAGACCCTACAACAAATGCACAAGTGCCTTGCACAGAGGCGCCATTTTATGATGCAAGTTCGGCTGAGCTTAATAACCCACCGTTTGCTACTAATTATAACTATACAACGCAGGCAAGCGCCATACCAATCGCTGGCCTCGTTCCAAGTCCAAGTGTTCCAAATGGCACCATTACCACAAGCGGTAAGGTAAATGAAATTGCGATACCTCAAAGTGCTTCCAATTATCTGTGCCAGATAACAGTACAGTCGATGGAAAGTGGACAGGATAATTGCACATACAATGGGCTAAGCGGTACTGGGCCAGTAGGAACCTGGGGATGGAGTACCCCCGGAGCTACTGGAAGTGTGCCAATGTATGAATTTACCAGCTTAGCTGCTGACCCGCAGAACTTGGGCGTTCTTAATAATCAAGTAATTATTGATTATTTTGACGTGTATAGCCTGTGCAGCACAGTAACCGAAAGGCCATATTTCATAGGAGTAGCACAAATACCAGTTCCTGATGGAGTTGCTGCTAACACTCAACTTCTCACTATAAGAATGTATGATGCAACTCCTGTTTTACAATAGGCAAAATTTGTCATAAAATAAAAAATACACCAAACATGAAATCAAATATAAAAATACCAAAGATTTGGCCTTTTGCAATTGTCGTCATGTTCTTATCTGTTTCATGTACGCATAAAGAGTCTATAATAACAAAAACACAACCCGCAGACAACAGCATATTGGACATAATAGAGCGGTATTATAAAATGCAAGGCACAAAAACAGAAGGTTTATTTATGTTTCAATCGAACCTTTGCAACAACGACCCGAAACAAACTAAAACAGTTTTAATGGGTGGTTTTTTTAGCGATACCAAAGGGATGTTTGAAACAGATGGAGGCGATGTATCAATCGGGGGAAAATTGCTGACCAATAGAAATGGCTGGTATGGATATGATAAGGTGGAACCGCAAGCTGGAATATATGGCACAAATGTCACGTTCAGCCTCAACCCACCAATAAGCCAAGCCGGCAGCGCGGCTGTATTAAGCCAAAACAGACAGAAACAAAATCAAGGACAATCAGGATCAACAACACTGGGCGGCACAACACAATCAGCCACTATTTATTCGCCTACTGCAATAACAATCACAAACGTTGCTCCGAGGGCATCAATAAAACTTGTGCCAAATACAAACACTGCAATTACCTGGAATGCAGATCCAAATGATTCGAATGGGGTAGTGATTATTGCCAGTTATGTACCAACGAGAATTTTTAATGCCTATACATACGGGCAAGGGTATACGCACGCAATTAACAGCTCTGAATTGGTAACGGATAATGGGAGCACATCAGTTCCTTGGAGCTTTTTCTCATCATTCCCCGTATGGCTACACATTACTTTATGGGTGGCAAGAGGCAATTACACGATATTGGCAAATAAAGATTATAGTTACAAGGTTGGCGGTTATTCTGCGGCAGCGGTTTGGGATGTTGTAATCCCGACGCCGCCTATTTCCATCTCTTCAACAAATGCAACTGGCCTGTCGGGATTTACAGCGGTCTACACAAATACTGCCACATCGGCTAAAACGTCTTTTGGCGTACCTGCTAATGGAGGAAGCCTTGGCACTTTGGCTCCGGGCATTTATAATGTTGTTATTTCTAAAGCAGGAAACACAACAAAATATTATTTCAGTACGTGCGATTTGACAAATGTAAATGCGGCCAGCGCAACGTTTAATAATGTCGTAATAAGCAACGCTGATTGCAACATTATTTCGATCAATACTAAAAATGTCGCGAATTGATTTTCATAATACAACCTGTCAGCATTGGCAGGTTGTGTTTTTATTTTGAGTTTAATAAAAGAATTGCAAGCAAGGGCTTTAAATTAAATCGTCGCTCTGAACTTCTAACTCTCAACTCCAGAACTGTCATTCTCTTGCTTTTATAAAATCACCAACTAAATAACTAATTAATTTTCCTGTAGTTTCATCTCTTCGCCCATCTTTTAATTGAACAGCGCCTTCGCAAATATGGAAGTAAGCGATTTTAGAATCTGTTGCGGCGAATGTTACATATTGTCGTGCATGCAATGCACTAATGCCTGAAGGTGTGATAGCACTTGACAAAGTTTTTTCAATACAATCCAGATCAAGTTCGAGGCCAATATAATTGTCCTCAGTGAAGCCTGTTGCATGAGCTACTGCCTGTGTAAAATTCCTTTTCTCTAACAGAAAAATATCTTCATAAGAAATCATGTCAATGAAAGGGTTGTTAACAATATCGAGCCACACATTTTGCTGAACATAATTTTCATGCACACCAATCACACAATATTTTAGCAGATATCCATCTTCTTCAGCGTAGCGAAATGCATTGCCGCTATGCCTTCCTTCAGCCGGGCGATAATCGGTATGTGCATCCAGGTTTACGGCATTAATTTGTGCGAGCTGTAGCAACCCGGCTTTGTGCAACC
>CAVRBD010000025.1:0-28213 GCA_963718975.1 uncultured Bacteroidota bacterium | reverse complement strand
CAGTAATAGACTTATTATTTCCCGTAACACTCGATTCAACTGCTAAAGAATCAAAAGAAATGCGCTGGGCATTTTTAAATACAGATGCATCATATACTTTGGCAGTGCCAATAAAATGGTCAATATTATTTCCGCTGAAATTAAACCGCAGCTTGCCTACAAATTCAATACTATCTTTTGTAAGGTGAAGCTTCTTTAAATCGGTCCTTCCAACTTCTGCGGTAAAATCAAATCTTGGCTCTACTCCGCTATAATCTATAAGCCCAGACATTTTTGCGCTCAGGTTTGAATCGTTTGATATCAGCTGCCCATTGAATTTCTTTTTTGCGATTGCTCCGTTAACAATAATATTTTGATACTTATAATTATTGAATTCAATGCTTTTGACAGCGCCATCGAGCGATGCATTTAATGTTGTAGACGCAAGCCCTGTTCCCGTAACTTTTCCATTGAATGCAACTTTGCCAAGCATTTCATTGTCAAGAAATTTTCCGATATCAAAACTATCAGTGCTTATATTTCCAGAATAGATCGTCGGGCTTTTGTCAGGAAACTTCATGTTCACATCTGTCACAACGTTTCCAAGGTTTGTTTCGATAACACCGTTCGTTACAAAATCTTTAATAAAGCCGGTGAAGGAGCCACGAAAACTGAATTGATCAATTTTATCAATTCGTGGAGAGTGAATTTCTTTTAATTGCGGGATCAGTGTAGAAGCATCAGCATAATTTGTCCTAAAATCATTTGACTTGAATACAATAAATGTCTGATCGATATTTGGCAAACCTTTAATATGGATATCGCCATTGAGCAAAGTATTTTTTCCGGCTTCCAGAATAATTTTTGTAGCGCGAAGATTTTCAACCGGCCCTTTATAATTCCGGTCATGCGAATTTTTCTGTTCCAGTTTTTTAATGAAGGCGCAAAAAAACCAATGTCGTCGCAGTCAACATAAGCATCAGAAAAATCAGCTTCCATATTGATCCTGCTTTCATAAACCGACATGTCGTCAAAACTCTTGAAGCGCATTGCATAAAAATTCCGGATCCTGCTTTTGCCGGTTTGCAAATCAAGCTTGTGAAACTCCATTCCTTCAGGAAAGAATTTAATATCGGCTGTCAGTTTCTTCACTTCAAAACCGCTTCGTTCTTTTGTATTCAACGAAATTTGTGCAGTAACTGTGTCTTTACGAAGAACAACGTTTCTAAAATCTCCATTGATTTGAGAAAACAGCACATGCTTTCCATCAAAATATTTTGCAAGTTCTTTTCCGTCGGCTTTAAAATCTTTGAAAAGGCCATTTTGTATGGTCACGCTTTTTGCCGTAATATTCCAATCGGCGCCGTTCAATCTTAAATGAAGCGGATCATTTTTATAAACAACCTGCGAATCTGAAGGTGGCGGCCTTTTCCCATCATAATTTGTAATCGCAAATTCAGGTTTTGAAAATTCAATGGAATTTATTTTCGCTATCTTTTTTGAAAAATTAAATTCTTCTGCATCCAGTTGCACAGACCCTAAATGAACATCAAAATCTTCACCGCGCCAACCATCTCTTTTTATAAAATGAATGTTTGATAATATCAGTTTTTTTAAATTGAGCTCAATTCCTTTTGAAGTATCTTTTTTATCAGGGCTTGAAAAATAATCAGCGAGGTACTGAAAATTCCAGACTGAATCAGTTCTTTGCAATTTAATAGTGGCATCGTTCAGGCCAATGTATTCCAGCTCGGCTTTGTCTCTATTAAAAAACCAATCGCTTATCTGCACTTTAACACTGCCTGCATACAACAATGTGTCTTTGTCTTTATCCATCACCAACGCATCGCGCAGTATCATTTTATTGAATAAAGAAAAATCTACGTGCCTGATGCTGACCGGTGTGCCGAGGCTTTTGGAAAGCTTGACTGTTGCTTGTTGTATAAGCCATGTTTGAACGGATGGCAATTGTATCAGGAACCACAATGTTATTAAGAAAAGTATGTTAGTTACCCCAGATGCCATCGTTAGCGTTCTTAAAAAAAGAACAGCTGCGATAACAAAAAGCGAAGCAAATAAAATGGATTTTTGATTGACAGTTTGTGCCAATAGCCACAAGCTCAAAATCAACAGAACGAAAGTGAGCAATGCTCTTAGGGATATTTTTGCTAGCTTTTTCAGCGGTTGGAATTATATGTAAAAATACGTAATCGCTTAGCTTGTGCAAATTCAATACCAAAGCAGTTTATATGAATGAAAATGAAGCATTTAATTCATAATTAACAGCCAATTTACAAATTGGGTTAATTGCTAGCTGTTGAAGGAAGAAATCATCAGTCAAACAAACCGCTTGCTAAATATTTCATTCCCGAATCGCAGGCAACGGTAACAATCGTATGACCAGGGCCTAATTCTTTCCCTATTTGAATGGCTGCTACAACATTGATTGCAGCTGAAGTTCCTGAAAATATCCCTTCTTTTGAAGCTAATAGTTTTGCCATTTGTCTTGCTTCTGTTTCGTCGATGGCGCGGGCTTCATCAAAGCTTGTGTTGCTCAGCAAAGGCGGCACAAAACCCGGCGCAATTCCTTCTACGGTATGCTTGCCTGTTTTCCCTTTTGAAATCAGTGCGGCCGAAGAAGGTTCCAGAACTATTGATTTCATATTTGGGAAGGCATTTTTTAATGCCAGATTAACTCCGGTGAACATGGCAGCCGTTCCCACAGCTGCACAGAAAACATCAATAGGTTTATTTATCTGACGGATGATTTCATTCCCTAATAATTTATACCCTTCGAGCGAATCCGTGTTTTCAAATTGTCTGGTTCAGTAAAAATTTTCTTGCTTGCTAAGTTCTTGTGCCCGCTCAATCATTTTTGGGATAAGATCAGGAGTGATTTTCCCTCCATCGCTGAATATGATTTCCAGTTCAGCGCCAAACAAGCGCATAGATTGCAGCTTCTCTTTTGCAAATGCGTCTGAAGTAATGATTTTTAAAGGATATCCTTTAATGGAGCAAATCAATGCAAGAGAAGTGCCTGTGCTTCCGGCTGTAGATTCAATGACAGTCATGCCTTTTTTCAGTTCGCCTCTTTTTTCAGCTCCTTCAATAATGGCCAATGCTTTTCTGTCTTTGTAAGAACCGGTTGGATTGAAATATTCAAGCTTCACAAAAATGTCAGCGCAATTTTCAGGAACAATTTTGCTTAATTTAACGATGGGGGTGTTGCCAATGGCCTTGCAAATATTAAGATCTGAAATAGGCGTTTCATTCATGGTGATTGGTTTAGATGTTTTTGATTAAAATTCAGATTATTTTTCTGAAACTATTTGGTTGAGTGCCATATTCTGATTTGAATGCACGGCAGAAAGCGCTTGTATTTTCAAACCCACAGTCCCACGCAATTTGATGGATGGGCTTATCAGAATATTTCAATAATTCAATAGCATGAGAAAGCCTGATCCGTGAAAGATATTGATACGGAGTTGCATGAAAAACAAATCTAAATTGCCTGATTAATTGAGGCACAGACAAACAAGCCATATTGCTGATTGCATTCAGATCCAACTTAAGCATATAAGAAGAATGCAAAATATTTTTGGCAATGCACAGGCGTTTGTATATTTCAATTCTTGTATTTCGCTTTATAGCATTTACATTTTTTGTGCGTTTGAATTCTGATTTATTCATCCGAATCAGATGTCGCAATAAAAAAACAAGCTGTACATCCACCATGCAACTGTCATATCCGTTATTGTTCAGAGATGAAATAAGATTGTACAGTTGTGCCTGCAATCTCGGATCGATATTATTGAGTGTTTGAAAAAATTCAATTGCTTTTGGGTTATCAGCGATCGGATTGTCAATTAAAATTTCCTCACGGTGAAGCATATCCGAAAATACAGAAGATGCAAATTCTTTTTTAAAAAAGATAGATAGGATTTTTGTTTTTTCACCTTTTTCAATGGCGCAGGAATATGTTTGGTCATCATTTAAAATCAGGAATTGCCCTGGCCTGATTGCAAGTTTGTAATTGTCGATGCCATACCATTCTTCCCCACTTAAAACAGTTTTAAAAGAAAGGCAGCCGACATGGTAATCGCAACGGCTATAGCTGCTCTCCGCATTAAATATGATATTATTTTTTTTGAATTTGCTAAAATGCAATTGTTCATCAAAGCCTGGCTTAGTATTATCTGGCAGGCAGGTAAAATACATGAAGTTTATCGGTTTAATTTTATGAATGTAAAATGGCTATTGCAAGTTACTGATTATAATAATCTTTTGATTTTAGTGCCTGCCTCAATACATAAACATTTTGCTTTTTAATTTTGAGCATTTTTGCACATTTTCTTTACAGATCAAACGATAGTTTTGTAAACCTTTATTTTTTAATAAATATAAATGGGCAAACATGAAAATAAGTATCATTCTGCAATCAGCATTGATTATTGCACTTTTCAGCAATTGCGGACAAAACAGAACAACCGATGATCCTGAAAAATTGAAAAAGTTAGTGACTGGCTATTTTGAAGGTATCGAGAACAAAGATTTTGAAAAATTGAAGTCGCTTACTACGGATGATTTTGTTCTTTATGAAGACGGAAGCATTTGGAACAACGACAGTGCATTCAATAATATAAAAAGGCATCTTCCATTTTCGGTGAAATATAAATTGGACAGTTTTAAAATATATGTTGATAACATGTCCGGCGATATGACATATTTAAATCACGCAGATTTTATTTTTAAAGACTCATCAAAAGAAAGCCTGGACTGGGTTGAAAGCGCGACCTTCAGAAAAACAGAAAAAGGTTGGAAGATGAATTTTTTGCACTTGACTGTAAGAAGATAGCGATTCTACAAAGAAGCACACAAAATCTTATTCACCATTCACCAATACATCAGCATGAAGAAAATCTTCTTTTCAATTTTATTTTGTTTGACATCGATTATTATTTATGCGCAAAGCAAAATTTATGATACCATTCAATATGCAAAAGAATATCATCAAAAAAGATTAGCTGTTTTCAACAAGGAACCAATAACAAAAAACAAAATTATTTTTTTAGGCAATAGCATTACTGAATTTGGGGAATGGAGAAAATTGCTGAATGATTCAACAATAATTAATAGAGGAATTGCGGGCGACAATACATTTGGTGTTTTGGCAAGGTTAGAGGATGTGATAATACGAAAGCCCAAAAAAGTTTTTATCGAAATCGGCATCAACGACATTTCACAGAATGTGCCGGTTGAAATCATCACAAAAAATATTAATAAAATTGTTGAAAGAATAAAGGCAAAATCGCCGGGCACGGAAATTTATGTGCTTAGCATTTTGCCGACAAATGATGATGTGAAAAAAGAATATCCGGAAGCTTTCAATAAAAGTGGACGAGGGAATTTAGTCAACAAGCAATTGATGCAAAATGCCGGAGCGAATAAATTTACCTACATTGATCTAAGCGAGAAGCTGAAAGATAGAAATGGCAAACTGGATGTGAAATATGCAGAAACAGATGGCCTTCATCTCAATAACCTCGGTTATCAGGTTTGGATTAAACTTTTAAGAGCAAAAAAATATTTGTCATAAAGTTTGTTCATAGTTTATATAAGAAACCTGGCAAATAGAAATTGCCAACTGAAAATTCTCTAATATCCTTCTGCTGTATCATCGCCGCGTCTATCGCCAACTGCAATTATTTTTCCGTCGGGCATAATCTGTATCACTTCAGTTCTTCCGATGGCTTCGCGCTGTTTGATGGTATATCCCATTTGAATTAATTGTTCTCTTATATCCATGGGAAAACCTTTCTCGACAAAAATAATATCAGGCAACCATTGATGATGAAATTTAGGTTTGTTCACCGCATCTTCTGCGCTCATGTCAAATTCAAGAATATCGACCAGCGTTTGAAAAACAGAAGTGGTAATGGTTGTGCCACCAGGAGTGCCGACAACCAAGTATGGTTTTTCGTTGCGCAGAACAATGGTTGGCGTCATTGAGCTGAGCATGCGCTTGCCCGGCGCAATGGCATTTGCTTCGCCGCCCACTGCGCCGTACATATTTGGAACGCCCGGCTTGATGCTGAAATCATCCATTTCATTATTCAACAAAAATCCTGCACCTGCAACAACTGTGCTGCTGCCATATCCGCCATTTAATGTAGTAGTAATTGAAACAGCATTGCCATCTTTATCGTATACGCTGAAATGCGTCGTCTCTTCACTTTCAGGTGCAATATTCCCGGCTTGAATATCTTTGCTGTTGCCTGCTTTATTAGGATCATAAAGTTTCATTCTTTCATTTACATAAGGATAGCTCGATAAAAATTTTGTCGGCACTTTGAAATAATCTTTGTCGCCAAGATATTTTGCACGGTCGGCATACGCAAGCCTTTCCACTTCAACCATTAAATGAACTGATTTCACTGATTCGAAACCATAAGTTTTCAATGGCTGATCTTCCACCATGCGCATCATTTGCGGCAAAAGCACGCCACCACTGGCTGGAAGAGGCATGGTAACTATTGTGTAATCTGTTTTATATTTGAACGCAATGGCTTCTCTTTCTTTTGCTGTGTAATTTTTGAGATCATCCAAACTAATAATGCCGTTGCCTCTTTTCATTTCATCAACAATCAGTTTAGCTGTCTCTCCTTCGTAAAAACCTTTTGCTCCATTATCACGAATGAGTTTCAAAGTCTTTGCAAGGTCTTTTTGGATCAATGTGTCGCCCGCTTTCCATGGCGTTGCTTTTACAAAAACAGGCATCACTGTATTATATTTTTTAAAATTTTCCTGTGCTGAATTCAGATCTTTTGCTTCAGCATCCGTTATTGCAAATCCTTTGTCTGCAAGATCGATTGCCGGTTGTATTAATCTCCTGAAAGAAAGTCTGGCATACTTTAATGCAGCAAACATACCTGCAATAGTTCCCGGAATGCCGGCCGACAAATGCCCGTTTTGGCTCAAATTCGTTTGTGCTTCACCGTTAGCATCTAAGTACATATTGCGCGATGCTTTCTCCGGAGCTTTTTCACGAAAATCAATGGCAAGGTTTTTCCCATTCGACAAATGCCCGACGAAAAAACCGCCGCCACCGATATTGCCTGCAGCCGGATAAACCACTGCGAGGGCAAGCTGTGTGGCAATGGCTGCATCTACTGCATTGCCGCCCTTCTTCAAAATTTCAACACCAACTTCACTTGCAAGCGGGTGAGCCGAAACAACAGCGCCTCGCCTGCATTCCACTTTTTTCTGGTCTGCATACAAATACGGATTGATATCACTTTGAGCAAGTAGCGTAAATGGCGAAGCAATAATAATTGCCGTGAGGCAGCTTCTGAAAAATGAATTGAACATAATTAAATTAGATGTTTTTATAGTAAAAGGTCAGGAAGTAAAATTATGGTAAATGTTATTTGTTCGGCAAGAAATATTTATAATGCAAATCAAGCCTGATAATCTTTGCCTGCTGACAATTTGCAAAAAACTGCAAACTGTTTTTTGCTTACATTCATGGATTATAAAAATGTTTATGAGAAAATTAATGAGCGCAGTTTTTTTCTGCACGTTTGTTTTTTTTGGTTTTTCGCAGAACGTCCAGTCTCCGGAACAATTTCTTGGTTATCCGCTTGGGTCGCATTTCACGCCACATTTTAAAATCGTGAATTATTTTAAACAGATTGCCGAAAATGCTCATGACATGATGAAGCTTGAACAATATGGCGAAACCAATGAAGGCCGGCCATTATTGCTTGCGTTCATTGCATCGCCAGAGAATTTGCAAAGGCTGGAAGCGATAAGAATGAATAACCTGCACCTTGCCGGTGTTGCGAAAGATAAAATGATGCCTGATGAAAATGCGCCTGCGATTGTGTGGCTGAGTTATAATGTCCATGGCAATGAAGCGTCTTCGTCGGAAGCGTCTATGAAAACAATTTATGAATTGGTGAATCCTGCAAATACTCAAACAAAAGAATGGCTTAAGCATGTGATAGTAATCATCGATCCCTGCATAAATCCGGATGGGCGTGACCGTTATGTGAATTGGTTCAACACGGCAGTTGGGAAAAATGCAAATGAAGATCCGCAATCCCGCGAGCACAGTGAACCATGGCCCGGTGGTAGAACGAACCATTATAATTTTGACCTGAACCGCGACTGGGCATGGCAAACACAAATTGAAACGCAGCAGCGATTAAAAAAATATAATGAGTGGCTTCCTCAAGTGCATGTTGATTTTCATGAACAGGGATACAATGCGCCTTATTATTTTGCCCCGGCTGCAGAGCCTTATCATGAAGTGATCACACCATGGCAGCGGGAATTTCAAACTTCCATTGGAAAAAATAATGCAAAATATTTTGATCAGAATGGCTGGCTTTTCTTTACCAAAGAACGGTTCGATTTATTTTATCCAAGTTACGGTGACACATATCCGATTTATAGCGGGGCCATCGGAATGACATTTGAGCAAGGTGGTCACAGCCGGGGAGGATTGGCAGTGCTGCAAGCTTCCGGCGACACATTGACTTTGTACGACCGTTTACTGCATCATTACACAACTGGTATGTCAACAATAGAAATCACATCTCAGAATGCTTCGAAGGTTGTGAGCGAATTCAAAAAATATTTTGTGAATGCAAAAACGTCTCCCTTCGGCGAATACAAAGCATTTTTAATAAAGGCAGATTTGCTCACTGATAAATCAGATCGCCTGAAAAAACTGCTTGATAGAAACTTGATTGAATGGAGCTATATTTCTTCAGGAAGTTTCACAGGCTTCAATTATCTCACAGGAAAAACGGAGCTCTTCAAAGCTGATGCCGGCGATATCGTTATTAATATGAATCAATCAAAATCAAATTTGATAAAAGTTTTGTTTGAAAGAAATTCAAAAATCAGTGATTCCGCAACATATGATATTACTGCCTGGTCAATTCCTTTTGCATATGGATTGAAGGCTTATGGATTATCTGCCTATGTTACCACAACCAGCACTAACAACCCTTTGCCTTCAACAGCAACGGAAATTGCGGCTAACGCTTATGCTTATGCGATAAGATGGAATGGCTTGAACAGCGTTCAGTTTCTAGCTGAATTATTAAAGAAAGGAGTGAAGGTGAGGTACAGCGAACAGCCATTCAAATCCGGGACCCAGGATTTTGAAAAAGGAACACTTCTCATTCTTAAAACAAGCAATGGTTCATTGGGAAAAAATCTGGAACCCATCATTCATGACGCAGCACAAAAAACAAATGTTGCTGTGTTGCCGGTCACATCTGGTTTTGTTGACAAAGGCGCTGATTTTGGCAGCGATAAAATTCATATCATTAAAAGGCTTCGTGTTGCTGCGCTAACCGGCAATGGCGTCAGTTCGAATGCGGCCGGTGAAGTATGGCATTTTTTCGATCAGCAACTTAACTATCCTGTTTCAATGATCAATGCGGATGATATCGGAAGAATTGCATGGAAAAATTATGATGTGCTGATTCTGCCTGATGGGTATTATAAATTTTTTACTGATAAGAATGCCGTTGACCAATTGAAGAGTTGGATTGAACAAGGCGGAAAATTGATTGCATTTGAAAATGCTGTTCAGCAATTATCAAAAACAGATTGGGGCATCAAACAAAAAAGCAGTGATGATAAAAAAGATGATGATAAAGAAAAAAAAGCTGATTACTCATTGATCCATCGCTATGAGAATAGAGAACGTGAAGAACTCTCAGGCAGCACGCCAGGCTCCATTTACAAAGTGGAACTTGATAATTCACATCCATTGGCATTTGGTTATCCTGATTATTATTATACATTAAAAATGGATGACAATATGTACGATTTTTTGAAAGAAGGTGGATGGAATGTTGGTGTGATCAAGAAAGACAATTTAGTGAGTGGCTTCACAGGGAGCAAGGCAAAAGAAAAATTGAAAGACGGAGTGATTTTCGGCGTGCAGGAAGTTGGTCGCGGACAAATTGTTTATCTCGCTGACGACGTTCTGTTCCGTAGCTTTTGGGAGAATGGCAAATTGCTTTTTTGTAATGCAGTTTTTATGGTTGGGCAATAATTGATAATTGAAAATTTTTAATTAATAATTAGAATTGCATTTTAATTTCAGGCACTGAAAAATGATTTGGTAATTTGCCTTAATTATTTTAAATATTAGTTGATGAAAAAAATAATCCTGCTTCTGTTATATTCATTATTCTTTTCAGTTTCTTTTTTATCAGCACAAACACCGCCATCATACACTTCATCTGAATTATTTCTTCGACTGAAAAAATTGAATGTGCTTGGTTCTGTGCTGTATATCGCTGCGCACCCGGATGATGAAAATTCAAGATTGATTGCATATCTCTCAAAGGAAAAATTGTATCGCACCGC
Organism: uncultured Bacteroidota bacterium; assembly: GCA_963718975.1. GTDB lineage: Bacteria > Bacteroidota > Bacteroidia > Chitinophagales > Chitinophagaceae > Puia. The sequence continues at coordinate 17,839 of CAVRBD010000025.1, read as the reverse complement.
ATATTTGTCGATGACACGCGGAGATGGCGGACAGAATTTAATTGGTGACGAACAAGGCATCGAACTTGGATTAATACGAACACAAGAAATGCTTGCTGCACGAAGGATTGATGGCGCCGAACAATTTTTTACACGAGCATTCGATTTCGGTTTTACAAAAACAACTGAGGAAGCATTAAAGACATGGGGCAAAGAAAAAATTCTCAGCGATGTGGTTTGGGTGATCAGAAAATTTCAGCCTGATGTGATCATCACTCGTTTTCCTGAAGATGCGCGTGCCGGTCACGGCCATCATTCTGCATCTTCAGTGCTTGCACATGAAGCATTCGCCGCCGCCGCTGATCCCAATCGTTTTCCCGAACAATTTAAATTTGGCGTAAAGCCGTGGAAGGCGACCAGATTATTATGGAATACTTTCAACTTCGGCAGTGTTAATACCACTTCAGAAAACCAATTGAAAATTGATGTTGGAGTTTACAATGCGATCATCGGAAAAAGTTACGGAGAGATTGCTGCAGAAAGCCGTACACAGCACAAAAGTCAGGGCGCCGCATTAACGAAAACACGAGGACAATCAATCGAATATTTTAATCCGGTGGAAGGCAAGGCTCCTACGAATGATTTGCTCGATGATGTGACCGCAACATGGAGCAGGGTAGAAGGTGGAGAAAAAATTCAGTCGATGATTGATCAGCTCACTCAGCAATATTCTCTCGCCAATCCTGAAAAATCGGTTCCCGGTTTGGTGAGCTTATATAAGGAAATTGCGAAATTAAAAGATGGTTATTGGAAGGAGCAAAAATTAAAAGAAACACAACAACTGATTGAAGGTTGCAGTGGTCTTTGGCTGGAAGCTACGGTAGGCAATGGTTACGCAGTGCAAGGCGATTCTTTAAAAATTAATTTTGCGCTCATCAACAGACTAAATACAAATGCAAAAGCAACGAGTATTAAAGTAAATGGATTTGATACGGCATGGCAGCAACATCTTGATTTCAATAAGAATTATACTTTCAGTAAAATAATTGTTGTGTCTGATAAAAAGCCAATCACTAATCCTTATTGGCTTGAAGAAGATATGTCGCAGGGATCTTTTAACGTGAAGGATCAAACGCTGATTGGCGACGCGCAAAGCAAACCGGCTTATGAAGCTGAATTTAATCTGAATATAGAAGGACAGGATTTTGTTTTCACAAGACCAGTTCAATATCGTTTCACCGATCCCGTGCGTGGCGATACTTATGAACCACTAACTATTCTTCCGCCGGTAACAGCACGCATAGATCCGGAATTGGTTTTATTTCCTGATGAAAATGAAAAGTCTTTTGAAGCTTATTTAAAAAAACAAACGACAAAAAATATCGAGCCTAAAGCGGTTCTTGAAAATGTAGAGAAACTTACTGTAAAAAAATCTGAGAGCAATAATAATTCAATCTATCATTTTTCAGCCAGACCAATAAAAAATAACCAGGATGTGTTCACGTCTCATCTTGCGTTTGATGAGAGTGGGAAATTGGCGAATGCGAAAGAATTAAAAACAATTTCTTATGAGCATATTCCGAGAATCGATTATTTCCTGAATGCAAAAATGAAATTCGTTATTGCTGATGTGAAGATTTCAGGAAAGCGAATTGGTTATATTGAAGGCGCGGGAGATAAAGTGCCTGCCGCATTACAGCAAATGGGCTATGATGTGGTAATATTAAAAGAAAAAGATATCGTGTCTGGCAGTTTGCAACAGTTCGATGCGATATTGACCGGAGTGCGTGCTTATGATGTGCATACGTGGTTGAATGATAAATATGAAGTGCTGATGGATTACATCAATAATGGCGGCAATTTAATTGTGCAGTACAACAGGAATAATACGATCGGTAATGTAAAAGTAAAATTTGGGCCATATCCTTTCAGCATTGCTAATGCAAGAGTGACCGATGAAAATGCGGAAGTGAAATTTTTGAAACCACAACATGATGTACTGAATTTCCCAAACAAAATCACGAGCAAAGATTTTGAAGGCTGGGTTCAGGAACGCGGAATTTATTTTGCAGGACAACCTGATACTAAATATGAAACTATTCTTTCCATGCATGATGCCAATGAGCCGGAACAAACCACCAGCCTGATTATCGGCGATTATGGAAAAGGAAAATTTGTTTATACAGGCCTTGTTTTTTTTAGAGAATTGCCGGCAGGCGTTCCCGGTGCTTACAGACTATTAGCAAATATTATTGCGTTGAACAGAAAAAAAGGATTTTAAACGATGAAAGACAGAAGAGATATTGCTATCGTGATCGCGATTATTGTTGGATTGATATTAGGAAGGCTGATCAAAAAAGTGACCATTGGTTTGATTATCGGCCTTGGTGTAGGACTATTGATTTCATCGTTGATTAGTGGCAGGAATAAAAGATAGTTTTTGTAACGGGCATTTGTAATTCTGTTGGGCATCGTTGCGTCGCACTCTTGTACGTTCAGTTCTTTATTGAGCCGCACATCACAATTGGCAAAATGTTTTGTGTTTCATGTACTATTTTCAAAAATAATTTACTTGCCGGTTGTGAAGCGCTGAATAGGATATCAACTGTACAAGTGAGTGACACAACGATGCTGAACAAAGTTGATATGCTGGTTACAAAATAAAATATTAAAAATTCAGGGGCATTATATTTCTAAGAACTGCAAACTGACGACTGTAAACTGGATATTCTAACGATTAAGCATATACGATGAATAATCAAAATGAAGAAAAAGTTCCGTTATTCAAAAGCTGGAATTATTGGTATGTGCTCGTAATTGGTTTTCTTCTTGCGCTGATCATCTTCTTTTATTTCTTCACCAAACATTTTTCATGAGCCGCCCGGATTGGATAGTGCTTATTGCAACGCTTGTCGTAATGATTGCGTACGGCCTTTATAAAAGCGGCACTACAAAAAACCTGGATGGATATTTTTTGAGCAACCGTTCCATGCCCTGGTATATTATTTTATTCAGCATCATGGGAACGCAGGCAAGCGCCGTTACATTTTTATCTGCGCCAGGGCAGGCTTACACAGATGGTATGCGCTTCGTGCAATATTATTTTGGTTTGCCCATCGCCATGGTAGTTCTCTGCATCACATTTCTTCCTGTTTTTCACAAACTGAAAATTTATACCGCTTATGAATTTTTGGAAAAAAGATTTGACCTGAAAACAAGAACGCTCACTTCATTTTTATTTTTGCTGCAGCGCGGATTATCAACAGGCATCAGCATTTCAGCGCCTTCCATTATTTTGTCTTCCTTGCTTGGCTGGGATATAATGTGGACGAATATTTTTATGGGCGGATTACTGATTATTTATACCGTGACCGGCGGCGCAAAAGCTGTTGCATGCACACAACAATTTCAATTAATAATCATTTTCGGCGGCATGATCATGGCAGGCTACATGGTCATTCATTTGTTGCCTGCAAATGTTGGTTTTTTTGATGCGCTTCATATAAGTGGAAAAGCCGGCAAGCTAAACGTGATTACAACCGGTATTAATAAAAATGGATTCAACTGGAATGATAAATATAATTTATTAAGCGGCGTGATCGGTGGTTTTTTTCTGGCATTGTCATATTTCGGAACGGACCAATCTCAGGTTGGAAGATACCTCACGGCTAAATCAGAAAATGAAAGCAAGCTCGGATTATTAATGAATGGATTGGTAAAAGTGCCCATGCAATTTGCGATTTTATTAATCGGTGTTTTGGTTTTTGCATTTTATCAATACAATAATGAACCTATATTTTTCAATCAGTCACAATTAAAAGTTTTAGAAAAATCTAAGTACAAAGATTCGCTCGCCATTTTAAAAACTGATTATGATGCAGACCAGGCTTTGAAAATAAAAGATGTAAACCTGCTTTCTTCTATTAATAAAAACAGCAGTGAATATCAGCAAACGCAATCGACTTTGCAATCCATTGAAAAAAAGAAAGAAGAAAATCGAAAAACAGTAAAGCGCTGGCTCGATGACAAAGAAGTGAAGGGAGATTCGAATGATACAAATTATATTTTCCTTCGTTTTGTGGTTGATTATTTGCCCAAAGGATTAATTGGATTGTTGATCGCTGTGATTTTTTTGGCGGCGTGGGGATCAATTGCTGCAGCTTTGAATTCGCTTGCATCCGCAACGATCGTAGATTTTCATAAACGGTTTTCAAAAAAAGAATTGTCGGAGAAAAGAGAATATGATTTATCGCGGTGGTACACTTTTGCGTGGGGCGTTTTTTGCGTGATTGTTGCGCAGCTTGCATATAATATCGGCAATAGTCTTATTGAAGCGGTGAATGTGCTCGGCTCATTATTTTATGGCGTGATACTCGGCGTTTTTCTGGTTGCATTTTACATGAAAAAAGTGGGAGCCAATGCTGTTTTCATCAGCGCTGTTATTGTTGAAATTGCTGTGATAACTATTCAGATTTTAAATCAAAAAGGAATAATGAACCTGAGCTTTTTGTGGCTTAATGTGGTGGGCGCAATCGGGGTTTTGTTGTTGAGTGGAATTATTAATATTTTCTTTCCCAGAAATGTTATTAAATAAAAAACCTTGAAGATTTTTACAAATCTTCAAGGCCAAAGTGAGTAATTTATTACCCACTAATTCTGTTTCATACGACTTAGTTTGATAAAGCTTCTTCCTTAACGTTGTTATAGCTTTTCTTGCTTGCCTCAATCAGCTTTAAAACTTTTTGACGGACATCGTCTTTTAAACCATCAACTTCGTTTTCGAAAACTTCCTGCAGGTCGTTCAGCTCATCGTCTGCACTGTTTCTGATGCTGCGTAATTTTTTGCGCAGTGTATCTGCTGAATCTGATAATTTTTGTCTTGTCTCGCTTCCTTTTGCTGGTGCAATTAATAATCCGATTGCAATGCCTGCGGCTGCTGCTGCCAATGTTGTTGTGATCATTCCTTTAGCGCTCATAAAATTTATTTTTTGATTAGTAATGTGATTGATTACATTCTCAAATTTTCAAGAACCTTGCCAGAAATAAATAAGCGGCACATGCCAAATTGTTAAAATACAAAAGGCCTCTCAGATTTTTAAAACCTGAGAGGCCTTTTGTGTTTCGACGATTTGCAATTTATTTGCACCGCTCAATAGCATTTCTTCAGTGCAAGAGTGCGACCCCGCAATAAATGCGGGGCAGGCTGCACGATGCTCAATCGGAGTTACAAAATTCTGTAGAAAAAAAATTATTTTAGCGATGCAATGAGTTTTTGATTGAGCGCAACGTAATCATCGTTCTTCGCGTCTTTAGCAACCTGCATCGATTTTTCAGCAACAGAAATGGCGTCTTGTTTTTTGCCAAGCTTAGCAAGGCACCTGGCTTTTTGATAGAGAATGAAAAAACTTGTTGGGTCCGCGTCCGTTGCTTTATTGAACCACTCCAGTGCCTTGTTCAGATCTTTGCCATTATCAAGATAATATATAGCGGCATTGGCGTATGGCTTCTTGTCTTTGTTCATAACGTCATCAATTTGCGCCATGATCTTAGAGTCAATTTCAGTTTTGATGGGAAGCGTGACAACTGTTTTGTCCCAGATTAATTGAAGATCGCAAGTACTGCTGGTAATGTTTGCGAAAAGTATGGTGAAATTTTCAAGCGCGAAAGGCAAATTGTCTGTTTGTACAGTAACGCGTACAACATCCTGATCTTGTTTGTAAGCAGCAGGGTTTGTTACATCCAATTGTTTTGTGATAATGATTATCCATTCCTGTGCGCCGGGAATAGTGAGCAAGCCATATTTTCCGGCGGCAATTTTTGTTCCGCCGATTATTACATCATCGCCGAAAGTTAATGTGGTAGCCGAGTTTGCGCCAGTGCGCCAAATTTTTCCATAGGGAACAAGATCGCCGAAAATAGCGCGCCCTTTAATGCCGGGCCGCGAATAAGAAAGCTCGATGGAAGAAAGGCCGAAATCTTGTTTCACTGTTTGTGGCGGTGATGGCGCAGGAGTTTTTAATTGTTGCGATACTGAACTGAGATAACAAAATGAAATGATGGCAAGTGATAATGCTAATTTTTTCATGTGCAATTAATTTTTGCAAAAATAGATGAAGAGAAATGCCTGCCAATAAAAAATTGTGAACGGTAATTAAAATTCAATGGTCAGAGTGATCTTTTCTTTTTTACCTTTTAGTAATTTCCATGATGGGCCTTGCTTTATTAAGCGCACAGATACTGCATCGTGTGCTTTCGAAAGAGATTTTTTTATTTTGAATGATGATAATTGATTATTCGCATCAACAACGAATGAAATGATTTCCTTGCCTTTTATAGCTGAATCGGCAGTTGCAATTTTTTTGTTTTGATTGATGTATTCATTGAAGGCCGGCCAACCTATAGTGGGCAACGCATCAAAAAATTTTTCCTTTTCTTCATCTTGGTCGTCAGGTTTGTCGTCTTGCTGTCTGCAATAATTTTTTTCCTGCTTACCCCCAAACCCGTCACAACTACTTCAGACAATGATGAAGTGTCGGGGTGGCGCCTTACGTTGAGCCCTGCAACCCTTCCCTGTAATTGGTTTTGGGCCATCTTTGGAGCGGCAACAACAGCAATTTGTTTCAATGTATCTTGAAAAATTTTATCTTTTTCCTCATTTTTTATAACAGAATTATTTGGTACGTCCGCATATACAGAACTATCCACTGATAAGCCTTCAGTCCGATTTCGCTTTCTGTGTTCTTCTGCTAAATTTCTACTCTTTTCTTTTTTAAAATAAGAAGTTGATTTCCTTTTTTCATTTGCTACAACATCCTTTTTCCAAATAGCAGAATCGCTTTTAATTGAAGCCGAAGCTTTGTTGTTTGGGGCGATTGCACTATCGGTTTGTATCGCTTCCTTATTTTTTGCAACAACATTCATTTTTGTTTTAGCATCTTTTATAAAGAAATTAAAAACTAAATAAGTTGAGCCAATTAGAATAATGGCTATTGCGGCGACCCTTTGCCAAAGTTTAAAAGGAATAATAACTGCTTTATTTTTTTCTTGCGCTCTTTCTTGTAATCTTTTTCTCAATTCAATTGCATCACTGTCAAAATTTTGAATATTATTTTGTTGCCCTTCAATAGCATCCGCCAGAAATGGATCATCAAGCGCTGCTTTTTCTATTGCATGCATTTCCTGAGATGACAGCTTGCCCTGCAAATAATTTTGAATATCTGTTGTGTTATAATGAGTGATATTTTTATTTTGTTCTTGCATTTATGACTTCAAAGTTGATAGTTAATAGTTCATGGCAAATGCAAAAATCTGCATCTACCTCCTGCTAACTTTAAATTTTTCTTTTTCTTCCAGGCAAATTTTTAAATTTCTTCTTCCGTTCTGAATAAGGCTCCTCACTTTGTTCCAATCCAATCCGGTTATTTCTGAAATTTCTTTGTAACATTTCCCCTGCAAATAAAATAAATCGATTGTTATTCTTTGTTCTGATGATAATGTTTCCATGCATTTTTCAAGGCCGTTCAACTGTGATTCTTTTTCCAGCATGCCATTCAGATGCACATCTTCTGTTAATTGCATACGATCATCATCAAGTTCTTTTGTTTGAATATTTTTAGAAGACCGCAATTGCATCAGGCAATAATTTTTCGTGAGCATATAAAGCCAGCCTTTAAAATTGTCTACTTCATGCTTTTTTAGTTTGAGAGATAATTCCTCAAAAATAGCCATCACTGCATCTTTTGAGCGTTCGGGTTCTTTTAAATATTTCAGGCAGACAGCATAAAGCATATCCATATATCGCTGATAGAGTTCTGCTAACACTTCCAGGCTGTTGTTTTTTTTATACAATGCTACCAGCTCTGCATCGGTTGCTGAAGGGGTTAATATGTTTTTTAAGAAAGGCAATCTTGGAACAAATTAAATATTTTTTTTCAAGGTTATGTAATCTCCAAATTGGTTGCATCTATTTATAAAATCTTTAGCATGCAAAAAAATATACAATTGCAAGTGCCCAAGCCATGCCATGAAAGCTGGGCAAATATGACTGAAATAGAGAAAGGAAGGTTTTGTTTATCGTGCCGAAAGGAAGTGATTGATTTTAGTTTGATGAGCGATCAGCAAATTCTTGAGCAGATTTCAAAAGCAAGTGCAGGTTTTTGCGGACGTTTTAATAATGAACAATTAAATCGTGATATTAAAGAGAGCAGAAAACCTAAATTAAACTGGTACAAATATTTTGTGCATGTAACAATCCCTGCGTTGCTTCTTTCAAATAAATTGGCTTCACAGAATAACAGGATTACAGGTGATACAATTGTTTGCACTCCGATAAAAGATACGTCACAAAGATTGATTGGAAAAGTTGCTGTTGATGAAATTAATCAGAACGAAGCTTTTATCATTGATGGGACAGTACTCGATGAGCAAGGAATTCCTTTGGTGGGAGTTACGATAAGTATCAAAGGATCACAACGAGGAACAGTTTCAGATGCAGGGGGGAAATTTAAATTTTTTCTTAAAAAAAATAGTTTGAATGCGGCGCTGATTGCGAGTTATGTTGGATATGAACAAAAGGAAGTCAAACTGAGCTCTTCAAAGAGCCCAAATTTAAAAATTGTTTTGAAAGCGTCTACAAGTATGGGTCTTGGCGAGGTTGTAGTAGTGGGTTATGCAATTACAAAAAAGTGCAAAAAACAAACTATGCTCGACCAAATAAAAGACACCATCAATAATTTATGTTATAGAGATGTAGTGAAAGTTTATCCTAACCCCATTCATTTTGGCTCAGATCTGAAAATAGGTTTTGATGTGAAAGAAATTGGAGAGTACAATATTTTGATAAGTAATATTTCCGGGCAGCCATTATTGCAAAAGAAAATTATGTTGACTTCAAAAAATCATATTGAACTTATTGCGCTGACAGGAAATTTTTCGTCCGGAATTTATTTTGTGACTGTGGAAAATAGTTCTTCAAAGAAAACGTATACCAATAAAATTTTGATCGATTAATTAATGGCTCTGTCCAAATCAATTTTTAAGTGAGTTACAAATTCATCAGGCCTGATGATCACTTTTAATTTGTGGCTCTGTGGATACAAAAGGTTCAGTCTTTTGTCAATAATATTCAGTGATGAATTACTGCCATTGTGCAGGGTGGAAGTGTCAATTGGTTTGCTCCATGCAATGGTCATTACAAAATTACCCGCGTATAATTTTGCTTCCAGCCTGAAAAATTTTTCTGGCAAATCAATCATTGATAATTGTCTGAAGCTATTTTCAACCAAAGGCAGGATTATAAAAGGGGATATTTTTTCATCAGAAATATTTTCTGGAAGCTTTAATGAGACTTTTATGTAATTGCTTACATCTGCTTTTTCAAGTTCCACATATTCTTTTAGCAGTTCCATTTCTTTTTTCAAAGTCACCTTCGATTGATTGTAATCATAAATTGCATAAAGCATGAGGTTTTTTATTTTTTTCAGCATGCCTGGAATCGCATCAGGGTTTTTTTGTGCGAGGAGTTCCAGCTTGTCCAATGCGCTGACCAAAAAAACCGGCTGAATTTTTTTATCATCAACCTCAGATTCGCTTTTCAATTTTTCTTTTTTCATCAGGTCAAGTTCCTGATGTTTTATGTACCACATTTTTCCAAGTTTTATAGAAGCTGCTAAAGCGCCTTCCATATTTATCTGGCTAAATAAATCAAAGAAATCCCAAATAAAGCTTGCAGAGTGCATTCTGTAAGGCATTCCATAAGCAGAATAAATGATAGGGTTGATGTGAGTGGTGTACAATCTGAAACAGATGATATAAATGAAACTAAAAAGCAGCCAAAATAAAATCATGTGAATGTATTTTCCTTTATATAGAAATCGCGGGATTAGAAAATAAATTATGGAGTAGCAGAAAATAATATCCAACGGGAATGAAAATATTTCTACCAATAATGATGGAAGAAAAACTTTGCTGAAAGAAAATTTGGACCAGGACAATGCAACAAAAACCGTGTCATATAATATCCAGCAGGTCCAGAATAAAACATGGCGCGATATTCGGTATTTGGAATTATTTGAGAAGACGAATGAACTTAATTTCATGGGCGCCATAAACTTTAATGAACACTTTAATTACTAAAGTAAGTTTTATTAATTACGAATTTTATAAACATTTCTTAATAAACGAAAACATTTACCCGTTTTGGTTACAGGTAAATGTTTTTTAGGTTTATGCAAAATTGCTGTTGGCAATAACTTGAATAAATATTAATAATCATCTTCTATAAAACCAGTCCTTGCGGTACCTGTGATTATATAAGTGTTTCCGTATGCAGGCTGGTCATCTGAAAATTGAACTTCCATATAAATACTGTCGGTGATATTGCCAGATTTTGAATGCCCGGCTTTTAATAAAATTTTCCCATTATTTATATTTACCGTGTCTGAATAATAAGTATTGATCAAGCCGCTGCCTTTAAATGTCAAATTTGAATAATCAGAAGTGGCCAGCACTTTAAAATCCCAAAAATTTCCAAGGTCATCAATCCACAAAGAATCGGAAACATTTGAGGATGCATTGTACGTTTGGAAAAAAACAGGCTTAGAAAGTAAGTTACCGGGCTGGCCCATAATTGAAACATTGATCCACCATCCGTTTGACATTTTCACTGTCGCTGTCCCTCCTTTTAGGTTTGGATAAACTGATGGGGAAGTTTTGGAGCACCCATTAAAAATGATTACAGATGAAACAATCATTATTAGAAATATTATTTTGCGCATATTAAAAAGTTTATTGTTTAGTAAATGTTCTTAATGAAGTACCATAGCCTCCGGCATAAAATATCCATGAATAAGTTATTGGGGATGCAGACGCATTATATGTTTCAGATGATGAGCTCACTTGCCCAAAGTCTTCAGATATTTGTTGAGGAATTGCAATCTTCGATCCTGTATAATTGACTGCAATCACTGTTTCACCAGCTCCTACGGAAGCCCCGCCAGGGTTTTCAACAGTGTACACTCCAGTTGAATCTTTTGTCCAGGTGCTTGTAACATTGGTAGCAGCGCGTAAGTAAGTGCCTGAAAAATCATTGCCAGCAACATCATTACCAATTACAACTACAGTTCTCCAGTCCGTTGCAGTATAGCCTTGTGCATTTGATGCCGTATAAACGAAATTATATACACCGGGTGTATTTGGATCAACTGGGCCAGGGCTTACACTTGTAGTATAAGAAGTGGTATCCCCATTCAAGATAGCTGAGGCTCCCAGATCGGTGAATGTGCTGCCTTGAGAAATTATTATAAGCTTACTTCCATTAATCGAAATTGAAGGGAAGTATATAATTTTAGAAATCCCGACAGTGCCGGCTGGATAATTAAAATTGGATTTATTGCAAGAAGTTGCAATGCAAAAAACAAAAAGAATAAAAAGATAAAAAGAAGTTCTTGGTCTCATATTTTTGATTTGATCATTATTAAAAAAATCAATTTTAAATTTTGCCCATCATTATTTGCCCCACCAAACCGGAGTGCTTATTGAAACTTCAGGAGGCGTATTAGGATTTTTTGCTCTCTCATCATAAGGGAAAACAAATCTTTTGGGCAAAAGGCCCGCCGCCAGCACCGAATTTTTAGATATTACAAGCTGACCTGGCACATAGGATGGGGAAGTCGAATACACAGGGCTTGTTAATGGATAACCTGTCCTGCATTTCTCGAAAAACGATTCTATTCCATGGCAACCATAAGCGCATGATACCCATTTTTGAGTGATGATGGATTGAATTTTTTGATCCATTGTGCCAGCTGCAGGAAATTCATAAGCTCCACCGGAAGTGATATACGAAGAGCCATCTAATCCATAATAAGCAAATGCAGTTAATACTCCCTGATTGTATAAAGATTGTGCATTATTGCCACCAAAATATCGCAGGTCTGCCTCGGCTTGCAAAAAATAAGATTCTGCCAGTGAAATAAATTCAACCGGTCCGTGGGTGTTTCACCAAAAATGGCTGCATTTTGATATACGACATTGCTGGAATTATTAAAATTTCCCTGATCAATTGAATTAGGGTTAGGGCTTGTGCTCGGGTAGAAGCCTGAAAGTGTTGAGCTCGCAGAATCAAATAACTTGAAAACACGAGTGTCATTATTACTTACCAGCCATGATACTAAAGTGGTGCTGGCTCTAAGATTGCTTGGGATGTTCAGGCTCCTCATATTCTGCTCAAACATGGGGTTGTCTTGTTGTGCGCCATTTGAAAAATTTGTAACTGACGCATCCGAAACCAAAAAAGAAGGGGTGCTGCTATAGAGAGCGGTGATGCCTGCTTGCGCAAGATCTGGCCTGGCATTTATCATGCGCAAATACATTTTTAATTTCAGCGTATTCGCAAATTGTACCCAACTGCTGATGGTTCCTCCAAATACTAAATCTGATGTCCCCGGTGACGTATTGGTGCTGGCGGTAAAATCTTTTGATAACGCTGTGTCAATTTCCCCCAACAAGCTTTGATAAACCACCAGGCCACTATCAAATTTTGGTTGCAAATTAGCTGAACCAAGAAGCGCTTGCGTGTAAGGGACCTGATCATACAGATCCACCAAAATTTCGTAAGTGTAAGCCTTCATTACAGTGTTCAGTAGAAAAAAATTCCAATCACCGGATGCTTTTGCCTCATCAATAGCAATTTGATAATTTTTGAGGCCATTGGTATATAACGCTGTCCATGAACTACTGGCCCCGCTTACAAAAAGGTCGGTGTTTGTGAGATCATAAGAATCAATATCGATATATTGTTGCGATAGAACGCCCTGGGTGCAAAACTGCGACCACATGCCCCCAACTATCGCAAGATCACCGCCCACTCTTGAAGTAGTAGCTAAAACTGCTGCAGGGAAAATAAGATTAGGGCTTGCCTGGTCAACCGTGGCCACGCTTGGGTTATGATTAATATCGAGCGCCTTTTTACATCCGAAAAAAATGAGTGATATAACCCATAGCGAAACAGCGAATCTTTTATTAATATTAAAATATTTCATTTTCATATAATTTTTTTAAAATAAATTAGGTTACTAAAAAACTGCTTTTAGTGTAATGCCAAATTGTTTTGAAATGGGAGTTGTTGAAAACTCGCCTAGCTGGCCTGCAAGATCGTTTCCAAAATTGGTGGCCTCCGGATCAACGAACTTATTTGCGCTGGGTGTCCACAACAAAAAGTTTTTGCCATACAAACCTATTGATAGGCTGGTTGCGCTTATTTTCTTAGCCAGGCCTACAGGCAAAGTATAGGAAAGATTGACATCTCTTAATTTTAAAAAGGATCTGTCGAAAATTCTTGAGCTGATTGATGATGGGTTTGAACCTGTGTAGTAGTAGGCATAAGTTTGATCGGTTTCGCCATTGTATGGAGCTTGACTATTTCCGATATAAGTGGTGTTTGGCGTATAGGTAGTGTGGCCGCCCGCATCAGTATTCGCAACAACTGAATTTGGCACGATAAAAGGTTTTCTGTCGTTGTAAGTTGTAACTGAGCTATTCCCGTCAAAAATTACAAGATCAGCGGTTGAGCTGTACATTACGCCACCATACCTGAAATCGAGAGAAGCGCTTAATTGAAAATTTTTATAAGTAAAAGTGTTGGTAAGCCCCATGGTATAATCATAAAGCCCGCTGCCAAGATATTTGTTAGGGTTGCCAAATTTATCTAAGGGAGCTGCGTTTTGTTGTGGCTCTCCGGTAACAGGGTTGACAATTATTTGCCCACTTGGCGATGTTGCAGCAGTTGTTGCATAAATCGAAGCAACTGATTTTCCTAAGACAGCTCTTTCCTCTACATCCGCGCTTCCGGATATAACTCCATTTATTAATGGATGCTGATCCTGGCTTCCATTTAAATTTTCGACCGTATTGATATTTTTGGAAAATACATAAGTGAAAGCCCATTTAAAATCTTTGCTGTCAACCGGTTTTACGTTTATTGTCAGCTCAACTCCTTTATTGTTTATTTCTCCCAGATTTTCAACCAGCGTAGTATAACCGGTGGAAGATGCTATTGGCACGGAGAAAATCTGGCCCTTTGTTGTTTTATCATAGTAATCTGCATCAATCCCAATCCGTCCTTTAAAAAACCTCGCTTCAAACCCTGCTTCAGCTTCATTTGTAATGATGGGCTGCAAATCAGTATTATTTATTGTGTTGCTAATGGCAAATGCGCTGGTGCCATTAAAAGGGCTGCTTAACGAGCCATAAGCCAATCCTATTCCGCCTGAAACCAACTCTCCATATACCTGATATGGTTGCGGTACAGCACCTGTTTTTCCGTACGCTGCTCTGAATTTAAGAAAAGAAAGAACGCTGTTATCAGACAAGCCAAGAGTATTTGATGCTATCCACGAAAGGTTTGCTCCCGGGTAAAAAAGATGATCGTTGGATGTAGGTAAAGTAGATGACCAGTCATTCCTTGCATTTAATGTTAGGTATAACTGTTCATTATAGCCAATAGTTGCCTGCGCATATATCCCCATATTTCTTGCAAGCGATGTAACATCAGATGCTATTGGCCTGTCGGGAGAATTGGACAGGTCAAAGAATCCCGGTATGGTTAAAGGGGTTACTGTGGCATATTCGCTGCGTGTCGAAATCTGGTTATAATTTGCCCCTGCAAGAACCTCCAAATTAAATTTGCTTATCAGCTCTTTATTGTACTTCAAAAACATGTCCATGTTAATGATGCCATTATAATCCGACCCCTGAGTAAAAGAACCTGCATCGGGATTTGCCGGCTGCCCTTCAGGATTTGCGCCGGCACGCCAGCTTCCGGGTGCAGGGGAGTTTGGCTGGTTCCAGCCCTTTGTTCTCGCATTCAAAAAATCTCCTCCCAGCCTGTATTCAACAGAAAAAGATTTTGTGAAATTGTAGCTCATATCGAGGTTGCCAAAAAATCTGTCTGATTGTTGATTATCGCCGTTCTCATTTAACCCGTAATATGGGTTTTCTGCATACGGCGTGAAATAATTATTTACATTAAAAAATTTATTCGTGTAATTTTTGAAATCGGCAATTGGCAAATCAACAGGTATCTGAAGCAAAGATTGGAATACTCCACCTCCGCGGCCACTGTTAACCTGCCCGGTATTTGGCACATTCAAATTTCGGTTTACATAATTAAAAGATGAGTTGATAGAAAAATGCCCAAAATTGCTGTTCGTTCTTAGTGAAAAAGTATGCCTTTGCAGGTAATCGCTTTTTGTTGGCACTACGCCATTGCTAAAAACATTGCTGTAAGAAAAATAAAAACGGGTAATGTCATTTCCGCCTGACAGAGAAATGTTATTACTGATATCTGACCCTGTTTCATAAAAATTACGCAGGTTATTTTTTATTGCTGAAAAGGGTTTTAATAACTGCGAATTATCTACAACTGAGCCCCACAATCTTTCTTTTCCATCAAGCTTTCTAGCCAGCTTCCGTTTTCATCTAAATTGAATTGGCCGCCCCAGCCTTGCCCAAATTCGCTTTGGTACTCAGGTAATTTCCCAACTTTGCTTATATCAGCCGATCCATCGTATTCAATTTTCAGTTTTCCTGACCTGCCCTTTTTTGTTGTGATCATCACTGCTCCGTTCCTTGCGAGGCTTCCATATAATGATGAGGCTGCAGTTCCTTTTAATATGGTTATGCTTTCAATATCATTCGGGTTCACATAAGTCATCCCATTCCCAAAATCAGTTCCTCCAGCCAAAGGGTTTGCATTACTGCCGGCTGATGGGTCAGCTAACGGAACACCATCAATTACATAAAGAGGCTGATTATTGCCCCCGGAAATTACTCCATAACCTCTAAGTATAACTTTGGTAGAGGCTCCGGGCCTCCGATATCGGATATCTCAGCTCCGGCAACCTTTCCTTCTAAACCATCTAAAGCTGCAACAGCAGCGTTCTTATTTATTTCTGCAGAATTAAAAGTTGCAGTGGAATAACCGGTTTTTGCTTTGCTTACCGATCTGCCCAACGCTGTCACAACAACTTCATTCAACGCTTGAGATAAAGGCTTTAATGAAACTGATAATTCTTTCTCCCTGCCAACAACAATTTCTTTCTTTTCATACCCCACAAAACTAACTACCAATGTTCCGCCTGGCAAAACAGCAATAGTGAAATTGCCATCGGGTGTTGTAGAAACTCCTTTTTTTGATTTTTTATCAACGATGCTGGCACCAGAAATTGGCAAACCTTTTTCGTCGGTCACTTTTCCAAACACTTCTTGCCTGTTTTGTGCAAACAAATGCAACGCGCACACGGAGATTAAGAACAAATAGAGCAGTTTTTTTCTCATACATTTCGTTTTAGTTAGATAAAGGAAGATTTGCAAAACCTTATTACATGCCTCTCTGCGAAAGCCGGGTGGCAAGATTTTTTTGCAAAAAAAATATAGACAAGAAAATTTGCTATAGCGCGGCGATGGCATAAGGCATTTACAACCGAAGCAGGAATAAATAATTCTGAAGCCATAAAAGATGGCGCTGGAATTTTTTATGCAACCAAAATCATATTAGTCCATTTAAATAAAAAAGCAGGTAGTAGAAACTACCTGCGAATCACATGAGAAAACTTCTAACGCAACTGTTAGTATCCGGGAAAGCTGCGTTCAATAATATCCCGGAAATGCATTTATAAGTTTGAGCATAAAATTAATGACGCCATTTGTTGCTTCTTTGATAACATATCCAAGCCAATAAATTCTATAGCTAAAGCAGCTAATAATTCAACTGAGAGGTCATTATTAAAGACGTCAACCGGTTTATTTTTAAATTTTTTCCGCTCAAAATGATTTAACTTTTTTGTAGCTGGTTTTAATAATTATTTTATGATGTCCTTTCTGCTACACCCACTGATATTTTAATTGTTTAAGCATGGAAAATTTCAACTAACAGCTTCAGCCTACAAATTAACTGTTGTCTTATGAGTATTATCGCGCCATTAAATGATAGAAAGGTTAAACTGATTTGTATACCGTTGTTTGGCATTGCTATTCCTAACATCTGCAGGCTTATTGCGAACCCTATGTATAATGTTGCGGAGCTTTTTGTCAGTTACATTTATTTCATGCTGACTGCTTTTATAGTTTGGGAAGGAAATGTGAGGCTGATGTATTTTATTAAAAAGAAATTTGAATGGCGATACTATCAGTACTATAAAATTATATTGTCATTTTTTTTTTCGAACATTGTTTATTCGGGGATGGTTTCTTTTTCCATGCTTTATTTATGGAAAATATTTTCGAAAGAAACTTACACGGCCTGGCAGCCAATCATCAGTGGTATGCTGATCATTATTATTGCCGCCACTTTCATTACAAATATATATGAGCTGATTTTTTTGAACGATGAGCGTGAATATAACCGATCAAGGGTTGAGCAATTAAATGTGGCTAAAGCCCAGGCTGAGCTTGAGGCGTTAAAAAGTCAGATCGACCCGCATTTTATTTTTAATTCGCTCAATACGCTTTCATATATGATCATGAAAGACGCTGCTTCAGCGAGATTATTTACTGAGACGCTTGCAAAAGTATATCGGTATATTTTAAGTAATAAAGACAAAGACCTTGTGATGCTGAAAGAAGAAATTGAATTTATACACAACTATTTTTATTTGATAAAAATCAGGTTTCAAAATGCCATTAACATGGAAATTGAAATTAATGATATCATGGCGGAAGATTTTTTGATTCCGCCCATATCTCTTCAATCGCTGATTGAAAATGCTGTGAAGCATAATGAATTCAGCGACAAAACCCCTCTGAAAATTTATGTAACGGTTTCTTCAACAAATACGTAATCCAACCAAATAACAGGCACATA
>CAVRBD010000024.1:0-155443 GCA_963718975.1 uncultured Bacteroidota bacterium | reverse complement strand
AGCAGCCCTTCTCACGACAGGAGAAGCCCTTCCCACAACATGGGAAGCCTTTCCCATGACAAGGGAAGCTCTTCCCACAACAAAAGATGCGCTTCCCACAACATGGGAAGCCTCTCCCATGACAAAGGAGGCTCTTCCCATGATAAAAGATACACTTCCCACAACATGGGAAGCCTTTCCCATGACAAGGGAGGCTCTTCCCATAACATCAGAAGCCTTTCCCTTAACAGCAGAAAGCTCATTTTTCACGCTTGGGCATTTGCGCCCATCCCAAAAATACCCAGAAACATGGATTGCATTTCTCAATTATGTTTGCAAATTTTGCATTGTTAACAGGCTGTTAATGCAACCTATTTTAAAACCAAAAATCTTTTTCTAATGAAAAACGTAGTTTACAGAGCCCTTATTAATTTTAGGGGCATGTCAGATGCCGCGCTTGAAACAAAAGCCTCCACCATCGCTGTTTCCATGAAAGGCAATGCCTATTTTCCAACGCCGGTGCCCAGCCTTACCGATGTTCAGAATGCTTTAGACGATTTCAGCGACTCGCTGGTAACCGCCCAGGGCGGAAAGCGCGCAGACATTGCTGTTAAAAACCAAAACCGCGCTGCGCTTATTGCCCTGTTGCGCCAATTGGCCGCCTATGTTAATTTTATTGCCAATGGCGACCGCGCCATTTTGCTCACCTCCGGCTTTGATATTACCAGTGAGGGCGGTGTGTCGGCCATTACCAAACCCGAGAACCTTCAGGTGGTGAACGGAGACAACCCCGGCGAGCTGATCGTGAGCGTTGACAGTGTGCCGGCCGCCAAGGCCTACATGTTCGAATACTCTACCGACAGCACACTGGCCGAAACGAGCTGGCAAAAAATGCCGTTTACACAAAGCAGCTTCACTTTCACAGGGCTTGACAGCGGTAAAAAATATTTTTGTCGCGTGGCTGCGGTTGGCACCCGCGGACAAATGGTTTATAGCGATATTATTTCCCGCATCGTTTTATAATCCGTATTATTTTAGGTTAGTTGAAACAACGGCTGCCGAAAGGTGGCCGTTTTTATTAGGCCTCACCCCAGCCCTTTGCAAGGGAGAGGGAGAAGAACTTGATAAATTAAAATTCTTTTTTAAAAGCCCGTTCCGCCTCACCCCAGCCCTCTCCAAGGGAGAGGGAGGAGAGCCTGATAAATTAATTGCCCGATTATTTTTAAAGTTAAGGTTTGGTTTCGGTTTGGGAAGAGATTTGAAACAGTAAATACTTTACAGCTTTGGGTTCATTCCATGATCACTGGTGGCGCAAGCTTCTTTTTGCACCTGTGCGCCCTTTCACCAGCCATGATATTCCAAAGCTTTCAACCGCGACCGACTCCATCCAGAAAGTAAGATGGTTTGCATCATAAGTTTCAGCATCTATAAACTTAAAAGCAAAATGTGCGAGCATCACTATCAGCGCAAGGCTCATCACAATAGCACAAAGGCGAAATACCCATGCATTTTTAAGAAGCGCTCCATCCTTACTTTTATCGTCATCATCTTTTTTGGGAAACAGGAAATACGACATATAAGCGAGGCATGTTAAAAATATGGCTGCAGAAATCAAATGAAAGGTCTCGCGGAAATTGCATGCTTTCAAAATGGTAACGACAATATATTTTCTATCTATTCCAGGGCAAATGGTCCCGATGTTGCTTGTAGGGAAGAACACTACACAAAATGCAAAAAGCCCGGCAATGGATGAAATGAAAAAATCTTTGGACCCATCTCCTTTATATATTAAAAGAAAGATGGCCATGAGGCTTAGCACTACCACCAAAATACTGCAGACCCTGCTGTAATAATAATGGCTCATAGAATCCAGGGGGCAGTGATAGCCTGAATCAATATACAAAAACGCAAGCAGCAACACCGGGAGCGCCATGCCTAAAATGCCCACCAATTTCCTGAGCGTGTTCTGGTCGGTGAGCGCAACATCTCCTTTTTTTGAGTAATCAATTTTTAAGGCATTTTCGAGAAGTGTTTTGTTGTGCGTTTGCATGTTGAGGGTTTTGATGAAAGTTGCCTGATTAAAATTTTCTAATAATTTGGTTTTACATACTCAACTTTTTGTCTGGAAATAAGATACTGGTTAAGGTTTCTATTATTTTCAAACAAAACAGCCTGCGTTTTGGCGAATGAAGCCGGATTGGCTTTCAATTGCTCGGATACATTTGAGTATTGTTTAGCCAGTGCACTTAATGATGGATTAGGTTTTTCTGCTTTATAATTATTTATACGTGCTACCAAACTATCAATATTTTTAGTTAAAGTGTCTTTATCCTGAGCCGTAACTGCTGCCGGCCCCTGTTGTTGTATTTTATTTTGCTGCTGTTGCACTTTTAAAACAGCAGTTGAAATAGTAAGCTGTTGAGTGGTGGCTTTTAAAGTAGTATCCAAACCTATATTTGTTTTATTCAACGTCTTTGTACTATCTGCGAGTACTTTGTTTTGCTTAACCACGCCAACTCCCGCATATGCAAAGAACACTAAAACAAATGCACAAAAAAGAACAAAAGCAAATAGAATGCCTTTGCTATCGGTTCTTTTAATAACAACATAACCAATCACAATAATCATGATAGCTGCGAGGCCAGGCAATCCTGCTCCAAGTATGGAAGTAATATTTTTGAAAAATTCTACAGCCGGGTCTGTTGAATCTAAGAAAATCATAAACGTAAATTTAAGTGATGAATGAATGAGGGTTAATACGCAAAGAACTTATTGATTGCTTCAATCTTATTCTGCACATTCAGCTTTGCATAAATTTTTGACAGGTGCTTCTTTACGGTGTCTTTCTGTATGCCGAGCAGCACTGCAATTTCTTTATATAACAATCCGCGGGAGAGCTGCCGCATAATTTCTTTTTCACGAAAGCTTAGCATGCTGTTGTCGGTAATTTCTTTTTTGCTTTTATTGCTAAAATATTTCAACAGCTTGCCTGCTATTAAAGAAGACATAGGCGCTTCGCCTTTCGCCAGTTCACAAATAGCTTCTATAATTTTTTTAGGTGAAGAGTCTTTTAAGAGATAGCCGTTTGCGCCCGCATTCAGGGCATCAAAAACGGTCTGGTCATCTGTATGCATCGTTAGCATCATGTATTTTGTGCTGCTGCCTGCCATTGCCATTTTGCGGATCAGTTCAATACCGCTTGCACCATGAAGCTCAACATCAACAATAGCTATATCAACCGGCTTTTGTTTCAGGCCTTTCAAAGCCTCGTTTGCAAAATGATAAACCGCAGCAACATGAAAATCATTCACTGCATCTAAATAGTTGGCAAGCACAAAAGCAAAATCAGTATTGTCTTCGATAATGGCTAATGATAACATGGCGATTCATTCAAAAGGTTTATGGAATGTGACCGGTAAGATAAGGTGCTGCTATTGCAGCATCGCGTTTTCAGAAGCTAAGAAAATGCGGTTTACTAGTAAGAGTACCTGGTCAAGATTTGTGGAAGCAAAAAGTAAAAACCAATTGTGAGCTCGGATGATTGATTACAAAAGTTGCTTTGGATAAGTATACTTAGCAACTATTGCAAGCGTTGCCGAAGGTAACCAAACACACAACCCTGAACAATCGGAAATAAACGATATCATCATCGGAAAAACACTATACTACTATTTCCTTCAGTACCTTTTTAAAATTAAAGCCAATAAGATATTCAATATGTAAGTAGATATACTGATTTTTTCAGGTATGTGCACTAAAGTTTTTGTTGGCTGCATTGCCTGATTTTGATTGAAGCCATTTCCTGGTGTTGATGTCAACGCAAGTGATGCATATGCTTTTGTCATTTTTTATAATTTTTTGATTGCCTACTCTATATCCCGTTTTCGGCTGAGTGGTTGTTTTAATTTATCTGAGCGGTTAGTATTCCAGTACTGTCTCAATTTGAAATTTAATTCGGGATCTGTCATTCCGATGCTTCGTTGCCTCAGCACAAGCTGTGGAGGAATCTCTGAGATGCCTCGTGACTCGGCATGACAAGTGGTTGTAGTGAAAAATTCAAACTGAGGCACTACTAGTATTCCGTTTAATCCGTTATGTAAAGATGCTATCAACCGCAGCAGGAATGCAACGGGATAATGACTGATTTTAAAGAGGGGGATTTAACGGTAAGGCAACTTGCTATTTTTTTTCCGGGCTCAGCATTACAATGAAGACTGATGCAACAGGCCGTTGCCCTTCCTTATCAGATGGCTCAATGGTTTGTTTTCCGTTAACGAGCATGCAACTGCTGCCGCCGCCATCTAAATTCAGTGCCTCATAACAACCTAGGTCTTTCATAATTTTTGCTTCTTCTTTTAAAGTTGCGCCTTCGGAAATACCAACAGAGCGCCCTTGAACAACGAGCATAATCAATCTGTCGTCATTGGTGTAGCCCATCGCGGTAGCGGGCCTTGGCTCGTCATCTTTAATAAGGATCTGTTCTTCTTTATCAGTTATCCAAATGCTACCGTCATGAATTAATGTAGGGCCGCCGCCAATAGCAGTGCGCATCTTCCACCATTTCCAATTGATATCATTCAAATCATAAATGAGCGGGTTCGATTCGTAGCCTTTTGCAATAACAGGGCGCCACTCAAATGCATAAGGCCAGTGGCGGGAGGAATCTGTGAATATCCATGCCACATCAGCTTTTCTGTTATGGGCAATTCCGATAGCGCTGCGGGTTGGGTAATAATAAACAATCGAATCATTGCCTGAGCCGATCAGGTGCTTTAAATTATAAGCAATTATTTTTCCATTACGTACTACAACACCAAGGCTTTGATTGGTTTCATAAGAAAAAAAGCCACCGTTCACAACAATCAAAGGTTTTGCTTCCTGATCATAAAATTGCTGCGGCGTATATAGGTCACCGTTACCTGTTTGCGCAGTGAACGATATTTTTTTGTCTTTTAATTTTGCAGATGCGTAATACGCTATGAATGGCCGGCCGTTAAGCGTATCAGTTGTTTTATAAATATGAACGGAAGAAGGCAATGGCGCAAAAAGCGAATCCACTTTTTGCCAGTGAAGCTGAGAGTATGATGAGAAGCAAAAAAAGAAATTAAGAACCAGAAAAAAGTACAGTGTTTGTAGTTTGCAATTTGTAGTTTGTAGTGCTGAGCATGCAAAAGATTTTTTAAACTGTACCAGCATCTTTTTTATAATGACATTATGAATGAAGAACTACAAACTGTTTTCCATTTTCCACTGCTGCCTGCCATAACCGGGTATCACATGTTTTTCGCTGTGATAAGATGAGCGAACCAATGGGCCACTTTCCACATAATCGAACCCGAGCTCATACCCTATTTTTCTAAATTCTTTAAATTCATCTGGATGAACGAAGCGAATTACAGGCAAATGTTTTTTTGTAGGCTGAAGATATTGCCCGATCGTAATTACATCAACGCCGCTGTTGCGAAGGTTTGTCATGGTTTCAACCACTTCTTCTTTTTGTTCGCCAAGGCCAAGCATAATGCCGCTTTTTGTGCGCATGCCCGACTGCTTTAATATTTTCAGCGTTTCCATGCTGCGCCAGTATTTTGCCTGAATGCGAACTTGCTTCGTTAGCCTTTCAACGGTTTCAATATTATGCGACACCACTTCTGGTGCTGCTTCAATGATGCGCTGTATATTTTCTTTTTCAGCTTTGAAGTCGGGGATCAGCGTTTCTAATGTTGTATCAGGATTTAAAGCTTTCACTGCCTTGATGGTGTTGTGCCAGATAATGCTGCCGCCATCTTTTAATTCATCACGGTCAACTGAGGTGATGACTGCGTGTTTCACTTTCATTAAATGGATTGCTTCGGCAACCCGCTGCGGCTCGTCCCAATCAACAGCTTCGGGGCGGCCTGTTGCCACTGCACAAAAGCCACAGCTTCTTGTGCAAATGTTTCCGAGTATCATAAATGTTGCAGTGCCTTCGCCCCAGCATTCACCCATATTCGGGCAGTTCCCACTCTCGCAGATGGTGTGAAGTTTGTGCTGATCAACAAGCCCGCGCACATGTTTATAGTTTTCGCCGATGGGCAATTTAACGCGAAGCCAGTTTGGCTTCTTAACTTTTGTTTCGTTTTCGTTTATATTATTTATAATAGGTAGTTCCAGCATTGTTTAATTTTTGATCCTATCTAAAGTCTTCAGCTCACAGGAAGAACAATTAAATTTATTTTTAGTTGTTTATAGTTTAATTTTTTGCCGATTGTGAATGGCTCAAAAGAATTGTTGCCGTACAAGTGAGTGACACAACGATGCCTAATAGAATTACCAAAGCTTGTCACAAAAAATTATTTGTAAAAATACGTCACTTTCGGCCACCAAACATTATTGTCACATAGCCATTGAAGAAGAAGTTTTTGTAAGGCACATTGTACACTTGCGCTATTTTGCTGAAATAGAACTCTGCGCTAACGCCAGCTTCAATGGCTGTAATGGAAGTGTTATAGCGGCCATAATCGAAGCGGAGCGCAGTTTTTGCATTCAGCCCCGGCTTAATGGCAAGATGCCCCCAGCCAACGGTAAACCCTGCTGCGCCATTGAGCGCTATGCCTTGCGATGATGTATCGGCTAAAACTTGGGCTATGGTCATTTGAGGCCCGTCAGTATAATCACCAAAACTATCTATAATGACGGCTGTATTATAATAATAAGGTTTGATCAGTCCGAGAGAAACGCCACCTGTATAAAGCCATGACACTCTAACGCCGTTTTTATTTCCTTTGCCACCAATTAGCCGCTCTTCGCCAATCGATGCCTTGAATTCATAAAAATTATTCATTTTGTACAGCACTTCTGAAGACCCGAAAACATCGCCGGTGCTATACGTTTTTTCCTTGGCGCTTTTCTTTTCATTCAGCTCAAACTGCAGTATGCGCGTTTTTTTGGGGTTGATGAATTTGCCATGTTCAAAAAATAGCCCATAGCCATCTGTAGCCAGCTTGATGCCAAATAAATTATGTTTATTGAAAATAAGATCGCCCTCATCTTCCATTTTAAGAACGCGGTTAGACCGGTTTCTTTTTGGCCCTTTTATTCTGGGAAGTTGTAGATTGATATGTTGAATCTTGCGCAAACAGGCTTAAACAAATAAAGCAGGCAAGAACAGATAAGAAAAGTTTGTTCACAGTAACGATTTAAATTATCTGGCGTAAATTTAGGCAAAATTAAACAATGACATCAACAGTTATTTACGAAGGAGATTTGAGAACGGTTGCCACACACCTTAATTCCGGATCAGTGATTGAAACTGATGCGCCGCTTGATAATCAGGGCAAAGCACAGCGCTTTTCTCCATCGGACCTTGTTGCAACCGCACTTGGCAGTTGCATGACAACGATCATGGGCATTAAAGCACGCGACTTGAAAGTGGACCTGAAAGGAATGAAAATAGAAATAGAAAAAATAATGAAAGCCGACCCAAGAAGAATTGGCGGCATCAATTTAACATTTCATTTTCCTGAAACCTTGCAGCTCGATGAAAAACAAAGAACAATTTTAGAAAGAGCGGCGCATACGTGCCCGGTTATTTACAGTATTCATCCTGATATAGAAGTGAAGGCTGCGTTTAATTGGAATGAAGTAACTGTAAGTTTGTAGTTCGGCCTTTGTTGTTAGCGGTCTCTGCTTGTAATTTGATTTGCCATTTTGTGATCACTATTAATTATTCAAGACTACAAACTAAAAGCTGTTCTTCAACAATCTATTCCCAATCGCGCATTCAAGGCATCTTTTCTTATCGCAATATTGAGTTTTTAATTCTATCAATGATTGCGAATCGAAAGCATTTTTATTTATGATTTTTAATGCAGCCCATTGGTTAGTGATATTATTTTTTTCTGCCGGCAAATCTTCCAGCCATTTTAAAGACCTCTCCTTAAATTTATTTTCTTTGTGCAAATGGCCATAAGAAAAAAATATCGGCACCATTGTGTTAATAATAATATTCTCAGTCATTTGCCTGCCTATTGATTTTTCTTTGAACGCAGATTCTTCATCAAAAACATAATGATAGTTCCAATAATCATTTGCGCTTACAGCTAATGATTTTTTTGCTTCGTCAACCGATTCCATTTCTTTTATTTTAGAAAACAAATGCGACGACTTGCTGACAAACATGGCAAGCTGTGCCAGCCGCACTGTCGGTAAATTGCCCGGCCGCATTCGCAATAAATGCACACTGATATTTGTATGCTGCAGATTATATTTTGCTTTCAAAAAAAGATATTCTTTTTGAAGCATAACCGGATAATCTTCTTTGAATTCATTATCCAACAAGCCACATTGCCCAAGCAGCAAAGCTTCCAACTGATGAATTTGGCTTTTATGTTTTGCAAGAATATTAATTGAAATGGTTTTTGCCATGGCTTCAAAAGCTTCCGCATTTACTTTTGCCCCAAAATTTTTTGCCAGCATCCACCAAAATGCTTCTTCCCAGTGATGATTGCTTTGATCAAGATATTGTTCGACTATTTTCGATTTTCTTTCCATTCTTTCAACAAGCAATCTTTGCTTCCAGGAGCTCCATATAATATCGCTTGCTTGCTCAACCATTTTTTCGCAAGGAATAAAAGAGGAATTGTGCATCAATTGCTCATATTTATTCAGCAATAATTTTGAGACACGCTTATTTAAGGTTAACGTGGGCGTTTTTTGCAACGACTTCGGCTCGTCATTTTCCCAAACAACATGAAGGATAATGTTCTGATAATTTTTATCGTTTGCATGCGCATGTTTTTCCCAATCAGAAGCACGCACATGGAGCTCGATATTTCCTGCTAAAACGGTGTCGTCAATCTTGATTTTGCCTTCTAAAAAATCAGGGCCTTGGTGATGGTTATGATTGCCGGGGAAAATAATCTGAAGGTTTTCGCCGCTGTCGAGATGGAGTTCTTTATTATTATAATATTGAAGCCGCCAGATAAACTGAAGTAATTTTTCTGTCATTTGGATAAAGTTCAGTATTAGGAATAAGTGGCAAGCGATAGGTTGAACGCGAGAACCTCAAAACTTACCATTACCTGAAGTTACTTAATTCTTTCACAACGCGGCTAACCGGCAAGCCCATTACATTATAAAAATCGCCTGAGATTTTTTTGATGCCAACCACTCCAATCCATTCCTGAATTGCATAAGCACCGGCTTTATCGTATGGCTTGTATTTATCAACATAAAATTCAATCTGCTCTTTCGTTAGGGCATGAAACCAAACTTCAGTGATATCTGCAAAAGAAATTTCTTTTTCTTCATGCATCATCACAACTCCTGTAATCACCAGATGTTTATTGCCTGACAGCTCAGACAAAATATGAATTGCATCTTCCCTGCTTTTAGGTTTTCCGATTATTTTATTTCCCAAAACAACAATTGTGTCTGCAGCAATAATTATTTTCTCGTTGTCCAATTCACTTTTAATTGCAATCAATTTATTTCTGGCAATAAAAACCGGAACGTTTTCAACAGCTAAATTTTCAGGATAAGATTCATCGGTTTCTTTCACTATCACATCAAAATTTATTTCAGCCCATTGCAGCAATTGCTTTCTGCGCGGTGATTGAGAAGCAAGTATGATGCGGTTCATAAATTAGAAAGTTAAAAAGAGCAGCAGTGAGAGAATGCCGGTCAGCATAACACCCTTTATCAGTGTGCTTAAACGATGATAATCTGAAGGGATGTTTGCACGATAAAGATCGCGCAAAATTAAAACCAGCGGAATGATGATGAACAAAACTGAATATGCGATTACCCACCACCATTTATATTGCAAAATATAAAACTGAAGAATTGCAATTGAAAGAATAAGAACGATAAGCCATGTTGTTACAAACACTTTCGAAACATTCACTCCCCACACAATGGGCATGGTGCGGCAATTATAGGCAGCGTCGCCTTGCATGTCTTCAATATCTTTCACAACTTCACGAACAAGAGAAATGATAAATGCAAAACCAGCATATAAAACGGCGAGCTTATAAATTCTTGAAAGCACCTGATGAAAAACAGGATGAACAAAAGTGTGCACTTTGAATTCGCATAAATATAAAACAAGGATGACCCAGGCAGTAAGCAATGAAATAATGATGTTGCCAATCAGCAATTTTCGTTTAAATGTGGTGCTGTAAAACCAAAGCATCACAACTGTGAGAACATGCGATGTGCCCACAAAAATATTCCTGATTTTCCAACTGATATAAAACCCGATCAGCACTCCGATGCCCGACAAAATCCAATGCCAGATGATTGCCCATCTTCTTTTAATAATTTTTTCAACCACTAATTTTTCAGGTTTGTTCACTCTGTCAATATTCAAATCAAAATAATCGTTGATGATATATCCCGCGCCTGCAATCAGCACGCATGAAAGACTGAGCAAACAGAAAAGAAAAGGGCGAAGCGTATTTATCAATCCACTATTATAAAAACCAGGGATGATAATTGCATAGTAAAACAAAAATTGGGTAAGTGCAATAAAGAAAAGGTTAGGCCACCTGATAAGCCTTAAAAATGCACCTAATAATTTCATAAAGAAGTTTGGAATTGTAATGCAAGATAAAAATAGAATTGAAATGAACGATGAAAACTATTTAGAAGCAATTGAAGTATCGGTTGCCCAGTGGCCGTTCAGCTTTAGCACTTTTTCAATAACATCGCGCACACAGCCCTGGCCGCCTTTAAACGGAGAAATATATTTGGCGATATGCTTTATTTCAGGGACCGCGTCTGCCGGAGCGCAACTTAGCCCAGCCTCCAACATCACATCATAATCGGGAATATCATCTCCCATAAACAAAACCTGTTCTTTTTTTAAATTATTTTCTTTGATATAGTTAAAAAGTTTGTCTTTTTTATTTTCAACTTTCATAAACACATCGCGAATGCCCAATTTATTTAACCGAAGTTTTGCAGCTTCGCAATCGGCACCCGAAATAGCAGCCAACTTGTAACCTTTTTTTACAGCGAGTTGCAGCGCATAGCCATCTTTAATATTCATCCTGCGCACTTGTTCTCCATTATCAAAAACAAAAATAGTCCCATCAGTCAGCACACCGTCAATATCAAAAATAAAAGTGGTGATTGCTTTAAAAGAAGGAAGAATGTTCATGATATTGATTTGCAAATGTGAAAATGTGTGATGTGCGAATTTATTAAATCAACTGCTACATTAAAAGTTTATAGGAATTTATTAGCAAGAATACTTTGAGTGAACAATTCATAAATCTCTTTCAAAGCCGGATATTTTTCAAGTATTTCAAGATGCTTTCTTATTGTTTCAGAATCATTTCTTGCTGCAGGTCCGGTCTGCATTTGTTTGGGAGAGTGAAAAGCCAACCTTGCCGCCGTTTCATTTATCAACGGCAGCAGCAATTTAAAATCGACATTTTCATTTTTGCAATAATCTTCTGCGAGCGAATAAAGATGATTGGTAAAATTATTTACAATGATGGCTGCAACATGCAGCTTCAATCTTTTTTCATCATCAGCAATCTGAACTTCATCAGAAATTGTTTTTGCAAAATCATAAATCAATGTAAGGTTCTCTTCAGTATTCGCATCAACCAACAATGGTATGTCAGAAGTATTTTCGTTTTCTTTTCGCAGGCTTTGCAGCGGATATAAAACTCCATAATTCTTAGTCATATTTTTCAGCACATCTTTTGAAACAGATCCTGCTGTATGAAAAACGGGTTTTTTATCAAGGAACAAATATTTATCGATTTCCGACAAAGCCTTATCAGAAATAGCAACGACGTACAAATCTCCTTCTTTGATAATCGATTCAAACGTTGAAGCATAACCGCATTTTAATTTTTTTGCAAGAATAGATGCGTGTTCTTCGTGCTCACTCATCACCTGCATGATGACATGCCCTGCTGTCAACATCTTAATGCCAAGCACTGTTGCAACATTCCCCGAACCGATGATTACAATCTTCATATCTTATTTTTGAACCCCTGTGAAGTTCATCGTTGATGGCTGATTGGCTCACGGCAGATGGTTGAGCAGAAAATTCATTATTTTTTTTAACCCGAAGATTTTCACTTCTATGAACTATTCGTCATGAACTGCCATGTCAATTATTCTTCCCTTCCACCATTGGCACAAAAGAAAAATTATCAAATTCTTCTTCTCTGATAATGCCACCCTCCTGCTTTGTCAACCGAAGCATTCGCTGTACTTTCCCATCGCCAACAGGTATTACCATTTTACCACCGACACGCATTTGCTCAAGCAATTTTGGCGGGATCATCGGCGCAGCAGCGGTTACAATCACTTTGTCGAAAGGGGCAAAAGTCGGAAGGCCTTCATACCCATCGCCGTAAAAAAATTTAATGCTCGGATACTTTTTTAAGAACTGAAATAATTTATTTTGCTCGAACAATTTTTTTTGCCTCTCAATGGTAAAAACCTGCGCGCCTATTTCAGCCAGCACTGAAGACTGATAAGCGCTGCCAGTGCCAATTTCAAGCACTTTGTCAAATGGCTTCACTTCTAATAACTGCGATTGATAGGCAACCGTATAAGGCTGGCTGATGGTTTGGTTTTCGGCGATTGGGAAAGCCCTGTCTTCATAAGCAATTTTATCAAATGCCGAGTCCATAAAAAAATGCCTCGGAATATGAAGCATGGCATCAAGCACACGTTCATCAGTAATTCCTTTTTGCTTAATGGAATCAATAAGTTGCTTGCGCATCCCTTTATGGCGGTACGTATCTTCAAATATTCTCATAAACGTTGCAAGATAAGATACAAGAATCAAGGTACAAGAATCAAGATACAAAAATCAAGGGCTTCAACTTGTTCCTTGCAGCTTGTACCTTAAACCTTCCGTCTTCCTCTCAAACTTTTTTCTCTCATCACATTTTTCTTTTGTAATTTTTGCTCTTATTCAAATTCATTTTTTATGTCACGATTGCTTAATGATGATGAAGTAAAAAAATTTAACAAAGATGGATACGTGATTGTGCAAAAATTTTTCAGCGATGAAGAGATCGATAAATTATATAGTATAGCAACCAACGATTCCGTTGTTAAAGAAAATGCGCTCGACCTGAATGATCAGACAGGCAAAAAAACAAAGCTTACTTTATGGTTCACTCCCGGCGATGATGTATACAGCCTGCTCATCCGCAGCAACCGCATGGTAAATTCAGTGGCAAAATTGTTAGACAGCGATTTGCTGGTTTGCCATTTCCATACAAAGCTGATGCAGAAAGAGCCGAGAGTTGGAGGAGCGTGGGAATGGCACCAGGATTATGGCTACTGGTATAAAAATCAATTTCTTTTTCCTGACCAATTGGTTAGCGTAATGATTGCATTAACTGAAGCTCATAAAAAAAACGGCTGCTTACAAGTAATAAAAGGTTCGCATAAATTAGGCAGAGTGAACCATGGTTTTGCCGGCGAGCAAATTGGCGCTGATATGGAAATGGTAAATCATGCATTGAAAACAATGGAGCTGGTATATGTTGAAATTCAGCCCGGAGATGCATTGTTTTTTCACAGCAATTTATTGCACCGGTCCGAAGCAAATCTTTCTGAAAAACCAAGATGGTCAATTATTTCGTGCTACAATTCTTTATCAAACCCGGCATATAATGATGACTCTGTTTCATGGAAAAACCCGGTTGAAATTGTTGCAGATGAAGCTTTGATGCAATCAGCAAATACAGGCGCATCGCTTACTGGCGATTTCCTGAAAAAAGAAAAAGACCCGGCATTGAAAGAAACGAAGTGGGAAAAAGAAGTGAAGACGAATTAAGTTTCACGCGGCGAATACTACGATGCAATAAAAAAATAAATAAAAAATCCAGTCAGGCATTTGCAAAACAAAAACCAAATCAATTGAAAATGAAAACAACAACTAGGATTCAGCTTTCCGCCATGATGTTCCTTGAATTTTTTATTTGGGGCTCTTGGTATGTTACTATGAAAGTATATCTTCAAACGGAAGTGCATGCCACAGATGTTCAAGTTGGTGCTGCTTATAGCGCGATGGCAATAGCTACTATTTTTTCTCCATTTTTTATAGGAATGATCGCTGATAAATTTTTCCCGGCTCAACAACTTTTAGGTGTCTTGCATATCCTAGGCGCTTTTCTATTATTTTACCTGACAAAAATTACTGATGCAAATTCTTTTTATTGGGTATTACTATTGTACTCATTGATATATGCACCGACATTAGCTTTATGTAATTCTGTTTCTTTTAATCAAATGCAAAATCCCGCGAAACAATTTGCGAGCATACGAATATTAGGAACCATAGGATGGATAGTTGCGGGATTATTGATTGATAAAGTATTTCATCTCTCGCAAAACGAATTGGGATTTACTTTTAAAATGGCGGCTGTTGCATCTGGAATATTGGGCGTAATGAGTTTCACATTACCAAATACCCCACCAAAAGCAAAAGGCACAAAAGCAACTTTTTCACAAGTACTTGGAAGCGATGCATATGTATTGTTTAAGGACAGATCGTTCATCACATTTTTCATTGCATCAATTTTAATCTGCATCCCACTTTCTTTTTATTATACGCAGACTTATGATTTTCTTGTTGCAAGAGGAATGAAAAATGCAGCAAGCAATATGACATTTGGTCAAATTTCAGAAGCAGCATGCATCTTATTAATACCATTTTTCTTTCGAAGGCTGGGCGTGAAGTGGATGATTGCCGTCGGAATGATTGCGTGGACAGTTCGCTTTCTTTTATTTTCATATGGCAATGGAGATGAACTCGTGTGGATGCTTTTTGCGGGAATTATTTTGCACGGGGTTTGTTTTGATTTCTTTTTTGTTACCGGTCAGATTTATACTGATTCAAAAGCTGGTGAAAAAATAAAAAGTTCTGCGCAAGGCATGATTACAATGGCAACTTATGGGATTGGCATGTGGATTGGCACATTGCTATCAGGATATGTGGCAAATTATTATACACTAAGTGATGGGAAAACTCATGATTGGAAAGGCATTTGGTTGGTTCCGGCAATGATAGCTGCAGGCGTGCTTGTTTATTTTCTTTTATTTTTCAGAGAGAAAAAACAAATCGCGAACGCTGTATAATTGTTTTAGGTCTTTTGCTGATCAACACTTCGGAATTTGTCATGCCGAGGATGGAGGGATGTGAGGGATTCAATAAAAAAAATCAATCCTTATTATTGTGGCTATCTGAGATTCCTCGCCAAGCTACGCAAGGCTCAGAATGACAGATCGAGTAAATGGAAGGTGCCGTTTTATCTTGATAATAACATTCTCAGGAATCTGTCATGCCGATGCTTCATTCGCTCAGCACAGGCTGCGGAGGCATCTGAGGAAAAAAAATTAAACACTTTCCTATGATTGTCAATAGCAATCATCATTATTACATTTATATTGTCACCAATCCCGAAAAGAAAGTTCTTTATGTCGGAGTTACCAATAATCTTGCTCAACGGTTAATTGAGCATTATGCAAACAGAGGCAACCCAAAAACTTTTGCCGGAAGATATTTTTGTTATAATCTTGTTTACCATGAAGAATTCAAATATATAAACGATGCAATTGCAAGGGAGAAAGAAATAAAAGGCTGGCGACGAGAAAAGAAACTAGCTCTTATAAATACAGTGAATCCATCATGGATATTTTTGAATAAAGAAGTTTGTGATGGCTGGCCGCCAAAAGAAATCCCGAAGCGTTTTTGAATGTAAATATATTTCATGCTCTTTAGGATTCCTCGCCAAGCTGCGCAAGGCTCGGAATGACAGATCGAGTAAATGAATCTTTGCTTTATTGCAAATTCAAAACTACTCAGAGAGCTGTCATGCCGACGAAGGAGGCATCTCAGATATTCAAATAAAATATTTTTAGAAATTGTGAGCGGAAGTTGAACAGAAAACTAAATGTACAAGTGAGTGACACAACGATGTTCAATAGAATTACAAATGCCTGCTCAATAAAAATTTATCATTAAAAATAAAAACGGTTATGAAAAAAATCGCAATGCTTGGATCAGGTTTCATCGGCAGGTTTTATGCAGAAGCGCTTCACGGGCAAAGAAGCAAAGACAAAGTGGTAAGCATCTATTCCCGCCGCGAAGAAAGCGCAAAAAAATTCGCCGCTGATTATGGCTGTGAGCATTTCACAACAAACATGGAAGAAGCCATTGCGCACCCAAATGTAAATGTGGTGTGCATTGCACTGCCAAACAATTTACACGAGGCTGCAGTGATACTTTGTTGCAAACATAAAAAAGCAGTAATCACAACAAAGCCTTTGGGAAGAAATTCCGAAGAAGCAAAACGCATGTTGCTGGCTGTTGAAGCAGCAGGAATTTTTAACGGTTATCTTGAAGACCTTGTATATACTCCAAAATTTCTTAAAGCGCTCGAGAGCGTGAAGAAAGGCGCGCTTGGAAGAATTCTTTGGGCAAAATCAAGAGAGACGCATCCTGGCCCGCACAGCGATTGGTTTTGGGATATTGAGCAAGCTGGCGGCGGCTGCATACTTGATCTCGGCTGTCATTGTGTGGAGATTTCCAGAAACTTTATTGGGAAAGACATCAAGCCTGTTGAAGTGATGTGCTGGGCAGATACGCAAGTGAAACCCATTGATGCGGAAGATCATGCTATTGCATTGGTGAAATATGAGAACGGCGCAATCGGACAGTTTGAAGTAAGCTGGACCTTCCGCGGCGGCCTTGATCTGCGCGATGAAGTAATGGGCACCGAAGGAACCATCTGGATCAATAATTTTTTGCGCACCGGTTTTGAAATGTTCACCACAGGCAAAGGCGCAGATTATGTTGCGGAGAAAGCGGAAAGCAATACTGGCTGGCTGTTTCCTGTTGGTGACGAAGTGAATGACCTGGGATACAATCACATGTTCACCGATATGTTCAATTCAATGGAAAAAGGCATTCAGCCAAAAGAGACTTTTTATGACGGATATGTTGTGAACGCAGTTCTTGATGCAGCTTATCGCTCTGCAAAAACAAAATTGTGGGAACCTGTGAAGCTGGATATATGGAGAGGCAAAGTTGGCGTTGGCAAAGACAGCCATTTGGTTGATTACGATGAAGAAAATTATCTGATCAAAGAAGAGATGACACATTTCGGCGCAAAGAAAGTGATATTGAAAAATAAGAAAACAGGAAAGATCAGCGAGAAAACATTAGAATGAGAATAATATATTTTGCCACAGAAACACAGAAGCTCTGAACTAAATTCTGTGCTTCTGTGCTTTAGTGGCAATACTATTTTTTATGAAAGTTTTTATCACACGAAAAATTTCGCAAACGGGAATTGATTTAATGAGCCGCGCAGGCATTTCTTTTACAGAATGGACTGAAAGAAGAGATTTGGAACAACATGAGCTGATAGAAAAATGTAAAAATTATGATGCGCTTATCAGCGTCGGGCAAGATAAGATCGACAAATATTTTTTGAATGAATGCAGGCATTTAAAAGTAATTGCACAAATGGCTGTCGGGTTTGATAATATTGATATTCCTGAAGCAACAAAATTAAAAATCCCCATCGGCAACACACCCGGCGTATTGAGCAAAGCCACAGCAGACATTGCTTTTCTTTTAATGCTTAATGTTTCCAGAAAAGCATTTTACATGCACAAACAAATCATTAATAATAAATGGGGCTTTTATGAACCAACAGATAATCTTGGAATTGAAATAGAAGGGAAAACGCTGGGCATTTTCGGTCTGGGAAAAATTGGTTTTGAAATGGCGAAGAAATGTGCAAGAGCCTTTGATATGAAAATCATTTATCACAATAGAAATAATAATGCTGAAGCTGAAAAAGAACTGAATGCAAAAAAAGTTTCTTTTGATGAACTGCTTGCGCAGAGCGATGTACTTTCTGTTCATACCGCGCTTACAAGCGAAACAAAAAATATTTTTGATTACGATAAGTTTTCAAAAATGAAACGCAATTCCATTTTCATTAATACAGCACGCGGAGGAATTCACAATGAAACTGATTTGATAAAAGCATTGAATGAAAAATTAATTTGGGGCGCAGGTTTGGATGTCACCAATCCTGAACCGATGAGCCCGAACAATCCATTGCTTGAAATGCCCAATGTTGCTGTGCTGCCGCATATTGGTTCAGCCACAGAAGAAACACGCGGAGCTATGTCGAGGCTTGCAGCAGAAAATATTATTGCAGCATCGAAAGGAGAAAAATTGCCGCATTTGGTGAATGGGGAAATCTATCAAGACTGATAAGGCGTAATATCTATGAAAAGACTTTTAATATTGATATTTATTTTATTAATAAATAACTTTATTGCTTTTTCACAAAGAGGCGAGCTTTTATTAAAAGCAAGACTTAAGGCTGCCGACACAGTGCTCTTAATAAGTCATAAAACAACAGAAGGAGTTACAGTAGTTGATGATAAAACAGGGAAGGTTTTGCCAACAGAAAAACTTATTATTAATGACAGACCTAACAAAAAAATTATACAAGAGCAAAGAATAATATCAGCAAAGGAAATCGATTCTTTAAGTGAGATTTTAGCTATGCCTAACAAAAGCTCAAAAATTGAAATGGCAATGTGCTATATCCCGCATCATTCAATTTTGATTATTAAGAATGGGAAAACATCTTTTATCGATATCTGTTTTACATGTCAGAGATTTAATGTTTCGAAAGATTTAAGAAAGCTTAATGAATTCGATAATTTCAAATGGACTCAATTACGGAATTTCTTTACCGATCTTGGTTTTAAGTATGAACTTGAGAAATCAGAAAAGCAATAATGAAAACAAAAATTATTTTTACTGCATTTGCTTTTGTTTCGTGCATATATTCTTTTTCCCAAACAATTTCAACGCTCATCAGCGGCACAAAAACTTCCATTCGCGGATTGAGTGTTGTTAGCGATAAAATTATTTGGGCAAGCGGTAGCAACGGAACTGTTGCGAAATCAATAGATGGCGGTAAAACATGGCAATGGATCACCGTAAAAAATTTTGAAAAAAGAGATTTCAGAGATATTGAAGCATTTGATAAAAATACTGCGATCATAATGGCTATTTCAGAGCCTGCGAATATTTTAAAAACAACTGACGGGGGCAAAACATGGAAAACAGTTTTCACCGACTCAACAAAAGGAATGTTTTTAGATGCGATGGAATTTTGGAATAAAGACAGCGGCATTGTTCTCGGTGACCCAATCAACGGAAAACTTTTTATTGCAAGAACTTTTGACGGCGGAAACAACTGGCAAAAAATTCCTTTTGATAAATTGCCTTCGGCAGATTCTGGCGAAGCCTGTTTTGCATCGAGCGGGACCAATATCAGAAAGCTTGACAGAGACGAGGCTTGTTTTGTAACCGGTGGCTTGCGCTCAAGATTATTTATCAGAGATGAAAAAATTGATTTGCCGATTGTTCAGGGAAAAGAAACGATCGGCGCAAATTCAGTTGCAGTAAGCGATGATACAAAATTGAAAGGAGGCTTTCATATTATTGTTGTTGGCGGCGATTTTAAAAATGATACTTTATCAGAAAAAAATTGTGCCATCACCAGCGATCATGGAAAAACATGGATAGCTCCCATTGTTCCGCCGCATGGCTATAGAAGCTGTGTTGAATTTATTTCAAAAGAAAAATTGATAACATGCGGCACAAGCGGCATAGATATTAGCAATGATGGCGGAATGAACTGGCAGCTTATTTCCAAAGAAAGTTTTCATGTTTGCAGAAAAGCAAAAAGTGGAAAATCAGTTTTTCTTGCAGGCGCAAACGGAAGGATTGCAAAATTGGTTGAATAATTTTCGACTGTGTATTAAACCTTTTATAAAACCTAAAGTCACAATTACCCGTTTACGCCCTACTCTCGAAAATCAAATTTTTTAATCCTGTTATGAAATAGGCATTCTTGAACGAATGCCTTTCTTAGCTAAAGCTTTTTCACTCAAATTATTTTTTACTTCCACAAACAAATCTTTCATGTAAGCTGTTGTAATAATATTCACATCTTGTTGATAAGTAAAATGCAGCTTATTCGGATTCAAATTCTTAAATTTGAAAAGCTCGGATGAGTTAAGAAAACTGGTAAATCTATTTTGAACTTTAAACAGACTGACTTGACAGAAACTATAATCAACCTTGAAAGCGTTAATCCTATTGAGTTCTTTGGAGTTAATAACGGAAAACTAGATATCCTCAAAAAAAAATTCCCACTTCTTAAAATTCTTTCACGCGGCACTCAGATAAAACTAAGCGGGGCTCCCGAACAGATTGAATCTGCAAAGGAAAAGATTGACCTGCTCGTTCAATATCTTGAGCGCAATGGCCACGTGAGTGAGAATTATTTTGATCAGATACTTGGTGGTGATGATACAGAAACCGTAGACCATTTTGTAGACAAACACCCTAACGATATTTTGGTTTTTGGGCCAAATGGCAAAACAGTGCGCGCAAGAACGGCGAACCAAAAACGTATGGTGACTGCTACAGATAAAAATGACATTCTGTTTGCAGTTGGCCCTGCAGGAACCGGTAAAACCTACACCGCAGTTGCATTGGCTGTTCGGGCTTTGAAAAATAAAATGGTAAAGAAAATCATTCTTACCCGCCCTGCTGTTGAAGCTGGTGAAAGTCTTGGTTTTTTGCCTGGCGACCTGAAAGAAAAAATCGATCCCTATTTAAGGCCATTATACGATGCTCTGGATGATATGATCCCTGCAGATAAGCTTGGCTATTATATGAGCACAAGAACAATTGAAATTGCTCCGCTGGCTTATATGCGCGGCCGAACGCTTGATAATGCATTTATCATATTGGATGAAGCACAGAATGCGACTGATTTGCAGCTGAAGATGTTCTTAACGCGCATTGGCGCCAATGCAAAAGCAATCATTACCGGTGACCTTACGCAGATCGACCTCCCAAAAAATCAGAAAAGCGGGCTTGCAAAAGCATTATATATCCTGAAAAACATAGATGGCATTGCTCATATTGAGCTTGATGAAGAAGATGTTGTTCGCCACCGTTTGGTGAAAGCAATCATCAGGGCTTATGAGCGAGATAAAGTTATTGAATCCGGAACTACTGAGAAGTAATCTTTTCCCTTTGGCATCAAACTACTAACCCGCCTGTTGATTCTCCAGCAGGCTTTTTTTATTTTATATTTGCACATCATGAAAAAAATAATCACAGCTTTCTTATTGGTAACAATTGCTGCGTGCAATAGCGATCACTCTTACAAAAAAGCAGAAGATGCTCAAGATGCGGCCAGAGAATTCATCCGGGCTTCGCTCGATGGCAATTATGAAAAAGCACAATACTATCTTCTCGGCGATTCTACCAACAGATATTTATTTGAAAGATGGAAAGGCAGTTATGATAACCTTTCAAAAGATGAAAAAGATAAATACAAAGACGCAGAAATTCTTGTGCTGGATATACATACCATAAACGATTCGGTTACTTCTTACAGATACCTGAACAGCTACAAAAAAGACACGACCACATTTAAGGTGATGCGCATTAGAGGCGAATGGGTTGTTGACCTGAAAGAATTAATGAACAATAACAAATGATATTTAGGAATGTATTAATAGTTGGCATTGGCGGCGGCATTGGCAGTATTGCAAGATATTTATGCCAAAAATTTTTTTTTGAAACATATCCCCAAACATTTCCTTTAGGAACTTTTTTAGTAAATATTTTCGGGTGTTTTTTGATAGGATTGATTTATGCTTTATCAGAAAAGGGAAATGTGCTCACGCCTGAATGGAGGCTTTTTCTTGCAACAGGAATTTGTGGCGGCTTTACTACGTTTTCTGCTTTCGCTTATGAAAATACAATCTTGCTCAAAACAGATCATCTTTTAATCTTCGGATTATATGCAGCCGGCAGCGTTGCATTGGGCATCTTCTCCACCTTTTGCGGCATTGCCTTGCTTAAAGGGTTTTGAGTTTATTTCCCCATAAACCCATTCATATTTAATTCATACACTTTCTGCGCTTAGTTTCTTTGCTTAATGATTGTTTTAAATTACGTTTGTGCAAACAAATTTAATATGATGACAGTTTCCCACCCATGGCATGGAGTTTCTTATGGCCCTAACGCTCCAAGGATTGTGAACGCAATCATTGAAATACCCCAGGGCGCCAGAGCAAAATATGAAATAGATAAAGATAGCGGCTTATTGAAACTAGACCGTGTGATATATTCTTCTTTCTATTATCCGGTGAATTATGGGTTTATTCCTCAAACTTATGGTGATGATAAAGATCCGCTCGATATTTTGGTAATCACTTCATTGCCTGTTCAGGCGCTTTGCCTGATGGAAGCAAAAGTAATGGGCGTGATGCAAATGGTTGACAGTGGTGATGCTGATGATAAAATTATTGCCGTTGCTGCAAAAGATCCAAGCGTGAACCATTACAATAATATTGAAGAATTGCCGAAACATTTTTTTGAAGAGCTGCGCCATTTTTTTGAAGAATACAAAAAACTGGAAAACAAAACAGTTGTGGTAGAAGAATTCGGCGACAAGACGACCGCCATAAAAGTAATTGAAGATGCCATTCAATCTTACAAAACAAACTTTGGAGATAAGATCAATAAATAAAATTTAAATCGGTTGTGCTTTGCCGTTAGTATGTAGTGCTGAATAGTGATTCAACTGTACAAGTGAGTGACACAACGATGCTGAATAGATTTGACCCGGCTGACCAAACAAAAAGAATTATGAATTCACGATGAAACTCCGGATTGGAGAACCGCAAACTACAAACTATAAACAGAAAGACATGTCAACACAAACTGTTCTTCTCATCATTCTTGTTGGACTACTTGCTGGCGTTTTAAGCGGACTGGTTGGCGTTGGAGGCGGCATTATCATTGTTCCTGCACTGGTTTTTCTTTTAGGGTTCGAGCAGCACCAGGCGCAAGGCACATCATTGGGGATTTTATTATTGCCCGCAGGAATTTTTGCAGTTATCAACTATTATAAAAAAGGATACATTGATTTAAAAGTAGTGTTCATACTTTTTATCGGCTTTCTTATTGGCGGTTATCTGGGCAGCAAAATTTCGTTAAGCCTTTCGGAAGCTGCCGTAAAAAAAATCTTTGCAATAATGCTCGTGCTCATTGCAGGCAAAATCCTATTCTTCGATAAATAAATACCTGAACCCGCATGATTAGGATTTATAAGATAACATTGAAACTTAAAAATTAATTCTCGTATTTTCTTTGAGAGTTTGCGAGATTCACTTTGAAACATTTTGTGAAATTTCTCCAATCCTGCATCTTAGACATATAAATTCCCTACTTTACTTTAGTGCAAAACAACGGGTTCAGCCATATTACAGACAATGAATTACTACAGAATTTTCATGACAGCCATGATAATAAATGGCTGGGCATTCTTTTGCAGCGCTACACGCTTTTACTCCTCGGCGTTTGTATGAAATACATGAAAAATGAAGAAGAAGCAAAAGACTGTGTGCAACAAGTCTTCCTGAAAGCTATTACGGAATTGCCAAAATATAAGGTTGAATATTTCAAGTCGTGGATTTATATGGTTGCACGAAACCATTGCCTGATGCGGCTTCGGCACCTTGGCAGAAGAACAGTTGATATTGATGAAAAGATAATGATCCCTGACGAGGAAATAAAAGTCAATGCACATCTCGAAAAAGAAAACCTACTTCAGGCAATGAGTTCATCGCTAGATGAACTGAACGATGAGCAGAAACAGTGCTTAACTTTGTTCTATCTTGAAAAAAAATCTTACCAGGAAATAGTTGAAAAAACAGGATTCGGCATGATGCAGGTGAAAAGCTATATTCAAAACGGAAAAAGAAATTTAAAACTGTTGCTCGATAAAAAATTAGGCAGCAACAAAGAAAAATGAACAACAACCTACTGAACATATTAACTGATGACAATAATGATTTTGATAATCAGAAGCTGATCGATTATATAAACGGCAAGCTTTCGGGTGATGAAAAGCATGAAGTAGAGAAATGGATGGCTGATAATAATATTACTAACGACGCTGTGGAAGGACTTCAAAATATAAAAGAGAAAAAAAATCTTTCTCAATACGTTGAGCAACTAAATAATAATCTTCAGATCCAGCTTGAGAAGAAAAAGGATTACCGCATTAAAAAGAAATTAAAAGAATATCCATTTATTTATTTTGCAATCACCCTGATTCTTCTTTTTTGCATCATTGCTTATATTGTTGTAGCAAAATTCTTACACTTTTTTTAGGAACTGATTTTTCTTTTGACGGCCATTTTTGTTCTGCCGATGCAACAAATGCTGATGCAAAAAGCAAAATAGAAAATAAGTATTTCTTCAAATAAAAAAGCTCTTCCGGTGAAGAGCTTTGCCTAAAATTCTTGAAAATAATTTTTATTGATATTGAATATAAACCGGTTGAGGCTTTAGTTTCAGCACTTCTTGCGGAGTGAGCATCCTGCTTCCTTTTTCGCGGTAATCATTTTTGTAGAATAATTTAAAGCCGGTAAACTGAACAGGTTCTTTGTAAATAAATTCCTTGTAAGTTGTATACTTTCTCGATTGCGCTCCCCATCCGTCCATATCAACAACCATCTGCACTTCCGGGCGCACTTTAATATTTTTGTAATTGGTCACCATGGCATGAGTAAAGCGATGCACCACTAAAATTTTGGGAGGAAGGTTATTTGCTTTCACCAATTTAGCAAGATAATCAGAAACAAAGTTCACGTCAGTCGCATCCATTGTGCCGATTACAGTTCCCGGCTTTTTTCCGGTCTTCATTGAAAATTCAGGATCTATTCCCAAATGAACTTGCGGCATTTTTAAATAGGGTTCTAACAAAGGAATTTCTGTCTGCACATTGCTAAGCGCAACCTGCACATCTAAAAACACAATCGCATTTATTTTTGCGGCCATTTTTAATACTGAATCAATTTGTTTAAAAGGCATGCGCAACCTGTATTTGTTGTCTTTCCCGGCATAACCTTGTGCAGTAACTGCGATATAATGCAACGCAGGAACAACCTCAGTTGTGGAATCAGCAGCCTCCCATTTTTTTACTTCCACAGCCAATCGCTGAAACATTTCTTTTTCAGGATATTCGCCCAGAACGCCCATTTTCTTTGAAT
The DNA here is from genome assembly GCA_963718975.1 of uncultured Bacteroidota bacterium. Classification (GTDB taxonomy): domain Bacteria; phylum Bacteroidota; class Bacteroidia; order Chitinophagales; family Chitinophagaceae; genus Puia. The sequence goes on along the minus strand of CAVRBD010000024.1, from coordinate 130,315 downwards.
ACAAATTGCCGTAGTAAGCAACAATTCTTTTAAAAGGAAGAATGGCTCCGGCATTTGGTAAAACAGTTTTTACAGGCCAGCGGCCCGATGAATCGCCGTTTGCATTTTTCAGTATTTTTTCATTGTATAAAGCGGTATCTAAAACCAAAGGAGCTGAAACATGAGCTGCCGAATCAACCTTAATGGTACTGTCTTTCGATGCTGCTGGATTTTTTTCCTGCTGAGATTGAGCGCTGTTGCAGCCTGAAGTGATTATAAGCGCACAAAATGTAGCAATGCTCAAAGAAATATTGAATATGGATTTCCCGGAAGGATAAAAAAAATTGCTATGAGCTTTGCGGGCAAGGCTTGCTTTGTTTTGCATTGGTATCGGATTTAAGTCAGCTATTGGGTGCAATAACTGTGCTAAGAACGAAGCAAAACGGGATTTATTTTGGCTGGAAAGTTGTTTAATGATCAACATACGGTTTCGAGGTCAAATTGTTAGTAGAAAGCGCGAAAGTATTTGACACGCTTCAATAACGCTAAATAATATATCAACATTAAAAAATAAATGTTAAAAACTTCAGCAAGGATTATAATCATGAATTAGATGATTCATTTTCCCTGATCAATATTTCTTTGCAGGATCTTTCACTGTCTGAGTTGTGTAGTAGGTTTCGGATTCACCTTTTGGCACAGATAAATTTTTCCAATCCTTATTTTTAATAATCTTGCCGACATATAAAATCTGCCCGATATGATGAGGATAATGTGCAACTTGCCGGTTCACTGCATCAATCACAGAAATTGGTTCATTTCTTATATAAATTGTTTTTAAAAGATCTTCTTCTTTTAATAATTGCAATGCAGTAATAAAACAATTCCACCCTTTATTCCAAAGCTCAATGATTTGGGATTTTGAATATTGATGGATATTAAATTCTTCGTCGCGATGGCGCCATTCTTTTTCACCATCTTCGGTCAAAAAATTTGTCCACCGGCTCAACATATTCCCGCTTATGTGCTGAATGATAACAGCGATGCTGTTAGATTCTGAAGAGGGCTGAAAATAGAAGTCCTTTTCTTCCAGCTGATCGAAAGCCTGTTCCGAAAGATGCTTGTAATATTTAACGCGCCTTATTACAGTATCGAGATATTCTTTGCCAAGTGTGTTCATTTTATCTCATTTCTTTGAATGCATTGATCAAACCATTTGTTGAAGAATCGTGAGAATGAACTGCGTCATTATTTTCCAGTTCCGGCAAAATTTTTCCGGCAAGCTGTTTGCCAAGTTCAACGCCCCATTGATCGAATGTGTAGATGTTCCAGATAATGCCTTGAACGAAAATTTTATGTTCGTATAATGCTATCAATCTTCCCAAAGTAAATGGAGTGATTTCTTTTATTAAGAAAGAATTGGTTGGCCTGTTGCCTGTGAAAGATTTATAAGGTATCAGGTCCAGCTTCACATTTTCAGCAATCAAATCATTTTTTGTTTTGCCATTCATGAGCGCTTCTGTCTGCGCAAAAAAATTGGACAGCAATTTTACGTGATGGTCGCCAATGGGGTTATGACTTATTGCAGGTGCAATAAAATCGCAGGGAATTAATGTGGTTCCCTGATGAATCAATTGATAGAACGCATGCTGGCCATTGGTTCCGGGCTCACCCCAAACAACCGGGCCGGTTGCATAAGTAACCGGATTGCCATTTCTGTCCACACTTTTTCCGTTGCTTTCCATATTGCCTTGCTGAAAATATGCAGCAAAACGGTGCATGTATTGATCGTAAGGAAGGATCGCTTCGGTTTGCGAGCCATAAAAATTTCTATACCACAAACCAACAAGTGCCATTATCACAGGAATATTTTTTTCAAAAGAAGTTTCTCTGAAATAATTATCCGTTTCATGCGCGCCTCTTAATAATTGTTCGAAATTATCATAACCAATGCTTAAAGCGATGGATAAACCAATGGCGCTCCACAAAGAATATCTGCCGCCCACCCAATCCCAAAACTCAAACATATTTTCTTTGTCTATCCCGAATTTCACAACGTCTTTTTCATTGGTAGATAATGCCACAAAATGTTTTGCGATATGCGCTTCATCATTTGCTGATTGCAAAAACCAATCACGTGCAGTATTGGCGTTGGTCATCGTTTCCTGCGTAGTAAATGTTTTGGAAGCAATCAGAAAAATGGTTTCGTCAGGTGTAATTTTTTTCAGTGTTTCTGCGATATGTGTCCCATCTACATTTGAAACAAAATATGGCTGCATGTTTTTTATCCAATAGGGTTTCAATGCTTCCGTCACCATCACCGGGCCAAGGTCGCTTCCTCCGATGCCAATGTTCACAATGTATTTTATTTCTTTGCCGGTATATCCCCGCCATTCGCCGCTGTGAATTCTTTCGCAGAAATTTTTCATGTGGGCCAGAACCCGCATTACATCCGGCATTACATCATTCCCATCAGAATAAATAGGGTTGCCTGAAAAATTACGCAATGCAATATGCAATACGGAACGCCCTTCCGTTTGGTTTATTTTTTCTCCACTGAACATGGCATCCATTGCCATGTTTTACCTTGCACTCATCTGCAAGCTGCAATAGCAATTGCATTGTTTTTCCATTGATGATATTTTTTGAGTAATCGAATAAGATATCATCCGTCTTCAATGAAAATTTATTAAATCTTTCAGCGTCGTTTTGAAACAACACACGCATATGAGAACTTCTCATGTCGTTTTCAAAATGTTCTTTAAGCAATCGCCATGCGGTTGTTTCTGTTGGAGAAATTTTTGGAAACATAATTTTCTGTTATTATCATTCAAAAGTAAAGAAGCCGTGGAATATTTGTTTGAATGAATTTAAAAAGATAGCCGCAGATTCACAGATTATTTTATTATCAAATTTGTGCGCGAAGCCTGCATTATAATTTTTCGATTATCTCAATCGTTTTCACAAGCATTTCTTCCGAAATATCCAAATGCGTCACAAATCTTATCTGGTCTGTTGCAATGGCAATTACACGAACACCATTCTGGTAAAGCTTTTCAGCAATCTGTTTCGCGGGAATATCAGCTTGCGTTGTGAAGATCACAATATTGGTCTCTACAGGCATCATGCTTTTTACAAAAGTCTTGTTCGAAAGCGCATCAGCAATTCGTTTAGCATGTGCATGGTCTTGTGCCAATCGTTCGATATTATTTTCAAAGGCATACACCCCTGCTGCTGCCATAAAACCTGCCTGGCGCATGCCACCGCCAAAAACTTTTCGAACCCTTCTTGCTTTTTTTATGAAATCTTTTTTGCCGATTAATATGCTACCGATTGGGCATCCCAAACCTTTGTTCAGGCAAATGGAAATGCTGTCGAAAATTTCGCCGTATTGTTTGGCGGTTTCATTTTTTGCAACCAATGCATTGAATAATCTTGCACCATCCAAATGAAGCTTCAAATTATTGTCATCACAAACCTTCCTGATTTTTTTTATCTCTTCAAAATGATAACAGCTACCGCCTCCACGGTTCGATGTATTTTCCAAACAAACCAGTGATGTTCTTGCTTTGTGCACATCGTCAGGATTGATTGCAACAAGCACTTGCTCCGCATTTATCCTTCCGTTATCTCCATTGATTGCTTTTACTTGCGAGCCTGAATTGGCAGCAATTCCGCCACCTTCGTAAATATATACATGCGCATTAGATGCACAAATCACTTCATCGCCAATTTGAGTGTGACAGCGGATTCCAATCTGGTTGCTCATTGTGCCGCTCGGCGAATAAATAGAAGCTTCCATTCCGAAAAGTGTTGCCGCCATTTTTTCGAGCTTATTAATTGTCGGGTCTTCTTCAAAAACATCATCGCCAACTTCGGCATTCATCATGGCGTGAAGCATTTCGGGCGTTGGTTTTGTAACCGTGTCTGAACGAAAATCAATCATAAAAAATAAAGTAGGCTCTAAAGTTATTCAACAGATTGGTTAATGGAAAAAGTTTTTGCTAATTGTCTGTGATAAAAAAAGGCGCAGCATTATTTCTTTTTTCCAAACATAAAAATAATAAAAGCGATTGATGCCGATATTGCCATAATGAATGCAACAGACAAACTTCCTTTAAAATGCAACGCACCTACTCCGGCAGAGATAATTCCGCCGATGCCGATTTGAATGAAGCCAAGAAGCGCAGACGCTGTGCCTGCATTTTTTGTGAATGGATTTAATGCAAGTGCCGCCGCATTCGGATATGTGAGACCTGAACAAGCCAGCAGCACAAACAAGAAACCAATAATTGTTGCGATGTTATACCATCCATTCCATACCGCGATCAAAAAAAGAATGCTCACAATGGATTGTGTTATCAAAACAAATTTCAAAATCTCTTCATTGCGAAATTTGTGCGCAAGCAAATGATTGAGCTGGCTGCTTCCAATAAAACCGACAGACAATGCCGCAAATATTCCTCCATACAATTTCGGGCTCACATGAAATTCATCCATAAAAACAGCCGGTAACCGGCAACATAAACGAATAACCCTGCGAATGAAAATGTTCCCGCCAATGCATACACGTAGAACTGTCTGGTAGTTAAAATGTTTTTAAAACCATTGATGATTGGTTTCGGCATGAGCGATACCGTTAGGTCTGGTTGATGGCCTTCGGGCAAAAACAAAAACACAATAACCAAAACAATAGCTGCAACTGCAGCAAGCGTTACAAAAACAAAACGCCAATTTGATGCAGCAATAATAAAACTTCCAACAGTGGGCGCCAGCAATGGCGACACGCCAAGTATTAAAATCAACAAAGAAATGATGCGCGCACTTTTATCTGCCGGGAAAAAATCAAGCACCATTGCCATTGCTGCAACAGATGCAACGCATCCGCTTAGTGCTTGTACAAAACGCATGAGCCACAGCATCTCAATTGATTTGCACAATCCGCAAAAAATCGTTGCAACAATATACAGGCAAAGGCCTATGTATAACGGCCGCTTTCTTCCAAAACGATCGAGCAGCGGGCCATATAGAATTTGCCCGAGAGAAAACCCTAAAAAATAAGTGCTTACTGATAATGCAACATTTCCAATATTCGTGTGCATGTCTGCCGCAATTTTTGGAAAGGCAGGCAAATACATATCAATCGAAATTGGAGTGATCGTATTCAAAGCACCGATCATCAGTATTAAAAAAATACTTTGCGATCGGCTTCTTTGAATATAAATTTTGTTGTCAGCAGTTTGCGACGGAGGAATAAAATCCATAATTAGTGTGTGCGATTATGCAACTAAAAAAAGAAGCGAAAATAAGTTATTTGAGCTAGCTTATTAATAATGAACTACAGAGGCACGATGTCACAGAGATTCTCCGCAACATCGTGTCTCCGTGGTTTAAAATGCGTTTCCTATTACAATGCCTGCCCAAACTGCCACATATAACCATTACAATCTTTAACAGCAAATTCCCTCATGCCATATTCAAAATTTTCAATGGGATGAACAACTTCTGCTTTATCTTCTAGCAACCCCCACCATGCATTCAAATCATTTGTGTTGAAATAAAATAATCCGGAGAAATGAGATTTTGTGTCGCCGATTACGCAGTCAACAGAGAAACGTGAATTAATGGTTTTCGTTCCTTTATAAACATTTTAATCCCAAAAATCCTATAATCCCATAAATCAGAGTTCTGACAATTTATTTTCTCCCTCCATCAGCTTAACTTTGCGCATCTTTTACAAATAATAATTACGGAGAAAACTATGAATTTATTTGAACAGCAAGCTACTGAATTTTCGGGCAGGCATATCGGGCCAAACGCACATGAAGCAGAACAGATGTTAAAAACAATCGGCATCGGTTCCCTTGACGAGTTGATTGATAAAACAATCCCATCTTCTATTCGCAATAAAGCAACATTGAATATCGGAGGACCCGTCAGTGAATATCAATATCTGAATGAACTGAAAGAAGTTGCTGCAAAAAATAAAGTTTTCAAATCTTATATCGGTCAGGGTTATTACAACACAATTACTCCAAGCGTTATCTTAAGAAATATTTTCGAGAATCCGGGATGGTATACGCAGTACACTCCCTATCAGGCTGAAATTTCGCAAGGCAGATTGGAAAGTCTTTTGAATTTTCAAACGATGGTAAGTGACCTCACTGGCTTGCCATTAGCAAACGCATCATTGCTTGATGAAGGCACTGCAGCTGCAGAAGCAATGGCGATGTTCTTTCATGAAATTAATAAAGCAGGAAATATAAAGCAGCCAAAGTTTTTTGTAGACACTAACGTTCATGCACAAACGAAAGACATTCTGATTACCCGTGCCAATCCAATCAACATTGAATTGGTTTTTGGCGATTACAAAAACGCCACCATCGATGAAACCTATTTCGGCGCCATCGTTCAATATCCGAATACCGACGGCGCTGTTGAAGATTACAAAGATTTTATTAATAAGATCCATGCGGTTAAAGGCCATGTGGTGATGGCGACCGATTTATTAGCACTCACCTTATTAACGCCGCCGGGAGAATTAGGTGCTGATGCTGCAGTTGGCTCTGCACAACGCTTTGGTGTGCCCATGGGTTTTGGTGGACCGCATGCTGCATTCTTTTCCGCGAAAGATGAATTTAAAAGAGCAATCCCGGGTCGTATTATCGGCGTGAGCATTGATGCACAAAATAATCGCGCATTGCGAATGGCTTTGCAGACAAGAGAGCAACACATTAAACGCGAAAAAGCAACTTCCAATATTTGTACTGCGCAGGCATTGCTTGCAAACATGGCAGCCATGTATGCAGTTTATCATGGCCCGGAAAATTTGAAGAATATTGCGAAGCGAGTTTCGCTTCTTGCAAAAAGCTTAGCCGATGCTTTATCTAAAACAGGATCGGCAAAAATCATTCATAAAAATTATTTCGATACCATTAAAGTCGAAGCAGCTGATGCAAATGCGATTAAGTCTTTAGCCGAAAAAGAAAAAATAAATCTTCGATATATCGCGGGTTCTAATTTCATCACAATTAGCATTGATGAAACTGCTTCGATTGATGATGTAAACAAACTTGTGAAAATTTTTGCTGATGCATCAAATGCTTCATCAACAAAAATTGATATCAATTCAGACACATTATCAAACATTCCTGATTTTGCCACAAGAACTTCTGAATATTTAACGCATCCTGTTTTTAATTCTCATCATAGCGAAAGCGAAATGATGCGCTATTTAAAAAGTTTAGAGAATAAAGATCTTTCACTAAATACTTCAATGATTTCTTTGGGTTCATGCACGATGAAGCTGAATGCCGCTACAGAACTGATTCCTGTGAGCTGGCCTGAATTCAGTCAGATTCATCCTTTTGCTCCTTCAAATCAATGGCAAGGTTACAAACAAATTATTACAGAGTTGGAAGATTGGTTGAGCGAGATCACTGGCTTCGCTGCAACATCTTTGCAGCCAAATAGTGGGGCGCAAGGCGAATACGCAGGATTATTAACGATGAATGCATATCACCAGAGCAGAGGAGATCGCCATCGCGACGCTATTCTCATTCCAATTTCTGCGCATGGAACAAACCCTGCAAGTGCGGTGATGGCAGGCATGAAAGTGGTGGTGGTGAAAAGCGATGAAGATGGCCATATTGATGTGGCAGATTTAAAAGCAAAAGCAATTCAATATAAAGATTCGCTTGCAGGATTGATGGTTACTTATCCATCAACACATGGTGTGTTTGAAGAATCCATCAAAGAAATTTGTGACATCATTCATGAAAACGGCGGATTGGTTTATATGGATGGCGCAAACATGAATGCGCAGGTTGGATTAACGAGCCCTGGTTTTATCGGCGCGGATGTTTGTCATCTGAACCTTCATAAAACATTTGCCATTCCTCATGGCGGCGGCGGCCCGGCATGGGGCCAATTTGTGTGAATGAAAAATTGAAACCATTTTTGCCGGGACACACAGTCATCGATCATCGGTCATCGGTCAACGGTCAAAAAACGACACATGCCGTAAGTGCCGCGCCTTATGGATCTGCGAGTATTCTGCTCATCAGCTATGCATATATAAAAATGCTTGGGCCGAAAGGAGTAACGGACGCCACAAAGTATGCAATACTGAATGCGAATTATATGAAATCGAGGTTGGAAAAATATTATAAAATATTATACAGCGGAAAAAACAATACATGCGCCCATGAATTTATCGTTGACCTTCGCCCATTCAAAACCAGCGCCGGCATTGAAGCAGAAGATGTAGCAAAACGTTTGATGGATTATGGGTTTCATGCGCCAACGCTGAGCTTCCCCGTTCCCGGAACGATAATGATTGAGCCAACAGAAAGCGAAGACAAAGCAGAGCTCGATAGATTTTGCGATGCGATGATCGGCATCTATCATGAAATAAAAAATATCGAAGAAGGAAAATCAGATAAGATTGATAATGCATTGAAAAATTCACCGCACACATTACATGTTATTTGTGCGGATGAATGGAAGCATGCTTATTCGAGAGAATCCGCAGCATTCCCTTTAGCGCACATCCGCGAAAACAAATTCTGGCCTTCTATTGCGAGAGTGAATAATACTTACGGAGATAGACATTTGATTTGTACTTGTGAGCCTGTTAGCAGTTATGCGGAAGAAGAAATAACGAATTAAAAAAATCGTAAAAATTGCGGCGACTTTGGTTTTAAAATAACTTTTGCAAGTAGTAGTTTATTTATACCCAGTCCAATTATAAGTCAAGTTTCCGGATCAACGTAATAATTTTCGATTTGTCTTCTTCACTAAAATGCGTGCGGCTATCTGTTGTATGAAGCACTTGTAGTTTCATCGTGTTCTTATCAACCAATTGGATCAGGTATTCATTCCTGTGCTTTTTGTGGTTGGCTTTATAATCCACAGTTAAAATAGCGGGCGTTTGTGAACTGTTCAACAGATAATAATATTTTCTTGTTGACCCGGTATGGCCTTTGTACGAAAATCTTACACGCGAAGTATCATCAAAAATAACTGAAGCAGCATGGCTGGTAATGTTCTGATCCCACTCGCCAATAAGAATTGAAGGAGAAATTTGCTGGCTGTAAGATTTTGCGACGATCATTGAAACAACAAAAAAAAGAAAAGTGGTTTTTTTCATAACTATTAATTTTCAGGAATATTGTTTTTCATAAAGTCATAGATAAAAGACGAGTTTTAAACAGTTTGAAATTAAACGTCAAAAACAATTAAATCTGTTATCTCTTCAAGAAATTTTTTATCAGTTTCATCAAAACTATTCAGGCTGCTGCTATCAACATCCAAAACACCGATCACATTATTGTGCCTGATAATCGGCACAACAATTTCAGACTTAGACAAACTACTGCATGCAATGTGGCCTGGGAATGCCTCAACATCAGGAACAATCAGCGTTTCAGCCTTTGCCCAGCTTGTTCCGCAAACACCTCTTCCTTTTTTGATCCTTGTGCATGCAACCGGGCCTTGAAAAGGAGCAAGAACCAATTCTTCACTTTTCACCATATAAAAACCAACCCAGAACCAGCCGAATTGTTCCTTCAATGCAGCAACAATATTTGCCAGGTTTGCAATTAAATCGGGCTCGCCATCAATCAAAGCTTTTATTTGTGGGATGATGGACTGATAATTTTCAGTTTTTGATCCGCTTATTATTTCTAAATCTTCTGCCATAAAGCAAAGTTAGGGTTCTTATTAAAATGAAAAGTTTAGGAAATATGCAAGATTTATGAAGTTACAGCCACTAACCTTTCTATAAAACTACTTACCGCTTTGCTTTTTTCAGCAAGCAATTGAAATAAAGAAATCCCTGTTATTGCGCATGCAATGCCCATCAGCACATCAAACACATAGTGATGGCTTGCGTACACGGCAGAAAACCAAATGCCAAGCATGATTACAGCAAAAAGAATATTGATCCACCCCAATTTATTTTTTAAGCCATAGTACAAAACAATAACCGGATAAGAAGAATGCAATGAAGGCATGGCTGCAAAAACATTTGAGCTTTTTGCATAAATGGATTTGAAAATTTCAACATGAAAAAAATGATCGAATTTCGAAAAGCCCGCTGTGCTTCCATGCGTTGCCGGGTCAAATGAAAAACCATGTTGCTGCACATACCAGGGCGGCGCTGCCGGGTACATATAATAAATAATAAATCCTATCATATTCACCAGAAAAAAAGTGAGAGAGAAATAAAAAAACTGGCGGCGTTTCTTTAAAAATAAATAGGCTGCAAACATTAAAGGAACCGGCACCCAGGTGAGGTAAAATATACCGGCAAGAACATCAAAAAAAGTATTTCCTTTTCTTAGCCAGTATTCGTTCGGGGTAATTCTGCTCCCTTCAAAATTAATACCGAACATTTTTTTTTCAGAGAAATAAAGATCGCCGATATGAACCCGATGATACCTGTAATTCGGAAATGCTTTCATCCAATCGAAGATGATCCAATAGATAATAAAAATGGAAAATGCGATGATAAATTTTCTGGTGGGCGAAGAAGCGAAATATAATAGTGCAAAAATAAAAACAAGAAAAACCTGTTCAGGTTTAAAGCCGATCAGAATATATGAAAGGAATAAATAGGCTGCTGAAATTGCGGTTACGAAAAGAATATTTTTAGTGCTGTAAAAGGTTTGAGAGCTGCCATGAAGAGTTTGGCCATGTAGTCCTTTTGAGTTGATGCTTATACTTTGTTTCTTTCCATCACTTCTTTTCCTGTCAGCGGGTCAATGCCTTTGAGTTCTATGTATTCAATATTTGGCGACCAGAAACTGCCGCCTGGATTGATTTTCAAAAATATGCGTTTCAGTATAGCCATTTTCTTGTCAATGTTTACATACGCATGATATTGATCATCGGCAATTGATTTTATTAAATAAAAAGGTTTTTGTTTATACGAAACAAAATGTATTTCATATTTGCCGTCGCCAATTCGTTTTGATTTGATGCCATAAGCAAAAGTTCGCTGAATGAATGAAAGCTCGGCTTTTTGCCCGGCTTCTTTATATCTTATCCAAAACACATGAACCGGATTGCTTTCGTCAGGTTTTCCATTTGGCGCAAGATTTAATTCGCAAACTATTGTATTAATGTTGGGTGTTTTCTGAAGATAGAACAATTGGTTCTTGATGCCGTTTGGAACAGGAAAAGTATCTGATATTTCTATTGATGCATTATTAAGAAAAACCGTTGGCATATTATTTTTTAACGGCTTTGTATAACCGAATATCAAAAACGTAAAAAGCAACAGCCACAACATTGCTTTTGCTTTCGAATCTCTTTCTCGCTTTAAAGGCACAGTAAGTTTCTCTTTTTTATCTTTTAGTTCAAGTGCTTTTTTAGCGTCCATTAGTCTTTTAATGGCAGTAACATTCGTCATCACAGTAAGAACAGTAAGTGGAATAATAAAGACTGACATGGGCTCAAAAATATGAAATGGGATCCCTGAGATAAATAATTTATAGTTGCCTCCAATATAATGTGCGGTGATGCTGCATGCAATTGCTGCAACAGCAACGGTGATCACTCTTTCAGGGCGCTGCATGAGGCCGCCTTTATTTTCAATGCCAAGCCCTTCAGATCTTGCTCTTGTATAGCTCACCATCATAGATCCGATCATTCCTATAAATGCGATCAGCGAGCTTATGAAATAGTGGTGAGCAACCAAATAATAACAAATTCCAAAAAACATGATCAATTCGCTGTAGCGATCAAGCACAGAATCATACAAAGCGCCGAAGCGGGAGCTCATGTTCCCTAATCTGGCAACCTGCCCATCAAGCATATCAAACAACCCGGCGACTAAAATCAATGCGCCTGCCCAACCAATATAACGAAGATCGCCGCGATTGCCTTCTTCACCACCAAAAATAAAAATCACTGCAACCCCAATGTTAAGCCCAAGACCAATGGTTGTAACAGCATTTGGCGTTAGCCCTAATCTGATGAGCAACCTCACAAAAGGATTTATTACTTTATAAATCCCATGTTGCAGTTTTACCCTTAAAGGAATTTTTTTCATGCTGAACAAAAATAATTAACAATATTATGCAAAGTAACTAAAAATCAAATTTCACTCTTGCCCTGATACCCCATGTAGGGATATTGGCATGATCCATATAAGTGATCCTCCTGATCGCATCGAGTCTCACCAATTTGAAAATATTTGCAATACCAAACCCTGCTTCTATATAAGGCGTACTGCCCAAAGGAAAAGTGGATGGCGATCCAAATTGCCCAAGCGCCGGATACTTTATCTGGTCGGCCGTTAAATCAGGATTGTTCTCGCTGCGCACACCGCCCCACAATAATTTACCTTCTATCACTTCTCTCCATTTCAATTTTTTCAACAAAGGGATTTTATTAAAAATAAATCCATTAAAATAATGATCCACATCAAGACTAACATAATGATCGCCCACAAATTCGAGAAAGTTCATCATGTTATATGAATTGAGCTGATAGCCGTAAGTTTGGTTGGCATGCGCAATCGCCATTAATGCGAACGGCACTTTGCCAAAAATATATCCTCCTTCTGCCGTCACATCAGTGTAACCGAATTGTGAAAGATAGAACCGTTTAAAAATATTTAAAGTAAGATTTTGGTAATTGTATTGGCCTCCCAGAAATCCTTTGATCCCCTGCACATATCGAAATGTGAAAACGGGATACTTATTGAAAATTGGTATCCTGTATAATTTCCCCTGATAAAATTGTTCGTTTGGTGCCCATCGAAATTGCACGGACAGCTCGCCGGTTGTGATGCTCCTTAATGTATCTGAGATGCCTCCGTTTTGCTGAATATAAAAAAGAGAGTCTGCCGGAAATTGTCTCCAATATTTCAATCCAACATCGTAAGAGAAATGATTTCCAAATTCATAAACATAATCCAGCTTGAAATAATTATTATAGAGCCATTGGTTATCGGGGCCTCTTTTAAAGGAGAGCAAGAAGTTATCTTCCTGCACAAATTGAAGATCTTGCCCTGGGATTTTTGTTTCGTGCTGATAGCTTGCTCTTATATAATTTAACGGGAACCCATACACGGACTTATTATTAAGCGAATAAGTAGCGCTCGCAAAGTATTTCCATTTCTCGTCTTTAAATCCATACGCACCATAACCTTCAAAATACATACGGTTACTGAACTTAGGCGTTGTGCGGCCGCCAAACCTTAACCGAAAACCTTCAACCGGATTGAAACTATAGAATGTGCTTGCAGGCCCTATTTCAAATGGGCCGGCTTGTTTGTAACCCGCTAATAATAATGTTGCCCAATCCATCAGCCTTCTGAACGATGGCATATTTTTCAGGCTGTCGATATTTGCATACACTTTTGATTCTGCTTTTGAAAGTGTATCGTGCCGATGTGTTAGCCAGAAACTATCTTGCCCTTCAGAGACCGGGTCCTGTTTCTCAACAATTGCTGCTCCTTTAAAAATACTATCAGCTATTGGCCGATTGAAAACAAAATCTTTATAAGAAACAGTTCTTTGGCCAAATACACCAGTTCCTTTTTTGAATACGCCCAGATCACCAATTACCGTGCTTTTTGAAAGCAGGTATCGGCCATCATCTTGTTTGATAAAATTTTGTGCAATCCTAAGTTCACGAACAAAGTTTAAATTAATATTCTTGCTGGTGAACATGGTGAATTTCTGCACCGCATAATTTCCATCAAGCGTTACATAAAGCGTTCCTCGAAACAAAAAATCATTAGGATTTCTTGGCCTGAATGTGAGCCTGACAAACCTTTGGCCATCTTCAACAACTGTGTCTGAAATAAAGAACATGTAAAATGTTGGGGCCATATCAGCAATCGGGCTCAGAAAAAGATTGGTGAAAAGCGGAATATTATTATCGTAAATATTTACTTCAGCATACAAGCGATTCAGATAATTGCTCACGCCGCGCATGTCCACAAATTCACCAAAGTCAACTCTTTTATGGCCAATAACAATAGATTTGCTTTTTTGCGGGCTGGCGCGGAAATAATCGTGCGAAATTTTTTCTTCCAAATAAACAGGCAAAAGCGCTTTGCCGGGAATAGTTGTTGTATCAGCATTCTCAAAAAGAAAATGATATTTTCTTGTGAGCTTGCTGTCTCTTACTTTAGAAGAAAGATTATCAATCGAGATCTGCATTTTTTCATACTTCTCATACTGCGCATATTGATAAGCTTCGATCCTGTTCTTAGGCTTGTTATCAATTACTTTCTTGATCAGCTCTACAGCGGGATTATCTTTATTCCTATATTTCTGTCTTTTGCTTTTTACAGTTACAGATTTCAGCAAATTGTTGCTTGGCTGCATATAAACTACAACAAGGTTTTCATCGGGCGCAACTGTTTTTGTTTTAAAAGATGTTGAATCGCTTGGGTTATTATTCTTAACTAGCGAATCAGGAGCTTTTATTACGGAATCATTTTGAAGAGCCGTTGTATCAGTGATGCGTGAATTTGAATCTAAGAGATGAAAATTAGTATCTACTTTGCTTAAACCGGTTGTATCGTTTGCAATGCTATCTGTTATTTTTTTAGCAGTGGAATCTGAAAGATATTCTGAATATAATCTTGATTTTACACTCAATGTTTGATTTTTATACCCGATTGTTGAAAACACCAATTGGCTAAACGGTTTTTCATATTTGACCGCAAAATTTCCTGCTGAATCAGAGATCACTCCGCCAGAAACATTTTTAATAGTAATAGTTACAGAAGCAAGAGGCATTTTGGTGGTTGCGTCTCTCACAACTCCTTTTACGATCGATGTTTGTGCAATGCCATTCAAACTGCCAATTAAAAAAAAACACATTATCCAATTCCGTCTTAGCCATTCTTTCTTGAACATATCCTCCATTATTTGAAAACAAATTTTTTGTGCATCAAATAATTGTAGCTAATGCTCATCGTGCACGCTACAATCACTTTTGATATTATATAATTAATACCGACATAGTTTGTAATAAAAAATATCAGCCCCGTGGTTATCAAAAGGTAGACGCACCAGACCAGAAAATATTTTAGTAACTGAGCTCGAATTTTCCCATCTGCTGCTTCAAACACCCAATGGCGGCTGATCGCAAAGTGAGCAATGCCTCCGACTATTGTTCCGGTAGCGCTTCCAATAACATACCACCATCCGAAAACCTTGACCAGAATAATCGTGATCAAGAAATCAACAATAGTTGCTGTTATAGACGCTGTTTGAGCTTTTAAAAAAGTGAACATTTTAAAATAGATTGACCGCTACAATAATTTGCATTAGTATGTTGGTGTAAATTCCGGCAAGCAAATCATCTGCCATCACGCCCCAGCCGAGTGGCAGCTTTTCTAATCTACGGATGTAAAGCGGTTTAGTGATATCAAAAAGACGGAACAATATAAACGTTGTTGCCAAATATTTTAATTTAACGGGCAAGAACAATAAGCTCACGCACATTCCGGCAACTTCATCGATCACTACTTTACTGCTATCCTTGCCCCAGTCTTTTTCCACCTTTCCAGAATACCAAATTCCAATAGCAGTTATAAGCAATGTTACTGCCACACATGCGATGACGTTGCAATTGTTCTTACAGATAAAATACCAGCATGCACTACAAGCGAAAGCTGCAATTGTTCCACCACCTTTTATATAACCAATGCCGAAACAACTGCTGATAATTTTTTTCATGGTCATCATAACGCTTCTACCAAATCCTGGTAATAATCCAAACCAAGATGCGTTATCAGGTCTTCACCCATCATATGCCTCAACGTGTTTTGCAATTTTATCAGCTGCTTGAAAATATCATGCTCAGGACGCAGGCCCGGCGCGGTTTGCGGCGATTTGAAATAGAACGATAGCCATTCCTGAATACCGCTCATGTTCGCTCGTTTTGCAAGATCGCATAAACAAAGCAAGATCAAGCACGATTGGCGCCGCCAAAATTGAGTCGCGGCAAAGGAAATTGATCTTGATCTGCATTTGATACCCAAGCCATCCGAAAATGTCGATATTATCCCAGCTTTCTTTATTATCGCCATGAGGAGGATAATAGTTGATACGGACCTTATGGTATAAATCGCCATACAATTCAGGATTTAATTCAGGCATCAATATATCATCGAGCACGCTTAGTTTAGAAACTTCTTTTGTTTTAAAGTTATCGGGATCATCAAGCACAAGCCCATCTCTGTTACCAAGAATATTTGACGAAAACCAGCCTCTGATTCCCAGTGCTCTTGCATGCAAACCGGGAGCAAAAATTGTTTTCATTAAAGTTTGCCCGGTCTTAAAATCTTTGCCGGCAATTGGCGTACCTGTTTGTTTTGCAAGCTCGATCAATGCTGGTATATCGCAGGTTAAATTCGGCGCTCCATTTGCAAATGGCACTCCTAATTTAATTGCCGCATAAGCATAAATCATGCTTGGCGAAATCATTGGGTCATTATCATGCAAACCTTGTTCAAAACTTTCAACAGTTTCATGCACTGAAGAAGCCTCGATATATTTTTCTGTTGAACCACACCAAACCATCACAATTCTATTGCAATCGTTGGCATCACGAAAATTTTCGATATCATCCATCACCATTTTTGCAAGATCAAATTTTGTATTCGCCTTTTTCTCATTCTTACCATCAAGGTTTTTAATAAATGATTTATCGAACACCGCTTTCATTGGCTTCAATGCCTGCAACTGTGGCTTGATAGCATTTAGCAAAGCAGGCTCAAGCACTTTTGCTTTTGATGCGGCCTCATACACATTGTCTTCATAAATGTCCCAGCCACCAAAAACAATATCGTGCAGGTCAGTAAGTGGAACGAAATCTTTTATCAATGGATACCTGTTCTCAGTTCTTTTGCCAAGCCTGATATTGCCCATTTGGGTGAGCGAGCCAATTGGCTGAGAAAGGCCCTGGCGAATAGCTTCAACGCCAGCAATCAATGTGGTTGCAACAGCACCTAATCCGGGAATAAGAACGCCCAGTTTCCCATTTGCAGCTTCTATCTTTTCTTTCATAGCTTTTTTTGTTAGGTAATAAAATCAAAATATAAAACACACGAAAATATCATTTATAAAATCTTCGAAAATAATTCAAAAAAACTTTAACATTAATATGTTGATTGGGGGAAAACCGCCCCCAATATTATTATCTATCTTGCTATCCCTTCCACCATCATTTCTACAACATCGTCTGAATTCTGTGTGAGGTCGGGAAAAGACTGCGAGCACAGAGGCATTGCAATTCCCCTAAATGTGGCAGCAAACAAAAAAGCAAGAAGTGCGATGTCAGCAGTTTTCATTTTTTTAAACTCGCCGCTTTCAACACCTTCTGTAATAATTTTCTTTATCATGTTCACTTGCTCCACTTCATGCCTCTTTTTTATGTTCATTACCACACTCATATTGTCCAGCAAATCATTCTTCACCACCTGAGATAAATTCCCAAGTTTATTCAATTTCGACAGCCTCACTTTTGTATAGGCTTTCAATTTTTCTTTTGCATTTGGAGCTTTGTCAACAGCCTTTTGCGCCAGTGAAAAAAGCTCATGCATTTCCTGATCAACAACCGCTTCAAAAATTTCGTATTTGCTTGGGAAATAATAGTACAAGGAGCTTTTGCCTTTGCCTACTTCTTTGGCAATGTCCTCCATGGTAGTTTTTTTGAGGCCGAATTTTTCAAATAGAATTCTTGCTCCATTTATGATTTCTCTGAGAACTACATCTTCTTTGTCAATTGTTGCTTCCATAATCTATTCGACCAATTTCGTATTTGAGTCCAAAAGTAAAGAATTCCTCTTTTCTAAAAAAATCAGAATGATAAGCAAGGAATAAAAGTGATGAATGGGCGTATAATTTCTCGGCGAGGAGTTTTTTAGCTGGTGCTTTTCACTTCCAGCCCTTCATTATTTACTGCCATTACCGGCAAGCTTACTTCAACAAATTCATTTAGTTTATGCAGTTCAACAATTGTGGTATTCTTGTCTTCGCTCTCTTTATACATCGGCACAAACTTAGCATTGAATTTAATTTCATCATACGTGTATGATGTTCTTTGCAGCACAATATTGGAATACACATCATCGAACCCTCTTATCAGCACGTATAGCTCAACGTCGGCTGTTTTCATATCTTCTGGCCCGAAGCCGTATAGCGGGCTGTTTTCATCCAGCGGATGCACCACTGTAAAATTCATGGGCAGGCTATCCACGCGGTGCCTCTCCAGATCAAGCATATAAAATTTATAAACAGGGCTGCCATTTTCGATAACCTGATAACCTACATTCACGCGCACTTCAACATCGGTTAGAACATTATTGTCTTTATAAGAAACAAATCGGAACATTAATGCGGTCTTGTCCTGATAAGGGCTTATGAGCGCATAATCGCTGAACAATAAAAACGACTCAGGTTTGGAGAAGCGCCCATATGCAAGGCCTGTAAAGACTGCTAATGATAAGAAACCTGTTATTGCTTCAATGGATGCTACAAAGTTTGCCATGTCGCCAACAGGGTTCACTCTTCCATAACCAACTGTAGTGAAGGTTTCAGTGCTGAAGAAATATATCTCTTTAAATTTCTGCCAGTGCGTTTGAGCGATCATGCCCTGAAATTCCTCGGGCCGATAAAATAATAAAGCACGCTGAACAGAACATTCACCGCGAAATAAAATAAAATCACAATGGTAATAAATTTCCATCTCGGCATATTCAGCATGTTGTGGAACATACTGTAGCGTTCCCAAATAGGAACCCCTTCCTTGCGCATATTGAAAGACCCGTCTTTGTTCACGAACCTTCCGCCAACATTGGTAGTGCTGTTGCTAAAACCCGTGTCATTATTTACTTTCAAATGCTGCCCTACCCGACTGTGATGTGCCATAGGATTTTATTTTATTCTGCAAATCTAATTTCTCCTGAACAATTATAAGCCTGCCGTTTTGGACAGAACCTGAAATGGTATATAAAAAATTTGTCCTCTTGTAAGGTAACAATTCTCTTCATCGTTGGTTCAATATCGCCAAACCGAAAAAACTCATTGTTATCATAAAATCGATATGAATGTAAAATAAAATTGCCGTGTTTCCCGTTTATCATCCAATTTGATATTTTTGCATTTAGAACCAACAAACCTTTCAATGAAAAATTCCCATATCCCTTTTCTTGGATTTGTATTCCTGACACTGATCATACTTTATGGAGTGATGGTACTGCTCAGCTAAGCCACTTAATTTTATTGGAACCGCAGCATGGAATATCTTCGCTTTATGGGAGATGTTATTATCAGAACAATTTTGCCATCAGACAATAAAGCACTTGCCCTTATTGTTCGCGAAAGCCTTGCGGAGTTTGGCGCAAACCATCCCGGCACTGTTTATTTTGATGAGACAACTGATAACCTCTTCCAGCTGTTTCAAAAAAAGAAAAGTATTTATTTCGTTGCAGTAGTGAATGATGAAATTGCAGGCGGCGGCGGCATTTTTCCATCGGATGGCTTACCAGAAGATACTTGTGAACTGGTTAAAATGTATCTGAAAAAAACAACTCGTGGGCTTGGGCTTGGCAAACTTTTAATTGAAAAATGTTTGGAGTTTGCAAAAGAGGCCGGTTTTAAAAAAGTATACCTCGAGTCAATGCCCGAACTAAAAAAGGCTTTGGGCATTTACGAAAAGTTCGATTTCCAATACCTGCAAGGGCCAATGGGAAATACAGGACATTTTGGATGCGATGTGTGGATGCTGAAAGAGTTGTGAAGAAGGTGCTCATGGTTAATAGTTCATTGTAGAAAACTTAAATCTATCAACCATGAACTATAAGCTATGAACCTGCTTCACTTCATACAAAGGGCTGAAAAGATAAGTTTTTTTTGTAGCCAATTCAATGCACTCAAAACGTTTTCGCAATTTTTTCCCTTTGCGAAAAATTCTTTTATCATTCGTTTCAAAAAAATCGCCTTCATTAATTTGTTCTATCATTAAACCGTTTGCCTGCTTATCGTAATTTCTAAGAACACGCGTTAAGCCTTCGTCTGCACAACTGCTCGCAGGCAAATCGTGCATGGTTTCTTTAAATGCAGTTTTAATATCATCAGGAAAAATATTAAGCTTTAAAAAATCTTCAAGCATTTCCGCATAAATATATTTCCATTCCTTTCCATGCGATTTTACTCTGTTGCCATAACGCATGAATGTTACAAGATGCGCAAGCTCATGAATCAATGTTATCAGGAATGCAAATTTGTTCAGGTTCCCGTTCACGCTGATGCGATGGTTTTTTCCATCAACTGCATTTCTGTAATCGCCCAAAACAGTTTTCCTTTCGCGTGTAACAGTAAGATGAACTTTATATTGATGAAGAAAATCCATCACTAATTGTGATGAACCTTCAGGTATGAATTGATTCAGGTATTCGAGCGGCGCTTCTTGTTTAGGCATTTTTTTTCTCCTTGTTCAGTCGCATAACAATCTTTATTTCAATAAATGTATAAATGAAATAAAGAGCAAAAAAAGACAATATAGCATACTTGCTTACAGGCTTAAAACCAAAAGCATAAATGAGCACAGCAGCAATACAGATAATCATTTTCAGGAACATGCCGCTGTACACCATTTTCAGGAACGCATGAGTATTATTGGCGCTGATTGCTTTTATATAAAGCCTGAATGAAAGAGCTGTTGCCATATATAAAACCAGGTTGCCAACAAATATCACATCAAAAACATTTCCTCCATTTTTGATTTCATATCTTAATATAATCAGCATTAAAGCAATCGCAGAAAAAATAATTATTATCGGGAAAAAAGGTTTTCGGGTCATTTTTTTTCGTTTGAAAAATTTTTAGCATGCAAAGTTAATCTTTGCCGCCCTTATATCCTTGCACAACACGAGAATCAAAATATTTCAATAGCTCACAGAACAGAAAGCTCCCAAAATATTTTTGTGCCACACTTGTTTTTTGATTTACCTTAACTGTTCAGCATAACTTATTACACATAAAACAATATGCATTATGAGAAAGGTTTTTTCAATTTCCCTTTTGTTATGTTTTTTCACTTATTTAATAAATGCACAAGGAAGGCAAACTGTTGCCGGCGCACCTGCAGCGAAAGATGAAAAAGCATGCAGCAATGAACCGCATGGTAAACACCGACTCATCGGTGACAACGCACAGCGAGGTAACGGTTAAGGGTATCCGTATTCCATATACTGCAAACGCAGGCACCATGCCTGTTTGGGACGATGAGGGAAAAGCAATTGCAAGTGTTTTTTATACTTATTATGAAAGGTCGGATGTGAAAGACCGCGCAAGCAGGCCATTGATTATTTCTTTCAACGGCGGCCCCGGCACACCTTCAGTATGGATGGAAATCGGATATACCGGCCCGCGCATTTTGAATGTGGATGATGAAGGTTATCCAATCCAGCCTTATGGCGTTCATGAAAACCCGAACTCAATTATTGATGTTGCCGATATCGTTTATGTTGATCCGGTGAACACAGGTTTTTCAAGGCCTGTTAGCAAAGACATTCCCACTACAAAATTTTTTGGTGTGAACGAAGACATTAAATACCTCGCCGAATGGCTGAATACTTTTGTTACAAGAAAAAACAGATGGGCATCACCAAAATATCTGATTGGCGAAAGCTATGGAACGACGAGGGTTTCAGGGCTTGCGCTTGAATTGCAAGATGCACAGTGGATGTATTTAAATGGCGTGGTTTTAGTATCGCCAACTGATTTAGGCATCGAACGCAACGGCCCGGTTCAACAAGCATTGATGATCCCATATTATGCTGCAACAGCATGGTATCACAAAGCACTTCCTGCAGATCTGCAACAAAAAGATTTGACTGACATATTGCCCGACGTTGAAAATTTTACAATAAATGAACTGATACCAGCTATGGCGAAAGGCGGATTTATCAACGATGAAAACAGAAAACAAATTGCAGCGAAAATGTCACGATATATCGGCCTCTCAGAAAAAACAATCTTGCAGCACAACCTCGACATTAAGCCAAATTTTTTCTGGAAAGAATTGCTCCGTGATAAAGGCTTTACTGTTGGCCGATTGGATTCCCGCTATAAAGGCATTGATCGCGAAGATGGCGGCGATGGCCCTGATTACAATGCAGAACTTACTTCGTGGCTACATTCATTTACTCCTGCCATGAATATTTACCTGCGCGAAGATTTAGGATATAAAACCGATCTCAAATACAATATGTTCGGGCAAGTGTTTCCTTGGGACAATAAAAACGACCATACCGGCGAAAACCTGCGCCAGGCAATGGCTCAGAACCCTTACCTGCATTTGTTGATACAATCAGGCTATTATGATGGCGCCTGTGATTATTTCAATGCAAAATATAGTTTGTGGCAATTGGACCCAAGCGGAAAATTAAAAGACAGGCTTTCATGGAAAGGATACCGCAGCGGCCATATGATGTATTTGCGAAAAGAAGATCTGAGCGCAGCAAACGATCAGTTAAGAGATTTTATCAAAGCATCGTTGCCTAAGCCGGGACAACCTGCGAAATATTAGAACAGGATATTTTATTTCAAGGATTTTATATTAAGATATACGTGGCCGTTATTATTTTTCAAGCTCAAATACGGCACTTTCTTTTGCATTCAATTTAAAGTCGTCAAGGTTTGAAATATTTCCTGTGAGGATGTTCTTCATTTTTGTGAAGCCATTTGTTATTTCATTAAATCGGTTAGCCTTTACCGTTATAGAAGTTGTATCTGTATTCAAAGCAATCATTACTGTTTGTTTCGAATCATAACGAAAATAAACATATACCCCTTTTTCAGGAACAAATTGCATTGTTTTTCCGCTTCCCAATGCTGAAGAACTTTTGCGGAACCAATGCAAGCTTCTTTACAAAATCAAACGCCTCATTTTCTTTTGCCGTTCTGCCTGTTGCTAAAAACTTGTTCACCGAATCCTCTTTCCACCCGCCAGGAAAATCTTTTCGAACTTCAGCATCGCTTGGGTTTTTAAAATTCTTCATTAATATTTCTGTTCCGTAATACAACTGCGGAATGCCGCGCTGAGTCATCAATAGCACAAGACCCATTTTATATTTATCAAAGTCTTCCCCGATCACAGAAAAAAATCTGTCCTGATCATGGTTGTCTAATAATATCTGATTTCGTTTCGGGTCTTTGTACAAAATATCCTGCACAAGAATATTATACATGTGCTCGATGCCATTATCCCATCCAATATGTCCATTCAAAGATTGCAATACGCTTCCTTCCCATTCAAAATCTATAACTCCTTGCAGATTGCTTTTCCACGCAGCATTAATATTGTTCTGGCAATAATAAGCTTGCTCTGTTACAGAATGCATCGTTGTTTCACCGAAAACAGTGATGTGTGGAAATTCATCATACAACGCCTGATTGACCCTATTTAAAAAATCCCTATCGCTATAAAAGTACGTGTCCACTCGCCAGCCATCAATACCAAATTCCTCAACAGCCCATATTGCATATTGAATCAGATAATTTGCAACATAGGGATTGCGCTGGTTTAAATCGGGCAAAAATGGAGTGAACCAACCATTTATAGAAATATTGTAATCAGTCTTGGAAGCATAAGGATCAATCAGCGGCTGATCTTTAAAAGAAGTGCCTGTGTATTTGGGCCATTGATTGAAAAAATCTTTTGATGGCTGATCAAGGAACAAAAAATGTTTATTTCCAACATGGTTATATACTGCATCCTGAATTATCTTCAGGCCTTTGGCATGTGCTGCATCCACCATTTTTTTGTATGCATCATTGCCCCCAAAGCGCTTATCTATTTTATATTGATCGGTAAAATGATAACCATGGTAAGAACTGCGCATCGCTCCACCTTCATCACTTAATCCCTGGTTATTTTCAATAATAGGTGTTAACCAAAGCACAGTTGCGCCAAGTTCATTGAAATAATCAAGGTGATTGATAATGCCCTGCAAGTCTCCACCATGGCGGAGATATGGGCTATTGCGATTGCAGCTAGTGTCATTCATGTCGGCAAACTTATCATTCGAAATATCTCCGTTGCTGAAACGATCGGGCATGATCAGATAAATCAAATCACTCGACGTTACCCCCTGCGCATAGGCATTTCCGTTGCCTTCTCTTCTTTTCTTTAATTCGTAATCAATAACACGGCTTTTATTTTGCTGATGAATTTCAATTTTCATTTTACCAGGCTTTGCCGATGAAGAAATCAGCAAATCCAAAAAAATGTAGTTTGGGTTTTCAACTTTTTCAACTTTCGTTAACTGAACGCCGGGATAAACCAATCTTATTTCTGAGTTAGAAGCAATGTTTTTTTCGTGCACCATCAACTGCACTTTGTTCCATTTCATTCCAACCCACCAGTTTGTAGGATATACTTCAACGTTAGATTGTGCAAATGAGAAATAAAAAATGAGAAATAAAAAATAAGAAACTAATAGCAATCGCTTTTTCATAAAACTATATTGAACGTTCACTTTCAATTTCAAGACCGGCAATTTTTTCATCATCACTGCTCTCATTTTTTTCGCTGACTATAAAATAACAAAGCACGCCGGCAAGCACCATCATCACGCCACCAATTTGCACAGCAAGCATACGATTATTGTTGAGCAAATGCTGCATGATCCATCCGAAAAATAATGATGCAATGATTTCCGGCAGCACTATGAAGAAATTAAATATGCCCATGTAAACACCAATCTTATCTTCCGGCAAAGCCCCGGCCAGCATTGCATAAGGCATTGATAAAATACTGCTCCATGCAATGCCCACGCCTATCATGCATATATAAAGTTGATAAGGTTGGGTAACCAAGCCAACACCAATTAACCCCACAGCTCCGCAAATGAGGCAGATGGAATGCGTCAGTTTTCTTCCAAGCCTTTTTGCAATAGCCGGAAGAACTAATGCAAAAAGAAAAGAAATGATGCTATAAAACGCCAACGTGAGCGCTCCATAATTTGTTCCTTTTACATAATTCGGGTCGTTGGTATCAACTGCATGAAATAAATTTCTTGCAACTGCCGTGTTGTAATAAAACCACATCAAAAATAATCCGGGCCATGTAAAAAATTGTACAAGTGCAAGCTGCCTCATTTTCTTCGGCATGTTTTTCATGCAATCGTTTATCTCTTTAATACCGCCACCAAAACCTTTATTGCTTTCTCTTACTTTTTCCCTGAATTTCAAATCGGGCGGCGGATATTCTTTGCTTGTTAAAATAGTGTACAACACTGCGGCAAAAAATATAGAACCGCCTGTATAAAAAGAAAATTTTACAGATGCGGGAATACTGCCATTCACAGATTTAGTGGAGATATCAAAAACATTCGCCATCAGCCATGGCAAAAGGTTTGCAACTGTGCCGCCAACTCCAATCAAAAAGCTTTGCATCGCAAAACCTCGTGTGCGCTGTTCATCCGGAAGTTTGTCTGCAATGAAAGCACGAAAAGGTTCCATCGCAATATTACCGGATGTATCGAGTATCCAAAGCAAGCCTGCAGCCATCCATAAGGCGCCGCTGTTCGGCATTAGGAACAAACATATCGTGCTTAGCACCGCCCCAACAAAAAAATATGGCCTTCTTCTTCCCCACCAGGGATGCCAGGTGCGGTCGCTCATGTAACCAATAATAGGCTGCACTAATAATCCTGTTAGTGGAGCTGCTAAAAATAATAACGGAATTTGATCGGGCGATGCTTTCAGGTATTCATAAATCGGCCCCATGTTGGCTCGCTGTAAGTCCCAGCCAAATTGAATCCCGAAGAAACCGAAGCTCATATTGAATATCTGTAAAAGAGAAAGCTTCGGTTTTACAAATGTGCTTGAAGAAGACACAACGCCCGGAGAAGCCATAGCAGTTGTTTTGATTAACATGTAAAAATTACATGTCTTTAAAAGTAAATAAAAAATCCCGCTAAGCGCGGGATTGTATAAATAATAATTGAAATCAAATTACAAAACCATTCGACAATACGGCGCCCTTTTTCACCACCACGATGCCATCTTTAATAGTGTATAAAGCATGATCTGCTGTTTTCCAAATGCTGGCCGCCATTGATGCGAACATCATCTCCTATCCTGCAATTCTTGTCAACAATCGCATTGCGTATATAGCAGCGATGACCGATACCCACCGTTGGCAACCCATGCGAGCTTGCATGATTTATTTCTTCCAGCGTTTCATAATAATCATTGCCCATCAAATAACTGCTTACGATTGTTGTGCCGCTGCCAACTCTCGTTCTTATCCCAATCACGCTGTTTTCAATTCTTGATGCGTTGATGATGCAACCTTCAGCGATCAATGTTTTTTCCAAAGTGGTGCCGCTGATTTTTGCAGGAGGCAGCATGCGTGCGCGAGTATAAATTGCATTGTTATTATCAAACAAATTAAAATCAGGAATATCATTTGTCAATCCAAGATTTGCTTCAAAGAAAGAATAGGTATTACCGATATCAGTCCAGTAACCATCGTACTGATAACTTACCACTTTATATTTTTCTATTGACTGCGGAATAATTTCTTTTCCGAAATCAGTTGCTTCCACATATTCATTCTGCAATAAATCGGCAAGCAGCTGACGATTGAAAATATAAATACCCATCGATGCCAGATAATTTCTTCCTACGCGCTGCATTTCATGGCCTGTGTCGCTGGTCCATTCGCTAAGCACATCTTTTTTTGGTTTCTCAATAAACGAAGTGATATAGCCATCAGCATCTTTTTTCATGATGCCGAATTCAGATGCTTCTCTATCTGCAACGGGAATGGTCGCGATGGAAATATCTGCGCCTTTTGCTTTATGGTTATTGAGCATCGCCATAAAATCCATCTGATACAATTGATCGCCGGAAAGTATCAGCACATATTCACTGTCAAACGGCCCAAGATGCCGCAGGCACTGGCGCACCGCATCTGCAGTTCCCTGATACCATGTCGGGTTGTCAGGCGTTTGCTCTGCAGCAAGAATATCAACGAATGCAGAACTGAATGCGCTGAAATGATAAGTGTTCTTAATGTGCCTGTTAAGCGATGCAGAATTGAATTGTGTGAGCACGAACATTCGGTTGATGCCCGAGTTGAGGCAATTCGAAATCGGGATATCAACGAGGCGATATTTACCTGCAATAGGAACGGCAGGTTTGGAACGGCTTGCGGTTAAAGGATAAAGCCTTGTGCCTGCACCACCGCCAAGTATTACTGACAAAATTTCTTTAGACATAGCAAGAGATTTATTTTTTAAGATTGTTGTTTGAGAGTTTACAGTTTTCAGTCTATAGTTCTCAGTTCTGATGATTTAAGTTCCTGATAAAATTTTATTTCTTATCCAATTTAGTTTTATTTTTTTGTTGCCAGCATTACCCTTCGATTGAACATTCTTGCGTCGCACTCTTGTACTGTGGTAATTCTATTGAGCAATTATCCAAACCGCTGATTTTACGAGATTATTCTGATTATCCTAATTTTTTAATTCCTTAAGCCAAATTTATTTTTAGACTTTGATTTTCAGAACCTGAAACTATAGACTAAAAACTGAAAACTCAATATCTACAAACTCTCGTACAAATCAATATACTGCTTCACGCTTTTTTCCCAACTAAAATCAAGCTGCATCATTGTCTTTCTGATTGCTTTCAATTTATCCCGATCTTTATATAACTCAACTGCTCTCCAAACCGCTTGCGTAATATCACCAACACTAACATAATTGAACCTTATGCCATATCCGCCTTCATCGCCATAATCTATAACAGTATCGCGCAGGCCGCCTGTGTTGCGCACCATCGGCACCGTTCCATATCGCATGGCATACATTTGGTTCAGCCCGCAAGGCTCAACACGCGATGGCATCAAAATATAATCTGCGCCTGCATACATTAAATGACTGAGGCTTTCATTATAACCGATATATGCGTTGTAATCTTTTTGCCCAAAAACTTTCAGCCCATCCAAAGCCCTTTCGACATCGGGCGAACCGCTTCCAAGAATCAGGAAATTCATCGTGCGGCCTATATGGTGATACGAATCGCCGATTGCCTGCGGCAATAAATCAGCGCCTTTTTCACCAACCAACCTTCCGATAAAAACAATCAGCGGCTTATCAATATCAAGATCAAAAGTTTCGCACAACAATTTTTTGCTCTTCAGTTTTCCTTCATCAACATCTTGAATGCTGTAATGATTTTCTATGTAAGTATCCGTTGAGGGATCCCACACATTTGTATCAATGCCATTTAATATGCCGCTCGATTTTCCTTTTTCATATTCAAACAATGCTTCCAATCCGTTTGCTTCAACACGAAGTTCATCCAAATAGCTCCGGCTAACTGTTGTTACTTTCCATGCGCATTTCACTCCGCTTCCCAATGGATTGATTGAATCTTTCCAATCGAGCATGCCCCATTTCCAGGATCCCAGGCAGGAAGCAGGTTGCTTTTGTCCCAGCCCATCCATCCTTGATATTGCGCGTTATGAATTGTAAGAACAGTTGGAATATTCTTAAGATGCTGATACCTGAAACAATGCTTCACCATAAAGGGGATCAGCCCCGCATGATAATCATGAACATGGATCACATCAGGATGATGTTCCCATGCAGAGATCCAATCTACCACACAAATTTGAAAAGCAGTGAAGCGCTCGGGGTCGTCATCATATCCATAAATTTTATCTCTGTCGAGCAGGCCGTTCACATCAACCAGATAAAGATCGAAGCCGAGAATATTTTTTGTTTCTTTAATGATGGTATAAGTGAACCACCAATTGCCAAGATTTGTGTATCCTTTATGTACAACTTCCCATTCATGGTTCTGTAGAAATTTCGTTCTATACATTGGCATCACCACTTTGGCTATATGCCCGGCCTCGTTCTGGTATTTTGGCAAGGCGCCAACAACATCTCCAAGCCCACCGGCTTTTGCTACGGGATAACATTCTGCTGACACATGAATTATTTCCATCTGTTGGCAATATATCGGTTAATAAATCATCAAGGGATAATTGTTTAAAAAACCTGACCGGGATTTTTCGCCAAAGACTTACAGATTAAAAATGTCAATTGAAAATCTGAGCGTCTATGGCTTTTTATTTTGACTTGTTGATGAGCATTTGAAATATGTATGCAAAGCTCAGTCAATCTGCTATCAAACAAATTGTCGTTCAATTTAGGAAGGTTTTTGAATTATATCATCAAAATGAAAAAATTTTTAAGTATAGAAAATATAATTACTTTTCGGAATCATTTTTCATATCAACCCTCAAACGATTGCAATGAGTCAAAAAACAAATTGGTCGCAGTTCGGAACGCTGATTACTGTTTTCTTTTTCTGGGGCTTTGTAGCAGCGAGCAATGATATCCTTATCCCGGTATTTAAAAAAGCATTCAATTTATCGCAGGTACAAAGCCAATTGGTTTCATTTGCATTTTATGTTGCTTACACAATTGGCTCGATCATTTATTTTGTCATTTCCAAGATGCTTGGCAATGACCTGTTGAATAAAATTGGTTATAAGAATGGTATTGCCGTAGGCTTGCTCATTTCTGCAATCGGCACTTTATTATTTTATCCTGCTGCCAACAATGGCTCGTTCACGTTAATGATCACCGGATTATTTATTGTGGGCCTTGGTTTTTCTCTGCAGCAAATTGCAGCCAATCCTTTAGCGATTGTAATTGGAGATCCTAAAACAGGCTCACAGCGTTTAAATATGGCAGGTGGGGTCAATAATTTCGGCACTACCATCGGGCCTTTGTTGGTGAGCTTCGCCATTTTTGGGAGCGTGAGCGCTGGCGGCACTTCGGCAAGCATAGAAAGCGTAAAAGTTCCTTACCTTATTTTAGGTGTTGCTTTTTTGCTGGTAGCTATATTTTTTAAATTCTCTTCTATCCCAAATAAAATTGATTTAGAAAATGTAGCGGCAAAAGAAGCAGAAGATGATAATAAGGTATTGCATAAATCATCCGTTTTTCAATACCCCCAACTGTGGCTTGGCATGATTGGCATCTTTGTATATGTAGGAGTTGAAGTGGCTACAGCAAGCAATTTGCCTGAATATATGCGCCAACATTTAAATACACCCACTGATAAAGTAGCGCCTTTTGTTTCTTTGTATTGGGCCAGTTTAATGATGGGGAGATGGACCGGTGCTGTCGGTGCATTTGATGTGAGCATGGGCGCAAAAAAAATACTCAACTTTTTGATGCCCTATCTGGCGTTTGCTGTTTTCCTGATCGTAAATTCAATTGCCCAACATGATGTCACACCTTTCTATGTTTATGGTTTTGTTATTATAGCAATGATTGCAGGTGATATTTTAAGCAAGGGCAGCCCTGCAAGAATGTTGTTGATTTTCGCATCCATGGGCATCACTGCGCTGATCATCGGGATGCTTGCATCGGGAATGACAAGCGTGTTCGCATTCATCAGTGTTGGATTATTTTGTAGCACGTTATGGCCTTGCATTTTTACATTGGCAGTTGCCGGCCTGGGCAAGCACACCAATCAGGGAAGCAGTTTATTAATCATGATGATCATGGGCGGCGGTTTTATAAGTGTGCTACAAGGAGCCGTTGCATCGGATCATGTGCTGGGCATACAACACAGTTATATTGTAGGTGTGGCCTGTTTCACATACCTCGCATTTTATGCAATCAGGTCCAAATCAATTCTAAAATCACAGGGCATAGATTATGATGTAAAAGTTAGCGGTGGTCACTAAATATGTTTGTCGAAATTTATAGCCACTCTTATTAAAAAGACATCCTCTCAATAAAATGATTTATGGCAAAAGCTAAAAAAACAACCCCTTCATCCGTTTCTCTAGACCCATTAGCAATTGGCATTGACATTGGCGGGACCGGAACAAAATTCGGTATCGTTGACCGCAACGGGAACGTTTTATTCTCCAGCGAAATTTCTACACGCGGGCATGCTGAAGTGGAAGGTTTCATAAATGAACTTCACGCGCAATTGTATACACTTATAGAAAAAGCGGGCGGCCCGGAAGAATGAGGGGCATTGGCGTTGGCGCCCCTAACGGCAACTATTATACGGGAACAGTAGAATATGCTCCAAACCTGCCGTGGAAAGGGATCATCCCTCTTGCCAAACTGATACAAAATAAATTTCAATTGCCAACAGTTCTCACAAACGACGCCAATGCGGCGGCTATCGGCGAAATGATGTACGGCGCAGCAAAAGGCATGAAAGATTTTATAATGATAACGCTTGGTACCGGCGTTGGCAGCGGCATTGTAGCTAACGGACATTTGATTTTAGGGCATGATGGATTTGCTGGCGAGCTCGGCCATACAATAACAATTCCCGGAGGAAGGTTTCACCCGGGCACAGGCAAGTATGGCTCATTAGAAAGCTATGCCTCTGCAACCGGTGTTACGCTGACTGCTTTGGAAATGCTTGAAAAAAATGATGAAGAAAGTTTGTTGAGAAAAATACCAAAAGCAAAAATTGATTCTAAAAAAGTGTATGAAGCTGCTATAGAAAATGACAAGCTCGCAAAAGAGATTTTTGATTTCACAGGAAAAATTCTAGGTATGGCGCTTGCAAATTTTGTGATGTTCAGCAGCCCCGAAGCTATTATTCTATTCGGCGGCCTAACGAAAGCCGGTGAGCTGATATTAAAACCAACCCGTGAGCATATGGAAGAAAACCTGATCCAGGTTTTTCAGAATAAAGTGAAAATATTGATCAGCCACTTGAAGGAATCAGACGCAGCAATTCTTGGCGCCAGCGCATTGGTTTGGGAAATAAAAGACTGATTGCAAGTCTCGAGTTCGGAGTTATAAGTTCAGAGTTAATTCTTGCTCGTTATTCTGAAATATAATTATAAACCCAGTTTTGCGCATTCGCGCCTTTGCCTGAAAATTTCCTTAATCAGGTGAACACAAACTTTTTCTGCACAAAATAATTGTATGTCAATCCAACCAAAACTGATGTGATTGTTTTTGAAAGAATATAACCCACGCCAAGAAAATGTTTGAAGAAATATACTCCTGCTGTTTGTAACAAAATGTTTCCTATCCAAAATAAAATATACTTTATTGCCTGGTTAGAAATTGAGCCTTTGCCGGCATCAAAAGCCCAGTTTCTTGCTAAAATAAATTGAACAACTGCACCACAAATATTTCCCGAAATATTCGCAAGTATATATCTGGAATGTGCTATCTCGAATAAAAAAATGGACACCAGAAAATCAGCTAACGAGCCAACAATAGATGCTGCCTGTGCTTTAACATAAGTGCGCATTGATCTAAAAATAAATAAAGAGCTTGCAATAAACGCGCTTTCATTATTAGCTTTCTGTTAACTTATTTTTGACCCGTCTGTCATAATAGCGACAATCATAAGCTGCATTATGAAATAAATTTGAGCTGTTGAATTGTTCTTATAAATCTTTCAATACAGTTTTTATGCTGAAACATATTTTTATAGCTGTCGCGTCTGCATTTTCACTGTTATGTATAACCGCTTTTATAAAACATGAGGAAAAGAAAGCCAGCAAGGGTTTTGCAGTAGTAGAGCTCTTTACATCTGAAGGTTGCTCAAGTTGCCCGGCCGCAGACGAAGCAGTTGCCGAAATTGCAAAACAATACAAAGAAAATGTTTTCATTCTAGGCTTTCATGTTGATTATTGGAATCACCTGGGATGGAAGGACGCTTTCAGCAAATCTGATTATTCAGACAGACAAAAAAAATATGCTTCCATATTTTCTCTCAACAGCATCTACACTCCGCAAATTATTGTAAACGGAAAAACAGAATTTGTTGGCTCTGATAAGAACAAGCTTCAACAAACAATTACAAAAGAGCTGAATAATAATACGTCAGGAACAATTGAGTTATCAGCAAAAGAGACAAACGACAAAAAAATAATGGTGATTCTTAAAACCGATGAACAAGCTAATAATGTTATCAATATTGCGCTTGTTCAATTACAGGCGCAGAGCAATGTTGCAAAAGGAGAAAATGAAGGAAGGCTTTTGCATCACATTAATATAGTTCGGGATCTTAAAACCGTTTCGGGCAAAAACAATAATTCCATATATCTGGAACTTCCTTCAGGCCTTACCAAAAAAGACTGTGAAGTGATTGCTTTTGTTCAAAATAAAACCAATCTGCAAATTACAAATGCAGCTTTAGCAACTATACAATAATCAAATTTTCGTTGAGTTTACAAAGACACAATCGTGAAGTTACCATCCGCAAAATGAAATTATACGATTCCTGAAAATTGAAACGATAAACAATCACAATGGTATATTCTTTGCACCAATAAAAATGTGAGCCTCTTACCCTTTTCGATACCCTTTGAATTCAACGGCAAGCATTATGTTTGCGAAATAAATCCCATTAGGAAATACAGCTCCAATCCCACCACTTTTCAAATCACACTAAACGATGTTTATTTCGGAATCATCACTTTTACAGGCGAAACCTGGGAAAGTGACACTTACAAAAACAACCTGGTTGAAAAAATCGGCAGCCTGATACATGAATCTTACAACGCAAAAACGAATTAGCCTTAAATAAAATATTCCCTTCATCAGTTTCATTTTATTTAAGCATTAAATTGCGGGCTTACCTAAAACCTGCTTATGTATTGGTTCTTCCTTATTTTTCGGCATTGTGCGATGCTGTGTACAATGTGTTCCTGAAAAGGATTCACAGCTTTTCAGATTTTAAAAATCTTTTTTTTGTTGTATTGTTTTTGGCAGGAAGCGTAATTGGCTTTAAAAAAGGCATTGGCGGCATTCAGTTGGGCATTGCAATGGTCGTGTGGTCTGGAGTCGCCATCATCGGAACAATTGTGCTTGATGTTATTGTTTACAAAGCAAAGCTCGATTATAAAATTGCTTTCTTCATGCTATTGTGCATCGTTTCAATTATCGGGCTTAATTATTATTCAGGCAAATAATGGATTACGATTAGATTAACTTTTCCAACCACTTGCACCTGAAAGATTTGCAATGTATCTTGCAGATCGATTTATAATAATGAAACATTATATCAAGCTCCTAAGACCTAAAGACTGGGCAAAAAATCTTTTTATTTTTGTTGCCCCTTTCTTTGCAAAAAGTTTTTCTGGTTCCAAAGAAATACTGCTTCTTATTGCGGGCTTTATTGCTTTTTGCTGTTTTGCCAGCAGCGTTTATATTATTAATGATTATAGAGATATAGAAGATGACCGCAAGCATCCCGAAAAAAGCAAGCGGCCGCTGGCATCGGGCATGGTGAAAAAATCAACTGCTGTCATTATTTGTATTTTGTTAATAGTAGTAGGTACGATTGTCGCATATTCTGTTGATAATAGCTTTAAATTTTTATTTGTCATCAGCATTTATTTTTTAATGAACCTTGCGTATTGTTTCGGGCTTAAAAATATCGCGATTCTCGACATATTGATATTGGCCACAGGGTTTGTTCTTCGCATGAAAGGAGGCGCAGTGATTACAGGTGCTGATACATCTCATTGGCTCATCATTATGACATTCCTGCTCGCCCTTTTCATGTCTATTGCAAAACGCCGCGATGATATTTTGTTGAAATTATCTACCGGCACCGACATGCGGAAATCTATCAAAGGCTATAACCTCGATTTCTTAAATATTATGCTGGCGCTTTTTGGCGCCATCATAATCGTTGCTTATATATTGTACACGGTTGACGAAGAAACTTTTCGCCGATTGCAAGCCTATCGATTATATTACACAAGCCTTTTTGTAGTTGCCGGCATTATGCGGTATTTGCAAATTACCTTTGTAAAACAAGACTCAGGCTCGCCAACAGAAATTTTATATAAAGACAGATTTATTCAGATAACACTCTTGCTGTGGAGCGCAAGTTTTTATGTGATTATTTATTTAAAAGACTTTAGTTTTTTCAATAAGATCAATTGAATTTCCATCAACTCACTGCATCATAAAACAAAGCGATTATACGTTTTATAAAAAATGAAAAAACAAATAGCAAATTGGGGCAATTATCCGGCAATGGAAAGCGATGAAAAAAGCTTTGCATTCGATGATCAGCTGCATCAGCTAATGCAGGAAACGGATGGGTTTATTCCTCGCGGAAATGGCCGCTGTTATGGAGATGCCTCGCTTGCAGACAAGACAATTTCAACGCTGAAATACGACAACATTCTTTCTTTTGATGTGGAGAATGGCGTGTTTGAATGCCAAAGCGGGATCACACTTGATCAGATATTGGATGTGATTGTGCCCAAAGGCTGGTTCCTGCCTGTTACACCGGGAACAAAATTTATTACTGTCGGCGGAGCTGTTGGAAGTGACGTGCATGGCAAAAACCATCATGTGGACGGTTCATTCAGCAATCATATTATTGAAATGGACATCATGCTGGCAAGCGGGGAAACAATAACCTGCTCACCTCATTCAAACAGTGATTTGTTTGAAGCAACTTGCGGCGGCATGGGATTAACGGGCATGGCTACACGAATTAAATTTTCATTGAAAAAAATAGAATCATCTTTTATAGCACAGAAACAAATAAAAGCCGAAAATCTGGAAGTTCTTATACAATTGTTTGAAGAATTTAAAGACTACACATACTCTGTTGCCTGGATCGATTGCCTGAAAAAAGGAAAGAATTTTGGGAGAAGCATATTGATTTTAGGGGAGCACGCAAAGCTCAATGAGCTAAGCGAAAAACAAAAACAATCACCACTTCAATTGCCGAAGAAAAAACAGATTACATTTCCTTTCAACCTGCCTTCGTGGGTATTGAATTCACTTACCGTAAAAGCATTCAATTTTTTATATTATTCAAAAAATATAAAAAAAGAATTGAATAATGTAGTTTCTTACGAACCATTTTTCTATCCGCTTGATGCCATTTTGCATTGGAACCGCGGCTATGGCAAAAAAGGATTTGTGCAATATCAGTTTGTTTTGCCTTTGAGTGCGAAACAAGGCCTTATTGAAATATTGCAGCGCATCAGCAGCAAAGGGCTTGGTTCTTTTCTTGCCGTGCTTAAAGTTTTTGGCAAGCAGGAAAGTATCATTTCATTTCCCAAAGAAGGCTATACGCTTGCTCTTGATTTTCCGGTTCGCAACGGCCTGTTTGAATTTTTAGACGAGCTCGATCAAGTAGTGTTGCAATATGGCGGCCGCTTGTATATGAGCAAGGATGCAAGGATGAAACCTGAAGTGATGACGGCAGGCTACCCTGAGCTTGATAAGTTCAAAGCCATTGTGAAGAAATATAATCCTTTTGGGAAAATTCGTTCCGTTCAGTCCGACAGGCTATTTTTGACAAAAAACTAATCCATTCATTCATGCCAACAGTGTTAATACTGGGCGCTGCTTCTGACATAGCAATAGCGACAGCAAAAAAATTTGCTTCAAACAAATACGATATCCAGCTTGCTGCAAGAAATATCGAACAGCTTAAACCGCTGCAGTCAGATATCCATGTACGTTATAATGTCAATTGTTCTCTTGTATCATTTGATGCACTCGCATTTTCTTCACATCAACAATTTTTTGATTCACTAAGCCCAAAACCTGATGTGGCCATTTGTGTGTTTGGCATCATGGAAGATGAAGACAAAGCATTTGAAGATTTTAGCAGCACGCACAGAATGATTGACACCAATTATACCGGAGCAGTTTCCGTTCTGAATATAGTTGCAAAATATTATGCTTCACAAAAAAATGGTGTCATTGTTGGCATTAGCTCCGTTGCAGGAGAAAGAGGACGGCAAAGCAAGTTGATTTATGGCAGCGCCAAAGCCGCGTTCTCAGCGTATTTGGCAGGATTGAGAAATAAATTGTTCAAAGATAATGTGCATGTAGTAAGTGTGAAACCAGGTTTTGTATATACCAAAATGACGGAAGAATTAAAATTGCCAAAGCCACTTACAGCCCAGCCTTCAGAAGTAGCGAACGCAGTATATGCAGCAGTGAAGAACAAAAAAAATACCGTGTACGTAAAATGGATGTGGAAATGGATCATGCTTATCATAAAAAACATCCCCGAGTTCCAATTTAAAAAAATGAACATTTGAAGCGCCGCATCGCTTTTTTAGATTTTGATGGCACCATCACAACCAAGGATACTTTGTTGGAAACAATAAAATTCCAAAAAGGCATTTTTCTTTTTTACTTCGGCTTTATAATCACTTCTCCTTTTTTAATAGCATACAAGCTGAAGCTCATTAAAAACAGCACGGCAAAAGAAAAAGTACTGCAATTCTTTTTCAATAAAATGCCTTTATCTTCTTTTCAATTAAAATGCGATGATTTTGCCTCACAAAAATTGCCCTCTCTTATTCGCCCGAAAGCGTTGGTAGAAATAAATAAATTAAAAGAAAAAAATGCTGAAGTAGTAATCGTTTCAGCCTCTGCAAAAAACTGGCTGCAGCAATGGTGCAATGCGGTTGGCGCAAAATTAATATGCACGAACCTTGAAATTAAAAATGAAAAACTAACCGGCCGCATTGAAGGCGAAAATTGCCACGGAAAAGAAAAAGTGAAAAGAATACATGCAGCTTATAATCTTTCAGAGTTTGATGAGATCTACTGCTATGGCGATTCTTCCGGCGATAGACCAATGCTTTCTCTTGCAACATTTCCCTTTTTTAAGCCGTTTCGCTAAATCAATTTCAATTTAATAAATTGCGGAAATTTTTATTATTATGAACCCAGCGCCAATGTTGTCAATACGGTTTGCAGGCATTGACGATATCAATTCCATTGGTTTTCTTGCCGAACAAATTTGGCCGAACGCGTATAAAGATATCTTGTCAAAACAACAGCTCAACTATATGCTGAATCTTTTTTACAGCCCATCATCATTAAAAAATCAGATGCTCAAAGAAAAGCACATATTTATTTTAATTGAAGATGAAGAAACCCCTATCGGCTTTGCTTCTTACTCTGTTACAAAAGAGATGCATGTTTTTAAATTGCATAAAATATATGTGCTGCCAAACCAACAAGGCAAAGGACTGGGAAAAACGATTGTCGATTTTATTGTGAATGAAATCAAACAAAAAAATGCAAGGGTGCTGCAATTGAATGTAAACCGCAACAATAAAGCAAAAAGTTTTTATGAGCGGTTAGGCTTCAACGTTATTAAAGAAGAAGATATCGATATCGGCGAAGGCTATTTCATGAATGATTATGTAATGGAAAAACCTGTTTAGCGTTGCAGTCTTTCTATTATTTAAAAAAAAGAATTGCTTCTGGTATTAAGAAAAGCAGATTAATAATAATCAGCCAACGTGGAACTGAATTTATCAATTGCTTTTTTGAAAAGAATATCACAACCAGCCAAAAGCTCACAGCCAGATTAACAATCACAGCAAACACATACCCGATAATAATGGTTGTTGCAACCATTTCTCCTTGTGGGGGATGCGGCACCATCTGAAGAATAATTGCCAGTAGAAAACAAATATTGCATATGAATGCAACCCTTGAAAAAAAACGGATGCGGAACATAATTATTGATTCGCTAATAATATAATTTGATAATGTTCTAATGAAAAGAAAAACAACCCTGATGAATTATCAGCATCATCAAATTAGCTCATTATCAAATTCTCGCCAAAATAGCATTATTTTGCCTGAATAATTTCGCATCAATTATGAATTCATCATTGTTGAAAAAAGCCCTGCCTCATATTATTGCCGTAGCCGTTTTTTTGATTGTGGCCATTATTTATTGCAAGCCGGCGTTGGATGGGAAAGTCGTATCTCAATCAGATGTGATCAACTGGAAAGCGATGGCGCAGCAATCGTTCGAGTACAAAGAAAAAAACGGGCACTTCCCTTTATGGACAGAAAGCGCATTCAGCGGCATGCCCGCATACACCATTGCAATGGATGCCACATCAAAAATATCATCAGGCTACTTCAGCTATCTTCTTACAATGAACATGCCGCAGCCGATCAATTTCTTTTTTCTTGCGTGCATCTGCTTTTATATTTTAACACAAGTTCTTCGAATTAACCCGTGGGTGGGCATTATGGGAGCTATTGCTTACGCGTACTCTACATTTGATCCTGTTATTATAGCTGTGGGCCACAATACACAAATGCAGGCAATTGGTTATGCGCCCGGAGTTGTGGCAAGCTTTCTATTAATTTTTCAGAAAAAATATTTATTGGGCACCGCACTTTTAAGTATTTTATTTGGCCTTCAGGTAAGCACACAGCATTTGCAGATTGTTTATTATACTGCCATTCTTTTAGGCCTCATCACTATTTTTTATTTTGTAGAAAGTTTAAAACGAAAAGAATCAAAAGACTTTTTTGTTAGCGTTGCCTTCGCAATTTTTGGAGGAGCTGTTGGCTTTTGCACTTTTGCGGTGAGCATGTTGCCTTTACAGGAATATGCGAAAGAAACAAAACGAGGAGGGAAATCCGAGCTTGTTACAAATACTGGTGATCTCAATAAAACCAAAGGCGGCCTTGATAAAGATTATGCTTTTCAATGGAGCTATGGCATTGCAGAAACATTTACTTTAATTGTTCCAAATATTTATGGGGGCGGAAGCGAAGGGCGACTAATAACTGATGATTCAAAATTTGCTGAAAAAGCAGCGGAGGTAGGCATGCCCGAAGATAGCGGGCTTCAATTTGCAAACTCTGCGGCATATTGGGGAACACAGCCCAATACAGCAGGGCCTGTTTACCTCGGAGCCGTAATTTGTTTTTTAGCCATCCTTGCATCTGTGTTTTTGAAAAGCCGAAACAAATGGTGGCTGGTAAGTGCAGCTATTATAGGTATCGTGCTGGCATGGGGCAAAAATTTTTCCGCATTCAATTATTTCATGTTCGATCATTTTCCATTTTATAGCAAATTTCGCGCACCTACACAGGCATTGTTCCTTCCGCAATTAGCTTTCCCGTTGCTTGCATGTTTGGGCTTGAGTGATTTGCTTACAACTACTGAAAACAAAGAATTGCTCTGGAAAAAATTTAAATTGCCCGTTTGTATAGTAGCTGCAATATTGGTTATTTTGATCGGCTTTTATTTTACTGCAGATTTCAAATCAGAAAAGGACTCGAGAATAAAGGATAATTTTTCCAACCAAATCATGCAATCATCAGCACGAGGCAAACAACCTACGCCTGAGATTCAACAACAGGCTGCCCAGATCAGCAGCGGACTAATAAAAGGCTTGCAGTCAGACAGGCAATCTCTTTATGGCTCGGATTTGATAAGAGCGATTTTACTGATAGGCATCGCCGTTATTTTAATCGGTTTATATCTGAAAGGAAAAATTAAAGATGTGATATTGATTGCTGCTCTTGCAGTGCTCAGTTCATACGACCTATTGGCAGAAGGAAGAAAATATCTGAATGAAGATAATTTCGTTGAACCGAATGATTATGAAGGCGCATTTACTCCAACGCCGGCAGATATTGCGATCAGCAAAGATGCTGATAAAAACTTTCGCGTTGTAGATGAAACAACAGATTGGTGGCAGGATGGGCGCGTATCGTATCATCATAATTCAATCGGTGGCTATTCGCCGGCGAAACTTGGCTTATATCAGGATATTCTTGATAGCCAGCTGCTGAAAGGAAACATGATGGTGTTCAATATGCTGAACGCAAAATATTTTATTCAAAAAAACCAGGCAACCGGTCAGCCTCAGGCAGCATTAAACTCAAATGCCTTTGGGCCTTGCTGGCTCGTAAAAAATATAAAGTATGTTAACAATGGAAATGAAGAAATGAGAGCGCTCGATAATGTTAATGTAAGAGACACTGCAATTGTTGATAAAAAGTTTGAAAGCTCCATCAAATTTTTGCCCGAGCCTGATTCAACAGCTTCCATTAAATTAATTGAGAATAAAAATGATATAGTTGATTATAAGTTCTCTTCAAAAACAAATCAGTTTGCGGTATTCAGCGAAGTATATTATGACAAAGGCTGGGATGCTTATCTTGATGGCAACAAAACACCCTATTGCAAAACAGATTATATATTAAGAGGCATGCCTGTTGCGGCTGGTGAACATACTATTGAGTTCAGGTTTGAGCCTGCTATATATCAGTTAGGCAACACCGTTAGTGTATGGTGCTCAATCATTGCCTACTTACTGTTGATAGCTGCTATATTTTTTGAATGGAGAAAAACGAAAAAGCCATCAGCCTGAAAAAAATAATTATACCGCATATTTGCAAATGCAACTCATCTCTTAAAGGATGGCTACAATAATCAGCATCGTTTCATATCCTTTTTTGCCAGCCAAAGTTGGCGGACAGAAAGGAGTCGCGCTGTTTAATAAATATTTTTCTAAATATCACAACCTCATTTGCATAACAACAAAAAAAAATGATCCCAGTGCTGCAGAAGGTTATCAGGTCATGAATATTTTGTCTAATTCAAAATTCAGGTACATAAATATTTTTTATTTTTTCCTGATCAGAAAAATAATAAAACAGCAACATGCCACTCATCTGCTAATCGAACATCCATATTATGGCTGGCTCGGCGCTTTAATTAAATGGTTTTGTGGCGTTAAATTGATTGTGCATTCGCACAACATAGAAAGTATTCGTTGGAAAACACTTGGAAAGTGGTGGTGGAAGATTTTATGGCAGTATGAAAAATTTACTCATCGTTGTGCCGACTATAATTTTTTTATTCATGATGATGATAAAAAATTTGCGATCGAAAAATTTGCGCTGCAGCCATCAAAATGCATCACCATGACTTATGGCATTGAATGGCAATCCATACCTGCAAAAGATGAAACAGAGACCTGCAAAAAATTGATAAGGCAGCAATATGATATTCGTGAAGATCAAAAAATCCTTTTTTTCAATGGCGCTTTTAATTACATCCCAAACATCGAGGCCTTGAAACGAATCATAGATTCCATCAATCCGCTGTTACTAAAAAAAGATTTTCAGTATAAAATTATCATCTGTGGAAGAGATATCCCAAATGATATTACCAGCAAACAATATCAAAATATTGTGTTCGCTGGTTTTGTTGATGATGTGAGCATTTATTTTAAAGCTGCAGATATTTTTTTGAACCCCATTTCCGAAGGCGGTGGCATTAAAACAAAATTGGTAGAAGCATTGGGTTACAATTTAAACGCAGTATCAACTCAGAAAGGCGCTATTGGTATTAATGTGAATTGGTGTAACGGAAAATTATTTATTTGCAATGACAATGATTGGAGTTCTTTTTCAGAATTGATTATACGCGCTGCAAAATATTTCGCCGATATGCCCAAGGAGTATTTTCAAAATTTTTATTGGGGTTTTACAACCGAAAAAGCTGCAAAATTTATTGAATAAAAAATTTTTCAGTTTTTATTGAACTTCATTTCCAAATATTAAAAATACAGTTCGGCTTCTTTTACAAAACCTTATAAAAATGGGGCTTGTTCCTCATTATAATGAACATCTTCTTTATTATCTCGCCAATATTCTTACAATACCCCTTAAATTGTTTGAACGAATAAACCGATTTTCTTCCTACAAATATTTTAGCTATTATGAGCCCGATAAAAAAAATTGGCACATCAATTACATAAAAGAAGAGAATAAAAAGAAACCATGCTACACCAAATTGTTTTCTT
This sequence comes from uncultured Bacteroidota bacterium, assembly GCA_963718975.1. Taxonomy (GTDB): domain Bacteria; phylum Bacteroidota; class Bacteroidia; order Chitinophagales; family Chitinophagaceae; genus Puia. Next base: position 87,691 of record CAVRBD010000024.1, on the reverse strand, counting down.
ATCCTCAACAAATTAGAAAGCATGATCTGCAATCCCTTTCTGTCAAACAAATTACTATAAGCTTTATCAGCGGAACCAAAAGTTTCCACGGCAATTTCACCTTGCAGATGAATAACTTTGCATTTACCGAAAATGCAAAGGCTGCCTGTTTTTTAAGCCTGCTGCACCATTCAGCTTCTTCAGCATACAGAAAAAAATCTTCGTCCATTAACCCTGCTTTTTCAATAGCAGGTTTTTTCACCATCAGAAAAGCACCACTTATCCAATCTACTTCTATCGTTGAGTCTGAATCAGGAACATTTGGCTTGCTAACTTTAAATAAAGTGCCAAGCTTTTTTATGAAGCTCCCCAAATATGGCAAAGGCAATAAATAATTCAGCCCGCCTTTCATAACATAATTTCCTGAAATCTGCGGCGTTGAATCAGCATTTAATAATTGAACTCCGCAAGCAACATAATTTGATGTTAGAAAAAGTTGATGACAATGGCCGATTGCATTATCACGCACAATCATGTCGGCATTCAACAATAAAACAATATCTCCTTTTGATTGGCGGATCCCTTCATTATTTGCCCTTGCAAAACCTGAATTGTAATTCATATCGATCCATTTTGCCCCGGAAAAAGATGAAAGGATTAATTCTTTGCTGTTATCTTTTGAATCGTTATCAACAATAATCACTTCAAAAGAAATATTATGGGTGCTTGAATAAACAGTGCGCAAGCAATCCAGGATCAACTGTGCACTTTTATAGTTTACGATAATAATTGAAAGGTTTGGCAATGAAATTATTTAAAGTAGTTTTTAACCAGCTTATGTTATTTGGTTTTTAAAAATACAAAAGCTGAAATTATGAAACTCTTTAAATTAACGATGGCATTTTTGCAATTAAATGGCCTTTAAAAAACTAATCATTAGAATAAATATTGTTATTGGTGGGCACAAATGAAAAGAGATTGCGGTCATGGCAATCTCTTTTCATAATTTTTTTGCCTGTTTTTTCAGGCTTATATGATTTAATGATCTTAGTATCTTTAAGAGTAAACAGATGCTTTAAAGACACATTACTGCGTTTGAAATTAGACAATATAATTTCATCTGTTTTATGAAGTTTACAAGCGTGCCAATTAACAAATAACTGTGCATGATTTTAAGTTAGCCTTGAAAGAAAGTCTTCCCTCCTGCGAACTGCAACATCAATGAATTCGCCGTCGTTCATTTCAACCTGGCCACCCCTGCCACGATGGTATTTTTTTATTTCTGTAAGATTAATGATATGAGAGTGATGGATCCTAAAAAAAATGGCATCGGGCAGCATCTCTTCATACTCTTTAATGCTTTTTGAAGAAATAATCTTTCCTTCGCCTTTAATAAAAAGATAGGTATAGCTCCCGCTTGCTTCGCATCTTATAATATCGCCCATCGGCACAAACAACAGTCCTTCTTTTGAAGGAAGCGCAATCGTCCTCAAGGCTTCATTTTTATTTTTCAGGTTTTGAAGAAGATTCTTCAATTGCAGGTTGGTGGCTCTGGAATTAATACTTGCGGAAGCCTTGTCCACTGCTATTTTTAGCTCATTAATATTTATCGGTTTCAACAAATAGTCCAGGGCGCTGTATTTAAAAGCTTTCAGGGCATATTCATTGAATGCGGTTGTAAATATCACATCAAAACTTACGGGCATTAATTTATCGAGCAGGTCGAATGCATTGCCATAAGGCATTTCTATATCAAGAAAAACAAGCTCGGGATTGTGCTGGCCTATTACCGAAACAGCCTCTCTTGTATCTTTTGCTTCTGCAACAACATTTATATGCGGACAAAATTCCATCAGCATCTTTTTCAGGATGCGCAGGTTCTTAGGTTCATCGTCAACTATAACACTGTTGATCATGTTCGTGATTTATCTTTTTGAATTTCAACAAGCGGAAAATAAATGGCCACTTCTGTTCCCAATGGGTTGTTTTGCTCATCTTCCAGATCATGGATCTGAATAATAATTTTAGAGGGATGAATTTTGTTGAACATATCAATTCTGCTCGCTGTCAGCTGCATTCCTTTTGATTGATATTCTATCGGGTTTTTGCTTTTCAGCTGAAAGGACAGTTTTCTTCCAATGCCATTGTCTGACACAGTGCAAATCATATACTCGCCATTCTTTTCAAACTTTATTATTATTTTTCCTTTTTTGTCGTCGCGGTATCTTATGCCATGCCTTATCGCATTTTCAACATAAGGCTGCAAGATCATTGAAGGAATAAAGTAATCATTGTTCACTTCAGGATCTGAAATAATTTCAAAATCAAATTTGTCTTCAAAACGTTTTTGCTCCAGTTGCAGATAAGCAGAGATATAACTGATTTCATCAGCAATGCTAATATCTGTTTTTGATGAATTGTCGAGCGTGAGCCTGATCAATCGCGAAAAATTTGAGATGAATTCATTGGCGCCTACAATATCTTTGTCAATAACATAATGCTGAATTGAATTGAGGCAGTTGAATATGAAATGGGGGTTCATCTGGCTTTTTAATGCCATTTGTTCTAATTCCGCAATGCGCCTTACCGATTCTGAATTTTCAGCTTCTTTTTTTCTGATTGCCCTGATCCTGTAATTAATTGCAAGCCACAAAAAAGTTGCCATTGCGATAATAATAAATGCTTTGAACCAATTTTTTTCCCAAATGGTTTTTGCGATTTCAAATTGTACTTTTATTAAATCGCTCTTCACGCCGAATTTATTAATTGCTTTTAATTGCAATTCATATTTGCCCGATGGCAAAGTATAGTTGAGAGAAGTTTTGTTTGATGATTGCCAATTTGTATCAAGCCCTATAAGGCGATATTGATAAGTAATTTTGCCGCCTGATTTATATGAAATGCCGACATACTGAAATTCTATGTTGTTGTTGTTATGCTGTGATATAAATGATGAGGTGTCGGTTGGCAATGAAAAACCTGAAACATTTATTGAAGTGAGGCGAAGGTTGCAAATTGATTTTTTGGAAACCTGTGTATTGTTGAAATAGGTCAGCCCTTCCGGGGTACCGACGTACATGTCATCTCCGCTGGCATATACAGCATTGATGATATCGGAATTGAGGCCATCCGAACTTGTAAATGATATAATGTTTTTAATGCCATCAGAATAAGATATTTTGTTAAGGCCCTTATCTGTGCCAACCCAAATTATATTTTTTGCAATAAAAATATTTCTGCAAATGTTGCTTGTAAGCCCATTAGCTTCTGTTATTGTTGAAATAATTTTGTTATTTTTATATTGCACCAATCCGCTGCCGTTGGTTGCAATCCACAATGCGCCATCGCTTGATTTGCCGATGGCATTTATCCTGCTTTTAAAAATCGCATTGCTATCTCCCAAATAAGAAATTTTCCTGTTGCTGTCCACAGTAAACAATCCAAGGAGCGTTCCAATATAATAAACATTGTTTTTTTCGAATGCGCAGGTTGCCCTGCCATCCCAAACTAAAGTCTCGTCGCGAAGGCTAGGCCCATTGATCTTGATCACCGATCTGCTTGCGCTTACTATAATTTTTTTGTCAGGCTCAAGTGAAAGAGATTTGATTGCAAGAGAAGTGAATGTTTCTTTAACAGCGTGAAGCAGTGGGTCGAAAAGAAAAATCCCTTCATCTGATCCCACAACAATATTGCCTTCATTGTCTTTTATCAATGCCGTAATTCTGCCGCGTGTTTCCGAAGCTATTATTTTTGTTGAACTGAAAATTCTTTTGTTGATATTCAAAATGCATAAATGAAAATCATCCGAGCCTGCATAGATCAGAGAATCAAATTTCTGTATACTGAAAATGGATTTATTCTGTTGGCCGGATGAAAAATTTAAGAACGTGCCTGATGCCAATCTATAAACTCCTTTCCCTGACACTGCAAACCACAGATTGCCTTCAGTATCTTCCTTCACATCATTGACGGTTTGCCTGATCAGGAAAGTATCAATCATTTTTTTTGCATTTATATTAAACAGATAAGATTTGTTCACTGTATTAAAAGAGAGAATGCTATCATTTATTTCCGATATATCAATAAAGCCCTCCGGAAATTGGAGCTTAAAATTTTCGTGATCGTTATAAACCAAATGAAACAGGTTTTTCATATTATATATCATCAGCCTGGGCGAAATGTAGGCACAGTTATATGTATGCCCAAGCATAAATATTGAATCGAATGCCTTTCGCTGAAAATATACTTCTGTCATCATATAATCAAAATCCTTCCTCTCTACCTCGCTTATCAGATTCCCTGTCTTGTCAAATCCGATCCTGATAATAATGGCATCGTCTTTTTTTAAAACTTTTAGCGCCATAGATTTTTCGTGCTGGCTTATAACGAAAAGAGCATGCTTATCGGCGATAATAATGTTGCCCGATTTGTCTTCGCTTACAGATAAAGGCTCGTTTGAAAACTTTAGCTTTTGCAAAAGAGTATCATTTTCCTGATTATGAATTTTCCCCTTCCAATAATAACATATCGAGGATTTAAAAGGCATTATCCACACCCTGTTTTTTGAATCAACAAAAAGATGGATGATCTCATTATCAGGAAGCCCATCGCTTGTATAAAAATTTTTGAAATTGGTTCCATCAAACCTGCTTAGGCCTGTTTCAGTGCCGAACCACATAAAACCATCTTTGTCTTGCACTGCGCTATAAACAGTTGAGCCTGCAAGGCCATCTTTCACATCGTAATTAATATAATTGTATTCCTGGCAAAAAAGCAATGCAGGCAAAAGAAGAACAATAATTAAAACAAGATATTTTCCTGATTGGCTTATTGACATGTAAAAAATTCTTTCGATTATTTTCAGTTGTAAATGTTAGCGAAGAAATTTAAGTTTCCTTAAATACCTTAGAAAATTGAAACCATAAAAGTTTTTGATAACAAGCCAATCTTCTATAATAGCGCAGTTGTTTTTTTGAAAAGATACGATGTTTGAATAACTTTTTAAAAGAGGCTAAAACCAACCTGCTATATAAAATCAATTTTAAAAATCATATTGGTGCTTGAAAAAAAATCTTCAATCTGTCATTTTTATGGCGCGAGCGAAATTCTTATTTGAATATTAGCCCTTGTGGTTATGATGGGCGGAGAAGTTGAGATTTTTGGCGTCACTCTTCGCTGATCGAATTCAAGTTTTGCAGTAATTCGGTTGCTCATTACATAGCTGATGGATGGTGTAATCGTCACCGTTTTTTGGCCACCTGTCGGCAATGCATTTCCCTGATCGAGTATGCTGTTGGAAGTAATATCATTTCTTATGCTAAAATCAAGGCGGAAATTTAGTTCGTTATCTAATTTTTTTGATGCAAAAGCCTTGCCCGGCATTTTTATTTTGAAAGGCAAAGGCATGCCTTTCTTTTTCCACCCACCGCCAAATGTAAATTCCGAAGAGCGGCTTTCCGTAAGCTGGTAATCGATCATGCTCAAGCTAAGCTGCCTCGATTTATTATAGCCGACCCTTGCCTGCAGTTGGTTCACGAACTGCATATCGATATTTAAAAGTGGAGAGAATGATTCGGTGATCGTGATATTCGGCACTGTAAAATAAGGAACAAAATTTCCTGAAACGGTGTCGATAAAACCCGGATATCGTATGCCCAGCGGATCCTGATAAAGCAACTGAGTGCTAAAGCTGCTCATGCTTAATGTGCTGGTGTAAGCATGCGTAAGATTAAAACTGGTAAAAATTTTATCAAAGCCCGGAAGCCTTGCCAGCCCGTTGTATGATATGCGCCAATTTGGTTTTGGCAAATAACCCGAAAACGGATTGGTGCGCACGCTTGTGTTATTTTCATTTACCAATGAAATTTTATTTGGGTCTTTGCCGGTGTATGCAGCAATAAACGCGGGTATAAGAACATCCTGGGCGTATTGGCCATAACCTGTATAATAGCCGTTCACACCCAGCTTTCCTGAGTAAGGATTTAATTGCCCGAGGCGTGCTGATACAATTGCCCTGTCGTTTTCAAATGTTTTGAATGCTGATGAAAGTTCATCGGCTTTTGTGGTTTGGAACATTGTTTTTAAAGAAATAAAACTTATGCTGAATGTTCCGGCATTGTAAGGGTTGAGGTGAGAAAAGCCGCTGGTGCTTGTAGTGTCTTTAAAAAGCTCGGTGTATGTTTTACCGAATGTTTTATCAAGGTTCAAATCAATATTAAAATCACGGAATGGCTGAAGCACTGCAGTGATATTGAATTTTTGATTGAAGCTCTGCTGGTTCTGAAAATTAAATGTAGTGTCAGTTGTAAGCAATCCTTTTTGAGCAAGTTTCTGAACAAAATTTGCATCAGGCTGCTTTCCGAATACATAGCCAAGGCCCGGCTGGCCATTTCGCAGATCCATTCCTAAAGCCTGGGTGCTGTCAAGATATCCATAAATTGTTGAAGCAGAATTTTCAGAATAATTCAAGCTGATCCTTTTAACGGATATGATCATACGCGCAACAAACCGAAGCATGCTGTTAACATGAGGCAGGTCATTTGGGTTTTTAAGTTGCGGTGTCTTATTTCTTGCAGTATCATTCTTGTTCGGCAAAGCATTTTTGTTCGGATTATTTTTTGAATTGCCCGAAGGCTGAATGTCAATTGCCCGAAGCCATTTCCATTTACTATACAGCTTCGTGAAATCCAATTCACTGTTTATGTTTTTAACCTGGGTGTTCTGCAACGTGTTGCCAAGAGATACGGCGAGGAGTGAAGCCGCCGTCCAGTTATAGGTAGCGCTGTAGCCTATTCGGGTGGTCGTCCAATCGAGCAATGGAATTTTGCCGGTTGGCAATGTGTAAGTAATATTTGCTGTTTGCTGGTATAAAACATTTCTTCCTCCTTTCAGGAAATTGCTCCACATGCGCCGCTTGCCTGATTTATCAAGGCGGCCCGCATCTTCATCAACCACAGAATTATTAGTTGCAGCAAAATCAAAGTTTAATGATTTTGTGATATCCCAACGCAATACATAAATTCTTTTGATGTTGAAAAATTTATTGAAAGTTTCCGGAATGCTATCGGCAGGGCCTCCAATATTTCGTGAACGGTACGCTCCAAACTGCCTGTTCGCATCTTCTCTGAAACTTAAAACAGTGGGCAAAAAGTTTATATTAAAATCTCGTACAAGCCCGTACCACAGAGACTTTGATTTAATGCGCTTTTTAAATGGCTGCCATGGTTTTGGCGCTAAGGAATAATTATATCCAAGGCCTCCTTTGTAATTGATCAGTTCATCTTCGGTTGCCAGATCGTTGTGATGTTCCGATCGGGTATAAGAATAACTTAAATCAAAATTTTCAATGCCCCATAGCTTAGGTTTTTTGCCGGAAAGATTTAGCTTTCGTACGTTGGTAAAGTTTATTGTTTGAATAGTGGTTGCATCAATTGCCTGTTCCCTGATCGAGTCTCGCTCGCTTGCAGGCGCCATTTTTAATTTGTCTTTTAACTTGATGTCAAGGTCAAAAGGATCATACTCAGGCATGATCAAAGACTTTGATATACTTGTGTAAGTAGGAATGGAAATGCCTAATTTTTTAGGCAATAACTTTCCTAATTCAAGAGTGGTTGCCGCATCAAGCTGAGTTACATCTGCTAACGACCGGTCGTTTATATGTTGGTCAATGCTGCCAAAACCCACAGATTTATATGAACCTGAAACATACGCCGTTCCCAAGTCGGCAAGCTTAACGTCCACCCTCCCCAGTGCCGCCCAACCTCCCTGATCGTTAATGTTTGATAATCGCAGTTCATCAAACCATATCTCTGCGCATTTTGGTGATTGCGATGCGTTCCTTACTCCAAGAAAAATGGCTTGCACCGCCCCAAGATTGGGGTTACCTATTATCGAGTATACGCGACCGTTAGGATCCGTTTCAGAATAATATACATTTGATGCCACCTTGTTATTTCTGTCTTCTTTCAAACTCACAAACCTCGAAAGCGTTAAATTCAAATTATTTGAATCGGGCCAGATCAATGATGTATCTGTCGTGCCCCAGGCAGTGTGTACTAATGGAATTTTTATCTCATAAAAATTACTGATGAAATCGCTTCCTATCCTGATCACTCCGTATAGATCCTTGTCATTAAGGCCTGTAGCGCTACCAGTGGCTTCAGCATGAACAAACATATCAAGCTTGCCATATTTGCGCAAATCAAGGTTCACTGTTTTATAAACGCCCCTTGCATCATCGGGAGCAAGGTTACAAACCTGTATGCTAAGCGATTGCTCGTTCAACAAAACATTTACATTATTAGTGCTAAGCTGTTGCTGCCTTTGAATGCCCGGCGGGATAACGTATGGTATTGGCGTTCTTGAACTATTCTGTTCAACATTAACTGCCGTTACGTTAAAAGTAGTCGGCCCGTTGGTTGGAAGTGGTGTATAATTTCCGGTGGTATCAAGCACATAACTAAAGCTTCTCCACGAATCTCTGATCAGTTGAAATTCTGCAAACCTGAAAACCACTGAATCATCAAAACCTGTAAGGAACATTCTGATAAAACGTATCGATTTAAAATCTGGGATGTTTCCTACATTTTTATAAAACGAATTTATAGGTATGCGAAACTGATACCATGTTTGCTGAATTGAGCTGCCTCCTGGCGTAAAAGAGGTGCTGTCTGCAATAAAATTTTGACCGACCCCGGCAGCCAAAGCATTTGGGCTTAAATTAACTTTGTATTCGAAAAATTGCTCCAATGTGTTCAACGTGTTATCATGATCCAGATCTTCTTCATCAGGGTATTGCGTAAATGCTGAAACATACTGCTGGCCTGTTGTTGCAACCGGTGAGTTGCCTTGCGGGCTGTTGATATTTTTGTAACGGCTAAGAATATTTGCTTGCGCATTGTCATAACTGGCATCTCTATAATTTAAAAAATTATCGCCCGATGGATCATTAAGCGCGATAGGATAAACGCCCGGAAAACTGGTTGAGAGCTGTTGGAGATATGCCGCAAATTGAACTCTCTCGCTGCTGTCAGTAAGGCCATCAAAACCAACATCCTGGTAAGGCCTGTCGCTTGGATCATTACTAAATGCATTGGTGACCTGCGTTGGATTTAGCGGCACCTTTCCCCAAACTGATGTATCTGTTGCAGCGGCTATATTGGGTGTTGGCAAGCCATTTTCATACTGCCGCTTTCCATCCTTTAAAATATCTTCCGAAACAGACCCCAGATCAATATACAATTGCCCGTTGGGGCTTGGCGTAGTATTGTAAAGATATGGGCTCTGCATCCAGAATTCGATATACTGAATATTGTTGGTTTCAAAATCTGTTTGGTCGATAGCCCGCATAATGCCTCCCCAGCGTGTTTCCGGATTGTTTAATTGCCCATTTGTAGCAAGGCCTTTTGAATAAGTTGTTGGCTGAACTTCAAAATTATAAGGGCCTTTATCTTTTGGATAATAGGCAATATCAAATGTGATCAATTGGCCCTGACCATATTGAGGTGTTTCTTGCGGAAACAGATTTGTGATGCTGATCAGGTGCACATGCGCGGATCGCCAAAATTTTGATATGACCTTTACCGGATTATTTGAATTTGTATTATCCTGCAAAGTTGGCTCAATATTATACCAGGCTATTTTTGCACGGTTAAAGCCATAGGCAAGCGAATCATTCAAAACTGCTTCCGGGAAAAGTCATATCCGCTGGTGTGGAAGCAATCGCCCAGCTTGTTAATGGAAAACGCAAATCGATTGAGCTTGTTGATCCTTCAAAATCATCAATGTAAATTGTTCCGCTATTTCCTTTGCCAATTTGCGGAGCATGGCCAGGTTTTAAAAATGCAGATTCGCCATAAGCAGTAATGGTGCTCATTTCTTTGGTAGAATAAAACGGCAACCTGTTTAGCAGTCTCGTAAGCCCGGGCAATTGCGAACGGTAATTAAAATCGAGGCCATAAATCGTATTGCGAAGCGGGTCATCTCCATAATTTGTTTTCGTGAAATAAGGCCGCTCGCTCAATCGCTCAATAGTTCCGCCAAACGATAGCGATTCTTTTGCTGTTTGTTTGGCAAGATAGTCCAAACGCAGGCCCATAAAGCTTCTTTGTTGTGTGCCAAAACTTGCGTTGTTCTCAAATTTCACATTTACGGGCACGCCGGAATTAATGATTGCCTGGTTAATGACTTTTACCGTGCCAAGACTGTAATCAACTATATAATCTACATTTTCTTTGAGTGTTTGCCCCCCTGCAGTAACTGTTACCGAGCCAGGAGGCACATTCAATGCGCCTAGCGAAACATCTGAGCTGGCTTGTCCTTTTGCGGTCCCGCTCAGCAAATACCTGTCAACATTTGCAAAAGTGCTGGCAACTGCTTTTATGGTATCATACAATTGATAAAAAACATATTTGGGCGCAAGCGCCTGAGAGTTTTTAAATGCAAGCGAATCAAGATCTTTACCAAATGGCTCCAAAACCGGAAAGATGATACGCGCTTGTTGCGAAACAACTGTAAAGCCTTCGATGTAATCGAATATACCATCGGGCTGAGGGTCGTTATGAGAATTCAGTCTATCGAGATTAAGAACTGAAAGCAGCGGCACTCCTACTTTATCGCCTTCAGGCAAATATCTTTTATCGCCCTTGCTTGGTTCGTCGTATAAAATATTTAATTGAAAACCCGTTGACTGAATATTATACAAAGGGCTTCCTGCTGAAGTTTTTAATGTGTACACATTTTTCATCATCAGGTTCCAGATGGGAAGATTGGTGCGCTGCGCAGTTGCCTTCAACAGTTTTAAGTAAAGTACCTGCGATGTGCCTGCATAATTTCCGGTTGATGTATCAGGTGGCACATCTTGTGAAAACTCGCCAACCTGGTATATTGTTCCATTGTAACTGTATTGATATGCCACAGCCAGCACATCATCAGATTGCAATGTTTGGGTTAAAGTAATGAAACCAATTTGTGGATTGTATTGATAAGCTGTTGAATCAAGCTTTCTTGCATACACAATTTCAAAATCCTGCACCTGAGTAAGCCCCATTCCATTCATCACGCTTGTAGCTGAAGAACTGTTGCGGCTGTTAGGGTTTGAAATAATTCTTTTATACTCGTCATTCGAATTGTTAGAAGGATAAGACTGCACGGTTTCAGGATGAATGTTGCTGTTGTAAGGTGAAGCTTCGCCAAGATCCATCAAACCCACCACCTGCCTTGCTTGCGTTGTTACATTGTTGCGATTGGTTACCCAAACTTCCATTCTTAAAATGCGGGCCTGCGAATTTACAATAGGCAAATTCGACATGGCATGATTGTAATTGCTCCTGAAGTATTGAGCCAATAAAAAGTTCCTGTTCTCATCATAGTCATCGGCCTTAAACTGATAATTTGTAGTGGCCGAACCACCTTGCAAGCCTACTGACTGAGATTGGGAGCGCTGTTCAGCCAGTACCGCAGTTACAGTTAGTTTGCCAAACTGCAATTGTGTTTTAACGCCAAACAGCGATTGTGCGCTTGTTATCAGTGTTCCTTTTGTGGTAAAACTCGTGTTGCCTGCTTCAATTTTTTTCACGATGTCATCAGGGCCGCCGGTATAATCCAGCTTCAGCTGGTTCATGAAATCGAAATTTGCCTGTGTATTGTACGCGATCGGAAGTTTTAATTTGCTGCCTATGTTACCTACAACATTCAGGTTGGCATCCATATTAAAATCAAAGCCGCCGGTTTTTCGGGCAATTTCGGGCAATGTAGGATTTTCAACATTTTGGCCCTGATAGCCTGCAAGGATATCTACATTTCCCTGCGGTTTGATATCAATTTTTCCTGAGCCGAAAAGGCGATTGAAAAGATTATCCGTAATCGAATATTTCGGTTGCAGTTTTTTTCTGTTCAATTCATCGAGCACATCGGCACGCTTGCGGAAATATTCATCTTCCATGCGCTGCGACTCAATGCGCATGAATTCATCGAAAGTAAGATAAGTAGGTTTGCGGAAATAGTTCGAGCCAATTTTCTCAATAATATAATACTGCTGTGTTTTAGGGTCATACACGATGGAATCCCTAATGTTTCGCGGGTCTCTTAAATCGAATGAATTATTGCTTGGGTATGTAACAAAATCACCTCTTCTATCTTCAATCGGGAATTTTAAAGTGTCTGTTTTTTGAGCAGGAGCGCTTGTATCAGATTTGTGAAAATGAGCCAATGCCGATGTGTTGAACACAACGGACACAACAATCAACATTGTTGCAGACAAAATAATCTGGAAAGAGGTACGCGTCAACTTTTCCTCAAGAATTAGTTAGGTAGAGATCTGGTTCCGATAGGCTACAAAGTTTTTAATGCTTGCTTAATGATGTCTTCAACTTTGCCTGATCCGGGAGTGCTTGTAACCACTTTTTTTATCGCTTGTTCAGCAACCGGTCTTGCAATGCCGAGAGCTATTAGCGCATTTAACGCATCGTGTTCCAATGTATTGTTTATCAATGGGGAAATATTTGTTTCGGGCATTGTTTTGTTAATTTTATCGCGAAGCTCCAAAACTATGCGCTCAGCTGTTTTTTTGCCAATGCCTTTTATGCTTTCCAACTGCTTTACGTTTGCCTGCAAAATGGCTCTTGCAATTTCTTCCGGTTTCATGGAAGAAAGCATCATTCTGGCAGTTGTTGCACCCACGCCCGAAATGCTTATCAACATAATGAACATCTCTTTTTCAGCCACGTCAAAAAAACCATATAAAGTTTGGCCATCTTCGCGCACCTGCAAATAGGTTTGCAAAACCCCGCTTTCAAGCGCTTGAATTTTAGAGTATGTGTTCAGGCTTATCTGCACTTCATAACCAATGCCGTTCACATCAACATATACAATCGCCGGTGCTTTGTAAATAAAATTGCCGCGAAGAAAAGCTATCATGCAGCGAAAATAAGAGAAAAATGTGTGCAGTTGATCCCTCAGGATTTCAATCTCCTTCACAGACCAGCTTATCCTTATTTAAAAAATCCGAAAATAGCTTCCACATAATAAAAAACCTTGGTGGTTTTTAGATTTGACTACAAGATTACGTAGTAGGGATAACTAACGGTGATGTGTAAATGAAATTCCATAAGACAAGAAAGGGAAATGAACCCGTTTTATTCATTCAATAACCGCCTCGATCGATAAATATTTTTTTCACAAATTATTTTTTGGCAAGGATTTCGTATTTTGGATTTTTATTAAACGTTTTTTTATCAGATCATTCATTATCATACTTGCTGCTATTATTGTTTTCGGAGGGCTTATTCTTGCCAAAATTTATATTGACAAAAAACAAAAAGAAAGCACCATAGTGAATGACCATATTGCAGACACAGCAAGCCTTTCAGCAAAACTAAAATCAGATTCTTTGTATGATGTAAAAGAAGTTCTTTTTAAGGATAGTGGCGTGCTGATTGCGGTAAACAACCCTGACAAATCGGGCACAGAAGCTTATTTTGATAAGAAGTATAAATTGAATGGATTCGCCAATATCAACATGGTTTATATTTTCCAATACGATCCGGCAAAACCGCTTGCATCCGCTTCTTTAGAAGATGCGGCAATGGCAAAAGGGAAAAAAATGGGAAGGTTTCAGGAAGAATGGGTCGCAAAATTTATTGATACAACAGATGGCTCCTGCACCCCGCTTAAAAAATATTTGCAATCATCAATCAAAAGTCCTGATAGCTATAAAAATGAAATGACAACCTATCAGCCCGAAAGCATTTACAAAATGCGCGTCCTTTGCAAATACACTTTCACAGATAGCATTGGCGCAAAAGTGATCAGCAGTGCAAGCGCATTGGTTGATACTTCAGGGAAGGTCGTTTCGGTAGACAAACAATAAAATCTGGCTTATAATTTCCAAACAGCGCTCACACTTTTTCCCGAAACTTGAAATCTATTCAAAATCTTGTACAATTTTTTTCCGTGACCAATATTGATAATCGACATCGTTACGTCAAAAATCAATAAGCCGCCGCCTTGTAACAAAAGGCTTTTTCCATAACCATTATACAAATCTTTTTTTGAATCATTGGTCGCTTTTTGAAGGCAATAGGCACCCGCTGAAAGATATACAAGATCAAGTGCAGCATTCACAAGAAATGTTTTCTCAATACCTGACTGCTGCTTTATTGTTTCAGGCAATGGCTCATCAGCATTGGAATGTTTCAGGCTAAAATAAGTTGGCGCAGCAATCAACAAGTTGGCAGCGCCCCATATAAGGTTCATTTGATAAAAATATTTTGCTTCTCCATGCGAAGAAGCCAATCCAATTGCGCCCGCAGCAAGGTTTGCAGTTCCCCACGAGCCCAATACGATCATTGCATTTTTTGTAATGCCGATCCTTTCGGCATTAAATTGATTTAAAACTGATTGAGAAAAAACGCTGACAGATATTAAGAAACATACAGCAGGCAACAATAATAATTTCATATTTGGCAAAACTAAAAGATTTTTGAAAGCTGCTTTATTTTAAATTAAAAAGATGTCGCTTAAAAAAACTGCTATTAATATTACGCATACTCATTAGCGTTATAAATACTTTTCACTCAATACATAGCTCATAATTTTTACATGGAGAAATAATTTACTGTGCATTTGCAATACTGTAAACAATTATCTTTATAACTCAAATTTTCAACCTTAAACCAGAACTTATGCACATGAAAAATTTTCTCTTTGCTTTGGTGGTATTTATATATCATCCCATTTTTTCACAGACAACCCTCGCTCCATTAACAGTACAAAAAATTATGCGCGATCCGAAATGGATTGGCACATCGCCTTCAAACCCTTACTGGAGCCGCGATTCAAAATATCTGCTTTTTAACTGGAACCCTACAAAAGCGATGAGCGATTCGGCATATTATATTTCAACCAATAATGCCGCTCCTGAAAAAGCAAGCTATAGTTTTCAGCAATCAATTGTGCCCGCAAGCGACATCACTTATAACAGCGCTCACTCTGCTTACACTTACAGCGAGAAGGGAGACATTTTTTTTACAGATATAAAAACCGGTAAACAAAGAAGAGTAACTCAGACTTTAGATTATGAAAGCAGCCCAAGCTTTTCATTTAATGATACAAAGATTGTGTATTCGAGAAATCAAAATTTATATGCATGGGATATAAGCACTGGTCTTACCACACAACTAACCGATTTTAAAACCGGCACAATGCCCGCGCAGCCGGATGCAAAGCCGACGTTCACCCGCGGAAGACAGCAACAAACTGCAAAAGAAGAAAAAAAAGATGCAATGAATGCGCAGGAAAAATGGCTGGAAAAAGATCAGCTCGAAAATTTTGATGTGCTAAGAAGCAGAAAAGAAAAAAAAGATTCAGCTGATTCAATCAATAAACGCAATGAAGCGCCAAAAGAAATAAAAACAATTTATACAGAAGAAAAGCAATTGAATAATATTATCATTAGCCCCGATGGAAGATTTATTACTTATCGGCTCTACAAATCTGCAACAGGATCAAAGAATACCATTGTTCCCAATTATGTTACGCAAAGCGGATTTACAGAAGATATTCCCGGAAGGACAAAAGTTGGCGGCCCGCAGGGAACAAGCGAATTTTTTATTTTCGATAAACAAAATGATTCAGTCATTAAAGTAAAAACAGATCAGATCCCCGGAATAACTGATTTGCCCGATTATGTAAAATATTATCCAACAAAAGACACCGCAAAAAAAAATCCCGCTGTTCGTGAAGTGAATATTAATGGGCCGATATGGAACGCTAAAGGAACTTACGCTGTTGTTGACATCCATTCAATGGATAACAAAGACCGCTGGCTAATGTTGCTCGATGCCGCATCCGGGAAATTAAAATTGCTCAGCCGCCAGCGTGATGAAGCCTGGGTTGGTGGCCCTGACGTAGGATTTCTTTTTGGCAGCGGAAGCACCGGATGGATCAACGAAAATACTTTCTGGTATCAAAGCGAAGAGACCGGCTATTCGCATTTATATAAAATAGATGTAACGAATAGTCAGAAGACCGCATTAACAAGCGGCAAATACGAAGTTCAGCAAGCACAGCTTTCTACCGACAAAAAATATTTTTACATTATTACGAACGAGATACACCCCGGCGAGCAGCAATATTACCGGCTATCGGTTAACGAAGGCAAAGCAGAAAGAATAACAACAATGACGGGCGCGAATGAGGTTGTTGTATCTCCTGACGAAAAACAAATCGCGATTTTATATTCGTACAGCAATAAGCCATGGGAATTATATATACAGGAAAATAAACCGGGCGGAAAAATTACACAGGTTACAAACCTTGCAATGACTCCTGAATTTCAAAGTTACAAATGGAGGGACCCCGAGCTGATTACTTTTACTGCAAGAGATGGCGCACAAGTGTATGCCAGATTATATCGGCCTGCAATTGAAAATGCAGCAAAGCCCGCTGTCGTTTTTGTTCACGGTGCAGGCTATCTGCAAAATGCCCATAAATGGTGGAGCAGTTATTTCCGGGAATATATGTTCAACAATTTGCTGGCAGATAATGGATATACCGTAATGGATGTTGATTATCGCGGAAGCGCAGGTTATGGCCGCGATTGGCGCACTGCAATTTACCGGCACATGGGTGGCAAAGATCTGGACGATCAGGTTGATGCTGCAAAATATATGGTCGAAAAATTAGGGGTCAATGCAAATCATATTGGTATCTATGGCGGCTCCTACGGTGGTTTTATAACGCTGATGGCTCTGTTCACCACGCCCGATGTTTTTGCCGCAGGCGCTGGCATCAGAAGCGTGACTGATTGGGCGCATTACAATCACGGCTATACAGCAAATATTTTAAATGAGCCATTTAATGATAGCATTGCCTACAAACAAAGCTCACCTATTTATTTTGCACAAGGCCTCAAAAGCCATTTGCTTATGCTTCATGGTATGGTTGATGTGAACGTTCATTTTCAGGATATCATCAGGCTGACGCAACGATTGATCGAATTGGGAAAAGACAATTGGGAGCTTGCTGTTTATCCGATGGAAGACCATGGCTTTGTTGAGCCGAGCAGTTGGACAGATGAGTACAAACGCATATATAAATTGTTCGAAATGTATTTGAAATAAATCATTTTAACTATTGTTAAAGGCTTGCAATTGCAATAAAGTGGCTATAATTTCATTCAATTAATGCGTAACTTTAAGGTGTATTATTTGAAAAATAAATCATACTCTAAAAAAGAAAGCCATGAAAAAGATTGCAGTTTTATTCACCGTGTTGTTGTTAACTTTCGCTGTGAGTTATGCTCAGCGCGGGCGTGGAGGTTTCAGCCGTGGCGGTGGCGGAGGTTCGTTCAGGAACAGCGGTTTTAGCAGAGGTGTTGTTTATAACAGAAGTGTAGCAGGCGTGCACGGTTATGCCGGATATCGCGGTGGCTATTATGGTGGGTATCGCGGTGGCTACTACGGCGGCTATCGGGGTTATTATGGTGGTTGGCCTTACTTTAGTCTTGGCCTTGGATTTGGCTGGCCTTACTATTATGGCTACCCATATTATTCTCCATATTATTCTTACCCTTATTACGGAAACGGTTATGGTTATGATGATTCAGGATATTACGATGCGCCGCAGCCTTCAAGAAATGCTCCGCCTCAAGGCAGCGCACAGCCACCATTAGAAAATTCTTACAACGAAAAAAATGATGGCGGTTATTACAACAACGATACCATCTATTCTCGAAAACCAGCACCTGCTGGCCCAAGAACAGATGCACAAGGAAGGACATGGATTGAGCCACATTGGAAACACACTGACGAAGGTTGGATCTGGATTGAAGGTTATTGGAAAAAACAACAATAATAAAAACAGATGGTTAATAAATAAAAAAGCGCTCTTGCAATAAGAGCGCTTTTTTATTTGCAATAGCTTTTGATATGCATCTGTAATCTTTATGAGCCGTTGCTTATCAATACCAATTAAGCATTGTTGCGTCGTCCCGCCTCGGGCGGGATGCAATTGGAATTCTATTCAGCACTTTATAAAATTCAGGTTACACATACACGTTAGTTCTCTCCGGGAAGTCCAATCTCAAATCTCTCTGCAGCTCTCGTTTATCTCGGCGGTTCTCTGTGGCCCATCTCTTACCTTTGCTGAAACTATTTTTAATAATATTGCGTTTCATTTAAAATAAAAAACATGTGTGGAATTGTTGCATACATCGGCCCTAGAGAAGCATACCCGATTATTCTGAAAGGATTAAAACGATTAGAATACCGCGGTTATGACAGCTCAGGAGTTGCCTTGTTGAATGATGGACTTAAAGTGTATAAGAAAAAAGGCAAAGTGGCCGATCTCGAGGAAAGCCTTCTGGGCACCAGCTTGCATGCGAATGCAGGAATTGGCCACACTCGTTGGGCAACACACGGCGAGCCAAGCGATCGTAATGCGCATCCACATCAGTCAGCAAATGGAAAGCTTGCCATGATCCACAATGGAATCATTGAAAATTATTCGCAATTAAAAAGCGAGCTACAGAAAAAAGGTTACATTTTTAAAAGCGATACCGACACCGAAGTGCTATTGAATTTTATTGAAGACATTCAAAAAAATAATCAGTGCGGCCTGGAAGAAGCTGTGCGCATTGCATTAAAAAGAGTGGTTGGCGCTTATGTAATTGTTCTGCTTGATCAGGACAATCCCGATACAATCATTGCAGCAAGAAAGGGCAGCCCATTAGTAATCGGCGTTGGCAAAGGCGAGCATTTTCTGGCATCAGATGCATCGCCGATTATTGAATACACAAAAGAAGTAGTTTATGTAAACGATTACGAGCTGGCCATTTTAAAGCCTGATGAGCTTGTTCTCAAAAATCTTGGCAACGAAAAAATAACACCCTTCATTCAAAAACTGGATCTAGAATTGGCGGCAATTGAAAAAGGCGGTTATGAACATTTTATGCTGAAAGAAATTTTCGAGCAGCCTGATACCATTTTCGATTGTTTACGGGGGCGCCTGGACGTTAGCAATGCCAGCATCACAATGGCAGGCGTTCAAAATAATATTGAGCATTTTAAAAATGCAAAGCGGATTATTATGGTTGCATGCGGAACAAGCTGGCATGCCGGATTAATTGCAGAATATATTTTTGAAGAGCTCTGCCGTATTCCCGTAGAAGTGGAATATGCATCTGAATTTCGCTACCGCAACCCCATCATCCACAAAGGCGATGTGATCATCGCCATTTCACAAAGCGGAGAAACTGCAGATACGATCGTTGCTATTGAAAAAGCAAAAGAACAAGGCGCATTTATATTCGGCGTAGTGAATGCGGTTGGCTCTTCCATTGCGCGCATTTCCAACGCCGGCGCATACACACATGCCGGCCCAGAAATCGGTGTGGCAAGCACAAAAGCGTTCACAGCGCAACTGGTAGTGCTCACATTGATCGCTTTGAAAATTGCAAAAGAGAAAAATACAATTCACGAAGAACGCTACGTTCATTTGTTGAATGAGCTTCACAACATTCCTGAAAAAGTAAAAGAAATATTACCCGAAAGCGAAAAAATAAAAACACTCGCAGAAATATATAAGGATTCAAAAGATGCTTTGTATCTGGGCCGCGGATATAATTTCCCGGTCGCGCTTGAAGGTGCACTGAAGCTTAAAGAAATTTCTTATATACATGCGGAAGGTTACCCTGCTGCTGAAATGAAACACGGGCCAATCGCGTTGGTTGATGAGGAATTGCCCGTTGTGTTTGTTGCAACAAAAGATGCTTATCATGAAAAAATTATAAGCAACATTCAGGAAATAAAAGCACGCAAAGGGAAAGTGATTGCAGTGATCAGCGAAGGTGATGACATAATCCCAAAAATGTCAGATAACATTATGATTGTGCCTCAAGCCGATGAATTGGTTGCGCCAATGCTTAGCGTTGTTCCATTGCAATTATTCGCATATTACCTTGGTGTTGCAAAAGGCTGCGATGTAGATAAGCCGCGCAACCTCGCAAAAAGCGTTACGGTGGAATGAGTTTCACGTTTGTAGTTTTGAATGTTGGCGCTGTACTATTAAACAAAAATTATCGCTTAACAAACATTCTTCTTGCCACAGATTGAAATAAAATGATAACAGCACCTGTTGTTATTGAAAGATCAGCCATATTAAAAACACCTGTATGAAAAATTCCAAAATGCAAATACAAAAAATCAGTTACTGAACCATATACAATCCTGTCGAAAATATTTCCAATGCCGCCGCCTATAATAAAACAAATTGCAATCAGCGAAATAGTGCTGATGCTTTCATTTCTCAAAATATAAGCCACAGCAAAAACCAAAGCAATTATGGGGATAACAGACAACAAAATATTTTTAAATGATTTTGAAAGTGAATCGCCCAGGCTTAAAAATGCACCGGAATTTTCAATGCGCATTACAGTAAGATGATTGTGCAATACTTCAATAATATCACTCTCCCTTAGGTTAGTGCGAATTAATTTTTTTGAGGCCTGGTCGCAGCCAATGTTTGCTAAAACAATAAGAACAATAATAACGATTCTGGTGATTTTTTTTGAAATCATTTCAACAATTTGAGCTAATGTGAAAATTTATTTTATCTGCTAAGTTTTATGTTCTTCAATTCTACTTTAGTTAGTTCCCCCTATCCGATTATTGTCTGGCTAAAGCGTAAAATTATTTAACTTGCAAACATCCCAACATCAAAAAAGATAAGCAGAAGCATGCATATGGCTTATAATAACAAAATCATTGCCTCTATCTTTTTAATCTTCATTTTGTATTCCTGGTCTTGCAAAAATAATCAAGACAATGATGAGCATCCTGAATATTTTGCTAAAATACTTAAGAAGGTCGATACTGCTCAATTCGGAAACATTAATAAAGCATTTGCATTTTTAGATTCTTCTTTAAGGGCATTTCCTAACACCGGCGAAGGCGATCGTTTTTCGAGCGACAGCATTAAAGAAAATATATTTTTTTTTGTGAAACGTGATTATCCAAAAACAGTGGCTTATTTGGATAGCATGTTATTCATCGCCCAAAGAAGAGTAAAAGAAGAAAAATATGCCGAGCGCTATGCAAGGGTATTATTTTTGAAAGGAGATTATTTTCGCTATACCCACCAATATTCATTAGCTCTCCGCCATTATACATTAGGCGAAGAGGCTGTATTTGCATATGTAAAAAATAAATGTGCCATAACTGAACAGGGCGGTGGCATGGCCAATCTCATGTATGCGCAACAAAACTATCTTTCCGCTGCATCTTATTTCCTGAAATACTACAAGGATTTATTATCCAGTTGCAGCGTTGATAACTATAGGCATACAATGGACCTGGAAAGAAGCCTAAATGACGCGGCGTTAAGCTATTTGCAAGCCGGAGTGTACGACAGTGCAGCTTACTATGAGAATGCAGCATTGGCTATTATCGCAGATAATGAAAAAAGGTTTCCGGCAAACTATTTATACACTGAATATGCAAAAGGAGTGATTTATTCCGACCAGGCTGAAGTAATCTCACATACCGGAGATCCTGAAGTAGCGGAGAACCTTTTTAAAAAGAGCATTGTGATTACAAGTAAATATGATGCGCCTTTTACACAAGGGTCAAGAACAAGACTGGCGGCTTTATATTTAAAACAAAACAAAACAGAACTTGGCAAAGAAATGCTGGACAGTGTAAAAAAGTCATTGGATACTTTACCAAACGAACATCATTTAAGTCAATGGTACGAGCTTGAAATAAAATATTACATCCAAAAAAAACAAATAAAAGATGCATTTCAATACAATAAAAAATATGAAGCTCTAAAAGATTCTTTGCAAATAAGAGATAGAAATTTTGAGACAAAAGACATTGGGCAAGAATTTGAAAACCTGAATCTGAAATATGCAAATGAAGCATTGGAAAAAGATGACAGGCTAAAAACTTTCTATCTCCTCACAACAGCTTTAATCGTTTTTGCAGCAGCCGCAATCGTTGTTCTTATTCGTTACAATTTAAAGCGCACAAAAAAAATCAGCTCGCAGATACGAAAAAAAAATGATGAATTGGAAAAAGCGTTTTTGCTTCTTGAATATACTCATGATGAAAATACCAGGATCATGAAAATCGTAGCTCAGGATCTGAAAACCCCTATTAGCATGATAAACGACACGATGCGTTCCTTGCTACAAAAAGAACAGACAGAAGATAAAAAAGAAATGTTTGAAGTGATACAATCTTCTTGCGTAAACTCTATTTCACTCATTGAAGACCTGTTGGGCAAAACAGAAAACCAGCCGGAATCAAATAAAGATTTGATAGACATAGCAATCCTTCTGGAATATTGCATTCAGTTATTGCAGGCAAAAGCAGATGAAAAAAAGCAGACCCTGAAATTGGAAGCAGTTCATGCAAACATAATGGCCAACCACCAAAAAATATGGAGAGTGATAAGCAATCTAATTAATAACGCAATTAAGTTCAGCCCGGAACATACTTTCATTCACATAAAGCTTGAAAAAAAAGGTTCAAGGATTTTATTGTCTGTAATAGACAATGGAATCGGAATCCCACAAAATATGCAGGGCCAAATATTCAACTTGCCAAAAAAATCAGCAAGGCAAGGCACAGCTGGAGAAGAATCATATGGGCTAGGATTGTCGATAACAAAAAAAATTGTTGAAGAGCACAAAGGGAAACTATGGTTTTATAGCATTGAGCACAAAGGCTCTGCATTTTATGTTGAATTTCCTGCGCCTGTTTCATGAATCCAACACAAGCACTCATTTTTACTTAACTTTCATACTTAATTTTTTCGATGAATCTAATTAATAAAAGCCCGATTGATTCTTTGGGTTACGATTTTATAGATGCAAAGTATTTGCCAAAAGGTAAAAACGAATATTACCTGCGCAACAAACAAAATAATAACGGTATCCATTACCGTGAATTAACAGCCTATGAAATTGATTGGCCCTCGTTCGCAACCGCAATACTTCAGACAATTGGAACCATATTTTAGTATCTGAAGCTTTTGCTCCGGAGCTTGTAGTTAATTGTAAATTTTTTGGTCTTGTGAGAATTGGCAAATTAGAGTCTTATTATTTGGAGTTCCATAACCTGCGATGCCCCGTGGGCTTATATAATAGCACCATCATCAGCTCAGACTTCGGCGATAATGTTGCGATTGATAATGTAAATTACCTGTCACATTATATTGTGGGCAATGATGTGATCATCGCGAATGTGAATGAGCTTGCTACAACCGATAATGCAAAATTTGGAAACGGGATTTTGAAACAGGGCGAGCCCGAATCGCGGCGCATATGGCTTGAAGTGCGCAATGAAAATGGCGGGCGCAGCATTATGCCTTTTAACGGTATGCTTCCCGGCGATGCATATTTGTGGAGCAGCTTTCGTGATGATGAAAAATTGCAAAAAAAATTTGCCGCTTTCACAGAAAAAAAATTTGACAACAACAGAGGTTACTACGGAGAAATTGGCGACAGGACAGTAATAAAAAATTGCAAGATTATTAAAGATGCGATAATCGGCGGCGACGCCTATTTGAAAGGTGCAAATAAATTAAAGAATCTTACCATCAACTCCTCGGCGGAAAACAAGACACAAATTGGCGAGGGCTGCGAGATAGTGAATGGCATTATTGATTATGGCTGTCGCCTTTTTTATGGAGTAAAAGCAGTGAGGTTTATTATGGCTTCTAACTCCCAGTTGAAATACGGAGCGAGGCTGATCAATTCTTACCTTGGTAATAATTCTACGATTTCATGCTGTGAAGTTTTAAATGCATTGATTTTTCCTGCGCATGAACAGCATCACAACAATTCCTTTTTATGCGCTGCATTGGTGATGGGACAAAGCAATATGGCTGCCGGTGCCACTATAGGATCTAACCATAATTCAAGAAGCGCGGACGGCGAAATCATTACCGGCCGCGGATTCTGGCCAGGCTTATGCGTGAGCCTGAAACACAATTCAAAATTTGCATCTTTTATTATTGTTGCGAAAAGCGATTATCCTGCAGAGCTAAATATCCCAATCCCATTTTCATTGGTCAGCAATAATGTTAGCAAAGATGAATTAGTGGTGATGCCCGCATATTGGTTCTTATATAACATGTATGCGCTCGCCCGCAATTCCTGGAAATATGTGGACAGAGATAAAAGAAAAGATAAGCCGCAATTAATAGAATATGATTTTCTGGCACCTGATAGTATTAATGAGATGATCAATGCTATCAGGCTGATAGAAAAATATGCAGGAAAAAAAATGCTGTCATCAAAGAAAAATATTGATGAATTAGAAATTCCATCAGGCATTTTTGAAAACAGCAAAAGAAAAACAAAACTCATAAAAGTCTCTCAGGCATATAATGTGTTCAGAGAAATGATTTTGTATCATGTAAGCGTTCAGCTTGTTGAATTTATCCAAACTCAAAGTTTTAAAACATTAGAAGAAACATTAAAAAATCTGCCATCAAAAAATAAATTGACGGAATGGACAAATGTTGGCGGACAATTAATCATGAAGGAAGAATTAAAAAAATTGATTGATAATATTCATTCTGGAAAAACAAAAGACTGGGATTCGATACATGGTTTTTACAAAACACAGGGAGAAAATTATTCAATAAATAAATTGCATCATGCATTGGCAGCATTGAATGAAATTCATGGAATTGATATCAAGAAAGCCAATAAAACAATAATCAGGAAATTGTTGCAACAAAGTATTATTACGAAAGAATGGATGGCAAAAAATATTCATGATACACGCTCGAAAGATTATGCAAACCCGTTCAGGAAAATGGTTTATGAAAATGGCAATGAAATGGATGAAGTAATCGGAAAACTGTCTGAGAATAATTTTATTAATTTGGAAAAAAAGGAATTGGCTGAATACAAAAAAAAGATTGACGGGCTGATGAAAAGGCTGAAATTATAAAACCTGAAGCCGCAATTTGCGGCTTCAGGTTTAGTTTGACTGATTACAACTTAACAAATTTCAATGCTGCAACATTTCCTTTGGAATCAAAGCACGACAGCACATAAACGCCCGAAGCCAATCCGGAAAAATTGCATGAAATAGAATTTTCCCCTCTTTCAACCAGGAAATATTTTTTTGCCACAGCTTTCCCATCAACGCCGGTAATAATGAATTGCAATTGCGCCCTTTCATTTGCAAAAACAAAAACTGTTGTATTATCAATCACAGCAGAAGGCCCGATAGAAAGTATTTTAAAAGGGCTCGCAATATTCTTAACTGAGATAATTTTGCTGAAAAATGAATTACCATTTTTTTCAACTACTTGAAGCTTGTAAAAGCGCTCTCCGTTCAATGTCTGCGTATCACTGAATCCGTAAGAAGTCTGGCTATAAACAGATGGGATTACATCAAGTTTTTTAAAATCATTATTATTGTCTGAATACCAGATTTCAAAATATTCAATATCATCGGTTGAAGTTACATTCCATTCCAGTTTGATGATATCATTTTCTTTTGCTGCGGTGAATGAAGTTAAAATCACAGGCAAAGGATTTTGATCAGATACGCTGCTCGCAAGCACAAAATAACCTGACGAACTACTGAATGAATTAATCATTTCACTGATAACAGAGCCGGAAGCTCCGGGTGTTCCGGTTGTTGCAGTATTATTCCTGTTCATCCAGATGCCAGATAAAAACTGCGATGCTCTTAGGGTAGCCATATCCGTTACTCCGCTTCCGCTGGCATTAGCAAACGACAATTCTACTTTTGCAGAAGCGGCCGGGCTTGCATCAGCATTAATTGACCAATACCCATGCGTTGAGATATGATCAATACCCGCATCATACGATGTGCTTAGGTTTCGTGCATTGGCTGATATATATTCAACAGTAAAATTGCCCGTTGCTTTTTTTAATTCAATCCAACGGAATTCGTTCGCCTTCCCAACCGGAAGTATAAAGTGATCGGTCGACGATAGTCCTTCTTTTCTCATTGGGCCATTAATAAAACTGCTGTTTGAAATTGCAGTGTCTACAGAAATATTTGCTCCTGCCAAAAGTGTCAATAGATTCGAAGACGATGTTGTAATATTCCCTTTTGTTAATTCTAATTTGTAAGGCAAAGACAAAGGCGATTGTAAAATCACGCCCGCAGCGTTGTTCATCCTTATAATGATATTATTTGAAATTGTGCCTTGCATAGAAACGCTCTGCTGCGCTGACCCGTTCAACTCAATTGCCCGAGTGCCTGAATTAGTTTCTGTTAATATTGCAGAAGAAACCTGCGTAACATCACCCGCAATTTTTACAACAGTTGAATTGCCATCATCGCTGGAAAGATTAAACGTTCCGCCATTTTGTATGAAATTTCTTTTTACGATAATATTTCCGTTCGTTCCGCCAATTTGCATATTAAAAGTTATACCGGCGTTTATTTGCAAATCTCCATTTACTGTTAATGTATTGCTTCCAGTTGCAAAATAATTCCTGTTTCCGCCTGCAGCAGCAGCGCTAAAAATAAGATTACCATAAGTTCTGTTGCTTAATGAAATTGAATAGCTCTGCGTTCCCGGAACATCAAATTCGAAAGTGCCATTTTCTGTGCCGGCGGCTTTCGCTAATAACTGAACAATGTTTGATGCATGCATCGATCTTGTGCCATGAATATATTTTCCGCCATTATTAATTTTAATTGAATCAGAAATATTTAAAGACGATCCGCTTGTTAGTCCTGATGAGTTTTGAAATATCCCACCACTATTAATTACGATGCCATAGCCGCCGCCCGTAACTGTTAGCGCAGGTGATAATAAATTCGATGAAGGCAATATTACTTTAATGACATGATTTGCTGAAGGCGTTATCACGAGCGATTTTATAGTGATAGAAGAATTCGGAAGCGTTACAGTATAATCCGTCGCAACAAAAGAATTATCTAATAATACATCATCAGCTGGCGTCGGAAGAGTGCCAGCTGACCAATTGGATGCATTTGCGTAGTTTCCATCGCCGCCAAGCCCTGTCCAGGTTTTTGTAGCAGCAAAAATTTTAGTAGAAGAAAAAATAGTTACGCAAAATAATAATGAAATTATTTTTAATGATGGGATTTGAAAAGACATAGTTAAGGAGTGTTTTTTGTTAGGAATGAGGTTGACTAAAAAATTAAGAGATTTTACACCAAAAGTTCAGGTGAAAAATCTGCATTTCAATGATTCAAAAAAATTGCTTTAACCTGATTGAAGAACCGGAAAGAGATTTCGCCATGAGTAAATGATTTTTTTCATAAGCCATAAGTTTTAGTAAATGAATAAAGTGAGGGCAGGAAAATTTCATTGAGCAGCAGCGTTATGGCAAAAGAAAGAAATTTTGCCTTTCAAAAAATACCACTTTAGTGGTAATGGGATTTGGGTATTTTACAAAAACGCAAAACAAGATATTTGGGGAAGCAGAAAATTTTGTATAAAAGATTATTTCTTTCTGAAGAAAAGCCTGAGGGGAACGCCGGTGAAGTTGAAGTTTTGTCTTAATTGATTTTCAAGATAATTTTTATAAGGCTGCTTCACATCGTCGGGGAAATTGCAGAAGAATGCAAATGATGGAACAACGGTTGGCAATTGAGAAACATATTTTATTTTGATGGCATAACCGCGAACAACCGGTGCATGAAATGCTTCAACGGCTTTCAACATCACGTCATTTAATTTTGAAGTGGGGATTTTTTTCTGGCGGTTTTCATACACTTCAATCGCGGTTTCTATCACTTTATAAATTCTTAATTTTTCTGTGGCAGATATAAATAATAATGGAACATCTGTAAAAGGAGCAAGCCGTTTCTTTAATTCTTTTTCATATTCTTTTGCCGTGTTCGTTTCTTTCGTCACCAAATCCCATTTATTGACGAGCACAACAATTCCCTTTCCTTTTTTTACAGCGAGCGAAAAAATATTCAGATCCTGTGCAGTAATTCCTTTTTCTGCATCAAGCATCAACAAACAAACATCAGCTTCATCCATTGCGTTGATAGCGCGGATCACAGAATAAAATTCCAGATCTTCGTGAACTTTTGTCTTGCGGCGAATGCCGGCAGTGTCAATAAGTATAAATTCTTTGTTGTATAATTTATAATGCGTGTGAATAGTATCGCGTGTTGTTCCGGCAATATCACTAACAATAGTTCGCTCCTGTCCGACAAGTGCATTTAATAAAGAAGATTTTCCTGTGTTCGGCTGACCAATGATTGCAAACTTCGGCAGCTTCGATTCATCTTCAACTGCTTCTGAGTCTTTTTCCGTTATCAATGCAGTGATAGCATCTAACAATTCCCCACTGCCGCTACCGGTCATTGCAGAAATAAAAAATATATTATCAAAACCAAGGCTGTAAAATTCTGAAGCTTCGAGCAAACGATCTCCATTATCAACTTTATTCACAGCAAGCATTACAGGTTTGGTAGAACGGCGAAGCACATCGGCCATCGCTTCATCCAAATCAGTAATTCCTGTTTCAACATCCACAATAAACACAATTGCATTTGCCTCTTCAACGGCAATGAGTACCTGTTTTTTTATTTCACGCTCAAACACATCATCGCTTTTCGGCACAAAGCCGCCCGTGTCAATCACGTTGAAAGTCTTTCCATTCCAATCTGTGATGCCATATTGCCTGTCACGCGTTACGCCGCTCACATCATCCACTATCGCCTTACGCTGCTCGAGCATACGATTAAAGAAAGTGCTTTTCCCAACATTCGGCCTGCCAACTATTGCTACGGTAAAACTCATAATTCAATGTTTGATGTCAGATGTGCGATGTCTCCAAAATCTAATATCGTACATATCATATCTAACATGTTCTAATATCCATATTCTTTCAAATACAATTCATCTTCTCTCCATTTCGGGCGAACTTTCACGAAGAGCTCCAGAAAAACTTTTCTACCGATAAATTTTTCTATCTCCATTCTTGATGATGAACCTAACTCTTTAATCATCTTTCCACCCTCACCAAGAATAATTCCTTTTTGTGTTTCTCTTTGCACGATTATATCAGCACGGATTTTCGTCAATGTTTCTTTTTCTTTGAACTCCTGAACCAGCACCGTTGCATGGTAAGGGATTTCTTCTTCATATAAATGAAATATTTTCTCGCGGATAATTTCAGCCACAAAAAATTTCGTCGACAGATCAGTCATCTCTTCACCTTCAAAAAAAGGCTCGCCTTCAGGAAGATAATTGAGTATCGTTTCTACAAGTTTGTCAACATGCAATTTTTTTTTCGCGGAAATGCTAACCACTTTGCTACAATAAGATTTCTCTGTAAAAAACAAGACAGCTTCTTTCAATTTTTCTTCCGGTGTTTTGTCTATTTTATTCAACACAACAAGCGCAGGCGTTTTTAATTTCAGGGAACTAAACAGCTTGTCATTTTCTTCCAGGTCATCATTTGCATCGAGCATCAACAAGCACAGATCAGCATCTTCAATTGAGTTTTTTACAGCCTGCATCATTTTTTCATGGAGCTTATATTTTGGCTCAATAATCCCAGGCGTATCAGAAAAAATAATCTGATAATCTTTCTCAGTTAAAATGCCTTTAATGCGATGCCTTGTCGTTTGCACTTTATGTGAAACAATGGCCAGCTTCTCTCCCATCAAAGTGTTGAGCAGCGTGCTTTTGCCCGCATTGGGCTTTCCGAATATGCTGACGAAACCTGTCTTCATAAGCGCCGCAAAGGTAAGAGAAAGAAAATGTTTGGCTATTATTAAGTTCGGGCGTACATTTGCACCCCACATCGCGAAGTAGAGCAGCGGTAGCTCGTCGGGCTCATAACCCGAAGGTCGGAGGTTCGAACCCTCCCTTCGCAACTGAAAGGCGACTGAAAAGTTGCCTTTTTTTATTTCCTACTTTTATTATTACACCTTACCCAACTCATTAATTATTATCGTACTTTTTTCATTTTTTTGAGTTGCGAGTATCAGCCAAAATATAAAAAATATAAAAATTTGAAATTATGAAACACGATGGCTAAAGCCATCTTAATCTGTTCAAAATTCAAAACCCCGCGCTGAAGCACGGAGCTAGTAGAAAGTTCCTGATAGCAAAAAAATCAAATCAATTATCGTCTTGCTTTAGCAAAATTTTCATTATTAATTACTAATTATTAATTCCTAATTACCCTAACCTTTTTTCGAAACACTGCTTGCTCCGCTTGAGTGCAATTCTTTGATGACTGCGGTTCCTTTATAAAATATATCGCTCGCGCCGCTTGCATGAACATTCAATTCTTTATTCACTGTAATATTAACATCAGATGCGCCTGATGCATGTGCAGTACAATTCTCCGTCACGAAATCATAAGCTTTCACATCGCTTGCCCCGCTTAAACGAACAATTATATTCGTTGCGCTTCCGGTAATAGTTGCGTCTGAAGCGCCAGATTGGTCCATGCTCAGATCATTCGCTTTAATATCTCCTTTTAAATCACTGGCCCCGCTTAAATGAACATCCAATTTATCTGCATTGATCGTTCCCTGAATATGCACGTCGCTGGCGCCTGATGCAGAAAGCCTGTCAATATTTTTGAACGATACATAAGCTTTCAATTTTCTATTGCCTTTGAACCAATTCCAGTTCTTGTTATCAAACTTTATTATTAAAACGCCATTGTCAATTTCTGTAATAATGCGAGAAACATTTTCTTTATCTGCTGCGCTCACAGCAACCGCTTCATCGCTGCCTTGTGTAAGGTACAAATCGATAGCACTTGAAACATTTATAGCATGAAAGCTTGCATTTAGCTTTCGCGGTTCAGCATTCGGGTCATCAATTAATTTTTGCTGAGCCGATGCTGTGATAAAAACAAGCGCTGAGCTCAGCAGGAAAAATATTTTTTTCATATCATTTTTTTTGGAGATTATTCACTCATTATCTTTTCGACACTTTCCCGCCACTGCTGGTATTAATATTTTTGATAGAAGCATCGCCTTTGTATTCAATATGGCCGCCACTGCTGGCACTTGCGCTCAACGATTTGTTTACCGTTACTTCAATGTGGCCACCACTGCTTGCATCTGCGTCGCACTCATTAGTAACAAGCCCGTTCGCTTCTATACGGCTGCCGCTGCTTGTTGATGCTCTTGCATCATCTGCGCTGCCTGAAATAGTGGAGTGTGCACCACTGCTTGCATCAATCTTAATCCCTTTTACTTTCACATCGCCTTTGAAAGATGCGCCGCTTGAAAACGACAGCTCCAGATCTCCGGATTGAATAGTCCCGTCTACTTCAACATGTGCGCCTGAGCTTGCTTTCAGCTCATCAAGCATTTTGCATGAAACATAAGCACGCATATTCCTGTTTCTATGATCATCTGAATACCAATCGTGGTTGTTTTCAAAATAAATTTTCAGCACACCATTCACCACTTCGGTCACAATCTTATCTCTGGTCTCTTTTGATTCAGCGCTTACTGCAACTTTTTCATCATTGCTTTGAGTAAGGTATAAATGAATGCCTGTTGAAACGTGAATGCCATGAAAT
The DNA here is from genome assembly GCA_963718975.1 of uncultured Bacteroidota bacterium. Taxonomy (GTDB): domain Bacteria; phylum Bacteroidota; class Bacteroidia; order Chitinophagales; family Chitinophagaceae; genus Puia. The sequence continues at coordinate 56,169 of CAVRBD010000024.1, read as the reverse complement.
GAAGAAACAGCGCGGACTTGCGCGTTCGGGTCATTAACGATTTTATCCTGCGCAATGGCTGCTGTCAAAACAAAGATGCTGCTGATGGCCAAGATTAATTTTTTCATGTTAGTTCTATTAAGCGATTAATATTTAGTTATTAGTTATAAATCATGAATTAGCCCTTCTTCGAAATACTGCTGGATCCACTTGAGTTCATTTTTCTTATTACGCCATTGCCTTTGTAATAAACATCGCTGCCGCCGCTTGCGCTCACATTGAGTTCTTTATTGACAGTCACGTGCATATCACTTCCGCCGCTTGCATCTATATTACAAAAATCGGTGGCGAGGTCATAGCCATGAAAATCGCTTCCGCCACTTGCATCGATCTTAAGATTAATAACATTTCCTGAAATATTCACATCGCTGCCGCCGCTTTGGTGAAAGTTCAGGTCAGTAACATTAAACTGGCCTTTCAAATCACTGCCGCCGGAAAGATGCACGGTTAATTTTTCAGATTTGATTACAGTTTCCGTGAAAACATCGGAACCACCGGAAGCTTCCAGAATATCAAGCGTTTTGGTAGACACATAAGCTTTCATGTGCTGATTGCCCCAATTCCAGTGAAAACCTTCGCTTTCTATATAAATTCTAAGCACGCCATTTTCCACAACTGTTTTAATACGGTCTCTTACTTCGATATCAGTGGCGCTGATTGCTACAGCTTCATCGCCCTGACTAAGATAAAGGTCGATGCCGTTGGAAATTTTTACAGCATGAAACCCACTCACATTGCGCTTTTGAGCATTTTTATCGTTAATCAGTTTTGAATCCTGTGCAAAAGAAAAAATACTTGCAAAAAGAAGTGCGGCAGAAAAAATGATCTTATTCATAAACATAGTTTTAATGAAAGTCGCAACAAAGTTAATAATGTTGCATGCATGGAAAGCCCCACCCAATAATCAGACGGAAAGCGTTTAGAGAATGTTACACGCTCAAATAAATTTTCTTTTACCTTTGCAGTGATTTCTCAGATTCCTCGGGGTGCTGAGCCCGCCAAAAGCGGTCAAGGCTGAGATGATACCCGTAGAACCTGAACAGGGTAATGCCTGCGCAGGGAAGGTGCTAAAAAACATACTCCACTTTTCGCATACGCAGTCATTTCTTTGGCAGAATCAGAAATTGGAAATAATTAATTAGAAATGAGAGAGTGGTTGCAACCCACTGCTCAAACTTTCTCATACATTATTCTTCATTTCTTACTTCTTATTATTAAGTTATTCAAACTCAAACAATGAAAAAACTGCTTACAGGAATTTTCTTTTTGTTGATTTATTTTATTGCACCGGCGCAAATCAATACCAAAGGAAAAGTAACTGATTCTTTGACCGGCTTGCCCGTTGCAGGCGCAACAATCCTGATCAATGGGCTCGGCACAACTTCAACCAATGATGCCGGTGTTTTTGAATTCAAAAAAGCAAAGCCGGGAAATTATAAAATAAAGATCAGCAGCATCGGCTACAAAATTTTCGATTCAATAATTGATATCGACAGCAAATTCATCAATATCACTTTGTCGGAAGTAAAATTGTTTTTGCAGCCTGTTGAAATAAAAGCTTTGCGTGCCGGAGAAAAAGCACCTTTTACAAAAACAAATCTTTCAAAAGAATACATTGAGCAAAATAATCTCGGTCAGGATCTGCCATTTATCCTCAATCAAACTCCGGGTGTTGTTATTAATTCCGATGCAGGTAACGGCGTTGGCTATACGGCAATTTATATTCGTGGCACGGATGACTCAAGAATAAATATGACGCTGAATGGAATTCCTTATAACGATGCAGAAGAGCAATCCCTTTATTTTGTAGACCTTCCTGATTTTGCTTCTTCCGTGAATAGCATCCAAATCCAGCGTGGGGTGGGTACTTCATCAAATGGCGCAGGCGCATTTGGGGCAACCATCAATTTTTCTACCAACGAATTTAACGACAAGGCCTATGCGGAAATCAACAATAGCTTTGGCTCTTTCAACACATGGAAAAACACCATTAAAGTCGGTTCAGGCTTAATTGATGATCATTTCACGATTGATGCAAGGGTATCGCAAATTACCAGCGATGGCTATATTGACCGCGCCACCAGCAATTTGAAATCTTTGTATTTATCTGCAGCCTATTATTCAAAAAAGTCTTCCATTCGTTTCAATGTTATTCAGGGAAAAGAAAAAACATACCAGGCATGGAACGGAATTCCTGAAGCAAAAGTAGAAGGCAATAAGGCTGCACTTCAAACGCATTATGATAATAATGTCGGCTCGCTTTATTTTACAAGCGCAGATTCAATCAATCTTTTCAAATCAAACAACCGCACTTACAATTATTTCACTTATCCAAATCAAACTGATAATTACTGGCAAAACCATTATCAGCTTTTTTTCAATCACGAGTTCAGTAAGCGGTTATCCATGAACGTTGCCGGCTTTTACACAAGAGGCTACGGTTATTATGAAGAATATCACGATCAGGGCGATTCATCGAATGCAAAATATTCTGCGTATGGATTGCCAAACCAGATTATTGGCAACGATACATTGCAAAGCACTGATCTTATACGGCAGTTGTGGTTGAACAATTATTTTTATGGCGCTATTTTTTCTTTGCAGTATAAATACAAAAAAACACAATTTACATTTGGCGGCGGCTGGGATAAATATATGGCAGGCATTATGGAATTATAACATGGGCGCAAAATGGTGGCGTTCCTCCAAACTACCAATGGTACAATGAACCTGCATATAAAACCGATTTCAATGTGTACGCAAAATTGCAACAACAATTAAATGACCAATGGACAGTTTTCGCGGATCTGCAATACAGGAGAATTGGTTATAATATTGATGGGTTTGATGACAACACTTCACTAACAGTTAACACGACCTATAATTTTTATAATCCGAAAATTGGCATTAGCTATACAGATAATGGATGGAACAATTATTTTTCTTACTCATTAGCAAACCATGAACCGGATAGAAATGATTTTGAAACAAGCCCGACTGACAAACCGAAACCGGAAGCGCTGAATGATTTTGAATTAAATATCGGCCATAAAACTTCTCGTTATTCGTGGAGCGCAACGGGTTATTATATGCTTTATAAAAACCAACTGGTGTTGAATGGAAAAATAAATTATGTAGGAGAATATACGCGCATCAACATTCCCAACAGCTATCGGCTCGGAATTGAATTGCAGGGAAACGCAAAATTCACTGACTGGCTTAATGCCGATGCTAATCTTTCTATCAGCCGCAATAAAGTAAAAAATTATACAGAGTACATTGATGATTACGACAGCAGCGGGCAAAAAACTAATTTTTATAAATCAACTGATATAGCATTTTCTCCTTCAGTAGTTGGCGGCGCTTCGCTTAATTTTCTACCATTCAAAAACTATCAATTGAGTTTGATCGGCAAATATGTGAGCAAAGAATATCTTGATAATTCTCAGCATGAAGACAGAAAGCTGAATGGCTATTTTGTTGAAAATTTACGCATGACATACACCGTTAAATTCAAAGAAATAAAAGAAATGAATTTCATATTTCAGTTGAATAACGTGTTCAATGAAAAATATGAGCCGAATGGCTATACATACAGTTATATTTACGGCGGACAATTAGTAACAGAAAACTTTTTATTTCCAATGGCAACAACCAATTTTATGTTTGCGGTGAATATAAAACTGTGATAAACAGAAATGCCTGATGAAAATACATCAGGCATTTCTATTTATCATTTTGTTCATCATCCGTTATTGATATCGCCACTCATCGAATCGCCATGTCTGGAGAATATTACATGGCTCTTCTCGCTTTTTAAATATTTGCCTTTTAGTTTTTCATGAAGTTCTTCCGGCTGAACTACTCCATTTACTTTTAAAATTTTATTGTCCATTATTAATTCCAGATTTTCTTTATCGCTAATAATCCCTTCATCTACCAAATCATCAATGATATTGCTAAGCGGCCAACTTTTAAAAACATTTTGGGATTTCAGGTTCAACGAATTCATATTAGACAAATGTAAATTTCCTGAAAGATTAAGTGAGTTCTGATTATCGAATGAAGGCGTTTTCAACCCAGCGTTTTGATTTATATCTAACAACATTTTATTTAGCCGGAGCTGTTCCTCCTGAATATGTAATTGCTCTTTTCTAAGCTCAAGCATTTGTCTGTTCAGTGATTCGGTTTGTCCTTTATAATTTTTTTGTTGCAATAACTTTGCTTCTTCTTCCATTTTTTGCTCTCTTTTTTTCAATTCTTCAGTAACACTAATTAATTCGTCATTTTGTTTTTTAAGCTGCTGTTTTAAATCCTGAGCAGCTTTTCTTGATTGTTCCAGCGATGAAACACTCAGCATATTATTAAGTTCTTCGATTTTCAATTTTGACTCCAGTGCTGCTCTTTCTGCATATAATTTTGCCATTTGTTCATTCCTTCTTGAGATGTCAGCATTATTATTCGCTTCATCAGCGAGCGCTTTCATTTCATCCTGCTCTTTTTGCATGCGTTCCTGTTGTTGCGCCAACTCTGCCTGTTGTTTCTGCAATAACAAGTTTTGTGCTTGCAATTCATCTTGCTGCTTCTTCATATCAAGATGAATCTTATCAATAATTTCCTGATAATCGCCAATTTTATCGTCAGGGATTTTTTTATCATCGATATAAAATTCAATCACTTTATCATTAACCTCTTTCATTTTGTATTTCTTTCCATCAATTGAACCATTAAAAGTTGTTGTAGAGTTTCCTTTTTTGTCGGGTACTGAATCATTCAGGATTTCTTTTGGATGAATTGCGCTTACTGATGGTTTAGCCTTAACGGGCTCCTGTTGCACAGTTTGTTTGAATGCGATTGTTACCAATCCGATAATAACAATTCCTGATGCGAGCGAAATCTTTTCCATATTATTAAGTGTTTTGTTGTTATTTGTTATAATTCGTTTTACTCTATTAAGCAAATGATTTTTTCTTCCGGCAAATGCGAGCGAATAGGTAGAGCCATTCAAATTATATTCTTGAAAAGAAACCAATGCATGCACAAATTCCTTTTTACTTTTTGTTTCTGCTACGGCAATATCATCACAACAATTTTCACGTTCATCTCTTATTAATGATGAAATCCACAATACACCGGGATTGAAAAAGAAAATAATTTCAGCAAGGTTCTGCAACATATTCACGAAATAATCTTTGCGCCTGATATGCGCTAATTCATGTAACAACACTGCTTCTACTTGTTCAGCTGGCAATTGCGACATTAATTGAAATGGAAATAATATTACCGGTTTTAAAAATCCAACCATCACAGGCACTTTCACAATTTCAGATTGAAGCAATGAAATTTTTTGTTGAATGTTTAATTTCTCCGCTAGTTCATGCATCCTTTTTTTCCAATATTCAGATGGCGCATGTGTTTTATAATGTTTGATTCGCTGAACATATCCTGCATTTGCCATCAGCCTTATTAATTGCACGCTCAACGCAATAAACCAAATCGTTACAATCAGCGAAGCATGTTCATTGAAATAAGTCGTAAATGTGTCGAGAAAGGTTTTCCGAATATTGGTATTTGTGATAACAGGATTTGCTGTTATCATTAACTGTCCTACATGATTATCAGTTGCCGGATTTATGGCAGAAACTTTATCATTTTCTGAAGCATGATATTGCCTCGCAAAAGTGAAACATGTGGTTGCAATGAAAAGAAAAAATAAACATGCCAAACTATTATATCTGATTACCGAACTGGATTTTTTCGTCAGCATAATTACTATGCCTGCAAAAACAGCCAGCAGCAAGCCCTGCCACAGTGAATGGATCAATGTCCAGCAAATAGCTTGCATTGTTTCATCGTTTAGTAAATGCATACAACTAATTTTAGTCTTTTTTGAATCAAATATTATTTTGCCGCAGAAGCACTGAAACACAGAAGATTCAGTGCTTCTGTGTTTCAGTGGCATTGATATTATTTCTTATCGTGATTTTTCAACATCTCCTTAATCGCTTCCAATTCTTTCTTTGATGTTTTTTTATTGCCAAGCAATTGCATCATCAAACTGCTGGCCGAGCCATTGTACATCGAATCGACAAAACGTTCCAATAAAAAACCCTTTGTCTTTTGTTCTTCCATCGCCGGAATATAAATATGTTTCATGCTGCTCTCATCTCTTTTCAAAATTCCTTTCTCCGCCATAATCTGCATCAGCTTTAATGTGGAAGTATATTGCACAGCGCGTTTTTCTTCATTCAAGGTATCATTCACAAAACGCACAGTCGACGGGCCGTGCTTCCATAACACCTGCAAAATTTCAAGCTCTGATTTTGTAGGCTCTAACTTATTGTCGTTTTCTTTCTTTTCCTGTTTCATAATCTAAAGATAGGAAATATTTCGTACGAACAAATATTTATCTCCGTTTTTAGAAAATTTTCACACAACGTGCGCAAAGAATATAAAGAGACAACGGGTTTTGCTATATAATATAACAGAATAAAAATGTAAAAAATAATCAGGTAATCTTTGTTCCCATTGTATTCTTGTGAAATATCTTAAATTGAGGTTCAATCAACTGTTTATGAAAAAGCTATTTTTTCTACTCACATTTTTTGTATCAATCCAAATTAATATCTCCGCACAATCGTCTATTAAAAGAATGATGAAGCCCGCAGACATTTATCGCCTCCCTTCCGTCGGTGATCCGCAAATTGCTCCCGCCGGTAATTGGATTGCCTATACTGTTACTACTATTGATTCAATAAAAGATAAACGCAACACAAATATCTGGATGGTCAGTTGGGATGGTTTGCAAAACATTCAGCTCACCAGCGATGCCGAAAGCGAAAGCCGCCCCAGATGGAGCCCGGATGGAAAATATTTTTCTTTTCTTTCATCAAGACAAGAAAGCAAAGGCTCACAAGTTTGGCTCATGGATCGCCGCGGTAGCGAAGGGAAAAAACTCACAGATATAAAAAACGGCGTGAACGATTATTCATGGAGCCCTGATTCCAAAAAATTATTATTCACAATAACTGATAAAGAACCTGAAGACAGCAGCAAAATAAAAACAACAAAACCGCTTGTCATAGACCGCTATCAATATAAAGAAGACGTTGAAGGTTATCGTTATAAAAAACTCTACACACATTTATATGTATTCGACATCGCCACCAAAAAATTGGATACGCTTACCCGTGAAAATTATGATGAAGGCGGCGCAAGCTGGAGCCCCGATGGCACACAGGTTGTATTCGTGAGCAACCACACTGCAGATCCTGATAAAAACGAGAACTCTGATATTTTTGTGATAGATGCAAAACAAGGTGCAACCGCAAAACAAATTACTTCATGGACCGGTGCCGACAATTCTCCCCGCTGGAGCCCCGATGGAAGATGGATTGCATACACCCGAAGCACGAGCAGTGCCGATTATATCATGTATGACCAACCTGTTCTTGCAATCACTTCCAAAGATGGCGGCGAACCAAAATTATTGTCATTGAGTTTGGACAGAGGCGTAACAAACCCCCATTGGTTAAAAGATGGTTCAGCAATTTTTGCACTGGTTGCAGACGACAGACAGCAATACATCGCCAGTTTTTCTGTAACGGATGGAGCGATGCAAAGAATTACTGATGGCGATCGCGCTTTTACATCCGTTGAGCCAACACCAGGCGGAGACTGGTTTGTAACCATGAGCAATCCGCAAACGCCAACAGAAATTTATGCACTGGAACATGGAAAAACAAGAAGGCTTACCAAAATCTCAAATGATTTTCTCGCGCCACTTTCTCTCGCAACGGTTGAAGGCTTCACTTCAAAAAGCAGCGACGGTACGAATGTTTCAGGATTATTATATCGCCCTGCAAATGCAGTTGCCAATCAAAAATTACCAACCATACTTTTTATTCATGGTGGCCCTGTTGGCCAGGATGAATTTAGTTTCGACCTCACCCGCCAAATGCTTGCAGCAGGCGGTTATAATGTGGCTGCGGTGAATTATCGAGGGAGCAACGGAAGAGGATTGGCGTACTGTAAAATTATTTCCGCCGATTGGGGCAACAAAGAGGTGCTCGACTTGCACGGTGCCATCGATTACCTCGTAAAAAAAGGAATTGCCGATCCCGATAAACTTGCCGTTGGCGGATGGAGTTACGGCGGCATCCTCACCGATTATCTTATCGCATCCGACACACGCTTCAAAGCTGCATGCAGCGGCGCCGGCACGGGCTTCACGCTTTCGCTCTACGGCGTTGACCAATACATCAATCAATACAACAACGAAATCGGCACGCCATGGACAAGCATTAATAAATACCTCAAAATTTCTTATCCATTATTAAAAGCTGATAAAATAAAAACGCCCACACTTTTTTTCAGCGGCGAAAAAGATTTCAACGTGCCCACCGCAGGCAGCGAGCAAATGTACCAGGCACTGCGCACACTCGGCGTTCAAACAAATCTTATCATCTATCCTGGGCAATTCCACGGCATCAGCATGCCAAGCTATCAGCGCGACAGGCTCGAAAGATATCTGGCGTGGTATGATAAGTATTTGAAGTAGTGAATGGGCAATGGTGAATGGTGAATAGCTTAAACAGTAGCAACTTGAATTTCTATTAAGAAGTTCAAAGTTTGGAACAACTATAAACTACAAACTGGAAACTATTATGATACCAGCTTCAGTTTTTCATAGCATCATCCTTGCGTCGCAATCCTTCCATCGGTAGTGCTACTATTGAGCCTTAGTTTCCTCGGCGAGTTTCGTTGGAAAATGTTTGTTGCAATTAATCGGAGAGGAGAAAATTAATTTACAAGAATTGACTCCATATAACAATCGAGGAATTCTTCAGTAACGCCTTTGAGTTTGCGTTTTTGACACAATGCAAAAAGTTCCTCAACTGCAGAGTAAGAGAAAAATCTTGCATTCAAATCATGGAATTGAGGTTTATTAGCCTCTTTGATTACTTTATCTCTATCTTCATCAGGAGCAACAATTACATAGCGAGTTGGGAAAGGTGGAAATTTGTCTTTAAAATTTTTCATTCTTGACAAACCGCTCGTTACACCAGTTGAATGTTCAACTTCCATAACTGCTGGCATTAATTTCCCATTCTTGAACCAGATACAATCAATTAATAAGGCTGCTCTAATTGCATCATCATAAGCGGACATTAATTTCTCATCTTTCAGAGAAACAATAATTCCATCAAATTCTCCTAGCTTTTTATTTTGATAAATTATCCCTTTATCATTTTGTGCAATCCAAGTTCGAAAGCTTAATTGTTTGCCAATAAAATATAAAGCTATTTGGATTTGCGCATGTCTCCTTTGAACATTTATATCTAATTCTGTTGTCTTTCGTTGGAAGGCAAAATAAGTGCATCATAAAATGCTTCAAGTGTTGGAACTTCCGAAATGACAATTTCGGTTTTCATTTCTCTTACTACTCCTTTTTTATGCGGCTCGTTCGGAGTCCACATTAAATGCTTATGCCCACGTTTTATAACTGGATTTCCACCAGTAGTTTCAATCCTACCCGGATAACAAAAATGAAATTGAGGCGTATGAGCTAGCAAGGCTTCGAGAACACTCCTTGTATTGTAACTTCCAGCCAAAACTCTATCAAAATTTATAGGCTGATTTGGACTAAATGCATTTGCAATTCTCCAGATCAATTCAGGAGAAATAGGCTCAACCTTTTTATTTGCTGCTTTTTCGTCTTTTGTAGGATTCCATCTTTTAATTCTGATGGGCCTTCTGGCAACTCAACTTCAACAATTTGAATTAACCCTTTATTTCTAGGGTCCAAATAATTATAAGTTGCTTTCTTATCTAACTGATTAATGAAAGATACTATATTACTTGCCGTCAATTTGTTCATATGAAACTTTCAAGTCCTTAATAGGATTATTGTAAATAAAATCTATAATATTTTTTGCAAGACCATTAGCAGCTAAATAAGGGACACCATTTCCAATTGTCTTGAACATGTCGGTGAGGGGAACATTTTGAGGAATTACGAATTCTTTCGGTAAGGATTGAATTGCAAGAGCTTCTGCGGCAGATATTCTTCTTGCCTTATAAGGATGCAAGTGAACTTCATTATTTCCGTAAGCAGCAGTTGGTGAATAACGCCAGCGATGAAGGCGTTTATAAGATTTCTTTAAATCATCGCCTTCGTCAATTACTTTAAATTTTTCCAATCCTGCGCGAGGTATGAAATAATTTTTTGCGTTGGGATGTTTTTCAACATTGTTTTTTTTAAACCAATATTCAACCGTTAACTCTTTAGGGATATTTATCGGCTTGGGCTTAGCTGAAAATTCTTTGAATTTCTCCAACCTAGGCCAACTCATTGAGAAAACATCTTTTGCTTTATAAATGCTATTATTCTCCCAGTTAAAATTCTTTATGATTGGTGAGCCATTCAGTTTAAATCCTAAATCACCTAAGGTGCTCCGCTTAAATCCTATTAAAATAATTCTATCTCTATCTTGCGGCACTCCGAATTCTATTGCATTAATTAGTTTTTCAGTAATATAGTAACCTTCACTAATTAATTTTGTTTTCATGCCTTCAAAAAACTCTCTATGTTTTGTAGTCCTATAAAGACCTTTCACATTCTCAAACAAAAAGAAATCAGGCTTATTACGACAAATCAATTCAACATAAGTTCCGGACAATTTGCCGTTCTCGCCTTTGTGACCTTTATTTTTTCCTGCAACTGAAAAATCTGGACAAGGCGGTCCACCAATGAAGCCTATAATATCATTTTTTTGCCTGGCTTCTTTTAAATTCTGTGATAACCATAAAGAATTTAAATTAGTTAGATTTTCAGTGATGTCTGCAACTTGATATCCAAAACGAGGCTTTTCAATCCCCAGCTTTTCTCTCGATGAAACATAAATATCAGCAAAGGCTTTATGATATTCGTTCATAAACAAAGTTTCAAATTGACCAGTCATTTCAAAACCCAAGTCTAAAAAACCTGCGCCAGAAAAAAATGAAAATATACCGATTTTGCTATCCATTCAGTTTCAAATTTAAAGGGTTTTGCAAAACAACCTACATTTTTTAGCAAATTCATTTGCACAACCTATGGATAACTTTTTTACCCGTTTATGCCATTGTTTGTCGTCGACCAATACTGGCTGCACAATTCCTAAATTCTTCCCATCTTGCATTACCATGCAAGGCCATCTCCTCAAAATATTTATCCCGTTGCTTTGTGCTTTTTCCTGCGGCAATCATCAGCCATCAAATGATGCAGTGAATGAAACAGCAAAAGATTCCGTTGCATTATCAAGCCCATCAGCATCCGATTCATTCCCAATCGGCACTTTAATAAAAAATATTTCCTGCAAAAACGATGCTTCACAATCTTATGCATTATATATTCCTGCGACAAAAACTAATCATGCATTGCCAGTTATTTATTTTTTTGACCCACATGCGAGCGGCAGTTTCCCATTGAGCAAATACCAATCACTGGCAAATAAATTTGGTTTCATTCTCATCGGCAGCAACAATTCAAAAAACGGAAACGATTATTCAATCTCAGAAAATATCTGGCAGCATTTATTTACAGACTCAAAAGCAAGAATTAATATCGATGCGTCACGGATTTATGTCTGTGGTTTTTCCGGCGGCGCAAAAGCGGCAGGATATATTGCATTAAATCATCCGGAAATAAAATCCGTCATTGCCAATAGCGCTGCATTACCTGATGGAACTCCGGCTGGAAATTTTAATTTCAGTTTCACCGGGCTTGCCGGCGATGGTGATATGAATATGACCAACGTTGTTTCCTTCTGCAATGATCTGGATAAAACAAGCACGCGCCATCGCATGATCCTTTTCAACGGCAAACATGCATGGGCTCCTGAAACCGCTATGAATATTGCGTTTGAAGGATTGATATTAGATGCCATGCGCAGCAAACAAATTCCTGCAGATAATAATTTCATCAAAAACTATATTGCAGAAAGCAAAAAAAGAATGGATTCATTTGTTGTCGAAAATAATCTTATCAAAGCAGATGAAGAATGCAAACTGTCTATTAATATGCTTAATGGATTAACTGCAGAAATAAATTTCTTCAAACAAAAGCATGCATCTATTTCCGCAAACCCTGTTTATCAAAAACAATTAAAACATGCTCAGGATTTATTTGCCACTGAAGAAAACATAAAAGCAACTTATCAGCAACAATTTCAAAGCGGCGATATCAATTACTGGACAAAAACAATTGCTGATTTAAACGAAAAAGCAAAAGCTAAAACAGATGAAGGCGCGATGTATAACAGATTGCTTGCTTATTTGTCGCTTGCGTTTTATTCCATCAGCAATCAGCTTATTCACGCAAATCAAAATGACGGTGCAGAACATTTTGTGGAATTATATAAAATGGTAGACCCGACAAACAGTGAACCCTGGTATTTTTCAGCGATTATTAATGCAAGAAAAAATAACAGTAAATCAACAACTGATGATTTATTAAAAGCCGCAGAGAATGGTTTTAATGATAAAGACAGAATGAGAAATCAATCGGAGTTTTTACCGCTCAACATCAATTTTTCAGAGGTTGAAGCAAGAATGAAATAAACATTTTAAACCGTTGCCATGGCAACAAACAAAGCTTTAAGAAATCAAAACAGAAAATATCAAAATGCGTCACGCAATAAAAAAGTCTTTTGCTCCGTTAATTTAATCCGGAATAAAAATTAACGCAAGGCATTCTTCAAATAAATATCCTTCTTGGCTCTTAGCTCAATTTTCACTGTTGTACATAATAACTAACTGCTCAATCATCCTGTTATAAACAGTTGTAAATTTTTATTTAAAAAAAATAAAATGAGCAATGGTTATGAAAAACAATCAATGGGCACTAACCCTGATTCTTTCGTGCGCTTTTATCATGAGTGAATTCAACTCAAATGCACAAACCAATTCATCTGGTTATTCATTTGCTGCCAACCATTTTGTATACGATTATGGAGACGAACATATTGTCAGCAATATACCGCTCAATGAAATTAAACCGAGCATGTTCAGAAGGTTCATGAAAGATTTTCCTTCGATAACATTTCAAAATTGGTCAAAAACCAACAACGGTTATTTTGTAACCTTCGGACAAACAGATTCAATTTGGGGAGTGGAAACCTATGATCTCACAGGCTCTTTTCGCAGTCGCCACATTTATTACAATGGCCGCAATATGCCCGCCCGCTTTATAAAAATTGCATCGGAATATTGCAAAGAATACATTGTTGATCTGCTTACAGAATATTGTGATGGAAAAAATAGTGTTTATGAAATAATAGTGCACAATGAAGACCTAACAAAAAAAATCAGGATACAAAACACTGCAATAAGCGTCTCCAACGAATACGAAGCAATTACAAAGAAATAATTTCATTTGGCAACTTTAATAAATGCCAAATAGCTAACGTTGAAGTATATCCAAAATACTTTCAAAATCTGATGCCGGCACAGGCATGACGGCCACTCTCCAATTAATCTTAAAATAATTTCTGTTCAATGCTCCCTACACCTCACCGGCAGCTCCTTGCATGCCATAATCTTTAATTTGAGATGCTTGACTATTTGCCGATAATAAGCGTCAAGCTCCATAGAATTTTCACCATACAAAAGCCCCCGCAGTGGGAGCATGATGAAAAGAGAACAAATACCGCTAACAAAAAAAGAGTAACTTCAAAAAAGAGTAAAATGCATTGCTAAATTAAAACCTATTTAAAATGACTGCTACAAAACGATTGCCACGACGTGATTTTCTAAAATCAGGTGGAGCTTTTGCGCTTGGAAATATTTTGCTTCCTAAGCTCGCTCTTGCAAAAACAGATTCTCCAACTGCAAAAATTTCGCTTCAGTTGTACACCGTAAGAAAGGAAATTGAAAAAGATATATCCGGAACTTTGCATCGCCTTTCTAAAGTTGGAATTAAAACGGTGGAGACTGCTTTTTGGCCAAAAAATGTAACAGTAAAAGATGCGGCAAAATACCTGAAGGACGCAGGATTGAAAGTTTCTTCCTGCCACATAGAAATTCCTATTGGTGATAAAAAAGAAGCTATGTTGCAAGTTGCAGAAGCTTTCGATTGCAAAAGAATGATTTGGCATGGATGGCCTGAAGACAAGCGCTACAGTAATCTGGATGGAACAAAAGAACTGATCAATATTTACAATGAAGCAAGTCAATATGCAAAAGCAAATGGCCTGCAGTTTGGGTTGCATAATCATTGGTGGGAATATCGCAATCGTGTTGGTGATCGCTTTGTGTACGAATGGCTACTTGAAGGAGTTGACAAAGATATTTTTTTTGAGATCGACACGTATTGGGTAAAAGTTGCGAGGCAAGATCCTGCGGCGATTGTTGCAAAATTTGGAAAACGCGCAGAGTTGTTGCACATGAAAGATGGCCCTGCAATTTGGCGCGATACACTTGCAGAAGACAACCCCGACCCGATGGTACCGCTCGGCAAAGGCGTACAAAATTTTCCTGCAATTGTAAAAGCTGCTGATAGCAATGTAAAATGGATGGTGATCGAAATGGATGTTGTTGCAAGCGATGTGTTTCAGGCAGTAAAAGAAAGCCGCGATTATTTATTGAAAAATAAATTTGCGATGGATTAGCGATTGTTAATGATTGAGAAATTTGTATACCGGCTTGACTTCAAAATAAATCATCAATACAAGAAAATGTTTTTCTCAAAATATATTGCGCTCCTTGTATTTGTAAACCTTATGATTAATTGTTCAAATTATAAAAAAATGAACGCTGCTTCAACCAACTGGTGCGACAAGGAATTAAGGCCTCAATTAAAAAACCTCACAAAAATAAAAACAAAAAGAGAATGGTTCAAGGTTTATTTGGTTGCAGAAAATGTTTATGCAATCATAGAGCCGTACAATTATCAGGAAGTAATTTCTTATTTAATTATCGGAAAAGAAAAAGCATTGCTGTTTGATACCGGAATGGGATTGGATTCTATATCACCGTTAATAAAAGAATTAACTCCGCTTCCAATCATTGTGCTCAATTCGCATACGCATTTCGACCATATTGGGAACAACCATGAATTTGATAACATCATTGCGATGAATACGGATTTCACGAAAAAAAATGCTGCGACCGGATATTCGCATGAAATCGTAAAACAAGAAGTTGCACCCGATGCATTTTGTTTAGCGCGCCTTCCAAAAACTGACACAGCCAATTATCACATTAAGCCTTTCAAAATTTCAACATCCATTAATGATGGAGATTCCATTGATTTAGGAAACAGAATGCTAAAAGTTATTTTAGTTCCTGGCCATGCGCCGGATGCCATTGCTTTGCTTGATGAAAAGTCAGGCTACTTGTGGGTTGGCGATAATTTTTATGAAGGCCCGATTTTTCTTTTTGCAGAAGGAACTAATCTTGAAGCTTATGAAAAAAGCATGGAGAAACTATCTCTTCTTGCATCAAATATGAAAATTGTTTTCCCTTCGCACAATATTCCTTTTGCTGATCCGCACGAGCTGATTGAAGCGAAGAATGCTTTTATTCAAATCAAAAACGGAACTAAGAAAGGAGAGGAAAATAAAGACGGAACCATGTCTTTTGACTTCAAAAAATTTTCATTCCTGATTGATAAAAATTTATTAACACGCAAATGAAATGATTTTAATGAACTTTGGCTTAGCTAACGTTCATGTATATACTAAGATTTGCTAACTGGGTATACTAAAAATTTCGAATCAACTTTAACTCAATGTCTGCAATACAATATAAAGAAGCAAACAATTCAGACATTCCATTTCTTGCTAAAATTCGTGCAGCTGAATGGGAAACAGAAGAATAGTGGAACAGAAGGATATCAGGTTATCTAAAACAAGAAATTCATCCGCAAAAAGCCCTTGGTCCCAGAATTATTTATGTGGCAATAAAAGATGATGCCATTATTGGCTTTATTGCAGGGCATTTAACAAAAAGATTTGAATGCGACGGCGAACTGGAATGGATTGATGTTCTTTCCCAAGGAAGAAGAAAAGGCATTGCGTCGGAATTGGTTCTTGAGCTTGCAGATTGGTTTAAAAAACAAAATGCATTTAAAATCTGCGTCGATCCGGGGAATGAAATAGCACGGAAATTTTATTTCAAAAACGGAGCTGAAAAATTAAATGAGCATTGGATGTTTTGGAATAACATCAGTTTGTTATTAAAAAATCAATAAATATTCTTCCTTAATTTATTTTATATGCAACTCACTTTGAAGCCTATTCTATTATTCTTTTTTATTTGCATCTCGCATCAAACATTTTCGCAGGATACAACACAGCACATCATTCCGGGAAGGCGCAATAGCAAAGAACAACAAAAGAAACCTTATATCATTTTAATTTCGGCTGATGGTTTCCGTTATGACCTCGCAAAAAAATACAATGCAGTGAATCTGCTGAGGCTACAAAATGAAGGCGTTGCTGCAACATATATGCAACCAAGTTATCCCTCACTAACTTTTCCGAATCACTACAGTATTATTACAGGCCTTTATCCTGCTCATCACGGAATTGTTGACAATACATTTTATGACGCGCAAAAAAATCAAACATATACTATCAGTAATAAAAAAGCGGTTGGCGATAGCTCATGGTATGGCGGTGTTCCATTGTGGGTGCTTGCAGAAAATCAACACATGCTGACAGCAAGTTATTTTTGGGTGGCGTCTGAAAGCGCCATTGATGGCGTTCGCCCGACATATTATTATACATTCAACACAATAACTCCCATCGATCAAAGAATTGAAACCGTAAAAAACTGGCTGCAATTACCACCAGAAACGAGACCGCATTTTATTACTTTTTATATGTCGGATGTAGACCATCAGGAACATGTGCACGGGCCTGATTCAAAAGAAGCGGAAGACGCAGTTCATTTTGTTGACGAAAGCGTGGGCAAAATGGTTAAGACAATTGACTCGCTCGGGCTTGATGTTAGTTTTATTTTTGTTTCCGATCATGGAATGATGACCGTTGATAATGAACATCCGCTATCGTTGCCAGCTGCAGTTGATACCACTCATTTTCTTGTGTTGCCAGGACTGCCATTGCTGCACCTGTATGCAAAAGATAAAAGTTACGTTGAACCTACATACGAAGCGTTGAAAAAAGAAGCAAAGGATTATGATGTTTATCTCGCAACAAAAACGCCCAAACGATGGCATTACCAAAAGACAGACGATGTATATAACCGGATTGGCGATATTATTTTAGTGCCTCATCCACCAAAAATTTTCAGTATTACCAAAGCACATTCTCTTCCGCTTGGCGAGCATGGCTTTGATAATTCGCTTCCAGAAATGCGCGCCAGCTTTTATGCATGGGGGCCTGCATTTAAAAAAAATAAAACGATTGATGGTTTTGAAAACATTCATGTATATCCTATGATCGCAGAGATTTTAGGGTTGGAGATCGATCAGAAAATTGATGCAAAATTGAAAGTGCTGAAACCCATTCTGGCAAAAAAATAAATTTTCAAATAAAAATGTCAGGCGAGAAAAATTTAGATATTTTATTGAAAACAATGAAGCCAATTCAAAATGCCGGCGATTATGTTTTTTGCACAACCGAAAATTTATCATCACTAAATTTGAATGAGGTTATTTTATTTTTTAAAGAAGATGAAGGCTATACAATCATCCTGAAAAAAGAAATTGCTGATGAATTACGGCTTGCGTATTCTTTTGTTGCTTCATGGATCACGTTAACCGTCCATTCATCATTAGAAGCTGTTGGACTTACAGCAGCTTTTGCCAAAGCATTATCTGAAAAAGGAATAAGCTGCAATGTAGTTGCAGCTTATTATCACGACCATATTTTTGTTGCTAAAAAAGACATTGAAAAAGCAATTAAAGCTCTTGGTAGTTTTTCGAAATGAATTTACAGCTTCATCAGTTTCGCTATTATTCTATTCTTTCCATCATTTACTTTGATAAAATAAACGCCTTTGCTAAACGAAGAAATATTTAATTCGAACTGTGATCTCTGTACAATTGCGGAACTTATTTTTTGTCCCACCAAATTATAGATATCGAGTTCTGAGCCGATATCTATATTATCGCTTAACTGCACGGTAACATTACCCAAAGAAGGGTTTGGATAAATAGAAATATCTGCGACTGCATTTTCAACAGGAACAGGTATGGCCGTTGCAGTCAATACTGTTGAAGATAGAATTGCAAAACGTTCACCACCGGGCTGAAACAGAGCAAGCATACGGGTTTTCTGGCCGTTCGTAAATAAATTCATGCACGCATCGTTTGTAAAATCCATATAGTTTTGATACATGTTGCCCGTTGGTGCATTATTGCAACTAATAATAATTCCGCTCGGGCAGCCATAATCAGCGGCTTGCTGCGGCGGCGTATCGGCCACTTCATCATTACCGCAATCTGCATCGCCCCATGTGTGAATTAAGTTTAACCAATGGCCTATTTCATGCGTCGTCGTTCTTCCTTGATTATATGGTGCAGTTGCAGTGCCGCCAGTGCCAAATGCAGTATAAAGAACCACTACTCCATCCACTTCTTTCGGCCCACCAATAATGCTTGAATATCCGAGCACACTGCCCGAAAGATTCCCGACCCAAATATTCAAATAGCTGTCTTTGTCCCATGCATCATCGCCGCCGGATGAAGAATATTTGATGTCATCATTAATTCCGAAAGCCTGAATGTTTGTTTGCTTGCGCACAATTCCATTTGTTGCGTATCCATTGGGGTCAACTTTCGCAAGCACAAATTGAAACCCGCAATTTGCCGCAACAGTTTGAAACATTGAAGGCGTATTCACAGAATCAGCATTAAGCCTTTGATAGTCCTGATTCAAAATTTTTATTTGTGATTGTATTTGCACATCACTGATATTTTGTGATGCTGAATTATATATTACATGCACCACTACCGGAATTGTAATATTGTTCTGGCCGTTGGAAGTAGAATTCTCACCAAGCACGCTGTATTCTTTTTCTTTTTGAAAATTTTGTGTGGAAGTTTCAATTTCAGCGATTTTTGTTGCAAGCTCAGGATGCTGTGCTAAAAGTTGGCTACGGTATTCAGTAGTGCGACAAGTGCCCTGAGCAAATAAAATTATTTGCATGAGCAATGGCAAGGGCAAAAGTAAAAAACGCCTCATTGTAATTTCTTTTTGTTGAGGGTTTTCACAGGCGAGAAAAAAATATCAGCACGAGGATTTATTTCATCTTCCGGAAGGAATTGGACTTATTCAAATTGATAAGGAATCCAGAAAATAATGAAAGAAACAAAATCGGGTTACTGTAAAATAGCCTAATGTGACAATTGCCAAATAGGAGATTGGGTATGATTTATTCAGGGGACATGTGGTTCAGGAACTAAAGAAGAGAATATCACTTGCAGAAAAATCAGCCTAAGATTTTGGTGAAGCGGTATTCAGATAATAAGCTGATGTAATATAAAACTTTTTCTATCATTACTCAAAATGTTTAAATTAAAAATTGTGATTATGTTGAAAACAATTCACAAATCTGAACCTTACTTTTGCTGACTATCCATTTATATGAATAAAAAACTTTTCATTGTTCTATTGCTCTCGCTATTTGCTGCTTGCAATGGCGATAAGGATAAGACCACATCTAGCGTTACTAATACCCCTGAAACTGACAACACGCCGCCTCTCATCAATTACAGTGTTGTGAATGCATTTCCTCACGACACATCTGCTTACACGGAAGGATTTTTAGTACATGATGGACAATTGTATGAAAGCACCGGCTATGAAGATGGCATGCCAGAAAATCGTCGCTCATTGTTTGGAACCGTTAATATGAAAAACGGAAAAATTGAGGTTAAAGCAGAAATAGACAAAAAGAAATATTTTGGTGAAGGGATTGTTTTTTTAAATAACAAAGTTTATCAGCTCACCTACAAAACAAAAATCGGCTTTGTATATGATGCAAAAACTTTTAAAAAAATAGGCGAGTTCACTTTTCCCAGCCAAGAAGGATGGGGAATGACCACAGACGGGAAATACATCATCATGAGCGACGGGTCCAGCAACATAAGCTTTCTTGATCCTGCCAGCTCAACTCCAACTGCGGTAACAATTCATTACAGCGATGATGATTCAATAATAAAAACGCTGAATAATTTTCGTCTTATCCGCGTACTGGGCGTAACCGATAATAACGGCTCGTTGGCGATATCAATGAACTGGAATTAATCAATGGGTTTATTTATGCCAATCAATACCGAACAAATTATGTGCTGAAAATTGATCCCACAAGCGGAAAAATAGTTGGCAAGCTTGATTTTACGACGCTTGACAATGAAGCAAAAAATAAATACCCCGGAGCCGAAGTAATGAATGGCATAGCTTATGACTCTGTTGCAAAAAAAGTGTATGTAACAGGAAAGCTTTGGCCCAATATTTATGAAGTGAAATTCAGCTACTGAAATGGTTCATGGTGTTGGATTCTGAGTCAGTGACCCGCGACTTTGAACTCAGAACTTGTAATTATTTTCCAATAATATAAATCAGTGAGCTGCAGTTTTCTTTTTCAACAAATGCTTTCAGGTTGGAAATAAGGCCCACAAAAAAACCTCTTATTGAATTCTTCTTCCGCTTTTTATATTTTTCGCTCAATAAGCTGATGTAAAAACTATCATACCACATTGGCCTGCTGGCATGCAATTTAAGATTGTGCTTCTTCAATAACTGAAACATCGCTGCAGGCGAAAAATGATACAGATGCCTCGGCACATCGTATGCAGCCCAAAAGCTTTTATAAAATTTCGCATCATAACATTTATAGTTTGGCACTGCAATAAAAATCCTTCCGCCAGGCCTGATAATATTTTTCAATTGCGCGATATAAATGTGAAGGTCGTGCACATGCTCGAGCACATGCCACATTGTAACCACATCAAAAGAATCAGCCGGTATGCGGAAAAAAGCATCGGGCTGCAACAAATTAACATTATGCACTTCCTTGGCCTTTTTACGGGCAGCCTCATCAGGTTCCAATCCCATTGTTTGCCATCCATGCAATTGCATGTGATGGACAAATGCTCCTGTGCCCGCGCCTATGTCCAACATTTTCCCGTTTTCCAGTTGAGTCGCGGATAAAATCAATCGGCGCTTATCCGACAACGTTAGTGTGCGTATAAAATGATATGCGCGATTAATAATGCCCTTGTTTGTTTCACTGTGAGAAATATAATTATCCGATTGATAATACTTCCCGATTGAATTTGCGTCCGGTATATTTTGCGTGAACCTTAAGGAACATTGGCCGCATTGCCATATTTCAAATTCTTTTGCTGACACCAGAAAATCGATAGCGGAAAGCGCTTTGCTGACCGCAGCTGATCCGCAAACGGGGCATGAAGAATATGTGATTAATTGTTCTTCCATTTTTGTAACGGAGTGCAAAGAAAAGAAAGAAATTCCGGTTATGGAAAAAGATTACACTTGCTAATAATTAAAATAATGAAGCGATATAAAATATATTGCGGGATAGGCTGAGGCAAACGTCCAAAGGAAAGTATTAAGGCCCATAACTGCAGCAACTGATACATGAAACAAAATGCCTGTTGACAATATGAACAAACATATTGGAGGCGGCATCATAAAACTCATGGCTAAAAATATTTCACCGAATATGATGAGGAAACTTCCAATCGCATAGCTGTTGGGCATATTGTCCATTACCTTTTTTATATGTTCGTCCCCAAAAATTTCTGTGCTGAGTATCGCTCGCAGACTATCTCCGTTTCTCCATCCCTGATTAATAAATTTATAAATACCGGATGTGAAATAAGAAAGCACTGCCTGAAAAGCTATAAAAAAAATAGCGGCATATTGTACGAGTAAAGAATCAGGCCGTAATGCAGCAAGGCTTAATGATATTAAAATAATAGAAGTTAATTGATCGGAACCATTATTGCTATAAGTATCGCGCAGGTTGCCTAATATAGTCAATACTGTTAAAATAATAATTTCTACTCCATAGCTTTCATTGCGAAGCGCAAAGAATATTGTAATAATTGTAAGCAAAAGTTTTACTGCTATTAAAAAGATTGAATTCGGATAATGAAAAATAAGATCGAACATTTTTTCAGTCAAGCGATTTAATCTAAATATTTTTTTGCTCTTTTTAATATAAGACCAGCTCAACAGGTAACCTTCCTTATACATCGTGCGGGTATAAACAACTTCCATTGATGATATAATCAATTGAGGGCTGAGGATAATGAATATCAGCCTCAATACATTTTCAGGGTTTGAAAAATTTATATTCATGAAGCAGTTGTGTACAAATCTTTTTCTTCAAATTGATCATTCCTGAATTCGCGGCTCACTATTTTAAGTTGAAAAGATTTACTGGCAGCATAAGATGCCACGAATTCTGATAAATGCAGATGACAGTTAGCGTTATTGTATCTGCGTTTCTCATTTTTTTGTCCCTTTATATCTTTCACAATTCTGTAAAAAATTTTTCTTTCCTTTTTCAAAGGGTTCCATAGCAAACATAAAATCGGAATCTTTTTTCCAAGGTTTATTTTTTTCCAGGCGCTCCATGAATTATCTGCAAACAATTCTCTGTAATACAAAAAATAATCCTGCTTAATTGGGTTAGGGCAAAAAAATTTATAATTAGGAAGAACATTCAGCAAATCATTTCGCTTGAGCTTATTTTTAATTTGTGAAGTGCTTTGCGAAAGCACTGAAAAAACCGCCCAAATAATGAAGATGGCAATGATAAAAAAATCAGGAATTGATTTTATGAAATGCATATTTATTGTTTATTTTTTCATTAACAACCATGAAGACCACCCATCTTTTAATAAAGGATTTAGCTTCGATAGCTTATAATAAAATCGTATTCTGTATTTATGTCCTTTTGTAAAACGATAGTAACAGCCTAAATCAAATTTGTAAGAAATTGGTTGGTTTTTTGATAAGAATGCATATTTTTTGCCCCATACAACCTGATCACAATCTGTCGTTCCTTCCATGGCTGAATCTGTTTCTGATGGATTTGCTTTTACTTCAAAATAGCCATCTGCTAGGTCGCTATTGTCTTTGCTAACATTAAAATAAATCTTGCCATGCACTTTTATTTTTTTTGAATACATAGAAACCAAACGGATATTTATAACTAATCCATCATCTAAATTTGAATCGGGCAAATGGGACAAACTAACTTTTAAGTTTTGCGAAAAAACAGCTCCGCTTAAAATGCTAACAATTAAGATAATTGTTGTTCTCATGAATATTTTTAGCCGCATGCTGTAAGCTTTTTAATTAAGAGCTAAGTGCTGAAAAATAAATTGACTTGTAATTCCAATGCAGAAGGAATAGTCGATTTCTGCGATCTATATTTTCGCTGTGTTTCTCTAATTAAATGAATTAATAAGATTTGCAAGTTGCCACCTGGATTGTCTGCTGATTTTTTCTACTATTTTGGCCAAATCGTTTCATTGCTAAATCCTATTTTAACAGCTTTTACATTTGCCAGAAAAGAGCTGGCAAATTTTTCGCTTTCTATAAATTGCTTTAATTGGAACTCTAGCTTTTCCTTTACCTGCTCATTTGTTAAATTACCGTATTCAATTTTTGGTAACATAAAGTACATATCGGATGGTTCAAACTCAATACGAGTAGAGATTGAAGCGCCTTCTACATATTTATTTACTCCAATCAAAAAAATTATGTACTGGCCTGAAGACTGTATGAAATTGAACCTGAATTCTTCAATAGGCTTTTTTGGCTTATTCTTATCGCAAATATTGTTAAGCCATTCCTGCAGTGTTCTAAATTTCGAATTTATATGCGTTGGGGTTGTTGGTTGTTCTGCACTCATTTTTTGGTCAGCTTTTAAAATAACTTTCACTGTATCACTTTTATGAGTTTGGCTTAATACAACAATCGGAGTCGTTATTAAAAAGGAAAAGATGAAATTTTGGGCATTCATAAAATATAATCTCTTTGATTATTTACCAACACTATTGCGATATCCGCACAAACATGTAAGCGAGTTTATTATAAAATGCATATTCATTATTTTTTGCAAGAAGCAGTGGAATATGAAAATTAATTCTCAAATCGAATTTTAGCGACTCAAACTATATTGTTCTCTATTTATATTTTTATCCAGAGTATCTCTTAGAAAAAAATCAGGCGCTCTTTTCAAAAGATGCCTTAAATCCCGAATTTGGTAGATATCCGGCACTCGATATCCATTCAGAAAAACAGATGGAGTAGCTGTGATATTACTTTCCATGCACCACTCCTCGTGTTTTTTCAGGAGCTTATCGTCTGCAACTGAAATATTTCCCATGTTCCATGATTGTTTGAATTTCAGAATGTTTTTGTGACTATACCAATCTTTCAGGATTTCTGTTTTTCTATCCATATTTGATATTAGCGAATTAGCATTTAATATTTCTTGTATGGCAATCGAACGCTTGCTTGTATTTGAAGAAAATTGTGCATTAAAGCGAATTATAATGCTTACCTCATTTCCCAATGATTTGAATAAACTAACTAATTCATCATATTCCTTCTCACAGGCATTACAATACGGGTTCAACACGGAAATAATTTGAATTGGTGCAGTCGCTTCACCAAGTAGAAAGTCATTATTCCAAGGATTAGTATTTACTTTCTGTTGCTGCTTGAGCAATGTCGACAAAACAACCGGATTATTCTTCCAGCGCAGCAAATGTTTGTTTATTCCTTCGACATAGTTTGATTGCAATACAAATGGTTTAATTAGTAACCAGGTTAAGGAAATAAAAAAACATATAACAAACAAGGAGACGATTGGAATTGAAATTATTTGCGCTATAGATATTGGGTTTTTAAAATAATTGAGCCCCAAGATTACGAATTGGCATACAATTGAAAGATTGATTATCAAACATAACGTACACCATTTGTGTGCGACAAAAAATTGATAGGCAATTAAACCAGCGCCAGCAATAAAAGCAAAAATGGCTATTGGAAATAAAAATATAAAAGTACTTGCAACATCATTTTGCGTAAAAGACATCAGGAGAAATAAAAATTGAGAAGAAAAATAAATTATACCTCCATCGTTAACTGTTATTGTTCTCGTCAACTTTCCATTTGCCAATACAAAATCGCAGTCACTATTTTTTATGAGCGGACAAAGCTTGCGTGCGATCATGCTATCGTTACCTGTTTCCCGCATAAATATTGATGCGCACAATATCAATGCAATTCCGGTTAGCAATAATAAAGAAGACAAATAAATATTGAAACGATAACAGCATAAAAAAACGCCTAATACTAAAAATGCGATGGCAAGCATTGACTTCTTTAACATATATGCTTTCTTATTTTTCATGGAGAAATAATGGTAAAATAAATGGTGTTGCTCTTAATGGAATCCTGATCATAACGCTGATAGCTTAATATCTTCTCCGGTCTGTAGATAGATTTAATTTCTCTTGGCTCAAAAGAAACTTTGTACTCGCCGGCATTCTTCAAAAGAAAATCTAAATCATATACTACCAAATCATCTATTTCCTCATTTGCTTTTAAAAAGAAAGGTTTGTTACCTTCCAATTGAAAAGTGTAAAGAGACAGTTGTTCTTTTTGCGCAGCCATTTGCAATAAACTATCCTGCATTTCTCTATTTCTCTTTATATTCTGAGCGTATATTTTTGAGATGCCTTGCTCGTGAAATACAAACACCTGATTGGAGAGCATTTCGTGGGCAGTGCCACATACTGTCCTAACAAATCAACGTCTGCTAAAACAAATTCTTTGCCTTTTTTGATATAAAGATGAAAACCTGATTGAAAAGGACCAACATCGAAGCCAGGAATATAAACACCTTCTCTTGAATGGTTAACTATTGAAACACTTAGAGCTAAATGTTGCAATGTGCTACTCTTCATTTCAATTAATTTTATTCTAATTTCAACTGATTGGGCTGCCAATTTATTAGCCATAAAAAAAACAACTAAAAAAATAATAAAGTATCCTATCTTTTTTTTGTGTACCATTTACGCAGTTATAACTGTTATCTAATATGAAAAACACTAAAAATGATTTCTATCATAGCAACATTTTAGTCACAGAATTATACCTAAACACAAGTTTGGCCTGGCTTAGATGGAGTATCCAATCCTTGATTCCAATCTGCATTTCTTCCTGTACCATATTGATCTGCCTTATTTTGATAAAAACCAGTAGCACTTGATGAATATTCTTCCGAAAAATTGCTCGCAGAGATTTGAGCTTGATAGCTATAAGCTGCATATTCAGAATTACTATTCCATTGGCTTGGGTTGTTTAAATATAAACTCGGGTTTTGATAAATATCAAGTGCATGAATAAGTTCATGCCCCATGGTTCCTTCTACAAAAGCGGCTCCTTGTTGTATTGCTAAAGGCGCGATGTAGATAGTAATCGGTCCAATTTCTCCGTTAACTGGTGCACAATAGGTAACACCACCAGCATAAGTTTTTGTGCTTGGATCATAGAATTGACCATTTACAAGTTCATATCCGGGAGGAGTACCTGTCGAAAAGCTAACAGTCCCATATCCTCCTAAAAAACCTTCAAAATATTGTTCATAAAAATCATAAAGATCTCCGGCATCAATATTTGTCGGGCAAGGTGTCTGATCTTCATCAAAAAAATCATCAGAATTTCCATCATCACCGTCACCATCACCATCATCATCCTCTTCATCGTCATCGTCGTCGTCTTCCCCTTCATCACCCCCACCTCCATCATCATCTTCCTCCTCGTCGCTGTCATCATCATCTGTATCGTCATCATCTTCATCATCATCAGGCGGTATATATTCTGGTTCAACATAGACCAAAGGATCTTCCTCGCTGCTTCCTTCACCATGTTCTTCTTCAATTAAACCTGTCCTTCTTCGCCTGATATAAAGCAAACCTTTATGGAAAACAAGTGATGCATTTTTTGCTGGTATTTTATCGGCTGCGTTGCTGCTTTTTGTGGTATTTAATCTTTTTTGGCCACGGGCAATAATAACAGGCGCTAATGGCAGGTTTGTTGGCTTTGCCAATGCCCTGTTCAAACCCAAAGCTTTTTTTGTTTCACTTTTTGTAACAGGTATTGAATTATTTTTTTTGATTTCAATTGGCGCTTTGATAATATGTTTTGTCATAAGCCCGTCGCTGATATCAATCGGCGGCTATACATTTCCTTCATTGATTTTACAGGCACTACTGCTGGTATTATTTTTTTCAATGGCACATCATCTTCACTTGCAATTTTTTCATCAGGCACAACAACAATGCGCATATTTTTATACGCCGTTGCCGTTTTTTTGCCAATCATCAATTCTATTTTTAAAAATCCCGGGACTGTTATTTTAATGCCAGGCACATTGCCATTGTTGCGCTTTAGCATGTCCATATCGATTGGTATGATGCTTGTTTCAACAAGCTTCATTCGTTTATCGTAAATAAAATATTGCAGATAAATTTTATTCCTGTTGAGCAGACCCGAAATTTTGGGCGCTGTAATAAAAGTGGCCATCCCTATTTCAGGCAACACTGATTTTGTCGCATTTATATTTTTAGCCGTTTCATTATTATGGCTCAGCCCATAAGCTGTTGCAGATGCGCCCAATGCCCTTAACAAATTTGTGAGCAGAGGTTTTTTTGGCGCTGATAAAAAGCCAGGCCTTATAAAAAATGAATCTCCGCGTTGAACGGCTATCAAATCATTGGAGAAATCGCTTGTTGCTTGTTGCGCAAAGGAGAAGAAAAAGGAAATCTGTGCTATGATAAATAGGAAAGGTTTTCTCATAACGTTAAGGTTTTAATACGTGGAAGTTACCATCCTACAAAAAGGGATTCCAAAAATTCAAACCTGATTAACGATTGATTAACCGCAACAAAGCAAAATTATTTTTGTTGAAACAAGTAGCATGAAAGACATCAGCAAAATGAAATTATAATTATCATTTCCCGATTTCTAAAGCTTGCCGGTTGCCCGTAGATTCAATCTTCCAGCCATTTGAAGAGAAATGAAAAAGAAGTATCACAGCTGCAATTGCTGCAGCTATCAATGAATAGACCCACCATTTGTCTTTTTGTGAAGTGAATTCTTCAGGATAAGTCAATTCTTCAGCCCCTGAAATGGATGTTTCATTTTCCGACTGTGCAGATAATGAATGGGCCATTATATTGCGATTACCATATTCTATTGGAATTGCCTGCAGAAACGATGGTGTGCCGGATGTTGATTCGAAAACAATATTTCCTTCGTCATCTTTTTTCAAAATGCCAACGCCTTCCCATTCGGCTTTGTCTTCATGCCGTATTTTGTTCCGCAGCTCATAAGAAAATTCGTTGTACCATTTTATGGCTTCATAATCAGGAATATTTTTTTCAGCAGCGAGGTGCAAAAAAAAATCTTTATCCGGCGCATCAAAATATTTATCAAAGCGAAAGTGATAAGCAGGCGGCAAAATATTTTTTCCGCTTTCATCTTTTATTGATGGAAGCTTTTCAAGATAGATTGTTCCCAGCCCGGGCACGCTGATGCTTTTATGCTGAAATAAATAACTATTCAAAATGTTGAACATAGGCACATTTTCAATTACGAAAAAAACAAATTTTGAGTAGAATTAAAAACTTATCGCAACATTTTTATTTACGATTTATCCATCGTGATTTTACAGTATCCAGGCACGTTTTGTCTATGCTTTTTTACGATGGATGAAAATTGGATTTACTTAGCAAAGCTGAATGAACTTGATGCTAAAATTTAGCCTGCGAATTAAAAGGCACGTGATAAAAAAATCAAATCATAGATAAGAATAAAAAGCTTGCGCTTTAAAATCATTTTTCCGAGAAAGAAAAAATAATTCCACCGAGGATATTGAAACCATAGGATTGGTATTGGTTCCAGCGCTGATATTTATCATTAAAAATATTATTCATCTGCAGCCACAAATTTAGCTGTTTTGTTATTCTGAATTCCACGCCGGCATTAAGGTCAACTGCAGGATTATTTTTTCCGGAAGACTTGTTCACCACAAGATAATCAGCGCCGTCCCAGGCCCACAATTCGCTTTTCAACCAAAGGTCTTTCAATATCTGCCACCTCAAAGTGGAATTAAATTCAAGTGGCAACAATCCCCAGGCCTGCGACTGCGTCCTGGTTTTATATTGATGCATGCTCATGCCTGCAGAAATACTGAACTGCTCGCCGACTGTATATGCAATTTCTCCATGTACCAAAAAATCTTTGAGCGAAGAATCATAGAAAATCAAAAAATCTTTGCCCGCATTAATGCTGTCGTTCACAAACAAAGGCATGTTCCAGTATTGGTTGAAGGCGACTTTTGCAGAATAAGTTATATGATCAGTCAGTGACCCTTTTATGCCGGCAAAACGCTCCTGAACTCTCGTGTTCAGCAATGTTGTTGGTTGGGCCAACCATGGATTGATAGATTCAAAACGTTGGTAAGAACCCTTATCGTAATAGCTTATCCATCCCAATTGAAAAACCATTTTCTTGTCATCAAATGGATTAATATCTGCTGTAAAATTTGGCAGCAGATGAAATGTTTTTCTATCCCATGATGGTGTTAGTTCTGCGCGAACATTAATGTTTGAAGTTTTATACATCAATGCAGGCGAAACATAAAATATATTGTTATTGATCGCATTTGAATTCAATCGATAATTGGTGAGGTTCGCGGTAAAGCCAAGATCAAAAGCAAACGTGTTGCCGAGTTCTTTCCGCAATGGAAGATTCAGGACTGTATTAGCTTCAGAAGCCTGTGGCTGATGATTGTCGCTGAAAACAGACACGCTCACATTCGGTTTGTATGTAAGCCCGAATTCTGTCGGCATCATATTGTGCATGCTCAGCCTTCCACCAAAGATTTGAAAATTTTGTTTCAAATCATCCTTACTAAACTTTAACGTATCCGGCAGATAACCGTATAAATAATTTCCATCAAATTTATAATTGAGCGCACCATCCCACTCAAGATTATTTTTTGTTTTTACCGTGCCCGTTAATTTAATATTTGTAAAACTGTTGCGCTGATATTGCAATTGGCCTTTAGAAATAAATTCATCAGCAAATATGTTGAAGAAAGTTTTTTCGCCATCGCCAAAACTAAAACCGGTTTTTATATAAGGAAGATGAACACTTCCAACCCCGACTTTTATATAATTATCATTGCGCCATTCAACCACAGAATCGGGCTGCAAAGCAACGGGCTTTAATTCGCCGGGTTGATAAGAAAGCATCAAAAATTTTGAAGGAATATCGTAAGTCAATTTTCGGTTTTGTAGTATCGGGCAATGAAGGCGAAGCATGAAAACTTAAGTTTAGCCGCTTCGCGAAGAACGGGTTTGAATTGAGAGGTGATGTCAATCGATTTTCTTTTTGCAGAATCCTGCGCTGTAGCAGAAAATCGCAAAATGAAAAAAGAAAAAACAATCAGAAAAAATGCTTTTATATTTTTTTGATTAAACGTCATTGTTCAGTTCCAGATTTTATTGATTATCATTTCCAATCTTGCTGCTCTTTCCTTCTTCATCAGTCGCCTGGCTCAATTTCTGTTTTGCCTGTTGCCGCAGGTCTTCCACTTTTGCATTGTCAATAATACTTTGATAAGTTGCTTTCGCATTGAAATAATCTTTCTCTTTTAAATAAACATCGCCCAAGATCAAATAAGATTTTGTGACCCAAAGTTCGTAAGAGCCCGATTTATTGATTACTTCGAAAGCCGCTTTCTCCGCATCTTTCAGCTGATTTTGCATGAACAGGCAATTGGCAATTTCATATCTTGCTTCGGCACCATAAGCTGCCTTGCTCAACGATGCCGCAGTGCGGAAATATTGCAATGCATTTTCGCAATCATTATTTGATTGATAAGATTTTGCAATGATCATATTGGCAAGCACCCTGTCGTCTGTGCTCAGGTTTTTTTGGTTCAAAAGATCTTTGGCATTGTCAGTTGCATCATTCCATTTTTGCAGTTGATATTGGCTGCGCAATAAACCCCGCATGGCTTCCATTTTATTTTCCTGCGTGCTTGCAAAATCTTTCAGCTTCACAAAATATTTTTCTGCATTCGCATAATCTTTCAATTCAAAAAAATTGATGTGCGCAGATTGCAGCAATGATTTTTCAGCAAATTTATTCGGTGCTTTATCTGAAACAGCTTCATATCCGGTTACTGCTTTTGCCCAATCTTTTTGATTATAATAAATTTCGCTTTTGTAATAATTGGCTTCAAGCGAATATTTTCCTTCAGGAAATTTTCCCAGATATTCTTCAAACTTTTTTGCTGCATCTGCAAAATTTCCATCGTTGAATTGCACTTCAGCTTCCTGATAAGCAAGCTGGTCTTCCTGACTGGGAGAAATATCAACGCCCATCGTTTTTGCAAAATTTACATACTCGCTGCTTCTGCCTTGCTCAACATAAATTGATTTTGCATTTTCCAAAGCATCCTGCGCTTCAGGAGAATTTGGATATTGTTTCACCAAAGCATTGTATTGGTTCAAAGCCTCAGTGCTGTTGTTAAGATTATAATAAGTGATGCCGGCTTTCAAATATGCCCGAGGCTTCAATGCATCGTTGCCCGTTGCGCTGATGATATTTTTTAGGTAAGGAAGCGCTTCGCGATACTGTTCGTTTGAAAGATATGTGATGGCAATTTCAAGATTTGCATCAGGGATCAAATTAGATGTGGGATATTTTCTGCTCAGCGAATTCAACAGGCTTATTTTTTCATTGCCGTTATTCACTCCGGCAACCATTGCTTTTTGAAATGTTGCATAATCGCTGGCTGGCCATGAAAAATCGAGCACTTTATTATACATGGCCAATGCGGTTTTAAAATCACGGTTCATGTAATAACAATCCGCATCGCGCAAATAAGCATCCTGTTCAAGCGATCCGGAATTGATTTGTGGCGTTCTTACAATCTGCTCGAAAAAACCTTGTGCCTGCCGATAATTTTCTTTCTTTAAAAAACAATAGCCAAGATTATATTTTGCATTGGCCGGATTTGCTTCGCCGTCAATATTTCCGCTTTTTAAATATTCAAAATAATAGTGGATGGCGTCATCCGTTTTATTCAACCTGTAAGAAACTTCTGCTTTCCAGAAATTAAGAAAAGGCAATACAGATGCATTATTATCTACGTCTCTTAAAGCTTTATCCAACATATCATTTGCTGCAAGCAGCAAACCATCATTAATTAATTCTGTAGCCCGGCCATAAAGAATGCGCGGGTACATGCGCTTTGTAGCTGCCGAAGTTTTGCCCATATTTTCTGAAAGGCTCAGTGCATCTTTATAATTGCTGGTGTTAGCCAAAACGCCAACTAACAAATCTTTTGCTTCAATGCCATACACCGAATTTGGATATTGTTTTACAAAATCCTGCAATTCGGTTAAAGCAATATCCTGGTAACCGAGCTCATACGAAAGTTTTGCATAGTTGAATTTTGCAATTTCTTTTTGCGCATCGTTGCTGCTGTTCATCGAACAAACCAAAAATGCATTTCTTGCATTTGCTTTTTGTCCCGTTTTTAAATAGGCATCGCCCAACAAATACATCGAATTCTGAGCGAGTGAATCTTGCTTTCCTCCTAATTGCTTAAAGCCATCAATTGCTTTGTTCCAGTTTTTTGTTTGATAATAACAGTATGAGAGCTCGTACAAATCATTGCGCGTAACTTTTGGCGCTTGCTGCACATATTGTTCCAGGTAAGGAAGCGCTTTTGCAAAATCCTGTTCTTCATAATAACCATTGCCAACAAGCTGGCGCATTTGCAGGTCGTAATATTGATTGTTCTTTTTTAATTTTGCTTCTGCATATTGAAGCGCCTGATCTTTTTTTCCCTGCACCAGATAAATATTTGCGATATAATAAGGAACTACCTTTTCGTAATTCGGCGCTTCTTCTACTACTTTGAATGCTGTTAATGCTTCGGTGTAATTTCTGTCGTTAAAAGAAATAAAACCGTAATAATAATTTGCATCCAGATAATTCGGGTCTTTAGGCAATTGACGGATGGCATTAAAAAGAGGCTTTGCCAAATTAAATCTATTCTGCACAAAATAACCATAGCCTTCATGAAATTTCATCTCAGCCACTTCGCGGTTATCGAGATTTTCAATATTCACGTGCTCGTATAACCGAAGAGCTGATGTGTAATCTCTTTTCCTGAAATAATATTCAGCCAATTGAAAGCTCATCATCTGCACACGAGGCTCGTTATTTTCCAACATGATGAAATCATTCGCTTTATGTTCAGCAACTATTTCATTTTGCCTCAATGCGCATGCTATTGTATAATATTTTACTTCCTGCGAATTCAGCGACTGGTTGCTGATATCCGATTCGTGCATATTCTGCTCCAGTTCTTTGAATAAGGGATATGCAAGACTGTAATTTCCTTTCTGATAAAATTCCTGTGCTTGTTTGAAAGTTGCCAGCGGGTCATTAATAAACCTCGTTTGCTGCGCAAACAAAGAAGAGGTAACAATAAAAATAGATCCAGTTAAGATTGCTCTTTTCATTCCAGTGTCCTTATAAGTGGTTTTAACGCGATAAAGTTTCTAATTATTTCATCCTTCACCAAACATCATTGCAAACAGGTGTGGATAAATGAAAGGATTAACATTTCCTTTAGAGAAGTAATCGACAATTTAAAAAATATAGAGTATTTGAAGTGCATGAAACAATTTCAACTATCTGATGTCTTCATGTACAAAATCAAATCATTTACATTTGCGAAAAAAATCCGAGAATGAAAAAAATATTTTCGACCGGTTATAATGATGGTTCTTTCAATATTGCTGCTTTGTTGCTGCGCACAACTTTTAGCGCAATGTTATTTGTTAATCATGGCATTGGCAAACTGAATAAATTCAGCGAGCTGCAGCACACATTTTCTGACCCGCTTCATGTTGGACACAGATGGTCGCTCGTACTTACGTTAATCGCAGAAGTGGCCTGCACTGCTCTGTTAGCATTTGGATTATTCAGCAGACTTGCTGCTTTTGTTCTCACGATCAATTTTGCCGTCATTGTTTTTATTATACAAAAAGGACAGCCCATCGATAAAATGGAACTTGCTGTTGTTTACTTTGCCGCTTTTTTTGCAAGCCTTTTGATTGGCCGGGAAAATACAGTGTAGATGCTGCGATGGGAAAATAATTCTTAATTAATAATTCTGACGATGTTCACTTCAGAAACTCAAATCCGTGTGCGATACGCAGAGACAGATCAGATGGGCGTCGTGTATCACGGCAACTATGCTCAATATTTTGAAACAGCAAGAGCAGAAAGCATAAGAACGCTGGGCTTCACTTATAAAGACATGGAAGCAATGGGCATAATAATGCCGGTTATTGAATTGCAGACAAAATTTATTCGCCCTGCTCATTATGATGAGCTGTTAACGGTGAAGGTTATCCTAAAAGAACTGCCGGTTCATCATCGTGTGGAATTTATTCATGAAGTGTACAATGAAAAAAATGTGCTGTTGACTGTCGGGAAAATTGTTTTATATTTTATGGATATAAAAACGATGAAGAAAACCAATATGCCAGAAGAGTTGGCGAAAAAAATTGCACCTTACTTTGCTAAGCCCGATGATGATCAGCTCTCCAATCGCTGATTTCTTTTTTTATATCCTTGCTACTCAAATTTTGTTCAACTGCTTTTTTTGCAAGCCCCAAAAATTCTTCATCGCTCGCAAAACGCAAAGCGATAATCTGATTCATTGTTAATTTCGGATCCATTAATTTTCCTGTCAATGCAAAATAGCGAAGGTTTTCTTCCGCACGAATAGCTCTATCCTGCACCTTGATCGGAAATTTCCTGATATAAATAAAAAATAAAATAAGGATCACTGAGATCAGGCATATCAACGATGCAGAATACAAATTGCTATGCTCCGCATGCACAAGATTTATAATTGACCCAATAAATAAAGCTATGATGGCGATGCTTGTTGCGAAGTGAAAACCCGGGACAAGGCGAAAATGGTTTTTATAGTTTTGGTCGCTCATAAAAAAAGTTTTCGCATAGATACAACAATTAACATCATACCTGATAAAAACAATTCGTAAGTCGAGTTTAAAAGATAAGAAGTGAAACGCGAGAACCTGGCTATCTTTTGTTCGTGATATAAAACTATTTTTCGAATACCAGCATCGGGTATTCGCCTTTCAGCCCGCATTTTTCAGGCTCTTTTTCTTCTTTATTGTAAAGCCAGCCCAAAATCTGTTTTCCAAAAAACCATGAGTGGATATAGCCTTTCATAAAAGGAACGCTTACAGAGCGCCACACTTTTACCTTGAAGGGGGGAAGATTATTTTTGAAGTATTCGTAGTTGTGCGCATGGAAATAAAGCATCTTATGTTGCTTTGTATCGCCGCTTATTTTTCTGAAGGCATCTTTAACCCGGTTATTAATAAACAACACGCCACGGAATGGCAATAACCATAAATTCATCCAGGCAGAATGTTTGTACCATTCATATACAACAACACCTTTGCCGTCTTTTGCAAGCAGCCTGTATAATTCTTTAATTGCTGTTGCCTGTTCATCTTTCGGGATGTGATAAATAGTGTTCAATGAAATAAATCCATCCATCACATTATCTTTAAAAGGCATTTTCGTCATGTCGCAAAGCACGCACAATGCTTTGTCGCCAAGTTTTCTTTTTACTTCGCTCAATGCCTGAAAAGAAAGATCCACACACACGCGATATTTATAATTTGCAGAATATTGCAGATAATCTTCGTATTGCAATGCGCCGGAAGCCGCGTCCATCATATATTTTCCGCTTGGGTTCAAAAAACGGCCTACACGGTCGTGGCATTTTTTCAAATAATCTTTTGACACATCGCGCAAGTCTTCAAAAATCACTGCATCTTCATAATTTCCTTCCGCGTCGGCATGCCAACCGCGTTTGTTATAAAAATCCTGAACAAGTTTTTTATCATCGCTCATCGTTTCTTTAATGATCTTATCAGCAGAATCAACTATCGCGAGGTCGCGCAATAATAAAATAATGTCTTTAATGATTGGATAGATGTATGAACTGTCAACGGTTATTAATCCTTGCTGTATGTTTTCGGTGAAAGGTTTGCCATCCGCCTGAAAGACTCCTCCTGCACTGATTTTTTGGTTAAGCGACGAAAGTTCGTCAGCAGTTAATGCCCGAAGGTCTTTTCCCGTGATCGGGCATTTTAATATACTGATCCATTCCATGAAGTAAGCTTTTTGGGTGCGCTAAAATAGTGTATGGCTTTGATTGTTACAAGTATAGCCATAAAATATAATGACTTATAACGGATGTTCAAGCTGTTTCGTATGTGGTTTGTGATTAGGCCAACACTTACCTTTGCAGCTTATTTCAGGCTATGGAAAAAATAACAGCAAGCATTATTACAATTGGGGATGAATTATTGATTGGCCAGGTGGTGGATACCAACAGCGCATGGATGGCACAGGAACTTAACAAAGCAGGCATTTGGGTTAGCCACCGCGTTGCGGTGGGCGATGTTTGGGATGATATTTGGAAGGCACTTGATGACGAAAGCAAAAGAACAAATATCATTTTAATAACAGGTGGGCTTGGCACCACTGCCGATGATATTACCAAGCAATTGCTTTGCGAATATTTCGGTGGTAAATTAATTGTTGATGAAGGCGCTCTTGCCAACGTGAAAATGATTTTTGAAAGAATTTTAAAACGGCCGATGATTGAGCGAAATCTGAAACAAGCCGAAGTGCCTGACTGCTGCACAGTAATCCAAAATCGGCGCGGGACCGCACCTGGCATGTGGTTTGAAAAAAACGGGAAAATATTTGTGTCGATGCCAGGCGTTCCGCATGAAATGAAAGGGATGATGACGGATGAAGTGATCCCTGCTCTTCAAAAGAAATTTACTTTGCCTTTTATCTTGCATAAAACATTATTGACCTCAGGAATTGGCGAGTCGTTTTTAGCTGAGCACATCAAAGATTTTGAAACGTCTTTGCCTTTGCATATCAAGCTTGCCTATTTGCCAAATTATGGAATGGTAAGGCTTCGCCTCACAAGCACCGGAAGCGATAAAAAAGAATTGGAAGATGAATTAAAAAATAAATTCGAAACACTCAAACATCTTGTTTCAGAATGGATGGCGATTGATGACGATAAGACCATGCAGGAAGCAATCGGTAAATTATTAAAAGAAAGAAACAAAACCATCGGAACGGCTGAAAGCTGCACAGGCGGCTATATTGCGCATTTAATAACAACTATTGCGGGATCATCAGCTTATTATAAAGGCAGCGTGGTGAGCTATGCATATGAAACAAAAGAAGATGTGCTGCATGTTAGCAAAGAAACGCTTGCAACAGTTGGCGCAGTAAGTGAAGAAACCGTTGTGCAAATGGCGAAAGGTGCGTTGGGATTATTGAACACAGATTATATAATCACCACTTCAGGCATTATGGGCCTGATGGCGGAACACATGAAAAGCCTGTCGGCACTGTGTGGGTGGCTGTTGGCAGCAAAGAAAAAATTATTGCGCAGAAATTTTCTTTCCGGTTTGATAGAATAAGAAATATAGAATTGACAGCAACCAACGCCATGAATATGGCAAGAAAATTTATAGTTGAGAATTGAAGTATTTTTTCAATCTGAATTTTGAGAATAAAAATTCTGTGTTTCAGTGCTTCAGTGGCAAGTTAATATCGCCACTGAAGCACTGAAGCTCGGAAACTGATGGCTACCAGAATTAAAGCGCCTAAAACGATTGTGAAGAAATATTTTACCTTTGGCGTTGATTGCATTGCCGGTTCTTCATTTTGAGCTGCTGTGCAATTTTGAATAGAAGCTTTTTGATTTTTTGTTGTATGATAAAACCGCAGACTGAAGATGACCTTTGATTTTCAGATGAAGTGATTGCGACGCAACGATGATGCCATGAAAACTGATGCCGGTATCATAAAAAATTTCAGGAGCCGAAAGAAATCACTTAATCATTAATACAAAATTATTATGGCGATTGTTGACCTGATTATGCCGAAAATGGGCGAGAGCATTATGGAAGCTACGATTTTGAAATGGCACAAACAGCCGGGCGATGCAGTGAAAGAAGATGAGACCGTTCTCGAAATCGCTACCGATAAAGTGGATACCGAAGTGCCTTCAACAACTTCGGGCGTTGTTGAAGAAATTCTTTTTAAAGTAAATGATGTGGTGCCCATCGGTGCTGCAATCGCAAAAATAAGAACAGGCGCCGCCGACGTTCAGCCTTCGCATAATGTAGCTCCCATTGCTCCTGTGCAGGAAGCCAAACAAATGCCGAGCAGCAACAATGGCAAGCCACTAACGGCAAACAATACACGCTTTTATTCTCCGCTTGTGCTGAATATCGCTGCCAATGAGGGCATCAGCATGAGTGATCTTGAAAAAATACCGGGCACAGGTAATGAAGGAAGAGTAACGAAACAAGATATCTTACAATATATTTCCGGAGGAGGACAAGGCACAAGAGATAAGGGACAAGAAACAAGAAACAAGGCACAAGAGATAAGTTACAAGGCACAAGAAACAAGTTACAGGGCACAAGAGGTGACCGTGATTCCGCGTGCATCAACCATTGAACAACAACCAACCATTTCTTACAGTGGCAATGCTGAAATTATTGAAATGGACCGCATGCGCAAACTGATTGCAAACCACATGGTGAACAGCAAAAATGTGAGCGCACATGTTACGAGCTTTACGGAATCTGATGTTACCAATCTTGTTTTATGGAGAGACAAAGTGAAGAAAGAATTTGAAAAACGCGAAGGCACAAAAATCACATTCACTCCATTATTTATTGAAGCAGTTGTTCGCTGCATAAAAAAATATCCGCTTATCAACAGCTCTGTTGACGGAGATAAAATTATTCTCAAAAAAGATATCCATATCGGAATGGCCACTGCTTTACCGAGCGGAAATCTGATTGTACCTGTCATTAAAAATGCAGACCAACTGAATTTAGTAGGTCTTGCAAAGCAAGTGAACAATCTTGCAGACAATGCCCGCAATAATAAGCTCAAGCCAGAAGACACACAGAGCGGCACTTTCACGCTCACCAATGTTGGAACGTTTGGTAGTTTGATGGGAACACCGATCATTAATCAGCCACAGGTTGCGATACTCGCAGTTGGCGCCATTAAAAAACGGCCTGTTGTTATTGAAACTTCGCAAGGCGATTCAATTGCGATCAGGCACATGATGTACCTCTCGCTTTCGTATGATCACCGCATTATTGATGGAAGCCTTGGCGCCACTTTCTTAACAGCAGTTGCCAATGAATTGCAGAACTTTAATCCTGAAAGAGATTTTTAGTTGCGGGTTCTGATTAATTGCAAATTGTTTTGATTTAATTTTCTTATTGGAGACCAGCATTAGAACTTCGATTGAACATTCTTGCGTCGTCCCGCCTCGGGCGGGATACAGTTGAAATTCTATTCAGCCATTTGCAACAGTCATTATAATAACTTACAGCTTTCGATAAAAAATCTGCCACATAATAAGTAGGCAAACTCTGCGTTACCATCAAGGAAATCATAAGCAGCCGGGAAAAATTTCACAGCTTGACTTAACATTCTGTGGATAAACAAGCACTACAAATTCTCATGGAATTTTCGTAAATTGAATGATACACTAAACCTGGAGCAAAATGAAACAATTATCGGAAACCTGGTTTGCAGATGGCTATATAGATTTTGAGCTGAAGAAATACACGCTGCTCGCATATCTTCAGGAAGTGAACAGGTATTTTAATGAGAATAAACTCTATCCGCAGCTTTCAGACATTATCTTTCATTACAACAATCTTGTTGCATTTCGCGAGAATAAAAAATATCTGCAGGAACAATTCCCGAAAAAATTAAACGGCTTGCAAATCGAAAAATTGCAAGTTTTATATGAGCAAATCATAGACGATGACGACATGATGCAAGAGCTTGAAGAGATCATCAATTATTCTGTTTCAAAAATGCAGACGACTATCACAAGCGCAACTGAGATTTACGAATTTGTAGAAACAAAGCTTACGATTTTTCCTGTCGGAATTATTCCGCTCGATATTAATGAAGGCTATTTCTTTTTAAATGAAGGCAGTTACCAAAGCACACGTGTTTATCAATACCGGCTAAGTTTTTTTGAAAAGCATGATGAAAAATACCGGAGCATCCGCACAGAATATGTTGATACATGGGAACGCAACATGGTGAACACTTATGAAAGCATTAAATCTGAATTGAT
Source organism: uncultured Bacteroidota bacterium (assembly GCA_963718975.1). Classification (GTDB taxonomy): domain Bacteria; phylum Bacteroidota; class Bacteroidia; order Chitinophagales; family Chitinophagaceae; genus Puia. The sequence goes on along the minus strand of CAVRBD010000024.1, from coordinate 15,765 downwards.
AAAAGCAAAATCGCAATTGCCAAATCCAGCTGTATATTCAATTGAAACAGAATTGAAATTTCCTGTTGAAGAAACATTATTGCCGATTGCAAAAAGAAGTTTGGTAAGATATATTGCGAAAGCGGCGTGATTTTTTTCTCACAGATCACAAGGATTGACACAGATGTACAACAATAAATTGGCTCGCCTGTGTACATCTGAGAAATCTGCGACACATCTCATCTCTTCAATTTTTTTTCTCGCAGATTGAACGGATTAAACAATTGCGATTAAAACAAATTGGTTTATCTGTGCACATCTGAGAAATCTGTGAGCAAAATTTATTTCACTTCCAATCCCCAATCAATTCCTTTTAAAGTTGCAGGCACTCCTTCAGTGATCCAAGCAGGTGGCTTCTCTCCTTTCAATAACCAATCAAAAAATTGCTGTTCTCTTATCTGAATATCTTTTCTGTTTCTTCTTTCAACAAGATTATGCGCTTCGCCATTATATTGCAAAAGCCAAACAGGTTTGTTCAATCTCCTCATGGCTGTAAAAAATTCTATGCCCTGATACCATGGCACTGCGCCATCCGCGTCGTTGCTCATTATAACAAGTGGCGTTTTTACTTTTTGCAAATGAAAGAGCGGAGAGTTTTCAATATATAAATCAGGGCGTTCCCAAATAGTTGCGCCGATTCGGCTTTGCGAATGCTCGTATTGCATTTGCCGGTTAAACCACTCTCCCATCGAATGCCGCCGTAAGCGCTGAACATATTAACAACAGGCGCACCAGCCCACGCTGCAGCAAATAAATTTGTTTGTGTGATGAGAATGGCTGTTTGATATCCGCCCCAGCTTTGTCCCTGCAATCCGATTTTTGTGCTGTCAATAAATCCTTGCTTGATTAATGCTCTTGTTCCGCTAACAATATAATCGTAAGCGCTTTTTCCGGGATGGCCTGTCGTGTACCAAATATCAGGAACGAACACCACATAACCTCTGCTCACAAAAAAAGGAATGTTCAATCTTGATGGTGTTGGCGACGGCGGCTGATAATTATACAATGTATTATTGTTGCGCTCATAGAAATAAACAATCATCGGATATTTTTTCTTCGTATCAAAATTCTCAGGCTTGTACAAAATGCCTTCCGTTTCTTTTCCGGTGTAGGCTTTCCATTTAAACAATTCTGCAGTTCCCCAGAGATATTGGGATTGTTGCGGGTTGATGTGAGAAAGTTTATTCTCAATTAAAAAATCACGATATACTTGTTTGCCTTCAGCCATAACGTTAGTATCAGGAAGCATTTCTATCTGACCGGAATAGATATTCGGAGATTCACTAAAATTTTCTTTTGTGTAAACTAATAATAGAATCATTCTTTGCTTTTTCAAATCCGCGATAAGAATCTTTCGTCAACTTAGTATAACTCATTTCATCCTTCCAACTCAAACTCCATTCAGCTATTCCCGACATTTTATTTTTTTCGTTGAAGGCTAAAAAATAAAGCAACTGTTTATCAGTAATAAATTTTTCATCTTTATCAATATTTAAATAGCGATATTCAATTCTTTCTTTTCTTCCATCAGAAATTGCAATTGATTTTTCTTTCGCATTCGGGTCAACTTTCCAAACATCATATCTATCATAAATCAAAACATATTTATCTCCTTCCGTCCATTTCACAATCCCATAATTATTCGGGTCATCAGGCACGTCATTTTCTTCATCATACAATGGCACTTTAATATCTGCAGCAACTTTATATAATTGATTTGTCTCGCTGTTATAAACCGAATACCCTTTTTGCTTAACATCATACAGCAACAAATATTTTCCTGTGTATGAAGGATAAATATTCCCTTTAAAATCTTTGGTGATTAATTTTTTTTCTCCGGTATTTGCATTAATGGCATATACATCATTCAAAGTAAAGCCTTGCCACTGCCTTGCAATCCTCTTCCCAAAATCTGAAGCCGCATAAAACACATCTCCATTTCCTTCTTTAGTAATTTCTATTTCAGGAAATTTTTCATCGCCCAATTGAAGGATTGAATTTTTATGAACATCCCAGACAGCGAGATAACTTTTCTTCAAATCTTTCTCAAGGTTTTTTAATTGAACAGGCTGCAGGTTGTCATCATTATAATTCCAAACATCAACACCTGCTTTTTCAAAATCAGGAACAGTTGTATCCTTTGCAAGTTTAATGTTCGCTAATCCTAAAAATAATCTGTTGCCATCTTTGCTGAAATGAAGATTATAATTTTCACTAATCGTCAATCCTTTTGCAACACCGGCAGTATTTATATCGCCATGCAATTGAGCGCTGTCAAATCCATTTTTATAATACCAGAGCTTATAAAATTTGTGAAGTGATTTTTGAACGCTGTCTCTTTCAGCCACAAATGCAAGCTGGTTGCCTCTTCATCAAACGCATAATTATTTGCGTCGTTGAAATTTTTCATTACCGTATCAATCTTTATTTCAGGAAGGCTTAACAACAAAACAAAATTTCTGCTGAGCGAATCATTATTCTTTTTGGTTGTTTCAATCACTAATCTTTTCCCATTTTTGCTGAACAAGTAATCGCTCACCAATTTGTATTTCCTTTCTTCGCCTGTTTGCATGTTGCGCAAAATCAATTCAGTTCCTTCTTCAATGTTTTCATCAGCAGCTTTTTTTATTTCTTTTTTTGCCGGCTGCAAAATGTTCATGCCTTTTATTTTTGCTTCTGCTGCTTTGTTTCGCAGGCTGTCTGCGACACGAACTAAACTGTCAGCAATTTTCGAAAGATTATTCAATCGCGTTAATGAATCGGGTTGTGATTTATCTTTTGCGGGAACAGGAAATCCTTTTTCAGAAAGATAAGCAACCCAGCCAGCTGCTTTTTCAGGAGTCTTATAACTTTTCACTCCGGCAATTTTAATAATACTGTCTTTCCCAAGCTCAACAATTGCCAAAGAATCCTTCGGCATTTCATCGGGTTTTTTCTTTTTGATTTTAGCGTCTCTCGTGTCTTTAAAAAGAGGTTTTATTTTGAACACAACAAAAAGATTGTCTTCAGTGATGGTTGCATTATATCCACGAGCGATTTCTTTTTTATATTTTCCATCTGAAGTTTGGATAACCAATGTTCCATCACCTTCTTGCGGATTAATTGTGTACACCACGTATTTCCCATTGTTGCTGATCATTCGCTCACCAACGCTTTGCCACGAATCATAAACTGAATGATCCAAAGGTTTTTTTTGCGCGGACGCTATCAAAGAAACAAATAGTAAAAAGGCTGGAAAAGCGAACCTTATCATGTGCAGATAATTTTAGTGCATTAAAATTAATGCAACCAACCATTAATACATAGATTAATTTATGAAAGGATGAATTCATCCATTTTTAGTACCTAACTCAAAAATGCTCTTCTGTTATTTTATATCTTCGCTTAAATATTATACTCAAAGAATAAGACTGGCATGAAAATTCACTTTTACAAATATCAGGGCACAGGCAATGATTTTATCATTATAGACAACCGCAATTGGAGCATCACCGATTTGCCAATTCAGAAAGTAAAATTTCTATGTGACCGCAGATTTGGAATTGGCGCAGATGGATTGATGTTGCTTAATCCAAAAACAGGTTTTGATTTTGAAATGAAATATTATAATTCCGACGGCCGTGAAAGTTCCATGTGCGGAAATGGCGGAAGATGCATGATCAAATTTGCTTACGATCTCGGCATTCATAAAGGCAGTTATCATTTTATTGCTGTTGATGGGGAGCATGAAGGCGAAATTGAAGGGGAAATTGTAAACCTGAAAATGAAAGATGTAACAGGTGTTACCGAATATAACAATGACTATATTTTGAATACCGGCTCACCGCATTATGTAAAAAATGTGGGCGATGTAATGGATTATGATGTTTATCACAAAGGCATGGAAATCCGCTACAGCAGCGATTTTGCAAAGGAAGGCATTAATGTGAATTTTGTGGAAGAAAAAGGGCCAGATGAAATTATCGTGCGCACTTATGAGCGCGGCGTGGAAGATGAAACATTATCATGTGGCACCGGAGTAACTGCAAGCGCATTGATCTGCCACCACAACGATACCGGCTATAATGAAGTAACTGTGATAACAAAAGGTGGAAGACTAACGGTTAGGTATGACCGAATTGATGAAAACACTTTCAAAAATATCTGGCTTTGCGGCCCTGCTGAAAAAGTCTTTGAAGGAGATACGGAAATAAAACCGTGAGTTTGTAGCTACAAGCTGTGAGTGCTCATAACTACAAAAACTCAAATCGTAAATATTATTTTATGTTTAGCATTAGAGTTTATGGAATCTTATTAGGTGAGAACAAAAAAGTTTTGGTAAGTGATGAGCTTATCCGCGGTGGCTATTACACAAAATTTCCCGGCGGCGGACTTGAATTTGGCGAAGGAACGCGTGACTGCCTGAAACGCGAGTTCAAAGAGGAAATGGATCTGGAAGTGAAAATTACAGATCATATTTACACCACGGATTTTTTTCAGATGAGCGCATTTAATCCCGAACATCAGATTATCTCAATCTATTATTTTGCTGAAGCATTAGAGCCGATCAAAGCGCCTCTTCGCACCAAGCCTTTTGATTTTGATGAACGTGAATTAAAAATTTACGAAGAGAAAAAAGAAACAGAAACTTTCCGTTTTATTGACTGGAATATTTTTTCTGAAGAAACTGTTACACTTCCTATAGATAAAGTTGTTGCAAAAATTTTGAAAGAGAATTATTAGGAATTATAACACGAATTAGAGCTAATTAACGAATTGTTTTTTTCTAATTCGTGTAAAATTTTTTATTCAGGATGAACACTTAGCTTCTTAATCATTTCATCACTCACATGATCTGAAGAAATTCCAAATCCATTCACCAAAGTTCCTTTATGTCCATGCTTTGACTCAATGGCATAAACAATTGCTTCGTCATCGGGATTACTGTCACCTTCAAAACGGTACACTTCTGTAATCTCAAATTCGGATGGCTTTAATGAAACGGGAGTTGTGTAACAATGAATGCTGTCGTTCTCCAGATTAAAATCAATTGTGTAGCCTCTTTGCTTCAAGCCATTCACGGCTTCCGATACTGTATCGTAAGTGTACATTGATGTTAGATTTTAGATGTGCGATGTTAAAGTTAAATTTTATTAAACGAATTTTTTCGAATTACACGAATTGGGTTGGCGCTAATTCGAATCAATTCGCGCAAATTAGCATCATACTAACTGATGCGTCTGTTTAATAATCCCCATAACAAAAGTACTTTGCAATTGGCCGATATTTTCTAACTGGCTCAATTTGTTTACATGAAAATCATAATAAGAATCCATGTTTTCAACAACCACTTTCAACATAAAATCAAACTCGCCTGAAATATTATAGCACTCTATCACTTCTTTCAATTCATTGATCAGCTTAATAAATTTTGCTCCCGACCTTTTGTTATGCTCTTTCAACGACACATAACAAATCACCATCAACCCTTTTTTTACTTTCGAATAATCAACCAGCGCAGCATATTGTCTGATCACGCCATTGTCTTCCATCCGCTTCACCCGCTCATGCACAGGCGTAGGGCTAAGGTGGACCAAATGAGCAATTTCTCTGACGGTTATTTTTGCATTTTCCTGAAGCAGCTGCAAAATAGCACGGTCCTTATTGTCAATTTCAATAATAGCGCGATTTTCTTTTTGAGCGTCTTTTTCCATATCAAATTGATTATTTGTTCTGTAATAATACTAAAAATATAAATTTTGTTCTAAATTTTATGATAAATTATGATATTTTGTTCTTCCATCTTAGCTTTGTGTCCGGTTTAAAATCATTCATTATTCAAAAAATAAATTCATGTCAACAAACTTAAAAACACAGATCGACCTGAGCCTTCCTTACAAGGTAAAAGATATGAGCCTTGCAGAATGGGGCCGCAAAGAAATTAAATTGGCCGAAGCTGAAATGCCTGGGCTGATGGCTATCCGCGCTGAATACGGAAAACAAAAACCATTGAAAGGCGCACGCATCGCAGGTTGCCTTCATATGACAATCCAAACTGCAGTATTGATCGAAACATTGATTGAACTGGGCGCTGAAGTTCGCTGGAGCTCTTGCAACATTTTCTCCACACAAGATCAGGCTGCTGCAGCCATTGCTGCTGCTGGTGTTGGCGTGTTTGCATGGAAAGGCCAAACACAAGCAGAAGCTGATTGGTGCATCGAGCAAACATTATTTTTCGGCAGCACTGACCGTCCGTTGAATATGATATTGGATGATGGCGGCGATTTGACCAATATGGTTTTCGACGTATATCCTGAATTCATCGCGAACATCAAAGGCTTGTCTGAAGAAACAACAACAGGTGTTCATCGCTTGTACGAAAGAATGGAAAAAGGCACATTGCCAATTCCTGCGATCAACGTAAACGACTCTGTTACCAAATCTAAATTTGATAATAAATATGGTTGCAAAGAAAGTTTGGTAGATTCTATCCGTCGCGCAACTGATGTGATGATGGCTGGAAAAGTTGCTGTTGTAGGAAGTTATGGCGATGTTGGAAAAGGTTCTGCTGCTTCATTAAAAGGCGCTGGTTGCCGCGTCATCGTTACAGAAATAGATCCGATCTGCGCATTGCAAGCCGCCATGGACGGATTTGAAGTGAAGAAAATGGTTGATGCTGTGAAAGAAGCTGACATCATCGTTACTGCTTCCGGCTGCCGCGATCTCATCACTGAAAAGCATTTTCGCTTGATGAAAGATAAAGCAATTGTTTGTAACATCGGCCACTTTGATATTGAAATTGATATGGCATGGTTGAATAAAAATTATGGCCACACAAAAAATACCATCAAGCCACAGGTTGATCTTTATACAATCGAAGGAAAAGATGTGATTGTTCTTGCGGAAGGACGTTTGGTAAATCTTGGTTGCGCAACTGGTCATCCAAGTTTTGTGATGAGCAATTCATTCAGCAATCAAACACTTGCTCAGATTGAATTGTGGGCCAACCACAGCAAGTACGAAAATAAAGTGTACGTTCTTCCAAAACATCTGGATGAAAAAGTTGCACGTTTGCACCTTGCAAAAATTGGTGTTGAGTTAGATGAGCTGACAACTGAGCAATCCTCTTATTTGGGAATTCCTAAAGCAGGCCCATTCAAGCCAGAACATTATCGTTATTAATACCAGAACCTTTTAATAAACAAAAAGCCCCGGATAATTTCGGGGTTTTTTATTTTATGTAACGAGCGACATGAATTCCATTAAGCATCGTTGCGTCGCACTCTTGTACATTTGGAATTCTATTGAGCTTTAGGTTTATAATTGGCAGGTTCCTGCACAGTGTGCCACATCTAAATTTAAACTTTTCCAAAGTTAAAATGTTTTTAAATCCCAAGAGTTTGCTGGAGCCTTGGCACACTTCAATGCATCTCTCCGCGGTTCAAATTCTTCAGTTAAATTTGCATCTCAAAATAACATTCAATGGATTTTGTAGATTATTATAAAATTTTAGGCATCGATAAAAATGCATCGCAGGATGATATCAAAAAAGCATATCGCAAGCTTGCAAGAAAACATCACCCTGATTTGAACCCAAACAATAAAGAATCGCATAAATTATTCCAGCAGATCAATGAGGCAAACGAAGTGCTAAGCGATGCGGAGAAAAGAAAGAAATACGACGAGTACGGCAAAGACTGGAAACATGCCGAACAGTTTGAACAGGCAAAACACTCGTCGCAACAAAATTATAGCGGCGCAGGCGGACAAAGCTTTTCAGGCGACTTTGATGAAGGCGGATTCTCAGATTTTTTTGAATCGTTATTTGGTGGAAGCGGAAGGAGAAGCGCTCAACAAACAAAATTCCGTGGCCAGGATTATAATGCAGAACTGCAATTGAATTTAACGGATGCATACACAACACATCAGCAGACTATTACTGTTAACGGGAAAAATGTTCGCATAACAATTCCCGCAGGAATTGAAAATGGCCAGAAAATAAAGTTAAAAGGTTATGGCGCTCCGGGAGCAAACGGAGGCCCAAATGGCGATCTGTATATTACATTTTTCATCATCAATAACAGCAAATTCAAACGCGATGGAAATGACCTGTACACAGATATTGATATTGATTTGTACACTGCATTATTAGGCGGCGAAATAACAATTGAAACATTGAGCGGAAAAGTGAAACTCAAAGTGAATCCTGAAACGCAGAATGGAGCTAAGATCAGGTTGAAAGGAAAAGGTTTTCCTGTTTATAAAAGTGAAGGACAGTTTGGCGATTTATTTGTGAGCTATAATGTTAAGTTGCCGACAAACTTAACTACAAAAGAAAAAGAATTGTTCACCGAATTATCAAAGCTAAAATCTTAAAACTATTTCTATGCAACCAGAAGGATTAATAGCAGTCAGAGAATTTTGCACAAGCCATCATCTTGAAATTTCTTTTGTACAATCGCTTCACGAATACGGGCTGATAGAAACAACAACCATTGAGCAATCTACGTTTATATATGACCGTGACCTTTCAAAACTAGAGCAACTGACACGGCTACGGGATCTTGATATTAACCTGGAAGGCATTGAAGCCATTACACATTTACTAAACCGCATGGAAGAAATGCATCATGAAATAATGAGGCTAAAAAATAAATTAAACCGGCACGAAACCAGTGAAGAAAACTGAAACCGCAGCCCGAAGCTGAATAGAATTATTGCCGTAAAAGTGAGTGACACAACGATGCCGAACAGAATTCCCCGGCTGGTTACCAAAAAAATATTTTCCTGCTGATCAACCTTTCAACATTTCTGTACGCCTAATTAATACTGCATTTCATTGAAAAAACAGTTTTAAGATCCTGCTTATTAAACTTGCATAACAATTCACAGTCTTTTATATACAACCGTTTTTTGAAATCAATTTCTAAATCTTAAAATTAAAAAAAATGAAAGCGCTTTTTACAGTATCATCGCTTGTTTCGATGACCAGCACAGGAATTGTTAGCTATAAGCTTTTTTCGAATTCACATTTTTATGCTTCTGCATTGCTGACAGTTGCAAGCTATCTGACTGCAACATTGTTGGTGAGCATTCTCAGCAGCAAAAAAATAAGCTTATAACAACTACATTTTTATGAAAAAACACTTTAATAAAATGGCGCGGTAATAAGGTAACGTTTATGCATACCTGCTGCGCCGTTTTCCTTTCCCATCTCTCTGCGTAATATCACTTGATTTACCCTTTTGATCCCGTGCCGCAAAATAAATTCAGTATATACTTCGTTTAATATTTATTACAAAAACCTTATTAGGAATTTTACCAGTTCCGAATATGGTATATATACGTTGCTTGAGCTGATTTCATTAGGTAGCTTTATATCGTATTCAATAATCCAATTCCTTATAAAAAAAATCATCCATGGAAACCATCATGAGTATCCTTCAAGCGTTGCAGCTGAATGCGCTTGAAGTAATTGCGGCGATTTTTGCATTTTTTGGCCTAGGTTATTGGTTTGGCCTTCGCAAAACAGGCAAACAGCAAATTAGAATTTACAAACTTGAAAATGACATTCTTGAGCTACATGCCGAATTGCTTTATGGCAAAGATGAAGCAAGGGTAATTGAACTTGGGAATACTTCAGAAAAAACCAAGACTGTAGCGAATTAATTTTACTTTTTGTTAGGGTTAAAACTTGAAAGAAGTTGAAGCAGGAATTAATTTTCCTGCTTTTTTATTTTATCCATGCAGACAGAAAGGCTTTCATTCCAATTTTTTATTGTAGCTGAATAAATCGTGGCAATTTTTGTTTTGTCCAACAAAGAATAATGAGGCCGTTTTGCAGGCGTTGGATATTGCGAGGTTGGGATAGGGCTTACATTGCAACTACTGTTTAAAATCTGCTTGATAGCTATGGCAAAATCATACCAGCTTATTTTTCCTTCATTGCTATAGTTATAAATCCCGGGAATGAATTTCTTGCTTTCAATAATTTGAAGAATGGCTTCTGCAAGATCAGCTGCATAGGTTGGTGATCCAATTTGATCATTCACTACATTGATAGATTCTTTTTCTTTCATCAGCCTGATCATCGTCTTCACAAAATTGTTCCCGAATTCAGAATAAACCCACGAGGTGCGTATGATAATTGTTTCATTTTGCTCATTGAAAGAAAATTGTTCGCCTTTTAATTTTGACGAGCCGTACACACTAACGGGATTTGTTGGCGCATCTTCTTTTATGGGAACAGAAGAATTTCCATCAAAAACATAATCAGTTGAAATGTGGATGAATTTTGTATTGAAAGATTTACATGCAGCGGCAAGCAAGCGAACGGCTTCTGCATTTATCAAAAAAGCCTCTTGCCTTTCTGACTCTGCTTTATCGACAGCGGTATATGCTGCGCAATTGATGCAATAATCAGGTTTTATGTTTTCGAATGCGCCAAGAATTTTTTGATTATCATTTATTGGCAAATCACTTCTTGAAAAAAAAATAAAATTAAATTGAGGATAGTTTACAGATGCGGCCTGCAACTCTTTACCAAGCTGGCCATTTGCGCCTGTTATCAAAATAGTTGATGTTGCCATGAGCGCTTTTATTCTTCAAACACAAAATTGTTAATGCAGTTTTCAAAAGAAGGCAATTCAAAATCTTTTGGAGACACATTTATTTTTTCTGATGGAACTTTCCAATCAATATTCAAAAAGGAAGAATTGAAAATAATCCCGGCTTCACTTTCTTTATTATAAAATTCATCGCATTTGTAAAACACATCGGCAGTTTCGCTGAGCACCACAAAACCGTGCGCAAAACCTTTTGGCACTAATAACTGCTTTTTATTTTCGCTCGACAATTCGATGCTGTAATATTTTCCATAGGTAGGCGATCCTTTGCGAATGTCAACAGCCACATCTAAAATATTTCCATTCAGCACCCTTACTAATTTTGTTTGCCCATAAGGATTAAGCTGATAATGCAAACCACGCAACACGCCGTAGTCTGAGTGAGACTGATTATCCTGAACAAATTTTAAATCAATACCATTTTTTTGAAATGCTCTTTCGCTGTACGATTCAAAAAAATAGCCTCGGTCATCTTTAAAAACAGTGGGCTCAAAAACAAACAATCCTTTAAAATCAGTGGAAATAAAAGGCATTCAGAAAAATTATTTTTACTGTGAATGAAATAAATTTATCTCTTTACATATTGTTCGTCGTAGTATTTCTGGTAATCGCCTGATGTTACATGCTTCACCCAATCTTCATTTTGAAGATACCAATCAACCGTTTTTTCAAGGCCTTCTTCAAATTGAAGTGAAGGCATCCAGCCCAATTCCTTATTCAATTTTGTTGCATCAATTGCATATCTCAAATCATGGCCTGGCCTGTCTTTCACATAAGTTATCAGTTTTGCCGATTCGCCTTTTGCTCTTCCCAGCTTTCTGTCCATAATATCGCACAGCAAATGTACAATGTCGATATTTTTCCATTCATTGAATCCGCCGATGTTATATTTTTCACCAATTTTTCCTTTGTGAAAAATAGTATCGATTGCCCTGGCATGATCATTAACCCAAAGCCAATCGCGAACATTTTCTCCTTTGCCATAAACCGGCAATGGTTTATTGTTCTTGATATTATTAATCATTAAAGGAATAAGCTTTTCAGGAAAATGATGTGACCCATAATTATTTGAGCAGTTAGACATGATCACAGGCAAATCGTACGTGTGATAATATGCCATCACAAAATGATCGGAAGATGCTTTGGAAGCCGAATACGGCGAGCGCGGGTCATAAGGTGTTTCTTCAGTGAAAAAACCTTCTTTGCCCAACGATCCATACACTTCATCTGTTGAAACATGATAAAAAATCTTTCCTTCAATATTATCTTTCCAGTGTTTCACACACACATTCAATAATGAAGCTGTGCCAAGCACATTTGTTTTCACGAACGCAAGAGGATCGATAATAGAACGATCAACATGGCTTTCGGCAGCGAGGTGGATAACAGCATCAAACTGATATTGCTCAAACAATTCATGCATGCGGGCTTCGTTGGTAATGTCGCCCTTTTCAAATTTGTAATTTGTTTCATGCTCAACATCATGAAGGTTTTCAAGATTGCCTGCGTAAGTGAGCGCATCAAGGTCAACAATAAAATATTCGGGATATTTTTTTATAAATAGCCTTACTACGTGCGAGCCGATAAAGCCAGCACCACCAGTGATCATTATTGTTTTTTTATAATTCGCCATTATAAGCTCCAGTATTTTCTGCTATTAATTTTATTTCTGTAAATGCCTTTCAGATCTGCAACGAGCGCATGTTCTTTTGTGATTGAAGAAAAGTATGCATCATCCAATTGTTGATAAGGAAGATGAGGCACCGTTATCACAACGGCATCATAATCGCTTTCCGGATTTGCGGTCAAGTGCAAACCGTATTCTTCATGCACTTCATCTGCGGCTGCATAAGGATCTTCAACGTCAACTTTTATATTGAATGCCAGCAATTCCTTAACTGTATCTACAATCTTTGAGTTTCGAATATCGCTAACATTTTCCTTAAATGTAACTCCTTTAATTAAAACTTTTGGGTTGTTGGAGTTCTTTAACACATGCTTGATAATCTTTCTTGCAACATATTTTGCCATATCATCATTAATAAATCTTGATGATGATATCACTTTCGATTCGTAGCCTAAAGCAGCCGCTTTGTGAGTGAGGTAATAAGGATCAACCCCAATACAATGGCCGCCAACAAGGCCTGGTTGAAATTTCAAAAAATTCCATTTCGTCGCGGCAGCTTCAATCACTTCATAAGTGTTAATGCCGACATGATCAAAAATCATAGACAGCTCATTCATCAGCGCTATGTTCAAATCTCTTTGTGTGTTCTCAACAATTTTAGTTGCCTCTGCTACTTTTATTGATGATGCTTCATGAACTCCTGCATCAACAACCAGTTCATACACACGTGCAATATTCCACAGTGATTCTTTGTCGCAGCCTGAAACAACTTTTACAACCGTTTTTAAAGTATTTTTTTTATCGCCCGGATTAATCCTTTCCGGAGAATATCCGATTTTAAAATCTTTTATTCCCTGAAGGCCCGAATATTTTTCAAGAACCGGAAGGCAATCTTCTTCAGTACAGCCGGGGTAGGTGGTCGATTCATAAACAACATAATCTCCTTTTTCCAAAACCTTGCCAACAGTTTCAGAAGCGCCGACCAATGGCTTAAGATCCGGTACGTTATATTTATCAACCGGAGTTGGTACAGCAACAACAAAAAAACTTGCTTGTTTTAAAATATCAAGGTCGTCAGTAAAAATAATGTCTCGATTCTCAAATTCAGTTTTGTTTACTTCTTTGCTTGGATCAATGCCTTCGCGCATCATATCAATCCTCTTCTTGTTTATATCAAAACCAATAACTGAAATTTTTTTTGCGAATTCCAATGCAATAGGCAAGCCCACATAGCCAAGGCCGATAACAGCCAGCTTTGTTTGTTTACTTATAAGTCTATCGTACATTTTGTTGGTAAGTATGGTTATTAGTCATTTCTGCAAACAAATCTCACTTCATGCTTACAAATTCTTTTGGAAGCTTGTGCCATTCGTTGGAAGGCAAAGATTTGAAATATTCGTAAGTGATTTTCAATCCTTCTTTTCTTTTCACTTTTGGTTGCCATCCTAAAATCTCTTTTGCCTTTGTGATGTCTGGCTGTCTTTGTTTTGGGTCATCAACAGGCAATGGCTTATAAATAATTTTCTGAGAAGTTCCGGTCAATGCGATGATCTCTTCTGCAAAATCTTTTAAAGATATTTCATCCGGGTTGCCAATATTCACAGGCAAATGATAATCGCTCATCAACAAGCGATGAATCCCTTCCACTAAGTCATCAACATAACAAAAAGAACGTGTTTGGCTTCCATCGCCAAAAACTGTTAAGTCTTCTCCGCGCAAAGCCTGACCAATAAATGCAGGAAGTGCTCTGCCATCATTCAACCTCATGCGAGGGCCGTATGTATTAAATATCCTGATGATCCTTGTTTCGAGGCCATGAAAATTGTGGTATGCCATTGTGATCGCTTCCTGAAAACGCTTGGCTTCATCATAAACTCCGCGTGGGCCAACAGGATTTACATTGCCCCAGTATTCTTCGTTTTGCGGGTGAACTAAAGGGTCGCCATAAATTTCAGAAGTAGATGCAACTAAAATTCTTGCTTTTTTGCTTTTCGCTAACCCAAGGCAGTTGTGCGTTCCAAGCGATCCGACTTTCAAAGTCTGAATTGGGATCTTTAGATAATCTATCGGGCTTGCAGGCGAAGCAAATTGAAGGATGTATTTTATAGGGCCGGGAACATGGATGAATTTGCTGATATCATGATGATAGAATTCAAAATTTTCAAGCTTGAATAAATGCTCGATATTTTTTAAATCACCGGTGATGAGGTTGTCCATGCCGATAACGTGATAACCTTCTTCAATAAACCTGTCGCACAAATGAGAACCTAGAAAACCGGCAGCACCTGTTATAAGAACGCGATCTTTGCTCATGAATATTATTTGTTGTAAACTCCGTTAGTTGGTATTGCTATTGTTCTGCCAACGCTTTCATAATAAAACCCAAGTTCTTTAATGGCAGAGATATCAAATAAATTGCGGCCATCAAAAATAACTTTTGATTTCAGGTTGGTAACTATTTTCAAAAAATTAGGCGTGCGGAATTCATTCCATTCGGTTGCAATGATCAGCGCATCGGCTCCTTTCAAAGCATCATATTGATTTTCGGAATACTCAATTTTATCGCCCACAATTGCTTTCACATTATTCATTGCTTCAGGATCCAATACACTTAATTGGCTCCTTCTTTCAACAGCGCATCAATAATATATAATGATGGCGCTTCGCGTATGTCATCAGTATTTGGTTTGAATGCAAGCCCCCACATAGCAAACTTTTTGCCGTTCAGATTATCATTAAAATATCTTTTTATTTTTGGGATGAGGTGCAGCTTTTGTTTTTCGTTCACGCTCATTACTGCATTAAAATCTGAAATTCATAGTTCTTATCTTTTGATGATTTTACCAGCGCCTGAACATCTTTGGGGAAGCAACTGCCGCCGTAGCCAATTCCTGGGAATAAAAAGCTTTTTCCAATCCTTTCATCACTGCCAACCATCTTGTACCTCACTGACTTTGCCGGAGGGGTACAGGATTACCACCTCCACGCCCGCTACGTCCAGAAACCCGCTGGCCACGGCGCCTCCCGTATCTCCAGACGTGGCCACCAGCACGGTAACCGGACGAGACTCCTCTTTCATAAAATATCCCAGACAACGACTCATAAAACGGGCACCTACGTCTTTAAAGGCCAGTGTAGGCCCATGAAACAATTCGAGCGCGTATATATCCTGAGAAACAGGCACAAGCGGGATATCAAAGCCGATGGTTTCTGAAGTAATCTGCCGCAGCACGGCTTCGGGGATCGAATCGCCGACATATTCTTTCATAACAGACCATGCGATTTCCTCATTAGAGATATTCTCCAGGTTCCTGATCCACGATGACGGAAATACGGGAATGCGTTCGGGAAAAAACAATCCTTTTTCTGATCCGAGTCCCCGGATCGTCGCCGTCCTAAAATCTACTCTTTCAGAAGGTTTGTTTAAGTTATAAAATAACATGGCATTTCGTTGTTAGCAATACGTAAACGGAACCAGTAGAGGGCATATACATA